>NZ_UYXY01000001.1:822500-1180000 GCF_900625065.1 Prevotella marseillensis | reverse complement strand
AACACGTGTGTAGCCCCGGACGTAAGGGCCGTGCTGATTTGACGTCATCCCCACCTTCCTCACACCTTACGGCGGCAGTCTCCACAGAGTGCCCAGCACGACCTGATGGCAACTATGGACAGGGGTTGCGCTCGTTATGGCACTTGAGCCGACACCTCACGGCACGAGCTGACGACAACCATGCAGCACCTTCACAGGAGCCCCGAAGGGCCTCACCATCTCTGGATCGTTCTCCTGCAATTCAAGCCCGGGTAAGGTTCCTCGCGTATCATCGAATTAAACCACATGTTCCTCCGCTTGTGCGGGCCCCCGTCAATTCCTTTGAGTTTCACCGTTGCCGGCGTACTCCCCAGGTGGGATGCTTAACGCTTTCGCTTGGCCGCTGAATTCTAAAACCCAACGGCGGGCATCCATCGTTTACCGCGCGGACTACCAGGGTATCTAATCCTGTTCGATACCCGCGCTTTCGAGCCTCAGCGTCAGTTGCGCTCCGGTAAGCTGCCTTCGCAATCGGAGTTCTTCGTGATATCTAAGCATTTCACCGCTACACCACGAATTCCGCCTACCTCGTGCGTACTCAAGTCCTCCAGTTCGCGCTGCAGTGCCACGGTTGAGCCGCGGCATTTCACAGCACGCTTAAAGGACGGCCTGCGCTCCCTTTAAACCCAATAAATCCGGATAACGCCCGGACCTTCCGTATTACCGCGGCTGCTGGCACGGAATTAGCCGGTCCTTATTCGTGCGGTACCTGCAATATGGGACACGTCCCACACTTTATCCCCGCACAAAAGAGGTTTACAACCCATAGGGCAGTCTTCCCTCACGCTACTTGGCTGGTTCAGGCTTGCGCCCATTGACCAATATTCCTCACTGCTGCCTCCCGTAGGAGTCTGGACCGTGTCTCAGTTCCAGTGTGGGGGACCTTCCTCTCAGAACCCCTACCGATCGTCGCCACGGTGGGCCGTTACCCCGCCGTCAAGCTAATCGGACGCATCCCCATCTGTTACCGCTAAACCTTTAGTCCTAATTAGATGCCCGCAAAGGACCACATACGGCATTAATCCGCCTTTCGACGGGCTGTGCCGTGGTAACAGGCAGGTTGGATACGCGTTACTCACCCGTGCGCCGGTCGCCATCAAAGAATGCAAGCATCCTTCATGCTGCCCCGCGACTTGCATGTGTTAAGCCTGTAGCTAGCGTTCATCCTGAGCCAGGATCAAACTCTCCACTGTAAAATTTCTTTATAATGTGACACAGACCCGAAGGCCGTGTCCGTTAGTCTGTCGCTCAGAACGCCATCCGGTAGTATTTGACCGCAGATACATATTATATATATCACGGCAGAAATTGAACGGTTTTCATTCTTTACCCTCCCTGCAGAACATGTCCGCAGGATGTTTCTTGTACTACTCTTGTCTCTGTATATTTCAGTATCTCAAAGATCTCTTTCTTCAGTGCTCAGGGAGCGTCAGCTCTCAAAAGCGGATGCAAAAGTACGGGGTTTTCACCAAACTGCCAAATGTTTTCTGAAAAAAGTTTTAATTTTAGACCGGTTTTAACATCCGTTTACATATTGAGTGCAGATTTTACACCATTCACATTATTATATTTTACAAAAGAAATAAGCAGACTTGTGACACTGGAACGGGAAATAATACCGGCAAAGATGGATGAAAATTATACGCTAATGGCAAATATCAAAGGCCGATGGCGGAAATTAAAGGAATTTATTCTCTTAAGAAAGAAAACTGCAAACTGGCTCCGTAGAATTTCATTCCAAATAAATTTATAAAACCTAAAAGCAATTAAATATAAAAAAATAGAGATTCAAAAATATTATTCTATGTCAGTAATAGTTTTTTTAAAGTAAAACTTATATTGTGGTGTCGAACAATGTTGGGGTTACTCGGATTTACAAAAAATAAAAGAGCAGATATACATGTATATATCTGCTTTAAAGCGGAAGATGAGGGATTCAAACCCCCGATACCCGTAAATGGGTATACCGGATTTCGAGTCCAGCGCATTCGGTCACTCTGCCAATCTTCCATTAACGAAAACTCAAATCAAATGCAGAAAACCAACTGCAAGGTTTAAAGTTTTCTTTTCTAACTCACTGCAAAGGTAATACTATTTTTTTATATAACAAAGAAAAAAGCAAATATGTTCAAAACTTGTATAACTTTTATGCCGATCAAAAGTCATTAAACATAAATGTTCTCGTGGTGTGCTTTAATATGAAAACCAGGTTATTCAAAAGAAAGTTTTGCTAGTCTAGCTTTCAATATTTCAGCTTCAGACAAACGTATACTTAACTTAATCTCACAAGTAGTATCGTATGTTTGAGATAATATTCTAGGCTTCATATCTTTAACAACTCTCATAACATTATTCATCATAACATATGGAAAGTTATATGTAATAATTTCCTCAACTTGCCTAGTTTCAACAACAGAATTCTCTATTGCTGCAGCCGCAGCTGTTTTATATGCAACAATCAGTCCACCAGTACCAAGATTAACGCCACCATAATAGCGAACAACGACAATAAGTATATCTGTCAATCCACTACTGTTAATTTGCCCAAGGATTGGCTTACCTGCTGTGCTGCTTGGCTCTCCGTCATCATTTGCTCTAAAAATCTTTCGCTCAGCCCCCAACATGTAGGCATAACAGACATGACGAGCATCAAAATACTTCTTCCTATAAAAAGCCAACAGCTCCCTTATATCATCTTCAGACTCCACATGATGTGAAAAAGCGAGGAACTTACTCCTCTTTTCAGAATAAGTTCCCTCGCCAACATTCGTTATTGTCTTAAATTCATCAATACCCATTAAGCTGGTGTATTTATATTAAAAAATTTAAGTTTGTTCTCTTTAAACAAGTTTATGAATAATAAGTCCTGAGCGCAATTTCGGTTCAAACCAAGTAGCCTTAGGAGGCATTATCTTACCGCTGTCTGCAATATCCATAATCTGTTGCATAGTAACAGGATAAAGAGCCAATGCCATACGCATTTCACCACTATCAACTCGGCGCTTTAACTCTTCAAGACCTCTAAGTCCACCCACAAAGTCTATACGTTTATCTGAGCGGAGATCTTTTATTCCCAAAATTTCATCCAATATCAAGCGACTAGAAATATCTACATCTAGAACACCGATAGGATCTTTGTCATCAAATGTACCTTGCTTAGCAGTAAGACTATACCACTTATTATCTAAATAAAGAGAGAAATTATGCAAATGATCAGGTTTATAAATATCTGCACCTTTCTCTACTACGTCGAAGTTCTTGCTCAATGCTGTCAAGAATTCCTCTGAGCTCAGACCATTAAGGTCTTTCACAACTCTGTTGTAATCAAGAATTGTAAGCTGAGAAGCCTGGAAACAAACAGCCATGAAGTAGTTATATTCTTCAGTACCCTTATGATTAGGATTCTGCTTTGCCTTTTCTGCACCAACCAAAGCAGCGGCAGCAGAACGGTGATGACCGTCTGCAATATACAATGCAGGCATCTTAGCAAATTCCTCAGTAACAACTTCAATATCCTTGCTGTCAGAGATAATCCAGAATTGATGACGGAATCCGTCAATAGGTGCAATAAAGTCATACTCAGGTTCTGTCTGAGCATACTTCATAATTACATCATTTAATATGGTATTGTCAGGATAAGCAAAGAATACAGGTTCAATATTTGCATTATTAACTCTAACATGCTTCATTCTGTCTTCTTCCTTGTCACGACGAGTGAGTTCGTGTTTCTTAATCACACCATTAAGATAATCATCAACAAAAGCACAAACAACGAGTCCGTATTGTGTCTTTCCGTTCATTGTCTGAGCATAGATATAATAATTATCCTTATCATCCTGAACCAGCCATCCCTTATCCTGGAATTTCTTAAAGTTCTCTGCGGCCTTCTCGTATACACGCGGATCATATTCGCTTGTACCCGGTTCAAAATCAATTTCAGGTTTAATTATATGATAAAGGCTCTTTTCGTTATCGCCAGCCTCTACGCGTGCCTCTTCTGAGTCAAGCACATCATATGGACGAGACTCAACCTCCTCTACATACTGTTTCGGCGGACGTATACCTTTGAATGGTTTAATTTTAGCCATAATATTATTCCTTCTATATTACAGTTAAGATATCAATAATTATTTATTTACCTGGAACTTTGTGCAACCATCCTTGAAATAAACATTAATCTGTTTTGCAGCAGCAATACCAGCATTAATGTTAGCCTCAGCAGTCTGTGCACCCATCTTCTTAGGAGTGCTGAAGTAGCGTCCTTCAAATTTAGCAAACTCTTCATCTGCATCAGGCTTAATATCTGTAATATATTTCAAATCTGTACGCTCTTCCATAAGCTTTATCAACTCAGGTTCATTGATGACTTCCTTACGGGCTGTATTTACTACCATCCCCCCCTTCTTCATCATATTTACCAAATTATAGTTGATGCTCTGCTTTGTTTCAGGAGTTGCAGGAATATGCAAAGAAACGACATCACAGTTCTTGAATAATTCTTCCTGAGAATCAACAGCCTTAACGCCAGCCTCCTCAATAACCTCTTTCGGGCAGAATGCATCGTAAGCATAAACGTCCATTCCAAAGCCTTTAGCAACTCGAGCCACATTACGGCCTACATTACCAAATGCCAAAATTCCGAGTTTCTTGCCCATAAGCTCTGTACCGGCCTTGCCATTATAGAAATTTCTAACAGCATAAACCATTAAGCCAAATACAAGTTCTGCAACGGCATTTGAATTCTGTCCAGGAGTATTCTCTACAATTACACCTTTTTCCTTAGCATAAGCTGTATCAATGCTGTCGTAACCAGCACCGGCGCGTACTACTATTTTAAGATTTTTAGCTGCATCCAACACAGCCGGAGTAACCTTATCAGAACGTACAATCATAGCATCAGCATCCTTAACGGCATCAAGAAGCTGAGCTACATCTGTATATTTTTCAAGCAACACGAGTTCGTTGCCTGCACCTTCTATTTCTTTCTTTATTCCTTCAACAGCAACAGCTGCAAAGGGTTTCTCAGTTGCTACTAATACTTTCATTTCGTTGTTAATTAAATTGTTGTTTGTAAAATTTAAGGTTAAGACCAAAATACTTTAATGAACAAGAGAAGCACACCATGCCAGAGATTATATGATAATCAACCCTCGCCGACGATATGCTTCTCTTGCATATTCAGCATGTCGCATTTATTCAAGCGACACACCATTCATTTTGTCTGCTACAGCATTAATGCTGAGCTTCAAAGTCTTTCATACATTTAACAAGTGCCTGTACGCCCTCTATTGACTGAGCATTGTAGCAGCTTGCACGGAATCCGCCGACAGAGCGATGGCCCTTGATACCAACCATACCCTGTGAAGTAGCATACTCTAAGAACGGCTTCTCAAGTTCAGCATACTCCTCGTTCATAACGAAGCAGATGTTCATCAATGAACGGTCTTCTGCATTAACTGTACCGCGGAACAGTTTATTTCTATCGATTTCAGAATAAACGATATCAGCACGCTCATGAGCCAATTTATCCATAGCTTCTACGCCACCCATCTTCTTAATCCAACGGAGGTTTTCAAGAGCTGTATAAATAGGAACAACAGGAGGAGTATTGAACATAGAGCCCTTTTCAACATGAGTCTGGTAGTTCAACATTGTAGGTATCTCTCTCGGAGCCTTACCGAGTTCATCATCCTTAACGATAACGATAGTAACACCTGCCATTGACAAGTTCTTCTGTGCACCGGCATATATACACTTATATTTAGCAACATCTACAGGACGGCTGAAAATGTCTGAAGACATATCACCAATCATAGGAACGTTTACATCAAGTTCCTTGCGGATTTCAGTTCCGTAAATAGTGTTGTTTGTTGTTATATGCAGATAGTCAACATCATCGGGGCAAGTCCAACCCTTAGGAATGAAAGTAAAGTTTGCATCAGCTGAAGAAGCCACTTCAACAACTTCGCCAAACAATTTGGCTTCCTTCATGGCTTTCTTTGCCCATACACCAGTATTTAAATAAGCAGCTTTCTTTATAAGGAAGTTATAAGGTACCATGCAGAATTCCAAAGAAGCTCCGCCGCCTAAGAAAAGAACAGAGTAGCCTTCAGGAACATTAAGCAGCTCTTTAATAAGTGCCACTGCTTCGTCTATAACAGGCTGGAAATCTTTTGCTCTATGGCTAATTTCTGCCAAAGAAAGGCCGCTGCCATTGAAATCTAAAATCTGTTTCGCAGTATTCTCAATCACTTCGCGTGGAAGAATTGACGGACCTGCATTAAAGTTATACTTCTTCATTTGATAGTTTTGGTTTAAAATTAACAATTATACATTTTTTGCTTCATAGCACTTGCGAAGTTACGACTTTTATTTGAACTGGCAAATTTTTTTCAAGAAAATATATAATCTATTTTCTGTTTATCGCATTATTTTATCAACTCCACTATAGTTTTAATACCTTTTAGCTTTTCGCCGGAAGTTTTCGTCAATACGCTTTTCAATTTTTCACGACTCACAGCTGCATAAGAACAGCGTTCTTTAACATCAATGCGTCCTATGTCATCACCCTTTAGTCCTCCAATTTTACATAAGAATCCCAACACATCACCTTTTGATATTTTATCCTTTTTGCCCTTTCCGATATATAACGTCACCATTTTGGGCTGCGGAGGTGTTTCTATATCATTCGGCAATACGTATTCATCAGGCATGTCTTTTATATATTCAGGAATTGTTTCTTCCGGTCCCAACAAGAGAAATGCCCTGCCACATGCCTCCCAACGGCCCGTGCGCCCTACCCTATGTATATATTCATCTTCACCCTGAGGCAAATGATAATGTATAATATTATCCACATCCGGTATATCCAAGCCACGGGCAGCCAAGTCTGTACCAACGAGCACACTTGACGAGCCATTACTAAATTTGTAAATGGCATCCTCGCGTGCCTTTTGGTCAAGTCCGCCATGAAACGCGCTTACAACAAAGCCTTTACTCCGTAAATAATCAGCTACACGTTCAACAGCATCACGATAATTCAGAAATACTATGCTGCTTGACACGCCAAAACTGCATAGCAAGGCGTTAAGAGCATCCAGTTTGTCCTTCTCCTTGCTTTTAACCACAAAAAGATTAATACGTTCAGGTATCTGCTCATCTGTAAGAAAATCAAGACGCACAACTCTGCCCATATTAACAAAGCCGGGTATTTCGTTTGCATCAGTGGCAGACAGCAGCACTCTTCTTTCCACATATGGCAACTTATCTATCAATGCGCTCATTTCCTCATGGAATCCCATCTTCAGACATTTGTCAAATTCATCTATCACCAGATATTTTATACCATCGGCATCAATATTGCCTTTATCAAGGTGGTCATTAAGCCTGCCGGGAGTAGCAAATACAATTTGTGGTCTAACCTTACGCAAATTCTTATGTTCGTCCATAGCTGCACGCCCACCATACAAAGGCATTGAGCGCAAGCCACATGCCATACGTGAAAACACATCATGCGACTGCAACGCCAATTCACGTCCGGGAACTACAACCACAGCCTGCACCCTGTCAGATTCAGGATTAAGCATGCCGGCCAATGGCAGCAGATATGCCAACGTTTTACCGCTGCCCGTAGCAGACAATATGACCAAATCAGAATCTGTATTCACCAGCACGTCACCTGCCTGATATTGCATCTTGTTTAGAGATTCAATTTTTAACCTCTGTAATATATCTTGAATTTTCATAATGTCAGTCTTTATTCAAAAATCATAATATTTATCACTAAATTTTAGCACCAGACATATGATTGCCGGCAACGCCGCTATCATAACGTCAGATCATTTATATCGGCAAAGATAATGAAAAATATTGATTATATATAAATATGTGGCAAATTTTATTATTAGATTAAGAACAAAATTTAGTCGGCCAATCATCTTAGTTAACATTACCAGCAATCCGTAGCACCCCACCAATCACCAATTATAACATATTCCGGCGACATACTTAATTTTAATTTCAAGCAGTCATCCACACAACTGACGGGCTAGGATTAAACTCTATTTCCAGAGCACGCACCGTCTGCGCCCTGATAATTTCACTAATATTATATTAATTTACTGAATATAAAAAACATATTATCAAGCTGTTACTGTTAGTCGTTAATTTATATATTTACACATAACATCGAGAATAAAAGCATGCAATAGTACAATTTAAAATCGCGCTCTAAGAATGCTCTAACTAAAACTATGATAATTAATCCGGTAACATTGTCAATCTATATATTACGATAAAATTGGAATAAGAACCATTCTCATCTGCATTATTTACAGCAAATGATTGATTAATATTTTAACAAGTCGTTTATATAATTATACGATGATTGCAGTAACACTAAGCACTAATCATATCTTACTGAAGTAGTATAATTATATAAAAGAATTCTTTTTGATACTAAAACACGTCTTAAGCCATTCAATATGTTATTACACTTATGTCACGATTTTATGACGAAATAGAAAATTAAGCGCTCTAAGATGTATTAATTCGGTAAAGTTTATTTACATAATCACATAAAAGGCATGCTTTTATAAGACAATTCAGCCACTTTCGAGGCACAAATCACCCGTATTCTGGTCCCCAAAAGCCGATTTATATTATTAAAAAAGGAACGTTTTGGCATAAAAACACGCCAATTTAATTGCGCACATCGGCACAACTCCGCATAATACATTGAAACTCACTTGTTTACCCTTGCACACAAAAACTATCTGTTTTCACGGCCAGCAAATTTTAATTTTTAAATATCGCCGTCTGAGAGCTCCATCTAAAACCAAATAGAAAGCAATCATGCGATAGTATTGACATTATGTCAATTTACGTCATCAACATAAATAACAAGTTTTGGAATAAAAGAAAAGGAACAGAACACTGCATTTACCTATTCTAAATTTACGACACATTTACGAAAGCTAACAATCTCACATTGCTAAAAAAATGTTTAAATTAAAAGCAAAAACATGGTATGACAATAAACAAATTAAATGAATTTCCGTATATTTGCATAATATAGGATTTGACTCGGCAGTACAAAAATCCAAAACAAGTTTTTTGCTTTTTGCAATGCTCTCGCCTTTCGCTATATTTGCATAATATAGGATGCGGCTCGGCAATGCAAATTCAAAAAAAGTGTTTTTTGTTTTGCATTGCACTCGCCTTTCGCTATATTTGCACTGCGCAGGACTCGTCAGTTCACCGCACAAGACGCCAAAACGCAATATATAAAAGAGCTGATGCCAAATGTTTAAACCAACTTTACAAGCTATGCTTTCGGTAAGGCTTAATGCTGGTAAATTTAAACTAAGATAAAAGACTACAAGGCATATGACTTTAACTTCTTTAATAACAAAAGCACTCCCCTTCTTGTTGCTCTGCACAACATTCTTTTCATGTCGTGACGGAGGCAGAACTGAAAGTTTATTGCGCACGGCAGACAGCCTTATGGAAGAACATCCCGACAGCGCACTGACCATATTGAGGCGCGACTCGCTCGAGATATGCCGTTCGGGCAAAGACTATCGCTTATGGTACGCACTGTCGCGCACCGAAGCCGACGATAAATGCTATATCCTACATGTGTCAGACTCAACCATACGCGCTGCAGCAAACTATTATAATAGTCATGGCAGTGACTTTCAGCGCGTCCGTGCTAATTATCTTCTCGGCCGAGTCTATTGTGACATGCATCTTTATGGTCATGCCCTAACATCGTTCAACAAAGCAATTAAAGTGGAGTCTGAAAACGATTCTACTATAAATCGCTATAAAGCCCGTTCTGCCACATGGGCAGGATATGTCTATGAGGTGAAGGGCTTGCATAAAGATGCGTTGCGATATAATAAGTTGGCATACGGATATGCCAAGCAAGCCGGTGCGCAGGTTACAGAAGTTTATTCATTGAGAGATATTGGACGGTCGTACAGCTATCTCAAGCAGAACAACACGGCAATACCTTATTATCGGCAAGCTGCCAAAAAGGCAAAGGCTATTGGTGACGCGAACCTTTATAATATGGTTATGGAGGAACTGGCCGGTATATATATTGAAGAAGGTCAGCTTGATGACGCTTATTCGGCATTGAATACGCCCTTTCTTGCAACGACAGACAAAGACATATCGTCTCATTATTATGTTTGGGCATATTATTTTGAGCATACGGGACAACTTGATTCTGCCGTTGCATATAATAAACGTGGGATGAGTTACAGTAATAATACAGAAAAAAGAGATGCGTGTCTGGATATAATAAGAATCTTAAATAAGCAGGGCAAGCGTGACGAGGCAATGGAATATTACGATAAATATTCTGTGTATTCCGACTCTGTGACGGCAAGCGAGTTAAATGAAACATCAGATATGTTGTCACAGGTGGAGAAGAATATTGATATAGAGCGTAAAAATACTGTATTGGCAGAGACAAAGACAAATCTTACCATATTGCTTTCGGTAATTATCTTTACGGTGATAGTTGTGTCTTTAATTTTGATAAAACATTATTCTAATGTGAAAAAACGCATACGGGAACAGCAGGAACGTGCAAATAATTATTTAAGCCAGCTCCAAGAAACAGAAATGCAAAAAATGAAGCGTAATGAAGAGCGTATAGCACAATTGGAAACAGAATTATCTGTCTCGAACGAAAAACTTACTGAAATACGCAAGTCTTTAATGCGTAACGAGGCTGAGATGCTGGCTAAGCAGAATGAACATATGCTCTTTAAAGAAAAACATCGTGAGCTGCTGATAGCTGACTTGGCTGATACGGATGTATATAAATTGTATCACACTCCAAATGCCGTACCGTCTTCTGCTGATTATCACAGACTTGTTGAAGCCTTGAATAAGGCATACAACAATTTTACAAAACGCCTTAAAGAGTTTTATCCAGACATAAATGATAATGAAGTATGGATTTGCTGTATGGTGAAAGCAGGTCTTTCATCTAAAGAAATATGCAATATCTCACCTTATTCATATAGCTCTCTCGGCATGGCAAAGTCACGCTTATACTTTAAAATGTTTCAAAAAAAGGGAGGAGCAAAAGATCTTGACCATTTCATAAAAGAACTTTAGCGCTATTGTAAATAGCTGAAAATCAATAGATTGTAATTTTGTGAAGTTTTGTGAAGTGAAATATTATCATATATTTCGCTATTGTTTGTACTTTTGTATAAGTTGAATATGAAACTATGAAAAAGCCGTATCCTTATTATTTGCGATATGTGCAATCTTCGTTTTCGTAGCAATAATGCCTAATGGTTTGGCAGGAGATTCCGGATAAGGCATTATAATTAGTAATAGACTTATTTAAATTTTTGGTGGACAAAATATGATTATATTTAAGCTATTAATAACAATTACGCTGCTTGCGGCGGGTATATATTTTGATATACGTAAGAGAAGAAACGCTCTCGCATGTTTATTCTTTTACGTTTCTTTTCTCACAATGTTTGCCAACGTATTTGAGGATTTGACCAACTGGCATGAGCTGGCCGTAATAGCAACTTGCCTGCTGATATTCGCGGGGATATTGCTTATTGTGAGAAAAATAAATAACAAGTATAAAAGATAATTATAAGTTGCAGATTTTTTTATTGAAGAAATCTTAATGTTTTTCTTTAATAAAGTTATGTACATACTGAATGAATATAAGAATTTAAATATGGCATATAAATTGGTTATTTTGTTGTATTCCCTCATCAACTGCTTTACACTTTCAGCCCAGACAACTGACAGCGTGATAATGAGCATTGTTTATACATCTGAATACAACTACTCAAAATATAAGAAGCCTGACCGTTGTGATATGATGCGTCTTGATATAGGAAAGCACGCATCACACTTTTTCAGCGACTATTTTGAGCAGAAACTGGCAAAGATGGACAGCATGAATATGAGTGGAAGCATAAGCGTAAATACAATTAGCACAAAATTTCTTTCGGATCCTTTAACTTATATGCCTGACACGTACGGACAGACAATTCTGCAAGAAGTTATAAACCGGTTTGTTCCCAAAGCTAATGCTAAGGCGAAGTTGCATTTTCTAGAATACTATGACATAAATAAACAATATATATGTTCTTAACAGTCAACAGAAGTATGAGGTCATTGTAAATATGCCAGTGATTAGCTGTTGTCTACATGAATTTTTATCAGCCGTAAAAACATACTTATATGACAGATATTTCGTAATATCCTTTAAATAATTAATTTTATGAGAAAATACATCTTATTACTTTTGCTATTGAATTTTGCTGCGCTGTCGGCCGAGACAGCCGACAGCGTTATGCTGCACATCGTATATAATACAACTTATGCCACATACGGCAACGGACATAAGACCCATGACGTTATGGCATTGGATGTAGGACGTACCATGTCTCATTTTTACAGCGAGGCACAAAGGCTGCGTGACGAGCAGATGAAAAAGGTAAATGAAAGCAATCTGCCACTCGAGGTAGCCATAAACAACGCAAAGAACGTTGGCGGAGGAGGTTTGCAATGGCATGTATGCAAGCGCCCTTCAGGTGGTGACAGTATAACGTTTTATGATACGTTTGGGTTAGACGGAGTGAAATACACTGAAGCTGACAAACGGCTGCAGTGGAATATCGAAGATGGCGACACCACGATATGCGGATACAGCTGTGGCAAGGCATGGACGAATATAGGTGGAAGACGATGGACTGTATGGTTCACAGCAGACATTCCGGTAAGCGACGGTCCATGGAAACTGCGCGGACTGCCGGGACTCATACTCAAAGCTGTTGAATCCGATGGAATATATTCATTCTGCTGCACATCTATAACAAGCGGAAACGGAATGTTTGTGGAAATGCCTTCGGGAAATTATACAGATTGCACTTACGATGAATACAAAACGATTTATTATAAATATAACGACGACCCAATACAGTTTCTTGTCACCCGTACCGGCAACTCGCTGCCCATTCCCGGCAGTAAACGGAAGAGCGCGATAATATCAATAGACGAAAAACCGTTTACGCACTGATTACGTCCCTCTCTCTGCGCCTTTTGCGTTATGATATACATCTGTCGCGCTACAAAATTTAAAGTTTTAAGCATGTAAGGAGACAATGCCATGACAAATTGGATTGCAACTTAATGAAGAGAGGCTGATAATATGTTCATGCATTGCATAAAAATAATAAGCTAAGATATGAGAAAATTCATGATTACATTCTTGTTGTTGCCGTTTATGACGCTGTCTGCCTCCACAGCCGACAGTGTTCGACTTAGCGTAACATATCAGGCGCGATATGCTAACGCAGAAGGTGAAAACGAAGCTAAACAGGACGTGATGAAGCTTGACATTGGCAACAGTGCGTCACACTTTTATAGTTGGATGAACAGAATGAAAGAAGCCTTGATTGACAGCATGAATGCTACAGGACAGATAAACTTAGAGAAGATACGCAAGCAGGTTAAGCCATATCAGAGCGGGCAGGCGTATCACATTTATAAGAACATTCCGTCACAGGGAAGACTGGTGTATGTCGACAGGGTACTGATAGATTTCTTTAAATATGTAGAAGACATGCCACATATAGAATGGACTCTGACAGAGAGCGACAGCACCGTGGCTAGCTATAGATGCCAAAGCGCTGTGGGCGAATTGCGCGGACGTAGATGGCACGTATGGTTTACCGCCGACATACCCATAGCTGACGGCCCGTGGAAATTATGCGGCCTGCCTGGACTGATACTAAAGGCTGCTGACGAAACAAGAACATTCTCGTTTGTATGCACAGCCATAGAAAAAGGCGACGGGCGGCTGTTGGCGGTCGACAAGCAAAAGTATGTAGACTGTACTCCTCTGGAGCTGCAAGACATCTACAAGGAATATTTTGCCAACATAAAACTTTATATGGAAAAGGTAAACGGTGTTCCGTTCACCAAACATTATATGGAAACAGGAAACACTGAAGCATTGAGGAAAAAGCCGGTGAATCTGATGGAGACATACAGGCCTTAACCTTTCAGCCTCAGTAATGAAACCGCTTATGATTATATGAAAAATAAATTATACCCAATTATGAAAAAGATATTTGTCCTGATTTTACTTATGATTCCACTGCTGCTTAATGCCCAGACATTTACGGGCGTTGTTAAGGATGAGGGCGGCAAGCCGCTTCCAGGAGTTTCGGTTATGCTCAAAGGCACAACAGGACGCATAAGGGCATACGCCATAACAGCTAAGACGGGAGCCTTTACTCTGAAGTATGAAGGAGAAGACGGACAAACCGACTCGCTCGTATTCAGAAGTATGGGCTATGCCACAGTGACGCTGGCTGCAAAGACATATAAAGACGGACGGACAATAACCATGAGGGAAGAAGCTTTCGCGCTGAAAGAAGTGAAGGTGAAACCAGACAAGATAACACAGCGCGGCGACACGATAGACTATTTGGTTAGCAGTTTCCGGCAGAAAAACGACCGCTCGATAGCCGACGTCATATCACGTATGCCCGGAATGGAGGTCGGAAAAGACGGCAGCATAACATATCAGGGCAAAAGCATCAACAAGTTTTATATTGAAGGCATGGACCTCATGGGCAGCAAATATGGCGTAGCGAGCAACAACATAGATGCCGGCAAGGTGAAGAAGGTGCAGGTGATGGAGAATCATCAGCCAGTGAAGACACTTAAGAATGTAGTGTTCAGTGACCAGGCTGCGCTTAACATCGTGCTCGACGAGAAGGTGAAAGATATGTGGCAGGGCGAGATGTCGCTTGCCGGAGGCGCCACTCTGCAGGGAAAGACAGACGCATTGTATGACAGTCGGGCATTGGCAATGCTGTTTTCGCGCAAGATGCAGAGCATATCAATGTATAAATGCAACAATACAGGCAAGGACATAAGCAGCGAAGTTGGCTCATTGGCATCGCTCGAAGAGAGCGTGCTGACTGCGGGCGGACTGCTTTCGGGTATTGGTCTGGGCAGAACAGGACTTGACGAAAGCCGAACCATGTTTAACAACACACATATACTTGCCACCAACTGGCTGTTTAAGACGGCGGCAGACAACGACCTGCGACTTCAACTTACGGGGCTGTTCGACAAGAGTCTGGAGCGGCAGCAGTCGCAGACTGTTTATACCGACTTAGGCAGCGGAGCCGTGATAACACAGGACAACGACGCACGGGCATACCGTAACGAATATGAAGGCGAGCTGATGTATAAAGTGAATAAAGACAGGCTATATCTTGTAAACACCCTTAAAGGATATGCTGACTTTAACCGCAGCCTCGGTACATCTGTACTTAACGGACAGACAACGCAGCAGAGCGTAAGACCGCGTGAAAGATATGTGGCAGACAATCTGCGTTTCATTAAGAATTTTTCAGGAGGAAACAGTTTTTCGTTAAGTTCAGCTGCCGCTTATCATTATAAGCCCGGAACGCTGCTCATATCAGACGGATCGGCAGAGACACTCAACATAGGTCAGTTAGACTGGAAAACTTATACAAACTTCAGACACAGATTGTGGTTGCTGAATATTACATATACCGTAGGATTTGACCTGAAACGACAGAACATTGATGTAGAAAACGCAGTGAACACAGCCACCGATAAATATGATGAATATAGGGTTTACGTATCTCCCGACATAAGCATCAAGACACACGACGTAAGTATCAGTCTTAATGTGCCGATAAACTGGCGCTATCGCAGTCTTAATTCGCTGTCGGCACATAAGTTTACGGCAGACCCATCACTCTATTTCAGCTATGAGCCAACGGCTCGATGGCAACTTACTGCAGGCGGATCATATTCATGGATGCCGCAGGACGCACTGACATCCATGCCGACGCTGGTGTTCACCGACTATATAACAGCGCGTCGCGGCAACGGACAGCTTGACTATATTGACGCTTTTGTATTGAATGCCGCTGCAAGATACAAAAACGTGATAAGCGGATTTTTTGCCAATGGCGGAGTAGTTTACAGCCGTATGGGCAACATGTTGATGTATAAGGGTGAACTTGTAGATAATGTTTATTGCAGCACTCCGTCAGACCAACGCTCGTCCGTAAGCATGATTACGCTTAACGGCTCGGCAAGTAAGAACTTCGACTGGGCCGGTCTGTTACTTAAATTATCTGCACGTCAGACATGGAACAACTACAGCATGCTCATAAATGACTATGTGCAGCCATTCAGAATGGAAAGCAGCGAGATAAAGCTCAACATCTCTATTAAGCCTCTATATTGGCTTTCTGCCGACTTGACGTCTTCACTAAACCGTAACCATCAGACCAATCAGGAGAGTACAGACGGTTATGACGAAACATTATGTTATTTTACCCATAAACTGCGCACATATATCATGCCTGGCAACTGGATTATTGAGTTTGACAACGAGATGTATCACAGCAACGACGAATCGGTGTCGACAACATTGTTTTCCGACCTTTCGATAACATACAAGACACGACACATTGAGATAGGCGCAGCTTGTCATAACCTGTTTGGTAAAGATCTGTTTGAGCGCCGATATTTCACAGACACACAACGCATATATACATCCACCCGTCTACGTCCACGAGAAATATTGTTCAAGGTACGTTTCAGTTTGTAGTGACAGAATGACCGTAAAAATTCATAGCCTTGCTGGCTAAAAGAACAGAATCGTCATCAGAATTGAAACTGTATTTTTGCTTTATATAAAACGGATTTTAGTACTATTTTTCGCTAATAGAAAATAGAAATGCGGCTGAAAATATGGATGCGCAAAAAGGTAAAAATGTATATGAACTAATGACTGATTTGAAGTAAATGTGATGGTATCTGAAAAGATAAGAGGGTGAGGCTAAACAATCAGCCCCACCCTCTTATTTTTGTATTGCTCAATAATAACGAACTATCGGATAATAATTAATTGCTATTCGAACACCTCTTCAATACCTCCTGCGCTATAGTCATCAAACTCTGAAACACAGGGGTTGAAATCTTCAGGTATATCAAACTTCTCGTTAGGATCGTATCCCAGAGAACGGTCGGCAAACACCTTCTTCATGTAATACGCCCAGATAGGCAAAGCCATATTAGCGCCCTGTCCCATTCTGGTAGAGTCGAAATGAATGTCACGATCTTCACCGCCAACCCAACAGCCGCTTACCAAAGATGGCGTGAAACCCATAAACCAAGCATCGGCATTACGGTTGGTGGTACCAGTCTTGCCTCCCATATCACACTCAACCTTATACTTATATCTCATTCGGCTACCTGTACCACCATCCATCACAGCCTTAAGCATCTCGAGCATTTTATAAGCACTCTCTTCGCTTATCACCTCATTCATACGTGGCTGGAACGTAGCTATTACGTTGCCTTCGTTGTCCTCTATCTTTGAAACAAACATAGGCGAACAATGTATTCCATGATTTGCAAACGTAGTGTAAGCACTTACCATCTCACATACAGAGGCTTCATTAGGGCCAAGACAAAGTACAATAGACGGATATACGCCATAAGTGTTTATACCGAAATCACGCAATATACGCAAAAAATCCTGAGGATTAATACGACTCATCAAATACGCAGATATCCAGTTGTTCGACTGTGCAAGTCCCCATTTCAGAGTTACCATTTGTCCATATCTTGACCGACTGCCATTTCTTGGTGTCCAGTTGCCATAAGATCTCTGAACATTGGGTGCAACATCACAAGGCGACATACCGTTAGACATACTTAAAGCATAAAGGAACGGCTTTATCGTTGATCCCACCTGCCTGCGTCCCTGTGTAGCCATATCATAAGTAAAATGAGTAAAATCTACGCCTCCCACATAAGCCTTGACAGCACCATTATGCGGATCCATACTGACAAAACCAGAACGCAAGAATGATTTTATATAACGAATTGAATCGAGCGGTGTCATCACTGTATCTACATCACCATGATACGTGAATACGGACATCTCAACAGGTGTTCTAAATGCTTTTTGTATTTCACTTTCCGTAGCACCTTGCTCTTTCATAGCCCTATATCTCTCGCTCTGTCTTATTGACCTGTTCAGAATTCCTTTTACCTCAGCAGCAGTAAGAGCATTAGTAAACGGAGCGTTTGGCTTTGTTCTGTTCTCTTTCGTAAAAGCCGGCTGAAGATAATTCCCCACATGCTTCAATACGGCCTCCTCAGCATACTTCTGCATTCTGGAATCTATTGTTGTAAAAATCTTCAAACCATCTGTATACACATTATAAGGTTCACCATTCTTCTTATGATTCTTATTACACCAGCCATACAAAGGATCAGTCTCCCATGCCAAAGAATCAATTGTAAACTGAACCCTATTCCAAGATGGATAATTTTCCAACGTTGGTTTTTGAGCCATAATGTATTGTCTTAAAAACTCCCTAAAATAAGTTGCAATACCATCCTTATGGTCAACACGATGAAAATTAAGAGCCAAAGGCTCATCATGAGCTTTTTGATATTCTTCATTTGTAAGATATCCAGCTTTCAACATTTGCCCCAGAACAACATTACGGCGATCTGTACATCTTTCAGGATATCTTACAGGATTAAAATAAGAAGGATTCTTACACAAGCCAATAAGTGTGGCAGACTCTGTCAATGTAAGATTTTTAGGATCCTTGTCAAAATAAACATCAGCAGCGGTCTTGATGCCTACGGCATTATGAAGAAAGTCGAAATAATTAAGGTACATTGTTATTATTTCTTCTTTTGTATAAAAACGCTCAAGTTTCACAGCAATAACCCATTCTATTGGCTTCTGCAACAAACGTTCAAGTGTGCTTTTAGCTGTAGCTGAATAGAGTTGCTTTGCAAGTTGCTGGGTTATTGTTGAACCGCCACCTGCGCTTTTCTGTCCTAAAATTCCACGTTTTACAACAGCACGAGTTAATGCGATAAAATCTATGCCGGAATGATCGTAAAATCGTTCGTCTTCTGTAGCGACCAAAGCCTGAACCAGATAAGGCGAAATACCATCATAATCAACATGTACCCTATTTTCACGATTCATATTATATGTACCAAGAATCTTGCCGTCTACAGAATAAACCTGAGAGGCATATCGGCTAATAGGGTTTTGCAAATCTTCCAAATCTGGCATATAACCAATCCATCCAAACCATATGGAAGTAAAACTAACAGCCAAAAATACTATAACCGCACAAAGCGTTCCCCAAAGGATACGCACAAATGTTTTTCTCATTATTTATAATAAAAAACTAATTAGCTGCAAAAATACTATTTTTCTTTTGAAATATCAATCATAAATTAAAAATAATGCTTAACTTAGCGGTCGAATTAGAAACACTACATTAATGGGAAAACATAATTTTGTAACTATTGCTGATTTATCAAAGGAGAAAATTCTTTACATGATAAAGTTGGCACAAGAGTTTGAAAAACATCCTAACAGAGAAATTCTAAAAGGCAAGGTTGTAGCTACGCTTTTCTTTGAACCTTCTACACGTACTCGCCTAAGTTTTGAAACTGCAGCAAATAGACTTGGAGCACGTGTTATAGGATTTAGTGACGCGAAAGTAACAAGCGCGACTAAAGGAGAAACATTAAAGGATACGATATTAATGGTATCCAACTACGCCGATGCGATTGTAATGCGCCACTATATTGAAGGTGCTGCACAGTATGCAAGTGAAGTTGCCCCAATACCAATTATTAATGCTGGAGACGGTGCACACCAACACCCCTCACAATGTATGCTTGATTTATACTCAATATACAAGACGCAAGGCACACTTGAAAATCTGAATATATGTCTCGTTGGTGATTTGAAATACGGAAGAACTGTTCACTCTCTTATCATGGCAATGAGACACTTCAATCCAACGTTCCATTTCATTGCACCTAAGGAACTTGCAATGCCTAATGAATATAAAATTTATTGTAAAGAACATAATATAAAATATGTGGAACATACGGCATTCAACGAAAAAATAATAAACGAGGCCGATATTCTATATATGACACGAGTACAGAAAGAAAGATTCTCTGACTTAATGGAATATGAGAAAGTAAAAAATGTTTACATTCTAAAAAACGACATGCTCAATAACGCAAGGGATAACATGAAAATATTGCATCCGCTTCCACGTGTTAACGAAATAGAATATGAGGTTGACACAAATCCGCATGCATATTATATCCAGCAGGCACAAAACGGCCTTTATGCACGTGAGGCTATCATATGCGACGTACTAGGCTTGTCTATGGATGAAATCATTAACGACCCTACTATTATTAAATAAGCAGAACTTTATTAAGCCAGTAAACAATGAGCAAGAAAGAAAGATTGGTAGCAGCAATAGAAAATGGTACCGTCATTGACCATATACCTTCAGAAAAGACATACGAAGTGGCCAATATTTTAGGACTTCAGAATTTGAAAACTGTAGTTACTATAGGCTATAATTATCTGTCAAAGAAAATCGGACATAAAGGAATTATCAAAGTCGAGGACAAATTCTTCACAGATGAAGAAATCTCAAGACTTTCTGTTGTTGCTCCAAATGTCGTTCTCAACATCATACGCAACTATGAGGTTGTTGAGAAGAAAAAAGTCGTTACACCCAACGAACTTCAAGGAATCATCAAATGCAATAATCCTAAGTGTATTACAAATAATGAACCGATGAAAACCGTGTTCCATGTAATAGATAAAGAAAATGGCATTATTAAATGTCATTATTGCGACAAGGAACAAGATATTAATAAGGTTAAACTCGTATAAGTTATAGAATAATTATCTTGCATGCATCGATATTTTTTTATATTTTTGCATAACTATTAATAACCTAAACACAACATTCATATTAAAATCTATCGTATGGAAAGAGATCAAGTAATTTTCGACCTCATCGAAAGAGAACATCAAAGACAGTTAAAGGGAATGGAACTCATTGCCTCAGAGAACTTTGTAAGTGATGAAGTTATGCAGGCTATGGGCTCATACTTGACAAACAAGTATGCAGAAGGCCTTCCAGGAAAACGCTATTATGGCGGTTGCGGTGTGGTAGACGAAGTTGAAACACTGGCTATCGAACGCGTAAAAAAACTTTTTGGTGCAGAATTCGCAAATGTTCAGCCTCACTCTGGAGCACAGGCAAATGCTGCTGTTCTTTTAACTGTATTAAATCCAGGAGATACGTTCCTTGGGCTTAACCTTGCCCATGGAGGTCACTTGTCTCATGGCTCAAGTGTAAACACATCAGGTATATTATATAATGCTGTAGGATACAATCTCGACAAAGAAACTGGTCGCGTTGACTATGACGAGATGGAAAAACTGGCAATCGAGCATAAGCCCAAATTAATCATTGGCGGTGGTTCAGCATATAGCCGCGAATGGGATTACAAACGCATGCGTGAAATTGCAGACAAAGTAGGAGCAATTTTAATGGTTGACATGGCTCATCCTGCAGGTCTTATTGCCGCTGGTCTTTTGGATAATCCTGTTAAATATGCACATATTGTAACATCTACAACTCACAAAACACTACGTGGCCCAAGAGGCGGTATTATCCTTATGGGTAAAGACTTTGAGAATCCATGGGGTAAGAAGACACCTAAAGGTCAAATCAAGATGATGAGTCAGCTTCTTAACAGTGCTGTATTCCCTGGTACACAGGGCGGACCGCTGGAGCATGTAATAGCAGCAAAAGCAGTAGCATTTAATGAAGCACTACAACCAGAATTTAAAGAATGGGCTATGCAAGTTAAGAAAAATGCGACTGTACTTGCTGACGAACTCATTAAACGCGGCTTTACTATCGTAAGTGGAGGAACAGACAACCACTCTATGCTCGTTGACCTGCGTTCTAAATATCCTGATCTTACAGGAAAAGTTGCAGAAAGTGCATTAGTTGCTGCTGATATAACCGTAAATAAGAATATGGTTCCGTATGATACACGCAGTGCATTCCAAACATCAGGAATACGTCTTGGCACTCCTGCTATAACAACAAGAGGAGCAAAAGAAGACCTCATGGTTCTTATCGCAGACCTTATTGAAGAAGTTCTGAACAGTCCTGAAGATGAAAACGTAATTTCTTCAGTGCGTCAAAGAGTGAATGAAACAATGTCAAAATACCCACTTTTTGCATATTAATAAACAGAAAGTAATATATTATTATGGCATGCCTACATTACCTGAGGCATGCCATATTATTTATATTTACATTGACGACAAATAGATAAATAATATCCATATATAACACTAAAACGATAAGACTACCCAAATACAGAACAAAGCAAGATGTAAAATCGCACAATGATAGACCAAGAAAGGATTTTTAAATATTTTTATTACAACAACCAAACCAACAAACACAAAAAATTTGGAAGTTTAAATTATTTGTTATAATTTTGCAGCCGATTTAGTCCGTATAGGCTCAAACAAGCTATGACACGATGTCATACGCCTTACGGAAAAAACCGTTTAACATAATAAAATGTACGCAATTGTAGAAATTAACGGTCAGCAGTTTAAGGCAGAACAGGGCAAGAAACTGTTCGTTCACCACATGAAAGATGTGAAAGAAGGCCAGGCTGTTGAATTCGACAAGGTACTGCTTGTCGACAAAGAAGGTTCAGTACAGGTAGGTGCACCAACCGTAGACGGTGCAAAGGTAGTATGTGAAGTTGTAAATCCTCTTGTAAAAGGTGACAAAGTCATCGTTTTCAAGATGAAGCGCAGAAAAGATTACCGTAAGAAGAACGGACATCGTGCTCAATTCACTGAAGTACAAATCAAAGAAGTAATCGCTTAAATTTTAGGAGGAACAAGAAATGGCACATAAAAAAGGTGTAGGTAGTTCTAAGAACGGACGTGAGTCAGCTTCTCAAAGATTAGGCGTTAAGATTTGGGGTGGTCAGAAAGTAATTGCTGGTAACATTATTGTTCGTCAGCGTGGTACTAAGCACAACCCTGGCAAGAACGTAGGTATTGGTAAAGATGATACTCTTTATGCTTTGGTTGACGGCGTGGTTAATTTCCACAAGGGCCGCAGAGACAAGAGTGTTGTATCTGTAATACCTGAAGCAGAAGCTTAAACAAAAGAATTTTTAATTATTTATTCCAAACAAACACAAGAATCCCTTTTCTCACACGAGAATCGGGATTTTTGCTTTTTTTAGTCGCTACAAAAAATTTTTTTTGTAAATTTGCATCTGTTATTATAAAATATAAATTTGTATGCTTACACTAAAACTCATCAGTGAAGAAACTGAACGTGTAATTAAAGGGCTTGAGAAAAAACACTTTAATGGTGCCAAAGAGGCTATTGACAATGTCTTAGCATTGGATAAGACCAGACGTGAAACCCAGCAAAAGCTTGACAAAAATCTGCAGGAATGCAAATTGTTGTCAGCACAAATTGGCTCTCTAATGAAAGAAAAGAAAACAGACGAAGCCAATGCGATTAAAGAAAATGTATCCAAGCTAAAAGAAAGTGCCAAAAATCTTGAGCATCAATTAGATAAAACCCAAGAAAAACTGACAGAACTACTCTGTACAATCCCCAACATTCCAAACGACGATGTTCCGGAAGGTAAAGATGCATCAGATAATGTTATCGTAAAAGAAGGCGGACAAATACCCGACCTTCCAGAAGATGCTTTATGCCATTGGGATCTATGCAAAAAATTCAATTTAATAAACTTCGATTTAGGTGTAAAAATTACAGGAGCCGGATTCCCTATATATATAGGAAAGATGGCACGTTTTCAAAGAGCGCTCGAAGCATTTTTTCTTGAAGAAGCACGTAAAAGCGGATACTTGGAAATACAACCTCCATATGTAGTAAATGAAGCATCTGGATACGGAACAGGCCAGTTACCAGACAAGGAAGGTCAAATGTATCATTGCAATATGGACAATCTTTATCTTATTCCTACAGCAGAAGTTCCTGTAACCAATATATTCAGAAACGTCATATTGGACGAGAAAGATCTTCCAATCAAAAGATGTGCATATTCTGCATGTTTCAGACGTGAGGCTGGTTCATATGGTAAAGACGTGAGAGGACTTAACAGATTACATCAATTTGATAAGGTTGAAATTGTCCGCATAGATAAGCCAGAACATTCTTATGAATCACTTAATGAAATGCTTGCACATGTTGAAGGATTGTGTCAGAAACTAGAATTGCCATATCACATTTTACGTCTTTGTGGAGGCGACATGAGTTTTACATCAGCTATTTGCTATGACTTTGAAGTCTATAGCACTGCACAAAAGAAATGGCTCGAAGTTTCATCTGTCAGCAACTTCGAAAGTTATCAGGCTAATCGTCTAAAATGCCGCTATCGCAATTCTGAAACGAAAAAAACAGAACTGTGCCACACATTAAATGGCTCTGCATTAGCTTTACCTCGCATTGTAGCTACAATAATTGAAAACAATCAAACACCAGAAGGTATTAAAGTTCCCAAAGCGCTTATACCATACTGCGGATTCGATATGCTTGACAATAATAACTTTTAAATACAAGTCTATTGCAAAACCTAAATTTATGGTTTATGGTTTGCTACCATAAACCATAAATTATATAACACCTTAATTATTAAATACTACACCATAAAACAACAATGAACAAGATTATCCGTAAGGAACAATTCTCAGAGAAAGTATTTCTCTTTGAAGTAGAAGCGCCACTGATTGCAAAAAGCCGGAAAGCCGGTAATTTTGTGATCGTAAGAATTGGCGAAAATGGCGAACGTATGCCGCTCACAATTGCAGATGCAGACATAGAAAAAGGAACCATTACAATGGTTGTGCAAAAAGTAGGTCTGTCATCAATTAAGATGTGTAATCTGAACGTCGGAGATTATATCACAGACGTTGTTGGACCACTTGGAAATCCTACAGACATAAAAAAATTTGGAACCGTAATATGTGCAGGAGGCGGAGTTGGAGTTGCTCCAATGCTTCCTATTATAAAAGCATTAAAAGCAGCAGGCAATAGAGTTTTATCTGTAATTGCAGGACGAAACAAAGATTTAATTATACTTGAAAATGAAGTCCGAGAGAATAGTGATGAAACTATAATAATGACAGATGACGGGTCTTATGGGGAAAAAGGAGTCGTAACAGTCGGTATTGAAAAACTTATAAATCAAGAACATATTGATAAAGTTTTTGCTATCGGACCTCCTATTATGATGAAGTTTAGTTGCATGCTAACACAGAAATACAATATCCCAACAGATGTATCCCTAAATACAATCATGGTCGATGGTACTGGAATGTGTGGTGCATGTCGACTTACTATTGGTGGAAAGACAAAGTTTGTTTGCATTGACGGTCCTGAATTTGACGGAGCATTAGTTGACTGGGATGAAATGTTTAAACGCATGGGGACATTCAAACGTGCAGAACAAGAAGAACTAGAACATTTTGAAGAGCACCTAAATGCGACAAAACAAAGCAATGAGGATAAAGAAGAGCACCTAATTAGTGTAAACGACCAAATTACAGACGAACCTATAGACGTTTTGACAGACAGAAACTCAGAATGGCGTAAAGCTCTGCGTGCAACGATGAAACCCAAAGAGCGGACTGCCATTAAACGAGTAATAATGCCAGAATTAGATCCTTCTTATCGCTCTACCACAAGATATGAAGAAGTTAATAAGGGTTTGACAAAGGAGATGGCTATGACAGAGGCTAAAAGATGCCTTGACTGTGCCAAACCAACATGTATAGAAGGCTGTCCGGTTAATATCAATATTCCGTCATTCATCAAGAATATTGAACGAGGCCAGTTCTTAGCCGCTGCTAAAGTACTTAAAAACACCTCTGCCCTACCCGCTGTATGTGGACGTGTTTGTCCACAGGAAAAGCAGTGTGAAAGCCAATGTATACATCTCAAGATGAATGAACCTGCTGTTGCAATTGGATACCTTGAACGTTTTGCTGCAGATTATGAACGTGAAAGTGGACAGATCTCATTACCAGAAATAAGTTCTTCCAACGGTATTAAGATTGCTGTTGTCGGCTCTGGTCCTGCTGGACTAAGCTTTGCAGGGGACATGATAAAAAAGGGATATGAGGTGTATGTATTTGAAGCATTACATGAAATAGGTGGAGTGCTTAAATATGGTATACCAGAATTCCGTCTTCCAAACAAGATCGTCGATGTAGAAATTGACAACCTACGAAAAATGGGAGTTCATTTCCAAACAGACTGCATTATAGGAAAAACTATCAGTATAGAACAGCTTGAGAGTAATGGTTTTAAAGGCATCTTCGTCTGCTCTGGAGCCGGTTTGCCTAATTTTATGAACATACCCGGTGAAAATCTGATAAATATTATGTCATCTAATGAATACCTGACACGTGTAAACCTAATGGATGCAGCCAACCCAACGACCGACACACCTCTAAATATTGGCAAACATGTACTAGTTGTAGGTGGTGGAAATACTGCAATGGATTCATGTAGAACAGCTAAACGTTTAGGAGCAGACGTTACATTAGTATACAGACGTTCGGAAACAGAAATGCCAGCAAGATTAGAGGAAGTCAAACATGCAAAAGAAGAGGGAATTAATTTTATGTGCCTACATAATCCGATAGAATATATATCGGATGAAAATGGTGCTGTAAAGCAGGCTGTGTTACAAGTTATGACTTTAGGAGAGCCTGATGCGTCAGGAAGAAGAAGTCCTGTACCTATTGAAGGTAAAACAATCACAATAGACGTTGACCAAGTCATAGTAGCTATAGGTGTATCACCAAACCCGTTAGTACCGAAATCTATTAAAGATTTAACTCTCGGACGCAAAAATACCATAGTTGTAAATGATGAGATGCAAAGCTCGCGCCCAGAGATTTATGCAGGAGGTGATATTGTCAGAGGTGGAGCTACTGTAATATTGGCAATGGGTGACGGACGACGCGCAGCTCACAACATGGACAAACAACTCATGAAAGAAAATAAATAATGAATGGATTATATACAATCATATTACTCATACTAAGCAATGTGTTTATGACACTTGCTTGGTATGGGCATTTAAAACTTCAAGCATCAGGAATATCAGCAAAATGGCCCATGATAGGAGTTATTCTTTTTTCATGGGGTATTGCATTCTTTGAATATTGCTGTCAAGTTCCAGCAAATCGCATCGGATTCCAAGACAACGGAGGCCCCTTTAATCTTATACAACTTAAAGTTATTCAAGAATGTATAAGTTTAGGTGTATTCGCCGTAATAGCAAATATTCTGTTTCAGGGTCAAACACTGCATTGGAATCATGTACTTGCATTTTTACTAATAATATGTGCAGTATATCTTGTTTTTATGAAATAACAAATATTTCTAATCATAAGAACGATATATCATGCCTATTTTATCTGATAACGAAAAGCTTGAAAGAAAAATCATAAGTCGCTTTCAAAAAGCGATTTATGATTATAATCTTATTTGTGATAATGATAAGATTTTGATTGGAATATCTGGTGGTAAAGATTCCCTATGCCTAGTAGACTTAATCAGTAGAAGACTAAGAATTAATAAGCCTTCATTTGCAGCCGAAGCACTTCATATAAGAATGTCAAACATAAAATACGAATCAGATATATCCTATCTTAAAAACTTCACGGAAAGTAGAGGTATAAAGTTTAATGTTGTGACTACAGGATTTAATGCCATGACAGATAAAAGGAAATCACCATGTTTTCTATGTTCATGGAATCGCCGCAAGCAGTTGTTCACAATAGCTCAAGAACTTGGATGCAATAAAATAGCTTTAGGACATCACATGGATGACATAATTCATACAACTATGATGAATTTATATTTTCAAGGCAGTTTTTCAACCATGCCAGTACGCCTAAAAATGAGAAAAATGCCAATCACAATAATTCGTCCTTTATGTCTAGAAGAAGAAAAAGATATCAAGCAATATGCAATAAACAATAACTATAAAAAACAGATTAAATTATGTCCATATGAAACTGATTCACATAGAAATGATATCTGTTTGTTGTTTAATGAAGTTGAAAAAATGAATAATGAGGCAAGATATTCCATTTGGAACGCATTAGAAAAGAATGGAAAACTCATTGAAGAATAGCCTAATTTTAGTTAAACGAAAATTTCGCCATTCAAAAAAGACATTTATCCTTTCCACTTTCAAACAAATTACGCTATCTTTGCATATCGAGGTGTACTATATATCTCGTAAAAGCATTGTACTCATACAAAAAGGATTCCAAACAATATGTTTATCAAAATAAATAATAACCTTAAAAAACTAGTTAAAGTAATGTCAAATAAACGTTTCATATATTTTATACTGATTATTTTGGCAACAAATGTATCATTTAATGTCTTCGCGCAAAAATCAAGAACCACAAAAAAGGCAGCCACAACAAAAATAACATCAGAAGATCAGGCACAGATGTTATACGAAACGATGCTACCTTCAACAGAACAGATAATGATAATTGATAGTATTATTGCTGATAAAAATAATTTTTTGAACAAAATACCATTGACCAAAGAATCTGGGAGCGTGAATTCTTATAACAACTTTTGGAAAGTATCCGACCAAGCGCAATCGTACACATATATGAATGAATTTGGAAATAAAGTATATTTCTCAAAAAAAGATGAAACAGGCCATTTACGACTTTATACAGCAGATAAACTTAACGGAAAGTGGAACGATATAAGACGTATAACAGATTTTGATGATGAATTTACTGATATAAATAACCCATATATGATGTCAGACGGAATAACTTTATATTTCGCAGGTAAAAGCAAAGATAATTTAGGTGGCTATGACATATATGTAACTATGTATGATGCAGATTCTGCCCGTTTCTACAAACCAGAGAATATAGGTCTTCCATACAACTCAACAGGAAATGATTATTATTGCATAATAAACGAATTTGATTCTATTGGATGGCTTGTTACAGACAGAAGACAACCTGAAGGTAAGGTTTGTATATATACATTTGTTCCGTCAACATCACGTACTATATACGATGACGTTAATATGGATGATAACAAATTGAAAGATCTTGCAGATATCAAAAGTATACAAGCGACATGGACAGATGCAAAAAAACTTAAAGATGCTAGAAATAGGCTGTCCAAACTTATTAAGCGGAAAACGGAAAGTGAAAACAAGAATATCTCATTTATCGTAAATGATAATACAGTATATACTAGTCCTACAGACTTTAAATCAGTAGCAAATCAAAAACGTTTTTTGCAATTATGCGAAATGAAACAAAAAATAAAATATACAGAATTACAACTTGAAACATATAGGAAAAGATATACGACAAATAAGAATAAAGCATTAGGTAAAGAAATTAGAGATATAGAATACCAGCTTGAGAAACTTCACAAATATACCCAAACATTAGAAAAAGAAATAAGAAATACTGAAAACATTGCAATTAATGAACAATAAAATATAGGAGGAAAAATATATGGGAAAACGATATTTTGAAGAGTCTGAATTAATAATTAATCCAGATGGTAGTGTATTTCATCTTCATGTAAGACCCGAGGACCTTGCAGATAAGGTTATTCTTGTTGGAGATCCAGGAAGAGTTGAATTAGTAGCTTCACATTTTGACACAAAAGAATGTAATATTGAAAGTAGGGAATTTCATACAATAACCGGAACATATAATGGCAAACGAATAATGGTCACATCAACAGGTATTGGCTGTGACAACATTGACATTGTAATGAACGAAATCGATGCACTTGCAAATATTGATTTCAATACACGTACAGAAAAAGAAAAAATACGACAGTTAGATATTGTTAGAATAGGTACATGCGGAGGTTTACAACCATACACACCTGTTGGAACTTTTATTTGTTCAGAAAAATCAATTGGATTTGATGGACTCTTAAACTTCTATGAAGGGCGTAATGCCGTGTGTGATCTTGCAATGGAAAGAGCACTTTTAAATCATCTTGGTTGGACAGGAAATATGTGTGCACCTGCTCCGTATATAATAGATGCAGATTCTGAGCTTGTTGAACGCATAGCTGATAAGGATATGGTTAGAGGTGTAACTATTGCCTGCGGTGGTTTCTTTGGGCCACAAGGTCGTCAATTACGCATTCCATTGACTGATCCAAAACAAAATGAAAAGATAGAAAAGTTTGAATATAATGGCTTAAAAATAACAAACTTTGAAATGGAAAGTTCCGCTCTTGCAGGACTCGCTCGCCTTATGGGACATAAAGCAACAACATGCTGCATGGTTATTGCTAATCGTGTTGCAAAAGAAGCAAATACTGGTTATAAAAATCAAATTGATGATTTAATAAAAATTGTTCTTAATCGCATATGATATATGCATTACATTCAAAAATGAAACAATTATTATTAGTCTGTATGATGCTGTGCTATAGTCAATATTTATTAGCACAATACGACTTTATTCGACCTGTAAAAGATTCAATACCCGGAGGATATAATTTCTGGGTATATACCCCACTCGACTATTATTATACGCTTGAGAATACACCAGTAATAATTTTCTTACACGGCCAAAGTTTATGTGGAAATGACCTTAATAAAGTAAGGCGATATGGACCATTAGATGCAATAGTTAAAGGCAGACAAATTGATGCATTAGTTATTGTTCCACAAAACCCTGGCGGTTCATGGAATCCGTACAAAATAAATCAAGTTTTAGAATGGACAAAAAATAATTATTCAATGGACTCTACACGCGTATATGTAATTGGAATGAGTCTTGGTGGATACGGAACGCTTGATTTTACCGGAACTTATCCAAATAAAGTTGCTGCAGCTATGGCGCTTTGCGGTGGATGTACGCTCAAAGACAAAACTGGTTTAGGAAAGGTACCATTATGGATAATACATGGTACTGCTGACAGAGCAGTATCAATAAAAGAATCAAAAGTCGTTGTCGACGAATTAAAACAAACAAATAATGACAAAAGACTTAAATTTGACTGGCTAAAAGGTGCTTCACACGGGGCATTAGCACGAATATTATATATGAATAAAACATATGAATGGCTCTTCTCACATTCTATTTTAGATAAAGACCGACCTGTTAATAATGACATTGATATTGTAAAGTCTGATTTATCAAAAGCATATCAAGATATGATATCAGGTTCACCAGACCCTGAAGTTGTATATGACAAAACCATTTATTAGAAAATGCCCTTGACGTCCCTAAAAAAGCCCTTTTTGCGAGATATTGTTCAAACACAGTATCTCGCATATTTTTTGATGCATGCAACAAAGAGCTTTCATGGTTCTTTTGAAGTTATAAGCCGCTGCTACCAGAAGAACGTGATACCATCTCAAAAAGTGTGTCTGATAGTCAGTAAAAAAGGGCCGCCCCTTGCGTGTCAGCCCCGAAGTTTGTAATTTAGGAGTGACCAAACCACTAAATATACAAACTATGCACTTCACGAAACTACAAATTTCTGAGCTCATGCGCAAGCATGCAGAGAAAGAAAATGGTCTACACGACCTGATGGAAATCATGCCTGAAAGCATGATGGTAGCAGAACGGAGTGAGTTTCTGCATGAAAATCCTCAAAATATGGGCAATGGCTATCGTTTTGGACATGCCTATGGCCAAGGAAGAAAATTGGAATTCCGTATTCCCCGCGACCGTTATGGCAACTTTCATCCCCGGATACTTGCCATTCTTCGCAATCAGGAAGAGGAATGTGACCGGTTGGCTGGAGTCTTATATACCAAAGGGCTGACGCAGGAACAGGTCGGAGATGTCTTTGAGCAGATTTACGGCCAGCACTATTCCAAGTCCAGCATCAGCCGGATGGTAGACAGCGTTCGTACCCAGGTAAACGCCTGGCTGGAGCGCAGTCTTGAGAGTTACTACCCGGTCATGTTCGTAGACTGTGTGCATATTAAGATTCACCGTAAACGTTCGGTATCCAGTGAAGCGTTCTATGTCGCATTGGCCGTTACAGAGGAAGGCCGCCGTGATGTGCTGGCTATATTCAATATTCCTACAGAGAGCGCAACAGGATGGAGTGATATCTTTGACACTTTAAAAGAAAGGGGCGTCCAAAAGATTGGGCTCATGGTTGCAGACGGTATTAAGGGTCTTGATGTCGTTGTGGGAGAGAAATTCCCCGGTACTCCGCTTCAGAGATGCGTAACCCATCTCAAACGCAATATGTTTGCCAAGGTCAGTCATGGAGACAAGGGTGCTTTGGCTTCTGACCTGCGTGATATCTTCCGTACCGGACAGCGCGATTACACCATTGAGATGGGCATGGAAGAAATGGCAGGATATGTGTGAGAGGTGGGGTAAAGACTACCGGGCATTCAAACTCATGCGTAACAACGCCGACTACAAGGCATACATGACTTACTTGAACTATGCTCCGGAGATTCAGTCCATGATATATACCACTAATTGGATTGAGCGCCTCAACCGGGACTTCAGGAGAGTGACCAGAATGCGTACAGCCATGCCTAACGAAGAATCTGTACTGACGCTCATGGGTAGTGTCGCCATGGAACACAAGGCTTTTGACCGGCTGCTACCCAACATAACCTGCGACAAGACTCTGTTTCCGGACTAATGGAATAGTTCTTTTAGCAGAAAAGCCTGCCTGAAAGCAAAAAAGGAGTCGCCACCATGACGACTCCAGGATAGTTCTTGCTATCAGTATAGGCCTAGCCATGTTGCTGACGGGGTGCTCCTCTGCAGAACCCGTTCCTCGTCCAGATACAACATAAAATTCACTTTTTTGATATGAAATACAAAATTGTCTGTTAACTTTGCATCATCACTTCTAAGGCAAACTTGCATCAGACACACTCAGTGAAACACTACACTTTTTTTAATCATAAAATCTGCAAGTTTATTACCCTAAAGATAAGAAAACTTGCAGATTCATCAAAGACTTTTATTGATTAAATTACTGAATACCAGTAGATAATAACCTTTTTAAGGGGCGACTAATTAGAATTTAGGGAAATTTCTTTTATTAATTAAATCACTTACAAACATAATAATGAAGCCTTATCTTAATCATTTATATTTAGATTTTATTCATATCTCATTGACTTTGCTGGATGTACACGTGAAACAAGAAAGCTTGGTGCTATAAGCACAAAAACACTTATAAGTAAAGTGGCAACATTAAGTAATATAATTAAAGGTAAATTAATTTCAACTGGTACGGTCTTAACATAATAAGTTGAAGGATCTAGAGAAACAATACCTGTCAGTTTTTGTAATAAAACTAGTCCAAAACCAATAATATTTCCAATAATCATACCTTTCCCTATAATAAAAATAGCAAACCATAAAAAAGTTTTACGGATTATCGTATTCTTTGCACCAAGAGCTTTTAAAATACCTATCATACTTGTACGTTCAAGAATTATTATGAGTAATCCTGAAATCATTGTAAATCCAGCAACACATAGCATAAGTGCCAGTATTATCCAAACATTTAAATCTAAAAGATCAAGCCATGAAAAAATTTGTGGATTCGCCTCTTGAATTGTTTCTGAAGAATAGGCTTCTCCATAAGTATCAGTAGTTCTATTTACTTTAGAAATAAGAATATTTTCGACATTATTAATCTTATTGAAATCATTCACAATAAGTTCTGCACCTGTAACTTGTCCTGTGTCCCATCCATTAAGACGGGATGCAGTATAAAGATCGGTAAAACAGATTGTTTTATCATATTGTGTAAGGTTTGTTTGATAAACTCCTGATACAGTAAATCGTCTCATTCTGACATCATCATTATCAATAAAATATGCAAACACCTTATCACCAGTATTTATCTTGAGCATATCCGCCATAATCTTAGATATAACAATCTTATTATGGCTTTTATTGTCACTAAATGCAGGAATAGTACCACTTATCATATTATTGTGGATAAAAGCAGTATCGTATTCTGAAGCAATGCCCTTAAAAGCTATTCCCAGAAAATCGCTGTCTGTCTTCAATATGCCTTGTTTAATTGCATAACGTTGTACGTGCTTAACTCCATTAATGGATTTCAATACATTCATCATACTATCAGGCATAGCAATAGGCTTCTGTTCATAGCCATGTAGCGTCATAAAGTTCGCAACAGTAATATGGGAACCAAAGCCTATAACTTTATCACGTATAGTATGCTTAAAACCTAAAACAATACATACAGAAATTATCATTACGGCTAACCCTACGGCAACACCTGCTGTTGCGATATGGATTGCCGGCTTACTAACTTTTTGCTGAGCGTTATTGTCTGAATAAATACGCTTTGCTATATATAATGGTAAATTCATTCTTCATCAACCCTCCCCGGATAAGTTTCAAGCGCTTTTCGTAATATAAAAAGCGCACGTATTAAATCTTCTTTTTTTAACACATATGCTATACGTACTTGATTATATCCGGCTCCAGGTGTTGTATAAAATCCTGACGCTGGAGCCATCATGACAGTTTCACCTTCATAATTAAATGTTTCCAAACACCAACGGCAAAACTTTTCACTATCATCTACAGGTAGTTTTGCAACAGTATAGAAAGCCCCCATGGGTATAGGTGAATAAACACCTGGTATACGATTAAGGCCATCTATAAGACATTTACGACGTTCCACATATTCGTCATATACGCTACGTGAATATTCTTCTGGCACATCAAGAGATGCTTCTGCTGCTATTTGTCCGATTAATGGCGGTGACAAACGGGCTTGACAAAATTTCATCACGGCTTGACGTACATCCAAATTTTTAGTTATCAAGGCTCCAATACGTATTCCACACTCGCTATATCTTTTACTAACAGAGTCAATAAGAACTACATTTTGCTCAATACCTTCAAGATGACATGCACTGATATAAGGCGAACCTGTATATATATATTCACGATAAACTTCATCAGAAAAAAGATACAAGTCATACTTCTTAACCAAATCTCTAATCTGGTTCATTTCACGTCTTGTATACAAATATCCTGTAGGATTATTGGGGTTACAAATAAGTATTGCACGTGTACGATCATTTATCAACTCTTCAAATTTCTCAACTTTTGGTAAAGAAAATCCTTCATCTATAGTTGTTGCAATAGTCCTTATTTTTGCTCCAGCAGAAATAGCAAAAGCCATATAATTAGCATATGCAGGTTCAGGAACAATTATCTCATCTCCTGGATTTAGACACGACATGAAAGCAAAAAGAACAGCTTCACTTCCCCCACAAGTTATTATAATATCATCAGGACTTACATTAATGTTGTACTTTTTATAATAATTCACAAGCTTCTTTCTGTATCCAAGATATCCTTGTGATGGTGAATATTCAAGAATTTCTCTATCAATATTACGTATAGCGTCAATAGCAACTTTGGGTGTAGGCAGATCTGGCTGTCCTATATTAAGATGATATACTTTTATTCCGCGATTTTTAGCAGCTGTCGCTAACGGAGCTAATTTTCTTATTGGCGACTCCGGCATTTCTAATCCACGTACTGATATTTGAGGCATAATTTGATATTTTCTAACAAAATTAATATAAACTTTAATAAAAGACTAATCAACAATAAAATTTATTTCATCAGTCAATGTTGCAAGATTACTATCAGTTGAAAAAGTTCCATGACACACCAAAACGTAGCACTCTTCCATTCAAAGGATAATGAGGAACGAGGAAATATTCACCTGCACTTGCATTAACATGGCTCATCATAATGAAAAATCGCGTATGCTTTAGATGTAAATTGGCGTATACATTTACATAAGGATAATTCCCTATTTCAACATTATTCTCACCATTGTCCTGTACGGTATATTGACCTAATGCCGGACTATAATCCAACGCTTTATACTTTGTAAAATAACGCAAATCAGCCCCGAGATCAACACTTAACACACGAGCGACCTTAAACTTAAAATATAAATTAGTGTATATATTTAACAGAGGAACAGGCAAAACTTCTTCGTTACTTGATTTCTGATATGTTATCTGATTTTCCCAATTAAGAGGGCCAAATTTAAAATCCTGTGACAATTGCAAAGTGAATAGATTTATATTCCCAGAGCATTGCTTTACAGAAACCACATTCCCTGCCCGATTAAAATTATCAGTAATTGTATAACTCTGACTCAAATATGTATAATCTTTTAAATCATCAACAGCTACACGCAATGTAGTATGAGTACGCCTTAAAGAAAAGACACCTTCTATACGGGTACGTATTTCTTTACTAAGACCATCATTATCCCACCAAAAATGTTTTGAATGATAATGTCTATAATAAAATGTTGGGTTAAGGCGATAAAAAAACATCCGTGCAGCTAGAGTTATAGTATCATTAAACAGACGAAAATTAAGATCTGCGTTTGCATCAACTTTCAATTGTCCGGCGTCTTCTCCTGCAAGCCATGCTTCAGCTGTAACATCATAATGCAACGTTGTTCCTTGTTTTTTTATTAATTGACCACCAACACTCAAATTATGTTCGTTATAGCTACTTGTTCCGCCTAAAGAATCAGGCAAACTAAAATGCCGTAAATCTGATGTAACAAAAGCCCTTAGTCCTGCTTTTGCCCATTTATTAAAACCTTCCAGCAATGCTATAGCAAATGTATTTTTTAATGAATAATGGTTAGTCTTGTCATAAATTGAATCCCCTTCAAACTTCTCATTAACAGGGAATGTATTTGCATAATAATTTTCAGGAGTTCTATATGCTTGATATATACGACGATAATTATCAAACTTTAAAGTATGTATAAAGCTTGTAACTGGCACGTATTCATCCTTCATCCATGCAGTATCCACATTAGCAACATTTTTATTGTCTATATGAACGTTAAGCAAACTATCTGCGGCTGTCTTATCAAGAACTATTCTATCGCTTGCTGTATTAGTCGTATCGGCAGGTTCATCACCTGCTATTATAGCATTGTCAGGACGCCCTGAAAATGTCTTTTTCTCATCATATGCATTTTCATCAAATTCACGTCCTTCCTTAATAGCTTTCTTCCGTGCCTCTTCTTTTGCCTTATTTGTTTCATTCTCCTTTTGAGAAGCTATTGCGAACTTTCGTGCAGCAATCTCTTCTTCTGTCATTTTTACTTTTCTATTAAATCCCAAATTATAGCGGTGTGTGAAAAATATATGTTGATTATCATTACGATTCCAATTTTGTTCTAAAACGGTAGGTATTTCACTCTCCCTAAAATTATCATCAAATGCTTCAGGATGTGTTATGTACCTATCATCAGTTATACCACCATTTTCCGTCACTTTCTGGTGATTAGTTGATAATAAAATATGAGCATCATATCTGTCACCTAGATATGAGCCATACATAGTATAATTAAAATGCGACGTGCTCTGATTTTGATAATATCCACGGCCATAGATATAATCAAACTTAAAACCTACGCCTAACTTTTTACCTGCATTAACACCAAAAATTGCCTTAAAATGATCTTCACCATTTGTTCTATCACCACATTCATCATAAGAAATATTGGTAATCGGCGAAAGAGTGTTCGTAAAAAGGAATTTGTTGACAGGCGTCAAGAAATAATCATATGGTTGTGTGAATACAAACTGGGACGTTTCATCTCTATCTATATAAATACGACTAATACGTGGCGCTCCTAAGTTTCCTGTAGTATTGTATTCTCCACGCAGGCCTGTTGTAAAAATTGAGTTCATATACATATGCTGCATTGTATCTGGTACAGCAGCCGTACGTTCCCCAAAACGTTCATCAATAGTCCAAACTTTCAATCCTTTTGGAATTTCTTTATTCCCAGATGAAAGTGTATCACTTTTTGAACTTTTATTTGATCCCGCCTGTGTAAACTCGCCCGTATCCGTTAACTGATTATAGTCTTGTGAATAGACCGATAAACAAAATAATATATACGTTATCCCTATTAATAGCCTTTTACTCATTTTATGAAGCGAAAAACACATTCAACAATTTTAAATAACATGGAAGACAATATTACGATTGTGCCAATTTGATGATCTACTTTAAAATAAATTACCATACCAATCAATGCTCCCAACATGAAAATAATATTTAATATATTACGAAGAAACATAAAGCGTTCACCTCGACTTCCATATTTCCCACAAGAATTAAATTTCTTGTTATTATCATCTGTATTTACAATCATTGCTTTTAAATAAAAATATCAAAAATAAGCTTATTTCAAAACATTTTCTTTAATTGTATTAAAAATATAATCTTTACGATCAATGGTCTTTCTTCTAAATTTTGCAGAACCAGGCAACAAACGTGTCTGTTTACGATTTAATGCATTTTCATCATTAATCCATTCTTCTGCTTTATACACATATCCACCTCTAACGCGTTCTTCATCATAAACATATAATATACGTCCCATTGTAACCGTAAGATGGTTATCTTTACAATATGCGATTAAAGTATAATTAAATTTCGTTCTGTCTAAAGACAATAATTTATCTGTAAAAACGAGCCACTCTTTCATACTAGCAACTACAATATGGTCCTTTTTATTGATAAGTGAAATACGACTACCTTCAAGTTGATTTTCTGTTTTAGTTAAACTCGTAAAACAATCAAATATTATATCGTATATATCCTGAGCATTTTTCTTTGGGACATCAATATCTAAGCGCCATTCAACTTTTCCATCAACCTCAGGAACTGCTCCTTTTAAATATTTAGCTTCCGAATTCTCTTTATTATCAATAAATGTACTTGTTGTGACTTTATGATCCTCGGCATTAGGTGCTTCCCAAACACTCTGTGCCAAACCAATCATTGGAATCAAATACATAGAAAGGATAAAAATCAGTTTCATACGAATATATATTTTTGCAAAATTAATAAATTAAAAGTTATAGGCGCAACAATAAGCATAATTTAACAACTAGAATTAGAATAGCAACAAATAAGCACCGATATAAATTACTACATAATGTTTTTATAATTATCAATATTTACCATCAAGTATATTTTGCAGACGAATTAATTCATCTCGAAATTGTGCAGCCTGTATAAAGTCAAGATCTTTTGCCGCTTTTTTCATCATCCTTTGTGTATTTGCAATTGTTTTTAACAACTGATCTTTATTCATCTTGGTTACAATAGGATCCGCAGCAAATGCGACATGGTCTTCTTCAATATAAGCCTCATACTTTTTGTTTGCAACTGGCATATCAATAATACTAGCAGATCCCAATGTATCATGATTTATTACCTTAACAATTTGTTTAGGAGTAATATTATGCTCTTCGTTATATTTCAACTGCTTTTCGCGACGCCTTGCAGTTTCATCTATCGTCATCTGCATACTTGCAGTAATATGGTCAGCATACATAATTACTTTACCATTTACATTCCTCGCCGCTCGCCCTGCAGTTTGAGTCAACGATCTGTGTGAACGCAAAAAACCTTCTTTATCCGCATCCAGTATCGCGACAAGCGAGACTTCAGGCAAATCAAGCCCTTCACGCAATAAGTTCACTCCAACAAGAACGTCAAAAACGCCTTCACGTAAATCATTCATAATTTTCACTCTATCCAAAGTAGCGACATCACTGTGTATATAATTAGCTTTAACATCGTGATTAAGCAAATATTCAGTCAACTCTTCAGCCATACGCTTTGTCAATGTAGTAACCAACGTACGTTCATTTTTCCCATTACGTATAACAATCTCTTCCATGAGATCATCAATCTGATTTTCACTTGGTCTTACTTCTATTTCCGGATCCAACAATCCTGTTGGACGTATAACCTGCTCAACAACAACCCCTCCGGCTTCCTCCAATTCATAATCTGCAGGAGTTGCAGAAACATAAATTACCTGATGTATCATAGAGTGAAACTCTTCAAACTTTAATGGACGATTATCAAATGCTGCCGGCAGACGGAATCCATATTCAACCAGATTAGTCTTTCTCGCCCTATCGCCACCATACATAGCACTAATTTGAGGAACACTCACATGACTCTCATCTATCACCATCAGATAATCTGACGGGAAAAAATCCAAAAGACAATATGGTTTTTGTCCTGCTTCACGTCCATCAAAATATCGTGAATAATTTTCTATCCCCGAACAATGGCCCAATTCTTTTATCATTTCCATATCATACTCCACACGTTCCTTAATACGCTGAGCTTTAATATTATCCCCCAATTCATTAAAGTAATATATTTGCTTTAACAAATCATCTTGTATTTTACGTATAGCAAGTTCAGTTTGCTCTTTTGATGTTACAAAAATATTGGCAGGATAAATTTGATAATTATCAAAAGAAGCAATTCGATGAAAATCAATTGAATCTATTTCCTCAATACTATCAACCTCATCATCCCAAAATGAAATTCTAAGAACATAATTACTATAAGCCATAAATACATCAACAGTATCTCCTTTAACCCTAAAATTGCCTCTCTTGAGTTCTATGTCATTTCGAACATACAAAGCTCCTACGAGGCTACGCAAGAAGTCATTGCGATCTAAAATCTGGCCTCGCTTTAAAGATATTATACTTTTTGCCATTTCAACAGGTCCGCCCATACCATAAATACAGGAGACTGACGATACGACAATAACGTCTTTCCTTCCTGACAGCAATGCAGAAACAGCAGATAAACGTAAACGGTCTATTTCCTCATTAATAGCAAGATCTTTTTCAATATATGTATCCGTCTGTGGTAAATATGCTTCAGGCTGATAATAATCATAGTATGATACATAATACTCCACCGCATTATCAGGGAAAAAAGATTTCATTTCACTGTAAAGCTGAGCTGCAAGTGTCTTATTATGGCTTAAAATTAACGTTGGTTTATTTACATTGGCGATAACATTTGCAACCGTGAAAGTTTTACCCGATCCAGTTACTCCAAGTAACACTTGTGACTTTTCACCATTAAGTACCCCCTCTGTTAATTGCTTAATAGCTTCAGGTTGATCCCCTGTCGGCTTATAATTTGAGGTAAGCTTAAAACCTTTCATATAACAATAAACACAATAAGAATATTATAAATACATAACAATTCAAGATGCAAAAATACAAATATTACAAAGAAATCACCTAATAAAGATATTTTTTCTTAAAAATAAGTTCAAAACTTTGTTACTTAATAGAATAATATGTACTTTTGCAAGCCAAATATTGAATTATGAAGAATAATATTATCATCTCCATATTTGCTGTCGTGTTGTTTTCTGGATGTGCACACGAATTCAATCAAGTTTATAAGTCACAAGACTATAATTATAAGTATGAATATGCAAAAGAGTGTTTTGCGTATGGCAAATATACACAGGCAATTACTTTGCTTGAAGAACTTGTAACAATTCAAAAAGGAACAGACAATGCTGAAGAAAGTCTATATATGCTTGCAATGGCACAATTTTGTGACAAGGACTATGAAAGTGCTGCAATGACTTTTAAAAAATACTATAAGACATATCCCAAAGGTATTTATTCAGAAATGGCCTCATTCTACATTGGCGAAAGCCTGTTTATGAGTACACCGGAACCAAGATTAGATCAAACACAGACTGTAAATTCAATTGCTGCTTTTCAAGAATACTTGGATATATATCCAGAAGCCTCTTTAAAAGGTAAAGCACAGAAACGCCTTTTCGAATTACAGGATAAACTTGTAAAAAAAGAATTATATTCTGCACAATTATATTATAATTTAGGTACATATTTTGGTAATTGTACAAGTGGAGGAAGTAATTATGAAGCATGTATTATAACGGCACAAAACGCAATCAATGATTATCCATACAGTTCTTTGCGCGAAGACTTTGCTGTTTTAATAATGAAAAGTAAATTCGAATTGGCAGAACAAAGCGTTGAATCAAAGAAAATAGACCGCTATCGAGATGCAGAAGACGAATGTTATGGATTCATTAATGAATATCCAGACTCAAAGAATAAGGCATTAGCAGAAAAATACATATCATCTTGTAAGAAATATACCAAAGAGAAATAAATATAACATAAAGAATATGGACTACAAAAAATCAAAAGCACCATCAAACACCGTAACCAGAAACATTATGGATTTATGTGATGAGACAGGCAACATTTATGAAAGTGTTGCTATAATCTCAAAACGTGCAAACCAAATTTCTGTAGAAATAAAACAAGATTTAAGTAAGAAGCTAGCAGAATTTGCTTCATACAATGATAGTTTAGAAGAGGTTTTTGAAAATAGAGAGCAAATAGAAATATCAAGATATTATGAAAAACTCCCTAAACCGACATTGTTAGCTACTCAAGAATTCATTGATGGCAATATATATTGGCGTGACGGTCAAAAAGACAATTTAAAAGATATGCAATGATACAAAGGAAACAAACTTTATTCCTTTTGGCAGCATTAATTTTAAATATAATCTGTCTATGCTTGCCGTTAGGACATTTTGTTGCAGATGGAAATATAAATTCCACATCTACAATGTTTAATTTGTGGATTACGATGCCGAATGGAAGTCATAATTATTCTGTATGGGTCCTTTTTGCAACTTTACTGATTACATGTCCGATTTCGCTGATTGCAATTTTTATGTATCACAACAGAATTGTACAAAGTCGATTCTGTATATTTAACATATTATTAATCTTAGGATGGTATGCAGTTTACGCTGTGTTTGCAATAAATTTAACGGAATCTATAGGACATTACAAAATTTCCTTTACATCAATACTTCCACTTATAGCTGTTATTTTATATTTAATGGCAAGAAGAGCTATACTCGCAGATGAAGCATTAGTCAGAGCTGCAGATAGAATCAGATAGATGATATGATACCAGTAATATATTATCAATAATATAATGGCTGTCTCAAAGATAAGTAATGAGGCAGCCATATTTATATGATACATATTCAATAACACTAAGTTTTAAAGTCTTTATATATTTCTACTTTTTATTTATAAATCAAACATTAAATTATCCTACAACATTGAGGCTATATAAAATGGATATACAAGATACAATATGCGCAATTGCAACAGCGAATGGTGGAGCTATAGGCATAATACGAATATCAGGACAAGATGCTATAAGCATCACTGATAAGATTTTTTATCCAGTGGGAAAAAAGTGTATGCCATTAAGTAAAAAGGCTGCGAATACCATAACCTATGGCCTAATAAAAAATAACGAAAAAGAAATCATTGACGAAGTTCTTGTAAGTATTTTCAGAGCACCGCATTCATATACAGGAGAAAATTCAGTAGAAATATCATGTCATGGGTCATCATATATATTGCAAAACATTATGCAATTATTAATCAAAAATGGATGCCGCTCAGCCGGCCCTGGTGAATATACACAAAGAGCCTTTCTTAACGGGAAGATGGACCTAAGTCAGGCAGAAGCTGTTGCAGATTTAATTTCTGCAACATCAGCAGCTACACACCACATGGCAATAAATCAAATGCGTGGAGGCATCAGTAAAGAATTATCACTCTTACGTGATAAATTACTTCAACTTACATCTCTAATGGAACTTGAACTTGACTTCAGCGATCATGAAGAATTAGAATTTGCAGACCGTTCAGAACTTAAAGATATAGCTAATCAAATAGAAAAGGTAATAAGTCTACTAACAAATTCTTTCAATATGGGCAATGCCATAAAAAATGGAGTTCCTGTAGCTATCGTTGGAGAAACAAATGCAGGAAAATCAACATTATTGAATGCCTTACTAAATGAAGAACGTGCCATAGTAAGTGATATCCATGGTACTACACGCGATGTTATTGAAGATACTATAAACCTTGAAGGAATAACATTCCGCTTTATTGATACAGCTGGCATACGTGAGACAACGGATGCTATTGAATCCCTTGGCATCAAACGTAGTTTCCAAAAATTAGAACAAGCAAATATAGTTCTATGGGTCATAGATGCTACTTGTGCAGAAAAGCAATATAAGCAACTGTCTGAGCAAATTATACCAAGATGTAAAGACAAGCACCTTGTAATTATACTCAATAAGTTTGATTTACTTAATGAAAATATAAAGAAATCATTGGAAAACAATATAACAAATAAAGATACTGCGGACTGCTCATATATGTCAATATCAGATGGCATTCCATCAAAATATGTTACTATACCTCTATCTGCTAAAAACAAAGATGGGCTTTATGATTTACAACAACAACTAATTGAGTTTACGATTACACCTGACATGTCTCAAAATAGTGTTGTTGTAAGCAACCTACGCCACTATGAGGCACTCAGTCATGCCCTTTCATCTATCCACCGTGTCCAAGAGGGCCTTAATACCCAACTTTCTGGTGATTTGATAAGTGAGGACCTTCGCCAATGTCTTTTTCACCTAACAGAAATTGTAGGTGGCGAAATAACCACAGATGAAGTATTAAGCAACATCTTCAAACATTTCTGCATCGGAAAGTAAGTTTATATTTTAACAAATCAAGTCAGGTATAAAACGGGTGTAACTATTGAGAAACAAGGCTTTATAAATCAAGGTTTTGTGGTTTATGAAAAAAGTTTTGTTATTTCGCAATAATTACACCCGTTTTGTCGTTATTTTGTTGTTCCTTTGTTGCTCTCAATCTCAGAGCAACAAAAACAACAACAGAGAGCAACAAACCAAAACGACAGCGATATGGAGAAATCAAAAGAACCAATCAGGCTCAGACAGAGGAAAACGCCCAACGGCTTGACCTCTCTCTACCTTGACATTTATCTGAACGGCAAAAGGTCTTATGAGTATCTGCGCCTCTACCTCGTTCCTGAAAAGACCCGTGAAGACAAGAAGAAGAACAAAGAGACGCTGCAGCTTGCCGAGGCTATAAGGGCGAAGCGTGTTGTCGAACTCAGAAACGGGGAGTTCGGCTTCAAGAGTGATTACGCCGAGGAAACGCTGTTCTTCGACTATTATGAAAAGTTATGTGAGAAGCGTTTTCACGCCCCTGATAACAAATCGAATTGGGGAAACTGGCGTTCGTGTCTGAAACATCTTGAAAAGTATGAGCCGAACCGAAAAATCACGTTTGCAGAAATAACGACAGAATGGGTTCAGGGCTTCAAAGAGTATTTAGAGAATGAAGCGTGTGCGTGGGGCAATGACTACCGAGACCGCATTAAAGACCATAAACTTTCAAGAAACTCAAAACTGAGTTATTTCAACAAGCTGCGGGCGTGTCTCAATCAGGCATTTGATGAAAGAATTATCAGGAACAATCCAATGCGTGGCGTTGAGAATTTCAAGGCTGAGGAAGGCACGCGCATGTACCTTACAATAGATGAAGTGAAGAAGCTCGCCGAGACAGAATGTGAATACCCGAAAATCAAACGGGCTTTTCTGTTCTCGTGTCTAACGGGTCTCAGGCGGTCAGACATCTTGAAAATGACATGGGCAGAGGTTCAAGAACAGTCAGGCTTTACCCGCATCATCTTCCGTCAGAAGAAAACGGGCGGTCAGGAATACCTCGACATAACACCTCAGGCGGCTGAACTTATGGGAGAGAGAGGAAAGCCAAACGAACCTGTCTTCACAGACATTCACAGCCCGTCTTGCACGAATGAGGCAATAAAGCGGTGGGTGCTCAGGGCGGGCATAAAGAAAGAGATAACTTTTCATTGCGCCCGTCATACGTTTGCGGTCATGATGCTTGACCTCGGAACGGACATTTACACGGTCTCAAAATTGTTGGGACATCGTGAACTGAACACAACTCAGATATACGCCAAGGTTCTTGACAAGAACAAACAGGCGGCTGTTTCAAACATACCGACTATCCTCCCTCCCCTGACTGAAAAGCCTGACGGGGATAAATGACATAGAGCGGCGCAAAGGGTTATTTCTTTCCCTCTGTGCCGCTTTTGTCTTTCTTATATAAAAGTATATCTCCTCGCCCTGTCAAGAGCCATGTGGCTGAAACGCCGTAGTCATTGACAAGGTATGTGAGCCACGCCGCCTGAAAGATGTCCCGTGAGGGGTCTTTCTCTAACGTGTTCATGTTCCAACGGTTTATTTCATGCGCCCGTGTGAACGTCTGTTTTCCCCTGATTATCTTTTCATCTTTGAGATAGCGCAGAGCCTCAAAGAAACGCTTTATTACTTTTTGACTGTCTTCTGTCTGCATTGTTCTTCTGATATTAAGTTAGCGGCTCTGAACCTTTCATTTATTTCTTTCTCACGCTCTGTCAGGCGTTCTTGCCAACGGCTCTCAGCGTCAGGCGTGAACACGGGTTTTCTTCCCTCTCTGACGGCGTTTTCAAACTCTCTGACCTCTTCTCCTGACATATAAGGTATATACTTGTCAAGGTCTAAAAGAGCCTGAATGTGGTTCATCGTCTCACGTTGAAGAGAGAACAGCTTGCCGATTTCAAGCATTTCTCCCGTGCCGAAGAGAAACCAACGGGCGTTTATCTCAGGCAGCTTTTCAAGAACTGTCAGAATTGGCTGCACACCGAAATTCTCGCCTCTCAACATCTTTGACAGATATTGTGGCGACCACCCCATAAGCTCGGCAAACGGTATTTTCTTTCCCCCTGTCTTATATCTGATTATTTCTTCTAATCTTTCGTTCATATCTTTTGACCTCTTTAATATTTTGGTATTTTCTGTTCAACCCCACAGAACTTGACTACACGGCAGCGGCAGAGGCGGCATTGTATTCCTGACGGGCAACCGCTTTTTTATTCTCGGCGATCTGCTCTTTCAAAAGGTTCATCAGTTCATCAATTTGCCTATCCTTTGTTGCAAGGCTCTGTGCCTGTTGTTGAAGAACAGCCCACACGTCTTTCTGAATTGTCACGCCGTTTTCACTGTTCAGGTTAGTTTCAGGCTCATTCTTGAACATTTCTCCCTCGCCTGTCAAAATCCAAACTTCGTTTATATTTTCATCAAGTCGGCAGAGTTTCTTTGCAAACTTGTCTGATAAAGGCACACGCCCGTTCACAATCTGAGAGAATGAAGACTTTGTGTAACCCATTATCTCAGAGAGTTCTCGGTCGTTCTCTGCTACGCCTTTGTAGAGCAGCCAATTAATGGCTTTTCTTATTCTCTGTATCGCCGTCATACGCTTAATTAAAGTTAAAAATCGCAATTTTATTTCGGAAAATTCTTCTAAAAGCGAAACTTAGTTTATATTTGCACACAGTTACGGTTAAATAACCGCACAAAGATATGAAATAAGAATTAAAATCGGAAATAAACTGATAAGTAAAATCGAAATTTTAACAAGAATTATGGCAGAAATGATTTTCAAAACGGATTGCCAAAAAGAGCGTGAAGCACGTGACAGGGCAATTTACGATGACTACAACAGCCTGATGGCGGTCAAGGGTCAGAGCAAAATGATGGTCATTCAGCACCTCATGGGCAAGTACAACGTTCACAGCATGGGGACGATTTACGTTATCCTGAAACGTGTTGAAGAAAGCCTGAAAACTGAGGAGGTGTAAGCGTATGGCAAGCAAAGAAGCAAACAAGGCGAAGTATCAGTACAACAAGAAGTACATGGAGGCATATTGGGAACGCCGAGCGCAGCGTGAGAACGGTAAGTTAGAGACCGTGAAGCGGCATGAGAAGTCTGTGACGCTCTCAACAACCGACAAAGACTTTTTCCATGAACTCGCCAAAATGGACGTTGAGACCTCAGTCAAGCGTGAGGGGCGTTCAGACGCAAAGTACATCAAGGCTCTTGAAGACGCTAACAGAATGTACAGGAGTGAGAACAAACGCCTGATTAGGCTTCTGACAAAGTATCAGGAGGTAATCAAGCTCGGTTTAATAGCATTAAAGCATAAAGAAGATGAAGAAATCTAAAGTTTTCAAATGGGCGTTGTTAATCGCCCTCGCCACATGGTTCACGTTCTCTTTCATAGTTCTCATCGGCGAGGAAGACCCAAAGAACCCTTTGACCCTCATTCAGTTTTTCTTTATGAAAGCGGGGGCGTTGGCAAGCACACTTGTGACAGGCTTCTGTTTCGCAAGGTTGAATGAAAAGGGGTTCTTGCCTGACCTCTCAAAACTGATTGACGAGGAGGAATAGCGTATGTGTGAAGTATGTCACGGACACCCCAACTGCCCCGTCTGTTCTCCCGAGCCACGAATGATTGAGTGTGCCGCCTGTCAAGGTCAGGGCTATGTATGGTATCGCTACGACCTTGAAGAGAACAGAGAAACAGAAGTGACGGAGAAAGAGTTCAACGCTCTGCCCGCTGACGAGACCGAAGCCATTGAGAAAGGGCTGCGCTATTGCCAGGGCGAAAAAGAAACGTGTTCTGTCTGTGACGGAACGGGCGAGGTTGAGGATTATGAACTTTATGAACCCGAATGGGACGATTGACTTATGAGCGTAACACTTGAAGAAATGAACGAGAAGCTCGACCGTATCGGCGAGTTGGCTCTGATAAGCGCAAAGACGGTTCTTGACCTGAACGAAGCAGCCCTGTTCACGGGGTTCAGCACAGCGCACCTCTATCGCCTGACATCAGGGCGGCAGATACCGCACTTCAAGAAGAACCGCAAACTTTATTTCAAAAAGTCTGACCTTGAAGCATGGATGTGCGACAACAGAGTTCAGACCGAGAAAGAGATAAACTGCAAGGCAGCAACATACTGTTCAACCCACAAAAGATAAAGTCTATGGGAGAGAGAATAAACAGCCACCTGAGGCTTATCCGTGAACGTCTTCTTTCAGGCGGTTCTATAACACCCCTTGAAGCCCTGAGGGACTTTGGCTGTTATCGCCTCGCCTCTCGTATAAGTGACCTTAAAAAAGAGGGTCTGAACATCAAGAAGACAATGGAGAAAAGCGTCAGCCGTGTGACGGGTCTCACGGTCAGATACGCAAGATATTTTTTAAGCCCGAAGAAATGAAGCAACGCCCGAAGCATAAAGAGGGCATAAAATAACAAACAAAATGGAAGAAATCATCGAAGTAAAACAGGCTGATATGCTCCAAGCTCTCAACCGAGCTGACATTGACGCACAGGTTGCCACGGCACACGCCTACCCCCGTGACATCAACAGAGTTTTGAACACCATTGAGACGCTCGCGACTATGGATCAAGAGACCGCCGAAGACTGTTTCTACGTTCTGAGACGCAAAGACAAGAACGGCAACGACAGCGTCATTGAGGGTCTTTCCGTTCGCATGGCTGAGATTATCGCCAACGCATGGACGAACCTCAGGGTTGCGACCCGCATCATCGGCAATGACGGGCGTATGATAACGGCTCAGGCTGTTTGTCACGACCTTGAAACCAACGTTGCGGTCTGCAAAGAGGTCAAGAGAAGTATCCTCACAAAGAGCGGCTACACGTTCAGTCAGGATATGCAAGTTATGACGGGCAACGCCGCCGCTTCTATCGCCCTGAGAAACGCCGTACTGACGGTTATCCCAAAGGCAGTCACAAAGCGCATCATCAATAACGTGAAAAAGGTTGCGCTCGGTCAGTCTATTGACCTTGAAACAAGCCGTCAGAACGTCATTCAGTATTTCGCCAAATTGGGCGTTAAGGAGGAGCAGCTTTTCTTCTACCTCGGCGTGAAGAGCGTTCAGGAGATTGACAAACAGAAAATCTTCGAACTCAGAGCGACAGCCAACGCAATCAAGGAGGGAACGACAACCGTTGAAGAGTGTTTCGTGAAGCCCGCCATTGAAGCCAAGAAACAGGCTGACGCAGTGAAGAAGACAAACAACGCACAAGACAGAGCCGCTGCCGCTATCGCTCAGGCAACGGGCGCAAAAGCCCCTGAGGGTGTTGACCCTGAGACGGGCGAAATAAAACAGCCCGCTTCCGAGAACTCAAAGAAGACATCAAAGACACCAACTAAAAAATAACAGCATTTATGGAAATCAAGATTGAAAACGCAAAGGCTGCTTTGAAAACAGCCGATGAGAGCGTCAAAAAAGTTCTTCTCGCTCTCTTACCCGAATTGAAAGAAACAGAGGCACAGACAGCCGCAAATCGCCCGATTATAGAACGTGTGAAGACCTTTGAGGACGCTTGCCGTGAGTTGGGCGAAGACCACCCCTTTGTTCTCGCTTATCAGAACACAAATCTGCGTGACCCCGAGGTTGCAGAGGAGAACAGAGACATTCTCGCATACATGAAGCTCCGCATCATCGCCGCCGCCCTGAATGAGGGATGGGAGCCACAGTTCACAGAAGACGAGTGGCGTTGGTATCCTTGGTTCACGCTATGGACGGAAGAAGAACTGTCAGAGAAGAGTGACGAGTGGAAAGCCGACCGACACCTCATATCAACAGGCGACTATTCAGGAGACTGTGCGGGCTTCGCTTGTGCGGGCTCGAATTGCGCCCCCTCGACTACGGGTGCGGGCATCGGTTCTCGCCTTTGCTTTAAGAGCGAAGCTCTCGCCACGTATTGCGGCAAACAATTCATCAGCCTTTGGGCTGACTTCAACATGATTAAGAAATAACAAGTTAAACCCTCAAAATAACAGCAAAATGAAAGATATTGAAAAAATCATCGCAGACCTCAAAGCATGGGTCGAAGAAGACAAGGAGAACAGAGCAATCGCACTTGTTGCGGTTCAGAAGACAGAAGAGACGGAAGAAAAAAATTCTTCTGACCTTTACATCCTCACAAAGGGTCTCATGGGCTATCTCGTTGACGCTTTTCAGTATGTTCTGAGCGACAATGCCCCTAAGAAAGGCTTGCATAAGGTCTTGCTTCACGTCATACGCCGTGAAGCAAAGACGGGTCTCATAAAGATTTCCGACCGTCTGTTGAAGAAGAGCGACAAGAAGTCAGAGAACAGTTCAGAAGAGGGAAAGGAGGCTGACCATGAGTAATCAGGTTATCAGACCGAAAGACCGCACAGAGTGGTTGAAATATCGCGAGAGCGGTATCGGTTCATCAGAGGTTGCGACAATCATAGGGCTGAACCCATGGGAAACACCTTATCAGTTATGGAGACGCAAGAAAGGTCTTGACTCCGCAAAACAAGAGAACTTCGCGATGAAAGCGGGTCATTATCTTGAAGACGCAGTTGCTCAGTTCTTCAAAGATGAAACGGGCTGCGAGATAATCAAGCGTTCTGCCATTGATTGGATGATAATAAACACAGAGAAGCCGTACATGCGTGTTAGCCCTGACCGCACGTATTGGCTCAACGGTCTCCCCCATAACGCTCATAACAAGGGTATCTTGGAGTGTAAGACAACACAAATGAGCATTGACCCCGAAGACCTCCCAAAGCACTGGTTCTGTCAGGTTCAGTATCAGCTCGGAGTTGCGGAACTTCAAGAGGCTTCACTTGCATGGCTTTGTTCAGGGCGTGAGTTCGGCTACAAGAACCTGACCTTTGTTCCTGACTTCTTCAAATGGCTCTGTGAAGAGGTTGACCGCTTTTGGATTGACTACATTCAGGGGGACAAAGAACCTGACCCGCAGAACGCCAAGGACATTCTATTGAAGTTCAACAAGCACACGGGCGGCAAGGTCATTGAGACAACTGACGAGATTTTTCAGGCTTATTCAGACCTGAAAGACGTGAAGCAGCAGCTCGCAGAACTCTCTGACCGCAAGACCGAGCTCGAAGAGAAGATAAAGCTCGGCTTCGGAGACGCAGAAGCCCTGAGCTACGGCGGCGATACAATCGCGACATGGAAAAGCCCCAAGCCCTCAGAGAAGTTTGATGACAAGGCTTTCAAGGCTGACCACCCCGACCTCTTCAAAGAGTATGCTAAGACGGTTCAGGGCGCAAGGCGTTTTCTCTTGAAGTGATTACAATGTAATCGAATAACCGAAACAGACAGATGAACAGAAAGAACAAATAACATATAAAACTCCGCTCAGGGGTGAGAGCAGCCGAAAGGTCTCTCAACGCAAGCTGTTATGCGTGGTTAGCCCTGTCAGCGGGGTTTTCTCAGATAGACAAAGATACAAAATGATACAGTTACGTTCAAATCAGGTTGAACCGATAGAAAAGGCTATCAGTTTCTTTCAAGAGAAGAAGCCGAAGCCCTCTTTGATTGTTCTCCCGACAGCATGGGGAAAATCAATTCTGACAGCCTTTGTCGCGAAGAACACGAACGATAAAATGATTGTTCTTCAACCCTCAAAAGAGTTATTGGAACAGAACTATTTGAAGTATGTGAACCTCTGTGACGGGTTCGCAAATGCGGGTATATACAGCGCAAGTTTCGGGAGCAAGGAAATCGCTCAGATAACCTACGCAACGATAGGTTCAATCAAGACGCTCGGGGCGAAGTTCAAGGCTCTCGGCTTCACAAAAATGCTGATAGACGAGGCACACCTCTTCCCCCGTGAGGCTGACAGTATGCTCGGCACGTTTCTCAAAGAGAGCGGCATCACTCACGTTCTCGGCATAACGGCGACACCTGTCAAGCTGCAGACGGGCAGAGACCAATTCGGACAGAATTATTCAAAGCTCGTCATGCTGACATCAAGAAGCAAAAAGGGAAATTTCTTCAAAGACATTATTCATGTCGGTCAGGTCTCAGAAATGGTGCGCCTTGGCTTTTGGTCTCCCCTGACTTATGAGGCTTCACAGTTTGACGACAGCCAACTTGTCTTCAACAGTTCAAAAAGCGAGTATACGGAGGACAGCGTTCAAAGGGCTTTTGAAGAGAACGGCGGCACACAGACGATTGTCAACGCTCTTGACGCTCACCCTGAACGGCAGCACATTCTCGCCTTTGCCCCCTCAGTTCAGGACGCTATAAGTCTCTCAGAGCATTACCCGAACTCGGCTGTCATATACGGCGATATGGATAAGCGTGAGAGGGCTTCAATCATTGAGCGTTTCAGAAAGGGCGAAATACGGGTCATATTTAACGTGAGAGTGCTTTCAACGGGCTTTGACTATACAGGTATCGATTGCATTGTTTTAGGCGTTTCTACGGCTTCTATCGCCCTCTATTATCAAATCATCGGACGAGCCACCCGTATTGACCCTCAGAAGAAAGATGCTCTGATAGTTGACCTCGGCGGCAACGTTCAGCGTTTCGGGCGTGTTGAAGACCTGACCTTTGAGAAAGGCAGAATGTGGCGTTTGTTCGGTTCAGGCGGGCGGCTGCTCTCAGGCATACCAATCGCAGACATCGGTCAGTACACCCGTGAGGACACTCAGGCTATTGACGCTCAGGCGGCGCAGCCTATTCAGGTTATGCCTTTCGGCAAATATAAGGGGGAAAAGATAAGCAATATCCCTCTTGACTACCGCAAATGGATGATACGGGCTTTTGAGTGGAACAGCCGAAACGTGAAACTGAAAAAATCAATCATGGCAACCCTTTAATCAAGACAACATTATGGCAAGACCAAAACGAACAACAGTTGACTATTACCCGCATTATGTGAAATGCGGGCGCACGATCTACATTCTTGAAGCCCGCTTCGGGAATGACGGTTATGCTTTTTGGTTCAAGGTTCTTGAAGTTCTCGGGGAGAGCGAGGGGCATTTCTATGACTGTTCTGTTTCTTCAAATTGGGAGTATCTTCTTGCAAAGACACGGGTCAACGCTCAGACAGCGACAGAAATAATCGGGGTTCTTATCAACCTCGGCAAAATTGACAAAGAGCTATGGGAAAAGAACCGTGTTATTTGGATAGAGAATTTTGTCAACAATCTCACAGAGGTTTACAGAACCCGCCGAACGGAATTGCCTCAAAAGCCTGTTTTCAAAGAAGAAAAACAACAGCCTGAAAATGTTATCTCCGAGAAAACCCCTGATAAAGAGCCGTTAAAAGAGATAAAACCCGCCAAAGGAGAGAAGAGTAAAGGAGAGGAGAGCAAAGAGAAATATCCTTATCAGGATATAGTCGCCATGTGGAACTCTGTCTGTCTCTCATGCCCAAAGGTTCTGAAAGTCACAGAGGCGAGAAAACAGAAAATGAAGACCCGCTTTCAAGAGTTCGGCGTGAAGCGTGAAGAACTGACAGATTACGTGATGCGCCTTTTTCAGCGTGTTCAGGCTTCTGACTTTCTCACGGGGCGCAGCACTGACAAAATGGGTTGGGTTGCCAATTTTGATTGGGTCTTTGAGAATGAGAAAAACTGGGTCAAGGTCTCTGAGGGCAACTACGACAACAAGAGGGGTGGCGGTTCAAACACGGCACAGAAGCCCGTACAAGCCGCTGACGGCTCTCAGGTTCAGTTGGGCGTTGGAGAATACATAGACGGCTCAGGGCGGCGCACATACGGCACGGGGCGGGCTAATATCCCAATGACGGCAGCACCCCGCCCGTCTGAGCGTTATTCATGGGACGCTGCTTCACATACATGGATTTTGCAATGAAACAGAAGAAAACGGACATCAGCCTTGAAGAAAAGGCAAGGAGGGCAAACGGTCTCAGCCGTTCTTGCTCAAAGTGTAATCATTTCCCCTGTTCAGAAGTCTTTTCAAGGCTCTGCAGCGAGGCTTTTATTGAGGGCTTCAAAAAGGGTTATCAAAAACACAGAAAGGAATTATCAAAATGAAAAGTTATTCAGACTTCGGCATAAATATCCCCTACGGGCGCACATCGGGAAAGGTCAAGACCTATTGCCCGAAATGTCACAACCAAAGGCATGACAGACGCGACAAAAGTCTTTCTGTTGACCTTGACAAAGGTCTTTGGAATTGTCATTATTGCGGTTGGGGCGGGTCTCTTGAAACAAAAGAACCTTGGGAGCGAGAAGAACGCCCGTGGCATAACTACGCTCCGATAAAGCGTCAGAAGCCTGTCTACAAGAAGCCCCCTCAGCACGCTTTGACGGCTGTCAGCGAGAGAGCCTTGAAGTGGTTTGAGGGAAGAGGAATAAGCGCAGCGACCCTGAACGCTCTGAAAGTCTCAGAGGGCATGGAATGGATGCCGCAGAACAACGCTCAATCGAACACGGTTCAGTTTAACTACTTCCTGAACGGTCAGCTCGTCAACACGAAATACCGCACGGGCGACAAGAAGTTCAAGCTCGTTTCAGGGGCGCAGCTTATCCCATACAACATTGACGCGATCAAGGGTCAGAAAGAGTGTATTGTGACAGAGGGCGAAATGGACGCTCTCTCATTCTACGAGATTGGCTTTCATAACGTTGTCAGCGTTCCGAACGGGGCTAACGCAAACCTTGAATACCTTGACGATTTCATCGAAGAGTATTTTGACGACAAAGAGACAATCTACATAGCCTCTGACACAGACACAAAGGGCGTTCTCCTGAAAGACGAGCTTTTGAGACGCTTCGGTGCTGAACGCTGCCGAGTACTTGACTACGGTCAGGACTGCAAAGACGCTAACGAGGTCTTGATGAAATACGGGGCGGCGGCTCTGAAAAAATGTCTCTCAGAAGCTCCCGAGGTCAAGTTGGAGGGGGTCTTCACGGTCTCTGACTTCGAGGCGAACCTTGACGCTCTCTTTGAACACGGTATGCAGAAAGGCGCAACGATAGGGCTTGAAAACCTTGACCGCCTTATTTCATTTGAGACGAAACGCATCTGTGTCGTGACGGGTATTCCTGGCTCGGGTAAGTCTGAGTTCATTGACCAAATAGCCGAGAGGCTCAACATGCGCTACGGGTGGAAATTCGCGTATTTCAGCCCTGAGAACGCTCCGCTCGAATACCACGCTTCAAAACTGATTGAGAAGTTCACGGGACAGCACTTTGACCGTCAACACCTGACGCTCCCCGCTTACCGTCAGATAAAAGAATATCTGAACACGAACTTTTTCTTTATCAGCCCAAAGGAAGATTACAGGCTCGACACAATTCTTGAAAAAGCCCGCTTTCTTGTCAGACGGCGTGGCATAAAATGTCTTGTCATTGACCCGTACAACCGCTTGGAGGACGAGAGTGACGGACACAACGAAACAAAGTACATATCAAAGCAGCTTGACCGTCTGACGAACTTTGCACAGCGCAATGACGTTATGGTCATTCTCATGGCGCACCCGACAAAACAGTCAAAGAACAAAGACGGGGTTATCGAAGCCCCCACCCTTTATGACATCAGCGGCTCGGCGCACTTCTATAACAAAACAGACTTCGGTATTGTCGTTCACAGAAACAGAATTGACAACACGGTGGAGGTTCACGTTCAAAAGGTGAAATTCAGGCACCTCGGAGAGTGCGGAACGGCTCTCTTCAAATACAACCTGAACAACGGGCGTTACAGCCCATACACGGCGGGGGTTGAACCCGTATGGGACAACTCAAACCATCTTCAAGAGGAAATGAACAGACGGGCGAAAGAGGCGGAGGAAGCAGCGGTCTTTGACTTCACGGCTCAACCGCTTGACGAATGCCCGTTCTGACGAAATATAAATTTAACCAAAACAGACAGACAAAATGGAAAGTAAGACAGAATTTGAGAGCCTGAAAGACAAACTGAAAAAGCTAAAGGCTCTCGCAGAAAGAGGCTGCGGAGGAGAAGCAGAAAACGCTCAGAGGCTCTTAGAACGTCTCTGTGCCGCTAACGGCATTGACTTGGGGCAACTGAACGATGAAGAAAAGAAAAGCCGTTATACGTTCAATGTCGGGCGTAATCGGGTCTTTATAACTCTGTTCACGCAATGTTACAGCAAGGTCACAGATAGCTCGAAAATGAGTTACAGACAAGAATCCCGCTCTGAAATCTCTCTTGAACTCACTCAGGTTGACTATGCAGAATTGAAAGGGCTGTATGAATGGCATAAGGCGAATTTTGAAAAAGAACTTGAAGACATCAAAAAGACAATTATTCATGCTTATTGCCAAAAGCACAGACTTTACCCTGAAAGCCCCTCTGAGACCTCAAACGACAAGCCCCTGACAGAAGAGGATTTAGAAATGCTCAGAAAGGTAATGAAAATGGAGGGGCTTCTTAACGACAAGACTTATCAACACTTAATCGAAGAATGATATGGAAAGACAAGTGACAGTAGAAGAAGTGAGAAATTTTCTCTCGGATTCTGACAGACAATTTGTGAAAGGCGGCATCAGAGTTTCCCGTGTCCGCTTCAAACGTGATGAAGAGGGCAACTGCACGGACATTCTCCTTGACTACGAACAGACAGTTTCAGAGACAGGGGAAAACAACGCTCAGGAGGGTTCAAAATGACAAAACACAGACTGACCCCGCAGACACGGACAAAAACCCCGCAAAGGGTCTCTAACCCTCAAACAAGGGCAAGGGACAATCCTCAGGGGAAAAGACAGAGAGAAGAGAGAAAACCGTGAACGCAAATGTTCTGAACTTTCTAACGAAATCGGAAGTTAAACCATAATTCAAAACATAAATAAAATGGGAAATTACAGCATTAAAGCAAACCTCCTGAAAATAAAGGGGGCTTTTGTGACAAACCTCAAAGGCAAGACAGCCACAAGACGTTGCCTCGTTATTGACATTGACGAGAGCGGAATGTTTCTCGGCGAGAAAGGTTGTTACCTGAACATGGCGGCGATAGAAATGAATGAGAGCCGCTACGGGGACACTCACGTTGTCAAGGTCTCACTCGCCAAGGACGTTGTTGAGAAAATGACAGAAGAAGAGCGCAAGGCAATCCCTATCCTCGGCGGTATGCACCCGCTTCAATCTCAGGCGCAGCAAATTCAGGGTCAGTTGGACGGGGCTTCTGTATGTGAGAACATGGACGATCTGCCGTTCTGATAATCATCAGGCGGGCGCAGCCTCTTCTGAGACTGACAGAAATTCAAGGGCGGGGAGTTAAATCCCCGTTCTTTTGTCCCAAAAGCCGATTGCGCCCCCACAAAAGACTTTCCAATGACGAGTGATAAATTACAGCAATCAACAAAGAAAAGCCGACAGCGGTCAAATTCGCCAAAATTAACTGACGTGTTCACGACCATTTGCAAGACCGACCTCCATGTTGTGTGTGTCAAAGAGTTCAAGTTCCACCCCGTCAGGAAATGGCGTTTTGATTATGCCATACCTGACCACAAAATCGCCCTTGAAGTTGAGGGCGGCGTATGGACGGGCGGGCGGCACACCTCTTCTGTCGGCTTTATGAAAGACATGGAGAAATACAATACGGCTACCCTCATGGGGTGGCGGGTGTTCAGAACAACGCCTGACGAGCTGTACCGCTTGAAGACCCTGAACTTGCTCAAAACTGCAATTTCAGGCGTTTTTGACCCCGAAAAGGCTTGATTTTGGGCTTTATGTGATTATATTATAATCATTTTGAGTATTTTTGCAAACGGATAAGGTATAATAATTCAAACAGATAAAGACATGAAAACAGAAACTGTAAAACTTTCTCAGGTTCAAGTGAATGAGGCGAACCCGAGAACAATCACAAATGAGAAGTTTCAGAAACTTGTCAACAGCGTTCTTGCACTCCCGAAAATGCTTGAACTCAGACCGATTGTCGTTGACAACATGATGGTTGCCCTCGGCGGCAATATGCGTTTCAGGGCTTTGACCGCCATTTCTGACCTCTCAGAAGACGAGCTGAAAAGCCGCCTTTTCTCTCTCAATGACGTGAAGAAGAAGACAGAGGGCGAACAGCAAGCCCTCCTGACACATTGGCTGCGTTGGCGTGACAGCCCGACCGCAATCATCATCAAGGCTTCGGAGCTGTCAGACGCAGAGCAGCGTGAGTTCATCATCAAGGACAACATCGGCTACGGAGAATGGGACACGGACAGCCTGACCGCACAGTGGGACAATGAAGAGTTGGTGGATTGGGGCATTGAGTTCCCTGACGCTGAAAACGCCCTGAACGCTCAGAACGGAAGCGGCTCAGGCTCAGAGAAGCAGAACAGCGCACCCGAAAGCAGCCTCTTTGACCGCTTCATCGTACCGCCTTTCTCAATTCTTGATACCCGCAAGGGATATTGGCAAGACCGCAAGAAGAAGTGGCGTGAACTAATCGGAGATTTTGGAGAAAGCAGGAATGATACTTTGATAACTTCTCCTGAGATAAAGTATAAAGACCTGTATCAGCGTACACGACAGCACCGTGAGGAATTGGGAATCACGTTCAAAGAATATCTTGAAAAGTATGTTCCTGATGAGGTAAAAGAACATGAAGCAAGCAAAGTTCTTTCAGCTGGTGTTTCTCTTCTTGACCCCGTTATGGCTGAAATCGTCTGCCGTTGGTTCGGACAAGAATATTGCAAGACATTTGACTGTTTTGCAGGAGATAGTGTTTTTGGCTATGTATCAGCTTATCTCGGGAACGAATTTACAGGAATTGAATTGCGCCCTGAACAGGCACAACTTAACAACGAGCGTGTTGCTGATATGACCGCACGATACATCTGCGATGATGGTCAGAACGTGTCAAAGCACATTGAGCCTGAGAGCCAAGACCTCCTGTTCTCCTGCCCGCCTTATTTTGACCTTGAAGTTTATTCAGACCTCCCGAATGACGCAAGCAATCAGGGAAGTTATGAAGACTTCATTCAGATTTTGAAGAACGCTTTCACGGCGGCTGTCGGCTGTCTGAAACAGAACCGATTTGCTGTGATTGTTGTTGGCGATGTGCGGGACAAGAAAACGGGCTTCTATTATGACTTCTGTGGCGACATCAAGCGGATATTCAAAGAGGCGGGTATGCCTCTCTACAACGAGATTATTCTTGTCGAGACAGGAGCAAGTACTGCAATGCGTGCAGGCAGATACATGGAAAGCAGGAAGGTTGCAAAAATGCACCAAAACATTCTTGTCTTTTATAAGGGAAATACCAAGGATATAAAAAACAATTTCAAAAAGATTGACTATGCAAGCGAAGATTTGGAATTATTCAGAGTGGATTGCGGAAACGAATCCGCAACAACTGAGGCAACTGTTTGATGAATACCTGAAACAGTCAGGGTTTAACATTCTATGCTTCACAGACCATCATTTCACCCCACAGGGTTATACTGCTTTATGGTTACTCACAGAGAGCCATTTTGCGGTACATACGTTCCCTGAATTTGGCAAGAGCTATATAGAATTGTCAAGTTGCAACCCTGATTTCTATATGAAATTTATCGAACTAACCAAAGATTTGAAACAATGAGCAAAGCACAAGACAAAAAGAAAAATCAGGTAAAGCTCGCCCGTCTTGAAATCGTCTCAAACCTCTACAAGCGTGGCTACAGCTACCGCAAAATCAGGGAAGAGGTAATGAAGCGTCTTGACCTCTCAACCTATTCCCTGCAGACCGTCAAGAATGACGTTCAGACGCTCTTGGATGAATGGCGTGAGAGCCGCCTTGAAGACACGGATGAACTCGTCACGCTTGAACTCGCCCGCATTGATGACACCTGTCGGGAGCTGTGGGAACAGTGGGAGAAGTCAAAGACAGACTATAACAAGACACAACGCAAACAGAAAGGCTCTCCCTCCCGTGACGCTGAGACGGGGCAGACATCTATCAGGACGTATCAGACAGAAAGAACGGAAACAGAGGTTGTCTGCCTCGGCGATGCTTCTTATATCGCCGAGATACGAAAGCAGCTTGAAGAACGCCGCAAGCTCCTCGGCTTGTACGCCCCTGAAAAGAAAGACATCAACGCCAACGGCTCATTTGCCGCCTATCTCATTGAGAGCGGCATGATAGATGAAGCCGAGCAAGAGGCGGAAGAGGTCAAGGAAGACGAATAAGCCCGATTGCGGCTCTCTGTCGGCGTAAGTATTCTGAGTGGTTCACTTATCCCATTCAAAAGCGTACCGCCGACATACTCAAAATTCGGAGAAAATAACTATGGCAAAGAAACAACGGAAAGAAATTATCAAGAAACTCAGTTTTGAGGTCATAAACTCATGGCGGGCAGATTGGAATAAATTTGTCCGTGAAGCCTTTGGCGTGAACCTTGACCCCGAGCAGCAAGAAATTCTGTCAAGCGTTCAACACAACAGGCGCACGTCCGTTGCCTCAGGCACAGCCCGTGGCAAAGACTTTGTCGCCGCTTGTGCTGCCATATCGTTTCTTTATCTCACGCCCCGTTGGAGGCGCACAAAGAACGGGGGCGCAGAGTTGGTTGAGAACACGAAAGTGGCTCTGACAGCCCCGACCGACCGTCAGGTAAAGAACATCATGATGCCTGAGATTAGCCGCCTTTATAACAGAGCAAAGGCAAGAGGCATACAACTGCCAGGGCGTTTGAACGCTTATGACATCAGAACAGAAAGCGATGAATGGTTTCTGACGGGCTTCAAGGCTGACGAGAACAATCATGAAGCGTGGTCAGGCTTTCACGCCGTTCATACAATGTTTGTTGTTACCGAGGCAACGGGTATCGGCGATGATACGTTTGGGGCTATTGAGGGTAACTTGCAAGGCGACTCACGCATCTTGATTGTCTTCAACCCCAACACAACAGTCGGCTACGCTGCCCGCTCTCAGAAAGGAGACCGTTGGCACAAATACCGCCTGAACAGTCTGACAGCCCCGAACATCGTTCAGAAAAAGACCGTCATTGCGGGTCAGGTTGACTATGAGTGGGTTCAAGACAAGTTGGCGAACTGGTGTACTGAAATCAGAGAAGAAGAAGCCACGGCAGAGTTTGACGATTTTCAGTTTGACGGCGTGTGGTATCGCCCCGAAGACCTGTTCAGAAAGAAAGTCTTGGGCAAGTTCCCCAAAGTGGGCGAAGACGTTCTTATCCCTGAACAGTGGTTGGAAATCGCACATCAGCGTTGGAAAGAGGCTCACGGGCGGCAACCCGTCACAACAGAGCCACGGATCATGGGCGTTGACGTTGCGGGCATGGGACGAGACTGCACTTGTTTTGTTGAGCGTCAGGGCTGTTGGGCTTCTGAGTTTAAGACACACAACAGCGGCGGCTCGGCTGACCACATGAAGATTGCGGGGGCTATCACAGACCGCCGCCGACATGAGATTGAAATGTACGTCAGCATTGACACAATCGGCGAGGGTGCGGGCGTGTTCTCCCGTTGTGTTGAGAATGAACGGCGTGAGAACTCTCATTACATCATCAGTTGCAAATACTCAGAGGGAGCGAAAGGCTTCAACGGCAAGAACCTGACCGACACAACGGGTCAGTATGAGTTCCTGAACATGAGGGCGTATCTCTTTTGGGCTGTGCGTGATTGGCTGAACCCGAAGAATGAGACGGGTGCCATGCTGCCGCCTGACCCTCAGTTTGATGAAGAGGCGACAGAAATAAAATGGTCTTTCAGGTCAGACGGGCGCATATACATTGAGCCGAAAGAAGACATCAAGAAGAGGCTCGGACGAAGCCCCGATAAATTTGACGCTTTCGCGAACACGTTCTATCCGCTCAGAGGAAGCCGCCGTATTGACCTGAACCGTATCGCCCGTATGGTACACAGATAATTCAAGTTTAACAAATAAATCATCAAAGAAAATGACTATCGAAGAAATCCTTGCCTCACTCAGGACAGAGGCTCAGAAAATAGCCTTTCTGAAAGAGAAGACTATCAACGTCCCATTGTGGCGTGGTCGCTTTGGTCTCATTCAAGAATTTGACCCGACAAAGCACCCTGTTATGAACAAAGCCAAATACCCTGATATTGTCACGGACAGCGGCATTCAGGAGGTAACCCGTGTGACGTGTGACTTGCAGCGGCTCGCCGTGAAGCGCATGACAGAACTTGTTACGGGCATACCCGTGAAACGTGTTTACAGCCCTGAGAATGACCGTCAGAAAGAAGTGGCAAACTATCTTGAAAAGATATTTGACAAGAACCGCATTGACAGCGTGAACATCGAACGCTGCAACATGCTCTTTGCGGGATGTGAAGTTATGACGCTATGGTACGCCGTTGAACAGAAGCACACGACCTACGGTTTCTCTTCAAACCTGAAATTCCGCTGCCGCAACTTCTCCCCTATGCTCGGCGATGACCTTTACCCGCTCTTTGATGAATACGGCGACATGATAGCCATGTCAGTGGCTTACACCCGTAAGAGCGGCAAGAAGACCGTTCAGTACTTTGACTGTTATATGGCGACCCGCCACATCAAATGGTCAACAGAGAGCGGCGAATGGGCTGTCATTGAAGATGAACAGATAACTTTGTTAAAGATACCGTGCATCTATATGTGGAGACCGACCCCGATATGGGAGGATACGTCAAAGACCGTCTATGAGATTGAGTGGTCGCTGTCAAGAAACGGAAATTATCTCCGTGAGAACTCAAAGCCTATCTTCGTTGTTCTCGCCGATGATATTATTCAGTTCGGCGATGAGAAAAGTTCAAATGAAGAGGCGAAGAGCGTTATGCAATATCCGAAAGGCTCAACGGCTCAATACGTTACATGGCAACAGGCGACTGAAAGCCTGAAATACCATGTTGACACCCTGAGAAATCTTTTCTTCACTCAGCTGCAGTTGCCTGATTGGTCATACGAGAAGATGTCGCAGCAAGCCCTCTCAGGTGAGAGCCGCAAGCAAATGTTCATTGATGCGCAGCTCAAAGTCAAAGACGAAAGCGGTCGTTTGATTGAGTTCTTTGACCGTGAAATAAATGTCGTGAAAGCGTTCTTGAAGATTGCTCTTGGAGAGGCTTACGCAGCCGACATTGACGCTCTCCCCGTTGAGACCGTTGTCACGCCTTTCGCCATCACAGACAAACAAGACTTGGCGAACTACCTCATGTCTGTGAACGGTGGCGAGCCTATCATGTCACAACGTGAGAGCATTGAACGTCTCGGCGAGAGTGACGATGTGGACACCACCCTGAAAGAAATTCAGGATCAGAAGACGGTGGACGTGTTTGAACCGACTGAATAACGTGAGAGCATGACACCAACAAGAAGACCCCCGAACAGAAAGAAGCCTGAGCAGCCGAAATACCGCTGCCGTGACTGCCGTCACAGTTATGATTGGCACAGCAAGGCTCTTGACGGTCATTTGATTTTGTGCCGCTGCCCTCATGATGAAAAGACAGAACACGGGCGGTGGTGCAAATTTCTGAATGACTTTCAATGTGATAAATTTATTCTGAGAGACAATGGCACTCAATAAATACGACAAACAGCATCTGCGCAACCTGACAGCCTACGAGCGTCAGGTTGACGCTATATACAGGGCGGCGGTCAAGGAAGCCGCTGCCCTTGGGCTTTCTATTCGTGATTTAGACCCGACACGGCTCTTTTCTTTCTCAGACTATCCAATTACACGCAAAAGGCTCGAAAGTCTCTTAGAGAGCCTAAAAAGCGGGTTGTCGGCTGTCATAGTGAACGGCGTGAACCATGAATGGACGCTCGCCAACAACAAGAACAACGAGCTGTGCCGTCAGGTCTTCGGCGATAACGTGGGCAAGCTCTCAAACGCCCAATATCGCCGATACTTCAAGAACAACGAAGAAGCCCGTGACGCATTTCTCGCCCGCAAGGTTCAGGGGTTGAACCTCTCTGACAGAGTTTGGAAATATACAAATCAGTTCAAAGAGGAAATCGAACTTGGGCTTGATATCGGTCTGAGAAGCGGCAAGGCGGCTGAACGTCTTCAAAAGGACTTGCAACTGTTTCTTCAACACCCTGACATGCTCTTTCGCCGTGTCAGAGACGAACACGGGCAGTTGGTCTTGTCCAAGCGTGCGGCTGCTTACCACCCTGGGCGTGGCGTGTACCGAAGCTCATATAAGAACGCCCGCCGCCTCGTCGCCACAGAGACGAACATCGCATATCGCTCGGCTGACTTTGCCCGTTGGCAAGACCTTGACTTTGTTGTCGGTATTCGTGTTGTTGTGAGCAATAACCACACACTTTTAGGGGCTGACGGGAAACCTCACAAATTTACAGACATCTGCGATGAACTGAGCGCACCCGTTGGGAGCAAGGCTGTCAAGGGTCAGGGCTGCTACCCAAAGGACTTCAAGTTCACGGGGTGGCACCCTCATTGCCGCTGTCACGCTGAAACAATTTTGAAGACAGAGGAAGAAATGATGCATGACAACGAAAGGCAGCTCAAAGGCGAAGAACCTCTGAAAGAAAGCGTGAACACGGTCACGGACGTACCTCAGGAGTTCAAAGATTGGCTAAAAGACAATAAAGAGAGGGCGAAAAGAAGCACGTCTGTGCCTTATTTCATCAGCGACAACGAGAAATACTTGCCAAAAGGTTACAAGAACTTGTACGCCATGAAAACGCCGTATGAAACTTATGCTGAATATGAAGCCGCCATGAGATATAACAAGAAGCACGCTGACTTCACGCCTGAGGTCTTGAAGAACATCAGAGATTTAGACCAAGCTCTCCCCGTGATGCAAGGCAAGATAATGAATTTCACAGATGCTGACAGAGGTCACGCAAACCCACACTTTCCTGAGGCTAATTCAAAAGAGGCGGGCTATCATGATAATTGTCAGACTTGCACAATGGCTTATGAATTAAGGCGCAGAGGTTTTCCAGTTGAAGCCGTACCGAACCCGATAGCGGACGGGTATAAGAACATGAGAGATTTTTCACAATTCTGTGCCCGCAACGGCATAGAGTGGACTGACAGATATTTGACCGCTGACGGGAAAGCCGCAGATTACGCTTGGTCTCATCGCCTGACAGAAGACACGGTAACAGCAAAGAATGCGTTCATAGAGGCGCAGACAGCAGCTCATGGGCGGTATGAGGTTTATTGCGCATGGAAGACGGGTAACGCCCATGTTTTCATTGTTGAGAGACAGAAGAACGGCGAACTGCTTTGGTTTGACCCTCAGACAGCCCGCCGTGGTAAGTCTTTCAATGATTCGTTGGCTTTGATGATTAAAGAGCAAATTGGGGTTCTCAGAATTGACGATAAAATAATCAATCCGAAGTTCGCTTCAAGGTTATTGAAAGCGTCCCGCTAATTCTAAGCCCTCTTCGCCACTCACAAATTTTGTTTTGCCGTCTTTCAGGAGAATGAGCGTTGGCAACCCCTGAGGGACGGCAATTCCATTCTTGCCGATATTTGAACAGCCGAACACCTGAAAGCCATCAAGAACCCCGACAAAATTCACGCTGTTGCAGCCGTTTTCTTCGGCTGTCTGTTTTACGATTTTTGGTATTTTCATACGTTTTCTCTGATTAAACACGGGTTTTCTCGTAGAATATCCCGTTATAAGTTATTTTTCTCGAATTTGACGCACACGGGCTTTGGTTTTCTCTTTGGTGTAATTATTCACTTAGAAAATTATCGCCCGACAGAGAGCCGCAATCGTCTTTTAACCCTGAAATCGAAACTAAGTTCTGATTTTATCAGGTCACGGGGCAAAGATAAGCCCTTTTGCTGAGATAACGGCAAAAAGCCCGATTTATTGTCTCGGAGGGTCAAAACGGGCGTTCAGGCTGCAAGTGCAGATACGCTCAAACCTGAAACAAGCCCGATTTGCCCGTTTTTAGCCCCGCTGACGGCTTTTCTCTCGTCATTGGTGTAGTTTATCATCTGACGAGATAAAACACGCTGTACGGGCTTTATTTTGTCTTTTCGTGTGAAGCGGCTCACGGGTCACGGTTGTTTTCGCCCCCGTGTATGGGTTGCCGTCTGAAACGCCGATGTTCCAAAGGCGGCTGACCTTGCACCCGATTTGTTCAGGGCTGAAACGCTCATAGATAGCCGAGAGAGACGTGAAGAAGAAGTCCCGTTCCCCCGTCTGTTCGGGCGGCTCTTTGAATGTCACTCGGTAGATGAACCCGCAGCGGGCTTTGTCTTTCTCTTCCCCGCCTGTTGTCTGTCTGTTGTCTGTCATTTGTTTTTCGTTTTGCTCGCCTGACTGTCTGAGGCGAAAATTTAACTTCAATTCAAGAGGGCGAAATCGCAGAGTACGTTAGTACTTTTTCTCTCCTTTTCTTTGCTCTCCTTTATACGCGCGCAGGTAGCGCATTTTCTCGCAGAAAACTTGGGTTTTCTCAGAGATAACCACCCGTTATCTACGAGAAAATTAAAATTTTTAACAATTAAAACTACTTTTCCCCGAAAAGAGTTTTGAGTGAATAGAACGGCGAGAAGCGTTTGATGCGTGAGGCGGCTTCTTGACCCCATATCGCTGCTATGAGACGGATAGCGTCCACATCCCCGTCAAAGGCGATGAAACTCTCATAATTGTTGAACTCGTAGCAGTAAACCTCCTGAGGGTCACACTCTGTTCTGATGCGGTTCTGAACCTCATTCAGGTGGGCGAACATCTTGTTTATGCCGTCCTGAGTGCCGTAGCCCCCGCCGCCGAAAGAGACAAGCCGCTCGTTGGGTTTCAGCCTGATAGACTTCTGACCCTGTTCAAACTGTTCTTTTGAGAAAGCGTAGAAACAGCGGTATTTCTTAGCGTCTGTCTTGTCACGCTCTTCACACAACTCATGGTAGCGTTTCAGGGTCTTTGCGTTCTTATAGACCAACATGCCGTCATTGTCCCAATCCTGACGAACTTCAAATTTCTCTGTGCTCATAATATAAACTTTGTTTTGATTAATTTATTGCCTTTCGACTTGTGAAGCCCGTCAGGGGCTTTCTGTGGCTCTCTGACGGGCTTTTGTTGTTCATTCTTATAACTCTCGCAGAATGTCATTGAAAGCCTTTTCTGCTGTCTCTTTCACGCCTTTAGGGTCTCCGTAGAACTTCTGAGCGGCTTGAAGAATTATCAACATCGCCCGTCCGAGGGCTGTCATGATGACTGACGGGTCGTTTGTTCTCGCTTGAAGAACTTTCAGAACTTCTTGATACAGGTTCTCTTGATTGCTGTTCATTGTCTCCATTGTGTCTTTGATTTATTTGTTCAACTTTACTCGGTTCATCAACTGTCCTGAGAGTTCATGCAGCTCACGGCTTCTTTCAGGCGTGAGTTCACGGGCGTGAGCCGTTATCGCCTGAGTGAGCTTCCAAAGGGTTGCCCCGCCCTGAACGCCGTCCTCGGGGTCGTTGCGCATCAATATCTTTTCGACCTCCTTGCTCTCTTGTTTCAGAAGACCGCCGCTGCTTGTCAGGCGTTTCAGTTCGTGGTCGAAGTCAACATCAATCTCCGAAGCCCCCTGTATCTCAATCGCCTTTTGCATGAGATTGTCCTTGCTGAACAGACCCTTTGTGAGGTCTTTGACAGCCGAGACGGTTGTCTTCGTGTCGAGTTCATAAGTCTTGTTAGATAGCTGCAGATTGTCAGGCAGCTTTGAACCCAAGTGAACTTGCTTCATAACGCTCTCCCTGACCATACCGTTAAGGCAAGCCCCGTTCAGGAGAAAGGCTCTCATATCAACAGCCCCGTCCCCGTAGTCAGAGGTTGAGAAGCGTGCGCCCGCAAAGATTGTAACAGTTCCGTTCTTCACGGTCGGTATCTCAATCGGTGTCGGAAGAATTGTCTCCGCCCATACCTTTGTGTCGTTCATATAAGCGTCAGAAATGACTGCGCCCTGACCCGCTGCCTCCTGAACAAACGCCGTGAGAATTTCAACTGAGTTCAGGCGGCGATAACTGTCAGAGAGAACGCCCCTCACTTGCTGCCCTACGGTTCTGACAAGAACACGGCTGCGCTGCGTCCAATCGCTATGTTGGTTCAGAAGATGTGCAGCGAGGGCTATTGCCCAGGGCTCGCCGCTTGCAAGCCCTCTGAGATAACGCTGCGGTATACCCATGCGCTCGGCGAGCTGTCCGATTGCGTTGTCGTGGAGAGAAAACTGACCGTCAGGCATGTTCATCGTCAGAGGCTGTGAACTTATCTCTTCAACCTCTGTGAAGCCGTCTGTCGGCTGACCGCCCGAGAACGTGATAACGGGCGTGTGGCTCTTCGCTTTCAGGTTCACGCCGATAGGTGCGATATAATCCTGAGCGATTTTGCCCTCATTGATAAGGCGTTCCATTGTAGCCTTAACACCCGCAGCCTTGCCGTCTATCATTCTGTGAACTTTGTTCATTACTACCTCGTTCAAACCTTTCTGTAAGTCTGTTGTTGCTGTCATAATTTTGAAAATTTATATGGTTATTGAATATTCGATAAAAACTCTTCTGCTTCTTCAAAGAGTTCATCAGGGGTCAGGCTCTCAGAGCTTGGCTCGAAGCCTGAGAGGTAAGCCGCCTCTATGATCGTGCTTCTTTCACTCATAACTGAACCTCCTCTGCCAAGTCCTGAGACAGAACGTAGTCAAATAACAGGGCGGTCTTAGGGGCTGCGCTTGTCGGATTGCAGTCATTCAAAAACGCCTGAACGGTCTCAACCGTGATTGTTACAAACGAGAACTCCTGACAGAAGTCAGTGAAAAGTTTACGAGCTTCTTCTGTTATTGCTTTCTTCTTCATTTTTAATTCCTCCATGTTAAAGTTCATCACAAATGGCGAGACGGTGTCCCGCTCTTATCAGTTTCGGCAGATATGTGTCAAGGGCGTGATACGGGAAGCCCGCCTGACGGTCGCCCGCCTTGTCTCTTGTCAGGGTTATGCCGAGGATGCGTGATGCGCTCTCTGCGTCTTCCTGATAACTCTCATAGAAATCCCCGCATCTGAATAACAGCAGAGCGTCGGGGTGCATCTCTTTCAGTTTTGTGAACTGTTTCTTTTTTGCTTCTGTCATGATTTTGACCTCCTGTTTATGCTTTACAAATCCAATATTCTGTATCAATGATTGACAAGCCCGTGAACGAGCTGACCGTGAAATACCCTATTCTGACATCACAGACGGCGTTACTCTTGATTTTCTTGTGGCTTCTGCGCAAGCTGTTGAAATAACGCTCTGTGTCGTATTTGCGGGTTGAAGTGAACAACACACGGGCTTCGCCGTCATTTGTCTGTGACATGATTTGATACTTTGCTCTCATAATTCTGACCTCCTGTTTTGATTATTTGTAGTAGAAAGAAAACTTGATACCTCTGCGGAGCTTGCAGACACAAACATCGTCCATGCATGCAAATGCTCTCTTCAAAAGTTTGTTCAGCATCTCAACGCCGATGAGGGCTATCGCTCCCGAAACGCCTACGAGCTTGTGAACCTTGCGTCCCTGAGCGTCAACGCCGCTTACCTTGATGCGGAAGTTTCTGTTGATGTCCTTTGAACTGTAAGCGAGACCGTTCTTGTTATTGTTTGTTGAGACCTTAATCATTTTTCTTTCAATTTGAGTGTTAAACTTATGTTTGAATGTGATTACCTTGAAATCACGTTGCAAAGATAAGTGAAGTATTTTGGAAATAACAAACTTTTCTCCGAGTATTTTTAACCTAACAGGTAAATTTAACCTTTGTTAAGAGTAATCGCCCGAAACTCGCCCCTATATAGAAAAATTCCATATAACCAAACATTTTGTGATTATTATGTAATCATTTCGAGAAAATATCGTATCTTTGTCGCAGTTTACCGTACAGTTAAATATTTCATAATTATGAGAAAAGCAATTTTAGATGCGCTGAAAGCCAAATTTCAGGGGGTCAGCGAATCAGTCTTGAACAGGATTGCGGACAAACTCTGCAAGACTGTCACAACCGCTGAACAGGTTCAAACCGCCGTTGACGGGGTGACAATTCAGCAAGTAATCGAGGGCTACGCCGATAGCCGAGCAACAGAGGCTTCACAGACCGCCGTTCACACTTACGAACAGAAATACGGTCTCAAAGACGGCGCAAAGGTTGAACAGCCCTCAGGGGGCGGCGGCTCAGGTCAGGGCGGCGCACCCGTTCAAACACCACAAGGAGGGGGTACAGACCCCGTGCTGCTTCAAATGCTTCAATCGCTTCAAGAGAGCAACAAAAAGTTGTCTGAGCGTCTTGACCGTATGGACAGCGAGCGTACAACCTCATCACGCAAACAGCAACTTTCAGGCATTATCGCCAAGTTGCCTGAGAACCTCAAAAAGGCTTACGAGCGAACACCCGTTGACGGCTTGACCGATGAACAGTTCAACGCTCTCATCGGAGAGGTCACAACAGAGGTGGACGGCATTGTTCAGGCGACACAACAGAAAGGGGCTATCTTCGGTCGCCCGTCAGCCACGGGCGGCTCAGGTTCTCAGGGCGGAGAACTGACCCAAGAGCAAAAGGACGCTATCGCACATCGTGATAACAAACCCGCCTCAGGTGGTCAGCCGTTCTAATGTTTAACAATCAAAACAACAAAGAAAAATGGGCATGCAAGTAAACAGACGTAAGGACGTGAGAACACCCCGTGTCCTTATGCACCGTATCGCTGACATCAGAGGCGGCGTATCTGTCAAGGCTTCTGAGCTTGGGGGCGATTTCCTCTATGAGGGAGCTGTCCTGAGCGCAGCCGATGAAAAGGGTCTTTGTCACGTTGTGAAAATCGCTCAGGTTGTTGCAGAGGTCGGAGCGTCCGACAAGACAATCAAAGTGAAGAAAGGTCACAACTTCGCAAAGGGCGATTTCATTATGACAAAGGTCGGTGGCGTGGCTTATGACATCACAGCCATTGACACAGAGGGCAGCAAGACCTCTGACACAATCACAGTCAGCACCACCCTCGGTGCAATCCCAACGGGCGGTTTCATTATTGAGGCAAAAGCAAAGTCAACCGCCACAACCTCTGAACTGAAATACGTTCCTCAGTCAATCAACGGAACGGGCAAGCCGTTTACGCCAAAGTCAAACCTTGACACGGACGCTTGGCTTTTCGCCGTGACAAAGGGCAACCCGCTTCCCGATTTCATCATGGCGTACCTCAAAGGTGTCGTCAATTATTAACCGTTAAAAGTTCATCATTTATATGGCAACAGTTGTAAATACTCTCATTCAGGGTCTTACCGAGCAGATGGTTCAGTCACGTTTGAACACGGCTGACGCAACGGGCTTTCTGTTCGGCACTTATTTCCCCGTAAAGAGAGTTCAGGGCTTCCAGTGGAAGACCCTCCAAAATCAGCTTGCTAAGAAGAACGTAGCCGCCGACCTCCACACCGATAACGGCTCAATTCTTCGCAAGCAGCGTCCTATCTTTGAGAGCGCAAGAGGAGATATTCCTTTCATCAGCATTTCCCGTGAGTTGAAACGCTCTGAGATTAAAGAGTATCAGACCGCTCTCGCTTTTGCTCAGGATGAAGACGCAACAAAGCTCGTTCAGTATTGGGGCGAGGACGTTGACTTCTGTTTCAACGGCGTTCAGTCTGAGTTGGAGTACATTGCTTGGAAGCTCGCTTCCCGTGCGGGTCAGTTGGCTTTCACAACAACGACCAACGCAACATACGCCAATGAGTTCGACTTGGATTATGACGTTGACCCCGAGGCAAAGGTCAAGACCTCTTCCGATTGGGCAAACGCTGCTTCGGCTGATATTCTCGGCGATTTCCGCAATGAGATTAAGAAAGCCAAGGCAAGAGGTCTGAACCCGAAGTTCGCCTTTGTCAACCTTGACGAGTTCTATAAGATTGCTTCGTCTGAGCAGATAATCAAGGCTTGTGCGTCATTCACTTCAAACGCTCTGAATATCTCTCAGACCCCTGACCTTACCACCGTCAACTCAATGCTCGCCCGCCAAGCATGGCTCAACGGCATTCAGTTGAAAGTCATTGACCAAACCATTACCCGTGAGTTCACTGACGGCTCTCAGGAATCAGGCAACCCATTTGAGGACTGCCGTTGCGTTCTCTCAGAAACAGAACGACTTGGCACCACTCAGTATGACATCCTGACTGAGAACGAGAACCTGATTTTGCGTGCAGAGCGTGCTCACACTGTCATTAAGAAGTACGGCACAATCGAACCGAAGTCAGAGGTTACAATCGGTCAGGCTGACGCTGTGCCTGTCTTTGACACGGCTTACCGCAACGTCTATATGAGAACAGACGGTAAGGATTGGGAATAAACATTTAACTGAGGCATAATATGGCAGCAACAGTTCTTGAAGCATTAAAAAGCATTACCGCTTACCCCGTTCCGCTTCGCACCCTCGTAGAGACTGCGGAGCGGCGGGGTCTTTCGCTTTCAGATGAAGCCACGCAAGAGACGCTGAAAGGCAAGGCGTTCAACCTCTCAAAGGCTGACACGCTTCTGTGGCTCTCTCTCGCTCCGAATGTCACTCAGGGCGGGCAATCATACTCTTTCACAGATGAACAGCGCACAGAGTTCAAAAACAGAGCCTATAAACTGTTCAATGAGTTTGAGGACGAGGCGGTAAAGCCCAAACCTATATACGGATATAAAGGTTCGCGATTATGATAATAACCAACGGAACAATCGAAGTGAAGAGAAAGACGGCGGGCGGCATTGACCCTGAAACGGGTTTCCCCGTCAAGTCTTCTGAGGTCTCTTGGGGTAGCCCGATAGACTGTCAGTACACGGCAAACAAGTACAACAAGCTCGGTAAGGTCAATGGGGAACACTTCACGGTGGCGCAGTATTCAATTCTGATTGAAGAACAGCCGCTCGGGGAGTTTGACCAAATCAGGCTTACAGACAGTTTGACGGGAAAGAGCCTCGGGGAGTTTTCTGTCATTCAGGTTGAGCCGTTGGAAGCCGTCTGCGAATTGAGAATAATGGTCTAACGGCGATTGCGGCTCTCTGTCGGCTTTACTTTTTCTATGCTTATAATCACACCATGAAAAAGAGTAAACGCCACATACGTCAAATTCGCCAAAAATAACTCAGAAACTATGCCAATAAGACAACTTACCCCCATGTCTGAGATTGACCGATACACAGAACAGGAGCTGAAAAGGCTTCAAACGGTTCTGATAAGGTCTCTGCAGTACTGCGGGGAACAGGTTCTGAACACAGCCCGTTCGACCAATTCTTATAAAGACCAAACGGGCAACCTGAGAAGTTCACTCGGCTATGTCGTTGCCGTGGACGGACGGGTTGTTTATCAGTCAGACTTTCAGACCGTGAAACAAGGGCGGGACGGTTCAGAGAAAGGCGCAGCGTTCGCAAAGAAACTTGTCAGGCGTTTCCCTCACGGGGTCTGCCTGATAGTTGTTGCGGGAATGGAATACGCCGCTCACGTCAAGAACAAAGGTTACGATGTGCTTGACAGTTCAGAACTGCTTGCAGACAGAATTGTGCCGAGTATGCTGAAACAGCTTGGCTTCACTTAACATTAACAAGAGACAATGGCAAAGACATCAAAACAAGTTCAAGGGGACGTGTACAGACTTCTGAAAGACAGCACCCTTTATTCGATGATTTCAGGTGAGGTTTACAGACAAGGCTACCGTCCTCGCGACAGCCGCCTTGAAGATGCTGTGGTTATATTCACAGCGGGTCTGCCTGACCAAATTCAGACAGGCGTGGTTACGGTTCACATCTATTGTCCTGACATAGACCCATACGGGAACGGCGTACTCGTTGAGGACGGTCAGCGCACAGAAGAACTTGAAGCCCTTGCGCAGCGTTGGGTTGACAGTCTCACGGCTGAGGTCTCTTGTTATAAGTTCAAGCTACAACAGACGATCTGCACAGACTATGCCGAAGACATCAATCAGCATTTTGTCGTTGTCTGTCTGAAATATAAGTATTTCGGCTCTGACGATGAAACGCTGAATATCCCTCAGGCGGCTGTTATTGTTACCGAGGACGGCGATTTGCCGATAACGCAGCCTGTCATAAAGAAAAAGAATGTTTAACAATTAAATTACGTAGATTATGTCACAACTTTCATGGGGTAAGTGCACCATTGAGAAAGCTACCTCAACAAAAGGCACTCCCGCCGAGCAGTGGACAGCTATCGACACCCCTAAAGAGGATACAACGAAGCTGACCCCGACAGCGGGAACAGAGAAAACCGCCACAGAAGAGGGCGGCGAGTTGGTGGATTCAAGAACGGGCAAGAACACGTACCAATTTGAGTTCGACCTCTTTGTCAAGAAAGGCGGCACACGCCCGTTTGATGACGTTGACGGTGTAATATCGGGAGAACACGCATTCCGAGTAACACCTGAGGACGAGGAATGCGAGGGCTTTCAGATTGACCGCTCAACAGTTCGTTGCGAGGAGAGTTATTCAACCGCTGACGGTAAGTTGCTTCACTACGTTGCAAAGGTTCTGAAACCCGCAACGGGCAAGAGCGTGAAGCCGTACACAAAGACTGCCTCCAAATGACTGATGGGCGTAAGGTTCTCAACCAACGGAGCTTTGCGCCTTACAAACGGAGGTTCGTTTCGGTTCAATAACCTGAATGTTCATCTGCACTGAGGGAGCGTGGCGGTCAGGCGCAACCGCCCCTCCCTCTTCAAGGGTCAGAGGTCACAAAAGAAAGACGCTCACGGCGGTTCGTTGCCGCCATGACCCACTTATACAACAATAAAAGTTTTATCATCATGGCAGAAGAAAAGACTATCGAACAGAAAGCCGCCGAGACTATTCTTCAAACACCCGTTGAAGTCAAGGTCGGCAGCAAAACTTATATGACAGCCCCGCCAAGCACGGCAACGCTTATTCTCGCATCAGAGGCTGTTTCACGTTTGCCACACGTTGTTCTTGACCCGAAGAACGTTGTGGAAGAAAGCCTGTCAATCGCAAAAGATTGTCGGGCTTTAGGCGATATTGTCGCAATATTCATTCTCGGAGCAAAGAACCTGAAAGAAAAAGTCAAGGTTCAGAAGAACAGAGAGAAACGCTATCTGTGGGGGCTGTTCAAGCGTCAGGTCGTTGAAGAGGTCGAAGAGGTCATAGACCGCAAGGCAGAACTTTCCAAAGAACTTCTTGAAGAACTCACGCCCGCTGAACTTTATGACCTCACGGTTACGGTTCTGCAAAGAATGAACCTGACCGATTTTTTCGGTCTTACCACTTTCCTGATAGAAATAAATCTGATGCGGCAGACGAAAGTGGAAACAGAAGCGACAGCCCCTGGGCAATAATCGCCGCAACGGTCAAGGCTTACGGGCTGACCTTTGAAGAGGTTCTGTACAACATGAGTTATCCCAACCTGATATTGTATAACGCCGTTCTGCCGTCTTATAACACAAAAGACAAGACAGACGGCTCAGGCTCAGGGCAAGAGGTAATCAAGGCTGACGACCCGAGAAATAAAGAACGAGTTAAACAATTCTTTGACAGTATAGAATAAATGGAGAACGAGAACGGAAAACTTTTTTACGGAACGGGGCTTGACAACAGTCAGCTCCGTGTTGGTGCTGCGGAAGCGAAGAGACTTCTTCACGGCATTGGCAGCACGGCTTCAAGTGAGGGCGACAAGATAGACGACTCAATGAAGAAAATCGGGAAAGCCGTTGCGGGTGTCTTTGCCGTTTCCCAAATCAAAGAGTTCGTTTCTCAGGTCGCAAACGTCAGGGGTCAGTTTCAGCAGCTTGAAATGGCTTTCAAGACCATGCTCGGCTCTGCTGAAAAGGCTGACGCACTCATGCAACAGCTTATCAAGACAGCCGCCACAACGCCCTTTGGAATGACTGACGTTGCTCAGGGCGCGAAACAACTTCTCGCCTACGGCGTTCAGGCTGACAAAGTGAATGAGACCTTAATCAGGCTCGGAGATATTGCGGCGGGTCTCTCAATACCTCTGAATGATTTGGCTTACCTCTATGGAACAACCATGGTTCAGGGACGTTTGTACACGCAAGACCTGAACCAATTCTTGGGACGTGGTATTCCTCTGACAGATGAACTTGCCAAGCAGTTCGGCGTTGCCAAAGATAAGGTCAAAGACCTTGTTACTGAGGGCAAGGTCGGCTTCCCTGAGGTTGAAAAGGCGATCATCGCCATGACCTCTGAGGGCGGCAAGTTTGGCGGTCTTATGGAAGCTCAGAGCCACACGATAACAGGTCAGATTTCAAACATCGAAGACAGTATAGACCAAATGTTCAATGAACTTGGCAAGAAGTCTGAGGGCGTTATCTCTGACGTTCTGAGCCTTACATCAAAAGCCATTGACAACTGGGAGAATATCGGCAAGGTTCTTCTTGTCGTTATCAGCACATACGGGGCTTATAAAGCCGCCGTTATCGCTGTTGCCGCTGCTCATAAAATGGCGGCTATATGGGGAGAGGTTTCAGCCTTTCTTTCTCTGACAAAGAGTATAACGTCCGCTAAGGACGCAATGCTTCTTCTTAACATGGCGACAAAGGCAAACCCGATAGGGCTTGTTTTAGGCGTTGTCGCCGCCGCTGCAACCGCTTTCGGTCTGTTTTCAGACAATACAAGCAAAGCGGCTGAAATGACAAGCAAATACGGCGAGAAAGCGACCACAGCCATAACCCGTGTTCAAAGCCTTTCAACAGCCCTGAATGGTCTCACTGCGGGCAGCTCAACCCACAAAAAGGTTATGGACGAGCTAAACGGTATTCTTGAAGACTACGGCGTTCAGGCTGTCAAAGAGGGCGACAGCATTGATACCGTGAACGAGAAGCGTACTCAGGCTATTGAACTTATCAAGCAAGAAGCCATTGAGCGTCAACGCCTGAACGACATTGCCTCAGGTAATGACACATACGCCAAGGCTCTTTCTGACGCTCAGAATGAAATGTTTCAGAAACTTCAAGGGGCTGAGACAGGCGGTACGTTTGCGGGTTTTGTTTGGTCTTCTGACAATGAAGAGATACAAGAAAACGCTGCCGCCATTTCAACCATTATCGCTCAACAGGTCGAACAGAACATCAACCTGATAGCGGGCAAGACGGGCGAAGAATACGAAAAGGGTCTGAATAAGATTTATGCCAATATTCAAGACAAGATGCGTGCTATCGGCATAAGTGAGAAGACAATCGCCAAGGCTTGGTGGGATGACGGCTTTTTCACAAAGACCAACATCGTACAAAATTATATAAACGGCGTTCAGTCAGCAGCAGAGGAACACGACCGTTACACAACAGCCGTGAACAAATCTGCCGCCGCTGAACAAGCCGCTGCCGACAGCTCAATGACGTTTGCCGACAAGGTCTCAGCCGTTGAGAGAAGCCTACAAAAGCCAACGGACGGCGTTCATCAGTTGTATGAGAATATCAAACAACTCATGTCGCAATACTCTGAGAATACTATCGGCTTTACAATCAAGTTCAGCGGCGAAGTTCCCGCTTGGATGGATAAAATGGGCATTGATGAACTGACACGCCTCGCGAAGCGTTTCGCCTCCATTGGGTCTTCACTGAAAGACGGTCAGGTGGCTTTAGTGAATGGCAAGGCTTATACAAAGCAGCAAGCCTTACAGCGCAGCGCAGAATACGCTCAGGCTGCTGAGAACAAACAGACCGCCGCCGACAACAAGAAGAAACAAAACGAAGCGGCAGCAGAAGAAGCAAAGAAACACGCCAAAGAACGGGCGAGACAAGCCGCACAAGCCGCTGAGGACAGAAAGCGGGAGCGTGAACAGATTGCCGAGGAAACGGCTGAGAGAAACAACCAAATCGCCGAATACGGGCAGTCTGTCATTGAACAGACTGAGAAAACCGAGCTTGACATCAGACAGGCTAAGATAGAACTCATGGAAGAGGGTTATCAGAAACAAAAGGCGCAGCTCGACCTGAACTATGACCGCCTTATTTCTGAGAACAAAGAACGTGAGCGACAGATGCTTGAAGCCCTTGCCGACAAAATGGTTCTTCAATGGGAGAACAAACACCCCAAGGCAAAGAACTCTGAGAAACAGGCTTACCGCAGCTCTCTTCTGAGTGAAGACAGCGACACCCGCCTGACACGTCAAGACCTGACAACAGAACAGCGGGCGCAGCTCGAAGCATACGAGAAGATAGCCGCCGACACCCGTGTCAAAGGAAATAAAGAGGCTCTGAACACCATGCTGCAAGACAGCCTGACATACGAGCAGCAGCGGGTCAAGATTGCCGAAGAATATCAGAATAAAATCGAAGCCCTCTATGAGCATGACAAAGACGGGAAACGTGTCAAAGACGAAAACGGAAATGACAAGTGGAACGAGGGTGTCACTCAGGGGAACTTCGATGAACTGAATTATCAGCAAGAACAGGCTCTGAACGCCATTGATGAACAGTTTGCGCAGCGTGAAGAGACATACAAAGCATGGTGCAACGAAATCGCCAATCTGACCCTTGAACAACTTCAAGCCCTCTTGGATAAAGCCGAGGAGGAGTTGAAAAAGGTTGAGCAAGACAAGAAGAACGGCACAGCCACTTCACAGCAAGTTGCCGTTGCCCGTGCAAAAGTCACAACCGCCAAGAATAATGTCGCTCAGGCAAAGGCGAAAGCCGACCTGAACCCTGACAAACGTTCAATCAAACAATGGCAAGACCTCTACAAGACCTTGAATGAGGTAAACAAGACATTTGAAGAGATTGGCGACACAATCGGCGGCGTTGCGGGAGACATCATCAAGACGGCGGGGCAAATATCAACCTCTGCCCTTACGATGATAAACGGCATAATGCAGTTGACACAGAACGCATCTACGGGCGTTCAGGCAACAGCGACTGCCTCCTCAAAAGCAATTCAGACTGTTGAAAAGGCTTCTGTCATTCTGACAATTATTTCTGCCGCCTTGCAGATAGCAACGCAGATCGTGAACCTCTTCAACAATGACGACAAGAAGCAAGAGGAAATTGAGGCTCTTCAAAGACGCATTGACCAACTGCAGTGGGAGCTTGACAACGCCGACATCGTGCGCATACAAGAGAAGAGCGGAAAGACTATTGACCTCGTGAAAGCGAAGCTGAAAGAGACACGGGACGAAATGTTGAAAGACATTGAGACCCTGACAGGCTTTGAAGCAATGTGGGCAAGGCTCACGCTGAAAGTCTCACGCAACGATGAACTGTTGAAACAGTCAGCCGAGAAGATTGCCAAGGCTTACGCCAATGTCGCTTACACGGCTGACAAGGCTCTCGGCGGCAAGAAGTACAGTGAAGCCCAACAGCAGCTTGAAAACATCGCACAGCAGCAGTTGCTCATTCAAGAACAGATAGACACAGAGAACAGCAAAAAGAAGACTGACCACGGCAAGATTGCCGATTGGGAGCAGAAGATTGAAGAACTGGGCGCAAAGGCGATTTCAATCATAAATGAAATGGTTGAAGACATCATGGGTGGTACAAGTTCTGACATCGCAGAACAACTCTCTGACGCTTTCTTTGAAGCCTTTCAGAACGGCGAGGACTACGCAAAGGCGTGGGGCGATAAGGTCAACGAGATAATCGGCGACATAACAAAACGCCTTTTGGTTCAGAAGTTCTTGGAAGAACCCCTCGGAGAGGTCTTTGACAAGTACAAGGCTCAGTGGTTCAAGGACGGCAAGTTCATGGGCATTGACGCTGTTCTGAACAGTCTCTCGGGCTTGACAAATGACCTGAACCAAGTCGGCACAGATTGGATAACGATTTGGGAGGCTCTTCCTCAACAAATCAAAGACATGATTACAGCCGCACAAGACTCAACCCGTGAGACCTCTTCAAGTGGTATCGCCAACGCCTCTCAGGACAGCGTGGACGAGCTGAACGGACGAGCCACGGCTATTCAGGGTCATACCTATTCAATCAGTGAGAACACAAAATTGCTGCTGAATACGGCGAACCTGATTTTGCAATCAGTCTTGAACATTGAGAGCAACACAGACGGGCTTTCAGACCGTGTGGCGGGCGTTGAGAGCAGCGTGAAAGAGATTAAGGACACAGTAAACGACATCGCCCTCAAAGGCATAAAGATAAAATGACATGAAAGAAGTTATCAGACAGATTTACACACAGGCAAAGCTCCTCGGGGCTTGCCCGTTGTTCAAGGGGACAGAACAGACTGTAGAGGATATTGTCAGGCTGTTTGAAAGCCCTCAGGGTATAGAGTTTTGTATGAAGAACCATTTCCCGAATATGGCGACTTTCAGGCTCTTCAAACCTCACGGGGTTGAGAAGTACGGCATCTACATTGATGCGGGAACGCTGACCCTGAAAGACCCCTCACGGGCTGTCCTGATAGGAAGAACCTCTGCGACCGTCTTCTGTTCAAAGACAGAACGGCACGAAATAATTCTTCTTCACGGGGCGAAAGCGATAGTGAATGCAAACAAATGGGCTGTTGCCCGTGTTCAGTCAGAACAGGGCTGCAGCGTCATAAAAAACACCTCTGACAATGCGATTATAATATGATTAACAGACTTTTCATAGACGGTAACGATGCATACTTGCAGTATGGCGTGTATGTGACGAGCGGCGGGTTCAATGAACTTGTCGCCTTTCCGCCGTTGAAGTCTGTTGACAGTAACGATTGGCAAGAGGAAGACGGCGTGGAGGCAGACCTTTCAGCCCCTGTTCTCAACACCCGTGAAATTCAGGTTAAGTTCGCTTTTGGCGGGCTTTTCAGCCGTTTCTGCGCTTTCATTGAACTGTTGTCTGACGGTGCTTACCATGAGTTCTATTGCGCCCACATACAGCGCACGTTCACGCTCAGAATGACACAGCAGCCGAACCTTGACGTGGCGAGAATGTTAGGTACGGTAACGATCAAGTTCTCTGACGATTTCCCGATGAAAGGCTACAAGTATAAAGCCCCCGTGAGTGAGGTCACGCCGTCAGACGATTATTCGCTTGACAATACGCCATTGACAGATTACGGATGTCGGGTTCTGAAAGGTTCTCTGTCTGAGGTTATGAAGACCGCACAAGTGAAACAGAACCTTTTGCGGAATATCAAGACGAAGACGGGTGCCATATATGACGGGAAGCGGGTCACGTTCAAGACAAAGGACGTGAAGTTGTATTGCCTCATGCGAGCTGAGAGCCTGACAGAGTTGTGGCGTAACTATGACGCTCTTCTCCATGACCTCATTCAACCTGAGGAAAGGCTTCTGACGGTCAGAGAACTTGAACAGGATTTCCCGTGTTACTACAAGTCTTGTCAGGTCTCAGACTTCTTCCCTGACGGCAAAATTTGGTTGGAGTTCACTCTGACCCTGACTTTCACGGGGTCTTTCAGACTTGACGACACGATTTTGTCCTTGCAACGGAAGACGGTATCATCGTGTTCACAGAAGACGGCGAGAACGCAATAGAAATGTTGCCTGACAGTTTCTCCGCCCGTTCTATGCAGTTGGTAAATGACCGTTCTCACATACGTTTCATTAACAATGGCAATATAAGGTTCAACAACTAAAAAATAAAAGACAGATGAAGAAAATAAAAATTTCGGAGTTGCCCCTGTATCAGTCTTTGAAAGGGCTGTTTGTCATGGGAACGGACGTGAATAACAGAAGCGTCAAGGTAAATTTGGAGTTCATTGAGAGCGAGACCACAAAAGCCGTCAAAGACGCTGACACAGCAACGGCTGCTGCAGCAAAGGCTGCGGGGCTTGCAGATGAAGCGACAAAAACCGCCAACGCTGCCGCTCTGAGAGCGGACACGGCTCAGGCTCAGGCGGCAAAGGCGGCAAAGGCTGCATTGAACGCAAAAACTCAGGCTGACGAAGCGACAAAGGCGGCTCAGGACGCTGCCGAAGCTGCTCAGGCAGCAAAGACTGCGGCAGACGAAGCAACAACCCTGACAAAAGCCGCCACAGAAGCCTCAGAGAAAGCCACAGCCGCTGCAAAGTCAGCAACCGATAAAGTGCTTGACACGCTCGGAAAGATTGTTCCTACGGGCTTGTTTGTTGAGAGCGTTCCCCGCCTGACCCTCGGCAATGCCAACCCCGTTTACCTGAAAGCCGTTTTAAGCCCCGACACGGCTCTGAAAAACCTGATTTATATCAGTGACAACCGAGCTGTCGAAGTCGGCTTAGACGGGCGCATTTCAATCTTAAATAAGGGCGTGAGCCGTGTTCACATTATCCCCACATGTAACACAGCCCTTGCCCGCACCGTTCTGATTGAGGTGGGCGAACCGACCCTGAGGCTTGTCACAACACGCCGACAGATGCGTTTCACACAGTCAGGGGCTTTGCGTATGAATTAACAGAATGTCGAACCCGTTAAACAATGAAGAAACATGGGAAAGAAAGGTTACATCAGTGAATTTATGGGCGGCGGTCGAATTGTCTCTCACGGCAAAATCGCTGACCTCTCAAAGGGCTTCAAGCTCCCGAGTGGAAACCCGTTCTCGGTCTATGTCAGACCGAAGTACAGCGTATCAACTCTTGACACGGTTCTGACCGTGCGCTGCTCTCAGGACGAGAGCCTGACAGAAGCCCCCGTGCCGTTCAATGATTGGTCGCCGTTGGCTATCTCTGAGATTGCCCCGAACTCAGAACTGTTGAAGACAAATGACGTTTATTGGGGCAGCGGTTCTTATGAGGGGGAGGACACGCCATGATAGTGTCGCTGTTCATCAGTGTTGCTCGGCGCATCAGGATATGGACAGCCGCCCGCCGCAACAAGAGAAAAGACCTCAGAATGAACACAGCGTCCTCGGTTCGGTTCATCAACAAAGGCAATAAATCGTATTTCAAATTCTTAAATTAAAAGTTATGGCATTAACAACAGAACAAGAAGAGAAAGTCGCTCAGATAATTGAGGCTTTCGAGAATGGTAAGCGTTTGTCTGACCTCCCTAACGTGTCAGGCACAAACCCTTATAACCTCTTTTGTGAGGTTCTTGACGAAGACGGCGATAGCAAGAAAGCAGCCCTCGCAACTCTTCTTCCTTACACAGAAGAACAGAGTTCTTACGGCGTTCAGTTTGACACGGCTGTTTCAACACCGACTTGCACCCGTGTCGGGTCTTCTGACCTCCACAAAAGCTGCCCCGTTCAGAACCGTATGCGTGGCTGTCTGCTTGACGATGATGGCAACGTGGTTGAATACCTTGACCCTCGCGATTGGACGGGTCAGGTGCGTGACGGTTCACGAGGTCAGGTCATGGTGGAGATTCCTCTTCACTACCGCAAGTTTGAGACTGACGGCACAAAACTGACCGTCCGCATTTCTGAACTTCCTCTCCCTGGCTATCATCAGGTGCCAAAGTGTTATGTGTCGGCTTACGAGGCTTCCCTTGACCGCTCAAACAATAAGTTGGCTTCCGTCTGCAACGCCACAGAACAGTACAGAGGCGGTAACAATAACGCCAATTATGACGGCACATACCGCTCATTCTTGAACCGTCCCGTTACAGAAATCAGCCGCACGAATTTCAGGAACTACGCCCGTAAGCGCAAGTCAGGCAGCACCGAGTGGAACTGTATGACTTATGACATGCAGAAGACCCTCTATTGGCTCTTTGTCATTGAGTACGCCACACTTAACTCTCAGGCGGCTTACAACGCTTCGCCGACCGCTGAGGGCTTTCATCAGGGCGGCTTGGGTGACGGCGTGACAACATTCAGCTACGACGATTGGGACACGTTCAACGGTTATTTCCCGTTTGTACCTTGCGGTATCTCTGACAGCCTCGGAAACAGAACGGGCGTTGTGGATTACACGGTCAACAATGAGGATGAGAGCTACCCGATAACAAAGACATTCCAAGTTCCCCGTTACAGAGGCGTTGAGAACCCATTTGGGCATATTTTTCAGTGGACGGACGGCATTAACGTGCGTATCAGCCCGAACGCTGACGAGGGCGGAGACGGTCTTTCAAAGGTCTTTGTTTGCTCTGACCCCGCAAAGTTCAACGACAGCAATTATGAGGGTTATTCTCATGTTGGCAATGCAGCCCGTACAGATGGCTATGTGAAAGAGGTCATTTTCGGAGAGGGTGGCGATATTATGCCAAAGACAGTCGGCGGCGGTTCTACCACTTATTTCTGTGACTATTATTACACAGAAATTCCAACGACTGAAACACTCTGTGGGGTTCTGTTCGGCGGTTCTGCGGTTAACGGCTCGTATGCGGGCTTCGCTTTTGCGCACTCGTCTGGCGCCCCCTCGCGTACGAATGCGGGCATCGGTTCTCGCCTTTGCTTTTTCCCCGCAACAGCGTAACACGCCCCTCGTTCATCGTTTAACCCTTTAACTCAATCAAGAGACAATGGAAGAAAATAAGAAGCCCGATGACGGTTCACTTGCCTTTCTGAACATACCCCGTGACGAAAGCAACCGTTCTTTCAACTGTGACGAGACAACCCAATCAAAGTTGGTCAACACCTCATTTTGGGTCTGTGACTTCATAGAGGACGTGCCGACAAGGTTCAGCAAGACGAAAGGGACAAAAGGTCAGACGCTTGTCAAGATTAAGCCCGATAAGAACAGCCCTGAGGCAGACGCTAAGAAGTTCTTCACGGGTTCAGCAGACATTCTCTATGTTTGTCAGGAAATCAAGAAGCGCAACGCCTTTCCCCGCCGTGTCACGTTGAGAGGAAACGGAAACCGTTATTGGTTTGAATAAAGAGACATAAAAATATTAAGGTTGGTCGCTCCCGTGGGGTTCTGTTCAGCGGTAATGCGAATAACAGCTCGAATGCGGGCTTCGCTTATGCGAACTCGAATAACACCCCCTCGAATACGAATACGAACATCGGTTCTCACCTATGCTTTTTGAATATTTTCATCAGGTGTCAAAGCCTGAAAAAGATATTAAGGGCGGCAACCGTACCTCTTGGTAAAAAACTTCTGAAAACTGAAATGTGTCGGTAGGAACGCCTGTTGTATGGGCTACCGAAGACTCAAAATAAGAAAGCAAAGAAACATGAAGCGTATTGACAACTTATACGACAAGATAATCTCGTTAAAAAACCTCCGCCTCGCCGATGAAAATGCGAGACGGGGGAAGACGAACACATACGGGGTCAAGGTTCACGACAAGAACCGAGAACAGAATTTGTTGGCTTTGCATGAAGCCTTGCTGACAAAGACGTTCAAGACCTCTCCGTATGACGTGTTCACGATCTACGAGTCGAAAGAAAGAATTATTTATCGTCTTCCGTACTATCCTGACCGTATCGTCCACCATGCTGTCATGAACGTTCTTGAACCCATTTGGGTGCGGCTCTTCACTTATAACACGTATTCTTGCATCAAGGGTCGTGGTATTGAGGGCTGCGCCCGTAGGGTTGACAAGATAATCAAGAGTTTTGAGGGCAAGCCTCTCTTCTGTCTGAAAATTGACATCAAGAAGTGTTACCCCTCCATGCGTCACAGGGTTCTGAAACGGCTCATACGCCGAAAGATTAAAGACAAAGACCTTTTGTGGCTTCTTGATGAAATCATAGACAGCGCATCAATGGATGATGCTGGCAGACCGCTAACAGAGGCTGACAAGGCTCAAAGCGACCCCGAGGACGCTCACGGGCTTCCGATAGGCAATTATCTGAGCCAATACCTCGCAAACCTCTGTTTCTGTTATTTCATGCACTGGGTAAATGAACAGCTTGTAGAACTTGTGAAAAAGGCTCTGAGGCTGACCGTAAAGCCACACATTGAATGTACTGAATACGCTGACGATATAACGTTCTATGCGGAAAGCAAAGCCGTTCTGCATGAGGTTCTGAAACTCATTCGGGTTCAACTTGAAGACGGTCTGTCCTTGAAGATAAAAGGCAACTATCAGATATTCCCCGTAGCGAAGAACCGTTATGACAGACACGGGCGTGCGCTTGATTATGTCGGTTACAAGTTCTTCCGAGAACAGAAGTTGATGCGCAAGTCAATAAAACAGAATTTCTGCCGTGAAGCCGCCCGCCTGAACAAACGGGAGAAGCCGTTAAGCCAAAAGGCATACAAACAGGCTGTCTGCCCGTGGTTGGGTTGGGCGAAACACAGCAATTCAAGACATCTTTTGAAAACAATTATTAAACAGAAGTATTATGGCATTCTATGACAACAAGCCCTCCAAGTTGGAGGCAGTGGGTAACGGTTCTTACTTGTACCGTTGGAATATTCAGGAGGTAAAGCCTGAGAGCGTTGAAAAGACCTCAGAAGAGGGCGCAGAGGCTCAGGCAGAGAAAGTCCCTCAGTTCTCATGTGAAGAGGTCTCAGTGTGGGAACCGCTGACCTCAAACAAAATCACAGAGACAGTAATTACCTCAAAGTGGGACGCTAATTACGAGCAGAAACTTGTCAACGAGTACAACGCCGCACAGCTTGGTTTATACGGCGCAAAGACATCTGACGAGGCGAAAGCCCACATTAAGGCTTACACAGATTATCTTACAGAGCGTGCCGCCCTGAAAACTCAGGTAGATGCGGACTGCGCCGAGTTCGGTATTCTCTAACTCTCTGTTTCAGGAGTGAGGGGCGGGCGGTTCAGGCTGTCAGCCTCTCTACTCTTTGAAAAATAGCGGTAACTCATTCTAAAGCCCCACAAAGCGTTTTTGAAGTGATTACCTTATAAGCATACCACAGAGAAAAGTAAACGCCGTGTGCGTCAAATTCGCAAAAAATAACTCTCAAATAAAACGACAATGATAATTTACAACGACAAAGGCAAAAAGCTCCTTGAAATTGAGGTTGACGATAACAGTTATCGCCACAGAGTTATCATGGGCGATTATAACCTCACGCTTTATTACAGCCTCGCAGAACACGTTGAGTTGCCCGTGGGCTGTTATTGTGACTATCAGGGAGAACGCTTCACGCTTGAACGCCCTGAGGCGTTCAAGATGAAACACAGCCGCAGTTTTGAATACACCGTGACAATGGAGAGCAGTCAGGCAAAGGCGAAGATTTGGAAGTTCAGAAACCCCGTTGACGGGCGACTGAAATTCAGCCTGACCGCCAAGCCCCATGAACATCTCCAAATGTTCGTTGACAACATGAACCGCCGTGACACGGGTTGGGCGGTCGGCTCTTGTGTGTCAGGCGATGAAGTCTGCATATCGTACAGCCACGCTTTCTGTTATGAGGCGTTGGAACAAATGGCTTCAACCCTGAACACGGAATTTGAGTTTAACGGCAAGACCGTCTCGCTCCGCAAAGTTGAATATAACAAGAACAACCCGCTGCCGCTCTCATACGGGCGGGGTAACGGCTTCAAGCCCAATGTGGGGCGTTCTAACTATGGGGAAACGCCACCGACTGAAATTCTCTACGTTCAGGGCGGTTCAGACAATATAGACCCGAGCAAATACGGAAGCTCAGAACTTCTTTTGCCGAAGTCTCAGTCAATAGGCTTTGACGGCGTTTACTTTGAAGACGAAGAGGGCTTCAACGCTGACAACGCCCGTTACTATATGACTGACGATTTGGGGTTCTCAATCAGAAGAAAGGACAAAGACCTGACAAGCCTCGCCGAGAGCAGTCTTGACTGTTCAGACATCTACCCGAAGCATGTCGGCGAAATTTCTTCTGTCGTGTGTGTTGACAAAGACAAGAACTTTTACGACATCATAGACAACTCAATCCCTGAGAACCTTGACTACGAGAAATGCCTGATAGACGGCGAGACCATGACAGTTATCTTTCAGACGGGTATGTTGGCGGGTAAAGAGTTTGAAGTGAAATACTACCACAACTCAATTTTGAACCCTGACGGCTCTTTGAAGAAAGCCGCCCGCCGCTTTGAGATAACGCCGCAAGAGATTGACGGGCAGACCATGCCGAATGAGACCTTTTGCCCACGGGCTAACGAGAAATACGCTGTCTTCAAGTGTATGTTGCCTGACGCTTATATCTGCAACAACGCCACAAAGTCAGGGGCTTCATGGGATATGTTCCGTCAAGCCGTGAAAAGTCTCTTTGACAACGAGGAGACAAAGTTCACGTTCACGGGAGACCTTGACGGCATTTGGGCAAAGAAAGATTGGCTGAACATAGGCGGGCGCATCAAGCTCGGCGGGTATATAAAGTTCTCGGATGAACGCTTTCAGAAAGACGGTGTTCTCGTCCGCATCACGGGCATTAAAGATTATATCAACAAGCCGCACAGCCCATCTCTTGAACTGTCAAACGAGACGAAAAGCGCATCTTTCTCTTCAAAGTTGAAGCAGCTTGAAAGCGAGGAGGTGGTCATTGAAGACAACCACCGTGAGGCTATTCAATTCACAAAGAGACGGTTCAGGGACGCAAAAGAAACAATGAGCATGTTAGAGGCTTCGCTGCTTGAAAACTTCACTCAAAGCATAAGCCCAATCGCCATACAGACCATGCAGATGCTTGTCGGCGATGAAAGTCTTCAATTCCGTTTCGTCTCTTCAAAGACAAACCCGACACAGGTCAGCCACACGATAAACTACGATCAGGAGACAAAGACCCTGAAAGCGGCTGCGGGTCTCATTCAGCACCTGACGCTCGGCGTGTCTTCTTTGAGTTCATCGCATAAGCCCGAAGAATACTTATATTGGAACGTTGAAGAGTTTGAGAGCGCAAGACTTGAAGACGGTTCAAAGAAGTATTATCTATACGCAAAGGTCAGCAAGACAACCGACAAGGGCGTTTTCTTTCTCTCTGAGAGCGCAAAAACGTTGAATGGTGTTGACGGTCACTACTGCCTCCTTGTCGGCGTTCTGAACAGCGAATACAACGGAGAGAGGAGTTTTGCCACGCTCTACGGCTTCACAGAGATATTGCCAGGGCGTGTAACGACCGACAGAGTTGTTTCAGGTGACGGCAACAGCTATTTTGATATGTTCGCCAACGCCATGAAGCTCGGGGACGCTCTTGACTTCAATTCGGCGGGGGACGGTAAGCTCAGAATAAAAGGCACAATCGTTCAGAGCCAAAGCGGTCAAGAGAGCTATATCGGCTGTTATAGGGGCGAATACAACGCCTCATACACTTATTATAATGGCGATGAAGTCACTTTCACAAAGGACGGCAATACGTCAACATACAGAATGTTCAGCGACACACCTGTCAATGGCATTGAGCCGACAAACACTCTTTATTGGCAAGTCGTTGCTCAGGGTTCAAAGGGGGCTGACGGCACTTCTGTCAAAATCAAGGGTCAGGCTTACGCACATTATTCAACAATGGAAGAATGGGATCAAGACAGAAGAAAGCCCGTTGTCCTGATTGATAAATATACGCTGACATCGGGAGAAACGACCGAGGATAAATATTGTGTTGTCAAGAAGCTCGGAAGACCCTTTGCGGGAGCGGCTGAGGGTTGGATGACCGTTTACGCAGAGGTGGGAGACGCTTATATAATGAACTCAGACGATGTAGCATTGAACGGTTGTATGTATGTAGCTCAGACCGACAAATGGCAAAATGTGGGTCAGATAAAAGGCGACAAAGGCGACACGGGTCAAGAAGGCGCAGCGGGTAAGTTCACAGAACTACGTTACGCCAAGAACGGCTCAACAACAACGCCGCCCGCCCTCTCAAAATCAAGCCTGAACCCGTCAGGGTGGACTACTGAGGTGCCAACGGTTGCAAGCCTTGAATATCTGTGGCAGACAACAGCCGTGAAGTCAGGTGACGGCAAGACACTTCTTTCTCAGTGGTCAATCCCCGTGAGAGTAACACCGTACAACGGCATTGACGGTCAAGACGGCGCAGACGGTAAGGACGGAACAAACGGGCGTGGCATTGTTTCAATAACAGAAATGTACCTTGCCACGAACCTCTCAACGGGCGTGACAAAGAACACTATTGGTTGGAGCAGTTTTGTTCAGGATATTTCTGCCTCGCGTCCGTACTTATATAATTATGAGATTATAAAGTACTCAGACAACACAACAGAAGAGACAGACGTTGCCCTGATTGGACGTTGGGGAATGGACGGAGAGAACGGTCAAGACGGAGCCTCGCCCGCCCCCGTATTCCGAGGAGATTATTCTTCAACAAAATATTATTATGGCAATCCGCATAGGGTGGATATTGTCAAATATAACTCTGTCTATTATGTGGCAAGAATTGACGCTCCAAGCGGCTCAGGCGGTTTTGTTGGTCAAGCCCCGACAAACACGAACTATTGGAATCCCTTTGGGGCTTCTTTTGAGAGTGTCGCAACACAACTTCTGTTGGCTGAAAACGCCAATATTGCGGGGTGGGTTTTCAGGAACGGGAAACTGTATTCTCAGAACAATTCCTGTTACCTTGACGGGAAAACAGGGGACGTGAATATCCAAGGTAATTTCACGGGTAAAATATCAACCGTCAATGCGGGTAATAGAATTGTGATTGACCCGTCTTCAAATTCTATAATAATATATAACCACATTGGCGGAAAAGATATTGAAATAATGAGAATTGAGGCTGAGGATATTGGATTTGGGTTACGCCGTCCTAAGATAACAATGAATGAACTTTCAACTGAAACAGGCGGCGATATAATGAACAAACTTATAGTTTCTGCCTTTGAAATTGGACTTTATCGCAATGAAACAGGAGGTAACCTTGTCCCGATGTTTCAGGTAACAGGAGGTTGGAGTACAAAAAAAATTATTCTGTCAGATTATGTTTTACCGTCTTCAAAACCCTCAACAAAAGGGCAAATTTATAGAAATGGAGACACACTTAAAATAGTTACTTAATCAATATAAAGGAACATGAAAGAAAAAGTAATCGAATGGTTCTCAAAGAGCAATCGTTGGAAACATTTTGTCGGCGGGGTCTTGATTGGGCTTGGGGCTGACGATTGGTATTGTGCCTGTTATACGGGTGCGGGTGTGGGGGCTGCTCTTGAACTGAAAGACGTTCTTTATGGCGGCTCTTGGGATTGGATAGACTTCGCTCTGACAGCGAGCGGGGCGGTTGTAGGACATTCAATCAGGGCTGTGCTATGAATGAGGTTCAACACGTTACCGAGGTTGCCAAGGGTATCAGCGACCTCGGCTTGATGGCTGTTACGGCGGCTTTCTTTCTCCTGTTGTCGGCGGCGATGATGATAGCCATTTTCAGGTGGTTCAAAAACATCATCAATGACATGATACAGGAGCAGAAGAACGGCATGAAAGACCTGACAGAAGAGACTCGGAAACAGAATGACATGCTGCAAGACATATCAGAGGGGCTTCGTACAGAGACACAGCTGCGCATCAGAAACCTGACGGGCTTTGCTTTTGACCTGACAGTAGAACAGGTGTGCCGTCTTATTAAGAGGGTCAGAAAAGAAAACCACATCATCGACCATTGGGCAACGGCAGAGAAAATACGAAAGTCTCTAAAAGTCATTCATGAAGACAGAAACAGCCGCTTTGACCCGTTCACGTATCACGGGAAACCGCTGTCAGACTTCTGTGCTCCTGAATGGGTTGAAGACGTTGCCAAGGTCGTTGAAAGTGAAATATACAATGAGGACGGGGAAAACAACGCCCGTGCTTACACTAATGTTAAACTTGCGTATGATAACATCAAAACAGACTTTTATCAGCGCATAAACGGAACAAACTTATGATAGTATTAATTGACAACGGTCACGGAGAAGACACAGCGGGCAAGCGTTCTCCTGACGGAAGACTGAGAGAGTACGCCTACGCCCGTGAGATTGCCAAGCGTCTGCAGTGTGCTTTATGCCATGAGCTTGGGGCGGGTCACGTTTTTCTCTTGACCCCTGAAACAAACGACATCAGCCTGAAAGAACGCTGTCAGAGGGCAAACAACCTCTGCAAGGCTCACGGGGCTTCAAACGCTCTGTTGGTCTCAATTCACAACAACGCAGCGGGGGCTGACGGCAAATGGAATGAAGCCCGTGGGTGGTCGGCACACGTCTCTCTGAATGCCTCTCAGAAGAGCAAGACGCTTGCAACGTATCTTGCTCAGGCGGCAGAGAAAAACGGGCTAAGAGTGAGAAAATACACGCCACAGCAGCCGTTCATCACTCAGAACCTCGCTATCTGCCGAGATACAAGCTGCCCCGCCGTTTTGACTGAGAACCTTTTTCAGGACAACAAAGATGACGTAGATTTTCTTCTGAGTGAAGAGGGCAAGCAGCTCATTACAAAGGTTCATGTGGACGGCATTCTGTCTTATATCAAAAGCGTGAAGAAATGACAAAGAAACTGTTCATCTTATTGGCGGCGGTCTCACTCATGTGGGGCTGCTGCCCTTGCAGAAACCTGATAACAGAAACAGACCGTCAGGACAGCACCCGTGTTGAGGTCAGGACGCAGACAATTCTCGTTCCTGATACGGTCTTTCTTGAAATACCCGCTCAGACGGCAGAGCGCACAACCCGTGACAGCGTTTCACACCTTGAAAACGAATATGCCACCTCTGACGCTCGCATCAACCCTGACGGCTCTCTGTTTCACGATCTGCGGACAAAGCCTCAGAAGAAAGCCATTGAGACGGACAAGAAGATTGAAAAATGGGACAGCGTAGTTTATCGGGACAGATACCTGAAAGTCAAAGAAAAAGTTTCAGTTCCCCGTGACCTGACAAAGTTTCAGAAATGTGAAATCTTCGGTTTTTGGTTCTTGTTGGCAATCTTCGCCTTGGTTGTGTACTTGAAACGGCTTCAAAAGGGCTGAAAACGCTGAAAATGATTAAGGCGTAAACATAAAAATCGGAAATTCTATCGTAATTAAAAAAGAAATTCTTACCTTTGTGACAAAATTTGAAAATATAGCGTTTGCTATTGTTTTGAGGGTCAAGAAAATCGCCAAAATTTCAGACAGCCTTAAAAGCAATGGTAGATGCCCACGTATATCGTGGGCATTTTCCTTGTAGGCTGTTTGGGTGTTTGGCGATACCTCTTGACCCTCAAGGGGATGCCCACGTTTTTACGTTGGGTCTCTGTGACAACGGCGAGCCGTGTTTTGCAAAGGTACAGAGTTTTAACGTAAAAACAGCAGATATGGATTTCAAAGATTCGATTAAACAATTATTTGAGCGCATTGAAAGTCTGAAAGACAACTTGAAGACAGAAGAAGCAACGAAGACGGCTCTCATTCTGCCTTTCCTGAGTGCTCTCGGCTATGACGTGTTCAACCCGTTGGAGGTGTTACCTGAAATGAGTTGTGACATCGGTATGAAAAAGGGCGAGAAGATTGACTACGCCATTCTGAAAGACGGCGAGCCGATTATTCTCATTGAGTGTAAACATTGGGAGCAAGACCTGAACCTTTATGACAACCAACTGATACGTTATTTTAACGTGTCAAAGGCGAAGTTCGGGGTCTTGACAAACGGCATAATATACAAGTTCTACACAGACCTTGCCGAGCCTAATAAAATGGACGAGAAGCCGTTCTTGGAAGTGAACCTCCTTGAAATGAAAGACGCTCAGGTCGAAGAGTTGAAGAAGTTTCACAGGTCTTATTTTGACGTTGACAACATTCTAAGTTCGGCAAGCGAGCTGAAATATATGGGCGAACTCAAAACCGCCATTTCAAAGGAGTTCGCGAACCCCTCTCCTGACTTTGTGAGGTTCTTCGGGAAACAGGTCTATGACGGCGTTTTCTCCCAAAAGGTTCTTGAACAGTTCACAGCCCTGACAAAGCGTACAATCGGCAGTTATATAAACGACATTATTTCTGACCGTCTGAAAGCGGCAATCAAGACAGATGAAGAAGCAACCGCCACAGAACAGAAGACCGCCGAGAAGACAGAAGAACAGCCCACAGAGCCTGAGACAAACGAGGACGGCATTGTGACAACAGAAGAAGAGTTGGAGGCGTTCTTCATCGTGAAGTCTATTATCCGCAGCGTTGTGACCTCTGACCGCATCACATACAAGGACACACGATCATACTTCGGGGTTCAGATTGACAACAATGTGCGGAAGACCGTTGTCCGCTTCTACTTCAACCAACCGAAGAACAAGCGCATTGCCATTATCTCAGAAGACAAGTCAGAACGTATGTATAAGGTTCAGACACTTGACGAGATATACAACTACGCAGATGAACTGACAGAGGCGGCGAAGAGATACGTCTAAACAGCCCAACAGAGATTGCGCCCGTATGTCGGCGTAAGTTTGTTCAGGTGATAACTTACACGAGATTGAAAAGTAAAGCCCACATGCGGCGTATTCGAGAAAAATAACTATCTTTGCCCTCAGAGGGCTTGAAGAGGGGTCGAAAAGCCCCTCTTTTTTCATTTTTGTTGCTGTTTTGTTGCTCTGACATACTGTTAAACAGTCAAACCACGTTATAAATCACTGATTTACAAGTTATAACAAAAGTACTGCGTGGGAAAGTAACCTTTCTGCATCGGTAAATAGCTAACTATTTGATTATCATATAGTTATATCTATAATCAATCTAAAATACTGACTAAAAACGACTTAAATATGGCAAAATAATAGTTTTAGGAAAGGTATTTTCTTTTGTTATGACTATTTTTTCAACATTTTTGTCCCCCGTTTGTCCCCCAAGTCATATACGGGGGACAAATTTACGTCCCTCTATGCAATTTGAGTACTTTTCACTATAAAATCTATCTAAATCATAGATAATTATTGCTTTATACAGCTACCCTCAATCTCATAGTTTCTAAAATATCAAACACCATAACCACTGATAACCAGATATATACATATAAACAAATACGGAATTAGAATTACATCAGATGAAATTTTGTTCGAAATGTATGAAATGTATTTTATATTATTCCTTCATGCATCGGAAGGCTTATTAAAGTACCTAGAAAGATTAACGCAAGGACATTAGATAAAAAGCACAAGTCCCATTTTCCATCCCCTTATTCTAAAAGAACATAACATAGTAAATAAAATCGAAATATAAAGGATATTTTTCGTAAAAAACGAGTAAGCTATTAGCAATCAATAAGAAAGTAATAATGCATGGACCTATTACCATATAATTCATTCTTGCAATATATTTAAGAAAGACATTGGTATATGAAGTTTATTAATTAAATTTGCAATAACATACTCACCCCGCTTCCCATAAGAACAGCGCGCTCAGGGTGAGTCTTTTATTTTCTAGTGGTATATTTGAGTTTAGTGATGGTTTTATATACTTTTCCAGAATTTAATTCTAGGATTTTTAATTTTGCATCGAATTGTGTTCTACTTTCACTTTATCCCCTTATTCATATATACGTTCATTAAAGTAAAGTCTAAATAAGGGAAGAAAAAAGATGACTACGCTACTGCAATTTTCTTTTGGCTGCAAAATTTATGTGTGCTCTTGGTGCTATTAAGGCCTAGCAAAACACCTCTTCGACCAGACTCAATATCCCACAATTGGAATCCGAAAATATCCGTGAATCCATCCTCAATTTTACAGTCCTTTTGGGCGAAATAAATCCCGCCATCCTCTATAGCATTTTACACCGAGATAAAGAAACAAATGCAGTAGAGATTGTAGAGGAATACGAATTGAGCATCGCTCGGGTGTGCAAGCTGATGGAGATCCACCGTTCGGATTACTATTATCAGGAAAGGTGAGATAACACTGAAGTGGAAGAAGTGATAAGGACGGCAGCCAAGTTTCTGGAAGATATTCAAACGTCTCAGGCGTGAAAGAAGTGGAAACACAAGAAGGTTTACCGTGTATACAAGAATATGCACTACGAGAAACGTGTCCGTTTGAAGAAATGCTTTCCAGCAAGTGTCAAGACATCTTTGGGACAGCCATCTGAGCCCAATACGACATGGTCTATGGATTTTGTGGGTGATATCCTGGAGTGCAGAAGGAAGTTCCGAGTACTGAACATAATGGATGACAGCGATAAGGTGGCGGTGTCCCAGAAGGTTTCGATGTCTTTCCCGGCAAGAAGGGTAAAAGACATTGGGAAAGGTAATTTAGCTGAATGGCAAGCCAGAAAACATCAAATGTGATAACGGCCCGGAGTTCATTTCAAAGGATTTTAAGGAATAGTGCAAGGGGAACGATATGAGTATTCTGTATACCCGGCCTGGATATCCGACCCAGAACGGATATATAGAACGATTCAACGGCAGTTACAGAAGGGCTGTACTTGACACGTACATTTTCAGGAGCATAGAGGAAGTGTAACGTGTAGCTCAAGAGTGGAACTGTTATTACAACAATGAGATCCCCATGAGAGTATCGACAATATGTCGCCGATGGAGTATCGGGCAAAAAGGTGTGACATACAATGATTGATGTTCAGGATGGCGAATCCAGCTTCGCTTCCGAGTTGAGCAAGGCCAGGGCAAGCGCCCATAGGGTGGCCTATCTGAAATCAATCCTCAAACTATACATGCAATTGGACAAAATAAATTATATTTGTTATCTAACTGAAGACTGTCCTAAAAAGGGGAAGTTTACATAAAGATAAATCAGAAAAACATAAAGAAAGATTAGATGGAAATAAACGAGCAAGGCCTAAGAAAACGAATTGGTTCAGACTACTTGATTGGCTGTTATACAATTACCGATAACAAGAAGTCTTACTTCACTGATATACGTGGTGGAGAAGGTGATGTTGTCAAGAACCCTGTCTCTGATACCGCAGAACTTGTGGTAGAGTATCATGATGACAAGTTGGTTCCTGGCAATTTCTATTCATTCCGTTGGAATTTGAATGCAAGCAAGACCGCAATCATTGTAGATGGCGAGCCAGAGAAGATTGACAATGCTCATTTCTTACAGGGTCTGTTTGATGCAAGACTTCGACTAAGCGGTAGTAACTTGGAACTTTTCAACAATTTCCAAAAGACTATCTTCAATGAGGTTACAGGTGCCCAGCACACATATGTATATGAGTTGCTTCAGAATGCCAATGACTACCCACATGAAAACGAGCATGTAGAAGTCAAGTTTATACTGACAAAGCATTATCTGTTCTTTTTTCATTCGGGAGCCTGTTTTAACCTTAGGAATGTTGTTGCCATTAGTTCAATCAATCAGGGTGAAAAGAAAAAGAATACTGACGCCATCGGATACAAAGGTATCGGATTCAAGACAGTCTTTGTAAATAACAACTATGTATATCTCAAATCAGGTGATTGGAGTCTAAGGTTTGATAAATCATTTTCCGAGCACGAATTCGCAGGAGACTGCCCTTGGGCTCTTATGCCTATACCTACTACCGCACAAGATCTTGATGAAGAAGTTAAGGAGATAATGTCTAAGTATGGAATGAGAGTTATGTTTGCGCTTCGTCATAAGACTGAAGCAAGCGAGAACATAGAACAGCTTGACAAGGTCTTCAGCGATAATCAGATCCTTCTCTTCATTCCGAATGTTTATAAGGTAGATGTCATCAATGAAGGCATAACACGTTATTCCGTCGAAAAGGACGACAAGAAATGGATAGTAACAGACTTCAGGTATTTAATACCTGAAGACTTGAGGAAATGGGTAGAAAAGAATATCAATTCAGGTGACAAAATTCCAGAGAAATTCAAGGACATCAGTGAAGTACGTATCTCCTTTGCAGTTGCTCGTGATGGGAAGACTCTCATTCCTGTGGAAAATGCCAGAGTCTATAACTATCTGCCTACAGAACTGAGACTTGGGTTCAATTTCCTTTTCAATGCAGACTTTGTCCCAAATGGTTCGAGAAGTGGCCTTCATGACGTTGTCTGGAACGACAGGGTCATGGAACAATGCGGATGTCAGTTTGCTGATTGGTGGGTATCTTTCCTGGAAAAAGAAGGTGAATATGACATGACATCTGTCTTCGAACTCCTCCCAGAGTTCAATAGCAGAGACAAGTATGCAGTTATGTTCCTCAAAGGTTTCAGCCATAGAATAAAGCAGATACCTTGCATTCCTACATTAAGAGACGGATACCATCTGATAAAGCTTGAGGATGTACTATTTGACAAGATCGATTTTGTAGCATGTCAAGAGCCGGTTCTTACTGATGAAGAATTATATGAGTTCTATGATACTACAGGCGCACTTCCCCACCATGAAATCCGCACAAACATAAAGCTGAAAGAACTTCTCAGTCACTTTAACGTGAGTATTGAGTTCAATAACAATCAGCTCACTCAGTTGTGTTTCGAAGATGATTTCAAGGAATGGTTGAGAAGCAAGGACAACAACTTAAGCTTCATCAGCTATCTCCTCAGATCCGACTATATCATGAACTATTGGGGATATAAGATATTCCTCAAAGAAGATGGCGCTCTTGACAAAGCAGAGTCCATCTATTACGATATAGACCAGTACCATGATGACATCAGTTTCCTTAGTCAAGATCTTCCAAGATTGAATGTCGAAATAAGGGAAAAACTAACCAATAATTTCAAAACATGGGTTGGATATAGTACACGATTTAAGAAATTCAGCGAGTATGAATTTACAAGAAAGATATTCGGTGATTTCTCAAGATATTCTCAACTCTTCAGCTTTAAGCAGAATAGTGTCAGCTATCTCCATTTCCTCGCTGTAACAAACAGCGTTCATCAGATACCTTCCGACTATCCATATTATGACCAGAGCAACAATGTAGTTATTGGCGTATCAGACCTATACCAGGCTAATGATACAGGTAAAGATCTAGCCAAGCGTTCTTGGATAAAGAAGGAATGGATAAAGTTCCTTCATGAAGATTATCTTGGCAGAGACAAGGAGAAGGTTGAGAAGTATCTGGAATCAACATGCAAGATCAAGTCTTTGTCTCAAACCGATTGCTATAGGCTTTTCGTCAGCAAAGATGAAAGAATTCCTGTAATCGCTGAGTTGATTAAGGACAAGGAATCAAATATCGACTTCTTCAGATATCTTTCCAAAATACAGGATTGCATCAGTAACCTTTCCCCTATGATGCGTCAAAACTATCTGGTTATTACTACAGATGGCAAAAAGGAGCAATGGCATCCAATCACCAGAACCATCTTCTGGAAAGACTCGGACTGGGAAACTATGTCTGTTAATCCTTGGATGCCTGAAGGCTGCTGTCTGGCAATCTCAGACGAGTATTCCAAGAATCTGGACAGTACAGAATCAAGCAGACTTACTGAGTTCTTCTCGCAGAAGCAGATTGTCCAAAAATATTCAGTAGCAGGTCTTTATCAGTCCCTTCGTTCTCACCTTCAAGAGGTATTCTCAAATATAACAACTAAAGAGATTAGCAAGGATTTCCTTAACTGGTTATTTGTAAACAGATCCCAGATTTTCAAGAATGGAATAATTGACCCTCAATACAAATCAATACCTATTCTAATAAAGGATTCCGACTGTCTTCAAACAATAGAGTCCCTTGGAGGAAGCATCTATCTTCCTAATCGAGAGGTACTTGAGTTGTATGACCAACCATGGTTCAATTCGTCATACCTTGTCATCTGCGACGAGTTCTATTCTGACCTTTTTGATGGATCTGAGAGATGCCAGTTCTTTATGTCACTCGGAATGAAGCGATTCGAAAAACTGCATTATCTGCGAGCTCATCTGTTCAAACATTTGGACAGAATCAAAGCGAACCTCAATAATAGAGACAACAACATCTCATTCCACCGTTATTTGGCAGATATACATGATGGAATCTCAGAGAAGGACTTTGAGGTTGTTAAGAATATGCCAATTTTCATTTCCTCTCCTGTCAGTCCAGAAGGTGAATTGGTTGATAGCTCCAACAACCACTACCTGCCGTCTGCACTTTTGACAGATATTGTCTCAAAGGATCTTTTCCCTACATCTATATTGGATTCCATTCACCCAGATTATATCGTGTCTGACAAGGATAAAAAGTATTTTATTGACAAACTGGGCAATGTGGAGATTGATGAGGACGGTTTCTATGAATACATAATACAGGAGCAAATATCGTCTGTAGTCGAGTCATATCTGAAAGATGAAGAACGAAATGTCCGTTTCTGGCGATGGGTCGCAGACAGCAAGACCAGCCGAGAAAAGAAAGCTAAACTTGTCATATTCCCTATGTTAGGCAAAACGGTAGGCGATGAATGTGAGCACTTTGGGAATCCTTCAAGTTTTTATATTTCTGGCAGATACTCAAAAACAGAAGGTCTGGAGCAGTTTATTAACGAGCATATCAGCAAACCTGTATTTGTATCTGAGAAATATATAGAGGAAGACCAGGAGAGAGATTGGATTTCTTTGTTCAAAGCTCTGAAATTGACTGTGGATTTCAAGGAGATTGTCTTCAATGATGTTCTTCCTAAACTGTCCAAATATAAGAACAAATCAATCGTTGGTGTCCTTGCCAAATATTGTGAAAGTTTCAAGTCAAAACTGGAATCAAATGATACAAAAGCAACCACATACTTGAATGAACTCCAATTGCTCTGCCACGATGGCGAATACCGTACACCCAAGGACGTGGTTGTTTCTGGACAATACTTTGATGTTGAACAAAATGTGTTCTCAGATATTCAGATAAACAAACTCCTTTCTGAAGAATACTTATCTGATTGTGGTACCGATTCAGAAAAACGCAGAGAGATAACTAAGTTCATAAAACTCATAGCCGATAATCTCGGCAATAAATGTGAGAATGCGACACAATTGAGGGATCTCAAGCTGAAATATTTCTGTCAACATCAGGATTTCTATGCCCAGACAGAAGCTCATTATAGGATTATCGGTGAACTTGCTAAGGCCTATAACTCCGATACCGTAGGACTCCTCGAGTTAATAAAAAATCTGGGAGACATCTATCTCTTTACCACAACAGGTAAGTTCAAAAGGAGTAGTGAACAATACCTCAGTTCCATATATAACCCGGACTGCCAGTACATGGCTAATGGGATTACAGAATTGGATTTCGTCAGCGAGAAGTATAATGAGTACTATTCAAATGGTTTGAAACATTTCTTCTGCTTATGCTTAGGAATACTTGACGGATTCAGCGAGTATAATCTAAGACTTCTGCAGAATGAGAGATTCTCTCTGTATTTCTGGAGACAGTATGCATCTAACAAGAATTGGTATCTGAAAGATATGCTAACAGATGAAAAACTTAGAAGCATAGCATGTATTCCTACAAGAAAGGGAATGAAGAAACCAACTGAGGTATATGACTATAGGAATCCGAACCTTCAAAAGATTGTTCTTAAGCTGAGGGACGGTGCAGATAAGCTTCCTGCCATTGAATTGCCTGGTTGGATAGAAAAGATTGGACTGAGAGGAAGGCTTTATCTTCCTGACTGTCTGGAGTATCTTAGCCTCGATACTCATGATTTCCGTCGTGAGGTAATCAAATGGTTTGTTGATACTAAAGAAGAAACTCTTCAACGATACAAATCTGACATTGCGGATTATTGCAAGACCGCAAACTGGTTCAATGGTGCAAAGTGTTGGGTTCCATTGAATACTCTCGTTGCTTTGGAATGGGGCAACGAGACATTGAAGGGCAATTTTGGAGGCAATTCATTTGTCTGCAACCCTTCTTATATGCCTGAAACGAAAGAAGACTTCAATAAGTTATGCGGTATTCTAAATATCAGAATCCTGACCAACGACGATTTCTCAAAGCAGAAAGCAGGAGACTATCATAAGGATGTTGAAGCGATTCGCGAAATATCTAAGAGACTTGTGTATCTTGCCTATAAGACAGGTAAGGAGAATTGGGAAGAGATCTATGCAGGTTACAAGGCAAAGTTAGACAGAGCAGACATATCACAATGCGAGAGTATAATATATTCCTACAACGAGAATATTGCTACCGATCTGGAAATCTATAGCGAAGAAGCATCCAATCTTTGGTATATAGGTTCTTGGCAAGGCTCAATGTTCATTGAGATTCTAAATTGGATCATCAAGAAACTTGAAGTCAAGGGAACATTCGACCAGAATTTCTTGCGCAAATTATTCCTGCGTCCATTTGTAGATTTCATCAAGCAACAAGAAGGTGGATCTCTACCAAATGAGTTGCTGACATATATGGATGAAGCTGACCGTGCAGTCATCACTGTCGACGAAAACGTAAATGCCGAGGTATTCTCGGAAGATGACAATGTGGTGAACAACTTACCGGAAGATTTGAAGCAGCAGGCTGGACAAGGTATGGAGCAGAAACAGGCACAGCAATCTCAGAATTCAGTTCGTTACGAAGAACAGAGCTCTACAAGTTCTTCATATGACGATAGCGAGCAGTCTAGCACGGAGAGAAAACGTCGAAGTGACTTGGGTGGAACACACCAGAGGCATGAAACTTCGACCAATAATAACAGATCCTCTGACACTCAACCATCTGGCCTTGCCAGCAAAAATGATGATACTGAGGAACAAAGAAAACCTCTTGCAGATCGTCTTAAGGAAAAATGGGAAAGACAGAAACAGGCACCTATCCAGAAACCTCATAGTATTAGACCAACTAGATCAGATAGCGATGTGTGCAGCCAGCCGTCGTCTTCATCCGAAAACAATAAAGGAGAATTCTTTGATGATGCTGTTAACACAAAGCAGTATACCCAAGCAAGGAACAACACTCTAGATGAGCCAAGTCTAGGCTCAAATGCTGACAGATGTAATAGAGATTCTTTCAATAGTAAGCAAAAGGCTGCTCAAGAAGAACTTGACAAAGCAAAAGACCAGGCAGACCTTGAGCAAGCAATCAACAGAACCGAGAAATATACATTCCTTTGGTTCAAATACCTAATGGAACAGCTGTACAATCAGAAGAATAATACAGCAACAACCAGAAGTGTGCAGATTGATTTCAGGGAGGCCAAGGTTTTAGACAACTGCACAATCGCTATTCTTAAACCGAACAGGGTTGTTCCTAAATGGATAGAGCATGCCGATGATATCACTTTACACATCCTTAAGGGAGATGTCTCTGAAAAGATTAAGGTCGATCTTCAGTACTTCACAGAAGATGCTATATGGGCATTCTATGATGATGCCTCCGAACTAGAGACTAAAATTAATGATGCGGACAAGGTGAGACTAGTTGCAAACGGTGCTACGGCCAACCACATAGATGCTCTGACAAAGCAGTTCATAAGACTTGATTTCCCTGACGACTACAATCTAAAGGATAATCTTTCAGATTGCATAAAGTATATCTATGGACCTCCTGGAACTGGAAAGACTACACGTTTGGTAGCCAAAATAGATAAGATTATTTCAAGCAACAATTCTCCATTGGACATTCTTGTGCTGACTCCAACCAACAAAGCTGCGGATGTTATTGCATCTAGATTGAATGCTGTGGAGTCTTGTTCGCCATATACTTTCAGGTATGGAGTCACGGAGAGCCTTGAGTATCTGCAATCCAACCGTGTCTATACGAGAGATGACAAATTCATAGACTCAGAAGAACACCATGTTGTTGTCACTACTGCAGCAAGATATGCATACGATTACCTCATGCCATATGAGGTAATAATTTGCGACCACCACTGGGACTATGTCATCATCGATGAAGCATCTATGATAGATATAGTGACTATGGCATTTATTCTCTACAAGAGCCATAATTGTCAGTTCATCATCTCTGGTGATCCCAAGCAGATTCAACCAGTAAGGCAGAATGAAATCCAACCAGAGAACATCTACCAGATGGTCGGACTAAACAGTTTTGCTGCGGCTCAAAAACACCCTCAGGTTGAGTGTCTGAATATTCAATACCGTTCCATCCCCACTATTGGAGAATTGGTCAGCGAATTCAGCTATAACGGACTTGTCAAACCGAACAGAAATCAAGACAGTCAGAAGAAGCTTGATATTGGATTCAAGATCTCAAGTATCAACTTCGTGGGGTTCAAGACAGAACTGCTTGATAATCTTTATGGGTTAGATGCGATCGATGGATCTGCCTTCCACCTCTATTCTGCGATATTTGGATATGAATATGCGAGTTATATCGCCCAAAGAATAGCAGACGAAAAGCCGGAAGAGCCATATTCTATCGGAATAGTATGTCCTTATAAGAAACAAGCAGACTGTATCAAACAGATGATTGAACTAAGAGACATATCAAATGACGCTTGTATGATAAGTTGCGGTACGGTTCATAGCTTCCAAGGAGATGAATGCGATATCATGATAGTAGTTCTCAATCCTCCAATGAATATTGGACAGAACGCACATGTAAACAACCAAAATATTATCAACGTGGCTATGAGTCGCGCAAAAGATTACCTCTTCTTCTTGGTACCTGACAACAGAATACCTGGATTTACGGCAAGAGAAGTCTTAGGCAAAATGGCAAATGATAAATCTATCATGTTCTGCAATGACATCGAACAGATAATGTTTGAACAATCAGACTATATTCAGCAACACACAAATGTGACATGCCATATGCCAGTCAATGTCTATTATGAACCTTCGTCGTTTTATGAGGTTAGAAAAGATGACATGGCTGTTGATATACAAATCAATGAACAGTTCAGGTAATATCACATTGAATTAATGCTTCAATTAGAGTGGGAGATTCGTTTTTCTCACTCTTTTTGGGTAGTGTCATTCTCAGTGTATTCAATGAAATGATTGCCTCCCCCAAGTGTGCCGAGGCTTTTATAAAAGATTGCTTCCTGTAATTTGATTTGTAAGCAACCGGTAAAGTGCATATAGCGATTTTATTCCACACGAGGTATCTTCATGCAAAAAAAGATGCTTACACGAGAAGAAATCGTAGAAATAGTTCAATACTGTAAGGAGAATGGAGTCTCATATGTAAGCATCTGGTGAATGTCGTATTGATTTGACAGAGATGTCCTTCCTTGAAAATCAAAGTGTCGATAAAATATTCAATCCCTCTTCAAACACGAGATACCTTAATTTGAATCCTAAAATATCCGTGAATCCATCCTCGATTTTACCGCTTATTTTGGCGAAATAAACCCCGAATGCCCTACTTTTTGTGAACTGGTGTTCGAGGATTGAAAAGGGTATTTTCGTCCCTTTTCAATCTGTTTCGAGAAAAAATCTATTGTTTTTTTGCGAGCAAAACAGTCAGTATCCATAGAGTTAATAATATATTACTATATATACATCTTTAGAAAACTCTAACTTTACATATTAGAATGAACTATAGCAGTAACACATAGTTTACTGTAACAATTTAACCCTATTTTATATTTCTTCTTCATCCTTCATATCCATAAAATTTGCATTAAAACGCATAGTATCCTAAACTCTCCTGTTCATAGAATATAAGTGCGTATCATTATTTCATTTCTTACAGTAAATATCGCCATCTGCCACTGACTATGGAAGGCTGCCCTGTTAATAAACCAAGCGCAGACGGGAAACCGGCCGAATGGTTCTGTTCCCGCCATCCGGATATAATGTCGCTTGATGATTTGCACTTTGTCTTACCTTGCTGACCCTAAAGCTGGAAAATCCAGCCCCTACGGAAACTGGTAACGACAAACCATGCAACAGAAACATCCGCAAAAATTTGGCAGAATGAAATAGTTGTTGTATTTTTACAACATTAGACCCCCCAAAGCCTCTCAACGATGCTCAAATCTGGGGGGCGTTTTATTTTTATACTATGGGCATTTAATCTTACCTGGTCTACACATCCTCCATTGAGATTGTCACTCTGCTGAAAAACAAAAGTTGGGACGTTAGGGACTCCCTACGGATGGAGCATTATATCCGAAACATCGGCAATTACAGGCTTGACTCCTATCTGTATCCCATGCTGCAGATGCCCAAGGAGGTTCATCAATACAAGACAAGGCAGACAGCTCCTTTCAAGACGCACTTAACCCATATCGTTTCGATAAGAAATTGCGATTGTTTCTCTTTAACGATATAGAGAAAGTAGAGATTGCCTTGCGCAGCGCATTGACAAACATCGTGACGAAGAAACCGGCAATATCTTCTGGATGACAGATGGGAGTTTGTTTGTGAATGCCGACAATTTCAACCGAACCATAGCATTGGTTGACAATGAACTGAAAAGCTCAAAGGATGAGTCCACCCTACACTTCAAAAGAGAATATGAAAGGTCACTTGCAACAGCAATTGGGCAGATTTTCCGATAATAAACATCAAGGTTATAGTTTACCTACGAACTGACAAGAAGAATCGCAGTGGAAAGAATAGCCCCATAGACTGAACATATATGTTCCATCATTCCGCCTGCATTTTGCGAATGACCGTAAGAGACAGGCGGATTTTCTTTTTGAAAATTAATTTTAGTATTTATACAGGTTGATATAAATAGATATTAAATAGATATTAACTAAATATGAAATAATATGCATACCTGCTTCACAAAGGAACATAGTTCTAACTGCTCAAGTCATGTATTTGATACTTTCAAAATCAAATTCTTCTTCCCAAAAATGTGTTTGTCAAGTTTTACTCTTTGCTGCACAGCATAGTTTACATCCTCATAAAATCTACCTGTAATTATCTATTTCAGACAAAGTAATATTTACTTTTTTAGGAATCTTATTATATGAACAATATAGTTGTAATTGTTGTCTGTTTGTTATCTTTTCAGAACATTTAGGGCCTAAAATTATTTCTTCTATAATCAATGGGTATTTATTGTTGCCATCATTAATAGGAAATTCTATTATTGGGCAGAATATTTCATCAGACGATTGAATCCACTTAAACTTACTTTCATCATCACAGAAATAAAGTAATCTTATTTCTTTCTCATCTTTATAATCTACAGGCTTGAAAAAGTGCTTCCATATATTAAGTTGATTAAAGCATACATCTTTTTCTAGTAGCTTTTTTATAAACTCAATATATGGATGCTTCTTGTCTTTTTCAGCATAGGAAATTGGAGCTATGAAAAAGTTATTATCCAATAAATCTTTATCTATATTATAGATTAAGCAAGTACCTTTAGCATCGTTTCCATACATTCTCCACATTGTTAGTTTGTCTTTGCTTTCAATTTCAGCACACGAACTGATAAATGTACTGTTTATTTCTTTAATGGTATAAGGTGATAATGACGAATAATCAATTTTATCAATATTATTGATATACTGATCAAAATAATAACATTCACTTTTATCATTCATGCAAGCTATACTACATACACTTGCTTTCTTTTCTTTGATTATTCTTATTGTTGATGAGAGAGAAGTATATCTGCATAATTGATTAAATTCTCTATCTATAAGCATATTAGTGAAGAATTTTCTTTCAAATTCTTCACTTAAAGAAAAACGGCCATCAGGCAATTTCGAGATATTGTTTTTTATATAATCTACATCAAGCTCATCTATAAAATTATTGAATTGACGATTATTGAGATTGCACTCATTTTTTGTCTGTCTAAAAATTGACAAAATCTCATTGGGGTTGAATTTCTCCTCTAAATTATTGATTTCCTCAATAATAGATCTTATTATAAGCTCTAAATTACTTAATGGAACCTCTATATTCTCTATATTGTTGTAATTATTAGCCTTATAAAAATAACCTTCTGTATCATTACACAATATACAATATGAAGCATTTACTTTATTTGCATAATGCAATAATCTATTTAGCAGTATTCCTTTATTTGCCAATCTTTTATATAGATTTTTAAATTCCACTACTGCTATCAATACATTCTTTTTATCCTCAAATCCGCAACCGCCCTCATAAGATGACACAGAGGTCAAAAAGGTAGCGACACTGTGGCAAAAGAGGGTGCAACGCAGCAAAAATCGCCACAAAGACGCATTAAATCCCCTTACCCCACCATGCGACTTGAGGCAATACGCAAAATCACGACCATAAGTTGTCGGTGTCATCCAAAGTCATTCTGGAACACATCAGCATAAGCGTTGTTGCATGAATAGATATTCAGCACATACTGCCTTGATGTCCTGACCCATTTGGCTGGCACAGAGATGAACTTGAAGACAAACGCCTTGATGCGGCTTGTTGCTTTGAGTCCGAACCTCTTCACGTCAAGCCTCGCCATGATGAATTTATAGAAGTTGCGTATGAGTGCCGTAAGCAGAAGAAACACCGTGTTTTCTCCCATGAAGGATTTTGGAAGCCTGTTCCAGCCGAATCCGTTATTCATGTCATCGAAGATGCGTTCCTTCCCTCCACGGAGGTTATAGAATTCGACAATCTCTTTCTCGGAAGACTCGTAGTCATTTGTAAGGATGCAGCGGTAGGTGTATTCTCCTTCCCACAGGTCGAGTTCGCCGTCTATCCGCTTCTGTCTTTGAATCACAAGACGGTATGCCTTCCCTTTCCATTTCTCGATGAGAATGGAGGCCAGCTCAAACTCAATGCCGCCCAATTCCACTTTCTTCCAACCTCTGAGGGCAAAGATGTCATTGTAGAGCGAACTGCATCGGTTGGCACGGATATAGAAGGTCTTGCAGTGTTTAGCAATCTCTTCCACTATCTCTTCAGAACACGAGCCGCAATCAGCTCTGAAACGGTTGATAATAAGCTTGTTCTGTTCAAACCTTTCAAAGAACCTCTTCAGCGTGTCCTTCTGGTGGAAACGGACATTTGTGTTGCCGTCGCTGTTCTCAATGCCGACAATCAAGTCGCCAATAACCGCCACGCCAGGGTGATAACCAAGGAACTTCTTGTATGTAGGCTTCGCATCATACTTCTCAGCCTCTATGAACTGGTGGTCGAAGTCAACGTCATACCCCTCGCCCTCTTTCAGTTGCCCTGTGGACAATAGGCAATTGAGGAGCAGTGTATTCAGCTTGTCTGCCGTGTTGAAGTCGTAGGTCTTGCCAGTGTCGGATGTGTAGGAAATGTTATCCTGGGTCAGTTCCTTTATGGCTCTGAGAATCGTGTCGGCACTGCATGTGCGAAGTGTCGGATGAAGCGAGAGGTGGTACATCAGATGAGTGGTGACATCCTCTATGCATGAGCCGCCACAGAAATAAACGCTCATAAGCGAACGGATGATTTCGCTGTATTGATAACCATACAGCCTGCATCTCATACCGAGGGTTGAGTCGATTACAGATGAGAGATTGGAGTCAAATTGCTCCATTATTGAAAAAATTCCTCCAAAAGGAGAGAGTTTCTCAGATTTTATTGCTACCTTTGCCATGTCTGTCGGGTTTGATACATATTTTGATTTGCAACACTAAGATAGGTGAAAAATCTGACATAGCAAAATCCTGAGCAACTTTTTGTTGCTCAGGTACTTATAAAATAAGTTAAACTAAAATGCTGCGGAATTTAGGTTTATAAATAAAAGCATCACATATGTATTCTCTAGAAAATATTTCATTATTGGGAATTATTTGATATTCCCTACCATATTCATTTAGTAATTCAGATATGTTTGAAATGGTATTATACTCTATACTCATATCAATTTGATTTTAGTGTTTCCAAATAAAATTAGCAAATTATTATTTACAATATGTACGACCAAGAAAATCTGGAAATAAATCAGTTTCATAATATTTATGAGCTAACACACGCAAAAAATAATAACCAGCTTTATCGCTTCTATACTCAATAGAATTATATTTCTTTACATAATTATTCTGAAAATCTTTTATTGTTTCAGGTAGCTTAATATTGGTCTGCACAGCCAGTTCATTATTAAGTCTTTTTTCAAAAAGCAATTGTTCAATATCAAATTCATCGATTATCGGATATGCGACCTGTAAGTTTACCCCAGATTCTTCAACTTTCTGCTTAAGAACAGAGTAGAAATTCGGTAAATTTAGGTATGATAATAATTCAAATATTACCATCAAAAGTAAAGACGATTCACAGTGATAATCGTCATCCCTCACATAAAGGCTTTTAGCTAAGGCCATTAGATTTCCATACATTTCCGGCCACATTTCTTGCTTTTCATAACGTTTTATCAGATTTATAACTGTATATATTAAATACTTCCCCAAACTATTCCTATCTTCTTGATTTTCCACATATTTATACATATACAAAAATACGATTTGGATAGTTATAGAGTGTGTATCTAACAAAGGCATAGTGCAAGCATTGTTATTTTCAATTATATTCTTTAGAATCTCCATTCTGTTCCTTTGTTCCTGCTTTGAAATATTGTAAAAAGACTCTGTTAATAAATAGAAATAAACTAAATCGCCTAAGAAATCATAGCATCTTAACGGATAAAACATATATTCTGAGTCTGTCGGTTCAAAACAAAATAACCCTTTGGGAAATAGCACTACACTTAATATTTTATTTATATACTCCTCATATATTTGAATCTGTAAACTGATAAGACTATAGAAGTGTTTGATTATAGAAGTTTTATTTTCTTTTTGTGTTCTGAGAATCCAAGCCCAAGTTTTCAGAACTACAGTATCAATGCAATACTTTGCAGGCAGTAGATTTCCACATTCTATAGAGTAAAAATGAATCATATGTGCTATCAATCGTAATGTAGCAAACATATTAAGAAGTATCCTCTTATTTTCTTTCTTTGCGGTCTCTATTTTACTTAACTGTATGTCTATGAGAGACGAAATATCCTTGAAGGTATTACCTTCTCCATCTAATAGAACAAGTATCTTTTTAAACAAGCGATAACTTTCGTCATCTGCTAGTAATGTTTCGTCAAATAAATAATCTGAAAAATAAGTAGTTAACACACCTATATCCCATTCTTCAAAATTTCCATCAGGAAATTCAGTCTTAATAAATCCATTAAATGTTGGCAAGGCATTTGCATCGATCAAGCCATTATGAACAAACACATAATATCTAGGAAAATTGCACAGATTAGGAACAGATACATCCTCATAAGGGGTATACTTTGATGCTCTTAATGATTCAATCAAACCATCCTTTTCATTAAGTGTTCTATCTGTTATATCTTTGGCTCCAAATCCTTTCAGTTCAAATAAGAAAAGAGTAGATACACCTTTGTTTTTTTTTATTGCTATCACATCTCTTCCATATTGTGACTGTCCTTTTGACTGTCGTGGTGTTGATAAAACTCTATATCCCATACGTTCTAAAAGTATAGGAAATATATAGTCCAATTCATTATCCTCTTTTAAGGATTCCACATATTGTTTAATTATTTCCTGTCGTTTCATTCCAATCTTTCAATAATTCATTTATCCATTTATTTTGTTCCATAGGTGTCATAGATTGAGTAAGTTGCCTTGAAGGTATAGAAATTTGTATACACCCTAAATGCTGCACAATTCCATTATTATCCCTCCATCCACCTCCTCTTGCCAATGATACCTTTCTCATTAGGTTGTTTAAAAAACTCTCATTATTTTTTTCTGCTTCCTTCATCAGTTGTTGCCAATGTTGTTTTTGAGTATTCATGGCTTCTTGATACTCAATCACGTAACTATATTTAGGGGACAATTCTTTAATCGCTCTTCTTTTCTCTATAGCATCGACTCTTTGGTCATAATACTTCCTGATTTTTATAACATGCTCATTATTAATATTCAATTTATCAAAAACTTTAATTACATGCCCCATATAATCATCTAAATATGGTACCAATCTATTCATTATGACATTACGAACGCGCGTTGAATCGCTCTCTATCAATGGCAATAACTTCGGAAGCCTCGTCTCCGGATTACCATAATCTTGAAGCATACTTATAATAAATAGACATTGAGGTATTTCATCTAAGTCTTTTTGAGGATTAAATTCTGAAAACTCCAAATGATAATCATCCCATAGCCTACGCCCCACAACACGATATATCCCTTTTGGGTGGATAATAAACGACAAAGCAAATTTTAAAAAATCATCACTATTCTTTTGGAAAGAAGACAGACATCCTTTCATTGTTAGAATATCCATTGGAGTTAGATTTTCGGCAATAGTTATAAAAATATCTGTTAAAAAATTAGGATCTTTTAAATGAATACATATTGAATTATCAAGACATTTCAGTACGGCTTCTTTATTCTCACTTTTAAGTCCTTTTATTAATAATTTGATACATTTCTCTGTAAATAAGCCAACCTTTTGTTGAAAAAACAACCAGTTGCATAAAGGATTAACGTACAGTGATACATCGCCTTGCAACAATTCTAAGATCTTTTGCTCACAAGTTTCCCTTCTTTGCCCAGCTAATCTATCAATCGTATAAAGAAAGAAAGACATAGCTGTGCTTGATATAAAAGACGTGTGAGATATAGTTATATCAAAAACAGTGTTAATGTCGTCATCTGTGAGTTGATTCGTTTTCACAAAAGCAATTGCAAACTCTTCCATGTTACATTCAGGAGGATAATCCACACAATATCTATTAAAATCATTCTCCATCAGACCAGCAAAGCAACTCAGTTTGTATTGTGGCAACAATGACATTAAGACAACGGCATTATCATAATACGAACTAGCGTATTTTTGAACAGCCGTATTTATTAAATTTTCAATATTATCTTCCTTGTTCTCAAATGATTGAATAACTAGCTTCATGAATTCAGGGGACCAATTTGATATTCCTGAAACAAGACTAAATGCCCAAGCCCATCTCCTAATGTTATTAGTCTTATCGAAAATAATATTACCATCATTTAGATATGTTATATATGCGAGAGCAACAGCAAAATACCATCTGTGTTTATCATAACTAAATGATTCAATGATATGTTCTTTGTCCTCCCAATAGGATACCGAATTACTAAACTCAAATTCACCGGTAGATGTTTTCTCATTTAAGTAATTTACAATTTCAACAAGTTCTTCAGGCATCCTTAAGCTTATATTTCGTCCATTAAACATGACAATCCGTTATTTATAATTACCGTTTCATGTATACTCTCCACTCTTCTTTCCTCTTCACATATTCAAAATACTCGTTAGCGTTTCTATTCATTACGTCAACAAGGTATTGTGCCATTTCATGCATTTGTGTTGCATATAGGATGGGAATTCCGTTGTTATCCTCAGTATAGTGAGCAATGCTATGTTCTATTCCATTCAACATGTTCTCAAATGCCGAACAAGGATTCAACCCTCCACTGACTAAAGTGTTACCCAAGGCCTTCATTTTTTTGCTTCGTGTCGTGACTGGTTCTGTTTTCAAGCATTCAAGGTCTTTTTCTGGACTATCCAAATAACAATAATATAACCAGATTTCAAAGCAAGGATTGCTCACAATCCATTGTCCTTGTGTTCCGGTTGAATCCTTTTTGAATATTTTCTCCAATTGTTCATAGAATTCATCTACATCTGAAAGGAGAAATACTTTGTCCATAGCCTCCAAATGAAAAAGTTGGGATTCTATTTTTATTTCTTCTGTCAATTGGATTTGCGCCCACTTATCCTGCATCTGATATGGCTGCAATCCTTGTCCTTTTTCAGACATAAATACAACTCTTAAGGAGTGAAGTTCACGCTGTCTGATCAATTCCCGAAGAAAATCCTTTTCCTTTTTCTCTCCTCCAGAGAGTACGAAAAGAAGACTAGTGGAAAGGATTCCTTCAGGCTTTTGATAGGCTGAAGACACTCCTGATATCTCATATACCTGTCCGTCTTCTTTATTTTTAGTTACAGGCTCATATGTTGATGATTGTGGAGTTAACCTTGAGTCTTTTTTTGAATATGTCAGCTTTGATAAATCCATAACGCATCTTACATATTCAGTTCGCCAATAAACGGAATGGCACCATAACGTCCTTCCATGTATCCATTCTCAATATTGATTGTGTTATGGATTTTGAAGTCATTCAGTGAATACATGCGACTGCTTCCATTCTTTTTCTCAACCATCCAGACCTCATCGGTGCGCAGGAAATCTTGATTAAGCAGGCAGGTCTGATGAGTAGTAAAAATAAGCTGGCCATTTGTTTCATGTGAAGAGAAGTAACGGACAAGTTTGCGTACCAGGTGAGGATGTATGCTATGGTCAAGTTCATCGATTGCAACAGTTTTGCCTGACTGCATGGCTGCATAGAATGCCGGCATAAGTGATAATAGGCGCACTGTGCCATCAGACTGCGCCTGAATATCCATCTCCTTTGAGAATCCGTTCTCTCCAAACTGACGGAACATCATCTGACTTATCTTCTGTACTCCATCTTCAACACTGATATCTCTGGTATTTCTGAAATCAACAACCTCTGACAGCACACCTGAATGCATTTTCCTGAGTTTATCCACCGGCAGGTTGCTAACATCATGCGTACTTATCCAATCTTCGAAATTCTCCGTCTCTACCTTCACGCCATCAATACCCAGGTCAATAGCTTTAAAAAGTTCAGAGGCAAATTTATTAATGTTTTCATCGTTTCTGAAGATCCCTATCAAGGCCGGGTTAAAGGAATGTAAGCCAATTATTGTCAGTTCATCATCAAACCACTTTTGAGCAATATCAATATTGGCATCAGCCAGCACAGGCATATCATTGTTAATGGTCAGCAAACTTGCAAACGGATTTTTCTCAATCCATCCCAACACCATTTTGTTGACCTCAGCAGAAGGAGCAATTGAATATTCAACAGCACCATCTTTACGAGTGAAAATATTTTTATTCTCCTCAGCTCCTAAGCCGGACACTTGCAGAGTCTCGAAAGTAATCCCCGTCTTAGCAATTTCCACAGAATATATAAATGGAATTCCGGATTTCGTCGCAAATTCAATAGCCAGTTCTATAGGCTCATCGCCAGCATCTTCCTTCAACGCAAACATATATCTTCCAACACTATCACCATTCAAGAAATTCTTATTGGTAGCTATGGCCTTCAGGAAATTTATCCCTTTCAGGAGATTTGATTTTCCTGCTCCATTTGCGCCATAAACAGCTGCCATTTTCAACACTGGCAGTTTCCCGTCAAGCATAGTAATATGGTTCGACAAAGTAGTCCTTTTCATGTTTGGAAACATATCAAACTGAACCTCATCATTAAATGAAAGAAAATTCTTCAGTATAACCCGGAGTATCATATTTTTATCAACTATAGTACGTTAAACTTCTAATTAGCAATTCTGTAAAAAGGGATAAACCTTTAATCACTTGCAAAGGTAAAAATATATTTTTATCGCGTGAATATTTCACGTTATTTTTTCACGTATTAATCAATAATCGTAATTTGCTATCTAAAATTCGATTATCGGGCCTACCAAAAGAAAAGTCTCTGTTTCTTTTGGCAAGCAGATAGTTTGGTTTAGAACTTTGATAGATATACAATAAACAAGACTAAACTTATATCTATAAGAGGCGGCGAAAGAAAAGAGGTATAAAAAGCAAATACATCGCTTCAAAACATGAGGGATATGAGGGACAAAGTAGATGTAACAGGCTTCTTAATCACGTTTTTCAAAAATGAAATTGTATTAGTGTTTTCTTTGCAGATTGTCTCCATTTTTTTGTCCCTCGTTTGTCCCCCAGCATGAATAATTACTAAAACAATATCTGATTATCAATGAGTTACAAATTCGTAACACATATTGCATCGGTAAGTAACATTCACTTAATTCACGCTTTTACACATATATTCTTGTCGCAATATTGAATAATATCAGCCTTTCAAATATGTATTAATACAAAACTTGAAAGGCTGATGCATCAAAATTTACGCGAAATTATACGGCATTATTCTCTTCAAAGATAGCCATTCTACGCTCTAAATCTTCCAACTGTCTGTCTTCAATAAATGAAGTGCAAACACGCAAACCATTTTGACAACTACCTGTTGTTACTAAACATATAGCACTAACGCCATAATACATAAGTTCATGTGCCAATTGCCCACCAGTCATACCTGGGTAACCAACAGTGAAATAAAAGCCATCAGCTATAGGTTCACTTAGATCTTTATCATATACAATGTAAAAGCCGTGATCTGTAAATATTTTTTTCAGTTTATGAGCTCTTTCACCATAAATACTTATATCCTTTCTGAAATCATATTCGCCATCACATGCTGCTTTAAACATCCCTGCCATCGCATATTGTGCGCTATGACTTGTTCCTGAAGATAATGCATAAAGCATTCTTGTAGAAAAGACATAACCAAAGGAGAGTCCTTCATATCTTGCTCCAAGATTATCATAATGACGATGGAACAACTTGTTACTGATACATGTCACTCCAATTCGTTCACCTGCATAACTAAACGCTTTACTTCCACTTATAAAAAGCATATAGTTATCCGTATATCTTGCAACCGTTGCCTGATAAGGAGGCTCAAACGGTACACTTAACTGCTTACGGAAATCCATGGCAAAGTAAGCCAGGTCTTCCATTATTATTGTATCATATTTAGTTGCAAGCTGACCAATAATACGCAATTCGTCATCATTAAAACAAATCCAAGATGGATTATTCGGGTTGCTATATACTATTGCACAAATATTACCCTTAGATAAATATCCCTCTAATTTTTGAGCAAGTTTGTCACCTCTAAAATCATAGACATCAAAAGTTTCATATTTGACACCCATGACCTGCAATTGCATCTTCTGAACAGGAAATCCCGGGTCAATAAATAATACGGTGTCTTTCTTAGGGTCACATTGTGAACATGTCAGGAAAGCTGCAAACGTACCTTGCATACTACCACATACAGGAACACAGCATTCCGGCATAATATCTATGCCAATAAAAGCTTTGACAAAACGTGATGCCTGTTTTTTCAATTCAGGGTATCCCTGAATATCGGGATATGTGTGTGCAATACCATTTTTTAAAGCTTCGATTTGTGCCTTAACACCTACTTCAGATGCAGGCAAGCCAGGTATACCCATTTCAAGCTTAATGAATTCCACACCAGACTCCTTTTCAACAGAAGCAGCAACAGACTTAACCTCACGTATCGTAGCCTTCTCGAAGTCCTGTATGCCCAAACTTCTTATTGTATTATCAACAAGAACCTTGTCTATTGGTGTATTTTTCATATTTCAGATAATTTGAAATTCTATTTACTTTCACTTATTCCGATATTAAGAGCTTTAATATTCGCATTAACGACCTCTTCGCCTTTACGTGCAAACACTCTGCCCAAAGCAGCCTTTATCTCTTCGTATCCTATACCCAAAGACTTTTGAGCAGCTCCTAATAATATCATATTAGCAGAACGCGGCACATTATTATCCTTTGCCAACTGCTCGATATCAATGAAAACAACATTATTCAGTTTTGAATATTCCTCCTTTATTTTATCCATATCAGGATAATTAGGAATATTGACAAAAGGAACACTTGACGTTATAATCCATCCCGTTTTCTTATTAAGATATGGAAGATATCGTAATGCCTCCATTGGTTCCATTGATATAATAACGTCAGCCTGACCTTCTGCAATCAAATCACTATTAATTGGTTCAGAAGATATACGCAAGTTGCTCTGCACGTCGCCACCGCGTTGTGACATTCCGTGAACCTCTGCCTGCTTAATATAAAGTCCGTCCTTTATTGCAGCTTCACCAATAATTGTTGCGATTGAAAGAATACCCTGTCCTCCTACACCGCAAAGTATTATATCTGTTTTCATTTTGATTGATTTGCGTTTAACTTTTTTTCTCTTAAATGTCTCTGCAATGTCTGCATACATTCACGACATGGTATAATTACACTCAAGCCATGATAATTAATTTCCTCTCTCAGCATGTTTGTTATTTCAGGCATATTCTTTGGAAGAGGAACAACTGTTCTTAAATGTTCATTATTCAGTCCTAAGCCTTTACATATAGCTTCCAGCTTATTCGTTCCGGCAGAATCTTGCCCACCAGTCATGGCTGTTGTAAGATTGTCACTAATAATGACCGTTATATCTGCATTTTCGTTAATCGCATCAAGCAAGCCTGTCATGCCAGAGTGAGTAAATGTTGAATCGCCTATAACGGCAACTGCTGGCCATAAGCCGGCATCTGCTGCACCTTTAGCCATGGTTATACTTGCACCCATGTCTACTGTTGAATGCAAAGCTCTAAATGGCGGTAGAGCTCCTAACGTATAACATCCGATATCACCGAAGACTCTTGCATTTTCATAATCTTTCAAAACTTCATTAAGAGCAGAATAGACATCTCTATGGCCACATCCCTGACACAATGCAGGTGGACGAGGTGTTACATTTTCACTTGGAGCATAACATTCATCAACAGGAAGACCTAAAGCCTTCTTTACAAGATCAGGATTTAATTCGCCTGTACGCGGAAGTTCACCGGTAAGACGACCCTTTATTGTTGCATCGCCAGGCATTATGCCGCGAAGCATGTCTTCAATGAAAGGCTGCCCCTCTTCAATAACCAATACAGAATCGCACGCAGAAGTCATCTGTCTTATCAAATCCTTTGGCAATGGATATTGACTTATTTTTATTACAGGATTAGGACATCCCTGAGGATAACATTCATTCAAATAATTTATAGCAATTCCGCTTGCAATTATTCCTAAAGACTTATCACTGCCATCAATATATTGATTATACTTACTATTCTTAGCGTCATTTTCCAGTTCTGTCTGCATCGAAGTAACTATATCATTCTTCCTGCGTGCCATAGCTGGCAATAAGATCCAATCAGCAGCCTTGGAATCATAATTGATATTATTCTGCTCTCTTGAATTATCACAGATCTCAACAACCGCACGACTATGAGCCATTCTGGTTGTAACTCGCATAAGAATAGGAAGATGTATTTTCTCACTATAATCAAAGGCATACCTTACCATGTCATATGCCTCTTGCTGGCTGCTCGGTTCAAAACATGGAATCATGGCAAACTTAGCATAGAACCTGCTATCTTGTTCATTTTGAGAAGAGTGCATTGAAGGATCATCTGCAACCAATACGACAACCCCTCCATTAACTCCAGTCATAGCAGAATTGACAAATGGGTCGGCACAAACATTAAGACCCACATGCTTCATACAAACAAGAGCACGCTTTCCCATAAACGACATACCGAGTGCTTCCTCCATAGCAGTCTTCTCGTTTGACGACCATCTGCGATGGATGTTGCGCTCCTTTGCCGTTTTAGAATTCTGAATATACTCTGTTATTTCTGTAGAAGGTGTACCAGGATAGGCATACACCCCACTAAGACCTGCGTCTATCGCGCCTTGCGCAATAGCCTCATCTCCTAATAAGAGTTTTTTCATAATATCAGATTTAATTTAACAAGATTGGTTATTAAAATGATAATTTTATTTAACTGTCACCTTTAATGGTGAATGAAGTGCTTTCAGGTACTCTTTAGAACGTAAGTTCCATTCATTAAATGTGCGAACATCATTCTTACTCCATGCAGAGCCGAAATAATATGTATATTTCTCATTCGGCTGATATGTAATAAGCCCTACTCCATGTCCGGCATTTCCATTAACAGGATTATCATACATCATTTTTTTTGTTGCCTTAACACCATTAGGGAACAACACTCCAACATAAATCTGGAAATTTTGTTTTGCCGGATTATCTGTAGGATCTGCATAAAGCACATAATTATCTCCACAAGCAACACTCTTTGTGTCTTCACTATGAAGTACAACTCCAGCCACCATATCACAAGGCTTAGTAAGTCCTTCGTACCATACGGTCATTTTATTATAGTTGCTACCTTTATCAAGGCTTATAATACGATGTTCAACAACATTCTTGTCACTTCCTATAGAAAATGGGTTGTAATCAAGCTGGACTGTAAAGCGCAAAGGTCCATTATCCAATATTTTATATGTCTTATAACAATAAGGTAAGACCATCTCCCCTCCAGACAAAAGCGCAGGAGCGCCACAACCCAACGTCGGACCAACCTTATAGCAGTCAAGTCCGTATCCATGGTCAAAGTGATATGTTGTTGCCTCTTCCATTTCATGAGCTTCTTCTGTCTTTCCAGCTTTCTTTAACTCTTCAATCTTAGCATGGTTTGAAAGTTCTGTTACATACCTCTTATCAACCTCCAAATCCGGCGTATTTTTAACCCAGACATCTATTCCAAAAGCCTTTTCGCCTGTACGCTGTAAGGCAGGACCATAAGCACGATAAGCAGTACGGTCATTTTCCCATGCAATGTCATCTACACGCTCGGGATATTGCTTACCACAAACAATGGTCTTCATTTCTTTAGGAGTTCCTGGAGTAATAGTAAAATCTGCTGACCCTGCAGGTCGCACACTGGCATCAATCAACAACTTTCCGTCATATGAGATCTGGTACGCCACCTGCTGTCCCAATGCATTCTTTACAATAAAACTTTCTCCATTCTTTATTCCTAATTTCGAATAAACATCTTTGAGCTCAACCTCTATAAGCTCTTGACGCTGAACGTCATATGGATTTGTAACTGTCACAGTAACATTATCTGCCATCGCAGACAACGGCATTGCAAACATAAATAAAGATAATACCCTAAAGTTTTTCAAAAAGTTCATACGATATAGTTTTATTTTAGTTTATTATATTCATACATTTATTCTCATTTGAGATTTTTGATGAAGAACTGAGCTATCTGCCTGTAGATATGATTACGCGTATTACCTCCGTATATACTATGATTACGGTTTGTGTAAACATTCATCTTAAAGTCTTTGTCTGCCTGCACGAGTGCCTCTGTATATTCAAACACATTCTGTGGATGAACATTGTCATCAGCCAAGCCTTGACAAATAAGCAGTTCGCCATGCAGGTTTGCAGCACGCTTAATCGGATTTACATCATATCCAGAAGGATTCTCTTTTGGAGTACGCATATATCTCTCAGTATAAACCGTATCATAAAATCTCCAGTCTGTAGGAGGCGCAACAGCAACTCCTGCCTTGAAGACTTTACGTCCTTCACTCATGCTCATTAATGTATTGAATCCACCAAAGCTCCATCCCCATATACCGATATTATTTTTATCGACATAAGGCAATGAGCCTAAATATATGGCAGTTTCAACCTGGTCTTTAGATTCAAGATCACCGATTTTCAGATAAGTACATTTTTCGAAATCAGCACCACGCGCTCCTGTACCTCTGCCGTCAACACAGACAAGAATAAATCCTTGCTGCACCAAATATTGGTCAAGCAAAGCGCCCTGCCCCATTGAACCTATATTCCATGAGTTGACAACCTGTTGACTGCCGGGGCCACTATACTGCCACATAATTACAGGATATTTCTTACTTGCATCAAAATTAGCAGGTTTAATCATAACACCATTCAGCTGAACACCTTCAGATGTCTTGAAGCTAAAAAATTCTTTTGAAGGCAAATCATATTCAGCAAGAGTTTTCTTCAACTCGCTATTAGTAATCAATGATACGGTTTCTTTGCCTGAATTATTAAAGATACCATATTCATATGGTGTATTTCTGTCGCTCCACTGATTTACAAAATATTTATAATCAGCACTAAACACAGCTATATTCCAACCATCGCGTGAAGTCAGACATTCAGTCTTGCCATTTTTATAAGTAACATAAACCTCACGATTCATAGGATTTTTGCCTGCAGCCTGATAGTATGTAGCACCGGTCTGCTCGTCGTATCCATAAACATCTGTTACATCATACTGACCATCAGTCACCTTACGCAGCAACTGCCCGTTCATATTGTAAAGATATAATTGCATATAACCATTTCGGTCACTTGGCATTAATATATGATTAGAAGAAATCAATATATTAGCCATTGCTTCTTCTTTCACATACTTTGGCACAGATTCCTTTATCAGCAACTTGCATACTGTACTTCTCGGATTAGCCCCATACAGACAGAGCTGATCCTGATGTCTGTTCATCGTGTAAACAATTATCTTTTGCGGATCTGAAGTTGCCTTTATACGGGGTATATATCCGTCTTTGTCCATCTGCAGCTGCATGGTGCGTGTCTGACGCGACTGAATATCATAGCTCAGAACAGAAACAGTTGAATTTTTCTGGCCTGCTTTTGGATATTTATACGAATATAGCCCTGGATACTCTGAATACTCTGTCATTTCCGGCTCAAGCCCTTTAAACATTTGTAAAGAATATGTAGGCACATCCTTTTCATCAAAACGAATCCAGCAAAGCATACTTCCGTCAGCATTAAATGTAAGTGCAGAATTAAATCCGAACTCTTCTTCATAAACCCAATCCGGCACTCCATTAATAACCTCATTACGTTTGCCGTCTTTAGTAACCTGACTCTCCGAATTGCCATAAAGCAGCTTAACAAGATAAATATTATTGTCACGTACAAAAGCTACTTTCATTCCATCCGGCGACCATACAGGCGACTGCTGCTGGCCGTTATCCGAAAGTTTTTCCAACTTACGGTCTGCAATATTATAAATATAATAATCAGCAGTATAAGACCTGCGATAAATCTTCTTGGAGTTAGTCTGAACCAACATCTTCTTCCCGTCAGGGCTCATTATATAATTTTCAAGCTTGTCAATTTTTTCACCGACAGTATTGTTTACGTCAAACAACACACTTACTTGCTTTCCAGTCTTATAAGAATATTTTATTATTCTCTTCCCGTCCTTGCTTATCATAGCATAGCAGTCTCCGTCGGACATGGGGCTGACAGCACTAAGATATTCAGCAGCAAAAGTTTTGCCTGCAACATCTTTTAAAGAAAGCAGATTTCCAGAAATCATATTACTAGCAGCAAACAATAAAGCCGCACACATAATAAAAAGTCTTTTCATTGTATTTTATAAATTATTTTGAGCACAAAGATACATAATTTTCACTACATTTGCATCTCAATTGATTTAAAAGATATTAATGCCGTATGGCAAAAATTTAAGCGTAATTATACAATGCAAGATTTAAATAAAAAAACGACATTACCTTATAATGATTTTGGCAGCTGGATAAGATCTATTTTCCCGTTCAAAATACAAAAGATTTCTGTTGATGCAGGTTTCTCATGCCCCAACCGGGACGGCAGAATCAGCTACGGCGGATGTGCCTTTTGCAACAACAGCACATTCAATCCTGCTTATTGCGACAAGAACAAAACTATTAAGGAGCAGCTTGAAAAAGGAAAGATGTTTTTTCGCAACAAATATCCCGAAATGCGCTATTTAGCATACTTTCAGGCATACACAAACACGTATGGGAATATAGAGCAGCTTAAAAGGTTGTATGAAGAAGCGCTAAATACAGAGGATATCGTAGGCATTGTTATTGGCACTCGACCAGACTGTATTAGCAGCGAAATACTTGATTACCTTCAAAGCCTTTCACGGCAAACGTTTGTTATTGTTGAATACGGCATTGAATCAGCCAACAACGATACACTTAAACGCATAAACAGAGGACACACTTTTGAATGTTCAAGAAATGCAATAGAGGAAACGACTTCAAGAGGCATAATAACCGGAGGGCATATAATATTAGGACTTCCTGGAGAGGATACAAATGAAAATATAAAACAAGCATCACTTATATCCCAAACAAGCTTAAACATAATCAAAATACATCAGTTGCAGATAATACGGGGAACAAAACTTGAAAACGATTACTACCAAGGAGAAATCCACACCTATAACGTAGACGAATACATAGAATTGCTTGCAAAATATATACAATATCTTCGAAGTAATATAATAATAGACAGATTCACATCACAATCTCCTAAAGATTTGCTGATAGCGCCAGACTGGGGATTAAAAAATTACGAATTTACAAATAAGTTTGTCAACTATCTAAAGAAGAACAATATATATCAAGGACAACTTTGGGGTGAAAACAACAAATATAATCAGCAATAACCTTATCGCTAAAATGCGAACAAATTAATTGCACACTTTCATCTTTCTTTACAAAATTCAGAAATTTAAGGCTTTATGCGTAAAGTATTTCCATAAAAGATCAAAAATTATGAGAAAATAACATCAAAAACGCGCTAAAGACGTAATCAGCTCATAATCAACACTTTAAGCTGAATTATTATATCAATAATGCAATTCAAGATAATGTCTTACACATAAAATCCAGCTAAAATACGCATGTTTTTGGAGACAAAACCATAAGAATCTGTCTCCAAAACCAATGCTTTTATTGATTAAAAGCATTGGTTTTATAAAACAGAACAACTACTTTCACCGCAAAAGCTATAACATTCAGCATGATTTATGCTGTGTGACATCAAGAAAATATCTATTTTTCAATTTAATATTGTAATATTATTTTACTGCACACTGACAGCAAATTATTTATAATATAATGCCAAAATACAACAATCTCTCCATTTCAGCCTTTGGCATGCAAACCGTAAACGATATTACATAATAAAAAATATTAGACACAGTTATACATTTATTCACAAAAAGCATCTATAATTGGATAAAAATACTTAACTTTGTTTACCTATACAACCAAAACACTATAATAGTTAAAACTTAAATCTCGTAAAATATGACAAAAGAAAAACTGACTGATTCACAAACATCATTCGTAAAAAAGATGTCTGTAAGCATCATGGCTTTTTTAAAAAAGTATTTTAATGCCATGCCCGACAAAGAGGATGAAGAAAATACAATCAAGGCCATAAGTAATGGAGTATCATTCCACGGGGCCAATCTGTGGGTTCTGGTTTTTGCAATATTCATAGCATCATTGGGCCTCAACGTGAATTCTACCGCAGTAATAATCGGCGCCATGCTGATATCACCACTTATGGGACCTATAATCGGAATGGGATTAGCAGTTGGTATAAACGATTTTGAATTACTAAAGCGGTCACTTAAGAACTATCTCGTGGCAACGATAATAAGTGTATGTACAGCAACACTTTATTTCTTACTGACACCACTTGACGAAGCCCAGTCGGAACTCTTGGCCCGCACTTCCCCCACACTATACGATGTACTTATAGCATTATGCGGTGGTGCAGCCGGCATTGTAGCCCTGGCCACAAAGGGGAAAGGAAATGTGCTGCCAGGAGTCGCAATTGCTACAGCCTTGATGCCCCCGCTCTGCACAGCCGGCTTTGGAATAGCCACAGGTAACATTTTCTATTTTCTTGGCGCTTTCTATCTGTTTTTTATTAATACGGTATTCATTGCCCTCGCCACATATATTGGCGTAAGAATGCTTAAATTCAAGGAGAAACAATTTGTCGACCACGAAAGACAAACTACAGTAAAGAAATACATTATTATCATTGTGGTTGCCACAATGATACCGGCAGGCTTCATGACATACAGTATTGTAAAAACAAGTGTATTTAAAAGCAATCTCAGCAAATTTGTAAAAGAACAATTAGACAGTACTGGCACAAGGATTATTTCATATGAAGCCAACAACGACAGTCTCACATTACGTGTTGTCGCCGTAGGAAAAGAACTGTCAGACAGTGCTATTGCAAAAGCTGAGAAAGAAATGCAGAATTATAATATCCGGCAGTATAAACTTGAGGTAATACAAGGTTCTGAGTCAACATCATTAATGATGCTCAACAACAGACTGACAAATATGCGAACATCTAACGATAACTACTCAGATATGGTTCGTGAAGAAACAGCAAAAATATCTGAACTTCAGAAAAGCCTTGACCAATATACAAAATATGACATTATGGCACCTGCAGTAGCAAAGGAAATTAAGTCATTATTCGACAACGTTGACGACATAAGCCTGTCTAATGCCAGTTATGTAAACACAGATTCATTAAAGGTTAAACATTACACATTGGCCGTTATTGGCGTTAAAGCAAAAGCCAATATGAAAGAACTCGAAAGGAGCAAAATCACAGATTGGCTAAAGGCAAGACTTCAAGCAGACAGCATAAAAGTTATTATAACGAAAAATTAAAACTAAATAATTATATAAACAAAAAACAGAAGGATACATTTTATGCTGTATCCTTCTGTTTTCATTTACGATGGTCATCTACTCCAAGTGAAATTTATTGGTAAAAGTAATAAAACCAATATGTTTCTCCATAAGTGTCTTTAACATAAGAAAAACGCTCTGACTTGTTATTGTACTTTTCTTCAAGTTTTTGAAAATCCGCATAGTCAGCATCCATTATCTCGCTATGAAAGACCAAAACAGGATTCGACCTTAAATGTGTATACAATGTGAGCGCTTCTCTATAATGCTTTGGCAAAGCAGGTGAGCTTAGATTATATTTGTTTTTAATTATGTTCACAAATCCATCTAAATTTTTATCTAACAAATAACCACATAATATATAGTCTGTTACAGACTTCATTGCCAGACCATGATTTTCCAGATACAACAGATACTCAAGAGGCTTCATCTTTCCCATCTTTCGTATACCAAGCTGCTTGAATATCTCTGTTTCAGGAAACATCATACATTTGACATTCACCCCATCAGGCAATAATATATCAGAACCGCCTTTAGGTATAGGATACTCAAACAAACGTTCACCCAATTGCTTTGTACGCGACAAAGCGTAAATTCTCAACATAGTTAAATCTGGATCCGTATCATCAGACTTCTCGCCTACGCTCAAAGCATCATCATAATCATTTGACTCTAATAAATGCTCTATCCTTAAACGATAATGAAAAATCTCATTTGTATTTCCCAAAGCACATACCATCAACAACATAGCAGACAAAGCCAAAAGACTCTTCCACAAACCTCCGGTCAAACTTCCTGTATAAGACGTATCAATATAGAATATTGACTTCTGTCTAGACAAAACAGCAAAAATTGCATACAATATTATAACAATGCATACGATTACTATAACATTGGTTGGAAATAAACTAACATCGAAATCCTGATTCCCGGATGTCAGAACAGCGAGAAACATTAATGATGGCAAATAATTCAGAATATTAATCCATCCATCAAACCTCGTTAACTTACTCACGCCAAGTTTGACAAGAAACAGTACCACTGTCAGCAATACCGCACCTATGGTTTTGTTGTAATGAGTAATGCCTCCAGACAAGACATGTTGCTCCATAGCAATAATATCAGACTGGAAGAAATATAAATATACAAAAGTAAATAATATGAAAACAATAGCACATACAGAATTAACTAATGTGCTATTGTTTGTCTTGACTTCTTGTGTCATATTAATTTTTCTTTAAGACCACGGCTGAACGAGCAGGGATATAAAGTTTTAACCATTCCTTATGATCTTTTACATAGAGAGGATCAAAGTTTGTCATATGAGTCATACTGTCATCAGCAAGTCCATTTCCACCAAACTTTTTAGCGTCAGTATTCAATACAACATCATAAGATCCTGTAGGAACCAAGAATCCGTAATCGGTAAAGGATCGTGTGGGATTAAAATTAAACACAAATATCAAATCACCACGCATAAAAGCCAATATCTGGTCACCATCATTATGCCAAATCTCCTGTACGTTCGTCCGTTGGAAATTACGCACACTCTTGATAACGCTAAGCATTTCACGGTCAAAATCACCCAGATAATGATAGCACAAATCTTTATTGTCCACCAAATTCCATTGTCTTCTTGCGTATTTGTAGCTCCAACCATTACCCTCTCTAGGAAAGTCTATCCATTCAGGATGCCCAAACTCATTTCCCATAAAGTTAAGGTATCCGCCATTAATGGCAGCAGCAGTTACTAAACGTATCATTTTATGCAAAGCTATTCCACGATGAACGACCTCATTTTCATCGCCTTTTTTGAAATGCCAATACATATCCGCATCAATAAGACGGAAAACAATTGTTTTGTCACCAACCAAAGCCTGGTCGTGACTTTCACAATAACTTATAGTCTTTTCATCCGGACGCCTGTTCTTTACTTCCCAGAAAATACTGCTAGGCTTCCAGTTTTCGTCACTTTGCTCCTTTATCGTCTTTATCCAATAGTCAGGAATATTCATTGCCATCCTATAGTCAAAGCCGTATCCGCCATCCTCAAACTTAGCTGCAAGCCCCGGCATACCGCTTACTTCCTCTGCAATTGTTATTGCATTAGGATTAATTTCATGAATTAGTTTATTAGCAATAGTAAGATAACATATTGCATTATCATCTTCATGCCCGTTGAAATAATCACCATAATTACAGAAAGCCTCTCCTAAACCATGACTATAGTAAAGCATAGAAGTAACGCCGTCAAAACGGAAGCCGTCAAAATGGAATTCCTTAAGCCAATATTTACAATTGCTCAACAAGAAATGCATAACCTCATCCTTACCATAGTCAAAACACAAGCTATCCCATGCGGGATGCTCATGCCTGTCACCTGGATAAAAATATTGGTTAGGATCACCTGCTAAATTACCCAATCCCTCAACTTCATTCTTAACAGCATGACTATGAACAATATCCATAATCACTGCTATGCCGTTGCGATGAGCTTCATCAATAAGGGACTTTAGTTCTTCAGGAGTACCAAATCTGCTTGAAGCAGCAAAGAAGCTACTTACATGATAACCGAAAGAACCATAATAAGGATGCTCTTGTATTGCCATAATTTGTATACAATTATAACCATCCTCAATTATCCTCGGCAACACATTCTCCTTAAATTCAGTATAAGTACCAACCTTTTCCGCATCTTGCGACATTCCTATATGGCACTCATATATCAGAAGCGGACTCTTATTTGGTTTAAACTTCTTTTTCCTCCACACATAAGGCTTTTCAGGATTCCAGACTTGGGCTGAGAATATTTTTGTTTCTTCATCCTGCACAACTCGCTGAGACCATGCCGGGATACGTTCTCCAGACCCGCCATTCCAATAAACATGCATTTTGTATAAATCGCCATGCTTCATACCTTTCTCTGAGATTTTCAATTCCCAGTTTCCGGTTCCTTCTATACGCTTGGCTTTATACTTTTCTGTCTCTTGCCAATTATTGAAATCGCCGACAAGATAAATTTCTGTCGCATTAGGCGCCCACTCTCTAAAGACCCAGCCTCTTGATAATTTATGCAAGCCATAATAATCGTACCCACTGGCAAAATCCTCTAATGATATTTTACCATTACGAGTCAGCTGGCCTAATTTCCACAAGGCATGATCATGCCGCCCTCTTATGGCATCTTCATAAGGCGCGAGATAACCATCATTAACAACTAAGCCAATATGTTTCGGCTCATTTGCCGCTTTACTATCCGTTTTAGCCTTATTATTTAATGATTTGGCTTTTCTGGTAACCATGATACCTCCTTAAAAACTTTTTATAATAACATTATTGTTTGATACTCTCAGCAAAATTATGCTAAGACTTTAAATATGGCCTTCTTTATTTCTGCCTGTTCAGAAATACAAGGAGCATGACCGTCTTGAGGGAAAAACATAGCAAACTCGCCGGGCTTACAGGTAACGTACGTAGCAGCAGCTCCTTCGTATTTTGTTATATCTTTTTCTTCATTATATTCTGCTTCAGGCAAATCCTTTAATGGAGTATATCCATACGTCTCTGACGTACTTAAAGGTATCTGGATATCAATCATTTTCTTATGAGTTTCCAGCAAAGCACTTTCACATGATTTACCTTTTGCCACTTGTATATTTACGAATAAATCTGTGCCTTTAATCAGATGTTTTCCTTCACTTAATTTATTTAAATCATTTGATTTCAAAAAATCAACTACATCATTAAATAATGGATTTAAAGAAACATATTTCTCTAAATTTTCCAATGTATCTATAACCATAAATATTATTTTAATTAATTATTGAACCTTATTTCCTAAAATATACATACCTTGAGAAACGATGTTACCATTTTTGTCTTTCTCAACATATTTACCATCACGCTTATCATCTTTATAAGAACCTTCAAAACGCCGTCCGTCCTTATCGACCTCTAAAGCTCGACCATTTCTTTTACCGCGACGATAAATACCCTTGAATTTACTTCCGTCTGAGAAATGAATAATAATTTCACCGTCAAAAACGCCGTCTTTAAAATTACCTTCAAAGACATCTCCATTTTTTTTCGTTAACTTACCTAGACCGTTTTGTTTGTCAGCCTTCCAATATCCATTATATACATCACCGTTTTTCCAACGTAAGACTCCATGGCCATCCTTATCTCCTTCTGTAAAATGTCCGGTATATTTATCGCCATTAGCAAAAGTAAAAATACCTTCACCCGTACGTTTTCCTCTAACATAATCACCCTCATACATATCGCCATTTTGGAACTTATATATACCTTTCCCATTTTGAACATCATCTAGCCAATCACCGATATATATATCTCCATCAGCATAATGATTGGTTCCTTTTCCTGAGCGCAAATTATCTAGCCACATACCATCATATGTTGTCCCGTCGCCCCAATCAAAGAATCCTTTACCTGTTTTCTTGTCATCTTTCCATTCACCTGTATAATAGGCACCACCGCTATAAGTGTATGTTCCTTTTCCAGTACGTTTATCCTGATACCAATCGCCGTCATATTTGTCACCGTTGTAATACCACATTACGCCATGGCCCTGTTGATAATCACGAAACCATAATCCAACATATTTGTTATTATTCATAAAATGATATGTCCCTCTACCGTGTTGCTGATCTTGGAACCATTCTCCTTCATACTTCTCCCCATCAGAAAAAGTATAAACTCCATATCCTTGACGCTTTCCTTTCACATATTCACCTTCATAAGTATCCCCGTTTTTATAAACAGTTTTACCTTTCCCGTGAGGTTTCCCTGAAGCCATTTCACCCTGGTATGTTCCACCATCTTTAGTCTCACATGAGCCTAATGTTATCTTTTGCGCACTACATATTAGAGGCAAAGCAGCACAAAATAAAAGCAATATATAGTTCTTCACGATTTTTCTTTTTAAATTTATCACCAAAAGTAATAAAAAATAACCATACTGCAAAATTATTTTTTTAAAATCGGTTTTACGAATATATTTATTGATAAATATTAGTATCTTTGCAAAAATATTAAAACAGAAATACTATGAACTTTGTAGGAATCATACCAGCAAGATATTCGTCAACACGCTTTCCCGGAAAACCGTTAGCCATTTTAGGCGGAAAACCCGTAATTCAACATGTTTACGAAAAAGTTTCAAAAGTGCTTGACGACGTATACGTCGCCACTGACGACGAAAGGATTAAGGATGCGGTGGAAAGCTTTGGAGGAAATGCTATTATGACATCCCCTAATCACAAAAGTGGGACTGACAGAATAGAAGAAGCAGTAAATATTATAGAAAAAAAATTTGACGTCATAATCAACATCCAAGGTGATGAGCCATTTATTCACAAGACCCAAATAGAAACAATATGCAGATGTTTCGATGACTCAGAAACTATGATTGCGACTTTAGGCAGGCCATTTACTGAAAAAGACTCTATAAATGATTTAGAGAATCCTAATTCCCCGAAACTCATTTGCGACAACAATGGCTTTGCCATGTATTTTAGCAGGAATATAATACCCTATATACGCGGAGAAGAAAAATCAAATTGGATAAACAAATTCACATATTTAAAGCATATTGGACTTTATGCATACAGGGCTAATGTCTTGTCAGAAATAACAAAATTACCACAATCAAGCCTAGAGCTTGCTGAAAGCTTGGAACAACTCAGATGGCTTCAAAATGGATACCGCATAAAAGTAGGCATTACCCACGTTGAAACCATAGGAATTGATACTCCAGAAGACTTAAAGCGCGCAGAAGAATTTATCATCCAACACGACAGGCAATAAAGAAAGAACAAAGACTATCACATATAACAAAGCAATTTCACCTGAAATCAAATAGAAGGAAAAAATGAAAGGGCGCATCTTTTTTATGCGTCCTTTCATTTTTCTCCAAACAACAAACTTACATTTGCATTTAACCGACCAATAGCGAGTACTCTTGCAGACAACAAATACACACATTATTTTAATCAATATATTCAAACCAAAACATATCAGGAAAAGGCAACCTTTCTCTTATGAGTATAATGATGAAATATTGAAATTTTATAGCAATCGTTCCACGAATGCAGCTGCTGAATTATTCAATGCAAAAATCAAACTTTTCAGAGCTAATCTTCATGGAGTGACAGATAAAAAGTTTTTCCTCTTTAGAATCACAAAGCCCTAAGGATATCCCCATCAAATTTCTACTGCCCCCAAAATTGTCTATTAACTTTGCATCATCACTTCTAAAGCAAACCTGCCTCAGACACACTCAGTGAAACACTATCAAGTTTTTTCAAAGCAAATCTTCATGAAACAACGGACAAAAGTCTTTCTCTTTAGGATTGCACAGGCACACAGATATCCAACAAGATTTCTACGACCAACTTAAACTAACGATTAAACACAATTTTATAAATTTCCAAAGGGATTGTTACAAACAAAATAAAAGGAAGAAAACAATCATAATGTTTCTTCCTTTCAAATGCATTTAAACTTTCGTAGTGGATAGGGGAATCGAACCCCTATGCCAAGATTGAGAATCTTGTATCCTAACCATTAGATGAATCCACCTTAAATCACAGCGGAAGCTGGGGGATTCGAACCCCCGGTACGATAAACTCGCACGGCAGTTTAGCAAACTGCTGGTTTCAGCCACTCACCCAAACTTCCTTTCCGGTTTATTGTACCGAAGCATTCTCGCTCAAATGCGATGCAAAGGTATGCATTTATTTTTATCCCTGCAAATTTTTCTGGAGTTTTTTTTCATTTAATTCAAAAAAACTTTTTTACACCTTATTATATATTATAAACGCTCCTTTATGGAGTCAAATTTTAAGCATTATCTAACTGTAATATGGAAGCACCCCTGTTTAACCTCATACTTAACATAACACCGATTATTCTCACGCATATCACGCAAGACCTCACTTAACACCCACTTAAGCGTATCATTTCTTACCATTCGGCCTTTGCTTCCATCTAGTTTATTAATAGTTTTATAGCGATTATAACATACATCAAAAGTTGTACCATACAAATGACATGAATTTTCCGTTGCATTTCCATTGTAATTCCGAAGTTTCATCACATCTTCTTTTGACCGGAGAACACTCGTTACAATTATTTGATGCAATGGTATATTTTTTATTCTTAGGCTATCATAATACGCCCTACCAATATCATTGAGTAGGACAGCTGCACGTGGAACCAAATACGGAATACTACTGCGCAAAGGATCTATAAAATAATAAGGATTTGCACCAACAAAAACAAGTTCTTTTTTTCTATTTTCTGCATCTTCTCTATTTTCAACAGGTTTTACTCCATACTTATTGGCAGAAACTAGCTGCACGTCATTATTGTCAGGGAATGTACGACTAAAACCAGGCACACTATTTATACGATTACGTACCTGTGTTCCTTCTGCATTATAGAAAGACGTCAACTTAAATATTGAAGAAACCACGTGCTCCCCATCACCTACACTATCTTTTTTACCCAAAGTATTAATGCCAGAATCATTTAAAGCATCATTCACGACAACAGGCCTATTTACATTTTTATCTTTTGCGACATCAGGAAAAATCAGACGTATCATAGCCAAAATCAAAACTATGGCCACAAAACTCATCAAATACCTATTTTTTGTTATTTTCATACGTTCTTTATTTATTCAACATAGAAACAAAAAAAAGACTCACATCTTTTTGTATCAATCAACATTAAAATTTCGAATTGTTGAAACAATTTCATTGATAATTTCTGGATTTGGCAATTCTTTAACATCTCCACACAAGGCTATCGAGAAGTTATCTGCCAAACATTCTTCCGGATTTATAACATACCCTGTATTTCTTCCTACCTTATCATAAAAATCGGATGCATCATCCAATTTATACATCAACATCTTTCCATCCTTCATTACCGGAGAAAATTTATCGTCAAGCGGAACCAATCCGATGTGCACATAATCAAAAAAAGATCCTCCGGCATAATCACGATCAGAACAAATAACCATTGTGCATGGCTGTTGTTTTCCACCGACACTTAACATGGCATAGCTATCATAATGATTCACATCCGGATTAGATATAAATCGTTCGGTCACATCGTCAGAAAACTTTATTTCTTTATCCAATATACTGAATCCTATTATTTTATACATTGACTTTCTAAAATCAATATTATTTCGTGTCATCACATGAAACAACTCATGAGCCAACAGCTTAGCAAGCCTTTTGGTATTAACTTTTTTCAAAAGGCCTTCACCTAAACAGACTACCTCGCCTCGAGTATACGCTGCTGCACCTCCCTCCTCTTTCATCGTTGTTTTTATAAGCAGTACTTCTTGGGGGATAGGAAGCTTCAAGCCCTTTCGAGCAATAGCATCATCCAATATTGCAAAAGCTTTAACAACAGAATCTTTTTCTGTATCTGTAAAATCTCTAGTCTCTCGTCTTATCATGTCTACCATATCGTCATGAGTAGCATTCTTTTTACCCACACGAGCCTCCAAGTCAAATTTCCCAAGACGTTCTACATAACCCTTAGAAACAGCCAACACATTATTTGCTTCCTCCTTATCCGCAAATCTGAGAGAATAGCTATCATTATTACCATAAGATAAACAACAAAACGAGACGAGGCATAAGCCAAACGAGACTGCACGCTGATAAAACTGTCTAATAATATACATAATTTAAATTTAAATAAAACGATGCAAAGATAATGTAAGTATATGTAAATACAAAATAAATATGTTTATTGCATACAGAAAGGACGTCAACAATTAACATAATTTTATCCATGACAAAATAGCAACATTTTTTATTGGAAAATCCAATTAAAAACAATATCATCAAAACAAAATATTTCTTGCAACAAACAAAATACATAGACTTTTAAATATATCTTCAACTCATATCAATGCCATGGCCATGACATCCATTCAAGATTATATCACTAAGACATATGGAGAGAAAAAAAACAAATTTAAATGAAATCTATCCCCTATATGACAAAAGCCTTTTATCAATAAATACAACATAGCGATACAATCATAACATTCTCACACCTATACGCTATCAGCCCAAGAATAGAAAAAAGATAAGAAAAACGATGATATATTGAAAAAGTTTCTGTAATTTTGCACAATAATATTAAATTCGAATAAAATTGATCGAGAAGCACATTGTACTTGAGGATATTGACCCTGTAATATTATACGGAGTCAACAATACGCATTTGCAAATAATCAAGGCACTATACCCAAAGCTCAGGATAGTTGCACGTGATAATGTCCTACGCGTATTAGGAGACGAAGAGCAAATGGCAAACTTTGAAGAAAACATTGAGAAAATACGCAAGCACGTCTTAAAATACAACTCGATTAATGAAGATAATTTAATCAACATAATTAAGGGCGGAAAGATTAACGATGACACTTCAAGTGATGTTGTAGTATATAACATCTCTGGAAAACCAATAAAAAGCAGAAGTGCCAATCAGCAGAAACTGATTGATGCGTACAACAACAATGACATGCTGTTCGCAGTCGGTCCTGCCGGCACGGGCAAAACATATTTAAGTATAGCTCTTGCTGTAAAAGCCCTCAAAGAGAAAGCGACAAAAAAAATAATATTAAGTCGTCCGGCTGTTGAGGCTGGAGAAAAGTTAGGCTTTCTGCCAGGTGACATGAAAGACAAAATCGACCCATATCTGCAGCCCCTATATGATGCACTTGAAGACATGATTCCTGCTGTTAAATTACAGGACATGATTGAGAAACATATCATCCAGATTGCACCATTGGCATTTATGCGTGGACGAACACTCAGTGATGCTGTAATAATTCTCGACGAGGCACAAAATACAACATCTGCTCAAATACGTATGTTTTTAACCCGACTTGGATGGAATGCAAAAATGATCATAACAGGCGACCTTACTCAGGTTGACTTACCGCATGGAACGACTAGGGGGCTACGAGAAGCTATACGTGTATTAAATGGCATTGACGGAATCTCTTTTATAAATATGAATGAAAAGGATATCGTAAGACATAAGCTTGTCACACGAATAGTCAATGCATATGAAAGAGATAAAGAAATAAAGAACAAGTAGAAAAGGTTTTACAATAAATCAACAAGAATGAAAGCACTTACAAGAACAGATTTCCATTTTGATGGACAAAAAAGCGTATATCATGGTAAGGTACGCGATGTTTACAACATTAACGACGACATTATCGTAATGATTGCCACAGACAGAATTTCAGCTTTCGACGTTATTCTGCCTAAAGGAATACCTTTTAAGGGTCAGGTTCTTAACCAGATCGCATCAAAATTTCTGGATCAGACAAAGGACATTTGTCCAAACTGGAAACTTGCCACTCCCGATCCAATGGTTACAGTTGGTCTGAAATGCGAAGGATTCCGCGTTGAAATGATTATACGTTCAATTCTGACAGGTTCGGCATGGCGTGAGTATCAAAAGGGATGTCGTGAAATTTGTGGTGTTAAACTGCCCGATGGAATGAAAGAGAATCAGCGTTTCCCCGAACCAATAATAACACCTACAACAAAGGCTGACGAAGGTCATGACATGAATATTTCCAAAGAAGAAATAATCGCTCAAGGCATTGTAAGTAAAGAAGATTACGAGGTAATGGAGGACTATACACGTAAGATTTTTGCACGCGGACAAGAAATTGCAGCTGAACATGGTCTTATCCTCGTTGATACTAAATACGAATTTGGAAAAAGAGACGGTAAAGTTTATCTTATTGACGAAGTACATACTCCAGACAGCAGCCGTTATTTCTATGCAGACGGTTATGAGGAGAAATTTGAGAAAGGTGAGCCGCAACGCCAATTATCTAAAGAATTTGTACGTCAATGGCTTATTGAACACAACTTCATGAATGAGCCTGGACAGACAATGCCAGAAATAACAGACGAATATGCTGAAAGTGTAAGCGAACGTTACATTGAATTGTTCGAGAACATTACCGGTGATAAATTCGACAAAGCTGCTGAAGATGGTGATATTGCAGCACGAATCGAAAACAATGTGAAGAATTATCTGAAAAACAGATAATAATTCATATTGACAAAATACCTCTATAGCATCATGCCTTTTTATAAATCAGATAAAAATGACCTACAAACAGGAACGTATAACGCCATATAATAACGGGGAAGAAAAGAGTAAGCAGGTTGAAACAATGTTTGATACCATAGCTCATTCGTATGATCTGCTTAATCACAGGCTGTCACTTGGCATTGACTATCTTTGGAGAAATATGGCCATAAAACAGCTTAAGCCCTTTAAACCTCTTAAAATACTAGATGTTGCGACAGGGACAGGTGATTTTGCGATAAAATCAGCCAAGGAGTTATCCCCTGAAAAGGTCATTGGCATTGATATATCAGAAGGCATGATGCGTATTGGTCAAGAGAAAGTTAAGAATGAGAGACTGAGCGAAATCATAAGCTTTGAAAAGGAAGACTGCGAACATCTCTCTTATGCAGACAATACATTCGACGCAATAATAACCGCATTTGGAATCAGAAATTTTCAAAATCTTGATGCTAGTTTAAAGGAGATGTGCAGAGTATTGAAAAAGGGAGGACACGTAAGTATTCTAGAACTTAGCCAGCCTGTAAGTTTCCCAATGAAGCAATTATTTTGGATATACTCTCATTCCGTACTACCGCTATATGGAAAGCTTGTTTCTAAAGACAAAAATGCGTATCGTTATTTAACAACAACAATAGAAGCATTTCCACAAGGTGAAGTGATGACAGATATCATAAAAAAAGCCGGGTTTACTGAAGCTACATTCAAACGTTTAACCTTCGGCATTTGCACTTGTTATTTTGCAACTAAATAAATATAAGTCTATGGATAAATATGGATTAATAGGTTACCCATTAGGTCATTCATTTTCAAAAAGTTATTTCAACGAAAAATTTGAAAATGAAGGAATTAATGCTGAATATATCAACTTTGAGATTCCGACACTCGACTCCCTTCCGGAAATTTTAGCTTCTAACCCGGAACTGAAAGGCCTTAATGTCACAATACCATATAAAGAAAAAGTTATCAGTTATCTTGACTCCATAAGCCCCGAAGCAAGAGCTATAGGAGCAGTAAATGTTATACGCGTTGACCACAAAGGTAATGATACTTATCTGAAAGGCTTTAACAGCGATGTCATTGGTTTTACAAAAAGCATTGAGCCCTTGCTTGAAAGATTTCATAAAAAAGCATTAATATTAGGAACAGGAGGGGCATCTAAAGCTATAAACTTCGGTTTAAAATCACTAGGTCTTGAAACAGTATTCGTAAGCAGATTTGAACGTCCTGGAACGATACAATATTCACAAATCACCCCTGACATAATTCAGGAGTACAATGTTATTGTTAATTGCACTCCATGCGGAATGTATCCGCATATAGACGAGTGTCCTCAATTGCCATATGAGGCAATGACAAGCAAGAACATCCTTTATGACTTGCTCTATAATCCCGATGAAACTCTTTTCATGAAAAAAGGAGCCCAACATGGTGCCACTGTAAAAAATGGATTAGAAATGCTTTTATTACAGGCATTTGCAAGTTGGGAATTTTGGCATAATAAAGAATAAGACGTAATTTTTGTTCCATATACATAAAAATATATTTAAAATGGATTTACACAACCGCTACATGATGCGTGGTGTTTCTGCAGCAAAAGAAGATGTACACAACGCAATAAAAAACATAGATAAGGGTATCTTTCCACAGGCATTTTGTAAAATAATACCAGACATTCTAGGAGGCGATCCTGAATATTGTAATATTATGCATGCAGATGGCGCAGGTACTAAGTCGTCATTGGCTTATATGTATTGGAAAGAGACCGGTGACTTAAGTGTATGGAAAGGCATTGCACAAGATGCACTAATTATGAATACGGACGACCTGCTTTGTGTTGGAGCTGTAGATAACATACTTGTTTCAAGCACAATCGGACGAAATAAAATGCTGGTACCAGGAGAAGTCATATCTGCTATTATTAATGGCACTGACGAACTTTTAGCCAGCATGCGAGAAATGGGCATTGGCATTTACGCAACGGGAGGTGAAACAGCTGATGTTGGCGATTTAGTAAGAACAATTATCGTCGACTCTACTGTTACATGTAGAATGAAACGTAGCGACGTAATCAACAACGCCAACATTCAACCAGGCGATGTCATTGTCGGACTTGCCTCATTTGGCCAGGCAACATACGAAACAAGCTACAACGGAGGTATGGGCAGCAATGGCCTGACTAGTGCACGCCATGACGTGTTTGCTAAATATCTTGCAGAAAAATATCCAGAAAGTTACGATCATGCAGTTCCTGACGAGCTTGTTTATAGTGGTCATTATCACCTGGACGACAAATTAGCAGATGTACCTGTAAATGCAGGTCAGCTAGTCCTCTCTCCTACCCGTACATACGCACCAGTTATTAAACGCATTCTTGACGAATTACGTCCGGAAATACATGGTATGGTACATTGTACAGGCGGAGCACAAACAAAAGTGCTACACTTCGTAAATGACAATTGCAAGGTTATCAAAGACAACATGTTCCCGGTTCCACCTCTTTTCAGAATGATTAGAGAGGAAAGTCAGACTGACTGGAAGGAAATGTATAAAGTGTTCAATATGGGACACAGAATGGAGATATATGTAAAACCCGAATTTGCAGAAAAAGTAATTAATATAAGTAAGAGTTTCAATATAGACGCTCAGATTATCGGACATATCGAAGAAGGAGAAAAGAGTCTGACCATTAAATCTGAATTTGGAGAATTTAACTATTAATTATATGCCCGAAAACAATAGTATTTTAGAAAAGCTCGAAGGACTTGAAAGCAGATATGAAGAGGTTGCCACATTGATAACAGACCCTTCTGTCATTTCAGATCAGGAAAGATACGTAAGACTTACACGAGAATATAAAGACCTCGATGAGATAATGAAGGCCAGAAAACGATATATTGCCTGCATAAACTCAATAAACGAGGCTAAAGATATTCTTGCCAACGAAAGTGATCCGGACCTGAGAGAGATGGCCCGTGAAGAACTTCAAGCCAATGAAGAGTTACAGCCTAAAATTGAGGAGGAGATAAAAATTGCCTTAGTACCGAAGGATCCGGAAGACGCCAAGAACGTCCAAATGGAAATTAGAGCCGGAACCGGCGGTGACGAAGCAGCACTGTTTGCAGGCGATTTATTTCAAATGTATAAAAAATACTGTGATTCAAAAGGCTGGTCCCTGTCTGTAACAAGCGTAAGTGAAGGAGCTGTTGGCGGATATAAGGAAATAGACTTTGCTGTAAGCGGCGACAATGTATATGGAATACTAAAATATGAATCTGGCGTACATCGTGTACAACGTGTACCAGCCACAGAAACACAGGGCCGTATGCACACAAGCGCTGCAACAGTAGCTGTATTGCCCGAAGCTGATAAATTTGAAGTTAACATCAACGAAGGCGACATTAAGTGGGACACATTCAGAAGTTCCGGTGCTGGAGGACAGAATGTAAACAAAGTGGAGTCTGGAGTTCGTCTTAGATATCCATGGAAAAATCCGAATACCGGTGAAGTTGAAGAAATTCTTATTGAATGTACTGAAACACGAGACCAGCCTAAGAATAAGGAAAGGGCACTTTCAAGATTGCGTACTTTCATCTACGACAGAGAGCATCAGAAATACATCGATGATATAGCTAGCCGCAGAAAGACATTGGTGTCAACTGGTGACAGAAGTGCAAAGATCAGAACATATAACTTCCAGCAAGGACGTGTAACTGACCACAGAATCGGCTATACAACACATGATCTGTCCGGATTCCTGGCAGGAAACATACAAGATATGATAGACGCCTTAACTGTAGAAGAAAATGCAGAACGCATGAAAGAGGCAGAACTATAAATCCTAATGTTTGGGTGGATTATTTATATGAAATAAAAGTTTTATATAAGACTTGGCAATTGCAAAAATCTGAGCATCAGCCATTTCATATAAAAGAATTCACTTAATAAATAAAAACATAAATTCAGAAAAAATGAACAGAAAACAATTAGTTGACCAAATATTCAGCAAACAATCTTTTCTGTGTGTCGGACTCGACACTGATATCAAAAAAGTGCCGGAATGTTTACTGAACAACGAAGATCCTATATTCGACTTCAACAAAGCCATAATAGATGCAACGGCACAATATTGTGTTGCATACAAGCCAAATTTGGCTTTCTACGAATGTATGGGTGTAAAAGGAATGATATCATTTGAACGTACGATAAAATACCTCAAAGAAAACTATCCTGACCATTTCATAATAGCAGATGCAAAACGTGGCGACATAGGAAACACATCCTCTATGTATGCCCGTACATTCTTTGAAGAATATGATATCGACTCATTGACCGTTGCGCCTTACATGGGCGAAGACAGTGTTACACCATTCCTCAACTATGAAGGCAAATGGGTTATTCTATTGGCGCTCACAAGCAATAAAGGTTCACATGATTTTCAGCTGACAGCCGACCAAGACGGCGAAAGACTTTTTGAAAAAGTTATACGTAAGTCACAGGCATGGGGTGATGAGCAAAACATGATGTATGTAGTTGGTGCCACTCAGGGCTCAATGTTCCAAGACATACGTAAAGTTGCTCCTAATCACTTCTTACTTGTACCTGGAGTTGGAGCACAGGGCGGAAGCCTACAAGAAGTATGCAAATACGGAATAATCAAAGACTGCGGACTATTAGTAAACAGCAGCAGAGGTATCATTTATGCCTCAAACGGAAGCGATTTTGCTGAAGCTGCAGCAATTAAAGCTGAAGCCCTGCAAAAAGAAATGGCCATAGAATTAAACAAAATAAAGTAGGTATAAAAATCCTCCGGCATTAAAGCAAATGCCGGAGGTTTTCTTTTATAAAATATAGTCATAGACATAAGCGCCGTCAGAATGTCACACAATTTGCACTTATTTTGACTTTCTGATTTCAAATAGTAGACTATTTTTCCATTGAACACTGATTCTACTCTGAAAAAGCCATAAAATCCGACTATTGCTCATTCAACAGATAAACCTCTCATTTTCAAGCAGTTGAAGCAGTTAACAATAAATTCTAAGCACAATATCATTCTAAAAAACATCTAAAATGCCACCTATTACAGTATAGAATGCAGCATTTTACATGTCAAAACACATTCAATCAGCCACACAAATACAGTTAAATAGACGACAAAACTCAATGATTTCCAACCAAGAACAAGCAAATATATGTGTTTTGAAGATAAAGTATTAGCATAAAAGTGATCAAGCATCGCATTTTATCCGCTAAAACATAACATTAGCCGACACATTAAAAAATTACACTTTGACAGTCCATACATTATTTTGTTTTCCTTTTGTCAATCATAAAAGCAGCATTTAAGAGGTTGATATTATTCACAGAAAGTTTATTCCATCTCATACGGACCTTAACATCAGTTAACTTTCATCATCAAGCTATTTTGTTGTATATCAAACAAATAAATTGTATATTTGCATTTGCCACATGCTGTTATAACATATATCATGAATCAGATTTCAGCTATAATGTAAAACACCAGTACTACTTATTTACCTTTTTGAAGTTGTACAACATATAAAACAAGCGAAATGAATGACAGTAAAATAATAAATGACCCTATCTTCGGATTCATAAAGATACCTCATGGCCTTCTGTTAGATATTGTTGAGCATCCGCTAATGCAGAGGCTTACACGAATAAAGCAACTTGGACTTACATCTATGGTGTACCCTTCCGCACAACACACTCGCTTTCAGCATTCTATCGGTGCATTCCATTTAATGAGCGAAGCCATTACGTCATTAACCCAAAAAGGAATATACATATTCGACAGTGAAGCTGAAGCTGTTGAGGCTGCTATACTAATGCACGACATTGGACATGGCCCATTCTCTCATGTCTTAGAGCATACATTGATAAGCGGAATAAGCCACGAAGAAATATCCTTGCTTATGATGGAACAAATTAACAAGGAAATGAAAGGAGAATTGAATTTAGCACTCAAAATATTCAAGAATGAATATCCAAAAAAGTTTCTGCATCAACTGATAAGCAGCCAGCTTGACATGGACAGGCTAGACTATCTCAGACGTGACAGCTTTTACACAGGAGTGTCTGAAGGAAATATTGGCAGTGCTAGAATAATAAAGATGCTTGACGTACACAATGATAATCTTGTTGTAAATTCAAAAGGGCTGTATTCTATCGAAAATTATCTAATGGCAAGACGTCTGATGTATTGGCAAGTGTATCTGCATAAAACAACTGTCTCTAGCGAAAAAGTGCTAGTAAACGCTCTCTTACGTGCAAAAAGACTTGCACATGAAGGCAAAGAAATTTTCGCAACACCCTGTCTAAGATATTTTTTATACAATGACATCGATGCAGAGACATTCAGAAATGACAAACAAGCCCAGCTGTATTACACAAAACTCGACGACAGCGACATTCTAAGTTCCCTTAAAGTATGGACAGACAGCAACGATAAAGTGCTATCGATTCTTTCCACAGATATCATAAACCGCAATATCTTCAAAGTTGAAATTTTCGAAAATCCTGTGGACGACGCCTATGCTGAAAGCAAGAAACGTACAATTGCAGACATGTTCAAAATAAGTTTAGAAGAAGCTGGCTATCTCATGAGCATTGACACAATACAAAAAGATATGTACGATGTTAATGAAGACCAAATCACTATACTGTTCAAAGACAATACAACAAAAGACATTTCTGAATCTTCAGAATTGTTGAATATTGCATTACTTTCAAAAAAAATCAGAAAATATTATTTATGTTATCAACGTTTTTGAATAAATTTATTTATCTTTGCAGATAATATGTAATTAAATTGCAATGGAATTTACAGCAAACCAAATAGCAAGTTTTATCCAAGGCAAAGTTGAAGGCGATGAAAATGCCACAGTAAATACATTTGCCAAAATTGAAGAGGGAAAACCAGGAGCTATATCATTCCTTTCAAATCCCAAATACACACACTATATTTACGAAACACAATCAAGTATTGTGCTTGTCAACGAAGATGTTGAGTTGACAAAACCAGTCAAAGCCACCTTGATTAGAGTAAAGAATGCCTATGAATGCGTTGCAAAACTTCTGCAAATGTATCAGGCTGCACTTCCTAAAAAAAGTGGCATAAGCTCAATGGCTTTCATATCACCTAAAGCGACAATTGGCGACAATTGCTATGTAGGTGCTTTTGCATATATAGGCGAGAACGTTGTTATCGGTGAAAATACACAAATATATCCACATACGGTTATTGAAGATGGTGTTAAAATTGGAAATGGATGTATCTTATATCCTAATGTCACCATCTACAAAGAGTGTAAGCTAGGCAATAATGTTACAATTCATGCCGGCACTGTCATTGGTGCAGACGGTTTTGGATTTGCTCCAAATACTGATGGATATGACAAAATACCACAAATTGGCATTGTAACTATTGAAGATAACGTTGAAATTGGAGCCAACTCATGCGTAGACCGTTCTACGATGGGAACAACAATTATACGTAAAGGTGTAAAGCTTGACAATCTTGTACAGATTGCTCACAATGTTGAAGTGGGCGAAAATACTGTAATGTCTGCTCAGACAGGCGTTGCAGGTAGTACAAAAATTGGCAAAGGCTGTATGTTTGGAGGTCAAGTCGGCATTGCAGGACATGCAACAATTGGTGATAAGACTTTCCTTGGTGCCCAGTCTGGAGTGCCAGGCAACCTTAAAGGCAATGAGACTCTCATCGGAACGCCGCCGACTGACCCAAAGGCTTACTTTAAGTCTATTGCATTAACACGCAGGCTACCAGAAATTTACAAAGAGCTCAACGAGTTAAAACATGAAGTTGAAAAATTAAAAGAGACATATAAATAAATTATGGAAATGTCAAAACAGAACACACTTAAAGGCAGTTTTGCACTGTGTGGAAAAGGTCTTCATACTGGATTAAATCTGACAATCACCTTTAATCCGGCAAATGAAAATACCGGATATAAGATACAAAGAATCGATCTTGAGGGTCAACCCATCATTGATGCCATTGCTGAAAATGTCGTTGACACCCAACGTGGAACTGTATTAGGGAAAGGTGATGTAAGAGTATCAACCGTAGAACATGGACTTGCCGCTCTGTATGCTTTAGGCATTGACAACTGCCTTATACAGGTAAATGGTCCTGAATTTCCAATTTTAGATGGCTCAGCAGCACAATACATTGAGAAGATCCGTGAAATTGGAATCGTTGAACAGAATGCTCCAAAAGACTTCTATATTATACGTCACAAGATAGAGGTAAAGGATAAAGAATCAGGTTCATGCATTACTATTCTGCCAGATGAAGAATTCAGCTTGACCGCAATGTGCTCTTTTGACTCTAAATTCATAAATAGTCAATTTGCAACACTTGACAAAATTGAAGATTTTGCCACAGAAATAGCTCCAGCCCGTACATTCGTCTTTGTAAGAGACATCGAACCACTCTTAAAAGCTAATCTTATTAAAGGCGGTGACATGGATAATGCTATTGTGATTTATGAAAGACAGACAACTCAGGAACGTCTTGATCAATTGGCAGATTTCTTACATGTACCACATCTTGACGCAACAAAACTGGGATACATTCAGCATAAACCGCTAGTATGGGAAAATGAATGTACAAGGCATAAGCTGTTAGACATAATAGGCGATATGGCACTTATCGGCAAACCTATTAAAGGCCGCATAATAGCCACTCGTCCAGGACATACAATCAACAATAAGTTTGCACGCCTCATGCGAAAAGAAATCCGTAAGCATGAAATACAGGCTCCAATATACAATTGCAATGAAGCACCGCTTATGGACGTAAACCGCATTCGCGAATTGCTTCCGCATCGTTATCCCATGCAGCTTGTTGATAAAGTGATAGCTCTTGGACCGAGCAGTATCGTTGGCGTAAAAAATGTCACCAGTAATGAACCTTTCTTCCAGGGACATTTTCCCCAAGAGCCCGTTATGCCTGGCGTTTTACAAATTGAGGCTATGGCACAGTGCGGTGGCTTGCTTGTTCTTAACACTTTGGAAGAGCCCGAAAGATGGTCAACATATTTCATGAAGATTGACGATGTGAAGTTTAGACAAAAAGTTGTACCGGGAGATACTCTTTTATTTAAAGTTGGCCTTCTTGCTCCTGTACGCCATGGTGTATCTTCTATGAAGGGATATGTATTTGTAGGAGATAAAGTCGTATCAGAAGCTACTTTCACAGCTCAAATAGTAAAAAATAAATAACCCATAAGGCAGATTTACTTCTGCCTTATTTTAAAATATTAGCCATGAATAATATAAGTCCGTTAGCATACATACATCCTGAAGCCAAAATTGGTGACAATAATATTATCGGCCCATTCTGTTATATTGATAAAAATACAGTAATTGGCGACAATAACGTATTACAAAATAATGTAACGATTAACTACGGAGCACGCATCGGAAATAATAACGAAATCTTTCCCGGTGCAAGTATTAGTACAAAGCCACAAGATCTTAAATTCAAAGGTGAAGATACGACATGTGAAGTTGGTGATAACAATAGTATACGTGAAAATGTAACTATATCACGAGGCACAGCATCTAAAGGGACAACAAAAGTTGGTTCAAACAATTTGCTGATGGAAAACATGCATATTGCTCACGATTGTGTTATCGGTAATGGATGTATTATTGGAAACTCAACAAAGTTTGCAGGAGAAGTTGTTGTTGACGACTATGCCATTATTAGTGCTGTTGTTTTATGCCACCAATTCTGCCATATTGGTAGCTATGTAATGATTCAGGGAGGCTGCCGTTTCAGCCAAGACATACCACCTTTTATCATTGCCGGAAAAGAACCGACGAAATATTGCGGAATAAATATTGTGGGATTAAGAAGAAGAGGATTCAGCAACGAATTAATCAACAATATACATGAAGCTTACAGACTTCTGTACTCTAAAGGAATCCTAAAAGAGGGCATTGAAGAAATAAGGAAAAAGCTGCCTGTAACAAAAGAAATTGAATATATAATTAATTTTGTTGAAAACTCTAAGAGAGGTATAATAAGATAAATACCTTCTGTGATGAAGACACTTTTTGTAATAGTTGGACCTACAGGGGTAGGAAAAACATCATTATGTCTGAAGGTTGCCGAACACTTAAATACGGTTATTATTAATGCTGACTCTCGGCAGGTTTTTAAAGAAATACCTGTAGGCACAGCTGCCCCAACAAAAGATGAACGTAAATCAATTAGACATTTTTTTGTTGGCAATCTTCATATTAATGAATATTACAACGCCTCAAAATATGAACAAGATGTTTTAAAATTATTAAACATCTTGTTCAAGTATAAAGATAATGTAATCATGTCTGGTGGCAGCATGATGTACGTTGATGCAGTATGCAAAGGTATTGACGACATACCATCGGTTGATGACAACATTAGAAAAACACTTCAAGAAAGATTCGATAAAGAAGGTCTTTCTGGCATTAGCAAAGAATTGGCATTACTAGATCCTGATTATCACGCAATTGTTGATAAGAATAATCATAAGCGCATAATACATGCATTAGAAATATGCTTATCTACAGGCAAGCCATATTCTTCCTTCAGAAAAAACACAACCAAAGAAAGACCTTTTAGAATTATAAAAATCGGTCTTAATATGGACCGGCAGAGATTATACGAGAGAATAGACTTACGTGTAGAGCAAATGATTCATGATGGTTTAATTCAAGAAGCTCTAAACGTCTATGAATATAAAAATCTAAATGCATTAAACACTGTTGGTTACAAAGAAACATTTGAATATCTAGACGGATTATGTACACTTGACAATGCAATATTTAGGATAAAAAGCAATACACATAAGTATTGCCGTAAACAGCTTACATGGTTCAGGCGTGATCCAAATATACATTGGTTTTCACCCGACAATATTGAAGAAATCATAAATTACATAAACACATTCATATAAACTGTACTTTTTTTGTACATTTGCAGAATAAATAATACTAAAATTATATGTTCAACAACAACAATGATTCACGTATCGGTAGATTTATCAAAACGTGTCTGAACAAAATTAAAGGTTTTTGGCCTTGGTATAAAGGACTTTATATAGGTCGCAAATGGTATACAAAAACTTGTGTAGCAATCCTGTCTGCCATAATCACATTTTTTGTGTATCTTATAATGGTTGATATTAACTTCTTATGGTTATTTGGAAAGTCTCCCGGCTTTTCACAGATAATGCATCCTACAACAAGCGAGGCATCTGAAATATATAGTGCAGACGGCGTTATGATAGGCAAATATTTTAGCGAGAACAGAACGCCTGTTAAATATGAAGAAGTAAACCCTCTCTTCTGGAAAGCTTTAATTGATACAGAAGATGAACGCTTCTACAAGCACTTTGGTGTTGATTTCACCGGATTATTTGCTGTAGCAAAAGATATTATTGTACACCATGAAGCACGTGGTGCATCCACTATTACGCAACAGCTCGCAAAAAACATGTTCCGCGTCAGGACACAGTATTCAACAGGATTGTTGGGATATATTCCGGGGGTACGCATGCTTATTATGAAAAGCAAAGAATGGATTATTGCAACAAAGTTGGAAATTCTATACGATAAAAAAGAAATTCTTACGATGTATGCTAATACCGTAGATTTTGGTTCAAATGCATATGGCATAAAAACCGCATGTAAGACATATTTTAACACAACTCCATCTGAAATGACTGCTGAACAAGCAGCTGTTTTGGTTGGTATGCTAAAAGCTACAACATATTATAACCCTATTACGAACCCTGAGAATAGTCTGCAACGCAGAAATACTGTCTTGCACAACTTAATGACACATAAGGATATCACAAAAGATGATTATGATTCTTTAAGTGCAATACCCATAAAAGTAAACTATAGTGTTGAAAGCAATTATGATGGTCAGGCAAAATATTTTCGTGAGGCAATAGCTGACTATCTTAAGGATTGGTGTAAGGAAAATGGATATGACCTGTATAGTAGCGGCTTAAAAATCTACACTACGATAGATACCCGCATGCAAAAATATGCTGAAGAAGCCGCAATCAAACAAATGAAACAGGTACAAAGAAACTTCAATAGTCATTGGAGCGGTCAAGACCCATGGAGAGATGAGAACCATCAGATTATACCAAACTTTATAGAGAATATAGCTCAGAAATTACCGGTATACAAAACATTATTACAAAAGTTTCCCAATAACCCCGACTCTATTCAATACTATTTGAATAAGCCACACAAAGTCAAATTATTTGATTATGAGAAAGGTACCATTGAAAAAGAAATGAGCACAATGGATTCCATCAGGTATATGGTTAAATTCATGCATTGCTCATTCGTTGCAATGGAGCCACAAACCGGAGCAGTCAGAGCATGGGTCGGAGACATTGACTTTAACTCATGGAAATATGACAAAGTTACAGCTATGCGCCAACCAGGTTCAACATTTAAACTATTTGTATATACAGAAGCAATGAACCAGGGACTTACACCCTGTGATAAGAGAAGGGACGAATACATAAGAATGCAAGTATATGATAAAAATAAGCATGAAATGACTTCATGGACTCCAACAAATGCCAATGGCAGGTTCTCAGGAGACTCCATCCCCTTAAAAAGCGCATTCGCGAAAAGTATCAACTCGATTGCTGTCAGACTTGGACAGGAAATGGGAATAAAGAACATTGCCAAAACAGCACATGACATGGGTATAAAAAGTCCTTTGGACGAAGAACCTTCATTAGCGTTAGGTGCTTCTGACGTTAATCTGTTAGAAATGGTCAATGCATATTGTACAATAGCAAATGATGGTAAACATATAGAACCAGTCCTTGTGACACGTATAGTAGACAAAGACGGAAGAGAGGTATATGTAAGTTCTACAGAGGAAAAACAAGTTATACCATATAAAAGCGCATTCTTCATGCAACAGCTACTTATGGGTGGTATGCGTGAACCAGGTGGAACATCTCAAAGTTTATGGGCATATACTGACACTGCACGTGATACAGACTTTGGCGGCAAGACAGGAACATCAAATAATCATTCAGATGCATGGTTTATGTGCGTAAGCCCGAATCTTGTAACAGGCGCATGGGTTGGTGGAGAATACAGAAGTATTCATTTCCGCACAGGCGCTCTTGGACAAGGAAGTAGGACGGCATTACCTATTTGCGGATATTTCATTCAGGCGCTTATGAAAGATCCTGAATTTAAAAAGTATCATGGCCGATTCCATAAGCCAGATGATGAAGACATAACTGCAGATATGTATAACTGCAGCAGTTATGTACCTGCTAAAAAAGATACGACACAGATTGACAGTACCATGGTAGAGGACGAAGAACTTCTTATTGACGAAGAAGGCAATATACTTCCAAGAGGAAACGAAGATAACGAAATCTCAAAAGAAAATAATCCCGCCATCAATACAGATAAAGGTAACGTACAACAATCTGAAGATAAAAAAGAAAAAAAGAAAAATAAACCTCGTGAAGAACAGATTAGATTTGAAGACTTATAAGAAGCTCAACATTGGAACCGAATTCACAAATTGATCAATCAAACAAAGAGTTTCAAGAAGCTCTTCAGATATTAAAATTTACCCGTCGCTCGCTTTTCCTTACAGGTAAAGCAGGGACGGGTAAATCAACTTTTTTAAGATATGTCAAGTCCAACATAAAAAAGAAAATTGTTGTTCTCGCCCCAACTGGCATATCTGCAATCAATGTAGGAGGCGCAACACTACATAGCTTTTTCAAACTCCCATTTCACCCAATATTACCCAATGATACTCAATATTCAGTAAGGCATTTACGCAATACACTAAAATACAATGGTGAAAAATGTAAGCTGCTACGAGAGGTTGAGCTCATCATAATTGATGAAATTAGCATGGTAAGAGCTGACATCATCGATTTTATAGATAAGGTATTACGGGTATATTCGAGAAATATGCGCGAGCCTTTCGGCGGAAAACAATTATTACTTGTAGGGGATATTTTTCAGTTAGAACCAGTTGTCAAGGAGGATGAACGGAAACTCCTTCAGCCATTCTACCCTACTAGTTTCTTCTTTGACGCAAAGATATTTAAAGAGATAAAACTAATATGTATTGAATTAAATAAAATTTACAGACAAAAAGACAGCCAGTTCATCAACATACTCGATAAGATAAGACTTGGTGACGTAAATGACTATGATTTAAAAATATTAAACAGCCGTTATAAAGAAGAAAACCACGAGTTCAAAAGTGAAAAGCTCGTAATAACATTATCAACACGTAGAGATACTGTAGATTATATAAATGAAAATAAGCTAAAAGAACTTAAAGGATCATCAACAATATTTAATGGGAAAATTGGTGGAGAATTTCCAGAAAATAGTCTACCAACACTCACAAAATTGGAAATCAAGCCTGGTGCACAAGTAATATTTATAAAGAACGACATAAACAAAAGATGGGTAAATGGTACTCTAGGTATTGTTGAAACTATTGACGTTGAAAAAGGATTAATATATATAATCACAGAAGACGGTAACGAATACGAAGTTTCGAGGGAGAGAAGGAGTAATATGAAGTACCGTTTCAATAACAAGGAACAAAAAATTGAAGAAGAAGAAATTGGATATTTTATACAGTTTCCAATAAGATTGGCATGGGCAATAACTATACACAAAAGCCAAGGCCTAACATTTAACAAGGTTATTATTGACCTGACAGGGGGTGTATTTGCCGGAGGCCAAACATACGTCGCCTTATCAAGATGTACATCATTAAACGGCATTACACTCAAATCGCCAATAAGGCACGAAAATATTTTCGTACGAAAAGAAATATTGCAATTTGCTAAAAATTACAACAATTCAACACTTATAAAAAAAGCATTAAGCGAATCTGCCGCAGATAAAGAATATTACGAAGCAGCAAAAGCATTTGACAACGGAGACTATGAAAACTTCTTAAAATGCTTTTTTAAAGCTATACACAGCAGATACGATATAGAAAAGCCTAGTGCCAAGAGACTTATCCGTAAAAAATTAAATAAGATAAATACACTAAAAGATGAAATAAAATGCCTCGAAGAAAAATTAAATAAGCAAGAGACTTTCTTAAAAAGACTTGCAGCAGAGTATACGATACTAGGTAAAGAATGTGAAAATGAAAAAATGTATGAAGCTGCAATAGCTAATTATAATAAGGCATTAGAATTATATCCAGAAGCACAAGAACCTTCCAAAAGGATAAATCTTTTAACTAAACGAAAACAGAAATAAGCAATCTGATAGAAAACAGATTTATTTAGATTACACAAAAATTTAGACAATGCCTAAATATAAAAAAGAGACATGCACAAATTGTGCAGTCTCTTTATATAAGTAAGAGTAATACACTATGAATTAACAGTACCACCCACAATGTCAAGCAACTCATTTGTGATAGCCTGCTGACGACTCTTATTATATTGGAGATTCAAATCTCTCAGAAGTTCATCAGCATTATCTGTTGCTGTCTGCATAGCAACCATACGAGCTGCATGCTCACTAGCATTACTATCAAGCAATGCTGTATATATCATTAAATGTGATAGTTTAGGAATAAGTGAGCACAACACTGATTCCATATCAGGTTCAACAATAAAATTGTCATTAAGAGGCTTTACTGCCTCTTTGGCATTTGAAGAAACCTTACCTTTCTTACGTATATACTCTTGAGCTTCCAAGGTTGCAATATTAGATGTCAAATCTCGCTCATCATCAAAATCCAATTCCTCTTTGATATTAATTGGTAAGAAAGTTTTTTGAGTCAAGATTTGTGAACCAGCACTTTTGAAATGATGATAAATCATCTCTATGCGATCAAACTCACCATCGATGAATTTCTGCGAAAGTAAATCTGCAAGTTCTATACATCGATGCAAATCAGGCTTATCAGCAATTTCAGAGAAATCTCCACCACAGTTCAAGCCGAGTTTCGTCACTTTTTCAGCAACCTTTCGTCCAATAGGATAAACAACAATATTATCCATACCTACCAGACGCTGGTATTTATCAATCGCCTGCTGCATGGCCTTAATAACATTTGCATTAAAACCACCGCATAAACTGCTATTAGATGAATATACAACAAAAGCAACTTTTTTTACACGTCTCACAGTATTATATACAGTTGTAGCATCAACTTCTGAAGCCAAAAATGCTTTTAGTATATGCTCTAGCATAGATTCATAAGGAAGCATGTTCCCTATCATGATCTGTGCATGATGCAGTTTTGACGACGCAACCATCTTCATAGCACTCGTTATTTTACGAGTGCTATTTACAGATGATATACGATTTTTTATTTCTTTTAGTGACGGCATAAATCAACTATTTTTTATATTGCCCTGCAATATCAGCCATTACAGCCTCAATAGTTTGGGTTATTTGATCATCAATTTTTCCTTTAGATAAAGCATCAACAACATCTTCATGTGAAGAACGCATCTTATCCAAAAAGGCATCTTGGCATTCACGCACCTTTTCAACAGGTACATCATGCATTAGACCATGTGTTCCACAATAGAGTATTGCAACTTGCTCACCAACAGGCATTGGACTATATTGTGGCTGTATCAAAAGTTGATTATTCTTACGACCTCTATCAAGTGTCATAGCCGTTACAGCATCCATATCACTTGAAAACTTTGAAAAAGATTCCAACTCTCTATACTGTGCTTGATCTATTTTCAATGTTCCCGCAACCTTCTTCATACTTTTTATCTGCGCAGAACCTCCTACACGACTTACAGAAATACCAACATTAATTGCAGGCCTAAATCCCTGATTGAACAAGTCGGTCTCAAGATAAATCTGTCCATCAGTAATAGAGATAACGTTAGTTGGAATATACGCAGATACGTCTCCTGCCTGAGTTTCAATTATAGGCAAAGCAGTAAGCGAACCACCACCTTTAACATGCCCTTTCATACACTCAGGCAAATCATTCATATTCTCTGCAACCTCTTGCTGGTCATTTATTCGTGCTGCACGCTCCAACAAACGACTATGCAAATAGAACACATCTCCAGGATAAGCTTCACGACCAGAAGGACGACGCAAAATAAGTGAAACCTCACGATATGCAACAGCTTGCTTAGACAAATCATCATATACGACCAAGGCCGAATAACCGCGATCTCTAAAATATTCACCTATTGCAGCTCCTGCAAAAGGTGCATAATATTGCATAGCAGCAGGATCTGCTGCTGTAGCTGCAACAACAATCGTGTATGGCATTGCTCCATGTTCCTTCAATGTAGATACTAATGCCGCAACAGTTGAGGCTTTCTGACCAATAGCTACATATATACAATAAACAGGTTTACCAGCATCGTAAAAACTCTTTTGATTTATAATAGTATCTACAGCAATTGCTGTTTTACCTGTTTGTCGGTCTCCAATAATAAGCTCACGCTGACCTCTACCAATTGGAATCATAGAATCCACGGCTTTCAAACCAGTTTGTAAAGGTTCTTTTACAGGCTGACGATAGATAACACCTGGAGCTTTTCTATCCAATGGCATTTCAAACGAATTCGTCAAATCAATGTCACCTTTACCATCTATAGCCTGCCCCAATGGATTTATGACTCTTCCCAGCATATTATCATTCACCCTGATGCTGGCAATACGTTTTGTACGCTTTACCAACATTCCTTCCTTTATCTCGGAAGTAGAGCCAAGTAGCACACAACCAACGTTGTCCTCTTCAAGGTTCATGACAATAGCCATAGTCCCATTTTCAAATTCAAGAAGTTCATTAGCTTCAGCATTTCGAAGACCATAGATACGTGCTACGCCATCGCTTACCTGAAGGACAGAACCTACTTCATCAAACTTTGCGCTATCATTAATCCCTTTCAGTTGTTCCAAAAGAACTTGAGATACTTCGCTTGGTTTAATTTTATCAGACATATTACAATTAATTTTATTACTTAAGCTGTGACAAAATAGAATTTAATTGAGACTTTACACTAACATCCATTCTATAAGTATCATATTCTATTATGAAACCACCAAGAATTTCAGGTTTAATCTCTGTCTCAAATTCAACATTCCCATTTGTCTTACTTTCAACCAACTGCCTAAGCCGTTGCTCCGTAGAAGGAGATACGGCTGTAGCAGTCAAAAGTTTAGCACGGATTAAATTCTTGTTTTTCCTATATAATGTAATATATGAATTTGCAATGAACTGCATCATGTTTTCGCGCTCTTCCTTCAAAACCAAATCAATAAAGACTTGTGTAAGTTTACAAGGATCTCCGCCTAAAGCAATAATAAATAAATCTTTTTTACGCTTCTTTGAAAACATGGGATTATCTATCGTAAACCTAAAATCAGGAACTTTTATATAACTGGCAGATAAAGTCTGCATTTCTGCATATACCTTATCCTCCAATTTTGCCTCTAAGCTTGCCTTTAACAAGGCACGGGCATATCTAACCGATATTAATCCGAAATCCATATTAACTATTTTTTATTAGACAAAGAAATTTCATCCAGCATACGTTCAATCAAATCCATCTGTGTTTTTTCATCACCAAGCTTTTCTCTCAATACTTTCTCAGCAATTTCAACACTCAGCGTTGCAACTTGTTTACGGATATCGCTAACGGCAGCCTGTCTTTGATTCTCAATTTCAACCTTCGCTTCTGTAAGCAATCGGTTAGTTTCCTCATGAGCTTTGTCCTGTGCCTTTTCAACGATAGCATCGCGCGTTGCGGCAGCCTCTTTTAATATTGCTGCCTGACGCTCGCGTGCTTCCTGCAAAAGAGCATCGCTTTCAACTTTGATATTAGCTAATTTTTTGTTTGCCTCATGTGCCTTCTGAAGACTGCTGTCTATATAATCTTTACGATCATTGACCATCTTGACAATAACTTTAAAGCCAAACTTGCTTACAATGCCAAGTACAATCAGAAACACAATCGTCATCCAAAATAACAAGCCAAAATCAGGTGTTATTAATGACATAAGCTGTTAAGATTTCTATTTCTTTAATCTAAAATTTACACGAAAAGTGCCAACAATGCAATAATAACAGCAAAGAAAGCAACACCCTCAACAAGAGCGGCTGCAATAATCATAGAAGAACGCAAATCGCCTATTTTTTCCGGCTGCCTTGCTATTGCATCCATTGCTTGACCACCAATTTTTCCAATACCAATACCTGCACCAATTGCAGCTATACTACCACCAATTGCGGCACCTAACTTTGCTACAGCATCTGCTGCTAATAATAATGAAATCATAATCGTAATTTTTTAAAGTTATTTATTTTTATTTTAATCAAAAAACATATTTATTCTGCTGAATGCTCTTTAACCTGAGACAATGATATAAACACAGCGCTTAACATAGTGAAAACTAACGCCTGAATGAAACATACGAGTAATTCAAGCAACATCATGAAAACACTCATAAGAACACTCACAACAGTCATTGATGCACCTGCCACTGCATTAATTCCAAACATTATAAAAATCAGGCACGTCAATGACAATGCTATTGCATGCCCTGCCATCATATTAGCAAATAGTCGAATCATAAGAGCCAAAGGTTTAGTAAAAATACTAAAGAACTCTATGAAGGGCATAAGTGGAACAGGCACCTTTAACCAAGTAGGCACATCCGGCCAAAAAATCTCTTTCCAATAAGCTTTCGTTCCCGTAAAGTTTGTTATAAGGAACGTACACAAAGCCAAGAAAAATGTTATAGTGATATTACCTGTTAGATTTCCACCTCCGGGCGGGAATGGCACAACACCCATAATATTTGACAAGAAGATAAAGAAAAAGCACGTTAATAAATATGGTGCAAATCTATCTGTATTTTTACCCAAAGTTGCCTTAATAATATCATCATAGATATACATAATAAACATTGTCATCAAACCTGTAAAACCTTTAGGCGCAGGATCTTCAGGACGATGTTTTTTACACCATCTTGCAGGAATTAAGATACAAATTAGGAGAAGTATGGAATTGATAAATAAAACTACAACCGTTTTGGTTATAGAAATATCAAATGGACGAACTTCTTTACCAGATATCACTTCACATATTTTATTCTCATTATCTTGACTACCGGAAATATATAGACCATACGGTCCAGGACGATTTCCAGCAGCATCCTTCTCTTCAGAAAATTCGGCACTGCTAAACACATGCCATCCCGTAGAACTCTTCACTATAACAGGAAGATTTATTACAATAGGATGACCATTAATATCAGTGATATGCCATTCATACGCATCCTTAATATGCCCAAACAAAACGCCTTGCAAATCAAGCCCTTTTTTATCATCTGTATGCTCTGACGCACTTATAGGCGCTATTATGAATACTAGCATGAACAAGCATAGTATTTGTCTGATCTGTCTCATCTGTCAATCTTTAAGAGTATAACATTTTTCTACATGAGCAAAGAATACACTGTCAAAAACAAGCATTACAATATAAAAGCTCATAAAAAGCAGCGCAAAATCACGTATAGAGTTTTTATCATGACATATTAAGCAATAAGCCGTTACAACAAATGCGGCTGATACAAGACGCAAAGCAGAAGCTGCCAGATAAAATTTTGTCATAACATTAGGAGATGTTTTAGCCATCTTTCTCCAAAATACCACATATATGGAATTTATGAATACCGTATATAATGCGCTTATAGCCAATGCATTAACAATAGAATATTTTAACACATTCATACTTATCGCAGCACTACACAATAATGTAAGTGCCGCAATAAGCCATAGACTATATTTAAAATATCTTTTACTTGTTATGTCTACTTTTTTATTCATATCCATAACTTAAGCTATCTCAACACAAAGGCTGACAACATTTTTTTGAACTTCTACAAAGCCGCCAGTAATTTGAATCTGATTTCGCACACCATTTACAGCATACTCAACCTTTCCTGTTTGAAGTGAGGAAATGATTGGAGCATGATTATTCAATATTTCAAAAGCACCTTTTGTTCCAGGTACCAATACGCTATCAACCAATCCCTCAAATTCAACTTTTTCAGGTGATACTATTTTCAATCTTAAACTCATGCCTATCAGATTTGTTAATTACCTTTAGCAATATCAAGAAGTTTCTTTCCTTTTGCAATAGCGTCATCAATAGTTCCAACATTAAGGAATGCCTGTTCTGGTAAATCATCGACTTCACCATCCAATATAGCATTAAAGCCCTTAATTGTCTCCTCAATTGGCACCATCACACCAGGCAGACCTGTAAATTGCTCAGCAACGGTGAAAGGCTGCGACAAGAAGCGCTGCACACGACGAGCTCTATTAACAGTCAATTTATCCTCATCTGAAAGTTCATCCATACCAAGGATTGCAATAATATCTTGCAGTTCTTTATAATGCTGTAAGATTTCCTTCACTCTCTGTGCGCATTCGTAATGTTCCTTACCAACAATTAGCGGATCCAATATTCTCGAAGTACTACCTAAAGGATCAACTGCAGGATAAATTCCAAGCTCAGCAATCTTTCTACTAAGTTCTGTAGTAGCATCAAGATGAGTAAAAGTTGTTGCTGGTGCAGGGTCTGTCAAGTCATCGGCAGGAACATAAACAGCCTGTACAGAAGTAATACTACCATTTTTGGTTGAAGTAATTCTTTCCTGCATCGTACCCATTTCACTTGCCAATGTCGGCTGATAACCTACGGCTGAAGGCATACGGCCAAGAAGAGCAGACACCTCTGAACCAGCCTGAGTAAACCTGAAGATATTATCAATAAAGAACATAATGTCTGCTGCTTCACCATTCTTTCCGCCATGATCGCGGAATTCCTCTGCAACAGTTAAGCCTGACAAGGCAACAGAAGCACGTGCTCCAGGTGGTTCATTCATCTGTCCATAAACCAATGTTGCTTGAGACTTCTTCAATTCCTCAGGATCTACTAACGACAAGTCCCACTTGCCTTCTTCCATTGCTTTTTTAAACTTCTCACCATATCGAATTACGCCAGACTCAAGCATATCACGAATAAGGTCATTACCCTCACGCGTACGCTCACCAACGCCAGCAAACACCGAATATCCATTATGACCTTTTGCAATGTTATTGATAAGCTCCATAATTAAGACAGTTTTACCGACACCGGCTCCACCAAAAAGTCCAATTTTTCCACCTTTCATATAAGGCTCAAGCAAATCAATAACTTTTATACCAGTTGCAAGCATTTCTTTATGCGTTGACAACTCCTCAAAAGTAGGAGCTTCACGATGAATAGGGTATGCGCCTTTCATATCCAAAGTTTTCATACCATCTATAGGCTGGCCTATAACATTCATCATTCGTCCTTTTATCTGTTCTCCTGCAGGCATCAATATTGGATGACCTGTTGAAACTACTTCCAATCCTCTTTTAAGACCGTCAGTATTATCCATTGCAACACATCTAACAGTATCTTCACCGATATGCTGCTGAACTTCAATAACAAGTTCACGTCCATCTTCGCGTGAAATTGTCAACGCATCATGAATTTTGGGCAACACTTTTTCCGGATCTAAGCCACTTGTATCGAAATAGACATCAATAACAGGACCCACAATCTGAGAAATATGCCCTTTTATTTGTTCCATATAGATTTACTTTATTTTTTATTTTTCATGTATTTTTCTAAACGCAAAATTAATCAATTGTTTTATAACTTACAAAGAAAAGAACAAAAACTTTTTATAATAAGTTCAATTGACATAATATAAAGACATTTTTACAACTTATACGTCAGACTATTATATGCTCAACTCATCTAAGACTGTAATTAATTTTTTATCAAAAGGTTTATCTGACCTTATAGCCTCACTCAATGGGACATAAACGACCTCATTATTTCTTACGCCTATCATAACATTACGCTGACCTTGAATGATAGCATCTATTGCCCCCACCCCAGTTCTACTGGCAAGAATGCGGTCATGAGCGGACGGACGTCCCCCACGCTGCAAATGTCCAAGTATTGAAACTCTAACATCGTAATTAGGGAATTCATTCCGAACTCTGTCAGCATAATACAAGGCTCCACATTTGGGGCTCTCTGAAACGATTACAATACAGCTTTTTTTACTTTTTCTTATACCTCGTTCCATAAACCTCGCCAATTGGTCAACATCCGTTGAGTCCTCTGGTATTATTGCGGCCTCAGCACCTGAAGCAATAGCACTATTCTGAGCCAAGAATCCTGCATCACGTCCCATTACTTCAATGAAAAAAATTCGTTCATGACTTTGGGCAGTATCCCTTATTCTGTCTACACATTCAACAATTGTATTTAGAGTCGTATCATAGCCAATTGTTGAATCAGTACCATACAAATCATTGTCTATAGTTCCCGGTAATCCTATGCAACATACATCATATTCCTGTGCAAAGACCATTGCTCCGGACAACGAGCCATTTCCGCCTATAACGACAAGCGCATCTATTTCGTTTTTCAACAAATTGTCATATGCCTTTTTACGTCCTTCTGGAGTTTTGAATTCGTCACATCTTGCAGTTTTCAAAATGGTTCCTCCAGACATTATTATACCACTGACATTCTCTGTTGTAAAATCAACAATCTCATTATTAATAAGACCATCATATCCACGATAAATTCCTTTTACCTTAAATCCCTTGCATATACCGGCACGCGTTACAGCACGAATTGCCGCATTCATTCCTGGAGCGTCTCCGCCGGAAGTCAATACACCTATTGTTTTAATTTTAGCCATATCTATATCATTTAAGAATTAACTCAAAATCCACATAATAAACAGACCAAGCAGCCAAGCAGCCATAGCAACTACACCGACTTTTTTAAAATACCATCCAATATGTATATGTTCCATTTTCATCAATGCCAATCCGCTTACAGAACCTATAAGCAATATATTTCCACCCATTGCTGAGGAATAAGCAATTATTTTCCAAAATATTCCGTTCTGAACGAATGAAGACATATAATTCGGATCTGACGAAAATGCCAAATTAGCAATATCACCCACAGAGTAAAGAGATATTATACTCATACATGTAGCAAATGTATCCAAGAAACAACTGATTACCCCAGTGATTACGCCCATTACCCATACATTATGAATATTGGTATCAATAAATTGTGTCAAATTGGACGTTATTCCAGTTTCGTATATAGCTCCAACAGCAAGCATTATTCCCATTACAAAAAGCATAAGCTGAATAACACCATACTGAAGGACCCTTGGCACAGGACGTTGTATCATCTGATCGGCGTTCATTAGCTTGTGGTTAAATATTTCATTTACAATCCATAACACAGATAACACACACAAAGCACCTAGAAAAGGACTTAATTTAGTAATGTTATGGAAAGTAGGTATAAACCACAATCCGCCTATTCCTACAATAAGCATCAATATACGCTGCCAACGATTAAGATTTGTATCATCTCCTCTATAAGGCATTGCAACATATTGTAAGTCTATATGCTCAGGCAAACTTCTACCGAGCCAATAAATCGGTATGACACAAGCTGCTAAACAAGGTAAAGCCAACGATGCAGAGAAATTTGTTGCAGTAACAATACCATTATTCCACAGAATCAAACCATTCGGATCCCCAATAACAGTTAATGCGCCACCACAATTGGCAGCCAGCACAATTGCGCTGCCATAAATCATGCGCTGCCTACGATTAGGCAACAATTTATGCATGATAACAAGCATCATTGTTGTTGTTGTTAAATTGTCAAGATTTGCAGAAATAACAAATGTGATTATAGCCATCATCCATAAAAGTTTATGGCTATTACGCGTTTTTAATAACTCTGATAAGAAATCGAAACATCCATTATTATTCAAAATCTCAACAATTGACATTGTCGCAAATAAGAAAAGTACTATCTCTGCACCTTTCCCCACATATTTTAGAAATATGTTTTGAGCTATATATTGTTTTACAGCTGTACTGGAAGACGTTGCGCCCCCAAGGAAATCATAATAAGCTTGTTGATGCTGACTCATAACGAAATCAGTTCCATAGCATATATACAACACCCACCCTAATGTACCGATAAACATTGCAATAGCAGCTCGGTTAACATTAGTGACATATCCTGTAGCGATAAGCATATAGCCTATCAATAATATTGAGACTAAAACAAATGCCATAAAAACAATATTAATCAGCTACAAATTTACGAAATAATATTAAAAGCCAAAAATATGACGATAAAAAATATTCGTGTTTAACTAGTTTTTAACCTATACAAAAAGGCATATTGTAATGTCATGCAACAATAAAAATCCCAATACCACAAAATAGTAAAACTATTCAGGTATTGGGACCCACTTGATAAAAATTTATTCAACTTTTACGCACTATTCTTCTGGTACGGCATATCTGTCACCTGAACTTTTCACAATCTCTCTAGCAACATTTTCAGGAAATCCCGGACGTTCAACTGTGGCACCAAGTCCTGTTTCAGTTCTAATGAATCTGCCATCTTCATCTGGCTTTATTGCCATATCATTATATTTCACAATAAGATAAGTCCCAAGCTGTCTCCATCTGTCAATCATCTGTTGAGCTTTATTGATACTATAATCTGTCAAAAAATCAATAGCTAAAGAAGGATTCTCATCATACAAAACCATTGCCTTGCGCTCTATTTCTGCTTGAGCCGAAAAATAACTGGTTTCTAAAGAATCTCTGACAGACTTTAGAGAACCAAACATTAATGAATAACGTGGATATACCATATTACTAACCCAGTTACAAACCCAAAAAGCATTCTTCATGCTGAATGTAACAGCATCCGCACCTTTAGTATTATAACACTCTGGCTGTGAAGTATTTCCGCAATATACAGGTGTATAAGCAACCATATTACCATCATCATTGCCAAACCAAAGCACACCACCGATTTGTCTTGGAAGCCATGATCTTAATTGAGCAACATAAGAAAATGCTGTTTGTTGTGTTGACGTCGGACGTTCATTAAAATATTCCTTACCATCAACTTTATAGGTTAGAGGCGTTGGTCTATAAGGCATATTCCATACACCTTGACCTGGGTCTTTATCTAAAGAGAACGGAGTTCCTTCATAATGATCTCTCATGCATTCCTGTATATCTTGAACACTAACCTTGCGATTAGGCTTTATCCACAAAGGCATCGGTTCGGCATCTTTAACTTTTCCTTCTGCATAAGGCAAATAACGTTCCATATCTGTCGAGAAGTGGTTAAAAAAGCTCCACACACGAGCTTCGCAGAACCGTCTTCCAGAAAAATCAGGATAAGCATAAGCTTCACAAAAACTAAAATCTGCATCTTTACCACTAAACCATCCTTTTTCTCTTGCAAATGTTATGCAATCTTTTGAAAACATCACATTCTTTTTATCCTTTTGATTAAATGTACGAATACGGCTCTGATTTGCATGAGCACATATAGCATCATCAGGAATTCTAACAGCAACCCATACAGTCCCCTTGCGTCCAGGTCCCTTTCCTATCATCTCCATTATCCAGGCTTCGTTTGGATCACATATTGTAAAAGTCTCTCCGCCAGAACAATATCCATATTTATCGGTTAATGTAGTCATAACTTTTATTGCTTCTCGTGCGGTTTTTGAACGCTGTAAAGCTATATATATCAGAGAGCCATAATCTAAAATACCTGTTGTATCAACAAGTTCCTCTCTTCCACCAAAAGTCGTTTCACCTATCGAAACTTGATATTCATTAATGTTTCCAATAACATTATAGGTTACCTCTGCTTCGGGTATCTGTCCGTGATAAACATTTGTATCCCAATCATAAATTTTACGTACAGAACCCTTCTCGTGTTTCCCGGCAGGATAATGACACAAGCCGATGAACAATCCATAGTCATCAGCGTTATATGAACATATCACCGATCCATCAGCACTGGCTTTCTTGCCTACAATAAAATTGGTACAAGCCCAAGAGCTAAAATAACTAACTAACAAAGAAACTACTAAAACTATCCTTTTCATAAGCGATATAATTATTAATACTTAAAATTTTCCATTATGATTCTTTGGTTATCAAGTTTATCTGCAGCAATAATTTTAAGCATATGCATGCCTCCTGTACGTAAGACAGGAGCATTCTTCAAATTACATACATATATATTATTTTTTTCTTTGTACTCTAAAAGAACAAACTTACCATCTACAAATCCCTTAATATATTTTAATCCACTACCTGAGTCTGATGCTTGAACACGTATATTACCTGAAGTTCCAGATACCGACACATGAGGCGGAACATCATCGTAACAGATTTCATACTCAGCACCTAATTCTCTTATCTTAGTTATGACCCAGCCATCCTTATAAGTTCCACCCATGTATTTATCTATGCCAAAATGACTTACGACGTATAACTTATCCGTATCTTTAACAGGTTTATTCAATTTAATCTTTATTGTTGCCCATCCAAAGATAGGATATGATTTATTATAGAATCGCCATGAGTCTGATAATGATTCTGGTTGAAACTTTACATTAGGGTGCAATTCAACATTATCAGGCAAGGTCCCTTTTGGAAGTAACAAACTTACCCCCGGACGTTGCAGATGATTAAATCTTTCATAACTCATCAAATTTATCAAATCTGGTTTTCTCTTTTTGGGAATCTGCTGTTTTACACCTTTTACAACAAAAGAATAATCATAAGAATTACCAAAAACATCAGATATTGTATAAACAAATTTATAATCACGCTCCTGATCAATATTTATTATTCCACTATTATTCAAAGCATGAAGTATCGGCAAGCTATTTCCCGGTTCCTTAAACGACTTCATATACCATACATGCGTCCGGCAATAGTGATCATAATCCCCCCAAGAGTTAACCATCCTATTACAACGAACCGGTATGCTGTCTATGTCACTCTCAAAAACCAATTTTCCATCAACGGTTAACCGGGTATTCCTGATTCCAAGTATTCCATAACTCCCTTCCATGTAATCATTCGCCCATATACCAAATCCGACCTCTCCCCAAGCTGTAAATACACGCGACAACGAAGAAGATGCAAAACCATAAGACTGCTTTTGGACCGATCCGCAAAAGACACCTTTACCTTCAATAGGATAAGCCATAAACGCATGTGCAATAGGCCTTGTCTTATCTACGACATACTCTTTCAAGTACTGCAATGGATCAAGATAACTCCATGTTTTTGTATCATGAAATTCAAGATGCAAATGCGGAGCACGACTTGCTCCGGAATTTCCGCTAACAGCAATAAGTTGTCCTCTGGCAACAGGAAAGTCTGTAGGCTTTAATCTCACATCAACAAAATAGCTTTGGTTTAGATATTGCCATTTCTGCACAATAGCACCAAGCTGCGGTATAAACTTTTTTAAATGACAATATACACTTGTCTTACCACCAGGATGGTTCACATAAACTGCATATCCAAAGCCATCAAGCCCAACAGTTATTCTACTAACATAACCATCAGCTACAGAAAATATCGGTTTGCCTTCAACCTGCTCTGTCCTGATGTCTATTCCACCATGAAAATGATTTGGACGCGGCTCACCAAAGTTGCCGGCCAATGAAATTGGATAATTCACGGGAGAACTAAAACTCGTAATTGCAGCAAGAATCAAAGATGAAAACAAACTAAACATTTTCTAAAAACAAAGTTTAAAAACAAATTATAAACATATTTACATACTGAAAGACGTTCTATAGAATGCACTATTAGGGTCAAAAGAGAACGTTTATCAGTATGTAAATATAATTAATCTATTAACAAGCTTTAAAGCTCATATCAAGACACTTAACAGAATGGGTCAATGCCCCGACAGAAACGAAATCGACACCGCATTCAGCATAACTCCTTATCGTATCAAAAGTTATACCTCCACTTGATTCCGTCTCATATTTTCCATTTATCATTTTAACAGCTTTACGCGTATCATCTACAGAAAAATTATCCAACATGATTCTGTCTATACCGCCATGATCAAGCACTTGCTGCAATTCGTCAAAATTGCGTACTTCTATCTCAATTTTTAAATCAAGCGAATTTGCTTTCAAATAATCATGACATCTGTCTATTGCGTTATTTATTCCACCGGCAAAATCTACGTGATTATCCTTCAGAAGAATCATGTCAAACAATCCTATACGGTGATTCACTCCTCCACCTATCTTCACAGCCTGCTTTTCGAGCATACGCATACCAGGAGTTGTTTTTCTTGTATCCAAGACATGTGTTTTTGTTCCTTTAAGCAACTCAACATACTTATTTGTGGTTGTTGCTATACCGCTCATTCTTTGCATTATGTTCAGCATGAGACGTTCTGTTTGCAACAAAGATCGTACCTTTCCAGACACAATCATTGCAATATCGCCCTTCTTTACATGAGAGCCATCTTCGATAAGCACTTGCACCTCAAGAGAAGGATCAAATCTTGCAAATACCCTTTTTGCCACTTCCACACCTGCCAGAATACCATCCTCCTTAATAAGCAAATGTGACTTACCCATGGCACTTTCCGGAATACAACACAATGTAGTGTGGTCACCATCACCGATATCCTCGGCAAAAGACAGATCAATAAGTCTGTCTTCTAATTCATCAACTGAATACATATTAAAAAATTTTATTCAAAGTTCTATAAATAAACACCTACGCCTATACGTAAACCGATTTTAGAAAAATCAGAGTGATTCTTAAACGACTGGTCGTAATATACGGCAGGTTCAATCGTTACTGTTCTATTTAAGAAGAACGCATATCCGACTTCTATACCCGGCATCAAATCGTTGTAATTATGATTTGCATGTATCAATTTTGCATTAACACCAAGATACAATCCATTTTGAACTATATAATAGCGTCCTCCAATGCCTATAGAATAAGAATTTGCGACATCATCATTTCCACTATGCTGTATACCAGCCTGAGCTGTTATCATCCAGTCGTCAGCCAAAAGATATCCACCTTTTAAATCAAGACCGATATTAAAATTTTCTGCTCCGCTATAACTAAGATTCAGTCCTGTAAGAGATGCACCAACATAATACTTACCTTGCTCAAACTGAGAATATCCAGAAAGAGCAAACGCCATAAAGGCTATCAACATTACAATTTTTTTCATATATACATTGTTTATTTTTTTAGTATCAACGAATATAGAATTAATGAACTGATATAAAACACTATATAAAATTTTACTTTCATACAAATGTATGTTTTTATCATTTTCATTATTCCCTATCATATGCAAAAGTACATATTTAATTTGAAAAACAAAAAAAATAATATAACTTTGCATCATAATCGATTTACAAATATCAAATGAAAATTTCAATCAAGCAATCATTCCTCAATATAGTAATCATATTGTTATTTATATGCTTTTCAGAAACATGCAATTCCCAAAGCTTTGTTTTCAGGCAACATCCCAAATACGAGGTCAGGGCCGTGTGGCTTACAACAATAGGCGGACTTGACTGGCCACACAGCTATGCGCAAACGGAAACATCAATAAAAAAGCAAAAGAAAGAATTAATTGACATACTTGACAAGCTGAAAAAGGCAAATATTAATACAATATTATTCCAGACAAGAATAAGAGGCACGGTTATTTATCCTTCATCCATAGAGCCTTGGGACGGATGCTGTTCCGGCTTTCCTGGCAAATCCCCCGGATATGATCCGTTAGAATTTGCAATAGCAGAATGCCATAAAAGAGGTATGGAACTGCATGCATGGATAGTAACAATTCCTGTAGGAAAATGGAACGGAATAGGCTGTAGAACATTACGCAATAAATATCCCAACTTAGTAATCAAAAACGGTGGAGAAGGATTTATAGACCCTTCAAATATTTTGGCTGCTCAATATATATCGGATATTTGTAAAGAAATCTCCGACAATTACGATATAGACGGAATACATCTTGACTATATAAGATATCCCGAAAAATGGAAATTGGAGATACCACTTTCTAAAGCAAGAAAAAATATTACAAACATTGTAAAAGAGATTTACAACAAAGTAAAAAGAACAAAACCATGGGTGAAACTAAGCTGTGCTCCAATTGGCAAATACGATGATCTCACCAGATATTCCAGCCGTGGATGGAATGCATATAAAAAAGGATGCCAGGATGCCCAAAGTTGGATCAAACAAGGCCTAATGGATCAGCTTTACCCCATGATGTACTTTCGCGGAAATCAATTCTATCCTTTTGCCATAGACTGGAAAGAAAATTGCAATAACAGAACAATAATACCCGGATTGGGCATTTATTTTCTAGATACCTCCGAAGGTAATTGGAATATAGATGAGATTAAGCGTCAAATGTATGTTACGAGAAGTCATGGCATGGGCTATGCCTTCTTTAGGAACAAATTCTTTTATGATAATACCAAAGGGCTGTATTCATTCACAAAAGATGAATTCAATCTATATCCTGCTTTAACTCCTCCAATGGAATGGGCAAAAGCTCCGGTGCCACAATCACCACAAAATTTATCTGTAAAAGTTACAGATAAAAATGAAATTATAACATGGGATAAATCAGATAACAATTATGGCGGCATTATGTATAATGTTTACGTCAGTAAGAAATATCCTGTTGATATAAATGACTGCAGGAACATCTTGGCGACAAGGATAAAAGATAACTATATTGCAATTGAAACAGACTCAAAATGCGACCTCTTTTATGCGGTTACTAGTATAGACCGTTATGGCAATGAAAGCCTTCCCACACAGCAAAAACAGTCTGACAAATCTGCAATCACAGACAAATTTATTAAAAATGACGGCAAGAAACTTTTATTACCAGACAAAGGGAAAACCTTAGATAGCGAATACGTTATAGTAAAAAGTCTGGCAGGTAATATAATTTCAATACATCCATACAAAGGCAAATATGCAGATATAAGCAATCTTGAAAATGGGTGTTACATTCTATTATCATTAAATAAAAAAGACATAGCACATAGATTAGGATACTTTATGATTAAAAGGTAACACTTCGAATGGATGTTGTTTATTCCTATACGCTTTTGTTTATTCCACAAAAGCGTGGTCAATAAAAATTTTAATATCAAATATTCATTTAAAATAACTCAATGAGTTTTTGCATAAAACTCATTGAGTTATAACTAAAAACCCATTGATTTTCATTAATGAAACCAATGGGTTTATAAGTCTATAATCCGACATTAAATTAATTATATTTATTATAACATTACCACAAGAAATATAAAATCATCAAGTTATATTTATAATCAGATAAACAACAATATTATTATTGGATAATATATAAAACTACACAACAAAGTTTCGTCATTATCACTTTTTCTTATGCCTCATTTTATCTGCAGCTCGTTTAAAGATCTGCCGATGGAAACGCTCTTCTGCTTTCACAATGTCATAGACTTTGCCCGCAGGTAATATCTGCATAAATTTTTCATGATAAGTTTTCTGAAGTTGTTTTATTTCAATTTCACACTTATCACGCTTCATAAGATTCTTTTTGCATTCAGCATCCGTTGTCGGCTTTATTCGTTTTAACTTTTTAAGTTCATCATGAATTGACCGCTGCTTACGTAACATTTCCGAATAAAGCGGAAAGAATTCTGAAGCCTCTTTTGGAGACAAGCCCGCCTTTCGTGTGATATACTGCTCTAATTCTGCTTGAAAACGTTCTGGTGTAAAATGTCTATTCTTATTTTGGGCATCTGATATATTAAATGCTAATATAAAGAATAAACAAATTATAAATCTTCTCATTTTATTATTATCATTCATTTTCCACATAAGAATAAATGTCATCATTATCAAGCATGGCATAATCTGAAATTTCGTCTAAAATATAATCAGCATAAACTGAAGATGACATATTTTCTGATATATTGTCTGCGTGATTCTGATAAGATTCTTTTTCTAAACTATTAAAATATATTGTTCCGGAAACTAGAAGAACCGCAGCAAAACATGCGGCCCACTTCAATGGACGCATAAACGCTTTTATTGCAGGGCGTTTATTAGGTACGGCTGGCTCAACCACGTTCTGCATCAGACTCTTCTCCAAAGAATCAAAATAGCCTTCAGGAACTTTAAATGGCCGCTGGCTGCCAAATTTTTGTTTAAGCAATTGTTCTTCTTTCATAATAAATAATTATTATTCTTTTATTCTATGACGGAACTTCCCATTAAAAGTTTAATTGCCTGTCAAAAAAAGTCATTCATGTAGATGAAAATAATCCGAAATCTTTTTTACCGCAATATGATACGAGGCCTTCAACGCGCCTTCTGAGGTGTTGAGAATTTCACTGATTTCACTATATTTCATATTATCGAAATATTTCAAATTGAAAACCGTCCTCTGTACATCAGGCAATGTCGCAACAGCCTCTAACAATAATGCATGTGCCTCATCACCATCAAAATACTCATCAGCCATAAGAGTCTTTGAAACTGACGGCGACTCTGAAATATCTATAGTTGAATTATTTTTATTTTTGCGCAAATAATCTAAAGCCTCATTTATGGCAATACTGCACAGCCACGTAAATAACTTAGATTTATTATGAAAAGAATCAATATTATTCCATGCTTTAAGAAACGTATTTTGCAACACATCATTAGCGTCGTCATGACATAGAACAATATAACGTATCTTCCAATACAATCGTTCACCATATAACTTTACGATTGCATCAAAAGCTTTACGCCTTGTAGTTTCAGAGGCCAGCATCCTGCATATTAAATCTTCACTTAATGCCATATTATTCAATAAACGGAGACAATTTCTCTATCAGGACATCGTCATAGCCATAAACATCATCATAATAGCATAATTGTCCACAAATGCCATCATAAACTGTATAATAGGTAATATATAATGGTATTGGTGGATTTACATTCAAAGTATTTACGAGACGTTTTCTGTCTATATTTCTCTTCTTCAACGAATCTACATCATTAATAAAATCAACAGACATTGAATACTGTAATCTGTCTTCCATCTCCTCTGCACGTTCGCCTAATAAGAATAAAGCCAGTTCCAGCGGACGTTCTACTCTAACACAACCATGGCTCACAGCTCTTTGGGTGCGCTTGAACGCCCATGGTGCAGAGGTGTCATGAAGAAAGACAGAAAAATTATTATCAAATCTGAAAATAATACGTCCTAAAGAGTTCTTTTTACCTCCAGCCTGAACAATATATTGCTCGTTTGACATTATTCTATCATATGAAACCTGCTCAGGAGCCAACTTACCCTTTTCCCTGTCCAGAACAAACATCCCCATTTTATGCATATAAGAATAATTATGCAAAAATCCTTTGGAAATGCTTTTAGGAACAATCCATTGCGGATTTACATCCATGCGCTTAATCCAACTGGTAAGAATCGGAGTCTTGAAACTAATCTCGCCACAACATACCTTCATTGTTTGCGATTTTTCACCGTCAAAAGCGTATAATTCAAATGAAGGAATATTCACGACTATATATTTATTGTGCAAATCTGTATTAGGCATTCCACGCAAACGCCATCGACACCGTTCGATATTACACAATATTCTTAACCGTTCAGATTTGGTTAAATTCGGATTATCTAACTCTTTCAACAACTTACCGACCAAACGTCCTTTAGGAAGGGTTGTATGCCAAAACTCAGCTACACTGTCATTCAAAATATGGCTGATGGCTCTAAAATAGAATTTTTTGTCCGGGCGTAATACTTTTAAATCACACAATTGTCTGAATCGTGTTGTCAAAGAATCCACCTGATACTCTTCCAAACTATTATATAAATAATCGGGATTAACAAAGCCAAAATACTGTCCTGCAGAATATCTTAAAAAGGCTTTTGTCAGGTTATACTCTAAACGAGCCAAGATTCGGTTTAGATTATCATTTGAAGACCCTATGTCTAAACTACGTGCCAAGTAAAGATCCTTTTCTATTTTAGAGACACGAAAAGCGTCTTTGTTCAATCCATAATAACCAATACCCTTAAGAAGACTCAAAAGAGTATCTGCACGGTCATATATACCATAACGGTTTATCCACAAAAACGGTTGTTGCTCTTTATAATATTTGTTTACAAACCCATCCATGGGCAATGCGACTCCGTCTTCACTTGCAATTTTGGATATATGTTCACGTATATCAACTATGTCCAAAGAATACTTTTCATCCCGTAAGTCTGAAAATGTATCTAAATTAATATTTTTGTCATAATTATTTGTCGCGTCATGACAAGATGACACGAGCAGACATAAAAGTATAAGGTAAAATAACTTTAACAAAACAGACAAAATACTACTTAACCGAAATCTTCCTTACGACTTTACCAACCTTAACAATATAACAGCCTTTAGGCAAATTCAAATCGTAATATCTATCTGAACCATCAACTTTTATGGACATTATTTTTACTCCGGCAACATTGTATATATACAACATCTGTCCATTGGCTCCAACAACGCGAATTGACGATGAATTAACAGAGATTGAAACGCTCTGACTTTCAACATCAATTATCTCTATTGCCGAATTGGAATTGGCAACAGAAGGAGTTGCGACAGACAACAGCAACACTGCAGACAGAATAAAAAGTAAGTTTCTTAACATAAAAGCTTCTTTTTTATTACCGCAAAGATAAAATATTTTTACGATATAACAAAATATTATACGTTTTTTTTTACTTACACATCAAAAACAGCCATTTCATTCGCTAAATCTGTATTCGGGAAGAGTTCTTGAGCTTCCTTTAGAATAACATCTTCATTTTCATAGCGCGCAGAAAAATGTCCGACAACAAGTCTTTTAACCTTTGCCTTCAATGCCACCATGGCCGCCTGTCTTGCCGTACTATGATAATATAACTTTGCCCTATTCTCGTTTTCACTACAATAAGTTGCCTCATGATACAGCAAATCCACATTTTCCACCATCCTGTATAGTTCCGGCATGTATCTGGTGTCTGAACAATACGCATATGACCTTGGCGGATCCGCAGGGAAGGTAAGATAAGAATTTGGAATTACGTCGCCGTCAGCAGTAATCCAGTCTGCCCCATTTTTTATGTTATTACGCTGGCATTCAGGTATGCCATAAAAGTCTATCATATCGCGTCTTATATGCGGTAAGGTCGGTTTCTCACGGAATAAATATCCGCAACACGCAACACGATGTTCTAGAGGTATAGAGCTAACCGTAAGACTTTTATCCTCATATATCACATCATTACGTTTCGTATCTACCACATGAAATACAACTTCATATTCCAATCCATTACAGAACAGGTCCAGTTGCTGCTGCAATATAGGGAAAAAGTCTTTAGGCGCAAATACATGCAAAGGACTTATACGGCCAAGCATACCCAGCGTAGAGATCAGGCCGATAAGACCGAAACAATGATCTCCGTGCAGATGACTTATAAAGATGGCAGAAAGTTTATTGAAATTAATACGTGAACGTCTTAATTGCACTTGTGTTCCTTCACCACAATCAACCATAAACATCTTATCACGGACAAGAACAACCTGCGAAGAAGCATTATGCTTCAACGTAGGCAAAGCACTGCCGCATCCTAATATATAGACTTTAAATGGCTGCATGTATTTTATATATTACACAAGATACATAAACTATTTAGCCTCTTTCGACAGACGTTTATAGCCATAGATTCCTTCTGTATTCTCCAGATAAAGTGAATCTGCACCCAAAGAATAGATGTCAAATGTATCTGACGATAAAATCAGCTTACCATTTAATATTTTCCATTCCGTATACGGCTTCGGCTCCTTCATACTACCTTCAACAACTCCGCCCTCACAAATCTCAAAACTCTTGTCAAGGCTGACCCATTTACCCAATAGAGATGTAAGGTTAATTACCTTTTCTGCAAAAAGTCCTTCTTCACTTTTCGGACCCGAGATCACTGCCAGCCGGTCACCGACAAACAATCCCCCTTGAACGTTTGAGCACGTATCAAGTCCCTCCAATGTATATGTCAAGGTGTCTCCCTTATCCGTAATCAGTTCAAGTGTGTGCATTGCAGTACCTTCACCACATTTGCCATACACAGTAGTGTCTGCTATTTCGTTATCAGAAACATTCTCAACTACAGCCTTTGCATTTTTTTTATTGTCACATCCTATCGCTACAATGCAGCACAACAAGAATGCCAAACTTAGTTTACTCATAATTGTATTATTTATTCGTTTTTTCTTCTTTTTTAGCTTCATTCCATAGTTCATCCATTTCAGCCAAAGTCATCTCAGTCAATGGTTTACCAACTTTTATAGAATGATTTTCTATATAGTTAAAACGCCTGATAAACTTCTGATTTGTATGTTCAAGAGCCGTATCAGGATTTAAATGATAAAGACGTGCTGCATTTATGACACTAAACAAGAAATCACCCAACTCTTTTTCAGAAGCTTCATTATCATCCTTACGCAATTCTGCTTCAAGCTCAGAAAGTTCTTCTCTCACTTTAGCCCAGACATCGCCCTTATCTTGCCAGTCAAAACCGACATTACGAGCTTTATCCTGTATGCGATAAGCTTTAATAAGTGAAGGCAGTGCAGCCGGCACACCGGAAAGGACACTCTTATTACCATCCTTTTCCTTTAATTTTATCTGTTCCCAATTCTCCAAAACCTTATCTACTGTATCAGCTTTCACATTACCATAGACATGCGGATGTCTGAAAATAAGCTTATCAGCCTGCATGTTACATACATCAGCAATGTCAAAATCTCCTGTCTCGCTGCCAATAAGTGCATAAAAACAAACGTGCATAAAGACATCTCCAAGTTCTTTGCATATATTCTTCTTGTCGTCTTTCATCAAGGCGTCACACAATTCAAACACCTCTTCTATCGTATTTGGCCTAAGGCTCTCATTTGTTTGCTTTTTATCCCACGGACATTTTTCGCGTAACGTATCAAGTACATCCAATAAACGTCCAAATGCTTCAAGTTTTTCTTCCTTTGTATGCATAATATGTATTTTAGTTATGCAAATGTAGATATTTTCCACGAATATTTTGTACATTTGCAACGTTTTTTATTGAATTAGGCAAAATAAATAAAAATAAGATAAGAAATGGAACTTGCAAGTAAGTACGACCCAAAAGATGTAGAGTCAAAATGGTATCAATATTGGCTTGACAATAAGCTTTTCAGCAGTAAACCTGACGGAAGAGAGCCTTACACCATAGTTATTCCTCCACCTAATGTAACGGGAGTGCTCCATATGGGACACATGCTCAACAATACTATTCAGGACATTTTGGTAAGACGTGCCAGAATGGAAGGCAAAAACGCCTGCTGGGTGCCGGGAACAGACCATGCATCTATTGCTACAGAAGCAAAAGTTGTAAACAAGTTGGCGCAGGAAGGAATAAAGAAGACCGACTTGACACGCGACGATTTTCTTAAGCATGCATGGGACTGGACAAATGAGCACGGCGGAATAATTTTAAAGCAGTTAAGAAAACTTGGTGCAAGCTGCGATTGGGACAGAACAGCATTCACCATGGACGAAAAACGCTCCAAAGGAGTGATAAAAGTATTCTGCGATTTGTATAACAAAGGACTTATCTATCGTGGAGTACGAATGGTAAACTGGGATCCTAAAGCCCAGACCGCCCTTAGCGACGAGGAAGTTATTTATAAGGACGAACACAGCAAACTGTATTACCTTAGATACAAGGTTGTTGAAGAACCTGAAAAATATGCCATTGTTGCAACTACACGTCCTGAAACAATCATGGGCGATACAGCTATGTGCATAAACCCTGACGACCCGAAGAACACATGGTTAAAAGGAAAACACGTAATCGTTCCTTTAGTAAATCGTCAGATACCAGTCATCGAAGACTGCTATGTTGATATAGAATTTGGAACAGGTTGTCTGAAAGTTACACCGGCACACGACATAAATGACCATGCATTAGGTCTGAAACACAATTTGGAATCGATCGATATCTTTAACGATAACGGAACAATATCTGAAGCAGCCGGTCTGTATGTCGGCATGGACAGAATGGATGTCAGAGTTCAAATTGAAAAAGATCTTAAAGAAGCCGGTCTGCTTGAAAAGGTTGAAGACTATAACAACAAAGTTGGCTTCTCTGAAAGAACTAATGTACCAATAGAGCCAAAACTCTCAACACAGTGGTTCCTGAAAATGCAACACTTTGCAGATATGGCACTTCCACCGGTTATGAATGATGAAATTAAATTCTATCCAGCAAAATATAAGAACATTTATCGCCATTGGATTGAAAACATTAAAGACTGGTGCATAAGCCGCCAGCTATGGTGGGGACATCGCATTCCAGCATATTACCTACCTAACAATGGCGGATTTGTTGTTGCAGAAACTCCGGAGGAAGCACTTACTATGGCCAAGGAAAAAAGCGGCAACAACGATCTGACCATAGATGACCTGAAACAGGATGAGGACTGCCTTGACACATGGTTCTCATCATGGCTGTGGCCCATATCTGTTTTCAACGGCATCAACGATCCTGACAACGAAGAAATAAAATATTATTATCCTACTTCAGATCTTGTTACCGCACCTGATATCATTTTCTTCTGGGTTGCTCGCATGATAATGGCCGGATATGAATATAAAGGAACATTCCCGTTTAAGCATGTGTACTTCACAGGTATTGTACGTGACAAACTTGGCCGTAAGATGAGCAAGAGTTTAGGTAACAGCCCAGACCCTATAGAACTTATCGACAAGTTCGGAGCCGATGGCGTTCGTATGGGAATGATGCTGTCAGCACCTGCCGGCAACGACATTCTCTTCGATGAGAGCCTATGTGAACAGGGAAGAAACTTCAATAATAAGATATGGAACGCATTCCGTCTAATTAAGGGATGGGAAGTTTCAGACGCTGAACAGCCCACATCAAACAAGACTGCCGTAAAATGGTTTGAGGCCAAACTTAAAATCACTAACGACGAAGTAAATGACCTGTTTAAGAAATATCGCATATCTGAGGCATTAATGGCCGTTTACCGTCTCTTCTGGGATGAGTTCTCAAGTTGGTATCTCGAGATGATAAAGCCTAATTACGGCACACCTATCGACCACAGTACATACGACATGACACTGAAGTTCTTTAATGAACTTTTGAAGATGCTACATCCGTTCATGCCGTTCATAACAGAAGAATTATGGCAACATATATATGAACGCAAAGAAGGTGAAAGCATTATGCGTGATTGTCTGTCAATTCCGGCCTCAACAAAAGAAGATGAGAATCTGGTAGCAGACATTGAAAATGTTAAACAGATAATCAGCAACATCAGAACAATAAGAAATCAAAAGAACATATCACCCAAAGAGGAACTTGAACTGCAGGCTATCGGTGAAAATAAATATGCCGCATATGACGATATTACAATAAAGATGGCAAACTTAAAGTCCATAAATATTGCGGAGGGCAAGTCTGCCGATACAATACAGTTTATGGTCGGCACTGATGAATATGCAGTACCTGTAGGTGATCTTATTGATGTTGAAGCAGAGATTGAAAAGCAGGAAGCACAACTAAAGCATCTGGAAGGTTTCCTTGCAGGTGTGATAAAAAAGCTTTCAAACGAAAAATTTGTTGCTCATGCCCCTGAGGCTGTTGTAGCATTAGAAAGAAAGAAACAGCATGACTCTGAAGAAAAGATAGCAATGCTGAAAGAATCACTTGCAAAATTAAGAAACAAGTAATATAACTAAAACCAGAAATGCTCGATAGTATTTCTGGTTTTTATTTTAATGATATTGGTTTCAATTGCCACAAGCGCAACAAGGCTGTAAATCACTTTACCATAAAGTGAAACTTGAAACAAAAACAGACCAATTACGAAAAGGCACATATTGCAATGCAAAACATACGCTTTTACTTTGCAATATGTGCCCTTTTACTACCTAATATGCCGTATTATGCAATAGCCTTAACAACCTTGCATGACGCAAGTGTATAACACACTGATATTCAGAATCATATTCAAAGTACATCAATCATGACTATATGTATTTAAAGCACCAATATATACTTTTGAATATTTATTGGCAAAATAATGCGGACGCTCATTCGTCATGACATTATTTACTTCACAAACATTATTACGCTTTATTTATATAGTCAACGATCCACTCTCCTACTTCTCTCGTGCCATAAAATTCACCTCCTTCTACCTGAATTTCAGGAGTACGTACATTGGCGTCAAGTGAAGCATCAACGGCCTTACGTATAAGCAATCCCTCATCTTTCAGACCAAAATACTCAAAAAGCATAGCCACCGATAAAATCTGAGCCAGAGGATTAGCGATGTTTTTGCCTGCAGCCTGCGGCCATGATCCATGTACAGGTTCGAAGACCGGAGTGCCTTCTCCTGTAGAAGCTGATGGCAGCAAGCCCATACTTCCAGAAATACAGCTACCCTCATCTGTGAGGATATCTCCAAAAGTATTTTCCGTAACGATTACATCAAAGAAGGTTGGTTCGACAATCATACGCATAGAAGCATTGTCCACAAACATATAATCAGTTATAACATCCGGGTATTCTTTTTCAATTTCTTTAGCAACTTGACGCCAAAGCCTGCTTGAAGCCAGCACGTTTGCTTTGTCAACAACAGTAACATGGTGTTTGCGCTTAATCGCATATTGATATGCTACCCTTAAAATACGTTCTACTTCCGGACGTGTATAATAATTTGTATCATACGCCTTTTCATCATCCTGATATTTTTCACCAAAATACATGCCACCGGTAAGCTCTCTTATACATATAAAATCTGCATTTTTTATTATCTCATCTTTCAATGGAGATTTATGCAACAGACACTCAAATGTTTGTACGGGCCTAACATTTGCAAAAAGTCCCAACTTTTTACGCATAGCTAACAGGCCCTGCTCAGGACGAACTTTAGCCCTAGGATCATTATCAAAACGAGGGTCACCTACAGCAGCAAACAACACCGCATCAGCCCACTTGCATATATTAAACGTATCATCAGGAAATGGGTCACCGACCAAATCTATTGCATGTGCTCCACATATAGCCTCTTGATACTTTATTTTATGTCCGAATTTTTCAGCAATGGCATCTATGACATCAACACCCTGCTTAATAATTTCCGGTCCGATACCATCACCAGGAAGAACAGCTATTTTAAGATTCATAATTATTTATTTAATGGTTTATTCTTTATCACTTCACAAAAACACCTATTCGATCATATAAATTATAATATTCCCATTTTTCCACTTTAAACATTCTGCTTACAGATGCGCCATTATTGTATTCTAATTATAACTTCATACATTATAACATCTAAAATGGTAATGGGCCGTTATCTGGAATATCACCAATATACGGCGACGGACCCAAATCATCTCCATTAATCTTCGAACCAATAATCTCTCCTCCACCGATTGGCGACTTATCGGAATCTGTTGGATTCTCAAAACGCGTAAACTCTCCACGGAAATTCAACAACACATCACCTGTACCACCTTTACGGTGTTTAGCTATAATAATCTGAGCCTTTCCGTGAAGATCGTTTCCTTTTTCATCAGTAAAAATTCTGTAATATTCCGGTCGGTGAACAAACAGCACCATATCGGCATCCTGCTCAATCGCACCAGACTCACGCAAGTCACTGAGTTGAGGCCGCTTTCCGTCTATACCTTCACGTCCTTCTACAGTACGGTTCAACTGAGACAAAGCCAATACAGGAATGTCCAACTCCTTTGCAAGTCCCTTCAATGAGCGGCTGATGGTTGACACCTCTTCCTGTCTGCTTCCAAAACGTGCTCCGTTGGCATTCATAAGCTGCAAATAGTCTATCATTATTACTTGCACTCCTTTTTCTCTTACTAGACGTCTTGCCTTTGTTCTTAATTCAAAAATAGACATACCCGGAGTGTCGTCAATATAAATTGGCGCAGCCTGAAGTTTTCTTACATTCTTATCAAGTCGTTTCCATTCTTCATCATCCAGCTGTCCGTTAAGTATTTTCTTACCTTCAATCTCACATACATTAGATATCAGACGGTTAACCAGCTGAACATTGTTCATTTCCAATGAAAAGAATGCTATAGGCGTATCGTAATCAACAGCAATATTTTTTGCCAAAGATAATGCAAATGAGGTTTTACCCATAGCCGGACGACCAGCAATAATAACCAAATCGCTTCTTTGCCATCCGGATGTATAATCATCTAATTTGGCATACCCTGTAGGAATACCCGTTAATCCACCTTTGTTTGCTGCAGCTTTTTGCAAGATTTCGACAGCCTGTTTTACTACAGGATCAATTTGGGTATAATCCTGCCTCATGTTTTTTTGTGACAGTTCAAATAGTGAACCCTCAGCCTCCTGCATAAGCTCATCTACATCTACAGTTTCATCAAAGGCCTTTGTCTCGATTACACTCGCAAAGGAAATTAATTGCCGAGCCAAATATTTTTGTGCTAAAATCTTAGCATGATATTCAATATGTGCAGATGATGCCACACGTTCACTTAACTCCAATATATAGCCAGCTCCACCAATGTCATCTAGAGTTCCCTCGCGCTTCAATTCTTCAACAACAGTCATAATATCCACAGGATCTTCATTCAAACTTAGAGTTTGAATAGCCTTGTATATTTTCTGACTACGCGGTTCGTAAAAAGTTTCGGGATGCAAAATCTCACTAACAACAGAAAAGGCATCCTTATCAACCATCAAGGCTCCAAGGACCATCTTTTCTATATCAACAGCCTGAGGCTGCATATGGATGCTATTATTATTTACTTTACGGGTTTTCTTATTTTCAGGCATAATATTTACATAATAATTTGCGCAAAATTACAAATAAATCTTCGGTTTAAGACTATTAAATTCAATTTAAATAGTTACCTTTACAAACAAAAATAAAAATGACTATGATTCAACGACCATGTGCAAAAATAAATTTAGGCCTTAATATTGTCAGCAAAAGGCCTGACGGATATCATAATCTAGAAACAGTGTTTTATCCAATAAATCTAAATGACGAGATATGTATTGAACCTGTACTTGATAAAGAAATCACAAAGTACCAATGTTCTTTAAGTATAAAAGGGATTAATATAGAAGGCGATTTACAACAAAACTTAATTGTTAAAGCTTATAATATTCTTAAAAAATACTATCCACAAATTCCAAATGTCAATGTAACCCTTACCAAAAATATTCCAACGCAAGCCGGCATGGGTGGAGGTTCGTCTGATTGTGCGTATACAATAAAAATGTTAAACGAGATGTTTAACCTGAAAATGTCAATAAAAGACATGCAATCTTTTGCATCTAAATTAGGTGCAGACTGCCCTTTTTTCATAAATCCACAGCCATCACACGCAACGGGCATTGGAGAAATATTGACACCTATAGACATCAATTTGAGCAAATATAAAATTGCGATTGTAAAACCTCCCGTAATGATAAGTACGAAAGAGGCTTTTTCAAACATCATAGTTAAACAGCCAATAAAATGCTGCAAAGAAATCGTAGCACAGCCGATAGAAACATGGAAAGAAGAACTGATAAACGATTTTGAAAATAGCATCTGCACTATACATCCAGAAATAGGTAGAATTAAAAACAGGCTATATGATTTAGGCGCTATTTACGCTTCAATGACGGGAAGTGGAAGTGCTTTATTCGGTATATTTGAAAAAGAGATAGGAAATTTTGATTGCATATTTGAAGATTGTTACACACACATTGTTTAATATTGAAATAGTCCAAAATTTTGCTTTCACCACAAAATCTTGGACTACCTCAATGATTCTCAATTGTTAGCGTAATTCTTTAATAAAACCATGCCTATAAGCATAAAGCAGTTTTTCCAACTCTGCAATTTGCTTTTTCAAATCACGTCCTATATCTGTATCTGCCACAAGCATTCTATGTGATGACATTTCAACAATCTGTGTTGTACTTTTAATATCGGACCCTCTAAGTATTGCATCTTCTGTACTCGTAAATGGTTCATGCTGAACTAACTGGAAACCTCTACTATGATAAACCAATGTATATCCGGCAATACCCGTTTCTTCATGATATGCCTGCGAAAATCCGCCGTCAATAACCATTAGCTTACCATTAGCCTTTATCGGATTCTCTCCATTTACGACATGAACAGGGACATGTCCATTAATAATATGCCTATTCTGACCGCTCACTCCAAAAGCATCAAGAATGGCATCACACTCTTCCTCATTGTTTCTTAATTTAAAATAATTTCCTTTTTCCTCTTTATATGTAGATTTGTCCTTAAGAAAGTAACGTTCAAAAGTTGCCATCTTAGACTTATCAAACAAAACTGAATTTCGCCCACACCACAAGTAAAGGAAATAATCTACAGAAAATTCCTTCTCACGCGGATCTGAATCATTTTGGAATGCATTTCTAATAATATGTTCCGTCCGATTCATCAGTTCACGTCCTTTGTACTTATGACCTTTACAAAGTTCCACTTCTTTAAGACTACCATCATCGTTTAAAGGAACGGAAGCATGAAATAAAAGATTATCATTAATTATGGTATATAATGAACCATGACTCAACAATAGCCTTATATGCTTATGAAGCTTCTCGTTAACGGTAAACGAGTGATGAAGTTTACTCATAAGTATAATTTCATCTGGTGTCAATTCATATGGTGCATTAGGATTTACAGTCGGGAAACAGCAGCTTTTCATTTCATAAGACTTTCCAGAGATATTGCATGTCGCATTATCATAATCAATACATTCCAATAAAAGTCTATCTTGCATATCCCATTCTGGATGACGTTTTATCATGGAAGCTTCCACCTTAAATTGAATGATAGTGATAGCTTTATGCATCAATGCAGTCAACCTTTTTGTCTTATCGTCAATGTCTGTACTGCCTCCATTAATTTTAGGCATAAACTCCTCACAAGGATCATCGCCATAATGCTCCATTGCAAATGTTGCCAATGGAATAAGATTTATACCATACCCTTCTTCCAGTGTAACAAGATTTGCATAACGCAAAGACAAACGTATTACATTACATATACATGCATCGTTACCGGCACAAGCACCCATCCAAAGTATGTCATGGTTTCCCCATTGAATATCCCAATTGTGATAATTCGTTAGTACATCCATTATAATATGCGCACCAGGTCCACGGTCATAGACATCACCTAACACATGCAATAGATCTATTGCCAAACGCTGTATCACATGAGAAATAGCAATAATAAAATCATCCGCACGTCCCGTTGATATTATTGTTTCGATTATGACATTAACATAAGCAGCTTTATCTATATCATCTGTACGTTCATGAAGAAGTTCCTGAATAATATAAGAGAAATCCTTCGGTAAAGACTTTCTAACCTTAGAGCGTGTATATTTACTAGAAACATCCCTACAAACCTTTACAAGCTGATGTATTGTTATATGATACCAATCCTCCAAATCCGGCTCACTAGCTTTAACAAGTTCAAGTTTCTCTTTGGGGTAGTATATCAAAGTACACAATTCCCTGATTTCCGATTCACGCAAATCATTTCCAAAGATTTCATTAACCTTACGTTTAATATTACCAGAAGCATTCTTTAATACATGCTGAAAAGATTTATACTCACCATGTAAATCTGCAAGAAAATGTTCAGTACCCTTAGGCAAATTCAATATCGCCTGCAAATTTATAATCTCTGTACTGGCATCAGCAATTGTCGGAAAAGTATGAGACAACAATTGCAAATACTTTAAGTCCTTTTCAATGTCATAATTCCTTGTCTTCATTGTATATTAGATTTAAAAAACATTTTTCTCAATTTCTCCGTTTTACTATCATTAATCGGTTCTATAAACATAAAGCCTTCACTTAACCCATAACGCTCTTTCATTATTTGAAACAAGCGCGCTGTATCTTTTAAAATACCGGTCTCATGAACTTTATTATATAACTGAATTTCATCAAAATTATTATATTTTAAGCTAAGATATAAATCTAACATATCTTTTCTTTTAATTTCTATACGATGCTTTATACCATATAAGATTGTCATTATCTTAATCATGATATCACGTTCAAGATCTGAAAGACTTGAATCAGTCTTAATTTTTGAAGTATTTCTTATATTAGTAATACGCTGAGACTTATTTCCCAAGAGACAAAATATCCCACCAATTTGTTCTTGTGAAAAAGGTTGGGATAAATTATATTTTTCAATTCCAGAAAAAACAAATTCTAATATTCCTTGGTTATATGAATGTAAAAGAATTCTACGCCATGCTTTATCATCAAGCATTGAAAGAATCCTACGTTGATTATCTGACAATTGTAAGCCAGCAATATTTTCCGTTGCACCTGCATACAACAAAATATCTTCTGCACAACAATCTTCAGAACTCATAAGCCAAAATGGATTACTGTCAACAACTATTTGATACATCCCAATTAGCCTATCAGACAATGGACTAATTGATTTTTCATAAATTTCATTGAATATATCAATTAATACAATATTCCTAATATTCTTATTTTGTTTTGAAACATATACATCATATTCCACATTACCAATATCCCCATTTGATTCATCAATATGGAGCGTATTTGCATGTTCTGATCTTATCCCTAAGATTTTACATAAAAACGTTGGATATCCAACATAATCAGATATGCTACATATCTCATTATCGCAAACAGCATGCAAGACTTTTGCATGCGACACTATATATCGTTGATAAATAACAGATTTTAAAAAATTACATAAACAATAATGGCCCGACGAATGCCAGGCCTCCAATTGTCTGTCAAATGTTATGATTGTAGGAATTCTATACTTTTCACAACATCTCTGAAGATAGTATGCATATATATTCCAACATGCATGAATATGTACCACATCCGGACGTATATCTGCCAAAAACTTCTTGAAGGAAGAATGCCATCTACCAAACAAATTCTTCAAGAGAGAGAATTTATGGACATGCACACTTCCCATATCTATACCAGGATAGTCAGCACACAATAAATGTACTTCTGCACTTTCTGCCATAGCCTTAATTAGAGCTATTTTATACTGAAGTCCTACAGACTCATTTATATCAGCAAAATTTGGTATAAAATGCAAGACTTTCATAATTCATTATGATTTATGACTTATATATTCATATTTATCTGATAATATGTATTTTATTGCAAATCTGAAATTACTGAAAGGCAGAGCCAATTCAAATGGAATAACTTTCCATAAACTAACATTTGCATTAAATCTATTAAGCACACGTTTCGCACATATTATTCTAGAAATAAAAGGAACCACCAATGCCATAAAAGAAAAAGGCAATATTACAAACCTGACAGAAAGAACTGAATATATTACAGAAAAAATCACTAATATGAAACAAAGATAAAGCCCCAGCACATCCATATTAAATATTTGTCTATGTCTAAAACTACGTTGAAGGTGTTTACGCGTTTCGAAATAAAACGTGTTTTTATTATTCCAAGCTTTTTTTGAGGGCTTATCTTCTACTAACATTACATCTTTAGATATTGCAATAGCTGCGCTCCCGAATTTAGAATATTTATTAACTAAAAAATCATATTCACCTCTAACATATTTCAAGTTACCTTGAAATCCGCGACCTAACATAAAATCGGCCTTCTTAAACAACAGATTATTACCATAAGTACTGTAAGCAAAACCTTTAAACGCTTCATACATATAGGTATATTCCTTATGAAGGCGATAGAACGTTTTAAATTGACCTGTGTCATCAGAATAATTACTATATCCAATAACAAGATTTATTCCATCCCTACATTTGGTACTCATGCCTTCAATCCAATGAGTAGAAACAGGTTTACACACAGCATCAGTTAATAAAATCAAATCATTTTTAGCTGCCTTCACACCTAATGTTATTGCAAGTTTTCGTCGACTCATATACCGAGATGTTTCTGGTACAAATGTAGTATATAAGTTTTTATACTTATTGTACGTTTTCAAAACATCTGCCGTTCCATCTTCATCACGACTTACAACAACAATTATTTCATATCCGGCAGAATAATCCTGAGAAAGAAAATATTTCAGATTATTATCCAACTCTACAGAATTATTATCCGAAATAATGACAACTGATACAGGCTTTAAATTCTCTGCAGAATCTGTTTCTTCTTTATCGACCATTTTTTTAAAAAACGTATCAAATAAAGAAGAACAGAGTGCAGAAATCACCAAAATTATACAAATAACGATTGTTATATTGTCTAAAATTAGCATTATTCAATTCTATTTTTTAATTACAATATATCTTCCTTAATATAGCCAATTGGCAAAGAACGACAATTATATTGAGATGCCATAATTTCACCATAGGCACCAGCGGAACGTATAGCAATTATATCATTACGATGGCATTCGTCCAAATCTATTGATTTAGCAAAAACATCACTAGACTCACATATTGGGCCTACAACATCATAAGTATTTATACATCCATCATTACTAATGTTTTCAATCTTATGATATGCATGATATAAAGCCGGTCGTATAAGGTCTGTCATCCCGGCATCAACTATTACAAACTTCTTAGCTGTACCCTCTTTTACATATAACACCTTCGTTATTAAAGATCCACATTGACCAACAACAGAACGCCCAAGTTCAAAATGAAGACTCTGCCCCTTACGGAGTTTAAGATGTTTTGCATACGTTTCAAAATATGATTTAAAATCCGGTATTGAAACACGGTTTGGATGTTGGTAATCAATACCAAGTCCGCCACCAACATTTATCATCTCAACATTAATATGATGAGCCTCCAATTTAACTTGAATCTCGTTAATACGATTACATAATGCCACAAAATCGCCCATATCAAGGATTTGTGAACCTATATGGAAATGCAATCCCATGAATCTCACGTTCTTCATATGTGAGATTCTAGCAATAACATTCTCCATATCCGACATCGCAATTCCAAACTTATTTTCAGCAAGTCCTGTCGTTATGTTAGCATGTGTATGTGCTCCAACATCAGGGTTGATACGCAATGCTACAGAAGCGACCTTACCGCAGTTTTCTGCAAGACAATTAATCACTTCCAGTTCAGGTATACTCTCTACATTAAAGCAAAAAATATTTTTTTCTAAACCGAGTTTTATTTCTTTGTCATTCTTCCCTACTCCTGCAAATACAATTTTATTTGAAGGAAAGCCTGCATTAAGTGACGCTAATATTTCACCTCCACTAACACAGTCAGCTCCCAATCCGGCCTGACATATTATATTTAAAACCTTTGGGTTAGCATTTGCTTTTATTGCATAATGCACACAAAAATTTTCATATTTGCCGGCCTCTTTATTTATCGTATTTAAAGTTTCACGCAACAAATCTGTATCATAGTAATAAAATGGCGTATCCGTCTTTTTTAATTTTTCAATTGGAAAAACACCCTTCATTTTCAATTTTCACTTTTATTAAACAATGTATCACTCAAACTTTGTAAAGCTCGTTTCTTATCAGATTCTTTTACCAAGAAAGATATATTGTAATTACTTCCTCCATAAGAAATCATTCTTACAGGAATATTCTTCATCGCATCTGTAGCAAATGTCTCAAAGCCGACATTACTCCAATCCAAATCACCGACAACACATATTATACACATATCGCGGTCAACTGTTACAGTTCCATATTTCTTTAATTCTGCAACGATATCATTAAGATGCGCATCGTTATCAATGCTCATAGAAACACCGACCTCACTTGTTGTTATCATATCTATTGCCGTCTGATAACTCTCAAAAATCTCAAAGACCTTACGAAGGAATCCTGTAGCAAGTAGCATACGGCTACTCTTTATCTTAATTGCCACAATATTATCTTTAGCAGCAATAGCCTTAATTTTACCTGTTACAGTTTCATTATTTATAATCGTTCCCGGTGCAGCAGGGTCCATTGTATTCAACAAACGCACAGGAATACCTGCATACTTTGCCGGCTGCACACATGTCGGATGTAATATTTTTGCACCGAAATATGCAAGTTCCGCAGCTTCCTCAAAATGTAACTGGCGAACAGCTTCAGTTTTATCAACCACACGCGGGTCGTTATTATGCATACCGTCTATATCTGTCCATATTTGTATCTCATCTGCATTTATAGCAGCTCCTGCCAATGATGCAGTATAATCACTGCCTCCACGAAGCAGATTATCTATTTCTCCGTAAGCATTGCGACAGATAAATCCCTGTGTAATATAAACCTGTTGGCCAGGATTCTGCTCCAACAAATTCTGTAATTTATCTTTAATGTATGAAGAATCTGGTTCTGAATTTTTATCAGTACGCATGAAATCCAACGCAGAAAGCAAAACAGCATTGTAGCCACACTCTTTTAAGTAATTGGTTACCATATTGGTACTCATTATCTCACCTTGAGCAACAATGCTTTTTTCTTCAAAACTAGTGAAAAGATCTTTTGTAAAAGAACGTAAATAATTAAATTCATTTTGGAGGAATATTTTTGTTTCATTCTTCCATTTCTCTGTAGAATAAAGTTCTTCTACATGTTTCATATATGCTTTTTCCAAACGATTTATAACATCATTTGCGCCCTCCGGATTCTTCTTATATAAATAATCAGATATTTCAATCAAAGAATTTGTCGTACCTGACATTGCAGACAAAACGACAAAAACTGGTTTTCCACTATTTGTAATCAATGAGGCAACATGCTTCATGCGCTCAGGCGAGCCAACTGATGTGCCACCAAACTTCATTACTATCATAATCGTATCTTTTTTTATATTTTTATTTTATATTAGTCTTCTTCATCAAAAAGACTTTTGTTATATATATTAGTTATGTCGTTAATTTTACCTTCCTTACACTGGTAAACGATACCAGGATACTTATCAAGCATCAAGATGTTGTGTGTTGACATTACTACAGCCGTCCCGGTCTGACTTATCTGCTTCAGCAAATTTACAATATTATCCGCTGTTTCAGGATCAAGATTACCGGTCGGTTCATCTGCAATAATTATTTTCGGTTTATTTAATATTGCGCGAGCAATAGCTATTCGTTGTTGCTCTCCTCCAGAAAGTTCATAAGGCATTTTTGTTTTCTTTTCTGACATACCAACAGCATCCAGCACTTCATCAATGCGCTCATCTATTTCCTTTTTATTTTTCCAGCCCGTTGATTTCAATACAAAGCATAGATTCTTATAAACATTTCTGTCATGCAACAATTGAAAATCCTGAAATATTATTCCTAGTTCCTTTCGCAAAGCCGGTACTTCTTTACGTTTAATTTTAAATAGGTCTCGTCCAAGGATTGTTGCATTATCTCCTTCATCAATATCAAGCTCACAATACAAAGTTTTAAGCAAGCTGCTTTTTCCTGTACCTACATTTCCGATGATATAAATAAACTCACCTTCATCAACATGAAAATTCACATTGCCAAGCACACATACATCATCTTGATATATATTTACATTTTTATAATCAATATACATAATCTATATTTTTAATATTTTAATGTTTATGCCATTCAGGACCATTACATCCTGTAGCTTCTCTACAACACCTTTATCCTCAAACCCTTGTACGCAAACAACATAAGCAGATAACACAACATATCAGAATCTTCATGTATCAAACGATCATCCTTACGGTTTATAACATCAACAACAGCCTCCAAGACATGTCAGGACATCCCGTTCAATATGCTTTTACAGCTCTAACAAAGACATTTCCCAAATCACGCCTTTTAAAGACAAAATTCCACGAAGTGTCCTTATAAATTGTTCTGACAACATTCTGCTTTATTATGGACCTGCATCCAATTCTGTTTTTGCACAACAGTGAAGCAATTATATTGCAGTAGGTATCATCTCTTGTATTACAATGTTTTAATGATGCACCCTTTCGACTTGCAAAAGTATTAAAAAACTCCGAATTATCAACCATTATATCCTAATAATTTTAGTATAACACTCAAAGTGCCACTAAAGCATTGTATTTGAAAGGAAAAACGCTATAAAAATTACAGTAAAAGTATTTTTCTGAGTTTTTATTGCGAATATCAAAATAAAAGTGTAATATTGCAGACTAAAAACAAAATTATCTCATTTAATACAGACACATGAATACAATAGAAAAAGAAGCTATAGAACAAAACAGATTAAATAAATTACAACATCACCTATTTGGACAACCGATAAAGATATCATTGGCTTCCTCTATACATCTATTGCATGATATCAAGTTTAAATAAACCAATAAAAACATACAAGATAGTGGCAAAAAATGCCGGCCACTATTTGCAAAAGACAATAGTATATTCACCCTTTCAATCAATAAGAATAAAATGAAAATATTTGCATTACTCATTTCCCTGCTTTGTTGCACAACCAACATTATGGGCCAAATATCAATTAAAGAAGTTATAGGTAACATTCCTGATGAAATTTTACCTTATATCACAAACGATCAGAAAGAAGAATTATTAAAATTTACAGGTTCTAAAGATTCTGTAAAAGTAAAGAACACTTTTAACGGGGCAACTTCAATTGACACCATTAGCTTTGATTATGCAAAAATCAACATGAATAAGACTACAGAAATGCAGCTCAAGCTTCTGCGTGGAAACGACTCTACGCAAATACTATGCGTAATCAAGACAATTAAAAGTCCGCTCAAAGAAAGCACAGTAAAATTCTATTCAACAGAATGGCAAGCAATAAACTCAACATTTGGACTTCCCGTCGATAATGATGAAGATACCATTTTAAGTATGTTCACACAAAAACCAGACTCAATGCCGGAAGACAAATTTAAAAATCTATATAATTGCATAGAACCTGTTATGCTTGCTGCACAATGGGACGAAAAATCAAACTGTATAACATTTAACTTGAGTATTCCATTTATTCAAAAAGACAACAATAACGAAATAAATGCGATAATAAAGAAAATTTCTTTTAAATGGGATGGTCAAAACTTTAAAAAATGTTAGAAAACCATTTCTTTTAGAGATTATATTTGGAGAAAAGAAATAATTAGAATACCTTTGCATCGTGTTTTTCATGGTATTAGATTATTAAGGTTAATAAAAGATTGGTTGTCGTGAGACAATCAATTTTTGTTTTATATAGGTTCTAATTCTAATAAGCCTTAATAACAATATAAGCCAACACCTTTTAATTAACAAAGCATTCATTATCTGTCAGTCGATAAAATAATACAAATTAAACATTACCATTCTATACGTCATTTACGATAAAAGACAAAACCTTATTTATATCACATACAGAGCATTCCGGATTACGTTATCAAAATATCACAAAAGACAAGGAAAAAGTATCATCCTGATTTTCAAGAATGCCACAAAATAAAGAGATAAACACAAATAATAAAAATACAATCTAAAAAGCCACAAAATCATGCACAACACGTAATACGTTATAATTCAGCAAGTTACAGATTAACATTTAAAAATCAAGCACCTTCAACATATAAAATACCAAATAAAAAGACACATTTTACGCCATAAAACATCATGATTTGCAATGAAAAACAATGTGTTTTACATTACAAATCAATGTATTTTGCTACACAAACAACTGCTTTTATCTATATTTTACGATATAAGACACTCAACACACAACGAAAAAGTACCATAAGTACAACAAATCAACTAGAATGTTATGCTTATTTGCCAGATTTCCGCGAAACGCAGAATCTGACAAACAGACACTATATAAGCTATAATAGTTACAAAATGTACTGACGCAAAAACTTAAATTTGTAAGCTCATTATTTTATCTTCAAGAATTCTTTTCGCTCTTTCTCACGAGTTTCTATGCTTCCATACATAAAATAACATACGAAAATCACAAAAACATAAACATAAAGGCATATAAATGACGACAGAGCCACAACAACATATTGCAATACACTAAAATAAGAAGGCAAGCCAGAAGGATCGCCCATATATCCTACACCAATTGCCGACAATGTATTAGCCATAGAAATTATAAGCATTGGAATAGAAACAAAGAACATGCAAACGGCAGCACATAAAGCAGCCAATAAAAGTGTGATAAATATAAATCCCCAATAACGCCATCCCACCTTGTATGCCTTTAATAAGATCTTGCTCAATTTACTATCAGGCTCCATCAAATATTTAACAAATACGTAAACATACGGAAGCAAGACACATGAAAAGAACAATGAAACTCCAATGATAACGCATGCAATTACAGGCATTTTGTCAAGAGGGACAAACGGACCAGTTCCTATAACCAGATAAACAAGCCCCCATTGTACCACAGAAACTATAGCCATTATACACAAGTACACACCAAGGAGTCTGATACATCTAACTAAATTCCACTTCATCGACTGATGGCCAAGAAGCATAAATATACGCGAGACATATCCCACATGAAAAAAAGCGACCAAGACAGCAGAGACCATTAATAGAGTGTATGAAGGATGTGTATAGCCACCATCCGTCAAAGCCCTCGTATAAAAAATAGATAACAAAGCTATTGACATGGCCAAAAGCAAAGTGTATAACCATGTATGTCTGAATATAGCACGTATATTGTCAAACAGCATCCTATGAGATGCAGAGATACAAGCCGTATAACTACGGCTCTTATTTAAAAACTCTTGCTTAAGATTGTTCATTTCATTTTTAATTAATTAATGCAAAGGTAATAATATTCCGGATATTATGAAATGGTATTATCAATAAAAATTGCTAACTTTGCAGAAGATAAGTTGCATAACAAATAGAGTTTGTCAAACAAGCTCCTTAATGTATTATCTTTTTAAGATAAATAAAAAGCATGCGGCTCCAAACGTTTACTAAGAAAAGAATACTTCCACAATAAAAATCGTTAACATCAAGAATATGAAACTGTTAAAATGGGGATTTATTGGTTGCGGAGAGGTTACTGAAAAAAAATCAGGCCCGGCCTTTAACGAAATAGAAGGCTCAAAAGTGATTGCCGTAATGAGCCGCAATGAGAAGAAGGCGCGCTCATACGCAGAGCGACATAAAATAAGCAAATGGTATACAGATGCACAAGAGCTTATCGACGACCCTGACGTTAACGCCATTTATATTGCCACTCCCCCCTCAAGCCATGCCACATACGCAATAATGGCAATGAGAGCAGGAAAACCTGTATACGTAGAAAAGCCTCTGGCTGCTAATTATGACGACTGCGTAAGAATCAACAGGGTCAGCGAGCAGACCGGGATTCCATGTTTCGTCGCCTACTACAGAAGGTATCTTCCATATTTCAAACGCGTCAAAGAAATCATAACAAGCAAAACTATTGGTGAGATAATGAACGTGCAAATACGTTTTTCTTGTCCTCCGCGTGATTTAGATTATTCTTCAAAAGAAAAACTCCCATGGAGATTACAACCGGATATAGCCGGAGGTGGCTATTTCTACGACTTGGCTCCACACCAGCTTGACTTGATGCAGGATCTGTTTGGAGTAATAACAGAAGCTGAAGGTATATGTGCCAACCGCGCCGGACTTTATCAGACAGAAGACAGCATAAGTGCATGCTTCAGGTTTGAAAGCGGTGTTCCAGGAAGTGGCTCATGGTGCTTCGTTGGCCACCAATCTGCAAAAGAAGACAGAATCGATATTGTTGGAAGTAAGGGAAAGCTGAGCTTTTCTGTATACAACTACGACCCGATCCATCTTGTCACAAACGATGACGAAAAATACATAACAGTAGAAAATCCCCCATACGTTCAGCTGCCAATAATTAAAGCAGTTGTTGAAGACCTGCAAGGATTCGGAGCGTGCTCATGCACAAGTGTATCAGCGACTCCTGTCAATTGGGTCATGGACCGCATATTAGGAAAATTCTAAATTTATGAATATGAAACGTCTGATTTTGAGTTTATTTTTGGTTTCTGCCGTGTCATTGGCTTATTCAACCAACGACACGATAAAAACCGAAAAGAAAAACACAATATTCAGACGAATAGGAAAGGTATTCACAAAGATATTTAAAGACTTCAATGAAATAGACACAAACTATATAGAACCGCAACATTATAATTATACAATAATGCTGCAAAACACCAATACATATGAGATATATAGACTTGAAAGCAAATCAGGTCAGTACATCACATTTGCTCCTGAACCAACAATCAGAATCGGACCTTATGTTGGATGGAGATGGATATTTCTTGGGTATACGTTTGACATAGGCCATATCAGCAACGACAACAATAAGAAAGAGTTCGAACTAAGCCTTTACAGCTCTATGTTTGGAATCGATCTGTATTATAGACAAACGGGCAACGACTATAAGATACGCGAAGCATACCTAGGAAACGGCCTTAACAGCCATACATTAAAAGGAATTCCATTTTCCGGACTTACCGTTGGAATTAAAGGTTTTGACTTATACTACATATTCAACCACAAAAAATTTTCATATCCAGCGGCTTTCAGCCAAAGTACATGCCAGAAACGCAGCTGCGGCTCTCCGTTGCTTGGCATAGGATATACCACTCACAAGCTTGATTTGGATTATGAGAAGCTTAAAAATGTTGTGGAAAACAACATTAGCGACAAATACCAGAACGTAAAGCTTGATTCCGGATTAATGTTTAACAAAGTACGTTACACATCATATTCAATTTCAGGCGGATACGCATACAATTGGGTTTTTGCACGTAATTGGCTTTTTGCAGCATCACTGTCAGTTGCATTAGCATACAAAAGATCTACTGGCGACCTACACTATAAATCGGAATTCTCACTTAGAGACTTTAAATTTGGAGATGTAAATATCGATGGAGTTGGAAGATTCGGAATAGTATGGAACAATACAAAATTTTATGCCGGAGCAAGTACAATTCTTCACTCATATAATTATAGAAAAAGCCAATTCTCCACTAATAATGTTTTCGGTTCATTAAACTTTTATTTTGGAATAAATATAGGAAGGAAATAATATGAAGAAATTATTTTTATTATTCATTGCTTTTTTGTCATACGTAACAACCTATGCTTATGAGGTTGACTACAAACCATCTGACAGCATTCGCGTTATTAAATTATTAAACGACGCGAAAAAACAACCGGAAAGCACCAACTATATAATATATTTTGCCCGGAAGCTTAAAGGTATTCCCTATGTAGCACACACACTAGAGATAAACAAGAAAGAAAAATTAGTTATCAATTTGAGGCAACTAGACTGCACCACCTATGTTGAAAATGTCGTAGCCCTTTCAATGTGCATGAGTGAAAAGAAATACACATTTAAAAGTTTCTGTGACAATCTTAAAAAAATAAGATACAGGGACGACTCACGACCTCATTACACACAAAGACTTCACTATTTCACGGATTGGATAGAGAACAATACAAAGAAAGGAATTTGTAAGGAAATACAAAGCCCTGCACCGCCTTTCACCAATACCCAAAGAATAAATGTATTTTACATGTCTGAAAATCCCTCTAAATATAAGATGCTGAAGGAAAATCCTAAGTATATCCCCACAATAAGAAAAACAGAACAGAACATTAATCAGAAAACATACAAATACATTCCCAAGACGGAGGTTAAGAACACTAACACTGTCAGAAGAACAATTCAAGATGGTGACATCATTGCTACCACAACAAGTCTAAAAGGACTGGATATTCAACACATCGGATTTGCCATATGGCATAAAGACGGGCTGCACATGCTTAACGCATCTAGCCTGCACCACAAAGTTGTTGAAGAACCTATGACTTTATACAATTACCTGCAAAAGCAAAAGACAATGACAGGAATAAGGATCATACGCCTAAACATAAAATAGCAAGCGTCCAAACTTATAAGAAGTCACAGATTATTTAAGCGTTTAAGTAATATTTTATTCAAAATATGAATATGGCGTCCTTGACGGCCAATGTCTGTACGCATATTACTTATATCGTTAAAAAAATCACTGAAGGCATTTTGCACCATGTTTGGCTGCCTTTTTGCTTTATCAGCCAAAGGATTAATTATAACCTTTATACCCTTATTGACAACGGATATATCCACATCAGCCCCTGCCATAACAGGATCGCCATCATAGTGTATATATCCTTCCTTTTGACGATGAACCAAGATATGCCTAGTACGGAATGTTTTTATCCTTGCATTCCGATCTAAAGTTTTATTAAACATATCTATACTAATCTGCGGTGCATCAATCATATCAAAAGGTTCCATTATTATAACATCAAGCAATCCGTCACTCATGGATGCCTGTGGTGCTATATATGCATTATTTCCATATTGGGATGCATTGGCACATGAAACAAGAAAAGCCCTATATTTAGTTTTTCCGTTTTCATCCTCTATCTCGTAAGTTTCCGGTTTATACTTTAATCCTTCCCGCAAAATATTCTCCAGGTATGAAACAGGACCGCGCTTTCCTGACTCGGCAAACTTCATACTAATAAAAGCATCAAACCCCATACCACATGTACAGAAAAATGGTATTCCGTTAATAATACCATAATCCAAGTCATGCACCGTATGCTTATTAATTACCTCAAGAGCCTTATGCATATCCATCGGTATCATTAAATGCCTAGCCAATCCATTTCCTGAACCACACGGAATAATACCTAATGCCGTATCCGAATTAACAATTGAACGCGCCACTTCATTTATTGTCCCATCACCTCCAACAGCAACAACAACATCAACCCCTCTATCTTTGGCTTCTCTGGATATCTCAGAAGCATGCCCGCTGTATTGGGTTTCAACTATTGAGAAATCATAATATTCCTTATCGAGATTATTCTCAATAAGTTTACAGATACCCGATTTTCTTGTCGTTCCAGATATCGGGTTCACAACAAATATTATCTTTTTCTTTCCTGCCATCGTCTTGCAAAAATAATAATATTTTAGTACAAACCATTTTTATTACTTATAATATTTTTGCAAAAAAAACACTTTTCTATTTTTTTTCTTATGATTTACACATTTTTTTGTATCTTTGCAGCCTAATCAAAACAATGTAGAAAATCTACACCTATTTATAATATGGGACTATTACAAGAAAGATACAAAAATTACCGTGAACCACAAAGGTTCATGGAAGCTGGTGTTTACCCTTACTTCCGTGAAATAACAGGCAAACAAGGCACTGAGGTTCAAATGGCCGGACATGAAGTGCTTATGTTCGGTTCTAATGCTTACACTGGATTAACTGGTGACCCGCGTGTTGAGGCCGCAGCAAAAGATGCATTAGACAAATATGGAAGTGGTTGTGCAGGAAGCCGTTTCTTGAATGGAACACTTGACATACATGTACAACTCGAAAAGGAACTTGCTGAATTTGAGCATAAAGACGAAGCATTATGCTTTTCTACAGGTTTCTCTGTAAATGCCGGTGTACTCTCCGTTGTTTGTGGACGTGAAGATTATATCATTTGCGATGACCGCGATCATGCAAGTATTGTTGACGGACGACGTCTTTCATTCGCAACTTGCTTAAAATATAAGCACAACGATATGGAAGACTTGGAAAAACAACTCCAAAAATGCAAACCCGAGTCAATAAAACTTATTGTCGTTGATGGCGTCTTCTCAATGGAAGGTGATCTTGCAAATTTACCTGAAATTGTTCGTTTAAAGAAAAAATATAATGCTTCTCTAATGGTAGACGAAGCGCATGGGCTAGGAGTCTTCGGAAAAGAAGGAAGAGGCGTATGCGACCATTTTGGCGTAATTGATGACGTTGATCTTATCATGGGTACTTTCTCTAAAAGCCTCGCCAGCATAGGAGGTTTTATTGCCGGTGATAAAGATACCATAAACTATTTGCGCCACACATGCAGAACTTATATATTCAGCGCATCCAATACCCCTGCTGCTACAGCTGCTGCAATGGAAGCCCTGCACATCATACGCAAAGAACCTGAGCGTATTGAAAACCTTTGGACAGTTACAAAGTATGCATTAAAACGCTTCCGTGAAGAAGGTTTTGAAATAGGAGACACAGAAAGTCCTATTATACCTCTTTATGTTAGAGATGTAGATAAGACCTTCCTCGTTACTAAATTGGCTTTTGATGCAGGCGTATTTATAAACCCTGTTATCCCTCCTGCATGCGCACCACAAGATACACTTGTTAGATTTGCATTAATGGCAACCCATACTGTGGAACAAGTAGAGAAAGGTGTTCAAGCACTGAAAAAAATCTTTGTTGAGCAAAATATAATTAAATAAATGCTGTAAAATTTGCATGTTTTAAAAAAAAGTAGTACCTTTGCATCGCAAATTTAAAGATTTGGTTACGGGGTGTAGCGCAGTCCGGTAGCGCGCCTGGTTTGGGACCAGGTGGTCGCAGGTTCGAATCCTGTCGCCCCGACTAAATTAGCAGTATACTAAAAGAATAAAAAGCCTAAGAATATAATAAATTCTTAGGCTTTTTATTTTCAATACACACTATAAGTAGAAGGTTGTTAATATCAGATAATTTAAATAGGCTCACCCGATAAATAGTGGGGAAAGAAAATATTACGCATAAATTTTAGTCAGCCTAAAGAGGAAGAATGGTATGTCAATAACTCCTCGGAGCAATGCTCTGAACTGTTTGATTTTGGCATTAAAGCATTCGGCAAAAGCATTGGTAGAGCGGTTCACGAAGAAGTTCAGGACTCCGTCATGGTGTTCTGTCAAGGTAGAAATTATAGCCTGAAAGCTTTTGAATCCGGACCTGTCGGCCCAGTCATACCATTTTGCCAGAGACAATCTGGCGGCATCCTTGTGAATATTCCTTGAGAAAATCATCCGTAAGGAATGTGACAGAGAATAAGCTTCCTGCAGATCCGGATACTGGGCAAAAAGAATTTCCGCCCTCTCTTTTTGTCTTTGTGTCCATTTCTCGGGAGATTTGAAAAGTAAATAGCGAGAGCGTACTAATAGCTGTCTTAAAGAGTCTCCATTCGAAAAAATAAATGGAGAATATGCCTCTCCACAAAATCTGGCTTTCTTCATGTCATCCGCTTCCTGACGTATTGCTTCCCAACGATGGGCAATACGCAGTTCCTGCACGGCCTCGAAAGCCATTTGTTGAATATGGAAACGGTCTATGGTCCGGATGGCCTTAGGGAAACAGCATCGGGCAATCTTCCCCATACTGTTGGACATATCCAAAGTTATTTCATTTACCTTTAAACGCTTTGAAAAGGGAATATTACGCCTCAGTATGTTAATAATATACTCTGATTTGACGCCATTGATTATAGCGACCAGGCTTCCTTTCTTTCCCCGGGCATCCGGATTGGACACAATGGTGTAAAGCTCTCCGTCGCTGATGGAGATTTCATCTATACAGAGACGGGGACCTGTGTTTTCCGGAAATACCAGCCATTCCGCAGCATGCTCCCTGTCTTTCCACTCCCGGTAACCACTCAGCACTTCCTTGTATTGCTTCTCGAAAGTGTCCCCATTGATGTGATAATAGAAATCAAGCGAACGGGAGGTCGTAGGACTCCTCTCCATACATATCTTTTAAAAAAGCCGCAAACTCTTTCGAGTAGCGGGTTCCTTCTTCCTTGACATCATCATAGGGAGCCGTAAAGCATTTGCCCGTACGGAGGTCTTTCCACCTGCGACGTCTCACAATCAGGTCTACAGCCTTGTCACGGATCGGAAAGTCACGGACGGTAACAGGGGCAAGAAATCCTTTGGATTCTATATTCGGTTCATTGACATAATCTGCGGAAGCGATTTCATCCAAATGAATAAATAACGTTTCTGCATTACTTTCTACTTTTACTATTGTAAAACGAGATAATATATTGGATGGCAGCATGAAGCTTACCAAAGACTCTAACATTGAATTTTCCATGATGCAAAGATAAGATTTTTTTTCTTTCTTTCCCCACTATTTATCGGGTGAGCCTTTAAATACAAACATGAGATACATCAACCGAACATTCATAGAAGCGGGGCAGTAGAAATTTCTTTATTGCAACAGAAAAAGCATAAAGTCTACTATAAAAAAGCAAGAAAGAGGCTGAATAACAAATTTGTTATCAACGTCTTTCTTGATGAATATTTATATCTCAATATTAATGAATACAGGAACCGTATTCAGAAAAGTAAATTCTAAATATCAATATCTTTATAGAGATATCTTTTTATACTCTTTTTAGGTGTCTTTTCAAATTCTTCATCTTGAAGTCTTATCTTGGAAATCTTGCAATAAGATGGCATTACTTGATTCAATTCAGCCATATTCTGTTCCATAATATTCTGCAAATCATCTTTCGAAAAGCCTAAATTTCTTGCTTCCTCATAATCAGGATATACCAATGCAACAAGTTTGTCGTCTTTCTGTATCACGAGACTTTCCACAACCATTGCCATACTATTTAGCTTATCCTCTATTTCCTCGGGATAAATATTTTGACCATTTGCCCCCAAAAGCATATTCTTGCTTCTACCCTTAATAAAAACATTACCGTCTGCATCTATCAAGCCTAAATCACCTGTATGATACCAGCCATCTGAATCCAAAGCCTGTCGAGTTGCTTCTTCATTTTTATAATATCCTAACATAACATTTGTTCCACGGGCCAAAATCTCACCAGGAACATTATATGGGTCTGGACTATCAATTTTAACTTCCATATGTATCACAGCCTTACCACACGACATCGGGACAAAATCATGATAATCGGAATATGTTATAATCGGAGCACATTCTGTTGCCCCATAACCAACGGTAATCGGAAAGTCTATACTCTTCAGGAAAGACTCTACTTCCTGATTAAACGCAGCTCCTCCAACAATTATTTCATACAGGTTACCACCAAAGGCATTATAAACCTCTTCGCATATTCTCTGCTTAACTTTTTTACTTATAACCGGCATGTTGAGCAATAAGCGCATCTTATTATTTTGAATCTTAGGAAAGACTCTTTTTCTTATTATCTTCTCAACAACTAAGGGAACAGCAATAATTATTGCCGGTTTTATATCCTTAAATGCTTGTGCAATAATCGCAGGACTAGGTACACGTGTCAAGAAGAATATATGGCATCCATGACAAAATTCAAACAAAAACTCAAAAGCCATTCCATACATATGCGCCATAGGCAAAATACTTACAGTGTTTGAACCTCTGGAAATATTTTTTCCTAAAGCATTCATTGCGAAATCCAAATTTCCCCATAATGCCCTATACGGCAACATAACACCCTTCGAGAAACCCGTTGTTCCACTTGTGTAATTAATCAAAGCAAGTTCATCAGGACTTTGTTCAATATAATAATGTATATGATTTTTTCTAAATGCCTTAGGATATTTCCTACCAAACAACTCATTTAGATGCTCTCGTGCATATGTCAACTTGTCTGTGCGCGAAACAACCAATGAATAATCAGGTATATATATTATACCTTCAAGACTTGGCATTTTTGTTGCATCTATAGTTGTAGCAACAACATCTCCGACAAACAGCAGTTTTGCTTCACTATGATTTACTATATTATAAACTTGCTCCGGTGTAAATTCATGCAAAACAGGAACAGCAACAGCTCCATACGTAAGTGTTGCAATAAAGGCTACAGCCCAGTTTGCACTATTACGGCCACAGATGGCAATTTTGTCACCTTTTACAACACCGCTGTTTTCAAACATTATATGCAACTTTTCAATTTTTCTTGCAACATCTTTATATTGAAGTGTTACACCTTGATAATCAGTTAAAGCATCTAAATCCCAATTATCAATAATGCTTTTCTCTATAAACGAATTAAAACTTGGTATTTTTTCCATTGCACAAAAATAATAAATTTGTGCAAAGATAAATCATTACTTGCACATTTCAAAATTATTTGTGCAATTTTTCTGTAAAGTTAATTACAGTTATCAATAAATCTATCTTGATAAGATAAATATTGTAATTTTCAAAGATACATCTATTATCTAATATCAAATTCATACAATCAACGTCTATTAGGCTATAAATAAATCAAATGTTTACAATAGACAACAATCTGAACAACAGGCAAAACAGGCATTGCCGATTTAAAAGTATATAATATATAGAAATAACTCGATTTGAAAAAAAACATGTATATTTGCAAAGTGGAAATTATTAAAAGAATCATATTAACATCTCTTTTAGTCTTCTGTCTTATACCGTACAGAACAAAAGCTGAAACGACATCAGACTCGCTAATACTTCAACGAGTTCTGAAATACAAACAAAGTGTATCAGAAGAAGTAAAAGGAATCCACACAAATGTCTATTTAAGATATTATTTTAAAACAGATAAAAGAAATATTACATTAATGGCTATACCTTCCATGTATGCGATATCAAGAGGAAGGCGAGAATATGTAGGGGAAACATACAGCAATATATATATTAAAGACAATTACATTTCTGAAGCGACACGCCAATTAAATATTGGAACCATACCCCATCATAAAAATGCAATGACTACATTGCTGAAATATCTGATGCCGAATATTTATGATGTAACAATATTAGACAATCAAATTCTTTCTCCATTTAATACATATAATACAAAGCTATACAAATACGATATTACAAGTTTAACAGACAATCGTTCTGAAATTGTTTTCAGACCAAAACTCCACAATACACAAATGATAAGTGGTTCTGCAATTGTCGAAAGAACTACAGGTAGAATTATACGAATGCAATTTATGGGCGAATACGATATGGTGAAGTTTCATATAGACGTATTAATGGGCAAATATGGCATATACTCATTACTACCTAAGAAATGCGATATTGACGCCGTATTTCATTTTATAGGAAATAAAATTCATGCATCTTATCATTCGGTTTATGATAATCCTATCACCCTACCCGATTCAATAATAAATTCACACGACATCAAATTAATGGAAGAAATAAGGCCAGACACGCTGCCTATCCACTTTAAAGATGCTTATATCAAATATGGCTATAATAACACAACTGATACAATCCAGAATGTCAAAGAAAACAAACGTTGGGACCAAGTTTTATGGGATGTTTTAGGTGATCACATTATCAATCGCACAAAAGGTAACTTTGGAACCAACAACCAGGGCGCTTTTAGAATATCTCCAATTTTAAATCCATTGGAATTAAGTTACAGCGGACGAAAGGGTATAACATACAAATTAAAAATCAACGGCAGTTATAATTTTTCTTTAAATAAAGATATTTCTTTATCTTTTAATTCAGGATATTCGTTTAAACAGCATCAGCTATATTTCAGAATGCCTATCCGTTTTACATACAATAAGAGAAGAAATGGATATACAGAATTTGAAATTGGTAATGGAAATAGAATTACCAACTCCAGTATAGTAGACCAAATAAAAAATGAGACACTTGATTCCATCAATTGGGACAACATGAATTTAGACTATTTTAAAGATTTCTACTTTAAATTCAAAGCAAATTATGACTTATCGGATAAATGGAGCATACAACCTGGTATAATATATCACAAACGCTCTGCCGTTGATAAAACAGGCTTTGAACAAGCAAAAAGGCCTACAGAATATTATTCGTTTGCTCCATCATTACAAATACAATTCCGGCCATACGGATGGAACGGACCTATATTTACGACTGACTACGAAAGAGGAGTAAAAAATGTATTTAACTCTGATATGGAATATGAACGCTTTGAGTTCGATGCTTCATGGAAAAAACAATTTCATTCTCTGAAAGCTATTTCTCTTAGAGTTGGCAGTGGATTTTATACATCCAAAAGTAAAACATCATATTTCTTAGACTATACAAATTTCAGAGAAGAGAATATTCCTGGAGGATGGAATGACGATTGGACAGGTGAATTTCAATTATTAAACAGCAATTGGTATAATGCTTCGGAATATTATGTGCGAACAAATGCAACATACGAATCGCCATTAATGCTATTGTCTCGCATACCATATGTAGGGCGACTGATGGAGATAGAACGTATATATGTAAACACACTCTTTGTTGAGCATCTACATCCATATATAGAATGTGGATATGGGTTCACAAACAGATTTTTTTCTATGGGCTTATTTTTAGCTACTCGAAATGCTGATTTTGAAGGTATAGGATGTAGATTCGGATTTGAATTGTTTAGAGACTGGTAACAATTAATATTTTAACATGAAACAATTAACAGTATATAAAGCTAGCGCCGGAAGCGGTAAAACATTCACCCTTGCCGTTGAATATATAAAACTCCTGATTAAAAATCCAATGAGTTTTAAGAACATTCTTGCTGTAACCTTTACCAATAAAGCTACAGAAGAAATGAAAATGCGAATATTAAGCCAGTTATATGGAATTTGGAAAATGCTTCCTGATTCGCATCTTTACATGAAGGAAATAACAGGAAAACTAAATATAAGCGAAGAACAAGCAAGCCGACAAGCCGGAATAGCCTTAAACAGCCTCGTTCATAATTACAACTATTTCAGAGTTGAGACGATAGACTCTTTCTTTCAGTCTGTATTACGTAATCTAGCACGCGAATTAGATTTAACAGCAAACCTAAAAATCGGTTTAAATGATTCTCAGGTAGAAGAAGAAGCAATAGATCAACTTATAGACTCACTGACGACAACAAGCCAATTATTACAATGGCTTATAAATTACATTTTTACCAACATCGATGAAAACAAAGGTTGGAATGTTATTGGTCAGATTAAATCATTTGGAAAAAACATTTTTCAAGATTACTACAAGTCAATCAGCGACAATCTAAATAAGATAATCACAGAGAATAATTTTTTTGATATATATATTAAGGAACTAAAAGAAATCCGTAGTAATGCTAAAAAATGCATGGCAGCATATGCAGACCGGTTTATAAATGAAACAACCAAGGCCGGATTAGACCCTAATACATCATATGCATCAAAAGGCAAAGGCATATGCAGTTATTTCAAAAAACTTAAAACAGATGATTTCAGTGATGATAAATGTGTTAACAACACCTTGAAAAAATGCCTTGACAGTGCTGAAAGCTGGACGACCAAGACTAGTCCAGACCGGAATACTATTATATCATTAGTAAATGAAAGCTTAATGAAACTGCTACATGAAGCTGAAACAGAACGCTCAAAACAATGGAAGCTTTATGCAACAGTTGAGGTTACTCTGAAACACCTTAGTAAATTACGCCTTCTAAATAAAATTGAGAGTAAAGTAAGAGAATTAAATGAAGATGCCAACAGATTCCTGCTAAGTGACACTCAGTACCTGCTTCATTCACTCATCAAAGACAATGATTCTCCGTTCATATTTGAAAAAGCCGGATGCCAACTTGAACACATAATGATAGATGAATTTCAAGACACCAGTTCTGTTCAATGGCAAAATTTTAAAGTCCTGCTTAAAGAATGTATGAGTCATGGCTCAAATGATAATGACACTGTCAACAACCTCATTGTCGGAGATGTTAAACAAAGTATATACAGATGGCGTGCCGGAGACTGGCGCTTACTTAACAATATCAAGGAGCAATTTCCGTCTTCAAAGGAACAGGTGGATGTGTGTTCACTTCAAACGAATTACAGATCTGAAAAAAACATCATTGATTTCAATAATGCTTTTTTCACTTTAGCTGCACAATATGAATACACACGTGGCCAAGAAATCGGACTTGACAGCAGTGCCAATGAAATCAAAACTGCGTATGGAGATGTTAAACAGAATGCAAGACAAGGAAAAGCCCAAGCCGGATATGTAAGATTAACACTGCTACCGAATGAAGATTATAATGATGTGACATTAGAATATATTGAAAGCTGCATAGATGAGATAATAAAATCAGGTATGCCGTTGAATAAAACTGCAATATTATTTAGATACAATAAGTTGATACCAATTGTTGCAGACTATTTCATGGAAAAAAGACCCGACCTGACTTTTATAAGCGATGAAGCCTTCAGGCTAGATGCATCAAGTGCTGTTAATACAATTATGCTTGCCTTACAGTTACTCGTACATCCTGACGACATAATGTCAAAAGCTAATTTGGCTGTTATATATCAAAATACAATATTGAAAAAAGATCTGAATGTAAGTAAAATTCTCACAAGCTTCGTGTCAGAAACTGACAATGCTGATTCTTTTTTACCGTCAAGCTATATTGACAATATGCAACAGCTCATCAAAAAGCCATTGTTTGACATTATTGAATTTATATATTCCACTTTTGAGCTTGAAAAGATGCATGAACAAGGTGCTTATATATGCGCTTTTTATGATCAGGTCTCTGATTTTATAAATAACAATTCAGGCAATATTGATAAATTCATCAATGAGTGGAATGAGAACATACATTCAAAAACAATTCAATGTGATGAAATTAACGGTATAAGACTTATAAGTATTCATAAGAGCAAAGGCCTGGAATATGATAATGTAATTATTCCATTCTGCGATTGGACTCTGGAAAACAGAAACACCACGTTATGGTGCAATCCCAAATATCAGCCATTTGACAAATTGCCGATAGTTCCTGTAGACTATAACAAAAAATTGCTCAATACAATATATGTTGATGATTATAAAAACGAATATTTACAAAACACTGTAGATAATCTCAACTTGCTATATGTTGCATTTACAAGAGCATGTAAGAACCTGTTTGTTATAGGAAAGAAAAACAATTCATCCAAAAGTATAAGGAACAGATCTGAGATATTAAACGATAACATAAAAGGATTGGCAGAGATATTACCTAGAGCTTCTATTTCCGGGATTGAACAGGAAAATGAGCCAACTATATTTGAGTATGGAGAACTTTGCTGTGATGAAGAGACAAAGTCTGTAAAAACAGAAAATGTTTTTATACAACAAACTTTGCCATATAAAGTAAATATGAAAACATCAAACTATGTGGCTAATTTCAGACAAAGTAATAAAAGTAATGATTTTATAAAATCTGAAAACGAAGAGAACGAACACGAACGTTATATAAAAATGGGTAGTGTATTACACAAATTGTTTTCAATGATTCGTACTACCGATGATATAGACAATGTGTTAAAACAATTCGAATTCGATGGTGTACTTTATGATGATGATATAACGGCAGATAAAATGCGGAGTATGCTAGCAAAACGTTTATCTGATAAACAAGTAGCTGACTGGTTTGACTCACGTTGGACAGTATTTAACGAATGTAGCATTCTTGAATACGACAAAAATACTAACAAAGTTATTGAAAGGCGGCCAGATAGAGTAATTACAGACGGTACCAGAATGAAAGTTATTGACTTTAAATTTGGCAAACCTTGTAATGAATATATAAATCAAGTAAAACAATATATGTCTCTACTAAAATCAATGGGGTATCAAAATGTTGAAGGATATCTGTGGTTTGTTTATTCAAACAAGGTCAACAAGGTGGAATAATACATTTCGCAATCACTCTCATCATTTGTAACTAATACAACGGAAGTAACATGAAGAAATTTTTAGAATACGTAGCAGAAGACATCGTAAATAAATATGGCACTAATTTGTCAAACATAGCTGTTGTGTTTCCTAATAAACGTGCATCAATATTCTTGAACGAACAGCTTGCCATAAAAGCCGGCCGTCCTTTATGGTCACCGGCATATATTACTATCAGCGACTTTTTTCGTCAGCATTCATCGCTGTTAATTGGAGATTCAATAAAACTTATATGCGAGATACATAAAAGTTTTACTGAATGCACCCAAATAGACGAATCGCTAGATCATTTTTATGGATGGGGACAATTACTATTGGCTGATTTTGACGACATAGACAAGAATATGGCTGATGCCTCAAATGTATTCAAGAACATTAAAGACATCCATGAATTAGACGACATTTCATATCTTACAGATGAACAAAAAGAGATTCTGCATAAATTTTTCAGCAATTTCACGACAGACAATGAATCTGAACTGAAAAAACGCTTCTTAAAATTATGGGGACATTTCGAGGATATATATAACAACTACAAAGCAAGACTCCGTGAACAAAATATTGCATACGAAGGAATGCTGTATAGAGAAGTTGCCCAACAGGATATTGATTATAAATATGACAAATATCTGTTTGTCGGATTTAATATGGTTCAAAAGGTTGAGCAAAAAATATTCTCAAATTTACAGAAAAAAAATAGAGCTGGTTTTTATTGGGACTTTGATTCGTTTTATATGCCGCCAAATAAAAACGAAGCCGGTCACTATATTGAAAAATACCTTAAAGACTTTCCTAATGAGCTTAACTCGTCTGACAAAAGTATCTATAATAACTTGTCTGCAGGCAAAAGAATTATATATGCTAACGCATCCACTGAAAACATTCAGGCAAGATACGTAAGTGACTGGTTGAAAGAAGAAGAAAGATATAAAGATGGTAAAAATACTGCTATAGTTTTATGCGACGAGTCTCTTTTACCAACAATCATACACTGCATACCCAAAGAAGTTGAATGCGTAAACATCACTTCTGGCTATCCACTTTTTCAGACACCAGTTTCATCGTTTGTTCTACAGCTACTCGATCTTAAATTAAAAGGCTATTCACACAACAAAAACAGATACCAGCTTCATTATGTAGCTCAGATTTTGTCGCATCCTTATGCACAATATATATCAGAAAAATGCTCGGACCTATTGAATGAACTAAAAGAAAAGAACATTTATTATCCAACATTTCAGATTCTTGACAAAGATGAATTTACAAAACATCTGTTTGAGCTACAGAATAACAATAACGATTTGATGCAATGGCTTATGGACATCTTGAAACGAGTTGCCATAAATATGGGCAATACAGACAAAGACCCATTGTTTCAAGAGTCGATATTCAGAATGTACACATTATGCAATAGATTAAATGAACTGGTCAAGTCAGGCGACCTTGATGTGGACGTAATAACATTGCAAAAGCTTATCGTGCAACTGATCAACTCAACCTCTATTCCATTTCATGGTGAGCCAGCAGAAGGCATCCAAGTTATGGGTATACTTGAAACCAGAAATCTGGATTTTGAGCATGTACTGATTCTCTCATGTAATGAGGGAAATATGCCAAAAGGCATAACGGACTCGTCCTTTATACCTTATTCGATAAGAAAGGCATACGAACTGACAACGGTAGATAACAAAGTAGCCATTTATGCATATTATTTCTACAATTTGATACAGAGAGCCTCTGACGTTACAATTGTATACAACAACTCAACAGAAGACGGACACACAGGTGAAATGAGCCGATTTATGCTTCAACTTATGACAGACAGTAACTTTGACATCAAGCGCATATCTCTAAAAACAGATCAACAGCTGGTATATTCAAAGCCTAATATAATTGCCAAGGATGAAACCATTGTCAATATATTAAACTCGATGAAATTTATTTCACCGACATCAATAAACAGATATATGCGTTGTCCGCTGCAATTTTACTTTTACAATATTGCCCAGATTAAAGAACTTGATGAAAGTGACGAAATGGACAACAGGATGTTTGGTAATATATTCCATGGAGCTGCAGAAATATTATACCGGAAATATCTTAACGCAGAAAACCACATCATTACAAAAGAAACCATTAATAAAGCATTGGAAGACAAATCGTTAATTGGAAGGATCGTTGATGAGGCCTTTACCGAGATATACTTTAAGCAAGAATATAATGACAACAATAACAAATCGTTTTATAATGGCCTGCAGCTGATTAACCGAGAAGTAATAATAAGGTATCTGAAAAGATTAATTGAAATTGACTCAGCATTGGCACCATTTACTATCATTGGGATTGAAAATGACGTCTATGAGGATATTAAATTTGTTGCAAATGGTGACGAACGTAAGATATGCATAGGCGGACGCATAGACAGAATGGACAAAATTGTTGATAAAGAAAATAATACAGAAAAAATAAGAATTGTTGACTATAAGACAGGAAGCAGTAATCTAAAAGATGCGAAATCATTGGACGACATATTCATACGTCCGCTAAATACAGAGATACACGCAGACTATTATCTGCAAATAATGCTATATTCGTTAATAGTAAGAGGCAATAAGAAATATAACAGCAGCAGTTTGCCTGTAAGTCCTGCACTGCTTTTTATACAGCACTCTTCAGAAGAAGGATATAATCCGATAATATCAATAAACAAGAATAAGATTAACGATATATCTGAATATCTGCCGGATTTTTTGGAGAATGTCAAGTCTATATTGTCTGAAATATTTGACATTGCTACTCCATTTAAGCCTACAACAGAAAGAAAAACATGTGAAAACTGTCCGTATGCACGCTTGTGCAACTGCTAAAATTCTACATGAAGATACTTCAAAAAATGAATACTATTACAAATATCCCAGACGACATATACGTTAAACTGTCATCTGGGATATTTTTGAGTTACTATATCAATAAACTTAGTGCATAGATTCATCAACAAATGACAATGGCAACAAATCTTTTATGCTGTCAATAACATAAATGCCATCTGTTCCACAAAGTAATATCTTTATATTACATTGGTATCTTTGCTCCATTTCTAATATTACTTGCCGGCAAGAACCACAAGGCGAAACAGGAGTTTTAACCAGTCCTTCTATATTTTTTGCAGCGATTGCAATGGCTGTTATCGCCAACTCTGGATGATTAGACTGAGCATTAAATATCGCAGCACGTTCAGCACACATAGTAACGGGAAATGCTGCATTTTCCTGATTGGCCCCAATCACGATAGTACCATCCTCAAGCCTCAACGCAGCCCCCACCTTAAAGTGGGAATAAGGTGAATATGATTTGTCTGTAGCTTCAATAGCATTTTTCACCAATGCTTTTGACATATCATCAAGTTCTTCAAATTTTAACAGACTTAATTCTGATTTTATAATGATTTTTTCCATGTCTACGTTTATATTTATTCATTTTCGTTGTTTGTCGGATCATTAAAATATTCATAGCAACCAACATCCGGGAGTTCATCTCTTTGTCTTCCGTCACGGTCTTCAGGCAAGGAATATTCTATCGCAGCAGTGTTTATAGCCGGAGATTTTTCGTTCAGATGAAAGTCATACCTCTGTTTGTCTATATCAACTAAAACAAAGTTTTCTTCTCCTGATACAGCTGAAGTGTCCTCAACATTCTCGAAAGTCACATTAATTATGTTCTCATCGTCCGTAACTTCTGGTGTACGCAATAATGAGTTCACGAATCTATAATTAAACACTTTCGTTTCATCATCCATCTTCGCACCAGTTATTACATCGTTTGCATAGCCAGTAACAATACTATTCAGACAATCCATCTTTAACAACGGCATATAACGTTCACCCTGAAAATTAGAATAATACAGAGCAGCTCCGCGATTAGAGTCAAATGGATAAAACTGTGCCAATGTACATTGTTGTATTATTGCACTGCCGCCAAATATTGCCACACAATCATTTAAGGTATTGGTTATTTGGCTGTTACGTATCTCTATTGAACAATTTTCAGATTTAACGCCATATCCCTGACAATTATGAACTGTACTATTAAGTAATTGAAGTTTAACCTTCGATACATCAGAAGAGTCACAAACAATACCATTAAATGTGCTATGAATGTCTGTATAGCAGATTTTATTTTCGTAAGAAGAACCATAGAAACGAATTCCCTGCCACTGACCGCTGACATTATCGTAAGGAAGATAGTCAAACATGTTATCCAGTCTGTCACCACGAAGCACAATATTTCTATCTGCCGTACCTTCAGATATCATACGGCCATATATATTAATTCCGGCATCACCATGAAAATACAAAGTAGTTCCGGCTGCTATATTCAATGTAGCACAGCTGTCAACCGTCAGTCCACCATAAATTACAGTCGGTTTAGAGTCTGTTCCGATAGTAGTGTCATTTTGCACATACACATTCTTCAGTAAATTGGCATCCCACGTATAAGCGTTTAAAGCAACCTTCTGCTCTACTCCACTTTCCAAAAGGAAAACAAGCTCATCCTCGAGCAGTTGAGGCTCCTGCTTTCCGTTTTCCGGAGATGTTAATTCAACAAATACCCTTATACTGTCATTTTTACGGATCTCTACGTCAGAAATTTGATATCCTGACGTCGGGCTAAGGTATTCTCCGTCAACATTTATTCTAAATCCAGTCTGGTTTCCACGAGCTAATCTAACCTTTGTACATCGTATCCCGTCGCCAGCCTTATTATAAACCCAAAACGTACGTGTAGAAGTTGGAACCGTTGAAAAAATGGTATCCATACTTATCGTATCAGTTGAAAATGTCAATATGTCAGATTTTGACAATGAAAAAGAATCATCGTCTGTACACGACACAAACAGACAAAGAAGACTTATTAGTGAAATAATATTTTTTATCTTCATGATTATATAACGATGTTTGAAATATTATATTGCACTTAATTTGAAAGAAATTATTTCATTCCTTATAGAACATTATTTCACAAAATAACAATAAATCCTTGTTTTTGCTTATTCAACATTATCAATGTCCCTATTACAGGGTTCACCGAATAAAAATATACGACTTGAAATAACAAATACAGCAGTAACAGAGTTATGTTTTTCTATATGCAATTCATTATTTATGACAAACGCAAATCTGTATATTACCATTTATGCTTCACTATACATCTTCTAATAAAAAACATCGAAAAAACATTTCTGCCTTTTCTTCAAAAGAAACCAATGAAATACATCCATTAAACAAATGACTTTTGGATTAAAAACAACTGATTTATGGGCAAAAACTCAATCACTAATAATTTGAAAGGCATACGCGTATTTATATTAACAAAACAGACATATACAAACCGAAACAATCCTTTTTAATACAAAATCAACTTTATTTGTTATAATTTTTACAACTAGAAAAAGTATTAGACAAATAAAGATTAAGTATACATCTAAATTTATAAATCAAATTATATGCACGACACACATTCAAAATAAAGACGATAATGCATTAATGAAAATGCTCCATTACATAACCAAGCCCAAGCAAACCATTGATAAAAAAGAAGTTCTCTCTATACATAAATAATATAGGGGCAACATCTTGAAAATGACTTGCCCCTATATTAAATAATATTTAAATTACAAAGAAATCAATCTGTTCCTTCTATCTTAAACGACAGGCTATCTTTATCTGGATTCTTATCTATTAAGATAACGTCATTATCTTTTAATTTTCCATCCAATATCAATTCACAAAGCCCATCCTCAATATAGTTCTGTATTGCTCGTTTCAAAGGTCTTGCGCCAAATTGCACATCATAGCCTTTTGAGGCGACAAACTCTTTTGCAGCATTTGAAATCTTTATGTTACAGCCAAGTTCCTTGATTCTGCCGACAAGCCCCTTTAACTCTATGTCTATAATTCTTTTTATAGCCTCAAGATCCAACTGGTCAAATGTTATAATCTCATCAAGACGATTCAAGAATTCAGGACTAAACTGCTTACTCAAACTTTTTTGTATTATGCTTCTAGCATATTCTTTGTCGGTTTCATTGATGTTTTCACTGCTAAAGCCACCTGCATTGAAACCTATACCGCGTCCAAATTCTTTTAATTGACGAGTTCCAGCATTACTTGTCATGATTATCACCGTATTACGGAAATCTATCAAGCGGCCGTTACCGTCTGTCAGACGTCCTTCATCAAGAACCTGCAATAACATATTGAACACATTGCCGTGTGCCTTCTCAATCTCATCAAGCAATACAATTGAATATGGATGACGTCTTACTTTCTCTGTAAGCTGCCCGCCTTCTTCGTATCCTACATATCCCGGAGGAGCGCCAACTAATCGAGACGTATTAAAGCTCTCACTGTATTCACTCATATCAACACGGATCAACGCATCAGAACTGCCAAACATATGCTCAGCCAGTTTCTTCGCCAAATATGTCTTACCGACACCCGTTGGTCCCAAAAACATAAACGCTCCTATCGGATGATTTTTCTCTTTCAGACCAACCCTGTTGCGCTGTATAGCCTTAACCATCTTTTCGATAGCCTTATCTTGAGCAACTACAACAGCTTTCAAATCATTAGCCATATTTTTGAGCCTTGCACTTTCGGCCTCAGCCATCCGTTGTACAGGCACACCTGTTATCATTGACACGACCTCTGTAACATCATTCTCTGTTATTTCATCTCGAGTGCCAATCTCATTATTTGCCCATTTTTCCTGAAGTTCAGAAAGTTCAGCTTCCAATTCTGTCTGCTTATCCCTGTAACTTGCAGCCAGCTCAAAGTTCTGATTTCTTACCGCAGCCTGCTTCTTCCCTTTGATAAAATTAATTTCTTTTTCCTTTTCACTTATCTCAGGAGGCATTTGTGTGTGCCGCAGATGCACACGTGCACCCACCTCATCAAGAACATCAATAGCTTTATCAGGAAAGAATCTGTCGGTTACATACCTTTCTGTCAATTTGACACACGCCAATATGGCATCGTTAGTATAAGAAACATGATGGTGATTCTCGTAACGCTCTTTTATATTATTCAAGATGGTTATAGTTTCATCAGACGTTGTCGGTTCAACAATAACCTTCTGAAACCTTCGTTCCAAAGCTCCGTCCTTCTCGATTGAATTACGATATTCACTTAATGTCGTTGCTCCAATGCACTGAATAGTGCCACGTGCTAATGCCGGTTTCAATATATTGGCGGCATCCATTGAACCCGGAGTAGAACCGGCTCCTATAAGCGTATGTATCTCATCAATAAAAATAACGACGTCAGGATTCTGCTCTATTTCCTTAATCAGTGCGCGTATACGTTCCTCAAATTGTCCACGATACTTTGTGCCTGCAACAATAGCAGTCATATCAAGACTAATTATACGCTTATTGAATAGGACTGGTGATGTATGATGCTTGTTAATAAGCTGAGCCAGACCTTCAACTATTGCACTTTTACCTACACCAGGTTCTCCAATCAAGATTGGATTGTTCTTCTTTCTACGACACAAGATTTCTACAACGCGCTGAATCTCACGCTCCCGGCCTACAACAGGATCTAGTTTTCCTTCCGATGCACATTTCGTCAAATCGGTTCCAAAGTTATCTAGCACTGGCGTTTTTCCTTGGCTTCTATGTACACCAGTTGCAGTACTCTGCGGATTTGATTTCTGTGAATTACCGCCATTAATACTAAGCATGCCGTCCTCATCTTCATCCTTATCAGGCATGTCAATCCCATCATTTGTCATATAACCTGATTTATTCTGAAAATAGGTTAACGCATCTTCATAACTCATATTATTAAACTCTAACACCTCTTTTGCTCCATTATTTGCATGATCATGTAAAATCGCCAACAATAAATGCTGTTCATCAACCATTTGCATAGACTGAATACGGGCCTCCAAAACAGCAAGTTTTAAAATATTACTGGCCTTTTCATTCAACACAAGCTCACGAGTATTTAAAGGTTGCATAAAATCATCTTCACGCACCTTCTGTTCCAACTCGGTTTTTATTGACTGATAGTTTATATCTAATTTCAAAAATAATTCATGCACAGGGCCCGTCTTGTCACGAAGTATACCAAGCAGCAAATGCTCCGGACCAACAGACCTGCTGGCTAACCTGGCTGCCTCTTCTCTGCTAAACGCTAGAATTTGAGACACTTTTGGTGAAAATTGACTGGTCATTTTATATATATTCTTATTTACAATAATTTTACGATGCAAAGATAAACATTTTATCACAAACAAATATTATGCCATATTTCATTTTTAATTATAAGTGCGCAGATTTTAGCATTCAAAATAAAAAACATATATCCTCTTTAATATTTAACAATAACTATTTTGCAATCATTTTAAATAGTTATTAATAAAATAATCATAAATCAATAAAATCTCTCATTTCTTAAAAATACATCATACAAAATTTGTTTTTGTATGATTTTTTATTAACTTTGCGCCCATATTACAAAAGAATTATGGCAACAAAATTATTAACACCTGATTATATTTTTGAATCTAGTTGGGAAGTTTGCAATAAGGTCGGAGGTATATATACAGTTCTTTCAACAAGAGCAAAAACCCTACAGAATCTTCTGAAAGACAAAATTATTTTTATCGGTCCTGATGTTTTTATTAACGATAATCCTTATTTCATAGAAGATAACAAACTGTTTTCTGAATGGCATGAACAAGCCAACAAAGAAGGTCTTGTTATTAAAATTGGAAGATGGAATATACCAGGACAACCTATTGCAATATTGGTAAACTTCAATCAATATTATAAAGATAAAAACAATATTTACACATGGACATGGGAACATTTTCAGGTAGACAGTCTACATGCCTATGGTGATTATGACGAAGCGTCTATGTTCTCATATGCAGCTGCCAAGGTAGTTGAAAGTTTCTATAATTTTTATCTTGACGATTCTCAAAGGGTCATATATCATGCAAATGAATGGATGACCGGGTTAGGACTTCTGTACTTAAGCTACAAGATACCACAAATTGCAACAATATTCACCACTCATGCCACGAGTATAGGAAGAAGTATTGCAGGAAACAATAAGCCGTTATATGATTATCTGTTTGCTTATAATGGTGATCAAATGGCTAACGAGCTCAATATGCAAAGCAAGCATTCTATTGAGAAACAAACTGCTAAATACACTGACTGCTTTACTACTGTAAGTGAAATTACAGCAAATGAATGTAAAGAACTTCTTGATAAGCCTGTAGACGTTATCTTGCCAAATGGCTTTGAGAATGATTTTGTACCCAAAGGCGCAGAGTTTACCAGAAAAAGGAATATTGCCCGCAAACATGTTCTAAACATTGCGAATGCGTTACTCGGAACAGACTTAGACGACGACACACTCATTGTATCAACTAGTGGACGATATGAGTTCAGGAACAAAGGAGTTGATGTATACATAGAAGCAATGAACAGGTTGCTTAGAGATAACCGCCTGAACAAAAAAATACTTGCATTCATCGAAGTTCCCGGATGGGTTGGTGAACCTCGCGAAGACTTAAAAGAACGTATTAAGTCACAAAAGAAATACAACGAGCCATTACCAGTACCAATGATAACACACTGGCTTCAAAACATGAGTCAGGACAATGTATTAGGAATGTTGAAATTCTTAGACATGCAAAACAGGTATGACGACAAAGTAAAATTGATATTCCTGCCTTGTTATCTTAATGGCAACGATGGTATCTTCAACATGAAATATTACGACCTCGTATTAGGAAACGACCTTTGCGTTTATCCTTCATACTACGAACCCTGGGGATATACTCCATTGGAGGCAATTGCATTTAAGGTTCCATGCATAACATCTGATTTAGCAGGCTTTGGACTTTGGGCAAATACCGAATTTGGAAGATATGGAGAAATTACTGACGGCGTAAAAGTTATTCACCGTACAGATTACAATTATTCTGAAGTTGCTGATAAGATAAAAGATACAATTGTAGAATTCTCCAATATGTCCGACAGCGAGATTAAGAAAGCCCGAAACAATGCAGAAAAGCTGTCTAAAAAAGCATTATGGAGCAATTTTATAAAATACTATTACCAAGCATATGACTTTGCGCTCAGACGAGCAGAAGCAAGAAAGCATTAAATCAATTTGTAAATTACATAAATTAAATAAACAATGAAAATTAAAGCAGACTATGTCAACGCTCCACAATGGAGAGAACTGACTGTAAAATCAAGATTACCTGAACAATTAAAGTGTTTAGATGAACTTGCTCATAACATGTGGTGGGCATGGAACTACGAAGCAAGAGATTTATGGCGCAGCTTAGATGAAAAATTGTACGAAGAAGTTGGTCATAATCCTGTTTTATTGCTCGAACGTCTTAGCTATGACAGAAAAGAAGAAATTGTCAAGGATAAGATAATAATGAAGAAAGTTAAGGACGTATATTCACTGTTCCGTAAATATATGGACGTTAAACCAAATACAAAACGTCCTTCTGTTGCATATTTCAGCATGGAGTATGGTCTTAACCAAGTTCTTAAGATATATTCAGGCGGTCTAGGAATGTTAGCCGGTGATTATCTGAAAGAAGCATCTGACAGCAATGTTGATATGTGTGCCGTAGGATTCCTTTATCGCTATGGATATTTCAAGCAGTCCCTCAGCATGGACGGACAGCAGATTGCAAACTACGAAGCTCAAAACTTCAACTCACTTCCTATTGTTCGCCAACTTGATGCCGAAGGCAATCCCTTGGTTGTAGATGTTCCATATATGAACTATCAGGTTCATGCTTATGTATGGAGAGTTAATGTTGGTAGAATTCCGCTTTACCTACTTGATACAGATAACGAAATGAACTCTGATTTTGACAAACCAATAACCCACTCTCTTTACGGTGGTGACTGGGAGAACCGTCTGAAACAAGAGATTCTGTTAGGTATAGGAGGTATTTTAACTCTTAAAAAACTAGGTATAAAGAAACAAATATACCACTGCAACGAAGGACATGCAGCATTATGCAACCTTCAGCGTCTTTGTGACTATGTACAAAGCGGACTCTCTTTCAATCAGGCAATAGAGCTGGTTAGAGCATCATCACTTTACACTGTTCATACTCCAGTTCCTGCCGGTCATGACTATTTTGACGAAGGTCTGTTTGGCAAATATATGGGCGGTTACCCCTCAATGCTTGGCATCACATGGGATGAATTTATTGGCATGGGACGCACTAATCCTGATGACCACAACGAAAAATTCTGTATGTCAACATTCGCCTGCAACACTTGTCAGGAAGTGAATGGTGTAAGTAAGCTCCATGGATGGGTCAGCCAGAAGATGTTCTCAGGAATATGGAAAGGTTATTATCCAGAGGAAAACCACGTTGGTTACGTTACCAATGGTGTTCACTTCCCCACATGGGCAGCAACAGAATGGCGTAAGCTATATGCCAAATATTTTGATTCAGCTTTCATGTCAGACCAAAGCAATGAAAGCATATGGCATGCAATATACAAAGTTCCAGATAATGTCATTTGGGACACCCGCATGGTATTAAAGAAGAAACTTACAGATTATATTCGCGATAAATTCCGTGAAACATGGCTAAAGAATCAAGGAGATCCTTCAAGAGTTGTTTCTTTGCTTGAAAAGATCAATCCAAATGCCTTGATGATAGGTTTCTGCAGAAGATTTGCTACATATAAGCGTGCACACCTTCTGTTTACTGACCTCGACCGTTTGGCAAAAATTGTCAACAATCCAGAGCGTCCTGTTCAATTCCTGTTCTCAGGAAAAGCCCATCCTGCAGATGGCGCAGGCCAAGGTCTTATAAAGAAGATTTTCGAAATTAGCCAACGTCCTGAATTCTTAGGCAAAATTATCTTCCTCGAGGATTATGACATGCAGCTTGCACGCCGCCTGGTTTCAGGTGTTGATATATGGATGAACACACCGACACGTCCTCTTGAAGCATCTGGTACATCTGGTGAAAAAGCTGAAATGAACGGTGTTGTCAATTTGTCTGTTTTGGACGGCTGGTGGCTCGAAGGATATCGTGAAGGAGCCGGCTGGGCACTTACAGAGAAACGTACATACAAGAATCAAGGCTACCAAGACCAACTTGATGCTGCAACGATCTACGGATTATTGGAAAATGAAATCATACCTTTATACTATAACAAGAATGAAAACGGATATAGTGAAGGTTGGATTAAAGTGATAAAGAACTCTATCGCAAAAATTGCTCCTCATTATACAATGAAGAGACAATTGGATGATTATTACGAAAAGTTCTATACAAAAGAAGCTATCCGTTTCGAGAAACTTGTAGCAAATGATAATCGTTTAGCAAAAGACATTGCACAATGGAAAGAAAGCGTAGCTGAACGTTGGGACTCAATACATGTTGTATCAAAAGAATCTATGTTCCCCAACACTGGTTTAGAAACAGGAGTTACATACAAAATTAGATACGTAATTGACGAACAGGGCTTAAATGACGCAATAGGACTTGAATTTGTTTCATTAACTGTTGACAATAATGGCGAAGACCGTATTTCAAATGTATTCCCATTCAAGTTAATCGGACATGAAGGCAACCTTTACACATTTGAAGCTACAGTAGAGGCATCAGAAGCAGGCACATACAAGACTGCTGTCAGAATGTATCCAAAAAATTCCGCCCTGCCTCACCGTCAAGACTTCTGTTATGTAAAATGGCTTGATTAATAATCATTTGCCTATAAGCGACATTATGTAATTTTTATTACATATATAACTAAAGATAAATCTCCTTAACTAATGACATTTTTTGTCAATAGTTAAGGAGATTATTTATTATACTTTGTCCAAGTTCCACATCAAATAATCCATTTAATCATCCCTAAAAGCCTATTCTTACGAGACATCATCCTGGACAGCATCTCTTATATTTTTTAAGCATGCAACAAAGAGCTTTCATGGCTCTTTTGAAGTTATTGGCTGCAGCCACCATAAGCACGTTTACAATATCTCCCACCACACCCTTATAAAAGTTACGGTCTAATCGGTAATCTGATTACTGAATACCAACAGATAATGATGGTTTTAAGGGACAACTAAATAAAAAACGTGCTTTATTTAAAATCACAAGCAAAAAGACATATAAAATTTCTAAATTATTAACCTATCGTTCACCTGTAATGAACAGACCTGTTTCGCATCATAAATGCCCCCTTATTTGTGACTGTAAATACACTACTATTATTTATAAATTAAACCATATGGATTTATTTCATTTTGAAATTTATAAAATCATCCTAGAAATTTAGAATAAAATAAGAAAGATATTCACGACTTTCGCCTTGATTATTAATCATAATTGACATATAGAATAATAAGCTGTTTTTATCCAAATAAAAAGCCCTACATTCATATCACTACGAATGTAAGGGCAACAACCTTAAAACAACCTATCGAATGTATTAATTAACCATTATCATGCTAACATTTTGCTCATATACTTTCTAATAACCTTACGAGCACTACCTAACTTATTTTCGACACTCTTATAATTCATATTTAATGTTTTAGATATCTCAGAAACAGCCAAATCGTCGTATATATTCATCTTGTAAATCTTTCGTTGATTTTCATTTAGTTTCTGAATTCCGCAATCAAGTATTTCGATAATTTCCTCAAATGAATAATTGGGAAAGTCATCACAAGAGTCCTTTTTAGTTTTAGACACAACATAACAAGAATAATCATCCACTGATTTTTTATGCCTATAATAATCATATATAAGATTGCGCGTTATAGTATAGACCAAATTTGAAAGACTCTCTTCTGTCAGAATTTTATCTATTGACAATAACTTAATAAATACATTTTGAACAATATCATCGGCGTATTCTGTTTCTTTAATTCTGCTTACAACGAATGCACGCAAATCATTAAAATGCTCTGCATAATACTTGCCAATTGTAGTAAATTTAGTTTCGAGTTTTTCCATAGCTGTAAATTAGCTTTATATATGCAAAGATACTTCATTTCCTACGACACAAAAAATGAATCAATCTATTTATTCCTGCCGTATACAAATTCAAATTGTTTTGAAACATCTAAAAAAGTTATAGCCAACAGCATTTACAAAAAACAGAATCTCCAGCAATAAAACACAACCATCTGAATCTGACAATCAATTAATTATCAATAATATTTTATTTAAAACGATAGCTGTAATCGTTACTTATATCTAATTTCAAAATGTCAGGCAGATATTATTACGAATAACAAAAGCAATAAAGATCTCCCGCACTTAATTAATAACAATAAAAGTAAGCGACAATTATGGCACAGTATTTGCAAGTTGATTTGACGATTACTTATTACAAAAATACATTTAAAATACATATAGCTATGCAAAAAGGAAATATTGGGGTTACAACAGAAAACATTTTCCCCGTCATCAAAAAATTCTTGTATTCAGACCATGAAATATTCCTTCGTGAAATGGTAAGCAATGCTGTAGATGCAACACAGAAAATAAAAACACTTGCTGATAAAGGAATATTCAAAGGTGAACTTGGCGATTTGACGGTACGTGTTACTCTCGACGAGAAAAACAACACACTTACAATCAGCGATCGAGGCATCGGTATGACAGAAGAGGAGATTGACAAATATATTAACCAAATTGCATTTTCAGGTGTTAATGATTTCCTTAATAAATATAAAGACAACGCCAATGCGATAATCGGACATTTTGGACTTGGTTTCTATAGTTCGTTTATGGTCAGCAACAAGGTGGAAATCATAACAAAGAGCTACAAAGACGGAGCAAAAGCGGTTAAATGGAGCTGTGACGGCAGTCCGGCATACGAAATAGACGATGCAGAAAAAGCAGACAGAGGTTCGGATATAATACTTCATATTGACGATGACTGTAAAGAATTTTTGGAAAAGGCACGAATACAGTCTCTGTTAAACAAATATTGCAAGTTTATGCCCGTTCCTGTAGCTTTTGGCAAAAAGACAGAATGGAAAGACGGAAAACAAGTTGAAACAGAAGAAGACAATATAATAAACAGTGTAGAGCCGTTATGGACAAAAACTCCAAGTACGCTTAAGGACGAGGATTACAAAAAGTTCTACAACGAACTCTATCCTATGCAGGATGAACCTCTGTTCTGGATACATCTTAATGTAGACTATCCATTCAACCTAACAGGTATATTATATTTCCCACGCATCAAGTCTAACATTGAACTTCAGCGTAATAAAATACAACTATACTGCAATCAGGTATTCGTAACAGATCAAGTTGAAGGCATAGTTCCTGAATTCCTTACACTATTACACGGAGTAATTGATTCTCCGGATATACCTCTGAACGTAAGCCGAAGCTATCTGCAAAGTGACAGAGACGTAAAGAAGATCTCTACATACATTACTAAAAAAGTTGCAGACAGACTCAACAGCATATTCAAAGAAAACCGCAAAGATTATGAAAGCAAATGGGATGACCTGAAGCTTTTCATAAATTACGGTATGCTGTCTCAAGAGGATTTCTATGATAGGGCTAAGGACTTTGCCCTGTTGAAAGATGTTGACGGCAAATATTTCACATTTGACGAATACAAACAATTAATAAAAGACAATCAGACAGACAAAGACGGACAGCTTATTTATCTTTATGCAAACAATAAAGAAGAAGAATATTCTTACATTGAAGCTGCAAAAGATAAGGGATATAGTGTATTGTTGCTTGACGGACAGCTCGATGTTCCTGTTGTTTCAATGCTTGAGCAGAAATTTGAGAAGAGCAGATTCATGCGCGTAGACAGCGACATTATAGACCGTCTTATTATCAAAGATGATGTCAAGAAGACAGAACTTGACAGCGATCAAGCCGACAATCTGTCAGCAGCATTCCGTTCACAGATGCCTAAAATTAACAAAGTTGAATTCAATATTGAAGTTCAAGCCCTGGGAGAGAATGGCATGCCTGTAATGATCACTCAAAGTGAGTATATGCGCAGAATGAAAGACATAAGCCGTTTCCAAAGCGGAATGAGTTTCTATGCTCAGATGCCAGACAGCTATAGTCTTGTTCTGAACAGCGATCATAAGCTCATAAAAAATATTCTTGATGATGAAACCAGCAAATGCAGTGATGCTCTTAACCCTGTAATCAGCGAAATAAAGGGTCAACAAGCACGCCTTGCAGCTCTACATCAGAATCAAAGCAAGAAAAAGCCGGAAGAAATTACTCAAGAAGAAAAGGATGATCTTGCAAATACAGAAAAAGCATTAAACGAACAACGTGAGAAAAAGAACCAAATCATCTCAGAATACGCTAAAGATAACAAAATTGTGCATCAGCTAATAGACTTGGCTCTGCTTCAGAACGGCATGCTGAAAGGATCATCCCTCGATGCATTTATTAAACGTTCTGTTTCTTTAATAAAATAAGAAACAGCGTTGTAACACTTTGCAACATAAAATCAATTAACTCAGCTTATAAAAAAATACACCCAAGCATTTGAGTTTTAACTCAAGCTTGGGTGTATTTTATTTTTGTTTTATCAAGAATAGATCTTCATCTTCAGCAATCATTTTTCCTAATCTTGTGTTTAAGCCAATTAATTTGACTGTTTTCACATAATAAACCACTGAGTTTTACATCAAAAATCATTGACTTTTACCTTAAAAGTCTATTAGTTTCAAATCGAATAAAGATACAGCGTTATTTATCCAAAATCAAACTTCTAGCACCGCACACGACATAATTTATCATGAAACGCACATAAAAACTATCAATTACGTTCCATGTATATTACAAAATAAATTATTACATAAAATATTCAGATAAGACGCTATCAACCATCATATAAAAACCTAACACTTGCAATATCCGAAACAATACAAGTTATTCACCAAACATTTTAAGATATAGATGTATTTCGTTATACGTAACAACCGGTCCGACACCTGAATATATATCACTTACGGACCTATTATTTGGATTATTAATAATAAAAGTCTTTATAGCTTTTATATGCTCCTCAGGTACAAGACGATCCATCTCAAGTTCACCAGCCTCAACATAACGGGCAATATGTCCAAATACAGTGCCATAAACAAGTCCTCTTTCTTTAGCAATCTGCTCTATTGTCATACCAGTAGAAAACATGTCATAGCTAATTTTATAAGTTGGTATCTTCGGCTCTTTCACTGTCTTTGGTTTTCTTGCCTTTACTATTTTCTTTCCACCATCATCAATACTCAATAATATCTTCGATTTTGTCCGGAGATAATTCGGTATTGAAAATTCAACATTATTGTCTTCCGCATGTATGAAAAGCTGTTTTTTTAGTTCTATATCCCTGAAAAAGACACTATATCTGTCATCAAACTGTTTTTTAACAGCCTTATTCTCAATCTCAACTTTTGTTTTGTTGCACAACAAGGTGAAAACCTTCATCTCTTCAGAGAAATACGCTGCAGCTTTATGTATCCTCGTCTGAATATCAGGGCTGCTTATATCAGGATTTGCATGCAACATTCTTGTATATTGTATTTTAAAGCGATATGACACATCAATAATGCTCTCAAACGACAGCCCTATACGTTTATATTCAGCCAAGAGTTTCGGATATTTTTTATACAAATGCTCATCAAGCGTTCTCAACAACATATCAAACGAAGACTTCAATGACGAAAAATCGAACAATTCGTCCAACAACTGTATAACATAAGAATTATGCAAAGCAGATAATGTTTCTGCAGACGGAACACGCTTGTCGATAGTGTTAATATATGCATCCAAAGTACTGTCACTGATTATGGCATCACGTTGTAAAGGGGCACTCAACACCATTCCGTCAAGAGTTCTGCAGCGACTTAATGCGACATATGCCTGTCCGTGTGCAAACGAATGTGAAACATCTATTATAGCATGATCAAAAGTCAGTCCCTGGCTTTTATGTATTGTTATAGCCCATGCAAGGCGTAAAGGATACTGTCTGAAAACACCTTCTACAGTTTCTGTTATTTCTTTTGTAGTTTCATCTATAGTATACTTGGCATTTGCCCACTCTGATTTTTCAAGATTGAAGCTTTCTCCTCCATTCTTATCTCTGACAATAATAGCACTTTCATCCAATGACACCACTTCGCCAATCATACCGTTAAAGAAACGTTTCTCAGGGTCATTTTTAATAAACATAACCTGCGCTCCCTGTTTTAGCACCAAATTAACATCGGCAGGATATGAAGTTTCAGGAAAATCCCCCTCAATCTCAGCCTTAAATTCATATTCACGCGAAGGCAACAATGACAGTTCTCTGTCATTTATCATATGTGCCGGATTGTTATGTGTCGTCAAACGAATATAATCGCTGTCTTTCTCTGGAATAAAATCAGGAATATAACGTCTGTTTAGAGCTGACAATGTTTCATTTGTAGCACGATTCTCCCGTATCTGATTCAAGAGAGAGATAAACGTTTCATCTTGCTGTCTGTATACGGTATTAAGCTCAACGGTATGATACTCTGCAGCATTAAGAGCCTTGCTTGAAAAAAAGTAAGGTGTCGGATAATACTTACTCAACATTGCCCATTCTTCATCTTTTATAACGGGAGCAAGCTGTTGCAGATCGCCAATCATCAGCAGCTGTACACCACCAAAAGGTTTTCCATGGTCACGGTATCGTCTCATTACGGAATCTATTGCATCAAGCAAATCTGCACGTACCATACTTATCTCATCAATAACAAGCAAGTCCATGGTTCGTATTATGTTACGCTTAACCTTACTGAAACGATAATACTTTTGATCTTCACCTCCAAAGGTAGCTCCAGGCACATAAGGAGACAGAGGAAGTTGAAAGAAGGAATGAATGGTTACTCCTCCTGCATTTATTGCAGCAATACCTGTAGGAGCGAGCACGACAAGCCGTTTAGTTGATTTGTTCTTTATTTCCTTTAGAAACGTTGTTTTACCTGTTCCAGCCTTACCGGTCAAAAAAAGATTTGCCCCGGTATTTTCTATTATATCCCAAGCCATTGCCTGCTCGGAAGCAGCATTCATCATAGTATACTAAAATAAAAACAGATAAGTTGTATTTAAAATATAAAATCGAAAAAGGCGCAGAAAAATCACCACGCCTCGCGATATTTTCCTTCTTCTTTATCTTTCAGCATGCTGAGATATGAATTGTATCTGCTTTCTGAAATATAATGCTCCTCAACAGCTTTTCTTACGGCACATCCCGGTTCATGAGTATGCGTACAATTATTGAAGCGACAATCTTTTGAAAACTTAAATATCTCTTTAAAATATCCACAGATTTCTTCTGGCTCCATATCAAATGTACCAAATCCCTTTATTCCGGGAGTATCAATAACCCATCCTCCGTAAGGTAGTGGAAGCATTTCACTGAATGTTGTAGTATGCATTCCTGTGTTATGAGCTTCACTAATTTCAGCTGTCCGTAAGTTTAATCCTGGTATCAGATGATTTAACAGGGTACTTTTACCTACACCGCTATTTCCACTAAAAAGCGTTATACGGTCTTTTAGCTCAGGGACAAGGCAATCCAGCGATTTGGCATCAAGAGCTGAAACAGCAAAACATGTATAACCTATTGTTTCATAAAGGTTTATCATTAAATTCTGATAGTTTAGTTCAGCTTCCGAAAGTATGTCGGTTTTATTGAATATTAAAGAAACAGGTATTCTGTAAGCTTCTGCTGATGCCAAAAACCTGTCAATAAATGTTGTGGATGTCTCCGGATAATTTACTGTAACAATCAGAAATGCCTGATCTATATTTGCTGCAATAATATGGCTCTGTTTAGAGAGATTTGGAGACTTTCTTATAATATAGTTTTTTCTTTCCTCAATATCTTTTATAAAAGCTGTACCTTCCTGATTGCAGATTATCTCAACACGGTCACCCACAGCAACCGGATTGGTGCTGCGGATGCCCTTTAGTCTAAAATTGCCTTTAATTTTACATTCTACAGTGTGTCCTTCGTCGGTTTTAACCGAATACCAACTACCTGTATTTTTTATTACAAGTCCTCTCACTGCTGTTATACTGTCATTATTTCCTTATTCTTTGCAGCAAGCAAATCATCGATTTTCTTGATATACTTATCATGAAGTTTCTGCAATTCAGCCTCTGCATCTTTTTCATTATCCTCTGAAAGGCCGTCTTTTATAGCTTTTTTAAGTTTGTCTTTTACATCAGCACGCACATTACGCACCTCAACCTTAGCCTTCTCTCCTATCTTGTTACATTGTTTAGCGAGTTCCTTACGACGCTCTTCTGTAGGCTGCGGTATGCCAAGTCTTATTATCTCGCCATTGTTTTCAGGAGTTATGCCAACATCTGAGTCCATAATGGCCTTCTCAATATCCCTAATCATTTTTTTATCCCATGGGCGTATGGCTATTGTCCGCGCATCAGGTGTTGACACATTAGCAACTTGATTCAAAGGAACCATTGATCCATATGAATCCACTCTTATACCATCAAGAATGGCAACATTTGCACGTCCGGCACGTACACGAGAGAGCTGCTCATCTAAAAACATAGCAGCCATTTCCATTCTCTCTTCGCTTTCGCTTAAAGTTGTCTTTACGTCTAACATATATAATTATATTTTGTTACATAAATATTTTCAAATCAAGCTCCAAAACACATCACTACAGATATTGTCTTTTTTGCTATTTATCAATATTTCTATTCATCTGCTCATGAACCATATTTGTGAGGTCAACAAACTGCTGTATTGAAAGTTGCTCAGGTCTCTTTGTCATTATATCCTGTTCAAAAAAGCTGTCATCAGGCATTCTGTCAAACAATTGTTTTAATGATACACGAAGCATCTTCCTCCGTTGGTTAAAAACAGCCTTTACAACACGCCTGAACATATGCCAATCACACCCCAAATCATTAACATTGTTACGAGTTATACGAATAACTGCACTTTTAACTTTTGGCGGTGGATTGAATACGTTTTCATCAACTGTGAACAAATACTCAACATCGTACCAGGCCTGAATAAGCACACTTAGTATTCCATACGCTTTTGTTCCAGGTTCGGAAGCCATACGCTGAGCCACTTCACGTTGAATCATTCCGGTACAACATGGTATCAAATCTTTATTATCCAACATCTTAAAAAAGATTTGTGAAGATATGTCATAAGGATAGTTTCCCGTAAGAACAAACTTCCGTCCGTTGAATACTGTATTCAGATCCATTTTAAGGAAATCATCCTCAATAATGTTTTCTCTTAAATCCGGATATTTTTCATTAAGATAATTAACAGATTCAGAATCTATTTCAACAACCTTTACATCTCTGTTTTTTTGAACAAGATACTGAGTCAATACACCCATACCTGGACCTACCTCCAAAATTGGAATATCAGGGCATGCATCTACGGTATCGGCTATTGCATTGGCAATATTAAGATCCGTCAAAAAATGCTGTCCTAAATTTTTCTTTGGCCGTACTGTTCTCATATCTTATTTTTTGTTTTTGCAAAAATAAATAAATATTTTGCAAAACAGACACATTGACATGGAAAAAATAATATTATCTGAAAATAATATGACAAAAATAAGTTACATTGTTACTTTTTCCCGTCTTAAATTTAAAACACATTTATAACAAACGATTAACTAATTTAAAATCAAATCCAATGAAAACATTAAACAAATACCATGGAGTTGTAGTGCCAATGGTCACACCTATTACAAAGAATAACGAAATTGATATTGATGCCGTAAAACGAATTATAAATAATTTTGCTCAATATAATGTATCTGCATTGATAATGGGAACAACAGGAGAAGGTAATTCTGTTTCAGTTGAAAGTGGCGTTAAAATGATAAAAGCTGCATCGGAGGCAGCCGCAGGAAGAATAACAACATACGCCGGACTTGCCGGGAATTGTATTTCAGAACAATATGATGCGGCTGAAAAGTTTATTGAAGCAGGTGCAGATGTCATTGCAGCCACACTGCCATGCTACTATTCATTAACACCGAAACAAATGTATGAATACTACAAGAATCTTGCAGACACGCTTACTGCTCCTTTAATGCTATACAACATAACTATAACGACCCACATGAGCATACCACTTGACGTTATTGAAAAACTAAGCCATCATCCCAACATTGTTGGATTAAAAGACTCTGAAAACAACATTCAACGCATGGAAGAGGCGTTAACACTATTCTCTGACCGCGAAGATTTTGCATACTTCTGTGGATGCGCAGCTAATTCTGCAAAAGCTCTGTCACTAGGAGCAGACGGCATTGTGCCAAGCGTAGGTAATTATTTGCCTAAGATATATAATGACTTGTTTGAAGCCGGAATAAGCGGAAACACAGAAATTGCAAATGATCTACAAGCTAAAACAATTGAGATTGGAAAAATCAATACAGACAATCTTACACTTGGCGAATCCCTTGCAGGTTTAAAAGTTATAATGAAGATGTATGGACTTTGTGAGACATATATGCTACCTCCCCTTACAGAGCTTGAAGAAGAAACTGTAATTAACATTCAAAATAAAGTCAGGGATATCATTAATAAATATAAATAACATGTAATACTAACCTTAAAAAACATACCATGAATTACGAAGGTCTACACTGGATTGACACAACAATCGTGATCGCATCCGTATTGCTTGCCATAGGTGTTGGCATTTATTTTGCAAAAAGACAAAACTCAACAGAAGCTTATTTTGCTGCAAGCGGCAACATACCTGCATGGGCTGTCGGTATGTCTATGTTTGCGACAATCATAAGTAGTGTAACATTTTTAGCATACCCAGGAAGCGCATATTCAGGAAATTGGATTTTATTAGTACAAGGTCTGATGGTTCCATTGGTTTTACTTGGGGTAATAGGCTTTATCGTTCCATTATACAGAAGAGTAATAAAACTTAGCACATACGAATACTTTGAAAGACGTTTTGGAGCATTTGCACGATTCTATAGTTCTATAGCATTTGTGTTGGAACATTTTTCTAAAATGGGAACCATACTATATCTACTAGCCATGGCCATGGTTGCTTTTTCTGGCGGAATAAATATCACTTGGTTTATCATTAGTATTGGTATTGCAGTTATTATTCTTACATACTTCGGCGGCATGGAAGCTATAATATGGATGGACGTCATCCAAGGATTTCTCCTTATCATTGGCGGAATAATGGCTATTGCCATGTTATTCCATCTAACAGAGGGAGGGGCTTCCGCGATATTAAATATAGCTGCAGAACATAACAAAATTGATTTCGGTCCATATGCTTGGGATTTCACACAATTGACATTTATTGTAATGGTGTTTAATGGCATCTTCTATGCCATACAGAAATATGGTACAGACCAAAGTATTGTACAGCGATATCTTACTGCAAGAACTGATAAAAGCGCAAAAAAAGCGTCATATCTGGGAATTATGCTAAGTGTACCGACATGGGCTTTATTTATGTTCGTTGGCACATGTTTATTTGCATATTATCAGATAAATGCAGGCGATTTACCGTCAGGTATTAAGAGTGATGAAATTTTCCCATATTTTATTGCGACAGAAATGCCAATCGGAATAACCGGACTTATAATCTCCGCATTGATTGCAGGAGCGATATCTAGTTTGGATGCAGATGTTAATTGTATATCAGCTGTAGTTGTAGAAGATTACTATACACGTTTTCGCCCCAAAGCAACAGACAAGCAAAAATTACTTGTCGGACGCATATCTGTAATTGCAATAGGCATAGGAGCTATCCTAATTGCATTATTATATGTAGCCTGGGGAGGTGAAGGCGTTTTAGGTACATTATTCGGGCTTTATGCAATATTGTCTGCAGGCATCGTCGGCATATTTCTACTAGGTCTGTTCAGTCGCAGAGCAAATTGGCAAGGATTATACATAGGTATTGCAGCTGCAATCTTATTCACAGCATATGCAGTATTAACGACAACAAAATTTGGCAACGATCCTGACGCAGGAATAATTTTAGATCTTGAAGATTGGAATTTCAGACATCACACTTATATGCTCGGCGTATATAGTCATCTTATTGTATTGGTCGTTGGGTATATTGCGAGTCTGTTTTTCAAGACACCTCTTGCAGATAAGGAGCTGACAATATATGGTTACCTTGAAGAAAAGAAAAATAAAAAATAACATATTACATATATGAAAGAAATTACATTACTTCAACCACAAAAGATTGTGTTTGGAACAAATTGTATAGACAAATTTGTGAACGACTATTTAAAACTTGGTCTTAACCGTCTATTCATTATAACCATGCCAGTAATTAGGCCTTTGATTTCCAATATGGTTGAAAGACTTAATAAAAACGGCATACATATTGAGTTTTACGAAAAGATATGCAATGAGCCATCTATAACAGACTTTGATGTTCTAATGGCAGAAGCAAAAAAATTCGGTGCAGACAGTTTTCTTGGCATCGGCGGTGGAAGCATTCTTGATATAACTAAGCTTGTTGCCACATTGATTGACAGCAATCAAAAAATTGAAGATTTATTCGGCATTGATCTTATTAACCATAAAGGGAAATGGTTTGCGTGTATGCCGACTACAGCCGGTACGGGTAGCGAAGTATCACCCAACGCAATATTACTTGATGAAAAAGACTCTTTGAAAAAAGGTGTTGTAAGTCCATATTTAATAGCAGATGCGGCATACATTGACCCCAAACTGACATGGAGCGTACCTGCCAAAATAACAGCAGAAACAGGTATGGATGCCTTAACTCATTGCATTGAAGCATATACAAACAAGTTTGCACATCCTATAGTTGACATGTATGCACTTCAAGGCATTAAATTAATCGCAAGCAACATATTTAAAGCTGTAACAGACGGGAATAACGTTGAAGCACGTGAGGCAATGGCATTAGGAAGTATGTATGGTGGTTTATGCCTTGGACCTGTTAATACAGCTGCTGTTCATGCCTTATCATATCCACTTGGAGGAGAGTTTCATATATCACATGGATTGTCAAATGCAATATTGCTACCTTCTGTCATGAAGTTTAATTACACCGCGAATCCTAAAAAGTATGCAGATATAGCAATTGCATTTGGTGCAAAACGTGGAACAACAGATGAAGAGACGGCTCTAAATGGAGTTGATTATATAACAAACCTTTCAATAAAATGTGGAATACCTACAACACTTACAGAAATTGGCATTCCGCAAGAAGCAGTAAGCCGTATGGCAAAAGCAGCAATGAAAGTACAAAGGTTACTAAAGAATAATCCACGTGAAGTTACAGAAACAGACGCATGTGATATTTACAACAATCTATACAAATAAAACAAGACCATGGATACGAACAAAAAGCCAATATTAGCATTAACAATGGGCGATCCTGCTGGTATTGGTCCTGAAATAATAATAAAATCTCTTGCTTTTAAAGAGACCTATAATAAATGTAATCCTGTTGTTATTGGTGACGCGTCAATAATGGAATATGCAGTCAAACAATGCAATATATCTTTATCTATTAATGCTATTGATGATATAAAAGACGCAATATTTACCTATGGGACAATAGACGTATATGATTTAAAATGTATCAATATGGATACATTCAAACAGGGCAAGGTAGATGCTCAATGCGGCAATGCGGCATTTTTGGCGGTAAAAAAGGCCATTGAACTTGCTATGGCAAATATCGTTGACGGCACTGTAACTGCTCCACTAAATAAAGAATCCCTAAATATGGCAGGACACCATTTTGATGGTCACACAGAAATATATGCCCATTATACGAATACAAAGAAATATGCCATGCTGCTTGCAGATGAATTTATGCGTATAATTCATGTATCAACACATGTACCACTTCGAAAAGCATGTGACTTAGTGAAAAAACAACGCATAATTGACGTCACCGAACTAATATATAATGCATGTCAACAATTTGGCATTTCACATCCCCAAATAGGCATTGCCGGTCTTAATCCTCACGCTAGCGACAATGGACTCTTCGGTGATGAAGAAAGGAATGAAATCATACCTGCTATAGAAGAACTGCGTTTAAAAGGATATGATGTAGAAGGTCCGATTCCACCAGATACATTATTTGCAAAAGCAAAATGTGGAAAATACGACGGATGCGTGGCCATGTATCACGACCAAGGGCATATTCCGTTTAAGGTCGTAGGTTTCAATTGGAATAGAGAAACAGGCCAAATGGAAAGTGCAAAAGGAGTCAACATTACATTAGGATTACCAATAATACGTGTTTCCGTAGACCATGGAACAGCGTTCGACGTTGCTGGAAGAAATATAGCAAGCCCTGATGCAATGATGCTTTCAATAGATTATGCATCACGCATGGCAATGGAAAGAATAAATAATCAGAAATAAATTTTTCAACATGATTGTTGTCATTTCAGACGATATTACAGGTGCAGCAGAACTTGGAGGTATTGCATTAAGATATGGATTAAATACAATAATTACAACAGATATCACCAATGTTCTGCCGCATTCAGATATACTTATTATTGCTACTGATACACGTTCTGATACCGAGTCTGGCTCTATGAAAACTATCAAACATTTAATGTGTAAATTGAAAGATAAAGCTATTACAATATACAAAAAGACAGATTCAGTTCTACGTGGCCATATTGTAGCAGAAATTAAAACGATAATCTCATATTCCTATTATAGGAACGCATTATTGTTACCTCAAAATCCGTCTAAGGGGAGAATTATTAAAGATGGTATCTATTACATCTATGAAAATAAATTAGATAAAACCGAATTCAGGAATGACCCGGAATATCCAATATTATCATCAAACGTTAATACATTATTAAATAATTCAGCCAAAATCCTCAATATAGACGATATTACTTTATCTGATAATAATATTTACATTGCAAATGCCCAAAATGAAAACGACATCATTATACAATTATCAAAAGCGCATAAACACACATTACTTTCCGGTGGAGCAGATTTCTTTAACTGCATAATAAAGAAAGAATTTAATGTTTATCCGTTAAGAAAAGAAGTTGCCAAGATTCCAAATGCGAATCGCATTATAATTGTATGCGGAAGTACACAAAGTAACTCTCTTGCCAATGAACCTTATATAACAGAGCACAACGGATATGAAGCAGTAATGCCTGATGATGTATTTAACGGACATGGAATAAATAAATGGATTATTAAGCTTAAAAAGTTATATGATAAACATGAAGCAATGATTATCAATGTTGGGAAAAAAGAAAATCGAGGAAAAGAATATGCAGTCAGACTTAAACGTATTATGGCTGAAGCCACAAAAACTCTCGTTAAAATACATCAACCGGACATACTCATCATAGAAGGAGGAGCTACTGCATATTCAATAATTCAAAGTTTGAAGTGGTACAATCTGGAATTTAAGACAGAATACTCTCCTGGTATAGTGAGTATGCTTTATGATAAAACCGAAATAATATTAAAACCTGGCAGTTACTCTTGGAATGACATATTTAAATCCAACAAATAGTATCAAATTAAAATCTATGATATGCATTGTAATTCTTCTATAATCTTTTCTAAAGCCCCAGATACGATTTCATTTTCAAAAGAAGACAAACATAACCGCAAAATAAAGTTGCATAACAAAAATATAAATCGGCCATAATGAGGCTGACATTTTTATTCCAACATAAAGACTTTTATAAACTTGATACAAATCACCAAGTTTACCACATGAAATTCCATATGACAAAGAAAGAACTATAACAATAAATGCAAATAAAGGAACTGCACCTGCCGTAAAAGCACTAGGACACAATTCGCCTGTAACTCCTAATAGAACCGCATGTGGAACAAATGTCAGAGAAATTATGACAATACAAAATACGATAAAAAATATAGCAGAAATAATTAATGCATGTTTCTCTCTATATGTGATGGGCCTCCCCCTATAAACACATAAAATAGCATCACAAAAACCACTATACCTAAATGTGCCCCATGCAATTGAGCACAAGACTAACCACACTAATAGTGGAGATGCCAAACAATAAGCAAAACCACCCATAAACTGACGCACCCCTTCTTCACTTATCATTGACCTTATTGGTAATGACGGATTAACAGAACTGACAATCCACGAAAATACTATCACACAAATAAACATTAACAACAATGTTAATGCGGATAAAGCCAATACTTGTTTACGATGCATCATTTAATTAATTCATTAATTATAAATCATCTGGTATAATATTGTCCACGTCAAGGATATGAAGTTCAATCGCTCTGGTTACCAATCTTGTCGCATTTATTCCAATACCTCCATTACCATCAGGGAATAGTCTGCGAATAAGTTCGTTCTGTCTTTTTTCCAGACTCTTAACACCAAAAGGCATACCACGCAATCCCGTTATCTGTTCTTTCGTATATCCTAATGCAAGATGTCTTAAAAAACGCTCATCATATTCATCAATCTCATAATTTACCAACGCTTCTTGGCGCATTATTTGTTTACTCACGCTATCCTTAAAGCGTTTAACAATCTTTTCAAGTATTGGCTGATTGAAAACATACTTACGCCCTTTCATTACACTAGAAATATCGCCCCGCGTAAGAAGTTCACCACTTTTTAGTATAATTCCGTCACAGCCGGCATCAAGTGCGTCAACCCATAACTTCTCGTTAAGAATTTCGCCAGTGAATATCAAGACTTTAACATCAGGATACAACTCTTTAGTTTGTCTACAAATCTCAACTCCAACCGTTGTTGAGCCGCCAAGTCCTAAATCAAGCAATACCAAATTTGGCAATTGCTGCTTAATCAAATGCCAATACGCAATTTCACTATCTGCAGTACCTATTATCTCTGCCTCAGGTATATCATTTCTTAATATACCTTCCGTTCCTTTTAATTCTAGAGGAACGTCTTCAACTATAATAACTTTAAAACTATTCATTTTAACTCTTAATTTAAGATGTTTTTATATTTGAACAAATATACCTAGCCAAAGTTATACGCAAAATCATCTTGTTCTCCCTTTCCTCGAAAATTGTAACAATACCACATCCATGAAGATTAGTCAGTTCACTATTTTCACGTATAATTTGTCTACATATCAAATATGGAATATTTTTTACTGATGGAACAAACAAATCAATATTAGTTTTCATCAAATCAGACGATAAACTACGGCAGATAACATCAAAAACTATATATTGATTATTTTTAGAGGAAATTATCACATCACCATTTACACATCCGCATTGAGTTTTCAAAATATCAAATAGATACTTTATCAATACGCTATCCCCTAACACGTATTCATCTATACCGATTATTTCTTTTAAAGAGACAGGTTTGCATTCATAAGATACTAAATCAACCTGTCGCTGTATCTGCTCACATAACAGAGTATACAATTCTTTATAATATACAGTAACTTCAATTAAAGGTTGAATATTTTTATCCGCTTCATCAACAAGCTGTCTGATTCGAGAAGGATAATACATTGTTTCATGCTTCAACGCACTCAAACAATTATCTGTAACATTATTACATACATACAGTTTTTCATCCTCATATCTAGCCCGATTAAGTTCGTCTGAAAGATATTCTATATCAGCCTTCTTACGTTCATTCAAGTCAATCGAGTTATCCAAAACACTTTTTATCTGCCCTATCACTTTTTGTAACGAATGAGGATATCTTGAAACATCAACTTCTGAGATAGTTGAAATCTTTTGCGAAATAGACTTGTCTGAAAAAAGAAGTTTATTAATATCATTAATTTTGTCTACACAAAAACGATAATATAAGACATGGCGATAATATAACAAATAATATAATCCAGCAGCAGAAATTAATAATATAATAAGAAATATGACTGCTATTACTTTATTTGTTTTCGAACGCTGCATTGTAAGACAATATTCAGCCAAACCTCTATCTGCGGACATTTCTTTAAATAGTTGAGTATAAATTTTATTATTATATACATACAAATCCCATTTATGTAATGCCAAAGAAGCGACTGCACATTCGTTACGAATATCTAAAATTACATCATAATCAGTTTTAATCCCCTTACGAAACCATATAATATCAGCAGGCAAATCCGTCTCTGTGCCTTTTAGCGATATCAAGTCTTTTCCTTGGTGATATGCCTGCTTATAAAATAAATTCAAATAGGAAATTGCAGAATCTGCATAGTTCAAAGTTTTTTGATATGTTCCATTAATATTACTATAATATGCAGAATCAGCAAAATTACTTGCTTTTATTAAATATTCTGATTTTACTTTTAAAACAGTATTTGCTTTTATTTCTTTTACATCCTCTGCGTTAAGATTTATCGTCAGACTAAGGCTTATAAAAAATAAAAAGACACGTAGAATACCATACGGCAAACGAAAATAAAATCTACTACCCTTTCCTATTTCGCTCTCTGCAAAAATACCACATACATTAAATATCTGACTAGTCTTACGATACTTGTCAATAATACCTTTACAATTCATAAGACCAAAGCCATGTCCATTCTTTATTTTGTGTCCAAACAAGTTTTCCAACTTTTGCTTATCAATACCCTCACCAGTATCAGAAACAGATATTTCAACGTAATCAGTTTTTTCTTCTGCACTAATCACTACAGTTCCACCTGCTTTTGTAAATTTACGAGAATTATCTGAAAGTGTATTAAGCATGAACAAAGTCATTATTTTATCAGCCTTAACTACAGCTGAAGAAGACCGAACTTCTAATTTTATACCTTTCAGTTGAAAAGAAGCAGTTGATTTTAGCAAGACATTAAAAACATCTTGTAACTTAAAGCTTTCAATATGCAAAGAAAGCTGACCTTGTTGAAGTTGAATCCAATGAGTAAGTACATCATTATATTCATTGATTCTATCAATCAATTCTTTAACATAACAATATCGTTCTCGCCTTATTTCATCTGATTCAACAGACATCTCTATCCGCTTTATCTCATTTATTATTCGATCAATATAAGGCAATACATTATTAACAAGAAAAACCTTAGAACGATTGTCCACGTTTCTCCTTTTAGCTTTTTCTATACTCAAACGACATAAATTCAATTGTTCTTCAACCTCTTCATAACTTTCATCAAGATTATTTAAATACTTACAATTCAACTTATTCCATTCCTGTAAAGGTTTTAACAAATCATCTATATAAAATTTTTTATCTCGTTTTTTTCTTAAACCATTAAGAATAAAAAATAATGCAATAACAACACATATTAAACAGATTATGAATACTATAAGGACATTAAGTTGCATTGATGTTTTTTCCAATTGTTCAGCACGAGCTTCTAATTGCCGATCTTGTCGCGTTTCTTCTCGTAAATCAAGATATTTATTACGATAAATGTCACTATTATTCTTATCATCAATCGCAGAATAAGCCAAACTCAATTGTTCACAGATACTAGCGACTAAATCAGGTGCTTGGTTTATTAAAGGCTCTGCCAATGCATTTTCCAAACAGATCAAAGAAGATGTATAATCACACACAGTCCAATAACAAAAAGCCAAAGTACGATATGCTCCTGCAATTTGATATACATCTCCATAACTAACAAATAATGATAATGCTCTTTGTGCTAAATTTCCGGCCAACAAACTATCAGGCATATTATCAATATTAAGATAGTTTATTGCCAATTTATTATTTAAAGACAACCACATTCGATTGTCTTTATCTATAAGATGTTCACTTAACGCTTGCAAAGAGTTTGCTTCCCAGTACTTGTATTTTCCTTTCTTAGCATACAAATAACATTTAAACAAATACTCGAATTCTTTTTGAGAAACATCATACTGTGTTTTTCCTTCTATCAATCCGCCGCTCCCTAATTGATATAAATAATTTATATATTGAGCTGTATCCTTATATATTTCAGTTATAGAGTCTATTTGCAATATGGCATGCTTAGCCTTATCAACAAGTCCCAAATAATAGTAATAAGTAGAACTAACTATCAGAAACTCTGATTCGGCATAATTAAGACGCCTTGACAAGCGTTCTGGTAAAGATTTTTTTTCTTCGTTTATTCGCTTTAACCTGGCTTGAGCACGTTCACGAAAATCGTAAAACTTTTTATTTTCTGATTCTCGCTGACACAATCTCATACGCTGAATATCAGCAATTAAAAGTTCTACTTGATTATCTGTAACATAAGTAACGCTATCAAGAAAATCATATGCTTTTTCATAATTCATTTTTGAAATATGAAAAAAAGCCAAATTATTATATGCCTCTGCACATGCAGAAGAATTTCCTTTCGACAAACTTAATGCCTTATTGGCATAATAATAAGTTGAATCCAAGTCCTTGTAATGATATACATAAGATATATCATTCAACCTGTCAACTTCTGATTTTTCGTTTTCAAAAGAACAAGCTGAAAAAAATAAAAGGCTCAATATGCCAAGAAGCACAATCGAGCCTTTTAATACGTATTTATTATCCGCGAGCCTTAGCAATATACCCTAAAGCTTCTTTACACTTATCCGTAATAGCTTGCCAATTACCTGCAGCAATAACATCTTTCGGGAATAACTTAGAACCCATTCCCACACAGAACACGCCTGCTTTAATCCATGAATTAAGATTTTCCTCATCAGGAGAAACGCCACCGGTTACCATCAATTTAGACCAAGGCATAGGAGCCAACATTCCCTTAACCAATTTTGGTCCTAAAACGTCACCTGGAAATACTTTACATAAATCACAGCCTAATTCCTGAGCAAAGCCTACTTCTGAAACACTTCCGCATCCAGGAGTATAAGGAACCAAGCGACGGTTACAAACCTTAGCAATTTCCGGATTAAACAACGGGCCAACTACAAAATTAGCACCAAGTTGGATATACAATGCTGCTGTTGCGGGATCAACAACAGAACCGACACCTAAAGCAAGTTCAGGACATTCAACGGCAGCAAACTTAACTACTTCACCAAACACCTCGTGAGCAAAATCACCACGATTGGTGAATTCGAAAGCACGAACGCCTCCATCATAACATGCTTTTATAACTTTTTTTGCTATTTCTACATCCTTATGATAAAAGACTGGTACCATTCCAGTTGAACTTATCTTGTTCAATACCGCAATTTTATCAAATTTAGCCATTATATTCTATTTTTTATTTATAATAACACTTAAACAATATACGGACTTTTGAAAGTTTTATTCTTTAAACACGCAAATTGTCAAAGCATTTCTTAGTTTATAAATTTCAGATGTCAAAACATTACTCATGCCAGCATCAACGCTGAACACGACCAGAAGCGTCACCACCAGCAAGGTTTTCAACCTCCTCTGCTGACATCAAATTAAAGTCGCCCGGAATTGTATGTTTCAAGGCAGATGCTGCAACGGCGAACTCTAATGCCTTACCCTGATCTTCCGGATATGTCAGCAATCCATGTATAAGACCACCGGCAAAAGAATCACCACCACCAACACGATCAATAATAGGCATTATATCATAATGCTTACTCTGGTAAAATTCTTTTCCATTATAAATCAATGCCTTCCAGCCATTATGGGTAGCAGATAAAGACTCACGAAGAGTTGAAACGACATACTTAAAGCCAAACTCTTCCATCATGCCCTTGAATATGCCATAATATCCTTCAGCATCTGTTTTTCCACCTTCAACATCTGCATCCGGCTTAAAGCCTAAACATAACTGTGCATCTTCCTCGTTACCTATACATACATCAACATACTTCATCAAAGGTTTCATTATACTCTGAGCCTTCTCTGATGTCCAAAGTTTTTTACGGAAATTAAGGTCCACACTAACAGTTACGCCATGACGTTTTGCAGCCTCACAAGCAAGACGTGTAAGTTCTGCAGCCTTGTCACTAATGGCCGGAGTAATTCCACTCCAATGGAACCACTGAGCTCCTTCCATTATCTTATCAAAGTCGAAATCTTCAGGATCAGCTTCAGCGATAGAACTGTGAGCACGGTCATATACGACCTTTGAAGGACGCATACTTGCACCTGTTTCAAGGAAATATATACCTAAACGATCACCACCACGCGCAATGAACTGTGTATTAACTCCGTATCTGCGTAATGCATTTAAGGCACACTGCCCTATTTCATGTTTAGGTAATTTCGTTACAAAATAAGCCTCATGACCATAATTCGCAGCACTAACAGCAACGTTTGCCTCGCCACCACCATACACAACATCAAAATTATCACATTGAACAAATCTCTTCTGACCGGGAGATGAAAGGCGAAGCATTATCTCGCCCAAGGTTACAACTTTAGCCATTTCTTTAATTTTTGAATGTTTATAGATTTATAATTTGTTTTTTCAGTTCACAAAATTAATATTTAAATTAAAACCAAACAAATAAAACAACAAAAAAATGTGTTTTTCACAAAAATCGCCTTTGTGTTTTCGCACGATTCAGTTTTTATTGCTATTTTTGCAGAAAATATTTCACTTTATCTTTGAAAGTGGATTTATATATGAGCGAAAAGATAAGAATTAAAGACATTGCCGAGAAATCAGGTGTATCAGTTGGAACCGTTGACAGAGTTTTACATAACCGTCCGAATGTATCCAAATCAGCAAGGGAAAAGGTTGAAGCTGTTTTAAAAAACATAAATTACCAACCGAATATGTATGCAAGTGCTCTTGCATACAACAAGTCATACACTTTTTATTGTATAATTCCTCAACATAAATCAGAAGCTTATTGGGAAGAAATTGAAGAGGGAGCAGCAAAAGCATGTGAAGCAAGACGTGATTTTCACATTGATGTGAAAATGATGTACTATAAAAGATTTGACCCGTCTACTTTTATTAGAGAATACACCAAATGTCTAAATGCAAACCCAAATGGGGTAATTGTAGTGCCTAGCGATTTAGAAACAACGAAAGGTTTTACGGAAAAATTGCACGAACGCGGCATACCTTTTATATTATTAGACTCATATATGCCAGATTTAAAGCCACTTTCATTCTATGGTCAGGATTCTTTTTGTAGTGGATATTTTGCCGCAAAAATGCTCATGTTAATAGCATCAGGCGAAAAAGAAATAATGCTTATGAAACAGACTAAGAACGGAAAAGTCGAAAGTAAGCAACAAGATAACAGAGAAGTTGGTTTCAGGCATTATATGCAGGACCATTTTCCACAAACGAAGATTATTGAGCTAGATTTACCGTTGGATGAAGATGAAAACAATTATGACTCTATCTTAGAAAATTTCTTTACATCAAACCCACATATACATCATTGCATCACTCTATGCTCAAAAGGTCATATTGTCGGTGAATTTTTATTAAAGACCAATAGACGTGACGTTCAAATAATGGGATATGATATGGTTGAAAAAAATGCGAAATGCTTACGATTAGGAACAATATCATTCCTCATCGCCCAACATGCCTTCATGCAGGGCTACAATTGTGTCGATACATTATTTAAGGCAATAGTGTTAAAAAAGAAGGTTGATCCGGTAAACTATATGCCAATAGAATTATTGTCTAAAGAGAACGTGGATTTCTATAGACGTACACAATTATAAACTTAATTTACACAACTATAAAACAAATCATTTTATGGAAAAAGTTTCATTCATTAAAATTAATCCGGCCGATTCTGTTGTAGTTTGTCTAAGGGACTATAAGCAGGGAGAAGAAATAAGCATCAATGGCAAAACTATAACCGTCTTGCAGGACACTCCTGTCGGCCATAAAATCCTTTTACAAGACACAAAGGCTGGTGAGAACATCATCAAATACGGCTATCCTATAGGACATGCCCAAAAAGATTTAAAGGCCGGTGAATGGATTAATGAGAACAATCTAAAAACGAATTTATCAGGTAAACTTGCTTATGAATATAATCCTGTAAATGAAATTCTTCCCATCGAAAACCAAAATCTAACATTCAATGGATATGTCAGAGCCAATGGTGAGGTTGGAATAAGAAATGAAGTATGGATTGTACCAACTGTAGGATGTGTAAATGGAATAGCAGAAAAATTAGCGACAAAGCTGGCTGAAGAAACAAAATTAGCCGGTATTGACGCCGTTCATGCCTGGCACCACAATTATGGATGTTCACAATTAAGTGAGGACCATGAAAACACCAGAAAAGTGTTACGCGACATTGTCCTTCATCCTAATGCCGGAGCTGTTCTGATATTAAGCTTGGGATGTGAGAACAACCAGCCGGACCAGTTTGAAAAACTTTTAGGCGATTACGATAAAAGTCGTATAAAATTCCTTGTAGTACAAAAGGTTCAAGGAGATGAAGTTGAGGAAGGAATGAAAATTCTGCACTCATTATACGACATAGCAAGTAAAGATGTAAGGACAGAGTGTCCGTTAAGCAAGTTGCGTATAGGATTAAAATGTGGCGGAAGCGATGGATTAAGTGGTATAACAGCCAATCCGCTTGTTGGAGAATTTTCTGACTTTATTGTTGCACAAGGCGGAACATCTATACTTACAGAAGTGCCAGAAATGTTTGGTGCAGAAACAATTCTCATGAACAGATGTCAAAATGAAGACCTCTTTAATCAGACTGTAAAACTCGTTAATGACTTTAAAGAGTATTTCTTGAGCCATGGCGAACCTGTTGGTGAGAATCCTTCACCTGGAAACAAAGCCGGTGGAATATCTACATTAGAGGACAAAGCACTTGGATGTACTCAAAAATGTGGAAGAGCCCCTGTTAGTGGTGTATTAGGCTATGGCGACAGACTAAAAACTACCGGTCTTAATCTGTTGTCTGCACCAGGAAACGACCTTGTTGCTTCAACAGCATTAGCTGCTGCAGGCTGTCAGATTGTTTTATTTACAACAGGACGCGGCACTCCATTTGGTACATTTATTCCGACTATGAAAATATCGACAAATAGTACACTATTTAACAACAAGCCAAATTGGATTGATTTCAATGCAGGGGAATTGGTTGAAGGAACAGATATGAAATCCCTATTAGACAAGTTCATCAAAAAGATAATATCTGTTGCCAATGGTGAAAAAACATGCAATGAGAAAAACGGGTACAGAGAAATATCCATCTTCAAAAATGGTGTAACACTTTAAACATATTTTCAGGATGATGTAAACGCATCATCCTGAAAAATAAAAAACACTGCAAAAGCAGTTATAACCACAAAAGATATGCAAGTTGTAATAAGAAATTTCATTAAATTATTATCTACTGGGGCATTTCAGTCATATTGTACACTTGAAGAAATGTCTGAATATAAATGGAATCAACTATTATACATTGCTAAAATAAATGATGTTGAAGATTTTATCATATCTGGAATAATTTATTCAGATAACTCATCAAATAATATTATACCAACAAAAATCACAAACTCTATAAACGAAACTATTTATTCCAATACAACAAGAATCACGCCAAAAGACGCCCAATACAGACAGTCGACAAAAACAATAAATAAATTCTCTAATCCATATTTAAACAAGAAATTAGATCGAATTATTTATAATGAGATCCATAGTATCGATACATCTGTAGACTCTATAACATTCTTAAACAGAAGTATTGATAACATTAAAAATCTTTTATCCGCAAATTCATACATCAGAGACCTTGTAGAATATGGCATTTATTTAAGAAAATATGGTAATAAAATAGATTTCGTTAAAATAGACAATTGGATAAATACATTAAAGATGAATAAAATAATGAACTTAGTTGGTATATACCTCATTAAGTTCTTTAACTTCGATACAAGCGAAATCCCATTCTATAATAACCAAAATAAAATCAAAACGGGAGAAGTAAAATTACCGCTAAACCTTAAAGCAAAATCGGAGGACAAGATGAATGAGACTCAAAAAGAAATTAATAACTTGATTTGTAATATCCCAAAGCCTAATACCGGTATGTTCAAGTATTTTTCTTTCTTTCCACTTGAGACAACAAGCATCTTTTTCTCTAATATTTTTAACAGTCTTTCAAATATTGAGGAATAACTAAAATTTTATAATTTTCTTTGTTGTACCAACGATTAAGTGTATCTTTGCCAAAAATAAGGAATCATACAATGAAACAATACATTTTTATTATTATCAGCCTATTTACTCTAACACAATATATATCTGCACAAGATTACAACACCTACGTTCAATGTGAAGACACATGCAGACATATTCACGGAATAGATCTCAGCCATTATCAAGGAGACGTTTTCTGGGAAACAATTGGTGAAAATAGTAAAATGGCCTATGTTTATTTAAAAGCGACAGAAGGCGGTACACATATAGACAAAACATACGAAAGAAATATTGAATTAGCACACAGATATGGTTTAAAAGTTGGCTCATACCATTTTTTTCGGCCTAAAACTGATTTAGTTAAGCAACTCGAAAATTTTAAATCACAATGCCGTCCTGGAGACCAGGACCTGATACCTATGATAGACATAGAGACAACAGGGGGGCTTAAGACTGACGAATTTTGTGATTCATTATTTAAATTCATCGATTTAGTTGAGAAGGCCTATCGCCAAAAGCCTTTATTGTATACATATACAAATTTCTACAACAAACATCTCCAAGGCAAAATTGACAATTATTGTCTTATGATTGCCCAATATTCTGATGAGGAACCCAAACTTGCCGACGGAAGAGATTATACTCTTTGGCAATATACTGCAAAAGGACGCATAAATGGTATCAACACATATGTTGACAAGAGCAGATTTATGGGACGTCATAGCATGAGAGAAATACGGTTTAGACATTTCTAATAAAATAACATATAAAATAAAAATATAAAAATGGCAATTATTAAATGTCCTGAATGTGGTCATCAAACTAGTGACAAGGCTCCTGTATGCCCCAATTGTGGAGTAGAAATCGCAGGAAAAATAATAAAATGTCCTTATTGTGGAGAAATTTATTTAATAAGTGAGATTGTCTGCCCACATTGTCACAAATCACCTTCCAATGGCAATAATCCTATTGAGAATGACAATCAAAGCCTTGTTGAGCAAAACTCAACAAATGTAGAAAGGAATAGCTATCTGACGTCAGACAATGGTATAATCGTTCCTACAAAAGACGAGTCAAGCAATAGTTTGAATACAACGCCTCAAGAACAATATACGACTCCCAACGACAACACTCCTAAAGCAAGAAAAAATAACAGGACAACACTGATTGTTTCGTTAATAATAGCAGTGTTGGCATTAGGTGTATGCTTCTATTTCTACAACAGGGCGCAAAATGAAAAGGAAATGGAAGAATATAATTTTGCCTTAAGCAGTGAGGATCCAACAATTTTACAAGAATATTTAAATAACTTTAAAGATGCTCCACAAGAGCATATTGATTCAATTAAAGCACATTTGCAAAGACTTGAGCAATTAGATCAGGATTGGACAAATGCCATTGTAAGCGGCAGTAAATCAGCGCTGATGGATTACTTAAGCAAACATCCTGATAGTCCACACAAACAAGAAGCAATGGACAAAATTGATTCTATTGATTGGGCACAATGCCTAAAATTAAATACCTCTGAGGCATATCAGATGTACATGGCAGACCATTCTGATGGCAACCATTATGAAGAGGCACAAATTGCTTTGAAAAAAATAAAAGCAAATACTGTAAGCATGGAAGAAAGACAGGCAATAAGTAATCTCTTCCATAACTTTTTCGTGAGCATTAACGAGCGCGATGAAGTTAATCTCGTTTCAAACATAAATGATAACATTAACTTTTTAGGTAAGCAAAATGCTACAAAACAGGATATCATTTATTTCATGAACAGATTGTATAAACAAGATGTTCAGAATATGGTTTGGAGTATCTCCGGTGACTACAACATACAGAAGAAAGAGATTGGTGACGAACAATATGAATATATTGTAAATTTCATGGCAAATCAGAAAGTTGAGAAAGTTGATGAGTCAAGCGCAAACTATAAGTATAAAATTAATGCAAGAATTAATCCTGACGGTAAAATGACAGAAATGTCTATGACAAGGATAAATGAATAATAATATGTTAAGATTAGTCGCCATAAGTTTCTTTACTATATGCCTTAATACACTATTGATGGGCCAGGAAAAGACTATAAAACTCCGAATTATACAGACTAGTGATGTTCATGGATGTTTCTTTCCCTATGACTTCATTGAGCGTAAACCAGCAAAAGGTTCTTTAGCACGTGTTTCAACATACATAAAGGACCTCAGAAAAACTTATGGTGCTAATCTTATATTGATGGACAATGGTGACATTTTACAAGGTCAACCTACATGCTATTACTGTAATTATGTAAAGCCTGAACTTCCCAATGTAGCTGCATCGGTCATAAATTATATGGGCTATGATGTCCAAACTATCGGAAATCATGACATTGAAACCGGTCATAATGTATATGACAAATGGATAAAAGAGGTAAAGTGTCCAATGCTTGCTGCAAATATAATATCAAAAGATACGGAAAAGCCATATCTTAAGCCTTACTATATAATAAATCGTGACGGCATAAAGATTGCTATTATTGGCATGATAACTCCTGCAATTCCCAACTGGCTTAACGAAAAACTTTGGGAAGGTATGTCTTTTCAAGAGATGAAAGAATGTGCTTTATATTGGACTACCTATTTGAAGAAGCAGGAAAACCCTGATATAATAATCGGCCTTTTCCATTCTGGAGCCGAAGGAGGAATAATTACAGATGAATATGAAGAAGACGCCTCCTTAAGAATTGCCAAAGAAGTACCTGGTTTCGATTTGATTTTATATGGGCATGATCATAAGAAACACATTGAAACAATCAAAAATAAAGACGGACATGATGTTCTTTGCATGGATCCTTCATCTAATGCATACTTCATATGCGATGCTGAAATAGACGTAACAATAAACAACGGGCAAATAATAAATAAACAGATAAAAGGAAGTCTGAAAGATGTAAGAAATCTGCCTGTTGATACTGCATTCATGGAGTATTTCAAGGACGAAATAGACAGCATAAACAACTATGTCAATAAGAAAATAGGCACTTTCAAAAATTCAATATACACACGTGACTCATATTTCGGAAGCAGCGCATTTTGTGATTTTATCCAAAACGTTCAGCTTAAAGTAACAAATGCCGATGTATCATTCAATGCTCCATTGTCATTTGATGCCTGTATAAAAGCTGGTGACGTATTTGTCGGAGATTTATTTAACCTCTACAAATATGAGAACCAGATATATACGATAAAAATGACAGGCAAGGAAATAAAGAATTACCTTGAAATGAGTTATGGCCTATGGACAAATACAATGGTATCAAAAGATGACCATATAATGCTGCTGAATATTGATAGCGTCAACGGAATAAAAAAATATACATTTAAAAATCTTGCCTTCAATTTTGACAGTGCAGCAGGAATTGACTATGAAGTAGATGTAACAAAACCTTATGGAAATAAGATACATATATTGCAGATGTCAAATGGCGAACCTTTTATAATGGACAAATGGTATAACGTAGCAATGAACAGCTATAGAGGCAATGGCGGAGGTGAACTTTTAACACGTGGTGCCGGGATACCAAAAGATTCCATCAAAGGCAGAATTATATATGAAAGCGAACATGATCAAAGGTACTACATCATGAAAGAAATAGAAGATGCTAAAATTGTTAATCCTAAACCAAACGGCAACTGGAAATTCGTACCATCATCACTAGCAATACCGGCAATAAGACGCGATAAAGACCTGCTTTTTGGCAATAGATAATCAATTAATTGCCATATTATAATTTATAAACTATGAAGAAGTATTGGTTTGTTTTTAATAACACAGATTTATTACTTGAAAAGAATTCAGACGGTAGTTATACGATTCCTTTTCAGGAGTATCCTCCTACTGAAATTGGAAAAGATACAACCATCCATAATATAACTCCACTGGAATCTTACGAAGTAAAAACTTATCGAATAGACGGCCCTATTAACAACGATAAGTTTGAAATGTGTAATTTAAGGGCATCATATCATAAACTGCCCCAACCACTATATCTCAAAGCAGGCAAATGTGAAGAAATACTTTATTGGGATTCAAATACAAAATTCTGTGGCGTATGTGGCGGACACATGAAACTCAATACTGATATTTCTAAGAAATGTGAGAAATGCGGAAAAGAAATATGGCCACAACTTGCAACAGCGATAATCGTATTAATACACAAAAATGATCAGGTATTACTTGTTCATGCAAACAACTTTAAAGGTAATTATTATGGTCTAGTTGCCGGATTCGTTGAAACAGGCGAAACACTTGAGCAAGCTGTCGTAAGGGAAGTAACGGAAGAAACGAGTTTAAAAATCAAAAACCTTAAATATTTCGGATCTCAGCCATGGCCATACCCTTGTGGCCTAATGATTGGCTTTTATGCAGAATACGAAAGTGGTGAAATAAAATTACAACGTTCTGAACTTGGTGCCGGTGGCTGGTTCACCATGGACAATCTTCCACCAATACCGGAAAAATTGTCTATTGCAAGAAAACTTATTGATAATTGGATTGAAAATCATGATAAAATTTAACGCAGACAAAATAATTTTCAATTTATATCCTGATATATAAAAATATCAGTCGTGCCAAATCAGCAAATTTAGATTATATGTATAGGGCAAGATATAGAGCAACAAAGATGTACCACCCTATCTACTATCAGGATCAGAAAGCATCCATCTCTTATAGAATGAAATATGAGTACCTGATACAATCAGAATTAAAATGCCCTAACATTGTTCTCATCTTTTATCAACAAGGTATTTTGATACCTAATAACACACGAAAATTGCCTTATCAGCTCTGCATTTAGTTCATAATTTTATCCTTAATTGTAATTCCAGGTCAGTGGCAGAAGAATGATTAATCTGCTGATAACTGCTGCCAATTATTTCTCTGTCAAAATATTTTGTCGTTCCTACTTTAGCAAACAATGTGACCTGTTTCAAAATATCATAACTGGCAAATAAGGAACCTCGAATACCATGCCCATAAAATGACGGGAAATAGTATGAATAGAGCATACCCTTTTCATAAGAATACACACGGCTGTCATAACTGTCTGTATTAAAATAAGAAAAAGAAACATTTATGTTTAACCGTTTTTTTAATATGTAATTGGCATTCTGCGTTATCATCCATCCAAAACTATTTTCTTTGTATGAAGAAAAAGCAAGATCAGCCTGCGTCTTAGCTTTCCAGGCTCCAAAACTATACGCAGCAGAAAAACGTGCTCTATGATCAATTTTATTGATTAAATCCGTTTTATCTTTATTGTCTTTCTCACGTATTTTAAGCCGATAACGTGCTGAAAATATCCATCTAGGCATAACATATGTCAGTTGCAACGTATTATCTAAAGAACATGAACTTTTTGAAGCCTGATACTTAGGCCATGCAAAATAAGCATAATCGATATATGCAATTATGTTTAACGCCTGTGACGGCCGCCATGTCATTCCCAAATATATACCACTTTCATTCTGCACAGCCCCACCCTCATTAAAACTTTCAGCAAACAACGAATAATATTTGTATGAATAAAAACGCTGAAGAGCCAACATGGTCAAACGATCTGTTATGCTATAGCTTAAAGAATTAATCGTAGCAACAGCTTTACAGCCACCAGTTGCAGTCTCTCCACTGAATGACAGGCTGCTACCAGTATAACCATAATTTACACCCACATTATAAAAATTTTTACCATGAGCATAATATCTGCGATAAACCGAAGTAGTTTTAGGCACAAGCTCTTTATCTAAAGATGTGTATGCAGCAGTTGCCCCTACATAAAATCCTCCAAAACGATAATCTACATTACCGCCAAAAAGCAAATGTGAAGAATTATTTTTCTTATCCAATTCCGTCTTGGTTCGATGGTAACCAGAATTTAGTATTGTAGAAATTGTACTGTCACCTTTATTCAAAGTAGCATCAAACTTGCGATAAGAGACAAATAAACTTAAATCTAACCCTTTGGCTAAAGTGAATGTACCTGCAGCCCCTTGAAGATAGTTTCCGTCAGAAGTTGAAGAGTGAGCCCTTATATTGCTGCCACCTCTTCCCATGGATGATAGCGTTGACAACTTGCCAAAACTAAAGTTATTATTCATAACAAGCCCCATTCCGAAACGCAGCCTGTACCTGCCTAACGCCAAAGTTTTTATACGCCCCATTTTCTTCAAGACAAGATAAAATGAATAAAAATCATATCCCATACTATTTCGGCCTGCAAAAAACGGCTCTCCGGCATCTTGAGATCCAAGGAAGCCTAATCGTAGATAATCTCCATAATCGAAGTCATACCTTACACTATGTTTATATTTATAGCCCTGATATCCATTTATGTCACCTTTTCTGTCATAAAAAGGTATTTTTATAGTCCCGACAACCTCATGTTTACCATATTTTACGATGTTTTTAAAAGACGGAAAGCCCTTTTTATGCGTATCTCCTGCATAAGTAAAATAAAAAAGAAGCCTACGCTTATAATATGACAAATCTTTTATCATTACGAGTTCACCCAAAGACTTCATTGGTCCATAACGATAAATATACTCACTGATATTCTCTACATCCTTTGCAGTCAAAAAAGGAAACTGCTCCAGATCCTCTCTAGATGCTGTATTAATATTTATTGGATTTTCTTCCAGATCACACAAAAGTTCAAATGAAGACTCCCACGATGAAGACTCTATATCCTCAAGTTCACTTAACTGGTACAAAAACTGTTCCCATTCATGTGTCTGCTCAGCGTCGATATGCAATGATATGCAAAACAAAAATATAAATATAATTAGTTTTTTCATCAGAAGATTTAAAGTAATTAGTCTGAAAGTTAAATCTATGTGTTCTGTAAAAGCAGTATATGATATTTACAAAGTTACACATTTTTTACGAAAACGAAACGAATCATGCTAATTTAATATGAATAATTTATCTAAACTGTTTCCACGTATATTATTATTTTTACTAATTTTGCAAAAGATTCTGCATTATTTGCCCATAAATTAAAACAAGAAATAACCTAAAGATTATATTCAAAATAAACAAATAAATATGATAGACGAATTTCTAGCTTATAACAAACAATTCGTTACAGAAAAGGCTTATGAACCATATGTAACCACCAAATATCCAGATAAGAAAGTTGCAATTGTATCGTGTATGGATACAAGACTTACACAATTACTTATGGCATCCTTAGGAATAAAGAACGGGGACGTAAAGATGATAAAAAATGCAGGAGGCATCATTCAGTCACCATTCGACAGCACCATACGCAGCTTGCTCGTAGGAGTGTATGAACTGGGAGTCAAAGAGATTATGATTATAGGACACACTGACTGCGGAGCACAGCATCTAGATCCAGACGAAATGATCAGACTAATGCTGGAAAGAGGTGTTTCACAAGAACACATAGACATGATGAAATATTGCGGAATTGACTTCAGATCATGGCTTAATGGATTTAACAATTCAGAAGAAGCTGTCAGAAAGTCAGTAGAAATTGTTGCCAAACATCCTCTTATGCCCAAAGACATTGTTGTACGTGGATTTATTATAGATTCATATACAGGCAAACTTTCTGAGGTTATATGCTAAACAGAAACCTCAAACAAAATAATTAAGAGCAACTACTATTTACTCGGATCAATCAAAAGAATTATTAGCAGAGCATAAGATACATCCTTTCAAAGCACAAAAGGACATCTTTTACGCTTCAATATATGTCATATTGCAGCATAAAAGCATACAAACAAGCAACTAACTGAATATCAATACGTTATACAACGGTCATATAATTCAGTTGTTTTTACCCTAAAACTCAATGATTTTTATGGTAAAAATAACTGAATTAGTTCATCAAAATCAATTACTTTATAACTTTCAACCAATAAACATTGATTAATAAAAATTAAATCAATAAACATACATCATTATAAAATAAATTTATCTGACACAATAGAATAAAATAACCATACATCAAAAATGTCAAGGCACCATTTATGACCTATTAAGAACAACAATTATGAAGTTACTAGACTTTAACGTTTAGCATCTCTAAAAAACAGTAAAAACACGACTTGACATGATTTATGCATTGCCCATCTGTAAAATACTATCAAAAATAAGACAAAATTATAACCTTCAGAATAAAACAATAAATACAGAATTTATATTCACTCTCAGATATATACAACACACGAGCTGAATTATAACCTTAAATTTCATTAGAACAAACACATTTAAGGATAAAAAGTCTAGATTGCACTAGATATGCTTTTTTTAATAAACAGGTTGGAAGCTTGCAAAATAGCCAAATTATAAAAAAGAACAATCCCGACTGAATTATCTTCAGTCGGGACTGCCAAATTATTTAATAAACCGTCTTTATATTCAAATCCAATTAGAAGAACAAGTAACGGTTATCCTTAACATTTGCATTTATGTAAAGTTCTTGCATAAAGTTACCCGCATACTGCATCATCTTCTGACGCTGACGCTGCTCATATTCTTTTGCATTAAACTTAACAGGACGCATCTTCTTTTCCAAAACCTGGAACAGATATACTCCACCGTTACCCTTAACTGCAGCAGAACTGAACTTACCCTTCGCTGTTGCAGCTACTGCACCACTAAGTGCGGGCTCGCTCATACCTGTAGACTGAACAAAGACAGGTGCAGCAAATGTTACCTGATTAACTGCAGAAACCTGAGCACCTTTTGCCTTAGCAGCAGAGATGCTGTTCACACCCTTAACTTTAGCCATAAGCATTTCAGCCTTCTTATCACGCAATACTTCCTGCTTTACATAATTCTTTACATTTTCATCATCAAGTGAACGGTATCCCTTCTTGTTAATCTTGGTCATAACCAAAACAAGCAGATGGTCATTATCACCACACTCATAAAGCTGTGATACCTTGTTCTCGTCTGTCTCGAATATCCACTTAAGAGCTTCACGAGTTCCATGTATACCAGCTACGTAATGCTCTGAATTGCGTATATCCATGCGTTCCTGAACTTTGTAACCATACTTAGAAGCATTCTTCTGCATAGCCTCCAAAGTCTGACTTTCACTGACGAACTGGCTAAACTTATTAAATGCAGCAGAATATGTGTTCTTTGAGAACTCTATCGGTTTCTTAATCACAGCAGCTACATACTTATCTGTCATAGCCTTACGGTCTGTAATCTGCAGAATCAAATTACCTTGTGTAAGTTTTAAGTTCTTTATTTCATTAACAGGCAATGTATTCAAAGACTCAATATAAGACTTTGTATCAGCGTCCATTGAAGTTGCATTCTGATACTGATTAGATGTTATCCAATTCTTCTCGCCTGTCTGACCATATTTCTTTGCAATTGCTTCAAACTCAGCTCCACTCTTGAGTGCAGTAAAGATACTGTCTGCAGTTTTTGCAGCATCAGCAGGTGTTGCGCCACCAACCTGAATTGCACGGAACTGAACTGAATCAGGCAATTGAACTTTTGATATAAGTTTAACTACATTTATAGTATTATCCAACTTATTTTCTACAGGTGCAGAAGTTGAACCTACAGCCATAGAATCAAGACGTGCTGCTATATCTGTCGGGAATGCAGCTTTTGTCTGAGGAATACCTAAATATGTAACCAAAGAACCGCTATTTCTTACTATTTCAACCGGATCAGCTGTTTCCTTCAATGACTGCACATATCCGGCAACAGTCTTATTCAAAGCTGCACGGTCTGATGCAGAAGGCAAAACCTGATAATCAACATATTTGATTGAACGTGTTTCTTCGTATTGTTTGAAACGAGGCTTAAGTTCTTCATACTTAGCCTTCAAGTCTGCATCAGAAATCTTTACCTTGTTGTCATTTATAGAAGAATAGGCGAATGATGCCAACTGGATATTGCTTTCTTGATTTTCATCTGTGTACGCCATTTTAGCTGATACAGGATTAGAAATCAAACATCCGGCCAACAATGACTGATATTTCTGAGCCAATACCTGCTGACGCAAAGATTTCTCTATAAATGTCCAAAAATTATATATACCCTGATACTGCTCCGCCATCTGCGGATTTGTTGTTTGAGCCTGCTTGTATTCAGCCAAGAACTTCTTCAACAAATTAGCATCAAAACGTCCAGTCTGCTGGTTTACGAAAGGTGTCTGAAGAAGCATCGGGTTTGTTCCTGCGTTAAGTATGTTCTGCAGTTCCTGATCTGTAACCTGCAATCCCAACTTAGATGCTTCCTTGCTGATGATTTCAGTTTGAACAAAAGTATTCCAAACCACATCCTTTACTTGATTAAGATCGTCATCAGTAAGATTGTCGCGACCTTGAGTCATTTTAATAACGTTAGTGTACTCGTCAACTAGCTTCTGAAAATCTTGCACATTGACTTTGTCACCTAAAACTTCGCCTACTTGTTGACGGCTCTCGTTTCGTGATGACTCACAAGAGCGGAACAACTCTTCAGCAATAAATGCAAAAAGGGCGAATCCTAATATACTGATGAGGATAACGCCTTTGCTTCTGATTTTTCCTAATGCTGCCATTATTATAAATATTTATTTTTTTATTATTCCCTCAAATTAGTATTTGAACATTTTAGCGCACAAAATTACAAAAAAGAAAATAAAAACAATTATTTTTCTCTTAAAAAGTTCATTGTTAAGGCTTTTCATACTGTAATTCATGCGGTATTAGCTCATTTATTCGGTACAACCTACAATCGTATCAAATTTACGAAACGTTTAAAATTAGTTTTATTTAACATTAAATTTCTTTATGCACTGTTTTGGCCGAAGGAGTTGTAGGCAATCGTTTCTTTGCCTTAACAGTATCCGGCGCTGTTAAAATAGTATCATTATCTGTATTTTCGCCAAATTTACCTTTGACGAAAGATCCCTTTGTATTAGATATTGTATAATGTCTTAAATGCTCATCACTCAAGAAATAAGTGCCCTGCATCTCTCGGTCTGGAGTAATAAGATGAGAAAATTTATGACTATACAGCTCATGGCTGTTCTGATCCCAAAACAATTCCTCACTTGAAAAGCGCATGCCTTCAACTGTTCTTACGCGAACACGCCCCCTCAGCTCCCAAATCTTTGACTGATCATAATAATATGCGGTATCGCTTTGAATATAGGCTTCAACATGGAACTTCTCATCAAACTGCTCCAAGAAAAGACCTTTATCAAAAATCCATCTAGATGGTTTTTTCTCTTGATTTACCTCCCAACGTTCAGCAACAATACGGTATTTAATTAAGCCTGAATCTGAAACCAATGTATTAACACCATAAGAAATCATTACGGCAACAGAATCACGAGGATTTATTGCTGGCGCAATGTGTTCTTTTCCCTCCTGGCAAGAAAGGAAAAGAAACACAAACACTATGAATATATAGGATTTCAATGTCTGCTTAAATAAAAACATTAATCAACTTTCCACTTCATGAACCAACGTTCATTAAACGTTATTCCTATATTAATACGAAAAGTATTCTCTGTCAACAGGCCATCTGCTGATGAATGAACCCATTGTCCGGAAACATTAAGAATAGACCTGTTATTATAGCTATTGATAATTGGAATACCGAATCCTGCACTTACGCTTATTTCCCTAGGTCCATCCTGACCGTTCACTTTATAATAAGGTGTTGAATATGAGACGCCTGCTCTAAAACGAACTCTATCAATAAAATCACGACTCATTTCATTATTACAGAATTCTCCTCCTACAGTAACTTTATATCTGTCTTTATAATAATTGTCAACTAATTCATAAGACGGAACATCATTAACGACATTGTATACCGGATACTTTACTCCACCCCACTTTTGAAGAGTGAAATCAGAACCAAGTTTCAACTTATTCTTATAATTCCACATAAAACCGGCACCGAATGACATCGGAATTTCCAAACCATTATCCACTCTAAACGATGTAGTATCTGCGACAGAAGTCGATGAGTTTGTTGAAATAATCAGACATTCCGGATCTGAATTCAACTTATGGCCAAGTCCATAAGTCAAACCCAACGTCAATGAATTATTCTTATTCAAATTAACTGAATATTGGAGTCCAAAGTCCAACTTATAACTATTTACAGTTGCCGTATAATATTTTGACAAAGTATTCACCCAACTGTCACTATAGCTGTTAACAACAGAGCGTTTTAAGTCACCCCAAATATATGAGACATTAGCACCAATTGACAATCCTTTTAGGAATTCCCAACCAGCTCCAAAATACACTTGATGGATACCGCCACTGCCTGAATAAGTATTTGTATAAGTGGTACTTCTGTCACCATCAAGATAATCAGTAACAGAATAATTATATCCTATATTAGTGAACGGTATTAATCCAAAACTCACACCAACATGCTTAAATGCCCTAAATCCGGCAACAGCATACTCAAAATCAGCATTATTAGCATTGACTTTAGTTCCATTCTCACTGAAATTTGTTATCTGACCAGACATGCCTGCATCAAAAATAAATGTCAGCGAATCCATTGAAGAATATGACGCCGGATTTATATAATTAACTTGATTATGCTCTCTAAATCCCAAACCCAATCCGTTCATACCTCGATTAAAACCGCTAGTCTGCTCACTTAACTGTCCTAATCCATACTGGCTATAAGGAGAATTAGTTCCACTTTGAGCGAATGTCGGAATTACACAAAGCGACAATAATGTTGCGCTTAACGCCGTTCTATACAATTTCATTGTTATATTCTAATATTCTGTTAAGTCCAATGGGGACAATAAAATCATTTGCAAAGATGGGCATTTTTTCTGAAAAATGCAAATTCAAATGAACGCCACCAGTTAAATAAACAAAAAGATCCGGATATTTTTCTAAAAAGGCTCTTACGTAACCTTCTATTTCATATTTAATACCTTGAACGACACCACTTCTTATCGCATATTCCGTAGTGTCACCCAGCATCTTCACGCAACCTTTTCGCTCAATTAACGGCAATTTTGCCGTATGTTCATGAAGTGCATAAAAACGCATTGTAGGTCCCAAGGAAATATTACCGCCCTCATAAACGCCTTCAGCCGTAACAAAATCAAATGTTATACACGTGCCGACATCTATGACGAGGACATTGCAATCTGGTCGTAAATAATTAGCACCGACAACTGCGGCCAAACGATCCGCACCTAACGTTGAAGGAGTAGCATAGCGATTAACAATTGGAACAGGAGTTTTACCGCTTATTAATTTGATTACAGGAAACGGCAAATTTTCAAATGCCGACACCAAATCGTCATCAAGACTCGCTACTGTAGAATATATACCTTTATTAAAATGGTATTTATTACAAAAATCAGTCAGTCTATATATTGCATCGCTTTTATCAACACGAACACATTCAATGATATGTCCATCATTGAAGCATGCGAATTTCACACACGTGTTTCCTATATCTATAATCAGATTCACTTGACTGTTTTAAATTACAGCGTGCAAAATTATTAAAAAAATTGGAATAATAGTATGTTAAATGAGAAATATGAATTATTTTTGCATCGTGAAACGTTTCAAAACATTTATAATTCTGACCATAATATGCCTTATTTCGCTAAATACAAACGAAATAAGTGCCAGTAATAGCGTGCAGTCTCTAACAACAGACGAAGATTCGATAGAGATAAGTTTGTTGACCTGTGCACCAGGGCAAGAGGTCTATAGCCTTTACGGGCATACAGCCATCAGATACAACGACAAAAAGAAGGGAATTGATATTGCCATCAATTATGGCATGTTTTCATTCAAAGCCCCCTTTTTTATTCTAAGATTCATCTTCGGATTGACTGATTATGAAATGGGTATTATTCCATTTGATGCCTTTTGTGAAGAATACAGATATGAGAACAGAAGTGTCACACAACAAGTTCTCAATCTCACAGCTAAAGAAAAAAAGGAGATAATTAAAGCTATCGAAAAAAATTATTTACCTGAGAACAGAGTATACAGATATAACTACTTTTATGATAATTGTACCACACGCGCCCGCAACATCTTGCTTGACAACATTGACGGAGAAGTATGTTATCCTAATAAAAAGGAGTCATATCCGTCATTCAGAGATTTAATACATTCATTTAATGATAATGACCCATGGGCAAGATTTGGCAATGACATTTTACTTGGCGCAAAAGCAGACAGAAAGACCAATCTAAATGAATACCAATTCTTACCGTATAATTTAATGTATGACTTCGAGAAAGCCACTATAAAAGACAAAAATGGCATTACTCGCCCTTTAATTCTATCCCAGCATGATGTAGTAAAGTGTCAGACAAGCATAAATAATGAAAAAGGATTTCCACTACGACCCAGCACTTGTGCATGGATATTCCTTGGATGCATAATAATAACTACGATCATTGAAATATGCTTTAAAAAGAATTTTTGGTTTTTTGACGCACTTTTAATTTTTATATATGGTTGTATAGGTTTGATACTATTAATGATGTTTTTCTCAAAGCATCCTACAACAAGTACAAATCTGCAAATATTTTTATTTAATCCTCTGTCGCTATTTTATATATACAATATTGTAAAACGTAATAGGACAAATCTTCTTTGGTACTATCTCTCAGGATCAATCGCATGCTTCTTTATCGGAGGGCTGTTTCAGGACTACGCTGAGGGCACGTACATTTTGGCATTATCTTTGCTGATAAGATGCATATATAACATTATTCGTAAAAAGAACAATGATAAATAAATACATTACAGCAACATTCTTAGCAGTTGCATCAATAGGAAACATAAGCTCACAAAATGTAAGACCTGTTCCTAAATTGGTTGTAAATATAGCCATAGACCAATTAAGGACAGATTACATTGAAGCTTTTATTCCGTACTATAGCGAAGGAGGAATAAAGAAACTCCTAAGAAATGGTGCTGTATACAGCAATGCACAATATATGTTTTCTCCAGTGGACCGTGCATCATCAATTGCTTCAATTTCCACTGGCACATCTCCATCATCCAATGGAATAACAGGATTCAGATGGTTAAACAAAAACACTTTGATTCCCGTAAATTGTGTTGATGACAATAGTTATGAAGGTATCTTCACAAAAGAAGGAGCATCTCCAAAAAATATCATTACCACGACCATAAATGACGAACTTAAAATCGCAACTGAAGGTGACGCCATTGTATATAGTATAGCTCTAGAGCGTGATGCTGCAGTTATCGGAGGTGGTCATGCTGCAGATGGAGCATTATGGTTCAATAAAGACAACAAATGCTGGTGTTCATCTAAATATTATTTCAAAAAAGCTCCAAGCTGGTTAGAATCTTATAATTTACTTTACGCGAATAATTTCACTGAAGACAATGTAAATGCAAATATTACAAATGTTGCATTAGAATGCGTGAATTCCTGTGGAATGGGAACTGATGACATCACAGATATGCTGTCATTAACATACAGCGTGAAGATTCCAGTAAAAAAAATAAACAAGCAACAATTACAAAACACATATATACAACTTGATAAAGAACTTGAAAAGTTAATATCAAAACTCGAAAGCAAAATAGGTATTAATAATCTTTTATTTGTCGTAACAGGTACAGGATATTGCGATGAAAAAGAAATTAATTACGAAAAATACAGAATACCTAGTGGTACTTTCTATATAAACAGAACAGCCAACTTACTTAATATGTATCTTGGCGCAATATACGGACAGGACAAATATATTGAAAGCTGTTTCTACAATCAGATATTCTTAAATTTAAGACAAATTGAGCTGAAGCGTATAAATATAAGTGATCTGTTAAGCCGTGCTCAATCTTTCTTGATACAAAATTCAGGAATAAAGAATGTGTTTACCAGTAATGACTTGATGCTATATGGCGACAAGAATGATTCAAAACTACGTAACTGGTACAACCCTGACAATTGTGGAGATTTAATAATTGAAGTTTCACCAGGCTGGAAACTCCTAAATGAAGATACAAAACAGCAATATGTTTCTAAAGGGAATGCAATTCCTTTTCCTGTAATTTTTTACGGGACAGGAATAAAGCATGAGGAGTTAATTACACCTGTAACAATAGACAGAATAGCTCCTACAATAGCAAAAATAATTAGGATTAGAGCCCCAAATGCATGTTCAGCATTGCCTTTATATTAAATAAAGCTAAAAATAATATAGTTTTTTTACAATAAATTTGTACTTTTGTACACAAATACTCACAATTCATAAAAGAAAATAAAATATTATAGATATGGGTTTTAATAATTTTTTAAAGTCATTGTTCGGTGATAAATCGTCAAGAGACATGAAACTGATACAGCCATTAGTTGAGAAAGTCAAGGCGGCATATCCTGAAATTAAAGCACTTGATAATGACTCTTTGCGTGCCCGCACAAAGGAAATTCAAAAGTATGTTCAAGAATCTGCTCAAGATCAAAAGAAACAGATTGCTGAACTGAAGGCAAAAATCGAAGAAACACCTATTGATGAGCGTGAAGATATATTCGCTCAAATCGATAAGCTTGAAAAAGAGGTGCTTGAAATTTATGAAAAAGCCCTCAATGAAGTTATGCCGGTAGCGTTTAGCATCATAAAAGATACAGCCCGCAGATTTGCAGAAAACGAGGAAGTAGTTGTTACAGCAAATGACTTCGATAGAGAACTTGCCATTAGAAAAGATTTCGTTAGGATTGAAGGAGACAAAGCTATCTACAGTAATCACTGGATGGCCGGCGGTAACGATATGAAATGGGATATGGTTCATTATGACGTCCAACTTTTTGGTGGTGTCGTATTGCATCAGGGAAAGATTGCGGAAATGGCAACAGGTGAAGGAAAAACACTCGTTGCAACATTGCCTGTATTCTTGAATGCTCTTACCGGAAACGGTGTACATGTCGTTACAGTAAATGATTACCTTGCAAAACGTGACTCTGAGTGGATGGGACCGCTCTATGAGTTCAACGGATTATCTGTTGACTGTATTGACAAACACAGACCCAATACACCTGAAAGAAGAAAAGCATACCAAGCAGACATTACATTTGGTACAAATAACGAGTTTGGTTTCGACTATCTTCGTGACAATATGGCAATATCGCCCTCAGATCTTGTTCAACGAGCTCACAACTATGCAATTGTCGATGAGGTTGACTCTGTGTTAATTGACGATGCACGTACACCTCTTATTATATCAGGTCCTGTGCCAAATGGTGATGACCAGATGTTTGAAGAATATCAGCCATTGGTTGAACGTCTTGTTGATGTTCAAAGGAAATTGGCCACACAATTCTTGGCTGAGGCTAAACAAAAAATAAACGAAGGCCGTGAGAAAAACGACCAAAAACTTCAAGAAGAAGGTTTCTTGAGTCTGTACCGCTCTCACAAAGCATTACCGAAGAACAAGCCATTAATCAAATACCTTTCAGAAGAAGGTATAAAGGCTGGTATGCTCAAAACGGAAGAGTATTACATGGAAAATAACAACCGTCGCATGCCTGAAGCCGTTGAACCTTTATATTTTGTTGTTGAGGAAAAATTAAATTCTGTTGATTTGACAGACAAAGGAACAGAATGGCTGGCAAAACAGGTAAATGACAAAGAGTTGTTTGTGTTGCCGGATATTACAGCACAGCTTTCTGCATTGGAAAATGAAAAAGAACTTGATGATCAACAGAAACTTGATAAGAAAGACCAACTTCTGAATCATTATGCCGTTCAAAGTGAGCGTGTGCATACGTTACAGCAACTTCTGAAGGCCTATACCATGTTCAATAAAGATGACGAATATGTTGTCATGGACGGTGAAGTTAAAATCGTCGATGAGCAAACTGGTCGTATCATGGAAGGAAGACAATGGAGCGATGGTCTACACCAAGCTATAGAGGCAAAGGAGCACGTAAAAGTAAAAGAAGCGACACAAACATTTGCAACAATAACTCTTCAGAACTACTTCCGTATGTATCATAAGCTCTCTGGTATGACGGGTACGGCAAGTACAGAAGCAGGAGAACTTTGGGATATTTATAAACTCGATGTTGTTGAGATTCCAACAAACAAGCCAGTCATAAGAAACGACATGGACGACCGAGTTTATAAAACAGCCAGAGAAAAATATAACGCCGTTATAGAGGAAATTGAAGCAATGCGAAATTCTGGTCGCCCATGCTTGGTTGGTACAACATCTGTAGAAATATCAGAACTGTTAAGCAAGATGTTGCAGATGCGCCACATTCCTCACAATGTGTTGAACGCAAAGCTTCATCAACGAGAAGCTAATATCGTAGCAGAAGCAGGACGTAGTACATTAGGAAAGGTCACTGTTACAGATTCTGACGGAAATCAACATGTTGAAGAAAGATTACTTGGAGCCGTTACTATCGCAACGAATATGGCTGGACGTGGTACCGATATTAAGTTGTCTCCAGAAGTAAAGGCTGCTGGAGGTTTGGCTATCATTGGTACAGAACGTCACGAAAGCCGACGCGTTGACCGACAGCTTCGTGGACGTGCAGGTCGTCAGGGAGACCCGGGTAGCTCAGTATTCTACGTAAGCCTTGAGGATAAGCTTATGCGATTATTTGCAAGTGAAAGAATCGCACGAGTTATGGACCGCCTCGGCTTTAAAGATGGAGAGCGTATTGAAAGTCCGATGATTACCAAAAATATCGAAAGAGCACAAAAGAAAGTTGAAGAGAACAACTTCGGTATTCGTAAACGTCTGCTTGAATACGACGATGTCATGAACAAACAAAGAACTGTCGTATATGAGAAGCGTCGCCATGCACTCATGGGTGAAAGAATCGGAATGGATATTACGAACATCATCTGGGATCGCGTTGTAAACATCATTGAAAAGAACGATTATGAAGGCTGCAAAGATGAGTTCCTCAAAATACTATCAATGGAATGTCCGTTTACTGTGGAGGAATTCACCAACGATAGCCATGACAATTTGGCAGAAAGAGCATTCCAAATGGCAATGGCAGACTTCAAACGTAAAACTGAGCGCATTCAAAGCGTAGGATGGCCTGTCATTAAGGATGTTTACGAAAACCAAGGTGACAGATATGAACGTATAATGGTTCCTATTACTGACGGTAAACGAATTTTCAATATTCCATGTAACTTAAAGGAAGCATACGATACTGAATGCAAGAGTGTCGTAAAACAATTCGAGAAAACTATCCTGTTACATATTATTGATGATTGCTGGAAAGAGAACCTACGCGCATTGGACGAATTGAAGCATAGCGTACAAAATGCTTCATATGAACAAAAAGATCCGCTGGTTATCTTCAAATTAGAGAGTGTTAAACTGTTCGATGATATGGTAGACCAAATGAATAACCGAATCGTCGGAATTCTTATGAGAGGACAAATACCAGAAATGCAACAAGAAGAGGTACACGAAGCAGCTCCGGAGCAAAGAAGTCAACGCTATACTGAACAAAAAGACGACATGACAGATCCGGCACAACAGGCAGCAGCACAACAAGATACAAGAGAAAGTGCAGAGCCTAGAAGACAGATGCCTATTCATAAAGATAAACTGCCGGGACGAAATGATCCATGTCCATGCGGAAGCGGTAAAAAATTCAAGAACTGCCACGGCAAAGGACTTGTATAAATATCTATAAGGTTGATTATTATAACCAAATAAAAGCAATTCACCCAAGAAGACGTTCAAAAACGTAATCTTGGGTGAATTATTTTTATAAAATATCCTATAAATCTATCTTCTTAGCCAATTCAAATCGTTATTCATACAAAAAGCAAATCTGCATAAAAACAGTCCCAATAAATAATGCTGTCAATATGACATACGGATTAACATGAATCCATTCGAACATTTTATTAGTTCTGCATATTAAGATATTGCTTAACTGCATCAGCACAACGTTCGCCGTCGATTCCAGCAGAAACTATTCCTCCTGCATATCCGGCACCTTCACCACATGGGAAAAAGCCTTGAATACGCACATGTTGCAATGTTTCCGGGTTACGCATGATTCTCACTGGTGAAGAAGTTCGTGTTTCTGTGGCAATAAGCACAGCTTCATTGGTAAGGAAACCATGACTTATCCTTCCAAAGGTTTCAAATCCTTGTTTTAGTCTTCCCGCAATTATCTTTGGCATCCAAAAATGTAAAGGACTAGAGATTAGTCCAGGTGCATAAGAACTCTTAGGCAAATCATAACTGAGTTTAGAGCATGTAAAATCAACCATTCGCTGAGCCGGGGCTGTCTGCCTCATATTGCCTTGCTGCCAACACATCTTCTCTAAATTCTCTTGAAAGCGCATCATGCACAAGGCATCACGCTCTCCTTCAATATCTTCAGGATGAATTTCAACAACCATTCCGCTATTTGACCATTTAGAAGAACGATTACTCGGGCTCATGCCATTTACAACAATCTGTTCCTTTCCTGTCGCAGCAGGAATTACAAAGCCACCAGGACACATACAGAATGAATAAACGCCACGCCCATCAACCTGAGTGACAAAATTATATTCCGCTGCAGGCAGATATTTTCCACGTCCGTTCTTGTTATGATATTGGATTTGATCAATAAGTTCGGCCGGATGCTCAAGCCTCACACCAACAGCAAGTCCCTTGGCTTCAATTTCTATTCCAGACTTATATAGATACTCATAAATGTCCCTTGATGAATGTCCTGTAGCCAAAATCACGGGTCCTTTAAAGACTAATTCATTACCACTTTTAAGATCTACAGCCTCGACACCCAATGCCTTATCATTTTCAACAATAATTCCTGTTGCCTTTGTTTGAAAATGAACTTCTCCACCATACTTTAATATTGTATTTCGCATATTTTCTATAACACGCGGAAGTTTGTCTGTTCCTATATGCGGATGAGCATCGGCTAAAATTGCAAGAGGAGCTCCATGCTGACAAAAGACATTTAATATTTTACTTATATTACCCCTCTTCTTACTTCTTGTATATAGTTTTCCATCAGAATAAGCACCGGCACCCCCTTCACCAAAACAATAATTGCTTTCATTATCAACCTTATGAGTTCGTGAAATGGCAGCAAGGTCTTTTTTACGTTCATGAACATCTTTACCACGTTCTATAACAATAGGACGCAATCCATGTTCTATAAGACGCAAAGAAGCGAAAAGCCCACCAGGACCTTCTCCAACAACAACAACCGAAGGAGCTGAAGAAACATCTTTATACTCTACATGCTCAAAAACATCATCCTCAGGCTCTTCGTTAATATAAACTCTTACTTTCAAATTAATAAAGATAGTACGCTGACGGGCATCAATACTACGTTTAAGCACTCTGACATGCTTTATTGTTCTCGCATCAATAGCTTTTTCACGTGATATATATTCTTTTATTGTTGCTTCATTGAAAGCCTGTTGAGGCAGCACACGTAATTGATATTCACTTATCATATTCAAAATATTATTTCAAAAATTTATTCATAAAGTCAAGAACACTCTTCTGTTCTTCTATGCCACATGAGTGGGTTATATCCCTTAACTCTGTCACCAGTCTGTCTCCGGCCTTCTGACTATTCCACACATCATGCATAATTGCATAAGCCTTTTTGACTCCAGGTACAGGAAATAGCTTATCGTTCAATCCGTTAATAAAAAACATAGGTTTAGGACAAGCTATACTAGCAATATGAGGATAATCAAGATACTGCCGTAATGAAGGAATACAGTTAGCAAACCCTCCATTTTCCTTACGTCCGTACTTCCATGTCATCTGCACATCGGTTGTCACCATCCAACAAACAGATGCACATGCGGCAATTTTTTCAGACAAAGCCGCAAGCATCCACGCTCTGTAAGCTCCCATAGAAAATCCAATACACCCGATTCTGTCTGAATCAACCACATTGAGACTTGCAAGAAAATCTGTTGATGCGATATCATCATATGTCATAAATGCGCATAGATTTCTTCCGTACATCATCATGTTACCTGCAATAATATCATATTTTTTTCGGTCAACACCTTCCGCTCTACCGCGTTCTCCCCATAAAGGGGCATCAGTAGAAAACACGACATAGCCATTTTTTGCCAGATAATCGCCAAAGAATTGTCCGCCGTATAACTTATCACACCACTGACGTGCATCTGCAATAACAGTAGAATCTTCATCAAACGGCATTATCATCTTTTCTTTGCCAATAAACAAATGCGCCCCATGATCATGCAAAAGATTTATAGCAGGAAACGGCCCTTTACCATCAGGAATCAACAAATAAGCTTTCACACGATAATAATCAGAAAGATTGAATTCAATCTTACGGGCAACATATCCGTCTCTATGCTCTTCTGAAAGTATCTTTATATCATAACTTTTTGCTGCCGTTGGCGGTGTCATCATACATTCAAACACCTTTTTACGTGCTGTATCTTTCCATTTACCAAAATCTGTTTCATTACAATTGCCCCATGCCAGTGGATACTTCAAGTCTGCAAGCAATTTATCAGCGTATACTGGAAAATCCTTATAAAATTCATAAGACTTTCTCTTCTGACCGTTTACATATACAAAAGATACAGCCAAAACGAGGACAAGCAGCAACGTCCGTTTATATATAACCTGTAACATAATATTCCAATTTTGTGCAAAAATAGCAATTTATTATGTAAAATAATTGCCACAAACAAGAAATCTTGCTAAATTTGTGACCAATTTAACAGAGCGTAAACCCTATTTGTCAGAGGGGCTCAACTAAATAAAAGAGATAAAATGAAAGTATTAAAGTTTGGAGGAACGTCCGTAGGTTCCGTTAAAAGCATTATGTGCTTAAAGAGGATTGTTGAAAAAGAAGCAAAAAAACAATCAGTAATAATTGTTGTCAGCGCATTGGGAGGCATCACGGACAAGCTTTTGTCTACTGCTCAAATGGCACTGAATGGAGATGAATCATATAAGAGAGAATTTGATGCCATGGTGAACCGCCATCATCAGATGATTGACACTATAATAACAGACACAACCAAGCGTGAGAATCTTTTTAATACCGTAGATGCTCTTTTTGAACAATTAAAGAGTATCTATTATGGCGTATATCTGATACACGACCTCAGTGAAAAGACACAAAACGCAATTGTAAGTTACGGTGAACGGCTTAGTTCAAACATTGTAGCAACACTGATAAAAAACGCATGCTGGTTTGATGCACGCGACTTTATCAAAACTGAACATAAGAAGAATGGTAAACACGTTCTTGACAGTGAGCTGACAAACTCTTTAGTATGCGAAACATTCAAGGAATTGCCACGAATATCTGTTGTACCAGGCTTCATAAGTAAAGACAAGAATACCGACGAAACGACCAACCTAGGAAGAGGCGGAAGTGACTACACCGCGGCAATCATTGCTGCGGCATTAGATGCTGAGGTACTTGAGATTTGGACTGATGTTGATGGTTTCATGACAGCAGACCCTCGCATAATACAAACTGCATATACCATAAATGAGCTCAGCTATATTGAAGCAATGGAGTTATGCAACTTCGGAGCGAAAGTAATTTATCCTCCGACGATTTATCCGGTATGCATAAAGAACATACCAATAAGGGTAAAGAACACTTTCAATCCGAAAAATCCTGGCACCATAATAAAAAAAGAAATAAACAATGATACTAAAGCCATAAAAGGTATTTCAAGCATCAGTGGTACGGCATTAATTACCGTCACCGGTTTATCTATGGTCGGCGTAATCGGTGTAAACCGAAGAATATTCACTGCATTGGCAAATAATGGCATATCTGTATTTATGGTAAGCCAGGCTTCATCTGAAAATTCAACCTCTATCGGTATGAAAGAGTCTGACTCTGAAGCTGCGGTAAACGTACTTAACGAAGAATTTGCCAAAGAGATTGAAACAGGAGCCATGTTCCCGATGCGTGCAGAGAAAGGACTTGCAACAATTGCCGTTGTCGGTGAAAACATGAAACATGTTCCCGGCATAGCAGGCAAGCTGTTTGGAACACTTGGACGAAGCGGTATAAGCGTCATCGCATGTGCCCAGGGCGCATCTGAGACAAACATTTCGTTCGTTATCAACGGCATGTATCTACGCAAATCACTCAATGTTCTCCATGATTCGTTCTTCCTTTCTGAATACAACGTACTTAACCTTTTTATATGCGGTGTTGGCACAGTTGGCAGCAAACTTATAGAACAAATACGCTCACAACATGATGAACTGAAACAAAACAGGCGCCTGCAATTAAATGTTGTCGGCATCGCAAGCAGCCACAATGCAATATTCGACCGCGAAGGCATTGACCTCGACACATATAAAGAACAGCTTGTACAATCAGAGATTACCGACACCGAGACACTACGCAGAGAGGTTATTGGCATGAATATATTTAACAGCGTATTCGTAGACTGTACTGCCAGCAAAGATGTGTCGGCTTTATATCAGGATTTTCTTGAGCACAACATCTCTGTTATTGCAGCAAACAAGATAGCAGCCTCATCTGATTATGAAAGTTATATAAGACTTAAACAGACAGCCCTTGCCAAAGGTGTTAAATTCAGATTTGAGACAAATGTGGGAGCAGGGCTTCCTATCATCGGAACAATAAACGACCTGCGCAACTCTGGTGACAAAATTCTGAAAATAGAAGCCGTATTAAGCGGAACGCTAAACTTCATATTCAACGAACTGTCTGAAAATGTTCCGTTCTCAGAAGCTGTCAGACGTGCAAAAGAACAAGGCTATAGCGAACCAGACCCCAGAATAGACTTAAGCGGAATAGATGTCATACGCAAACTCATCATCCTGACACGAGAAGCCGGATATAAAGCCGAGCAAGATAATGTTGAGAAAAAACTCTTCATTCCAGAATCATTCTTTAATGGTTCATTGGACGATTTTTGGAAACATCTGCCTATGCTTGATGATGAGTTTGAACAGAAACGCAAACAGCTTGAAGCCCAGAACAAAAGATGGCGCTTTGTTGCAAAAATGGAAATGGGGAATACCAGCGTAGAACTCACAACAGTAGAAAAAGGACATCCTTTCTATAATCTTGAAGGGTCTAACAACATTGTGATGCTAACCACTGAACGCTATAAAGAATACCCGATGTTAATACAGGGCTACGGCGCAGGAGCAAGTGTAACGGCTGCCGGTGTGTTTGCTAACATAATGAGCATAGCAAACATTTAGTCCGTAAAAGGAGGGGCTACATGAAACATATCATCATTTTAGGCGACGGAATGGCAGATCATCCCGTCGCCAGACTTGGAGGCAAAACCCTTCTTCAATATGCCGACAAGCCTTATATGGATATGCTCGCATGCAAAGGGCGTACAGGTAGACTAATAACTATTCCTGACGGATTTCTTCCGGGCAGCGAAGTTGCCAACACTGCCATCCTAGGCTATGACCTTAATCGAGTCTATGAAGGCAGAGGACCACTAGAAGCAGCAAGCATCGGATACGACATGAGACCTGATGATTTTGCCATGAGGTGCAACATAATAACGCTTGAAAATGGTGTTATCAAAAATCATAACGGAGGGCATCTGAATACTGCAGAAGGAGAAATACTTATAAAGTATCTGAACGAACATCTCGGCAATGAGCAAATCGAATTCATTACCGGAATACAATATCGCCACCTGCTCATAATACGCGGAGGCAACAAACATATAATTTGTGCTCCACCACACGACTATCCGAACGGACAATGGAAAGGGCTTTTGGTAAAGGCAGAACCCGGATGGGAAGAAAAGCGTGACGGCAACAGAATGACAGGTAATGAAACTGCCAAGCTCATAAACAGCCTGATTGTAAAATCTCAAGAACTTTTAGAGAAACATCCTATCAATAAAGAAAGACGCATAAGCGGAAAAGACGCAGCCAACAGCATATGGCCATGGGGAGGAGGCTACCGCCCAGACATGGAAAAATTATGCTATATGTACCCTAAAATCAAGAATGGCTCGGTTATATCGGCCGTTGACCTGATTCGTGGCATAGGATTTTATGCGGGATTGAAAATAATAAAAGTAGAAGGAGCCACAGGACTTGCGGATACAAACTATGAAGGTAAGGCTGAAGCTGCGATAAAGGCGCTAAAGACGGATGACTTTGTCTTTCTGCATCTTGAAGCAAGCGACGAGGCAGGACACGACGGGGACCTCGAACTGAAACTTAAAACCATAGAGAATCTCGACAGCAAAATCATCAAACCTATTTATGAAGAAATAAAGACATGGAAAGATGCTCCTGTGCGCATGGCTATATTGCCAGACCACCCCACTCCGGTAGAAGTGCGCACTCACGTAAAAGAGCCCGTTCCGTTCATAATCTGGCATGACGGAATAACACCCGACAACGTAAAGACTTACGACGAAATGAGCTGTGCAGATGGAGGATACGGACTGCTAAGACTCAACGAGTTTATGAAAACATTCATGAAAGACTGAAAACAAACCAAAGGAAGCTGCGATATGAGATATTATAGTACAAACAAAAAATCGGAATGTGTTTCACTACGCGATGCGGTGGTAAACGGATTGGCTGAAGACCGTGGACTATACATGCCGGAAAAAATCAACAAGTTGCCTGAAGAGTTTTTCAAGGACATCGACAAAATGTCGTTTCAGGAAATATCGTATGAAGTGGCCAAAGCATTCTTTGGCGATGATGTAGAGACTGACGCATTGAAAAAGATTGTCTATGACACCCTGTCGTTCGATTGTCCTGTAAAAAATATATGCAACAATATATGGACCCTGGAACTTTTTCATGGCCCTACCCTTGCATTTAAGGATGTTGGGGCACGATTCATGGCACGCCTGCTTGAATATTTCATCAGACAAGAATCTCAACAGACAGTAAATGTACTGGTTGCCACAAGCGGCGACACTGGTTCGGCCGTGGCAAACGGTTTCCTGGGGGTTGACGGCATTCATGTTTATGTGCTGTATCCCAAAGGCAAGGTAAGCAAAATACAGGAGAGCCAATTTACAACTCTCGGAAACAACATAACAGCCATTGAGATTGACGGAGCGTTTGATGATTGTCAAAACCTTGTAAAGAACGCCTTTATGGACAAAGAGCTGAACAATAGCATGAAACTGACATCTGCCAACTCTATAAATGTGGCGAGATTCCTTCCGCAGGCATTCTACTACTTTAATGCCTACGCCAGAATGAAAGCCAACGGACTGACTGACAATCTTGTTGTATGTGTACCTAGCGGAAACTTCGGAAACATAACAGCCGGACTTTTTGCCAAAGAAATGGGTCTGCCAATATGCCGTTTTATAGCAGCAAACAATGCCAACGATATATTCTTTAACTATCTGAAGACTGGCGTTTATGAGCCGAAACCTAGCATACAGACCATTGCAAACGCAATGGATGTAGGCAATCCTAGTAACTTTGCGCGTATATATGACTTATATGAAGGCTCGCATGAAAGAATTGCATCAATGATAAGCGGAGCTACATACACAGACGAAAAAATAAGCAACGCAGTCAAACAGTGTTACAATGAAAACGGCTATATACTTGATCCGCACGGAACCTGTGGCTATCAGGCGCTAAAAGATTTACTTAACACTAATGAAACAGGAATTTTCTGTGAAACGGCTCATCCTGCAAAATTTAAGGACACAATAGAAAAAATCATCGGAACAGAAATTAAGATACCGCAACGGCTGGCAGACTTCATGAAAGGTAAAAAACAGACCGTAAATATGTCTAATGACTTCAATAGATTTAAAACGTTCTTGCTGGAACAGCAATAGAGCAATAATCTGTAGCGCTCATAAACACATAATGGATAAAAATATGCATCATAAATAAAGGTCTAAGTCTGTTTAACTTTTGGCTTAGGCCTTTATTTAAGATAAAAAAGTTTATATATTCAACGCATAACGACAACATCATAATCAAAACAGGCACTTAAATTAAAAGTGAAAGCCATCTTACACGTATACAATCTACTTTACATTTTAACAATCTTAAATTTGAAAAATCTATAAAAAATCAAGACCAGAGTTTTCTTTAATCTAGGAATCAGTTCTAAATTTACGTTAATAATATAAGTATATTCAGCCACAAATAATAACACAAATTCACATTTCAGAGCCTTTAATACGCCCAAAAACACTATTCTATATTGTAAAACCATTGGTTTTGCTGCTTAAAAGCAATGTGTTTATCTTTAAAAATCTATGGTTTTACATTCTAAAAAGCCACATTTTGCAAAAACAATATGATAAGCCCATATGCGCTGTTACCCTAATCGTCTATAAATCAAGCACATACACAAATTATAATATTTGAGCAAAATTTGCAGCAAAACATAAGAATGAAAATAAAGCACCTGCTCTCAATGCGTCAAAAACAAATAGTTTTCTATTTGAATGGTAGAAAATATTTACAAAAAAAACAATTTTGAAATGGTGTCAAAATAATATTTCTACCAACATAAAGAACTAAAAACCCACTCAAAACAAACAATAATCAATGTATGAAAAGTACCGAGAAAAAAATAAGGCGAACAGTTGCATATAGACAAACTGCACGCCTTATTTCACATAACTGACATATTCAACAACAAATTTGCCAGCTTTAATATGTCGGCCAATTCCTAAATCTGCTCACATTCTTTAAGCCATAATGCAGACGAAGCATCACTCGGCATACGCCAGTCGCCGCGCGGACTAAGACTTACGCTCCCGACTTTAGGTCCGTCAGGCAGACAAGAACGCTTAAACTGCTGATTGAAGAAACGGCGCAAAAATATTGTAAGCCATTTCTTTATCGTTTCATCATCATAGAAAGGAGCTTCAGGATTACTTCCGTCGAAAGCTTTACGTGCAAGCATAAAAATCTTTGACGGACGATAACCAAAACGTATTATATGATATAAGAAGAAATCATGAAGTTCATAAGGCCCTACAAGATCCTCCGTCTTCTGTGTTATGTTGCCAGCCTCATCGGCCGGTATAAGTTCTGGACTTATAGGAGTGTCAATTATATCCAGAAGTATGCTTCGTGTTTCATCGCGGTCTTCACTCATAGCAACAAACTTGACAAGATATTTTATCAACGTTTTAGGAACACCGGCATTCACTCCATACATACTCATATGGTCACCGTTATATGTAGCCCAGCCTAAGGCAAGCTCAGAAAGGTCGCCTGTACCTATAACCAAAGCACCTAGCTGATTGCTGAGATCCATAAGAATCTGAGTGCGCTCACGCGCCTGACTGTTCTCATAAGTAACATCATGCACGTTAATGTCATGACCAATGTCATTGAAATGTTGTTTTACTGCATCGGCAATACTGATTTCACGCAATGTGATGCCAAGACTTTTCATCAGATTTACTGCATTGTTATATGTGCGGTCTGTTGTTCCAAAGCCAGGCATAGTTACGCCTACAATACCCTTGCGCGACAATTGCAGCTTGTCAAATGTTCTTACACATACAAGCAAAGCCAATGTACTGTCGAGACCTCCGCTAATACCAACAACAACAGTCTTGCATCCTGTATGAACAAGACGTTTGGCTAATCCGGCCACTTGTATTGAGAATATCTCATCACAGCTTTTTTCCATGTCGTTAGTCTTCGGAATAAATGGATGAGGATCAACATCACGTATAAGTTCAAAGTCACGCGGCATCACAGTATGAGCATTTACGATACGCGAATCATGTCCACGCTGGGCATTTATATAAGTGCTGTTGGTGCGACGTTCGTTACGAATTTTCTCTACATCTATCTGGGTAATTATCAGCTGAGAATCAAGAGCAAAACGTTCACTTTCAGCAAGAAGCTGACCATTTTCATAAGCAATGGCATTTCCTCCGTAGACCACATCCTGAGTGCTTTCGCCAAATCCACAACCACTGTAAACATAGCCAGAAATCATACGTGCACTCTGCTGAGCCAACAGTCCCTTAAGATAGTCGTGCTTACCGATAAGCTCATCACTGGCTGAAAGATTGAATATGATGTCTGCACCAGAGAGCGCAAGATTACAGCTAGGAGGCACCGGAGCCCACACATCTTCACATATCTCCACGCCAAACATGGCTCCGTCGCATGTCCGGAACAGTGTCGGCTGAGGCGTAACCACAATCTTATTGCCTGCAAAACGAATTTCAGAAGGCTGCAAATCTTGTGACGAAGCAAACCAACGCTTTTCATAAAACTCACTATAATTAGGAAGATATGTCTTCGGAACAAGCCCAAGCAAATCGCCTTTTTGTATCACTGCAGCACAATTCAACAGCAAATCGCCAACAACTACAGGCACACCTACAATACTGATTATATCCAGCTTACGGGTGAAATCGAGCAACATGAGAACAGAAGTTTCTGCCTGCTCTAAAAGAAGTGTCTGTTTAAACAGATCCTGGCAAGTGTAACCGGTAATACAAAGTTCCGGAAAAACAATCACCTCAACACCCTTTCCTTCTGCCATGGCTATAAGACTCTCAATCTGCTGCACGTTATATGAGCAGTCGGCTACTTTAACCGAAGGTATGGCTGCCGCCACTTTAATAAATCCGTTTTGCATGTAAATCCTTTTTTGTATTATTACTTTATAGTGACCTGAGTAGCTCCATAGCCATACTCTTGAAACGAAGCATCTTGATAAGAGCAATTCTTGTAGCGGTAGTTGAGTTCGTGAATCACCGCATGACGCAACACTCCTTCACCCTTTCCGTGTATAAAAACTATCTTGACACCATGTTTGCCCATATAGCTGTCCATGGTCTTTCTGAATACATCAAGCTGATAGTTAAGTATATCTGCAGCAGACATTCCTGCAGTTGTATCAAGAAGCTCGTTAGCATGCAAGTCAACAACAACAGGTTCGTCTTTTGACTTCTTGCGCGCATTCTGAACAACAGCTCTCGGTTTGTTATCATCTGATGCCTTTCGAGCCATCTCCATTTTAAGTTTTTTTGCGTCAACTACAAGTGGACGTACGGGCTTGTCGTTCTCAATCAAAGTATAAATTAATGCAGACTGCTCAAAGAAGTCATTCTCCTGGAATGTATGCAATTTATAGAATTTTACAGTATCTATACGAAGCTGAGCATCAACAGCAGGTTTAAGCAGGAATCCTTTATCTTTCTTATATGCTACAAACTGTACGGCAACACGCTCAAGTTCATTCAACACTTCACGTCCGAATTCCTCTATAAACAACTTTGTGTTAGGTTCAACAGTTCCTTTAGAACGTAAATTCCAACTTGTACCTTCAACAGTAAGGTAAGTAAAATCAATATAATAATTGCTGTCGTTAATCAAATAAACCTCAAACTTTGTGTTAGTTATCTCTTTTATGTCAACCGGCACAAAGCCAAGATAAACAGACAACGCATCTCCACCTTTTCGCTCTTCAGGCTGTGCAGTGAAAGTTACAGGTCTGTCGGCGGGATCATAATCTTCGTCTTCATCCTTAACCGTACTGACATTCTGAACATCATGCTTTATATTATAGTCGTCATTGTCTATCACAACAACGTCAGTTATACTTGTTGGTATCTGGAAACCGTCTTCGTCCTCTACAAGAACAATATTCTTACCCTGAAAGCCGGCAACGACACCGCCTCCAACTTCACTCAAGAACCTTACTTTATCTCCTATTTTCATCGTTAATCGTTTTTATTATGTTAAGGAATCAACAAAGAACTGTCACCATAACTCAAGAACCTGAAATCATGGCTCAAGGCATAATTATATATAGTTTTCCAGTCGCCATGAACAAAAGCACTGACAAGCAAAAGTAAAGTACTTTGAGGCTGATGGAAATTGGTGACCAACATTTTTACAATCTTATACTCATAACCCGGAGCAATAATTATCTGTGTGCTTCCATGGAAAGAATTCTGTCCGTTACGGTCAAGATAGTCTACTATATTTTGCAAAGCCTCTACAGGCGACAAGTCTGTCTGTGTTTCATAAGGCTCCCACTGATCTATATGTAACTGTTCTTCTTTCAAATCCGGATTTTTGCTCAAACGCACACCTACATAATAAAGACTTTCAAGAGTTCTTACGCTTGTCGTACCAACAGCCACAGCACATGCATTGTGCTCTATTAGCTTCTTTAATGTTGATTTAAGCACGCAGATATATTCGGTATGCATGTTATGTCCGGCTATCTCTTCACTCTTTACAGGTTTAAACGTTCCGGCTCCAACATGAAGAGTAAGTTCTTCACGCTCAATACCTTTATCATCAATTGCCTTAAGTACATCTTCAGTAAAATGCAGACCGGCGGTTGGGGCTGCAACACTGCCCTTTATCTTTGAATACACTGTCTGATAAGTAACCTTGTCGCTCTCTTGAGTATCACGTTTAAGATATGGCGGTATTGGCAGTTCACCCACATTCTCAAGAATATCCGCAAATGTTATATCCTTATTATCCCACGCAAAGTCGATCCAATGACTTGTCCCATGTTCCTGACGATAAGTTGCAGTAAGCGTTACTTGTATTCCTTTTATATCAAAGACACGCTTAAGCGCCCCTTCTTTCCATTTCTTAAGATTACCGACAAGACAAAGCCAAGAACATGAGCCATTTGTCTGAAACATCTGCTCATAGTCAGCAGGTTCAGCCGGTTCTAGTAAAAAAACTTCAATAATGGCTCCTGTTTCCTTTCTGAAATGTATTCGCGCCTTGATAACTCGTGTGTTATTAAATATCATCAGCGAGCCTTTAGGCAAATAATCTGTTATATTATAAAAGACATCTTCAGAAACTTTACCTTTGTCGTATATTAAAAGTTTGCTATGGTCACGCATGGCAACAGGAAATTTTGCTATACGTGATTCTGGCAAATCATAATTAAAATCCTTAATCCTAATATGTTTTGTATCCATCTTTTTGTGAAAATCTAAAATATCAATGCTCTTATTATGGAATAAACCAATGTTAAAACTAAAACTAACACAACAATGTTGATATCAACATAGTTGTATCCAGTTGAAGAATATTGTGTGGAAATATAATTAAACCCGGGATGCATACGTAGATATGCTTTAATATATAAGAAATAAACAATCATTCCAACGATTGCTCCCCATGTAAGACCTACAATTATATCTCCAGGATAATGAAGTCCCAAGTACATTCTCGTCCAACAATTTACCAAAGACCACAATATAATTGCCACAGTAAATGTTCTATTACGTATAAGCAATGAGAAAAACATTGCTATACAGAATGTATTTGAAGCATGGGCCGAGAAGAAACCATACTGAGTATCACGCATCCCATTAACTATGTCAATTGTATATTTTACGAAAGGATCCCATGATGGCCTGTAACGTGCAACGAAAGGCTTAACAATAAAATCCGTAAGACCGTCCGACAATATTATACACAAAATAACGCTCCCGACAATAAGCATTATCTGCTTCATCGTCTCATTATTCTTTATCACAACATATAATAAAGAGAGATAAAGCGGTATCCATGTCAATCCTGACGTAAGGATTACAGCCAGATTGTCAAGAAACAATGATTCGCTTCCATTAAAAAAGGAAAGAATTTCGCGGTCTATCTCTATTAATGTCTGCATTTAATCAATTAATAACTTTATTTGTCTTATATTCGTTCTATTTGTGAATTCAAAATCCACCCTTCACGTCCATCTTCAAGTTCAACCTGCTTCCAGTCCTTCATGGTGTCATCTATTATCTCAACACGACTGCCTTCATGGACTATGACCGTTGCCTCACTGTTTGCCACAGGGGTCTTACGCAAGCCAGCTGATGGCGATATCACGATTGCTCCGGTTCTATTTGTCAATATCTGCTTTTGCTCATAAGCAAAAATATTACTGAAAACAAAAACCAAAACAAATACAACAGCACTATAAAAACCAGCTTTACGCAACACAAGTTTAGGAGCAAACAAATAAATCAAAACAGAAATTAATGCAACAACAATGCAAACGATAGCAATACTTGCCCATTGGTCAACGCTTGCAAGATTAACCAACGACTTGTACCATGTCACAAAAAACATCTCCGACTTCGGCGTAATCTTATCAATCGTCTTTGAACGTGCCATCTGAAGATTGAAACGTATATCAGCATCTCCAGGAGCCAACAGCAAAGCGCGTTCATAATTCAAGACTGCTCGAGTTATATTGTCTGTACGATAATACGAATTGCCCAAATTATAATACAACTCAACGCTAGGCCCTTTCTTCAGAAGTTCCTCATAATCTTTAATTGCCTGCTGATAATGGCCTTTTTTATACTCATCATCAGCATTCTTCTTTGTTACAGCACCAACTGATGTACAGATACAAAATAGCACAAGAAATACTAGAAACCTTTTTGAACTATTTTTCTTTGAGCCACTCAATGTATTTTCTATTTTTATTATTGCTGACATTGCTGTTTCAAAAGTCTGATTCATATTACCTTTTATATCTCCTGGCGCATAACGATTATATTCACATTCGTCAATAGCATGGATAAACATCGAAATTGTATTCTCATCGATGTCTTTAGACATAAGATTCTCTGAAATATTGTCTTTTGAAAGCCTTTCTACAGGAATATTCAATTTTGCACTTACATATCCCCACAAAGTTCTCAATACTTCATCATAGAATTTCTCATGTTCATTTGCAGCCATCAACTGGCTTGCATACTTTAAGCGTTTTGTCGCGATACGGTTTGCTTTTTTCTTCTTTAAATCTGTAATATTTGCATTGTTTATAGCACGCTTGCGGAAAAGAATCAATACTCCGGCAAACATGGCAAACAACACTGACAATATCACCCAATAAGATGTTGACCCATAAAATATATCTGTCAAATCTTGAATTTCCACATCACCTTCCTTGATTGGATGTATGTCCTGGTTTTTGAGGTCACTGTAATCCGCAGAAAGTCCTGCGCTGCCGTCACCTTTAGCAACATCAAGTTTAAATGACTGTGTTTTAATCGTCTTATATGAGTTGGTAGACACATCATAATAAGTAAATTCTACAGCCGGAATCTCATATTTACCTTGATTACGAGGAACCGCCAAGAAATCATATATCATGTTGCCTTCTACTCCATTTGAAGTCAACTTTGTCTTATCTGTTATCTTTGCATCATATTTATCAAAATCCTTTGGGAAATTGACAACAGGTTGCTTTATCAGCTTCAAGTTTCCAATACCGCCGACAACAACACGAATAGTCACAGGCTCATTAGCCTTTATCTCTTTCTTACTTATCTGTGCACTAATGTTAAACTTACCTACACCACCGGAAAAATTAGCCGGACGTTTTGGTAAAGGATCCACCTGTATGGTCACACCTGGTGCTTTAATTTTTTTCTTGACCTCTATATATCCAGAACCTCCATTCAGAAATGCTTCAAAAGGATCAACATTACGATTTTGCTGAATAACGGTACCAGTAAATGTAATGCTCGGAATTTCAAACTTACCCGTCATTTGCGGATACATAACATATTGACTCCAAGTCACACACCTATAAGCTCTTCCATTTACGCGTTCTATATGATACGACTTTTGTTGTGGAAGCGGTATTTCTTGCGTGTGAAAACCTGTAAGGTCAGGCATTTTGCCCTCAAGTTCAGTCAAATCAACTAATGTATAAACCTTATATGTAAGCAGGACTGGTTCTTGCTCATGTACACGTCGCTTGTTTGCACTTACTTTTATAAACAAATCTCCACCTTGAATAGGCGTGCCGGCTTCTCTCAAACGAGGTTGATTATCAGAATCATCATGCATACGTGGCGAGCCATTACCACTTTGACTTGCCCCTGAAACAGTGATCTTCACTGCTTTAGATGCTAACCGTCTTCCGTTAGCAACGACATGTGCAGGAGATATTGTGAAAGTACCATTCTTTGAAGCGCACAATATAAAAGTATAAGTAACAGATGAAGTACTGCTTGTATGACCGTTTATCATCTGAAAACTTGATTGAGAAGATGTGTATGGACCAGTTATAACTTCCAAAGCCTCAGGCACACTTCCCAAACGAAAATCACTAACATTCTGGGTACTAACTGTATATGTCAACCTAAAATTTTCGCCTGCAGAAACACGTGAAGGTGCATTAACTATAAGTTTCTGTGCATTTGATACAATTACACAGAATAAACATAGCTGTAATATCAATAAATATCTTTTCATAAATACAAACTTCTAATTTATCATTATTACCAGTTTTTCTGCAAGCGACGAGAACTTGGCTTCTGTAAAGCCTTCTTCATTCGCTGCTGTGTTGCCTTCTCACTCTGCATTGCAGCATTAAGCAGCTGCTCTGCATTATCCTTGCTCATCTGCTCCTCTTTAGGCTTTGCCTGATTGTCCTGACCTTTATTTTTATCTTTTTCTTTATCGTTCTGCTTATCCTTGCCGTCCTGCTTATTTTTATTATCCTTTTCTTGCTTCTTGTTCTGATTGTTCTTATTGCCCTGTTTCTTCTGCAATCTTTTACAAAGAGCTAAATTATAGCGTGTTTCATTGTCTTTCGGATTATTTCGCAAAGACTGTTCGTAAGCTTTGATTGCCTCACCATACATTCTATGATTTTGACAGATTACTCCTATATTATGATATACAAGAGCCAATCTTTGCTTATTTTTTTCTATTTTTGCCGCATTAAGATATTGCACTACAGCAGCAGAGTCTTTACTCTGCATCATAAGAGCACATCCCAAATTATAAATAGCCTGTGAATTGGCTGGATTTTTAGAAATAGCTTTTCTATACATTACTTCCGCCTTGTCATAAGCCTTTTTGTGATACAAGCGATTTCCATCACGCACAAACTGACGATCTGTCTGTGCTATTGAATCTATGGATATCCCCAGTAATATAATTAATAAAAGATGTTTTATCATATTAACTTATTGCAGATTTTATCTATTTTTTATTTAAACAGCTTTATTTTCTTGAAGAATGGGTTCTTGCGCTCAAGAATCAACATTTCAATAATCAGAAGAATAAGCACCAATATTCCTACGGCCTGAAACTGTTCATCATATTCACTATAAACGACACTAGAAATATCACCCTTCTGAAGTTTCGTTAATTCATCATTAAGCTGGCGCTGTGCAAGACTTGTATTATCAACATGTATGTATGCGCCTCCACCAGCTTGAGCAACCTGCTTACACATTTCTTCATTAAGAGCAGATATCACCTCCTGACCTGAATTATCTTTCATATAACCGCCATTACCGTCTGGCACTGGTGAACCTTTTGTTGAACCAACTCCAAGGACAAAAACCCTAATGCCATTCTTACGTGCCTTTTCTGCTGCCTCAATAGCTCCTCCTTCGTGATCTTCACCATCAGTTATAATCAATATTGCACGTCCGACCTTATCTTGCTGGGTAAAACTTTTTGAGCTCAACTCTATAGCTCCAGCCAGATCAGTACCCTGAGTTGCTATCAATGAAGGATCTGTATTCTGTAAAAACATCTTTGCAGACACATAATCACTTGTAATAGGCAATTGAATAAAAGCGTCACCTGCAAAAACAACAAGCCCAACTTTATCATTTGTAAAATTGTCAACCATGTTTTCTACAAGCATCTTACTCTTATCCAATCTTGACGGAACAACATCTTCAGCTCTCATTGAGTTACTAATATCCAATGAAATTATAACTTCTATACCTTTACGTTTTTCTTGACTTATCTTTGTTCCCATCTGCGGACGTGCCAACATAACTATCAACAACGCCAAAGCCGCTATCATCAGCCAGAATTTCAACGACTTACGGGATGACGAAACGTCAGGCATGAGCTGCTTTAGTAAGGACAAATCACCAAACTTTTTCAGCTTAAGCTTACGTTTACGCATCTCCAGCAATCGTATTACGATAATAACCGGAATAATTATAAGCAAATATAGAAAGGCAGGATTTTCAAATCTGAACATAACCTTATATTTAATTTATTATGGAATACGACGAAAGACAGTCAATCTCAACAGTATTTCCAATAAAAATACGATTAAAGCAGCCAATGCAAATGGCTGATATACATCATACCTCTTGGAAAACTTTTTTACGTCCATCTTTGTCTTTTCCAACTTATCAATATCCTTATATATCTTTTTCAATTCAGCTGTATTTGTTGCACGATAAAATTGTCCGTCTGCAGTAGAGGCTATCTCGCTTAAGGTTTTCACATCAACATCTGCCCTCATATTGACATACTGAATCGTACCGGCAACCTGCATAGGGTATGGAGCCATTGTCTTGCTTCCAATTGCTATTGTATATACACGTATCCCTAAACTCTTAGCAATATTAGCAGCTGTCAACGGAGAAATATCTCCACGATTATTACTTCCGTCTGTCAACAAAATAACAACCTTACTTTTTGTTTTACTGTCTTTTAAGCGACTTACAGCATTTGCCAATCCCATGCCTATTGCGGTACCATCCTCTATCAATCCCCTTGCAGCTATATCTGTACGCACATTCTGCAATAAATTTATCAATGACGTATGATCTGTTGTCATTGGGCATTGTGTAAATGCTTCACCGGCAAAAATGGTAAGACCTATATTATCATCAGGACGCCCAGAGATAAACTCTGATGCGACACTCTTAGCCGCTTCAATACGATTTGGCTTCAGATCTTCAGCAAGCATACTTGTGGAGACGTCCATCGCCAACATTATATCAATACCTTCTACTGTACGACTACCCCAATTACTATGAGTTTGAGGACGAGCTAAAATTACAACAACAAGCACAAAAACAATAATGCGCAATAACATAGGTAGCCACATCAAGCGCACACGCAGACTTTTCGGGGCATACTGATATGCATGTGTATCACTCATGCGCATCGTAGGCTCACTCGTCTTTCTATGAAGCAAATACCAAATTAAATAAGGTATGAGCAACAGCAACAACAAGAAATATTCTTTATTGACAAATTCCATAATTTATAGTCTCCTATATCAACAAACTAACTTGATATATTGCAAGAGCCAAAAGCGAAATACTTACTACCACAAGAGCTATTATTGAAACCTTCAAGATAGTCCTTGAACGCATATTACGTTTATCTGTTTCTGTAAGTTTAGGTTCTATTCGCTCAACAACAGGCTGATTTTCTACCTTAGTTGTATTAATAAATTCTATTGCATTTACCAAGTTGGCGTCATTCTCATTAATAAGTGTCGAATATTTGGCAAATTTAACAAGGTCTGCCGTAACGAAAAGTTCCTTCAATTCGTCTACCATTTTCTTGTCGTTCTCGTTTTGCAGTCTTGTTATAATCTCAGAACTTGTCATCTCCATTGCATTAAATCCGAAACGCTCTTTGATGTACTTACGCAACACATCCGTAAGAAGTGTGTAGTAAGCTTTTTGATCTTCAGACATCAATCGACGATCAGACTTAATATGCTCTATTTCACTTAAAGCCTTTTGGTGAGGCAATACTTTTTTCACTATTCGCACACGTGCAATAACCGGTTTATTTTCCTTAAGACGTGTCCACAAATAATATGCGAGCACTCCCATAAGAACAAACAACACACTAAACCAAAAAGGAGAAGCCCAATCTTCCCACTGAAACGGATTATTCTGTACATCCTTTGGCGGAAAGAACTTTTCAGGATGCAATGTATCAACAGGAACAGTCAACACCTTAAGGGCAAGACTTTTGCTCTGATATTTTTTACCATCAACGGTCACCTTCATTGGCGGAATATAATACAGATTCTCGTCAAAAGAAGTCAAAGTATAACGCTTTGTTACTTTAATAATATTATTATCCAATTGTGAAGTATCAGCCTTTGAATCAGACAACACTTCAACGCCTGGCGTTATATACTGTGAAGGCTTAAACACAGGCATTTTAATAACAGCTCCTTCCTTGGCTGTTACAGTCAACACAACATCTGTCTGTTCACCAATAAGAATCTCTATCGAATCTATTTTTGACTCGACAGACACCTGAGCATATAGGCCTAAGACACAAGCCACTAATGATATAATACAAATAATACGTTTCATTTAATCATGAATAATCAATTTAACCGCAGCACATGTTTTATTAACTACGCATGGCAAACAGTTGCATCAATGATTTTACATAATCCTGGTCAGTCGCAATAGATATATTATCTACATTGCTTTTATTAAATATAGAACTTAGTTCCTTTTGTCTATTGAGCCAATACGAATAATGAGCATCACGCAATCGCTTGTCGCTCGTATCTATATACATCTCATGTCCGGTCTCTGCATCACAAACTTTTATCAGACCTACATCAGGAAGAGACTTGGCACGTGGGTCATATACTTGCAAAGCAACTACATCATGCTTACGGTTGCATATTGTTAATGCGTTTTCAAAATCGGTGTGCGTGTAGAAGTCACTCATAATAAATGCTGTACATCTACGTTTTAACACACTTGTGAGAAACTCAACAGCCTTTTTCAAATCCGTCTTTTTACTTTCAGGATGAAAATCCAGCATCTCACGAATTATAAAAAGTATATGCTTACGACCCTTTTTCGGAGGGATATATTTTTCTATTTTATCAGAAAAGAATACAACTCCTATTTTATCGTTGTTCTGTATGGCACTGAAAGCAAGTGTTGCTGCGATTTCTGCCACCATCTCCTTTTTCGTTGTTTTCTGTGTTCCGAAATCTAAGGAGCCACTGACATCTATCAAAAGCATTACCGTAAGTTCACGCTCTTCCTCATATACTTTGACATAAGGTTTATGAAAACGCGCAGAAACATTCCAGTCTATATCACGTATATCATCACCATACTGATAATCACGCACCTCACTAAAGGCCATACCACGCCCTTTAAAGGCAGAATGATATTGCCCGGCAAATATATTATTGCTGAGTCCGCGAGCCTTTATCTCGATTTTTCTAACTTTTTTGAGAATGTTCTGGGTATCCATCAAGGAACCTCCACCTTATTAATTATATCACTTATAATTTCTTCACTTGTAACATTAGTAGCCTCTGCTTCGTAAGACAAACCGATTCTATGACGTAAAACATCATGGGCTATTGCTCGTACGTCTTCAGGAATAACATATCCGCGTCTCTTGATAAAAGCATATGCACGTGATGCTCTAGCCAAATTAATACTTGCACGTGGACTGCCACCGAAAGTAATCAAATCCTTCAATTGTGATAGTCCGTATCTGTCAGGATATCTTGAGGCAAATACGATATCAGCAATATATTGTTCTATCTTTTCATCAATATACACCTTTTCAACGACCTTACGTGCCTCAACAATATCATCGGCAGTAATAACCGGAGTTACCTTCGGAAGCGAACCTGCAAGATTTTCTCGTATAATGAGTTTTTCCTCTTCAAGTGTAGGATAATCTATTATTACTTTAAGCATAAAGCGGTCAACCTGAGCCTCTGGCAGAGGATAAGTACCTTCCTGTTCTATCGGGTTCTGTGTTGCCATTACCAAAAAAGGATTCGGCAAACTGAAAGTCGTACTTCCAATTGTTACCTGATGCTCCTGCATTGCTTCAAGTAAAGCACTCTGTACCTTTGCTGGAGCTCGGTTTATTTCATCCGCCAATACAAAGTTCGCAAATACTGGACCTTTCTTTACCTGAAATTTCTCATCTTTCTGAGAATAAATCATTGTACCGATTACATCGGCCGGCAAAAGATCGGGGGTAAACTGTATACGGCTGTATTCTGAATCGATAAGTTGAGACAATGTTTTAATAGCCAGTGTTTTAGCCAATCCAGGTACACCTTCTAACAATATATGTCCATCGCTAAGTAGTCCTATTAAAAGTGTATCAACCAAATGTTTTTGTCCTACAATAACACGGTTCATACCCGCTGTGATGTTAGCTACAAAAGAGCTTTTTTGTTCTATCAAGATATTCAACTCGCGGATATCTATAGATTCTGCCATAATTCCAAATTTTATTGTTACACTTATTTTACCCGCAAAAATACTACATTATGAATTGATGTGCGAAAATTTGGGACTAAATAATATTAAAAAAGTTTCTTATTACTTTATTATGTCTATAATATAAAGCGCTTTATCCATATCAATAGCACAAACGAGACTACTTCAATATTATTCAGAATGACAATATTAAACCATATCATTACAACAAAACAGATTGATTTCTGTCTTTCCCAGAATATCCCATACGGATAAAACTGATTCAAGACAGAAATCAATATTAACTATTCATACAAATGTAAAACTATTTACACAGATTGAGAAATGCTTATTATCTTATAAAAACTCATATCAGCTCCCAAACTGCCAATATCGTTATTTTTGAATAAAAATACTAAGACAAGTTATCGTGACTATTCCTTCTTTTTGCTCACCAATTTTGGTATTTTCAGTCGCATACCTTCCCTTATATCAGAAGTTCCATTATGAACCATTATATAGCATTCCATACCTTCACCAAGATAGAACCTTGAAATTTTGCTCAAAGTCTCGCCTTTCTTTACCGTAACCACTCTGTCTGTGCCCACAATACGATAAGCGCCGGTTCTGACTGCAGTTGCTGCATTTTTCAAATCCGCTCTTTCAACAGTAGCTGAAGATGGTCTTGTTGGCACATTCCCTTCTCTTTCAGACTTCTCTATCGTATTTTTATTTACGTTTATCGAATCATGTAAATTCTGCTTCAACTTATTATCAGCAGATTTAACAGAATCATTATTCGCCATCGTATCGGCAACACCTATATTGGCAGACGCAAGAGGTTGCTTTATTGTAACATATTTTATCACAGGCTTAGTATTACTTTCATTCCAATAGATACCGCCCCAAAAAGCCAAGGCTGCAACAACCAACATTAAAAAGACCCAATAATACCAGGCCATGCCTGATTTGCTGTGTATTTTTTGTACGTCAGAATCATCGTGAACTTCGTCTATACGACCGGTTGCGACAAATTGTTCTATGGTTTTATTAGCAAACCTTTCAGGTTCAACATTTTCTGTCTGTCCTGTTTGAATTTCTCCTTCAGGTACATTTTCAGAATCTTGTACACAATTTTGCGAACCTACTTCATCTTCATTATCACAAATAATTGACGTCCCTGCCTCCTCTTCATTTTTATCCTCAACAGCTAAATCTACATGCTTTGAATCAGTAGCAATATCATCATCATTCAAGCCACCTGCATTCTGCTCTGAATAATCCTTGTCGTCATTTTGCCCACTTATAGGTCTAGCAGAATTTTCTGTATTTCCAGATGCAGTCTCTTCTTCTAAATCTTTGCCACTAATACAATCCTGGTTATCCGACCGACCTTGCTCAAATTGAGGCAAATCGTAGTTGCTATTAATGATATTAAAAGATTCCGTATTACTTTCCTGAGAATTAGTCTCATCAACCTCATCACTTATATTTTCAGAATCAACATCATCAATGCCGTCATCTTTCAAATCAGAATCGTCAGGAGTCTGTACCTTTGCCATATCCTCAAGTTCAACCCCGTCATTCAACACAACAGTTTCAAACTGCGCAAAAGGCTTATTCACCAAATCACGCATAACAGGATCTGCAGTAAAAGTTATTTTGGCGTGACTCTCTATCAATACACGCTCTCCTGTATTTACATTTACACTTTCTCTCTCACGAACATCAATAACTTTAAATGTGCCTAATCCTTTTACTTTAACTGCTTTTTCGCTGTGCAGACCTTCATTTATCAAATCAAAAAACGAAGAGACAAAAGCCTCAGCATCCTGCTGCGACAACCCATGCTTGCCTGCTATCACAGCGGCTATTTCCTGTACCGAATTCTTTGCCATTATCCCTGCCCTCCATTTTTAACCTTTTCTTTAAGAGATGCTATTGGCTTAAAACCGAGAACAAGTTTTGGAGGAACAAGCATGCGTTGTTTAGTTCCCGGATTTACGACTATTCTCTCAAGACGTTTTTTTACTTCAAAAGTACCAAATTTAGGAATAGACACAACATCCCCTTTCTGAAAACAATCATTCATGGAGTCTATTATTGTATTCACCATTTTTTGGGTATCATCCTGCGTATATCCCATTCTCTGAGACAACTCAGAAATAAAACTTTTATTGTTCATACAAAAACATTCATATTAAATCAAGCATAGCGTAAAAACACGATGCCAAACATTACCAACAGCCTAATTATGGTATTTTATACTATAAGGCAATCAATAGTTTACTGTACCATACAGATCAAACTCTTCTGCATCAGTTATTTTCACATTATAGAAACAACCTGTACGAAGACGTTTTTCACTTACAGGTATGAGAACCTCCGGATCTACTTCAGGAGAACTAAATTCAGTTCTACCAATATAATAATCACCTTCTTTTCTATCGATAATGACCTTAAACACCTTTCCTATTTTCTCAGAAGCAATCTCACCACTTATATTCTGCTGTAAATCCATTAAACGGTCCAAACGTTTTTGTTTAATATCATCAGCAATATCATCATTATAATGAATTTCACTATAAGTACCTTCTTCCTCTGAATAGGCAAAAGCTCCCATACGCTCAAACCGCGCCCATTTGGTGAACTCCATCAGTTCTTCAAAATCCTCGTCGGTTTCACCAGGAAAGCCAACCATAAGCGTTGTACGCAAATGAATGCCTGGAACCTCTTTCCTTATACGTTCTATCAACGCATAAGTTTCTTCCTTAGTTATATTTCGTTTCATTGCCTGAAGCATATTGTCAGAAATATGCTGTAATGCAATATCCAAATACTTACATACATTTGGTTTTTCCCTTATGACATCTAAAAGTTCATAAGGAAAATGTGTTGGATAGGCATAATGCAAACGTACCCACTCTACACCGGGAACGTCTGCAATTGCAGATATTAAATCAGCGATATGACGTTTACCGTCTATATCAATGCCATAATATGTTAATTCCTGAGCAATAATCTGAAATTCCTTTACGCCAGATGCCACAAAAGCCTTTACTTCCTCCAGAATCTCTTCCTTTGGCCTGCTGACGTGCCGTCCGGTAATCAGCGGTATGGCACAATAAGCGCAATGACGGTCGCATCCTTCACTAATCTTTATGTATGCGTAATGATGCGGAGTTGTAAGGAATCTCTTATTTCTGCAATCCAACACTTCGGCCTTACCTAAATCGGTAAGCAACTGTTTGAAGTCAAATTTCCCGTAATATTTATCTACCTGAGGTATTTCCTTTTCCAATTCTGCTTTATATCTTTGGGACAGGCATCCCATGACATAAAGTTTGTTTATACGTCCCTCTTCCTTTGCCTGTGCAAATTCAAGAATAGTATTTATACTTTCTTCCTTTGCATCACCGATAAAGCCACATGTATTAATGACAGCAATTTCTCCTTGTGGATTTTTGCTGTCATGTACACATTTATATCCATTTAGTTCAAACTGGCGCATAAGAATCTCACTGTCAACAAGATTCTTAGAGCATCCCATGGTTATAAAATCTATCTGGTTCTTTCTCACTTTTCTACCTTAAAGAGTGAATCTACAAATTGTTTCTTATTAAACAGCTGAAGGTCTTCCATTCCCTCACCCAATCCAATATATTTAACAGGAACTTTCAACTGGTCTGATATTCCAATCACGACACCTCCCTTGGCTGTTCCGTCAAGCTTCGTTATGGCAAGACTTGTTATTTGAGTTACAGCAGAGAACTGCTTAGCCTGTTCAAAAGCATTTTGTCCGGTTGAACCATCAAGCACGAGCATAACCTCATCCGGAGCCTGAGGAATGACCTTTTTCATCACATCCTTTATCTTCTTAAGCTCATTCATAAGACCGACCTTGTTATGCAAACGCCCTGCTGTGTCAATCAACACTACATCAGCTCCGTTAGCCTTTGCTGAACTTAGCGTATCAAATGCAACACTTGCGGGATCAGCACCCATCTGCTGTTTGACCACCGGAACTCCGACACGTTCTCCCCATATAGACAATTGCTCTACAGCAGCTGCACGGAACGTATCTGCTGCGCCAAGGTAAACTTTCTTGCCGGCTTTTTTAAATTGGTAAGCGAGCTTGCCTATTGTTGTCGTCTTTCCAACGCCGTTAACACCTACAACAAGTATCACATAAGGAGAATGGTCTTGCGGCAGTCCCCAATCATCATTGTCCTCGGAGTTATTTTCAGCCAACAAGGCAGCAATCTCATCACGAAGTATGCCGTTAAGTTCTGACACTGAGACATATTTGTCACGTGCAACTCTTTCCTCAATTCTGCGAATTATTTTTAATGTTGTATCAACACCGACATCAGACGTGATCAAGACTTCTTCCAAATTGTCGAGCACATCATCATCAACTTTAGACTTTCCTGCAACGGCACGGGCTATTTTTGAAAAAACACTCTGCTTTGTTTTCTCCAAGCCCTTATCTAAGGTTTCTTTTTTGTTCTTATTAAAAATACCAAATAACCCCATAATAAATATTTTGCTACAAAATTAGTAAAATGAACTCACATCCACAACAAAAAAGGCTGCAAAATTATTTGCAGCCTTTTTAAAATATCTCATATTCAAAGATTAGTTCTTAAAAAAGTCTTTAACAGCCTCATTAGGTACCATCTGCTCGTCAAAGATATAGGCACCTGTCTTAGGACTTTTCACCATCTTAATAACCTTAGTATAAGCGCGACCATCCTTTGAACCTTCGTGGAGGGTAGCGACGGTTTTCTTTGCCATTTTCTAAAACTGTTTTAATTGTTATTACTTAATCTCCTTGTGAAGAGTCATCTTCTTCAAGATAGGATTATACTTCATCAACTCCATTCTCTCAGGAGTGTTCTTGCGGTTCTTTGTTGTAACATAACGGCTTGTACCAGGAAGACCGCTATTTTTCATTTCGGTGCACTCCAATACAACCTGAACTCTATTACCCTTAGCTTTCTTTGCCATTGTGCTTATTCTCCTATAACTTTAATATCCTTCCAATCGCAGTAGCCTTTAGAAACAGCCTGCTTAAGAGCTGCGTCCAAGCCAACCTTATTAATCAAGCGCAAGCCAGCCGCACTTATCTTCAAGCTTATCCAGCACTGCTCTTCTACGTAATAGAATTTCTTGCTGAAAAGATTCACGTCAAAGCTGCGTTTTGTACGATGCTTTGAGTGTGAAACGTTATTTCCAATCTGAGCTTTTTTCCCTGTTATTTGACAAATCTTCGACATTGCAATCTACGTTTTTTGTTTAATCTTTTGATACTTATTCCAAACAGAGTGCAAAATTACTAACTTTTTCTGAATAAGCAAAACATTTTCGCTAATAATCAAATATTTATCTTTTTTTAGCACTATTAAAGAAAGTCAAGACTGATACTTGAGAGTTCTTAATCGCACAAGAAGACAATCAAACGGCTCAAGGCATCCATCAATGCTTTTCAGCATCTGTAGGCGTTTCCTCTGCAAGTCTGTCTGTCAGATACTGCAAGAACAACTGCAAAGCCTTGCTTGTGGCATTAGCCAAGTTCAGGTCGCGGCCTTTATCTTCCTCAAGTTTTAAAGTCACGATGTCATCAGCACTTCCGCATGCTATCCAAATAGTTCCAACGGGGTTCTCGTGTGTACCTCCTGACGGTCCAGCTATTCCTGTTGCAGAGATTGCATAGTCAACATTAAGCAATTTTATTGCTCCTTTAACCATCTCAATGGCAACTTCCTCACATACAGCTGTCTTTTCTTCAAGAACCTCATGACTTACTCCCAACACCTTTTCCTTAACTTCATTAGTATATGAGACTATGCTGCCCTTAAAATAGTTTGACGCTCCGGGCATAAGGACTATTGCTTCAGCTATACGGCCACCCGTGCAGCTCTCCGCCGTACCTAATGTCTTGCCTTTTTCCCAAATAAACTGACTTATCTCTCTGCTGAGTATTTTGTTTTCGAAATCCATATTTAATTTATTTATTGAAAAGTTACTTTTGAAAATGCCGGCTTATCTATTGAGCAATAGTCATTGTCAAGATATTTATAATAGCCCGTTATGCCAATCATAGCCGCATTATCGGTGGTATAGCTGAACTTCGGTATATAAATTGTCCAGCCATACTTCTCTGCATGCTCATGGAAGGCATTGCGCAATCCGTTATTTGCGCTGACACCTCCGGCAACAGCCACATGCTTGATATTTGTCTGCTTTACGGCAAGACGGAGTTTCTTCATCAATATATCAACAATTGTATACTCAAGGCTGGCAGCCAAGTCTTCCTTATGATGCTCTATAAAATCAGGATCGTCCTTTATCCACTCACGCAAACTATAAAGGAAAGACGTCTTTAGTCCGCTGAAGCTATAATTCAATCCAGGTATATGCGGCTCGGCAAACTTATATGCATGAGGATTGCCCTGACGGGCCAGTCTGTCTATAATCGGGCCACCGGGATAACCCAGACCCATTACCTTTGAACACTTATCGATAGCCTCACCTGCAGCATCATCAATAGTCTGTCCGAGCACCTGCATGTCATTATAGGCATTAACCTTCACTATCTGCGAATTGCCGCCACTAACGAGCAGGCAGATAAACGGCAAGGGAGGAGCAGAATGGTCGTCGTCGCTCTCTTTAATAAAGTGAGCCATGACATGGCCCTGCAGATGATTGACATCAATAAGGGGAATGCCTAACGAACGGGCCATGCCCTTTGCAAAGCTGACTCCTACGAGCAACGAGCCCATAAGTCCCGGACCGCGCGTGAAGGCAATGGCAGACAGCTGTTCTTTCTCAATACCGGCACGCTTCAAAGCCTGATCAACAACCGGAACGACATTTTGCTGATGCGCACGCGAAGCCAGCTCTGGCACAACACCACCATAAGCCTTATGCACTTCCTGAGAAGCCGTCACATTGCTCAACAGCACGCCGTTGCGAAGAACAGCAGCAGAAGTGTCGTCGCAGCTGCTTTCTATACCTAATATATATACGTCATTCATAATCTAAAATCATTCTGAAAGAATTTCCACACCATGTTCAGTCATAAGGAAAGTGTGTTCCCATTGTGCACTCGGTTTCTCATCACCGGTTATCACTTCCCAGCCATACTTGTCATCGGCATCAATGAACACCTGCCATGTTCCCATATTTATCATCGGCTCAATAGTAAACACCATGCCCGGCACAATAAGCATGCCCGTGCCGCGGTGGCCAAAATGCAGGACCTCAGGCTCTTCATGGAACTTAAGTCCCACTCCGTGACCACAAAGATCACGCACGACACCATAATGATATTTCTCGGCATGCTTTTGTATCGCATGTCCGATATCGCCTACAAAGCAATATGGCTTAGCGGCCTCTGCTCCAATCTCAAGACATTCCTTGGCAACACGGACCAGCTGCTCCTTCTCAGGTGTGGTCTTGCCAATAATGAACATTCTGGAAGCGTCGGCATAATATCCGTCAAGTATTGTAGTAAAGTCGACGTTAATAATATCTCCTTCCTTAAGCACATCTTCTTCCTTTGGTATGCCATGACATACGACTTCGTTTATGCTTGTACATACACTCTTAGGATATCCCTCATAATTAAGGCAAGCCGGTGTGCCGCCATGGCTTACACAATAGTCATAACAGATTTTGTCTATCTCAAGAGTATTCATTCCTTCATGAATATTCTTGGCCACTTCGTCTAACACTTCTGTGTTGATAACTCCGCTTCGTCTTATACCTTCAATCTGCTCGGGAGTTTTTATCAGGTCACGCGTAGGCACAAGTTTTCCCTTGTTTTCCCAATACATAACCTGTTTATCCATGTCAGTAATCGGCTGACCAGAGAGACAATGCCATCTCCTTTTTTTCTTGAAAACCATTTTATATTATTTTAAACGCCTACAAAAGTAGCAATTTATTACAACATCTTATCTGTATATGTCTGAAATTCCGCACAAATATGCCGAATGATTTCATAAATGAAGAAGTGAGCGAAGCTCACCGGTCCAGTCAGAACCGTTATCCGGGCACATTGTCATGAACCCCAATTTGCCTGCAGCCTCAACATTGCGCGGGCCGTCATCGACAAAGAGTGTCTCTTCCGGCAGGATATTTTCGTTGTCAAGCACTTGTCTGAAAAAATCAGGCGCAGGTTTCATTATGCCAAGACGATAGCTCAAATATAAAGCATCGAAATAGTCGTTGAGAGATGAGCCTTTTCCGTCGAATTCACAGCTCAACGCCCAATCCATCATAAACGGATTGGTGTTAGACAGCAGAATAAGACGATAGCCCTTGGCACGAAGCTCTTTCAGCAAGTCAAGATTGCGCTGCGGAACATCTTTACGATAGCCAAGCCATGCATGCTTACACTCATCGAACGTAAGTTCGTGCCCTGTCAGGCTGCTGAGTTTGCTGCGAAAATCCTCCGCAGTAATCTTTCCTTCCTCGAGATTTCCGAAGATGCCTGACTGCGTGTAAGAATCAAGATAGCGCTCGGCATCAGACAGACCGAGAGCCTTGAAACGGCGCAAAGCCTCTGCAGGGTCAAGGGTCATAATGACGCCGCCCAAATCAAAAACTATATTCTTTATGACACGTTCCATAATAAAGCCAACGTTTTAACTTAATAATGCTTCATAGCCCTGTCCATCTCGCGCCGGTCTTCTTTCTCCTTCATCGTCTGACGCTTGTCAAATTCCTTCTTACCTTTAGCCAAGGCTATATCCATCTTTGCCCGTCCATGATCGTCAATAAACACCAATATGGGCACTATGGTGAAACCAACTTGCTTGGTGGCTTCCTGAAGTTTATGAATCTCGCGTTTATTCAGAAGCAGCTTACGGTCGCGCTTTGCCTCATGGTTGTTATATGAGCCAAAGAAATAAGGCGAAATGTTCATTCCCTTGACCCATATCTCGCCATTGTGTATATAGCAGAAGCTGTCAACAAGCGAAGCCTTGCCAAGCCGAATCGACTTTATCTCTGTACCGGTAAGCACAATACCGGCTGTGTATGTATCAACAAAAAAATACTCGAAAGAGGCTTTCTTGTTACGGATGCTTACCGGACTTTTCTTTCTAAGCAGTTCTTCTTCTTTGTTCATTTTTCAATCTGTTTTATTCCTCAACCGTTACAAAACGTTCGATATGCTCATCCACGTAACAGGCCACCATCCCTGTCCAGGTCTCTTCGTTCTCAACGAACAAGTCATCGAGGTCGTCAAATTCGGGATATTGCTCAAACATAGCCATAAACTCATCGTCGGTGCACTCGCGCTCTATTTCATTCTTATATTTGAAATAAAGCTTTCCGGCCTTTTTTACAAGACTTGCCAGCTCGTCTATGCCCCACCCTTTTATCGCTTTTGCAAAAGGGTTGCGGAACAGGAAACTTCCATATCCGTTATAAATCAGCTGAACAAAACCTCCATCCATCACCTCATTATGCAGTATGTCATATGCAAGAAGCGTTATCTGATCCGAATTGAGTTCTGCCATTGTGTCGGCTGTAAGCTCTCCGCCCACGCTCGCCATTATTGCGTCTGTAAACACTTTCAAGAACTCATCCATACCTGCAGAAGCAGCATTGCGCAAATCAGAATCTTTAACTTTGGCTATATTCATATATCTTTCGTTTACCGGTAATTATCATGCAAAGATAACGCAAAATAAAAACAACACAAAATAAATATCTGATTTTATTGACATTGTAGACTATCGGAGCATGTCAAAATCAAAAAATTATATGACACAACGCAACGACACCATAGCCGGAACATGCCACAATGACATTAAGACAAAAACGGTTATTGTTCTCAAAAAGGACAAAACGCGAACGCTTCATAAGTAAAAAATCAGGACATTATTATTTTTTGTTTTAGAAAATGCAACGTTAATCAAGATTAAAAATATGAATATCATACCGGCCGACTGTTAACACGTGTTCACTATTAGACGTGTATTTATAATCATTTTAAGTGATTTCAAATACAAAAAGCACTTAAATCCGAAGCAAAAAGCAATGAGTTAGACCACAAAACATGGCATATCAGACTGCAAAAAGCCGTATTTTACATATGCGGAGTGCTACAGTTTTTAGTCAAAAGGAAGTAACACGCTTATAATCAGGCACTTGCAGTAAATGAGTATTTTAGCGCATTTTCCCATCAAACTACAAATTCCAAAACGCGACAGGCATTTCAGAAGCGTTAAATGTCACAACAGCAACAAACGGCTTGTTCCGAAATAAAACAATTATACATGCGACAAAAGCTATAAATAGAAGCCCAAATCATTTATTAGGGCAACAAAATAATGACAAAAGCATTATTTAAAATAAAAAAGAATGCTGAAACTACACAAAATAGGCAGACCGCCTGCAGGGATTACAAAAAGCAATAAACAGAAATTCTTTGCGTTATATATTATAAAAAAAGACCTTATGAAGAAAACTATACTTTTAACATTGCTGACATCACTCATCACGTGCGCCAATGCACAAAGGCATGAAATTTATGACCCAAACATAAAGTCGCTGCAAGTGGTGGCCGGACAAAACTGGATGTCGCTGCCTGTGATAAAACTAAGAGGAAACAGTCCTAACGACATTATAAACATCGGGTTCGATGATCTCACGCATTCTTATCACAGATATGTATACAAAATTGAGCACTGCAATGCAGACTGGACGGTGTCAGACCAACTTTTTACCAGCGACTACATCGAAGGATTTGCCGACGGAAGCACCATCGACGATAATGAAGAGTCGATAAACACAAACGTACTTTACACACACTACAAGCTGCGCATACCGAACGAAGACTGCCAACTGAAGATGAGCGGCAACTACAAACTTACTGTTTATGACGAAAACGACAACAACCGGCGTGTGTTTACGGCGTGCTTCATGGTGCTCGAGCCTCAAATGGGATTGCAGCTAAGCGTTACGACAAACACAGACCTCGACTTTAACAAGGCTCATCAGCAGGTGTCGATGCAGCTGAGCTATGGCAACATCAACGTAACCGACCCGACATCACAGATTAAAACTGCCGTAATGCAAAACGGAAGATGGTATAACGCCAAACTGAATGCAAAACCGCAATACATCATGCCCAATGGCCTTAAATGGGACCACAACAGAGACCTGATATTTCCTGCCGGAAACGAATATCACAAATTTGAAGTTCTTGACGTCAGCCATCCGACAATGGGCATCGACCGCATTGACTGGGACGGCAAGAACTATAATGTATATCCGTTCATGTGCGAGCCGCGGCTGAATTATGTCTATGATGAAGATGCCAACGGAGCATTCTACATACGCAACAGTGACAATATTGAGAACGACATTTCATCAGAATACGTATTCGTGCACTACAGGCTGAAATGCCCTCAGAAAGTCAACGGCACAGTATATCTGAATGCCACATGGACCAACGACTGGTTTACGCCGGACTACCAAATGACATACAACGATGCCACTCTGTGCTATGAAGCAACAATAATGCAGAAACAGGGTTACTACTCATATCAAATCGTGATGCTCGACAACTCCGGTACTGTGCAGATCATGCCTACTGAGGGAAGTTTCTATCAGACAGAAAATAAATATCAGGCCTTAGTCTACTACAGAGGTCAGGGAGAACGTACTGACAGACTTGTGGCATATCAGGAGGTTCAGATAAAATAGTAACACGAGAATACTTTTATAAAAACAGGGCGGCTTTATTTTAAACCGCCCTATTTTTTATGCCAAACCAACATTCCGCGCATGTATATTGAAATGTCTGACATCGTCTCACACATCAACTTGCAATTAACCATAAGATTATTTCGCAGAATCATAAGTTAGCCCAAACAAACAATACCACGCAAATATACCCATTTGTCATAATAAAAGATTAAAGAAATGGCAACCGCCACACAAAAGGAAACATCAGAACAAGACGCGGGAAACGCTAAAGACAAAAGGAGACAGCCTGCATGTCAAGAAAAATAACATGGCAGATATTTTCACCTTATGAGTGTAAATATCTGCCATAATTATATTTATACCTAAGCAAATCGAGACTGATTATCTGGCTGTATAATTGTTTTTCCTACATACTTCATGTAGGTGTTGCAGCCATAATTGCCTAGAAGTGATAACCTAACGTGAGCAAAAGCTGATGGCGCTTGTTTGAAACGTTCACAGCATCACAAATGTTATTATTTTCAGGCGTATCCTGAGGTCCTGCATAATAATTAGTGAACGGGCTGAAATCACCGTCCTGAACAGTATACTGGTATGCAAGGTCTAAAGACATCTTACCTATGTTATATCCCAGACCACATGTTATACGGTTAGTTGCCTTCCAGTTTGTATAATCTGTCGAAGAACTGTAATACGAACCGGGAGAGTTTATTGTTCCGTCTTTATATCCATATTTCTCATACATCGGCGAAACATAATTATATCCAAGTCGTAAAGACAATTTTGCATCCGGCTTAAACTCAACACCAAGTTTCAGCGTACTGACACCTTTCAGAGTGTTTTCTGTATGATTGTTCATTGCGTTATCGCTTGCACTGCTCTCCCAATATTCATCATAATACCAGTCATATCCTCCGCCAGTGTTTACTCTTGAATCAATACATCCATAATCGGCATACTCATATCCTGCACCGATGGCCAGATAATTGCCCACTGTGGTACCAAGGCTCACGCCAAACTTCCAAGGTGTATAAAGTTTAAAGTCATAGCTCTCGCCTATTTCGCCAGAATCATACATGCCTACACTTGAGTTGTTTGCCAAGGTTGTATAGTTTGACGTTGTCAAATCATACCATGTAGGCGTTGCAACAGAAAGACCTATACGGAAAGGTGATGTCTCTATAGGACGTATAATGACACCGGCCTTAACATTAACTCCACTTCCACTTATACGACGTTCATCTGCAAGAGTAACATTTCCCACAGACCCGCCGTCAGCATCTACAAGAGCCTCGGTATATTCACTATAGCCCTTATAGTTTACATCGCTTATTCCTACGGTAAGACCAAGGTATACACGATCGTTTATATTACCGCTGATGTTAAAGTCATACTCGCCTATATAACCGGTATTGGCGCGGTTGAACATATAATTGGTTGCATTGTTATAATAGAATGCACCGTCTGCATCAGAAAGCAAGGCATTGTAGTACAGATAGTCAACTTGGCTAAATGAATTATCATCTGCAAGGAATGTACCGTTATCGTTATAAATATTAAACACACCCTCAGCTCCCTTCATGTAAGACAGTTTATTCTGTGACGCGCCCTTAAGAGCACCGGCAGCAGAAAGTATGTAATTGAAATTACGGCTCTTGTGATAATTGAACGCAAGGTTCAGAAAAGAGTTTCGTCCCGTACGCTTTGAATACACAAAACCGGCCTGATCAAAGCTCATGTTCGTTGTATTACCGTTTGCAAAACTTTTACCGTCCTGCTGTGACACGAAGCCAAACGAAACATTTGCCATCGAATGGCGGAACAGACCTATACCGGCAGGGTTTGTACCAATAGTCGAAATATCTGCACCTAAAGCATCAAGCGCACCTCCCATACCTACATAACGGGCTGTGCCGTTGAGGTCTTCGCCTGCAATATTGGCATTTTCATAAGTCTCTTGCGCCGACATATATGATGCAAAAAGAGTTGACGCGAATATAATTAGTAAACGTCTCATAGTCAAAATATTTTTATGTAACAAAATTTATCTCACCCAACAAACTATCTACGACCGCCGAAGTGTCCACCGCCACCTCCTCCGCGGCTACCGCCAAACGAACCGCCACCGAAAGATCCGCCGCCACGGCTACCGCCGAATGAGCTGCCATTGTTGTACGACGGACGAGGCATCGTGTTTTGATTATTGTAATTATTTCTGCGGTTACCGTTAAATCGGTTATAATTTGTATTCGAGTTATTATTTCGGTCGTTATAAGAACCACGGTTGGCGTTAGCACGGTTATTTGTGCCACGATAACCTCTGAAATTCTTGTTTACTCCTCCTGAGTGGCCGTAGTTCACACGCCCGTGATTGCTCGTTCCGGTTATGCCCCTATAGGGTCTGTAATATGAAACTGGCCAATACCACGAATGATACCATCCATAGCCCCAAGGCCTGTACCATCCATAATACCATGGATCATACCAAGGACCATACCAACCTGAATAAGCATACCAATATGGACTGCCATACCAATAAGGTCCATACCACCCATAATACCAAGGATCGTACCAATAAAAATCATCAAACCGGCTCATACGGCGGCTATACACATAGTCATCCTCGGGATTATAACTTTCATCATACTCACCGTCCGCCCCTGCAGATGCAGTTGTCTGCAACGAATCAGATGGGCTGAAGTCAATAACATCACTAGCTGTTGTGTCTGAGGCCTGGACGTATCCCTCATTACCCCAAAAGCCACGCCTGTTGTATTCGTCTACATCCATATGATTTTCATGATATGACGCAACAGGAGCTACTTCCTTCACAACTTTTTCTGTCTTCTTGGGCGTAAAATACATATCATCCTGAGCATATGCTCCTGACGATATCAGACCAAATAAAAATAATGCTAAAATATTTCTTTTCATAAACCCCACCTCCTAATATTATTATAAAATAATACCTTTGTCTTCATATTCTCTACACTTCTTAATTTAATAAGCAGATTTTCTTGTATGCAAAAATAAAATTTCTTGTAATGCAAAATTAGGGAAAAACCCTAAACCATAATAGGTTTTCCCCTATTTTTTATACATTTGCATAAAAATTTAACACGTAGTATGAAATATCTTGAAGTAAAATTCTGCATTACAGACAATCAAGGACGAAATATCGATGACGAAATGCTTCTGCAAGCAGCAAAAGACATTCTATGTGACTTTGCAGGCAATGCCGGCTTTGAGTCATTCGAGGATGTCATGTCGACTGTAACCGGTTACGTTCAGACACAAAACTTCAACAAAGAAGTTTTAGATGAATGTCTTAACAACTTTCCTATAGACGATATCCAGATAACCTATAACGTTGAAGATGCTGAGGACAAAAACTGGAATGCCGCATGGGAGGAGCAAGGTTTTAAACCTATACTCATTGAAAATAAATGTATAATACACGATAAGAACAATGTACCGCAACTTGTTAAAGACGAAAACCTGCTCAATATAACAATTGACACAGAACAGGCATTTGGCACAGGCAATCATGAAACGACATACATGATAATCAACGAGCTTTTTAACACAGAACTGAAAGATAAATTATTTTTAGATTGCGGATGTGGAACAGGCATTCTGTCGATAGTTGCATCTAAACTTGGCGCCAAAGCCGTAACTGCTTATGACATAGACGAATGGAGCGTAAGAAACACTACGCACAACTGCACTCTTAACAACGTTGAGAATGTGTCTGTACTATTGGGCGATTCAAATGTATTGAAAGATATAAAAGACAAATACGATGTAATAACAGCCAACATAAACAGAAATATTCTACTTGCCGACATGCATATGTTCAAACAGAAAATGTCTGCGGGAGCTGTGCTGATATTAAGCGGATTCTATACAAGTGACACTGAAATATTAGTAGAAAAGGCTAAATCGCTAAAACTGACCCTTATTGACAATAACAGCAAAAACGATTGGTGCATGCTCAAATTTAAAAATCTGGATTAATAATGAATTAAAAGAAGAGCATCTTACTTAGTCTTTATATTTATTTCAATCGGCCAACAAGTATATCCATCGACAAATAACAGTCTTAGATTTAAATTTATAACTGTTGGCCGGTTGAAATATTTTGTTTTACATATTAACTATATACCGACACGCAAATAGCTTCTGTCGTCAAAAGACTTATTTCCTGCCATAAGTCCTTTTGTTGCTTTAAATGTATTAATACAAAGCGGATCGTTCTCCAACTGGCTTGACAGCATAGCTTCACTTTCGTCTAAAGTCGGTTTCAAAAACGGATAACCGTCACTCGCCAAAACAAGCTCATTTATCCCTTCGTCAACATTTATCACACGAACTTTATCCATAGGTATATCAAAACCGTCAATAACAGCATAAGAAACATTCTGATATCTGCAGCATTTTACCAATTCCGGAAGTATACTTTCTCTTCCACAATCTTTTATACTTACACTTTCCGGTGTTATACCATTATTAATTGCTTCACGTAAAAATAAAGCTCTTTGTTCGGCTAATTCCTGTTCATAAGGCTTAGGATTATCATAAAAGCAACCACCAACAAGACACTGACAATCTCCAATCATCCATAGTTGCCTCAACTTGGAAGAATAAACAATCGCACTAGCTGTAAGACGCTCTTCGGGATGCAACTTCAATCTTTCGACATCTATTTTTAAATCTATGTATTTCGAATATATGGATTTTGTCATATATTGACAAAATCCATATACATCAATGTCACTAGAAATAGAATTTATACAATTCTTTATGAGTTCCATGCAATATCTGCCGTTAGAACACAAGCCGTTCATACGGATAGGTGTCTTGCTTGTACTTCCATCTATAACAGCAGCGAAATTCTCATTAACGATTATTCCGTCTTCGCACTCCTCTTGGCTTTTCTTTCCTACTACCAGTTGTTCTATTATTTTCATTCTTCGACTTGTTTGCGTAATTCTGCAATGGTCTTGGATATAGTTGCCTGATCAAATCCGGTCGTCCAAGCCTCATCAACTCATGTTCGATATTTCTTCTCTCCTCCGGCTTATACCAAAAGAAGAATTGCTTTTGGGCAAGTTTCTCACGTTGAGTTTTAGCCGAAAATACAGGTTCTAAAGTATAAGGGTCAAAGCCGGTGTACCAAGCCTCTGTACTTACGGTCATTGGAGTTGGTGTAAAATCCTGCACCTGTTCCAGATGAAAATTTAAGTTTTTTGTCTTTACAGCAAGTTCTGCCATATCTTCTTCCTTACATCCGGGATGGCTGCTTATAAAATAAGGTATAATCTGCTGCCTTAAATTCTCCTTTGTGTTTATATCGTCAAATATCTTTTTAAAAGACTCAAACTGAGAGAACGGAGGCTTACGCATTAACTTTAACACCCTATCAGATGTATGTTCAGGCGCAACTTTCAGTCTGCCGCTAACATGCCTGCAAATCAGTTCGCGTGTATACTCTTTTGCAGCTTTATTAATATTCTCATCATCACTTCTATGAAGCAACAAATCGTAACGGACACCGCTTCCGATAAAACTCTTCTTTATGCCTGGCAGTGAGTCTACGGCCTTATATACATCCAGCAATGGGCGATGGTCTGTATTAAGATTCTTACATATATTAGGATTTATACATGACGGCCGTTTGCATTTTTCACAAATAGATTTATTCTTTCCCGACATGGCATACATATTAGCTGACGGGCCTCCCAAATCACTTATGTATCCTTTAAAGTCAGGCATTTCGATAACCTTCTTAACCTCTTTAAGTATGCTTTGCTTACTTCTTGAAACGATAAACTTACCTTGATGGGCACTTATCGTACAAAAAGCACACCCGCCAAAACATCCACGATGAATATTTACAGAATGTTTTATCATCTCATAAGCAGGAATACGCTTATTTTTATATTTCGGATGAGGAAGTCTGGTATACGGCAAATCATAACAACTGTCAAGTTCCTCTGTTGTCATGGGGGGATAAGGAGGATTTACGACAGCATAATACCCGTCAACTTCTTGCAGAAGTCTGTGCGCATGTAGCATGTTTGACTCTTCCTCTATATGCCTGAAATTCTCTGCCTGAAACTTCTTATTTACAAGACATTCCTCATGAGAATGCAAGATAAGATCATCGGATTTAATGTCATTGGCAAAATCTTTCTTCTTTATGAGATACACTGTTTGCGGTATATCATGTATTTCATGAATGTTGCGTCCCTCCTGCAACTCTTTACAAAGCGCAGTAATCGGTTTCTCCCCCATTCCATAAATAATCATGTCCGCTCCAGAATCACACAGAATACATTTCTTCAGTTCATCTTTCCAATAATCATAATGAGTAAGCCTGCGCAAAGAAGCTTCAATACCACCTAATATAATTGGAACATCAGGATATAATTTACGTAGGATATGACTGTAAACAACTGTCGGGTACTCAGGTCTGCAATCATGCCTGCCATCCGGACTATATGCATCTTCAGAACGAAGACGGCGATTGGCCGTATATTTATTAACCATAGAGTCCATACATCCTGGCGCTATACCAAAGAACAGCCTCGGACGTCCCAGTTTTTTAAAGTCACGGAAATCACCATGCCAGTCAGGTTGCGGAACAATTGCGACACGTAAGCCCTGTGCCTCCAAAGTTCTCGCAATAACAGCACAGCCAAAAGAAGGATGATCTACATAAGCGTCTCCAGAGAACAAGATAACATCAAGTTCATCCCAGCCTCTAAGTTCAACCTCCTTTTTAGTTGTAGGTATCCAGTCTGAAAGCCTATAATCAGTCATTTACTTTATTTTCGTTATCGTCAGATGACTTGTTTTCATTTTCCCATTTGATAAACAACAACACGAGCTGATACAAGCCAAAAGCCTTCATGTTATTATTATAAATCACATCAAGGCACAAATCAAGAAGTTCCTTATCAACCTCGGCAGAAGACTCCAACATAGACCTGACATTAAGTTTAAGTTTATCAAGCACCGGTTCATCAATAATGCCGTTACTGTCAATAAGATTCTTCAAAAGAGAATACTTCTTTATTGTATTCAGATGCTCTTCCGTCACTGCTATATTTCTTGTTCCAGATGCGTTTGCTTGAATTTTGTAAGTTTCCATATTATAATCTATTTAAAAATAAAATTAAGAATTCCTGTCATTACTACCGCACGTTTCTTTTCTGACGTTATACATTCGAAGGGGAAACCCATTGTAAAAGAACGACGCTCCTTACCGTCATAAGCTACACATATAGAATTTCCTGTTCCATCTGTTAATGCACAAAAAGCCGGACTAACAGGGCTCAACACATCAATATAAGGAGAAGCATAATGTACATCATTGTACATACTAAAAATTTCAAATGAGGTATTCATTCCTTCTACCTTATTATTCGTCCGCATATCAATTATTCCGTTATGTGTAACGTGCAAAACATCATTTAAAAATTTCTGTTCTTTATTACTTTTCATGTCGCTTCCTATATAAGCTCCACTGACTATAAGATTTCCATTGTATTCCGTAAGTTTCTTTTGGAAAGAAGAAGAAAACGTCTTATAATAATTTAAAGAATAGCCATCATCCTTTTCCAATCCTAAAATGACATCAACACAGTCATAATTGCCAAGCACAACCTTACCATTTTCAATTGAAGATTTTGAGCAACTTACAATATTATACTTATTTGATGCCATAATAGCCTTAGCATGTTCTGGTATGTAGTTAAACTCATTACCTTTTATTATAAATCCTTCAAGTTCACTTCCGCTGTAACCGAGTCCACCCGGCCCCTCTATTCCCAGCTTTGTCTTGTCAAAACATATCTGGCTACCGCAAAGGCCTAAAGTTTTACCTTCAGTTACCCCTAAATCTTTATTCAAGTCAAAACCCTGCTGAGATTCATCATCAATTACAGCCGGTGCAGAAAGACGCTGAAATCCATTAACAATAAGAACGTCTTTCGCGGCATTAGAATGATATACAGCAGATATAACTTCAGAAGTAAAACTTTCACCGCCATCATTCGCTGCAGAAACTTTGAAATTATACAACAAACCAGGCTGCAACTTTATTTTACATGCTGTACCTGTTATCTTAATGCCATTATCAAACCCGGCGTTGCCTGCGGACGTATAAAGTATATATGAACTTGGCACAGCCGTTGGTTCTGTCTTATCAATCTGAGCATCCCATTTCAACAGGATCGTATCGTTTGCATAAAATTCAGCCCTAAAGTCAACAGGAGTCAAAGGCGTAACAACATAAGGCTTTTTATGCATTTCAGAAGAAAAGCGTAATATAGACTTATATATACTACGGGCTAACGTAAATCTAAAATTGGGGTCCTGGCCATAAATCATATCTGGGAAATTCTGATGCGACAGTGTTTCCAATATAGCTGATGTGACCTGCGGACACCGAGTCTCAGCATAATTTTTATCATATACTTCACGTTTCGTCCATTTTTTATATTGAGACTTAATATCTTTATTCACACCATCAAGCAACATTCCTGCAAACTTTTTAGAATTTGAGCGTGAAAGTCCTGAATAAAAAATACCGTCATTAGGGAATGTCGTACTAATAGCCAACGTACCTATTATAGACGAATAATCATTAGCAACTCCTGCATCACTATGTATTGCCAAAGACAATTCTATAGGGACATTCAATCCATTCATTGTTGGAGCGAAACAAGAACCTCCCGCAAGCCAATTTGCCATGAACGGCCTGGTGTATATATCTTCCTTATAGTCGTCTTCACCATTTTTCGACCGGTATACACTGTCTGGAGCACCAGCCCACTGAGCATAGTAACGAGCCCCTTCAAGGCATCTGGGCAAACCGCTTATAATGTTATTTCGCTTAACATTACCCATACCTCCGCCAAACCTAACCGCGTCGGCTGTTACAAATCCATTATACGCACTCTCATTCGTCAGAACAACACGATTACCGGAATTACATCCTGAATCAAAATCGAATGTGCCAAGATAAACCCATGTGCCTCCTCCCATCTGCTGATTAACATAAAAGACAGTCTTACGTCCTTGATGATACACTATATACTGAGCATCCGGGATGCTTTTCTTATGTGTGGGATAACTGACATAAACAGCATATTGACCTCTTTCCGGGAAATTCGGCTGGTATGATATCTCACAATTCCTCACGGCAGAAGCCTTAGCCGCCCTGGTTGTTCCTTTTTCAAAAGGATTTTCGCCATCATCATAATACTTTTCTGTATTGGCAAAGCCCTTTATTCCCGCATCTTTCCATTCTGTGCCGACATTTATCTCTGTATAATAAGGCAAAAGCGTCTTATTATCATTATCAATAATTATCTCGTTCTTTTGCCAGTCACGTTCGCGTGGTGTAAAGACCACAGCCCCTGCCTTCTCAAGCATGGGAATTAAATACGGCACGACTATTGTTTGTGTGTACAGATCCTCATTCGTGCAGAATAGGTTTGGCCTCTGCCATTGCCACCTATTTTTATTCTTATTATAATATCTGCCATGGCTGGCATAAACAGAGAGATGTCGATTTTGCAGTCCCTTCGTTATACTTATCGGTCTCGAACCATTATAAACCCATGGTATTCCCTTGTACTCGATATCCTCCTTTATTTCTCTTTTCTTTTCTGAAGTCTCCTTTTTGTCCTTCTTGCCTTGTAAAGACACTATTTTACGATGTGTCCCGCATGAGACAAGGAGTATACTAAATAAGAACAAAAAAAATTTCTTTTGCATAAATCAGTCTCCAGTAGTAAACAAATCCGGATGTAATCCTGAATATTCCTTGAAATAGTCTTTTATTATTTTCATATCCACATCAATATCCCCTGACGGAACAAGACTTTTATTACATTGAATGAGATGTCTTTTGTAGTCCAATCCATATAAAAGTATTGGTATACCTGCCTTCAAAGCAATATAATAAAAACCTTTTTTCCAATTAGGATTGCGAGATCTCGTTCCTTCCGGCGTTATACAAAGATAGAATGTGTCTCTAGACTTTGCGGCGTCAGCCAACTGGTCGGTCATCTTTGTATGCTTAGACCTACTGACCGGTATACCTCCTATTTTCTTAAAGAAAAACCCGAGAGGCCATACGAACCATTCCTTTTTCATCATGAAATTAATTCTCAGGCCTTCGGCTCTCATGTATAGCTGTCCTATTACAAAGTCCCAATTACTAGTATGAGGCGCCAGACAGATAATATACTTATCCGGATGAGACACGGTAACATCTTTCTTCCAACCACCTTTTTTATACAAAAGCCACTTGCAAAGTGTTTGCAGCATGACGTGAATAAATTATTTAGATGTTAACTATATGATCAACAATTTCGCAAATCTGAGCATTAAATTTGTCCTTTAGATCTTTATAATATGATTTTTTTGACATTCCTGGTTCCGGATGCGAAACTCTTCTAATAGAATTGTCGTGTACTATTAAGATTGACGACAATATCGCCTTAACGTCTTCCGTATCCTTCTTACCACTATATAATGATGCTGCCATACACTCAGAAAAAACATCACTACAGATATAATTAATCATTTTTTTTAAATTTCTTTTGCTTGCCATATTATTCTTATTTTTTATGTTTATCTAAAACTTTACACAACAAATGTAATAAATAAATTAATAATCACAAGCCGTTTAATGAAAAAAAACATTATTTTATTCAAAATATTTTATTTATTTTTCTATATTGACAAAAATTCGTAAATTTGCACAGGTCTAAAAGCTATATTTATAACTAACTATATTAATTTAATTTTGGTATTATGGAAAAAAGTGCATTACAGAAAGCCAGAATTGACTACGCACCAAAATTGCCGACATCACTTCAAGGTTCTGTAAAAGTAAAAGAGGGTGCTCCAACACAAAGTGTGGACGATCAGGAAGACATCAAAAAATTATTCCCCAACACTTATGGTATGCCGGTTGTGGAATTTGAACCCAGCAACGAGACACAGACTTGCGAAATGAATGTGGGCGTTATTCTTAGTGGAGGTCAGGCTCCCGGCGGACACAACGTCATAACAGGTCTGTTTGACACTATCAAGCGTCTCAACCCCAACAACAAGCTGTACGGATTCATCCTCGGCCCTGGCGGATTGGTTGACCACAAGTATATTGAAATCACAGAAGACTATATCAACGATTATCGCAACACTGGCGGTTTCGATATGATTGGTTCAGGCCGCACCAAGCTTGAAAAGATTGAGCAATTTGAAAAAGGTCTTGAAATTGTACGCGAACTCAACATTAAAGCTCTTGTTATAATTGGCGGTGACGACTCTAACACAAATGCATGTGTCCTTGCCGAATATTATGCAGCAAAGAAATATGGCGTACAGGTTATAGGATGCCCCAAGACCATTGACGGTGACTTGAAGAATGACCAGATTGAAACATCATTCGGTTTTGACACCGCAACAAAGACTTACTCTGAACTTATCGGAAATATCGAGCGCGACTGTAATTCGTCTAAGAAATATTGGCACTTCATTAAACTGATGGGACGTTCTGCCAGCCACATTGCACTGGAATGCGCCCTGCAGTGCCAGCCTAACATCTGTATCATCTCTGAAGAGGTTAAGGCTAAGAACATGACTCTTAACCAAATTGTTGAGAACATCTGTAATGTAATAGCCTACCGTGCAGAGCAAGGCCTCAACTTCGGAGTTATCCTCATACCTGAAGGTCTTATCGAATTTATTCCTTCAATCGGAAAACTTATCGAAGAGCAGAACGACCTCTTGGCTGCTCACGGCAATGACTACAAAGGACTCGACGAAGAAGCACAGCGCGAATACATACTCGCTCACCTGAGCGAAGAGAACAAGCAGACATTTGCCACACTGCCTGCTAACGTTGCCCGCCAGCTTTCACTCGACCGTGATCCTCACGGAAACGTTCAAGTTTCTCTCATAGAAACAGAAAGACTTCTTTCTGACATGTGCGACGCAAAACTTGAGCAGTGGAAAGAAGAAGGTAAATACAAGGGCAAATTCGCATGTCTGCACCACTTCTTCGGATACGAGGGACGTTGCGCAGCTCCTTCTAACTATGACACAAATTACTGCTATGCACTCGGAACAAGCGCTGCTCAGCTGATTGCAAACGGAAAGACAGGATACATGGCTATAATCAAGAACACAACAAAGCCCACAAACGAGTGGAGAGCCGGAGGTGTGCCAATCACCATGATGATGAACATGGAGCGCAGAAATGGCGAGATGAAGCCTGTAATCCGCAAAGCTCTCGTTGAACTTGACGGCAAACCGTTCAAGGCATTCGAGAAGATACGTGACAAATGGGCACGCGAGACAAGCTTCATATACCCTGGTCCTATCCAGTATTGGGGTCCTTCTGAAGTTTGCGACTGCACAACAAAGACTCTTGAGTTAGAACAAGAATAATATTACAATAATACGAAAAAGATGTGTAAAGGTCGGTTTTGCCTATAAATGCTGACAAGGCATGGCCTTTACACATTCTTTTTATTTTTAGATGATGACTGGTACAAGAAACAAAAACACCTACAATCGGCACACTACATCAACTAACAGATGTGGCAAAAAAAGGCGTTCTCATACCAGGGCATCATTTTTTCACAGATATCCCAGATGGGCATGGTGGCTGGGCGGACTTGGCGTCGTAGCATTATACGTATGTTTTTTCTATTACTTTTTCGTCGGGCCATTCGGGTTCAGATGGAGAGCCATATACGGTGATGCGAAATATCCCGAGGGGTACGAAATCAGAGGTATTGACATCAGCCATTATCAGGGAGACATTGACTGGGAACTTTTGCAGAATGCAATGATTGAGAAGTGCCCGATACGATTTATATTGATAAAAGCAACAGAAGGCACAGACCGCATCGACCCGAAATTCAAAGAAAACTTCAGGCAGGCCAAAGAATATGGTTTCATACGCGGAGCATATCATTTTTGGAGCAACAAGTCTTCAGCACGCTCACAGGCATATTTCTTTCTAAACAATGTATATCTGCAAGACGGAGACCTTCCTCCCGTATTAGACATTGAGCACAAGCCAAAGGATGTAAGCCTTGAGGATTTTCAGCGCGATGTACTTACATGGCTTCACATTGTTGAAGACAAATACCATGTCAAGCCGATTATTTACACATATTATAAATTTAAGACGACATATCTCAATGAACCGGTATTCAACGACTACCCTTACTGGATTGCGCATTATTATGTCGACAAAATTGAATATACGGGCGAATGGAAATTTTGGCAGCATACTGACGCCGGACGTCTGCCGGGCATAAAAGGATATGTTGATTTCAATATTTATAACGGAAGTTACTACGACTTGCGCAAACTGACCATTGGATACGAACAAGATTAAACAGAAATCTTATATTAAGATTTAGCTGAATTGCTGTTTAATTTTGAACATATTGGCATTTGATTTTTCATATGCTCAGCAGGTTATGTCAGAAAAGTTTATACCGAGACGGCCTGAAAAGAATAAATAAACTTGTATAATTAGAACAATATGCGTTATAATGAAAATGATTTTACTTAAATATACAAGTCATCATGCGCACCTGCAAACCATAATATTGGATAAAAAACGTAGCTGTCTAAATAAAGGACGACAAAGAAATAATGTCAATAAATATTACTAATTTATGTTCAAAGTTTTCTCCAAAATAGAATTTAATCATTATAAAAATGAGAGAAATTTTAGCACAAACCTGCCTAAATCCATGCATTTATTGACAAATAAGCCTGAAAATATCATCGAAACAGGCACTTTAACGCGACAAAATCTATGCAATTAATAAGCAAAACCTATGCTTTTCACGTTTAAAACCATAGGTTTTGCTCAAAAAAATCATAACATTCTGTCTATCTGAGAATACATTTACTGCAACATAACAGCATAAGACACTGACAGACAATGCATTGCATTTTACGTGTCATTTTATTCTTTTTCAGAAGGCAATACACAAAAAATTCGGAACATGGCAAGTCTGAATGCGTCAAAATCAAAAAGTTTTCTAAATAACGTTCATAAAAGCGCCCTACCCGTCAACGTATTACTATTGTCTTAAACCAGTCTTTCAGGACACCTCCATAATTGTCCTGCGAATCACTGACGAGAATAAACGTCCTGCTGCCATCAGCCAACTTAGGACCTAAGCACATTCCTTCATAATTAGCAACTGACCAGTCTAAGAGAGAAAGGCGGGTAACGAAGGAATATACCAACCGTTTGTTCAGAAACTTTGTATCAGCCCCAATCGCTTCGCCCGAGGACAATGGTTCTGCATCTTCAGGAACAATCTCATATAATTTACATTGAGCAAAAGCCCCAATCTTTAGCATTGGAACAAAAAATTCACGCTCAAGGACCAACAGGCGTCCGTCACCAAGTGCTGTCAATTCACTTACTCCCATTGCATAATTGCTCGATTTTTTATTTGCCATAGGTTCATCCATGCGATAAGCGTACTGCTTCACCGGCTGAAGTTTTTCATCAAACGCCTGAAGTCTCAACACGTTACGTACCTTATTCAGCGAAGTGGCACACTCCCCGTCACCATTCATTGTGCTCTCATTTATGGTCCAAAACAAGTGTGCCTCCTCATCATACGCCAATGACTCAAAGCCATAGTTGCCTACGCATTTTTTATAATCATCCGGAATATTCAGACTGCGGCCTGTAGCCTTGCCGTCAGCCGTATATTCACCAATAACATTATCGGACTCTCTGCTAATGAAAAACGTTCCCGTTGAAGGAACATACGCAATAGCCTCACAGTCAGCATTACGTAAAGAGTCGCCTTTGAAGCCCAAATTCGTAACATCCTTAATTTCTCCCGACACAGAATCAACATCTATTCGAAATACAAAGAATCCGTCTGTTGCAGACTTATCCGAAACGACAGCATATTCATTGCCGCCCACAGGTGTTATTCCGCTGTAATTTCCGGCAGGAACCTTCATCGGAAAAGCTTTCTGCCCACAGTCTTTAACAAACTCTGTCTGAGCCCAAAACAATGCCGGACACAAAGTCATCAGTATTACTGAAATCAATCTTCTACTAATCATCTTTAATCTTAATTATATTTACCACACGGCACAATGCCAATTAGTCAATCAATTCAAGAAGACTATAATCAAGTGCAAATGTAACAAGAAAAATTCTTTAAGTTGACAAAATGCTATATTAAAATCTTGTATAAAAGCACTATAAATAAAATGAAACTTTAAAATAATTCTTTGTTATGACAATTTTTTTATATAACTTTGCGCCTCAAATAGTAAACTATATAACAGAATCAATATGGCCAAAAAATTTGCCGAGCACAACGGTCTGAATCTGACAGAAACAAACAAGGTTGTGCTTGATAGTTGGAACAAGAATAACGTATTTCAAAAATCTATAACAGAGCGTGAGGGATGTCCACAATTTGTATTCTTTGAAGGTCCCCCTTCGGCAAACGGACATCCGGGTATACATCATGTCCTTGCACGTACGATAAAGGACACTTTCAACCGCTATAAGACCATGAAAGGATTTCAGGTTCACCGCAAGGCCGGATGGGACACCCACGGACTTCCAGTAGAGCTTGGAGTTGAAAAAGAACTTGGCATAACCAAAGCAGACATCGACAACAAGGAATCTGAGAAATACATCTCTGTTGAAGATTACAACAAGAAATGCCGTGAGAACGTCATGAAGTTCACGGCAGAATGGAGAGAACTTACAGAGAAGATGGGTTATTGGGTTGACCTTGACAATCCTTATATCACATACGACAACAAATATATAGAAACTCTTTGGTGGCTTCTGAAACAGCTTTATGACAAAGACCTTCTATATAAGGGATACACCATCCAGCCTTACTCACCGGCTGCGGGCACCGGTCTGTCAAGTCACGAGCTCAATCAGCCAGGATGCTACCGCGATGTTAAAGACACCACAGTAACAGCTCAGTTTGCTATCATTGACCCGAAGCCTGAAATGACAGAATGGGGTAAGCCGTACTTCTTGGCATGGACTACTACTCCATGGACACTTGCCGCAAACTCTGCATTGTGCGTAGGCCCGAATATCGACTACGTTGCCGTACAGACATACAACGGATACACAGGTGAACCGGAAACAGTTGTATTGGCAGAGGTTCTTGTTCCTTCATACTTCAATACAAAGAACGAGAACAACGATTTGGCAAGCTACAAAAAAGGTGACAAAGTTATACCTTATAAAATAGTTGCCCATTACAAAGGTTCTGATCTCGTCGGCATGAAATACGAACAGCTTCTGCCCATGATCAAGCCTATGACTGATGGTGCATTCCGTGTAATCCCTGGTGACTACGTAACAACTGAGGACGGTACAGGTATCGTTCATATCGCTCCTAACTTTGGTGCCGACGATGCTAATGTGGCAAAAAAAGCCGGTGTGCCGCCAATAGTGCTAATAACAAAGAAAGGCGAACATCGCCCTATCGTAGACCTCGAAGGCAAATACTACGTTATTGACGACTTAGACACTGACTTCGTTGAGAAATTTGTCAACAAGGATGCATGGAGCAAATACGCCGGAAGATACGTAAAGAATGCTTATGACGAGAATCTTACAGATAAAGACGAGACTCTCGACATATCTATCTGTATGGACTTAAAGGCTGCAAACAAGGCGTTCAAGATAGAAAAGCACGTACACAGCTATCCGCATTGCTGGCGTACAGACAAACCCGTGCTGTATTATCCTCTTGACAGCTGGTTCATACGTTCAACTGCATGCAAGGAGAGCATGGTTGAAAAGAACAAGACTATCAACTGGAAACCTGAAAGCACCGGTACAGGACGTTTCGGCAACTGGCTTGAGAACCTTAACGACTGGAACCTGAGCCGCAGCCGTTTCTGGGGTACTCCGCTCCCAATATGGCGCGATGAGGACGGAAACGAGATATGCATAGGCTCATTGCAGGAGCTTTATGACGAAATAGAAAAGAGCGTTGCAGCAGGATTCATGGCAAGCAACCCGTTAAAGGACAAAGGTTTTGTGCCCGGTGATTATTCACAGGACAACTATGACAAGATAGACATGCACAGGCCTTATGTCGACAACATTATACTTTGCAGTAAGACCAACAAGCCTATGAAGCGCGAAACCGACCTTATAGACGTTTGGTTTGACTCAGGAAGTATGCCTTATGCACAGATTCACTATCCGTTTGAAAACGCAGACATGATAGACAAGAATCAGGCATTCCCTGCCGACTTTATCAATGAAGGTGTAGACCAGACACGTGGATGGTTCTTCACTCTGCATGCAATAGCTACTATGGTGTTTGACAACGTTGCATTTAAGAACGTCATTTCAAGCGGTCTTGTGCTCGACGCTAAGGGCAACAAGATGAGTAAGCGTCTCGGTAATGCTGTTGACCCATTTGAAACACTCGAGAAATATGGCACTGATGCAGTACGTTTCTATATGTTGACTAATTCAGCTCCATGGGACAACCTTAAGTTCGATCCTAATGGCGTTGACGAAGTGCGCAGAAAGTTCTTCGGAACATTATATAACACATATTCATTCTTCAGCCTGTATGCCAACGTTGACGGCTTCGACTATTCACAGGCAGAAATTCCGGTTGCAGAACGTCCGGAGATAGACCGTTGGATATTGTCTGAACTCAACTCTCTCATAAAAGGCGTTGACGCCTCATTGGCAGACTACGAGCCTACAAAGGCAGGCCGTATGATTGACGAGTTCGTAAATGATGATTTGAGCAACTGGTATGTTCGTCTTAACCGCAAACGTTTCTGGGGCAAGGAGATGGACAGTGACAAGCTGTCTGCTTACCAGACATTATATACCTGTCTGGAAACAATAGCCAAGCTTCTGGCACCATTCTCACCTTTCTACTCAGACCAGCTGTTTAAAGATCTTGAGAATGCTACTGGACGCGATAAAGCCGAGTCAGTACATCTTACAGACTTCCCTGTTGCTGACGAAAGTCTTATTGACAAAGACCTCGAGGCTAGAATGGAGATGGCACAAAAGATAACCTCTATGGTTTTGGCTCTCCGTCGTAAGGTCAACATAAAGGTTCGCCAGCCGCTACAGTCTGTAATGATACCTGCAACAGATGAAAGTCAGAGAAGACACATCGAGGCAATTAAAGACCTTGTAATCAATGAGGTAAACGTAAAAGAGCTCAAGTTTGTAGAAAGCTCAGATGTTCTGGTCAAGAAAGTTAAGTGCAACTTCCGTACAATGGGAAAGAAGTTCGGTAAGCTCATGAAAGGCATTGCAGCCCAAATGGGAAATCTGAGCCAGGAAGAAATTTTATCTCTTGAGAAAGAAGGAAAAATCACATTAAATGTCGACGAGCAGGAGGTTGTTGTTGAAGCTACTGACGTTGAGATTATAAGTGAGGACATTCCGGGATGGCTTGTCGCAAACGAAGGCAACCTCACTGTAGCTCTTGAAATAGAACTTAACGAAGAGCTTAAGAACGAGGGTATGGCCCGCGAACTGATCAACCGCATTCAGAACTTGCGTAAAGACTGCGGTTTGGAGATAACCGACAGAATTAACGTCACTATTGCTCCAAACGCCCAAATCGAGACAGCAGTCAAGGCTTTTGCCGACTACATCAAGGGACAAGTACTGGCCGATTCAATAACATTGGCTGATAATGACGGTGTGAACACTAACTTCGATGACTTTGACGCAAACATCAAGGTTGAGAAAGTTTAACCTCAAATATTAACTTTAAAATTTATATATTATGGCAGAAAAGACACGTTATAGCGATGAAGAGCTCGAAGAGTTCAGAAGCATAATTAACGATAAGCTCAAATTGGCACGCCGCGACTACAGCAAAATGATGAAAACGCTGATGAATGCCGACGGTAATGACGTTGAGGACACATCTCCTACTTACAAGATATTGGAAGAAGGAAGTGCCACACAGACCAAGGAAGAGCTTATTCAGCAAGCCAGTCGCCTGCAGAAGTTCATCCAGGGACTTGAAGCAGCACTGATAAGAATAGAAAATAAAACGTATGGCATAGACCGTATAACAGGCGAACTTATACCGAAAGAACGCCTGCGTGCCGTTCCTCATGCGACGTTAAGCGTTGCATCAAAGAATGCCAGAAATCACTAAATGAAAAGTATTAGTACACATAAGAGAAAAGGGCTGATAGCCATATTTGCAGTTATTATACTTCTCGTTATTGACCAAATAATCAAAATTGAGGTCAAAACCAGTATGTGCCTGCATGAAAGCATCAGGATTACTGATTGGTTTTATATAAGCTTTATCGAAAACAACGGTATGGCTTATGGGATGACTATAATAAACAAATTGGTTCTCAGCCTTTTTCGTATTGTAGCAATTAGCGTATTGGGCGTCTACATCTACAGGCAGATAAAAAAGAATGTCAGGACATTTTATCTTGCCTGCTTGGTATTGGTGCTTGCCGGTGCCATAGGCAATCTTATCGACTGCATGTTTTATGGGCTGATATTCAACGCCTCGTCACCCTATTATGTATCATACATGGTTCCGTTTGGCCATGGCTATGCTCCATTCCTTATGGGTAAGGTGGTTGATATGTTCTATTTCCCCCTGATAGTAACGACATGGCCCGAATGGGTTCCATTTTGGGGTGGAGACGAATTTATCTTTTTCAGTCCTGTCTTTAACTTTGCAGACGCCTGCATCAGCGTTGGCGTAATTCTGCTTCTGCTGTTTTGCCGTACAGAACTCTCACAAATATCATTTAGCCGAAAATGAAAATCAATACAAGTTTCCTGCTGATATCTCTCTTGCTGATAATTTTTTCATGCAAGCCTCAAGTACCTGGGAAATACCTTCAGCCAGACGAGTTCGAGGATATATTGTATGATTACCATTTAGCGGATGCAATGGTCAACAATGACGGTTCAGACGAGAAAAAGTATGAAATGACATTATACCGTCAGGCTGTATTAAAGAAATACGGAATAACTCAGGCCGAGTTCGATTCTTCGCTTGTCTATTATGTACGGCATGCTGACAGACTGCACAAAATATACGAAAATCTGTCAAAGCGCCTAAGCGATGAAGCCCTGGCACTAGGAGCGTCAGCTAACGACATCAGCAAATATGGAGACCTGACATCTGTAAAAGACACATCTAACATGTGGAGAGGTGTGTCGTCGTGCGTTCTGATGCCTAACGCTCCGTACAACACTATGTCGTTCGAGATTACGGCAGACAGCACGTATCATGAAGGAGACAAGCTCATTTTCAGCTTCAACAGCAACTTTATCTTCAAAGAAGGTGTCAGAGACGGAGTTGCCATGCTTGCCGTACAGTTCAAAAACGACAGCATAGCAAGCAGCGTTATTCATCTGTCATCAAACAACAATTACAGCATCAGCATTGCTGATACTGAGAATAACGGAATTAAAGCCATAAGGGGATTTGTGTATCTGAACAAATCTTTATCTGATCAGAACAAAAATGCCCTTAACCTATTGGCTATAGACAGAATAAGACTCATACGCATGCGCAACAACGGACGCACTAAACCGCAAAGCACAAGCAACAATAGCGTAACAGACAGAGACACTCTAAAAAGAGTAAATGGAACTAATACGGTAAAACGCGCTGACTCTGTAAGCAAGCCGAAACAGCCGGCCAACCAACCGGCAATCCCTGTACGCTCAATTTCAAACGAGCCAGTGCAGATGAAACGCATTGCACCTACACCGCAAAAGCTTAAAGCACAATAATTGTTGTACAGAACAATTTACATCCTTACATATATGCCAAGGCGAATAGCAGCAAACAGAATTATATTCGGCAGCAAGGAATTTATACAATATGCCATCGAGATTGAAGGCTGCATTGTAAAAGACTATTACCCGCTCACAGAAGAGCAGCCGTTTACCGAATGGCTCGGAGGCACAATAACATTGTCTAACGACGCTGAAGGATGTATAAGGGCGTACAAGGACGGAAAACTGCTGACACAAGACAGCTACTGAAGCGTAGATGAAATATATTTATTGCAGGCTATATTATTTGACTTGCTTTATCACTTGCAGACAAATAATCATTGGCGTCATTTGCCACACAAATTCTTATAGAGCCATTATCTCTCATTCCCAAGGATTTACAGATATCATGAAACCATTCTGATAACAGCAGATATCAGTAAATCATACTTTCAGCCATAGATATCCTCACATTGTATTTAACCCCAATCAGTCATTGGTCCGCATACTGCCAGATAACTGTTTTCGGCAAAAAAACAGGCAAAGGCAAGCCCTTGCCGTATAATTACAGATTAGCATTGCTTCACTTCTACTGCATCAGATATGAAACCGATGACGTTTCTTTGCCTTACGTGGAGTCATCGGACTGAATGACGGAGCCGAAGATCCGCCACTCCACCCCTTGACAGAAGCTCCTCCATAAGGCACTCCTCTATATTGTGCATAACGCTGGCGGATGCGGTCGACATAATCAACTGTCTCCGAGCCTCGCATATACCCATGCTTCACCACAGGGTCGTTATAATACTGTGGCTGCTCGAGGGCCAGAATATAATACGCCACGTCGCGCCATCTGTGAGGACTCTTCCCGTTCTTGCGTGCAAGAGCCATAGCATCCTGAACATGGAAATATCCGCCATTATATGAAGCCAGTACAAACAGCTGCCGCTCTGCTGCGCTCGGGATATTTCTGAAATATCCGTTTAGCTCGCTTATATAGCGCGCTGCCGCACTTATGTTTTTCTCCGGATCATGAATATCCGACATTGCCAGTCCGAGATGCGAAGCCGTACCGGGCATTATCTGCATCAGTCCGCGGGCACCGGCCCACGACCTGGCCTGAGGATCGAAGCACGACTCCTGATAACACTGTGCTGCCATCAGACGCCAGTCCCATCTTGCAACAGGAGCATATTTCTTGAACAACGGGTCATAATGAGATATCACGCCGCCGGCCCTGTTAAGGAAGGGGGCATATACATGTCGCTTTACGCTTTTTGACGACAGCAGATAGCTTTCTTCCTTCTTAATGTCGGCAAGCATGTTTGGCTTGTACCAGCTGTTCAGACTGTCTGCCAGTTCCTTGTTTCCCGTGTCTACCGCCCACTGAACACCGAGAGAGTCAACACCGGCGCCACAAGCAATAAGCCTGTTTTTCTGTGCCAGCTTCTTAGGCAACGGAAAAGCTATAAGGTCTGCGTCGCCAGCAAGCAGACGCTTAACCATCTCTGCCGTATCCTTACACACCTCAACTCTCAGCGACACTCCAAGCTTTTGTGCAAACTTCTCACACAAAAGATATTGCGCGCCCATACCTCTGCCACGATAATCATAGTATGTCTCCGGACCGGTCAGCGTCAGTGCTATAAGTTCACCGTTGCCGACAATGTCGCTTACAGTAAAGTTGTCATTAGGCAATATTGTGTCTGTCTGCACCTCACCCCATGGCGTAACAAGGGGTTCTTTCTTCTTTTCTGCGCACGATAGCATCACCGCCACAAGCAAGGCTGTCAGTAATAATCTTAACGGTTGGTACATATTTTCATAATAAAAACGCAGATAAAATTCAATCTGCAGCAAATCGGATACAAAAGTACAACGATTTTTGCAGATATGCTTAAAAAGAAGTAATTTTGCCATGTATTTTTAATTAATTTATAAATTATATTGTGAGTTGCAGCATTGTCTAAAGCCGCCTGTTTGACGATACTATAAATCTGCCTGGCCTATCAGACATCAGGATAAGCTCAAACAAACGCACACATGATGCCATCACAATAATAATAAAGAACATAAGACAAAATTAGCCATGAAGCCATTAAAAGAATTAACTCGGCCAAATATATGGAACCTGAAACCTTACAGCAGCGCACACAACGAATGCGGCGCAACAGCAGCAAAGGTGTTTCTCGATGCCAACGAGAATCCATATAACTCGCCTTACAACAGATATCCCGATCCGCAGCAGTCCGAAGTCAAAGCCCGACTGTCTAAAATAAAAGGCGTAAGGCCCGAGCAAATTTTTCTCGGCAACGGCTCCGACGAGGCCATCGACTTGCTCTATCGCTGCTTTACATGCCCTGGCAGAGACAACGTTGTGGCCATAGAACCTACATACGGCATGTATAAAGTCTGCGCTGACATCAACGATGTTGAATACCGCACGGTTGAACTTGACCAAAATTATCAGACTACAGCCGACAGGCTGCTCCATGCATGCAGCGACACCACTAAGCTTATATGGATATGCTCGCCCAACAATCCTACCGGCAACAACATCATGCGCGATGAGGTTGTCAAAGTGATAAATGAGTTTCAGGGCATTGTAGTGGTCGACGAGGCTTACTCTGATTTCTCTTCAGAGCGGCCGCTGCGGCTCGATATTGCCAAGTATCCTAACCTTGTTGTGCTCAACACCTTCAGCAACGCATGGGGATGTGCGGCAATAAGGCTCGGCATGGCTTTTGCGCAAAAGGATATAATAGACATCTTCAACAAGGTGAAACATCCTTACAACATAAGCACACTGACGCAGAGGCAGGCCATCGAAGCACTCAAAGAGCCTTACGAGGTAGACAAATGGGTGAAGACCATACTGCTTGAAAGGGGCAGAATGATTGAGGCGTTCAGACTGCTGCCCTTCTGCGAACGGATATACCCTACTGATGCCAACTTCTTCCTTGCCAAGATGAACGATGCGCAGGCCATTTACGACTATCTCAAAAGCAATGGCGTGATTGTAAGAAACAGAGCCAACGTGCATCTTTGCAACAACTGCCTGCGCATAACCATAGGCAGCAAGAGCGAAAACAACGAACTGCTGTCGGCCCTGAGACAATACTGACCGGATACTCAGGCCTGATGTACGCGTCAATCAATATGCAACATCGCTTAAATGAACAATGATTTTTATTAAATAGGTATAACAACTACAGATAATACGGACAGGCGTCAGGCTGCATTTAGCCGATGCCTGTCCGCTTTTATTTCACAAATAGATACATGGCCTCAGACGCCCTACAGCTTCCAACTCTTATATCATCCTGCTATTTTTATTCTTAAAGACGAATAACAATTTACCAATTTAATACGGATGCTTACGGAACTTTTAATTTTTAAGTTTTCATTTTTAGTTGCACTTTTGCGCCTTCTCTTCACTTCCGACAGGCGTCTTTCATTTTTAATTTTTAACTTTTAATTTTTAAGTTTTCATTTTTAGTTGCGCTTTTGCGCCTTCTCTTCACTTCCGTCAGGCGTTTTTCATCTTTAATTTTTAACTTTTAATTTTTAATTTCTCTTAGCTCCTTGCGCCAATAGAAAACAAAAATACGGCTCAAAGCATAAAAGCACTAAATTGCTAAAGCAATGTGCTGTCTAATGACAGATTTGGCTTTAACCACTTTAATCCCAAACAAAAATCCTCAAGAGTATCGGATTTTTCACTTTTCCCCTTTTCGTTTTTCACTTAATAACGTTTCTTTATTTGTAAATATTTCTGACATTTTCCGTCCGTTTGACGCTCTCAGAATAGCGATGCTCATCGCAAGTCTGTGATTTGGCGTGAAAAACGGCAAAAACCAGGCATTTCCGTTAAGTCTCTGTCATTCAATACCTTATGCCGTTTCAAGCTCAAAACTTCAATAGTTAAAAAATATTACTCTGCCGTTTACGCTCCAAAAGTGGCCGACTTATACTCTCAAAAGCGCCCTTTAATCACTCTAAAACCATGCTTTTACAGCTCAAAATCCATGTTTGTTGCCTCATTATCCATCCTGATAAGCAAACGAATGTTAACCATTTAGCATTTTCGCACCATGCAATTAACATCCGTTATCTTTTTGTTTTCCAGATTGAAAAAATATTTTGTCCTAAGTTTTTACTTAAAGCAAGAACTGCTGATAAAAGCAAATCCAAAGGAATTGCGGCTTGGAACGTCAAGAAGCAACAAGACTATTGTTCTGTCGGATATGTTATCCGACAGCATTAAATATTAGGATCTGTGATCCAAAACTCATACCTTAATAGCTATTTTTTTGATTAGAAATTCATATCTAAAATAAAAATAGGAAGTAAGCGGATTAAAATCCTTATACTCAATTCCGGCAGATTACAAATCAGCCGGCACATTAGCTTTGTTGGTTCTAATCGATTGTACAAGTGGCGCATTAGTCTTATAATTATAAGGAAATCCAAAGAATTTACGGCTTGGAACGTCAAGAAACAACAAGGCTATTGTTCTGTCGGATATGTTATCCGACAGCATTAAGTATTAGGATCTGTGATCCGAAATTCATACCTATTAATCAAAAATAGGAAGTGAGCGGATTAAAATCCTTATACTCAATTCCGGCAGATTACAAATCAGCCGGCACATTAGCTTTGTTGGCTCAAATCTATTGTACAAGTGGCGCATTAGTCTTGTAACTATAAGGCAATCCAAAGAATTTGCGGCTTGGAACGAAAAGAAGCAACAGGACTATTGTTCTGTCGGATATGCACGTGTTGTTGAGCGCAGCGAAAAATTCGACAGCATAAAATATAAGAACCAACGGTCAGCGAAGCTAATTTTTGATCCGCAACTCATACCTATTAATAAAAATAGGAAGCAAGCGGATTAAAATCCTTATACTTAATTCCGGCAGATTACAAATCAGCCGGCACATTAGCTTTGTTGATTCATATCGGTTGCACAAGCGGTTAAATGAAAAGTGAAATAACAATAATCCACAAGAGTATCGAATTTTTCACTCTTAACTCTTCGTTCTTCACTTAAACAAGCTCCTTTAACTACTCTAACTCCTTTAACTACTCAAAAAAAATATTATCTTTGCATCTCGAATACCATTTAAAACGATGAAAAGAATTATAACCAACATAACGGGCGGCCTGTTATTGGCCGTATCTATAGTGCCAACACTATTATCTGTTGTGTCTTGCGGACAGCAGGCGGCAGACAGAGATATTGCTACGGCAGACAGTCTGAGCGAGGCGGCACCGCAAAGGGCGATGATGCTTATTGACAGTCTGGAGGGAGAAAGCGCCATGAACAAAAGCCGGCACATGAAGCTGTTGCTGCTAAAGGCTAAGGTAAGAAACAAGCTCGCAATGCCCATGAGCACCGATTCGTTGAAATACATTGCCGATTATTTTGACAAGCACGGAGATTCTAACGAACGCATGCTCGCATACTATATCATTGGGTGCGTATATCAAAGAAGCCAGGATGCCCCCATGGCATTGCAGTATTTTCATGAAGCGGCAGCAAAGGCAGACACCACTGACAGCAGCTGCGACTTCCTTACACTGCACAGAATACACGTATGGTCGGCAGAGATTCTCAGAAGCCAGTTTGCCTTCAGCGATGCATTCCACGAAAATAGCCTGGCGTTTAAATACGCAATGAAGGCAAAAGACACTTTAAATGCTATTATTACATACGAGCAGAAAGCAAATATATATAAACTTAAAGGCAACATAGACTCTGTCATAAGCATACGCGAAAAGCTGTATGGACTTTACTCCAAATACGGATATAAAAGAGAAACAGCCTACTCTTTAGGGCCACTTATTGACATTTACGCAAAAAGAGGAAACATATCAAAAGCCAAGCATGCCTTGGATCTATACGAAAAAATGAGCGAAAGATTTGATAAATATGGCAAAATTAAAAAAGGCTTGGAAATTTTTTATGCAATTAAAGGATATTATTATCTTAGCATTAACGACTATGACTCTGCAAGGCTGTGCTTTGACAAGTGCCTGAAAACAACATCCAATTATCCTAATGATTTTGGATACAGCTACGAGGGGCTTACTGAATTATACAAAAAACTTCATCGGCCTGACTCTGTAGCAAAATATTCTGAATTAACACGCCAGATGTCAGATACGATTTATGCCCGTATGTCAACCGAACATCTTCAGCAGATGCAGGCAATGTATAACTATAACAGATACAGGCAGACTGCTGAAGAGGCTGAGAAAGACGCATTGCGGACAAAATATATCAGCATAATCATAATTATGGCTATCATGGCAGCAGCCATTGGCGGGGCACTGGCCGTGAGAACATATATAATGAGGAAACGCAGGGCAAGAGTTAACGAGATAAAAGAATATAAACGCAAAATAAATGAGCTTGAAATGAGCAAAGCAGAGCTCGAAAGTATTAACAACGGTCTGAATGTCGAAGTAAACAGGATGATTGAAGAAAAGACAAAAAAAATTGACATACTGAAGACCGAATATGAGAAAAACTTTAATAATGTAAAGGATAAAGACCTCTTTGAATGTGAGCCTATTGTAATTCAGATAAGATGGAAGGCTAGGAAGACCACTAAGCCTATGGACAAAGATGAGATAAGCAGGCTTAAAGAATTGTTCAAGGACTATAGACCTTTGAGCAACTGGGAAAACACACTTAACAATAACGAATATCTGATTTGTCTGCTTGTAAGACTCGACTTTGTGCCGGCAGAGATATGCATACTTACAGATTTGTCTTCATCTAACATATCCAACATACGTAAAAGACTTCTCGAAAAAATGACCGGCCGTGAAGGCTCGCCAAAAGATTTTGACAAATATATAAAGTCTTTATAATTAAGCACTTAGTCGCACTATAGTCCGTTGTTGTGAAAAATTTTTCACAACAACGGACAGCGTTTTTCACAGGTTTGTGAAAAACTTGTGAAAAATCAATTCTTAAAATATTTGCATCCTTTTTCTAAATTCTGTTACTTTGCGATTGAATTTAAAACCAAAATATTATGAAAAAGTTATTATTAATAATGTTTGCCGTTATGGCATTTACAGCACACACATCGGCACAATCCGTCGATATTCCTTTTTATGGGGATTATTTACAATTGCAGGTAAAGGCTGATAATGATTTTGAAACTGCCCCAATTGGAAATCCGCCTTTATACACTCCGATAAAAGGTCCGTCAATAGGCTTATGTAGCAATACATTATATTTATTTGGACAGTTTAATAATATCGTTTTAAGGTTGGTTGACAATGACATCGCCATCTATTCAATGGATATACCGGCAGGAGCCAACGAAGTGGAATTGCCAGCTGATATGCAAGGCATTTATGAACTGCAGTTAGATGACGGCAAATACATATATTATTGTGAAATTGAGATAGAATAAAATTTAGAAAAATATAAACGACATAATATCAAATTTAAATCAACTTTTAAATAACATTACGAATCTTAGTTGAGATTAAGTTTAACATGCTATAAGTTGATTAACTAAAGATTTGATTAATAATGATGATAAAGAAAAGGTACATAATAATATAGCGACTGGATTAAATGGAATGGCCGATCATAAAGTCCGTTAATATATAGAGGCAAAAACCTGAAACCTCTGTACAAAAAGCACATATAAATGTTTAAGTCGACAAAATGTTTATATTAGTGTTAAGGAAAACATAACATTTTAATTCTTAAAATTATAAAAATCGAACGAATTATAACTGAAGGCGAATTGTTAAACGTTGAACAATTGGCAGAAATTGCAGGTGGAACGGGTGTACAAGGAAACAATACCAATGGAGGAGTATGTAAATGCACCGGTGACGGAAATTCAAATGGTTTCTTATGCACTTGTGAAGGTGAAATTGACGATAAAAATGAGCCTAAACCAGACAAACCTATCGTCAATCCAGGGTCAGGTGATGGTAAGTAAATTGAACTCTTAATAACAAAATTAAGATACGTCTGTTATAAAAAATAACAGACGTATCTAAACAAATAAATTTAATCTAAAAAGTAATACTATGAAGTTGAGCAAATATACCATTTTTTATAAAGATCAAGAAAAGCATTATATTTTTAATCAAATATCCAATGCTTTGTTGAAGATTGACAATGAATTATACTCTGCTTTAGAGAATAAGAACTTACAAATATTGCCGGCAGAGATATGCAAGACATTAGAAAATAACGGTTTTATCATTAACGACGACATTGATGAAACATGTGGTATACGTTATGGAAATCTGATAAGCCGTTACAACAGCAAATTATTGCGAATAACAATTATTCCAACTCTTAGCTGCAATTTTAGATGTTGGTATTGTTACGAAGACCATAAAGCATCATTGATGACAAAGGAAAGTGCTAAATCTATTCTTCGTTTTATAAAATCAGAAATACAAAACAACAATATAAAAAATGTAGTTCTTGACTGGTTTGGAGGAGAACCTCTTTTGAGATTTTCGCAAATAATTTATCCGTTGTCTAAAATATTTAAAAAATGGTGTGAACGTAATAATATAATATTTTCAAATATTATCACGACAAACGGAAGTCTGATAAATGATGACATGGCAATGAAAATGGATGAAATAAATTTACGTCAATTTCAGATAACCCTGGATGGTGACAAAGAGCACCATAACAAAGTAAGATTCTCGCCATCAATGAAAGATTCTTATGATATAATTGTTAGAAACATACATACGCTTTGTAAAATAATCAAAAATCCAAATATCGAATTACGGATAAACTATACTGAAGCCAACATTGATAACGCAAAATCAATACTTGACTCTTTTGACGAAGATGTAAGAAACTTTATACATGTATCCCCACAAATTGTATGGCAAGAAAGTAAAAAACTTGATTCACTTTCAAATAAAGTGCTTGAGCTTAAGAACAAGGCACATGAAAAAGGCTACAATAATAATATTGATAAGAAATCATTTCTGTATCGCTGCTCTGTTTGTTACGTTGAAAATATGGAACAATTTGTTATAAATTATAATTTGGATGTTTACAAATGTACAGCACGCGATTATAACGGAAAATACTGTATTGGTAAGATTAACGCTGACGGAAAATTTTTACCTAATAATATGTATTATAAGTATTATACTACCCAATCGCCATTTTTAAGAAAAGAGTGTATGGAATGTGAACTATTGCCAAGTTGTTTTTTCTCAATCGCATGTATACAAAAAAAGATCGAAGGATATACGCCCAAATGTCATAAAGATTTGGCAAAGGCATTTATGCTAAATACCATCAGGAATAAAATACATCAGCAACAGCATACAATCTGAAAAATATTTTATGTTTAACAACTATATGTATTAATACAAAAAATATAGGTATGAGATTTCTGCTTTTCATAATTTTCGCCTTGATATCTGTAGGTTCGGGCGCTCAGGAAAACAAGTATGGCATGACGGGCCGTGTTGTAGACAAAGAAGGCATGGCTGTGATGCGTGCAAGTGTAACTTTAACCATGGCCGGCGACAGTGCGTTCAGACGGCAGGCTGTGGCTGACGACAATGGAGTGTTCTCGTTCAGCGCCCTTGACAACGGCAATTACGAGCTGAAGATAACATATATCGGACTTGCCGACTACATAAGCGACATAACTGTGAAAGGCAATACAGACTTGGGGAATATACGCATGGACGACTCGGCCGAGATGCTCGAAGGCATAACCGTGATGGCCAACTACACCAGGCAGAAACGTACGGGCGAAACCATTGTGAAAGTGAAAGGAAACCCGCTGACAAAGGGAAAGAGCACACAAGATTTTCTTAAATATGTGCGCGGCATAGATGTTACGGAAAGCAGTCTGAGCCTGAACGGAAAGCAGAATACCCTTATCTATCTGGAAGACAGAAAGATAAGTTTCGACCAGCTCAAGTCGATACCGCCTTCAATGATTGAAGACATTGAGATAATTCCGTTCGCCGACGGATCGTATGGCGAGAAGGCTACGGGCGGAGTGGTGAAAATACATCTTAGGCAAGAAGGAGGCCTCATAGGCTCGGCAACCGTATACGGAGGTATGAACACCGAGGATCTGTACGGCGAATCGCCGAGACTGAACCTGCTTTACACCAAGGGAAAATTTACGATTAACAACTATCTGACGGCCTTTGAATGTGGAAAATATCCTGACATTCTCACAAAAGAATATAACAGCAGCGACGACTCTTACACATATAAGCACAACACAACCAGATACAGGATTTTTGGCGACAACCTGTCGCTGAGATACGCCTTCAACAAGACAGACAGGATAGACCTGTACGGCGGAGTGTCGGCAAGCTGGAACAGAACGTCAAAGAACAGCATAAGCGGAAACGACACTCTCAATATAGAGACTAAGCCCATCAGTCATGCATACAGCATAGGCACACAATACCGCAAGGGACTGGGCAACGGAGGTGAAAACTTCTTGAACATGCGTATAGACTATTCAAAAAGCAAATATGACAACGGTCAGGAATACAACAAAAACGGAATGCTTGACAATGCCAGGCAGGATTATGACTTTGACGTAGTGTCTGTATCACCATACACCTATTTCAAGTTTAACGATAAAATGAACCTGACAGCCGGTCTTGAGTATTACTATATGTCCAACACGAACAACAACCGCGGCACAAAGACGATGTCATATATAGACGACGCCAAGTATCGCCTGAATCAGGATTACTATTCTGCATGGGCTGAATACAGCCTGATACCAAGCAAGTCGCTGTTCTTGAAGTTCGGGATGAGATACAGCGGAACGAACGAGAAATACAAGGATTATCTTGACAGCTCAAACAACTTCGAGAGATGGCAGGACGGAATATGCCCCTCGCTGTCAGGACAGTGGACCATCGACGAAAACAAGATGAGATATTTGAGCATCAGCTACCGCCGCATGTTCTATCTGCCCAACTACGGCTACCGTATTCCTAACGTGACATGGCAGGGAGACGACCTCTACAGCATAGGCAACACAGATCTTAAAAAGGAGGTGTATGACGATGTAGAGCTGTATTTCTCTTTAAACAGACGTTTATCTTTCTCATATAGCATGAGCTACGGAAGCGACATTGTGAGTGTAATCATGCATAAGGACGAAAACCGCCCGGGCGTGTATTACACCAGGCCTGAAAACTCAGCCTACTGCATGCAGCAGTCGTTCACGATGAACTATACAGGGCGTATATTCAGCTTCTGGCACACCAATACAAGCATTGCATATCTATACAGACATTCACGCAGCGGCGAGAACAAGATTAACCACGGAACTTTTACGTTCAGAAGCAACAACGACTTCAAGATAAACAAGTATTTAGGACTTACGCTTAACATGACAGCATCGAGCAAAAACAGGACCGAAAGCTACGAGAATAACGCGAGGTTCAAAATGGACGTCAGCGGATATGTGTCGCTGATGAAAGGAAAGATGAACGTGAGCCTTCTGTACGAAAACATACTCTACAACACAAAGAAACTCACTATGTTCGGTGACGGCTGGGAGAAGAGACGCACTTTGCTTACACCGGATTCGCATGTAGTGCTGTTTGTTACATGGAACTTCACGGCAGGAAAGAAGATAAAGAATCAGAAACTGCCTACAATCAGCAATACGCAGATGGATACTCCTACGTTCTAAAATGTATGATTTCAACATCATTAAATGAAAAACTTTAAGATATACCTTCAGCACGACGCGATGCAGTGCGGCATAGCATGCCTGCGCATGATATGCAGCCACTACGGGGCAGACTACAGCTTCGACAGTCTGTCGAAGCTGTGCTTCGCCACGTCAGAAGGCGTATCGCTGCTGGGCATAAGCGAGGCGGCCGAAAAGCTGGGACTGCATACGGTATGCGGACGGGTAAGCCTCGACAATCTGGCAGAAGCTCCGCTGCCGTGCATACTGCACTGGAACCAGAACCACTTTGTGGTGCTGTATAAGGTCGACGTAAAGAAACAGAAGTTTTATATTGCCGACCCCGGCAAAGGCTTTGCAATATGCAGGAAGAAAGACATGGATAAGCACTGGGTGAGCACACGTTCGGGCGGAGAAGACAAGGGCGTGGCAATGTTTATAGAAACCACTCCTGCCTTTTATGACAACAAGCGGGGCAATAGCCACGGCGAAAGCCGCTCGTTCCGCTTTCTGTTCGGATACATAAAGAAGTACAGAAAATATTTCGGACAGATTATAGCCGGACTGCTCTTAGGCTGCGTGCTGCAGCTCGTGCTTCCGTTCCTCACACAGGCCATTGTCGACGTGGGAATAAAGAGCCGCGACATCGGATTCGTGTGGCTCGTGCTCCTGGGACAGCTCATGCTGACGCTGAGCCGCACGGCACTCGACTTTATACGCCGCTGGCTGCTGCTGCACATAAGCATGCGCGTGAACATATCGCTCGTGAGCGACTTCTTCATCAAGCTGCTGCGGCTGCCCATGTCGTTTTTTGACACAAAGCTTACAGGCGACCTGCTGCAGCGCATGAACGACCACGCGCGCGTAAACAGCTTTCTGACGGGACAGACGCTTAGCGTAATGTTCTCAATGCTGAGCCTCGTGGTGTTCGGCATAGTGCTGCTTACATACAACGTGGTAATATTTATAATATTCGCCGCCGGCAGCGCACTGTATGCCCTATGGATAGCCATGTTTCTGAAAAGGCGCAAGGTGCTCGACTATGAGCTGTTTGAGCAGCAGGCAATAAACAGCAACAAGACTTACGAGTTTATAACGTCAATGCAGGAAATAAAGCTGCAGGACTGCCGGCAGCGGCGCCGCTGGGAATGGGAGGACACACAGGCCGACCTCTTCGGCGTGCAGATGAAGAGCCTGAAGCTGCAGCAGACACAGGAGGCGGGAAGCATATTCATAAACGAGCTGAAGAACATAATAATAACGGTGGTGTCGGCAACGGCGGTGATCAACGGGGAGCTTACGCTCGGTATGATGCTCGCGGTGCAGTATATAATAGGTCAGCTTAACAGTCCCGTAGACCAGCTGATGGGATTTCTCTACTCGCTGCAGGACGTGAAGATAAGCCTTGAGCGCATAAACGAGATTCACCGCGCTGACGACGAAAACGCCAAAGGCCACGTAATGCGGCCCGCAGACATGACACACGACATAAGGCTCGACGGCATAAGCTTCAGATACGACCCTCACTCGCCATCAAAGACCATAGATGGGGTGAGCCTGTACATACCCGAAGGCAAGGTTACGGCAATAGTAGGTGCGTCGGGCAGCGGAAAGACAACGCTCGTGAAACTGATGCTGGGCTACTATCCCGTGGAGGCGGGACAGATAACCGCAGGAGGCACAGACCTGACAAAGACAGACCTCGACTGGTGGAGACGGCAGTGCGGAGTGGTGATGCAGGACGGAGTGATATTCTCAGAATCAATAGCGCGCAACATAGCCGTAGACGACGGCGACATTGACAAGGAACGGATGGTCAAGGCGGCAGAGATAGCCTGCATAAAAGACTACGTGATGAGCGTTCCGCTGAAGTTTGACACAAAGATAGGACGCGACGGCATGGGACTGAGCCAGGGACAGAAGCAGCGCATACTGATAGCAAGGGCGGTGTATAAGAATCCTCACTACATATTTCTGGACGAGGCGACCAACTCGCTCGACGCCAACAACGAACGTGCCATAGTTGAAAACCTGAGCCGCTTCTACAAAGGGCGCACGGTGGTGATAGTGGCACACAGGCTGAGCACGGTAAGACATGCCGACAACATAGTGGTGATAGACGGCGGGCACGTGGCAGAGACAGGCACTCACGAGCAACTCACCGAGAAGCGCGGGATGTACTACCAACTGGTAAAGAACCAGCTTGAACTCGGCAACTGAGCCTCAGCCGCCGGCAACCGGCAAGGCGCAGACATAACCACGGACACACGATGCCGGCACAACAGACGGCAACATATTAAAAAAAGAAAGAAAGGAAACGGAGCATGGACGAAAAAGACAACATAGAACTGAGAAGCGAGAAGGTGCGCAACATAATAGGCGGCGTGCCGCCGCGACTGGTGAGAGCCGGAACGGTTGTTATCATAACAATATGCGTGGCTCTCGCCCTTGCCGCATTGCTGATAAATATTGACGGAACGCCCGTGTGGCGCATGATTTTCTTCAGCAGGATGTGAACTACGGACACAAGAACAGCCGTACAGACAGCACAAACGGGCATCAGAAAAATGCAAGAAGAATATGCAAGAAGACGATTCCTGCAGTATATAAATAAACAAAACTTTTGTTACAAGCCTTTGATAATGTTTCCCGCAGGCGCTACATGAGTTTAACTCCAATCTGGTGTTATTATCCGGTCGGGATTTTTGCTTTATATTGAGCATATTTTCGTTAGATTTTTACAGACATAACGGACAGTATCAAGAAAAAGCCGGAAAAAAGACGACAACAGAAACAAAAAGACGGGCTGAAAGCAGGAATGCACAAACTATGTGCAGTCTAATGACAGATTGGGGTTTAAGATGTAACATGGACATCGACAAACTTAATGTGGCATCTGCCACAACATTGTAATTCAGCATGCAGACACTATCATACAAAAGTGAAAGAACATAACATACAACAGCACGACAAGCAGATACCGACAAATGACTAAAGCTATTAATAGTCAGCCATTTAAAGCCCAAACAGCAAGTTTTCTGCCGTTTACACGAAATGTTTACAAAGCCTTTTATCTTAAATTTGGAATATCAGATAAAAAGTTGTAATTTTGCAGCCAAAATATAATACAAGGTAAAATAGGAATGATAACAGTCACAAATCTTGCAATTCAGTTTGGAAAGAGAGTACTTTACAAGGATGTAAACATCAAGTTCACAAACGGCAACATCTATGGCGTGATCGGCGCCAACGGTGCAGGCAAATCAACTCTGCTTAAAGCCATAAGCGGAGAACTTGAGCCAAACAAAGGAAGCGTTGAGCTTGGCCCTGGAGAGCGTCTCTCCGTATTGGATCAGGATCACTTTAAATATGATGAGTACAGCGTGATGGACACTGTGCTTATGGGACATCAGCCGTTATGGCAGAACATGAAAGAGCGTGAAGCCCTCTACATGAAAGAAGACTTCAACGACGAAGACGGCAACAAGGTGGCAGAGCTTGAAGAAAAGTTTGCCGAGATGGGCGGATGGAATGCCGAAAGCGATGCAGCGCAAATGCTGTCGAACCTCGGAATCAAAGAGAATCTGCACAGCAAGCAGATGAGCGAGTTGTCTAACAACGAGAAGGTACGCGTAATGTTGGCCAAGGCCCTGTTCGGTAATCCGGACAACCTGCTGCTCGACGAGCCTACCAACGACCTTGACCTCGACACAGTTCAGTGGCTGGAGGAATATCTCAGCAACGTTGAACAGACTGTATTGGTGGTAAGCCACGACCGTCACTTCCTTGATGCTGTAAGTACACAGACCGTAGACATCGACTTCGGCAAAGTAACAGTGTTCGCAGGTAACTACTCGTTCTGGTACGAAAGCTCACAGCTGGCACTGCGTCAGGCTCAGAACCAGCGCCAGAAAGCAGAAGAGAAGAAGAAAGAACTTGAAGAGTTCATCCGCCGTTTCTCTGCCAACGTGGCAAAGAGTAAGCAGACAACAAGCCGCAAGAAGATGCTTGCAAAACTTAACATCGCAGAAATCCGTCCTTCATCACGTAAGTATCCGGGAATTATATTCCAGATGGAGCGTGAGCCGGGCAACCAGATTCTTGAAGTAGAAGGTCTGAAGGCTGTTGACGCAGACGGAACTGTGCTTTTCGACAATGTAAACTTCAACATAGAAAAGGGTCAGAAGGTTGTGTTCCTGAGTCACAACCCGAAAGCCATGACAGCCTTGTTTGAAATAATAAACGGCAACAGACAGGCTGACGCCGGAACATATAAATGGGGTGTAACAATAACAACAGCCTATCTCCCACTCGACAACACCGAGTTTTTCAACAGCGACATGAACCTCGTTGAATGGCTTGGACAGTTTGGCACCGGCAACGAAGTGATGATGAAAGGATATCTTGGCCGAATGCTGTTCAGCGGAGAGGAAGTGATGAAGAAAGTAAACGTGTTGAGCGGTGGTGAGAAGATGCGCTGTATGATAGCACGCATGCAGCTCAAGAACGCCAACTGCCTTATCCTTGACACGCCAACCAACCACCTTGACCTTGAAAGCATCCAGGCTTTCAACAACAACCTGGTAGGATTCAAAGGCAACATCCTGTTCAGCAGCCACGACCATGAGTTCATCCAGACAGTGGCAGACCGCATAATAGAGCTTACTCCTAAAGGAACAATCGACAAGCTCATGCAGTATGACGACTATATTTACGATGAACAGCTGAAAGAACAGCGTGCCAAAATGTACGAATAAATGTCAGCAACTTGGTTTGGCAAGATTTTTGCTGCACGTACTACAAAAAGTTTTAACATCATGGACAAGAAAGAAAAAATTAATATAGATGATGAACAAGTAAAGACATCATCAGAAAGCGCTGCAGAAAAAGAAAAAGAATCTGAAAAGGCAGAAAACCAGGATAATACTGCTACTGAAGAGGCTGAAGAAAAACAAGACACTGAGGCTGAAGAAAACGCTGCCGACACAGATAAAGAAAATGAAGAAAAAGAGGAAGAAAAAGATCCTCTGGCAGAAGCTCTCAAAGAGATAGAGATTCTCAAGGATAAATATCTTCGCTCTGTAGCTGAATTCGACAACTATAGGAAAAGGACTCTGAAAGAAAAGACCGAACTGATACTGAACGGATCAGAAAAGGCTGTTCAGGCTTTTCTGCCTATAATTGACGATATGGAACGCGCCATCGAAAATGCCGAGAAGACTGATGACATTGAAGTCATAAGAGAAGGCATGAAACTGATTCACCAAAAGACCAACAAAACGATGGAAAGTCTTGGCGTGAAAGAAATCAAGACAGAAGATGCGGACTTTGACACAGACTATCATGAGGCTGTGGCAATGGTCCCCGGAATGGGCGATGATAAAAAAGGAAAAGTCTTAGACTGTGTCCAAAAGGGATATACTCTCAACGACAAAGTTATAAGACATGCAAAAGTTGCTGTAGGGCAATAACTTTACGGGCATGTTTGTAACAAAAGTTTTTGGACAATAAACATCTAACATTTAACAATGGCAAAAAGAGATTATTATGAGGTGCTTGGCGTGAGCAAAGACGCCTCTGAAGACGAAATAAAAAAGGCATATAGAAAAATTGCCATAAAATATCATCCCGACCGTAATCCTGGAAACAAGGAAGCTGAGGAAAAATTCAAAGAAGCAGCCGAGGCATATGACGTATTGCATGACCCGCAGAAGAGACAGCAATATGATCAGTTTGGATTTAACGGTCCTGCCGGCGGCGGAGGCTTTGGCGGTTTCAGCAGTGCGGGCGGTTTCAGTATGGATGATATCTTCAGCATGTTTGGCGATGTGTTCGGCGGACGTGGAGGATTCGGCGGTTTTGGCGGGGGCGGATTCGGCGGAGGCCAGCATCGTCCTGCTCAGCAACGCGGTTCGGATTTACGTCTAAAAGTAAAACTCACATTGCAGGAAATATCAACAGGCGTTACCAAGAAATTCAAAGTAAAGCGTGACGTTACATGTAACCACTGCCACGGAACAGGTGCTGAAGACGGAAGCGCAAGAGAGACCTGTCCGACATGTCATGGCAGCGGTGTGGTGACACGCACCACTCAAAGCCTGTTCGGCATGATGCAGACTCAAAGCGTATGTCCTACATGCGGCGGTGAAGGTACAGTTATAAAGAACAAGTGCCACGCTTGCGGCGGAACTGGTGTTGTAAAGGGTGAAGAAGTTGTTGAAATCAACATTCCTGCCGGTGTCTCTGAAGGCATGATAGTAAATGTACCTGGAAAAGGCAATGCAGGAAGACACAACGGAACACCCGGAAACATACAGGTATATATAGAAGAAGAGCCGAACGACACGTTTATCCGTGACGACAACGACATTATATATAACCTTCTTCTTGACTTCCCTACCGCAGCTCTTGGTGGAAGCGTTGAAATTCCGACAATTGACGGAAGCCGCGTAAGAGTAAAGATCGAGCCGGGAACTCAACCCGGAAAGGCTCTGCGACTCAGAAACAAAGGTCTGCCGGCAGTTCAAGGATATGGCAGAGGCAATGGCGACATGGTTGTAAACATCAGCGTTTACGTACCGAAGACACTTAGCCAGAAAGAAAAGAAGGCTCTGGAAGAGATGCGCGAGAGCGATAACTTTAAAGGTGACTCAGCTACAAAACGCACCATATTCCAGAAATTCAGAAATTACTTCAGTTAACAACTGACAGTTTCAGAAAAATGACATACGAAGAAACAATTGAATATCTATACAACAGCGTCCCTATGTTTCAAAAAGTGGGCGCTGTTGCTTATAAAGAGGGGTTGCATAATACGCTCGAACTTGACAGACATTTTGGTCATCCCCACCAAAACTTCAAGACAATCCATATAGCCGGAACGAACGGAAAAGGCTCATGCTCTCACACGATAGCCTCAATATTGCAGTCTGCCGGATATAAGGTCGGCTTGTATACATCGCCGCATCTCAAGGATTTTCGAGAGCGTATAAGGGTAAACGGAGAATGTGTCAGCAAAGAATATGTCATAGATTTTGTAGAGAACGAAAGACATTTCTTTGAGCCTCTACACCCGAGTTTCTTTGAACTGACAACAGCTATGGCATTTAAATACTTTGCAGAGCAAGGCGTTGACATAGCCGTTATCGAAGTGGGACTGGGAGGAAGGCTTGACTGCACAAACATTATAACGCCAATACTCTCTATAATAACCAATATCAGCTTTGACCATACACAATTCTTGGGCAATACGCTCGAAGCCATTGCCAGAGAAAAAGCCGGAATAATAAAAGAAGGTATACCGGTGGTGGTTGGTGAAACGACAGAAGAAACTCTACCCGTATTCTGTGACACTGCCAAACAAAAACACAGCAAAATATACCTCGCTGAAAAGGACAAAGAAATTATCAGTTCTAAAGCATTGGCAGACGGAGGCATAGAATACGAAACAATCAGCCTTGGCAATATAAAAGGTGAACTTGGAGGAATATATCAAGAGAAAAACACCAATACCATACTCTGTGCTGTTAAAGTATTGGCCAAAAGTGGCATTAATATAAGCGGGGCAAATATAAAGGAGGGTATCGGACACGTTTCTGAACTGACAGGCCTGCAAGGACGCTGGCAAAAGATTATGGACGCCCCAAAAGTTGTATGCGACACAGGGCACAATGTCGGAGGATGGAAATATATCAGCAAGCAGCTCAATATGCAGCAATGCCGTAAAATGAGAATTGTCTTCGGAATGGTTGATGACAAGGACATTCAAACTGTGATGAGTCTTCTTCCACAAAAGGCAATATATTATTTTACTCATGCAAATACCAAAAGGGCAATTGACGAAAACAAAATTAAAGAAATAAGCGAAAGCCTTAATCTTGAGGCTACATGCTATCCCGACGTGGCCACTGCATACAATAAAGCATTTGCAGAAGCAGATAAAGATGACTTTATCTTCGTTGGCGGAAGCAGCTATATTGTAGCCGACTTTCTTAATGATTGCCTTTAACGGTTTTTAATAACAATATGAGATATTTTTAGGTGTTTCATTTGTGTTTCTCAACTTTTTTAGTTTACTTTGCATAGAATTTATTAACTAAAAAGTAATATTATGGACACAAATGAAACACCAAACCTCTGTGGTTTGAAAAGAGAAGATTTTCAAACCACAATTGACGGAAAAAATACAGATCTATTTATTCTAAAGAACAAATCAGGAAACGAAGTTGCAATAACTAACTACGGAGGTGCTATAGTTGCAATTATGATGCCCGACAAAAATGGTAATTACGCAAACGTAATACAAGGGCATGATAATATACAAGACGTAATCAACAGTCCGGAACCTTATCTTTCTACATTAATCGGAAGATATGGCAACAGAATATGCAAAGGTAAGTTTCAGTTAAACGGCAAAGAATATCAATTAGCTATAAACAATGGTCCAAACTCTTTGCATGGAGGACTGAAAGGATTCAATGCCAAAGTGTGGGATGCACTTAGAATGAACGATGAAACTCTTATTATTAACTACGTTTCATCATACGGTGAAGAGGGCTACACCGGAGAAATGAAAATAACTGTAGCATACATATTCAATGACGACAATGAACTTATCATTGAATACATGGCTACAACAAACAAAAAGACAATAATAAACCTGACAAGTCACGGATTCTTCAGTCTTGCAGGAATAGCAAACCCTACCCCGACTATCGACAATCTTATTTGCGAAATTAATGCAGACTACTACTTGCCAATAGACGAGACGTGTATTCCTACAGGTGAAATAAGATTTGTAAAAGACACTCCTTTCGATTTCCGTAAACCTAAAGCTGTAGGACAGGACATTGATGCCGACAACGAACAGATAAAGAATGGCGCAGGATATGACCATTGCTTTGTACTGAACAAAAAAGAAGAAGGCGAACTCAGTTTTGCAGCACGCATCAAAGAACCTATAAGCGGCAGAACAATGGAAGTGTATACCACAGAACCGGGAATGCAAGTATATACCGACAATTGGGCTGACGGATACAAAGGACAGCACGGGGCCACATTCCCAAGAAGAAGCGCAATATGTTTTGAAGCTCAACATTTCCCAGACACACCAAACCATCCTTATTTCCCTTCTGTAATATTAAAACCAGAAAATCAATATAAACAAAAAACAATATATAAATTTGGTGTAGAAAAATAATATTAACCTATAATAAAAAGAACACGACATGGACATAGAATTTGTAAGAAGCCGGTTCATCAAGCATTTTGATGGAAAAACTGGCAATGTATATGCATCACCCGGAAGAATCAACCTTATAGGAGAACATACAGACTATAACGGCGGATTTGTTTTCCCAGGAGCTATAGACAAGGGCATAATGTGCGAAATCCGCCCCAACGGAACAGATACAGTAATGGCTTACGCCATTGACTTGAAAGACCGCGTTGAATTTAATGTAAACGATCCTGAAGGCCCCAAAACAAGTTGGGCACGCTATATTTACGGCATTGTACAAGAAATGAAAAAAAGAGGGGTTGACGTAAAAGGCTTCAACACAGCATTTGCCGGTGACGTTCCTCTCGGTGCAGGCATGTCATCGTCTGCAGCAATGGAAAGCTGCTTTGCATTTGCCCTCAATGATTTGTTTGGTGACAATAAAGTAGAAAAATGGGATCTGGTTCTTGCCGGCCAGGCAACAGAACATAATTACTGTGGTGTAAACTGCGGAATAATGGATCAGTTTGCAAGCGTATTCGGCAAAGAGGGCAAACTCATGCGTCTTGACTGCAGAAGCCGCGAATTCGAATACTTCCCATTTGATCCGAAAGGATACAAGCTTGTTCTGCTCGACTCTGTTGTAAAGCATGAGCTGGCATCTTCAGCTTACAACGACAGACGCAAGAGTTGCGAAAACGTTGTTGCGGCTTTGAAGAACAAATATCCTGATAGAAAGATTGAAACACTACGCGACGCAGACTGGGACATGCTCGACTCTGTTAAATCTGAAGTCAGCGACGAAGATATAAAAAGAGCAACATTTGTTCTTGGCGAGAAAGACAGAGTGCTCGCTGTTTGTGATGCCTTGACAAAAGGCGACTATGAAACAGTTGGCAAAAAAATGTATGAGACCCACGAGGGCTTAAGCAAAGATTATGAAGTTTCTTGTGAAGAAATAGACTTCTTGGTTGAAATTGCAAAAGCACATGGTGTTACCGGTTGCCGAATAATGGGCGGCGGTTTTGGCGGATGCACAATAAATCTGGTAAACGAAGAACTTTATGATTCTTTCGTAAATGATGCCAAAGAAAAATACAACGAGAAATATGGCAGAGAGCCAAAAGTTTATGACGTTGTAATTAAAGACGGATCACACAAAGTATGCTAAAATAATCTTTTCAGATAATTTTATACTCAAAATGAACTTTCAGTCCTTGCCATAAATTGCAAAGAGACGGCTGAAAGTTCATTTTTATTATTAAATAAAATGTTATAACTAAACTTGAATACAGCGAACAACAACAATAAAAGCTCCTAATTTTATTGTATTTTAATTTTCAAAAATACCACAGAATAAAAACAACTAATTTAGAATAAAAAATTATCTGCCCATAAAATAGATTTTTACAGGCAGATATAAATATAATAAAACGTTTATTGCTAATGTCAATTATTGAACTCCGTCTTCCCTAAGCTTCAACTGCCATTTCCAGGCAGAACGCAAAGTCTCCTCTAAGCCGGTCTCAGCTTTCCATCCCAAAACATTGTTAGCTTTAGCCGGATCAGCCCAAACTTTCTCTATATCACCCTCACGACGAGGCGCATATTCCCAATTAACCTTAACACCTGTAGCCTTTTCAAATCCTTCAACAACTTCAAGAGTACTTACACCTTTACCTGTACCTATATTAAATATCTCAACGGCATCCGTAGAAGGATTATCAAGCACTCTCTCCATTGCCTTAACATGTGCCTTTGCAAGATCTACTACATATATGTAATCACGAATACATGTTCCGTCAGGAGTATTATAGTCGTTGCCAAAAATCTTTAACTGTCCTCTGATACCAATAGCCGTCTGTGTCACAAAAGGAATAAGATTCATTGGAACGCCATTTGGCAATTCGCCAATAAGAGCTGACGGATGTGCTCCTATAGGATTAAAGTATCTCAAAATAACAGACTTAACAGGTGCTCCGCTATGAATGAAATCCTGAATTATTTCCTCATTAATCTGCTTTGTGTTGCCATAAGGACTCAAGGCCTTCTGTATAGGAGCTTCTTCTGTTACAGGCAGATTCTCCGGCGAAGGCTGACCATATACCGTGCAACTTGAAGAAAAGATAAGTCCCTTTACATTGTGTGCAGGCATTAATTCAAGCAAATTAAGCAAACTTGTTATATTATTTCTATAATACAGCAGCGGTTTCTGCACACTTTCACCAACGGCTTTACTTGCAGCAAAATGTATTATTCCGCTAATATCTCCATATTTAGAAAAGACCTTATCCATTGCAGCTAAGTCACAACAGTCAACTTGCTCAAAAGCCGGACGAATACCTGTTATTTTTTCTATTCCGTCAACCACCTCCGGCTTAGAATTAGACAAATTATCAACTATTACCACATTATATCCGGCCTGCTGCAACTCTACTGTGGTATGAGAACCGATAAATCCAGTACCTCCTGTTACTAAAATTGTATGTTTCATCTTTTTAAAATAAGAATTAACAAATTACCTATATTAAACCCTATGTATGGGCTTATGTTTTTTAGATTTATATAAACAAATAACTGAAGACAAAGTTATATTATTTTTCGCTGTATTGATAACATTTGATTATTTTTAACTCAAATAAATTTATCCGTCACCATATCATACATCCATTATTTGACAACTCAAAATTTATATTGGAAATTTGACTATTCACACACATTTTCAGACAACACCGCTTACGCCTATATAAAGACATATGAAAACGGCATATATCTCCATGAGACAATAATGCTCAACTTTAAATATTCATTTTCAGCAACAGAATAAAAACATAAAAGATTGTCTGAAAATAGTAAAAGATAAACAATGCTTTAAGAACGCATACTAATTGCAGCCTATCTTATTTGCAAGATTAGCCATAAAAAACCATTGATTTTCATATCATAATCGGGTTACTTTTGTATTAAAAACAACCCATTTACGATACAAAAACAATAGGTTAATGATTCGAAACATACATATGCCTTTTCAATTACATTTTCATCAAAACCCATTATACAAAAAAGAAAATACAAACATAATCCACTCCTTTTACTTTCACTTTTTGTCTTTCAATATTTACATAGTCTTTTAGTAGTTGAAAGGTTGATGTTCACCTTATAAGAATTGTCACATAATAAACTCGCTTATATTATAATATAAACAATCTGCGTATGTAATACTTCAACATTATGATCCTTATATTAAGAAATTACTATTTCCACAATTATTATCGACGTAAACATCTGTTTAATTTAGGAACACTTGGATGCAACAGAATTTCTGTTTTATATTAAGCGGACTGCCGTTCGAATATTTGCAAATATAGTTGGCTATCTAATAAATAAGCAGACACGAGACGACCATAGAAACATCAATCTACTTATAATTAAACATTATACTTTAATGTCTGATTGGGGTACATAAAATATTCAAAAAAAACGATTGACGAAACACAAATCCACAGAATATATTTCGTCAATCGCTTTTAACAATTCAATTATTCGAGCAAATTTAAATCTTTATTTTATATACTTCTTTACCATTTTCACCAGTAAGTACAACTACATAAACGCCTTCTGGAACGTTTGAAAGATTTACCTCCGTTCTGCCAGAACAACTACTTACCAATGTTCCTGATACACTATAGATCGCAACTGTTTTAAAAGGTTTGTTAAGATACAAAATACCATTATCTACTCGTCCCCAACTTCCAGTTTCTGATTCAACAGTACCAATTCCTGATAATTCCCAATATGCATCATTAGAATTTTCAGACTCAATGCCATTCTTATACATTGCAGTAACAACAAATGAGCCGTATTCATCTTCAGGAATGTCTATTGACACATTCTGTGTCTTTATCATATCATCTACATAGAGTTCACCATTGAAATACAATTTATATCCTTCTATACCGAGATCTTTTTCAGCTGTTTTATCAGCAGCAATGTTTGCAAAAATATGCCATCTTCTCATAAATCCGTTAGTAAAAAGTCTATCCCACGTCTTACCATCGTCTTCTGTGAACAAATCACTCTTACCGCTGTCTTCACTATACAGGCAAACTCCTAGAGGATGCTCATTGATATCATGCTGAACAACCTTAATGCCAACCTGCAACGATGTATTTTCTTTAATAATCAAAGGTTCGTCAAGAGCAACTGTATTCCATGCATTTTCAGTAAAATGTTCTATGGGTTGGTTTACAACCATTTTATTATTTTCAAAAACGACAAGACTCAATTTTGTTTCTACACGGTCTTCACCATTATACTTTCTGTTCGAATAGAAAGTCAAGGAGTTGAGATATTCACCAACACATTCCGAAAGGTCTTTAGGTGTAAATTGTATTGCTCCTATAAAAGGTTTGCCTTCATCACCAATACCTTCGCCATCTTTAATTTCTTTTGTACTATATCCTAGTTCGCGAACACCAGCCGGGTCTTTCCAAAACAAATTCAGAGTAGAATAGCCATGTTCCAAAGTCAGGTCTTTCGGAGCATCAGTCTTTACATTATCCTTTCCAAGATTAATAATATAACTATATCTTTTACGGTCTGCATTTATATAAAAACCAAGAAGAATGTTTCCATTATCTGAGGACCTTATGCTTCCCATTAAAGTAGTGTCTTTCTCACATGAATCATATTCTGGTTCTATATCTATAATGCCATTAGTTTGCTCTTTTATCCATTCATGGAAAGTTTCTTCTTTATTACTCCTTATATCATAAACATTAGTTGTTCTCATAGGAGATTCTACCGGTGCAGCATAGAACATGGCATCATTCATGGTTAGCCCTGTTGGCAATCCGTAAAGCTCTTTGTACGAGGTAAATCTACCATTTTCAAGATTGAAATACGCAGGAGATGAGTCACGATCACGTTCATCCTTCTTCCACTGATAAGTAAGCATCATACGGATGCCATTTTGTGCCTTGGTTATCGTGAACACATCAAATCCATCTCCTGTTAAAGCCGAATCAAGAGAATCGCTATATAATTTCAATCTCTTATTATAATCAGCCAATATTTCCTGATATTCATGTACAGCCTCAGAATAAGCGGCCATCGAGTCGATATCTGTAATATAATACTGTTTATAGTATATAGGATTTTTACTTATTTCTCCATTCTCATATTTCTCTATATCCTCCAAATATTTAACAGAATCTTCAGCCGTAAAATATTTAGCCGCATCAACTGTAATTGGCTGAACTGGCCTTGACGTTGGAATCTTCACACCTTCTTTATAAATTATGTCCAGTCCAAGTTCATTATACTGCCATATTCCATCTTTATCTTTTTTCCAAGCTATACAATAGTTTCTGTATCCAGACCAGTCTATTACACGTCCACCTATATAGCTATTGCTGCATACTATAGCATCTACTGCCTGAACTTGTAAATGGGTAGGATCAAGCAAAGGAAATTTCAGCAAAGAAACTTTATATGTTCCGTCTTCTTGCCTTTCCCAGATACACGGCTTACGTATTGTTCCTATTGCATAAGGATTATCGTCAATATTCTTGTATGTAATAGCACCGCAAATCATCGTTCCGTCATCAGTAATATCCCATGCTGTTCCAGAAATGACATCAGGGTCATCTGGATAAGGAAGTTTTTCCCAATGTCCATCTATAGCAACTGCAGGAAACGTGAATTCTGACTGCCCAACAAATATACCTTCAGGAGTAGCGCTATTACAAATAACACCGTCAAATTCCTGCATTATTTCATCGGTGGTGTTATAAATAATGGTTTTCTTACCAGATTCTTCATTCTGTATTGCATATTTTCCATTTCCCGATAAAATAGAAAATGCATATCCGTTAAGTTTTCTATATGTAGGGGTGTTCTGTGCTGGCGATACTATTGAAAGCATCATTGCCACAATAAAAGCGTAAAAAAAATTGTGTTTCATACGTCTCATTTAAGTTAAAAAGGATTTAACATATTCATAATAATAAATCAATTTATAAGAACTACTTTTTCAATCACCAATAGCCATATATTATTCTCAAAAAATAATATGATATGGGCTAGACTATATTACAATTATGATTGAAATGTAAATAATAATATCAAAACGTTATTCATACGCATTTAATTTGTATATTTCTTTTCCAGCCGCTATTAACTTTATGTTAAAAATATAATTATTTAAACAGTGAGGGTGGCTGCTTCCCTTTTCTGCTTTCAATAATGGTTTCTGTTCAGAACAGATCTTATTAAAAATCCTGAGCAAAAATATGTCGTAATTTTTAATAAAACAAATCAAGTTTATTCGGATTCGCGAAATAGAATAAGAAAAAGAATTAAGTCATCCGTTTCAATAAAAACAAGAATTCTTTTTCATGAAACAGATGACTTAAACCCAACAACATACTATTCTTTTCTAAGTTTTTCCTTATACAAAGAGGGAGTTATACCAACAGTCTTCTTAAAGACATCAACAAATGCGCTGTATGACTTAAATCCAACACTTTCAGCAATGGCATTGAGCGTAAAAGAACCATAATTCTCAGTATCAGACATTCTTAGGCAAGCCAAATGTATGCGATATTCATTGACGTATGTTTTAAAACTTTTTTGGAAATTATCATTAATTACCATTGAGACATACTTACTGTTAGATCCAACAAGTGTAGACAAACGTAAAAGCGAAAAATCATAATTACAAAATTCTGTAGTATTTTCCATTATATCTATAATTGCATCAAGAAGTTTATTACGCATATCTCCACTCATCCTCATGCTAGCATTTCTTACTTTTTCTACATTGTCATCACATGTATCTGAATCACATTTAATTATTTCTTCATTTCTGCTGCATACTCCATTGTCAATTGTTTTTCTCATACGCTCAACTTCCGCCTCTAACTCTTTTTGCCTGGCCATAGACTCATGCATTCGAACTCTGAGCACATTCTGATTTTTAATAAAATCACGATTTACAACAAACAAATTATTATAGCTTTTATCTATACTCTTTTTTTGCCTGTAAACTATTATAAGCAATACACTAACTACCAAAACCACAACTGTTATGACAAAGATAAAATTCCTTTGTGTTGAAATTGTCGCCATGCGCTCTTTCTCACGTTCATGTAAATTTGAAATATATTCATCATATTTTGCCATCTCATAAACAAACTGTTGTTTTTTTATGGTTTCAAACTCCTGAAAATTAAGTATAGAATCTTTTGTGTCAAGGTATAATTTCATATAATGATTAGCCAATTTATAATCTTTGACGGAGTCATAATAATCAGCATAATCCATATACACGCTAAGACAAGAATGCATTATCCCATATTTTTCAGCTGCCTCTTTATACAAACGTATGTATTTTAACATCATTCTGTCATCTTTAAGAGCAGAATAACTTTTATACAACATTTGATAGCTTGAACAAATATATTGTGGAGTAAGATTGTTTTTTTGTGCATAGTCAACGGCTTCTTTTAATACCTGTATTGCCTGAATACTATTTTTTTCCGAATAAAGTATCATTCCCATACAAAACTTCCACATAAATACACACTCTTTATCTTTAGATTTCTTAAATTTAATCAATAGCTTGTGGTATTTACGGGCTTCTTTGGTTTTTCCTAACCTTGCTGTCATCATCGTAATGTTGGCAAGTACTTTATATTCATTTATGGCATCTTTATACTTACGGCTTAAGTTGTATGCCTTTTTGTAATATCCAAGTCCATTGCCAAAATCTCCATACAAGCAAAAAATGGTTCCAATATTATTATAGAATCTTGATATTTCGCGTTTTCCATTACCTTCCTTATATATCCTCAATCCTGTAAAATACGCATTAAGTGCATCTGCATATGATCCCTTCATATATAAAATATTACCTTTTTTCAGAAAAGCTATAGCACACTGCTGTCTTTCTTCATTTGGTAAATCTATATCTGCACGCTTACATAACACCAAATAATAAATAAAAGCTGTGTCTAGACTATTTTTCTCAAAATATTCATCAGCCTTTTTCATTACATCATCTGTAGGGACTTTCAATGTATTCTTCACCAAATTAAAATAATCTTTTCCAAAAGTCATTGCCTTAATTTGTATTGGCACAAAAAAAAGGAAAAGAGATATAATGATGCCTAGCTGCAAACATAATACATGACGCGAGTTGATGCACATAAAATTCTTCATTGTTTACGTGAGTTAGGAATGAAATTAATTAAACTTTTAAAGTATTCCGACAATTACGACCATAGTTCAAATTGTTTACATACTACAACAATAAATAATATACACGTCAAACTACTTTATTATCTAGATGCATTATTTCTAAGTTTTTAATTCAATCACTTTATAAAAAACAAGGAGGAATAGAGATAAATTATTTATAAAAACAATTTTATCTTTACTCCTCCTAAACATACATAGTTTTATCTTCAATCAAGTCCAAATAACGTCCTTAAGCCTGTATCTACTCCTGAAAATCCCAAGAAAGCCAAGCTTAAAAGGCCTGCCGTAACAAGTACAATGGCCATGCCTCGCATACCTTTAGGGATATTCACCATTGACAGTTGCTCTCGTATTCCAGCAAATACGACCAATGCCAAAGCAAATCCCAACGCCGTAGAAAATGCATAAACAACGCTCTGTATCAACGAAAAGTCTTTCTGGATAACAAGAATAGCCACACCCAACACAGCACAGTTAGTGGTGATAAGAGGCAAGAAGATACCCAACGCCTGATAAAGAGCAGGAGAAACTTTCTTAAGGATAATCTCAACCATCTGTACTAAGGCTGCGATAACCAATATAAAGGTTATTGTCTGTAGATATTGCAAGCCAAATGGGTCAAGCAAATATATCTGCACCAGATAAGTTACAATCGTTGCAAGCGTAAGCACAAAAGCAACAGCTGCTCCCATTCCAAGTGACGTGGATACCTTTTGAGACACGCCAAGGAACGGACATATTCCCAAGAACTGTGACAACACGATGTTGTTCACAAATATTGCTGATATAAAAATCAATAAATATTCCATAATTTACGCTTTCTTAAATCTGTTTACAATTGCAATAAGATATCCCAAAGTTATAAATGCTCCAGGAGGCAGAATGAAAAGAAGCATGTTGCTTGTCTCCGGCAGCAGCACGATTCCAAAGATAGAACCGGCTCCAAGAATTTCGCGTACAGCGCCAAGCAATGTAAGCGCAATACTGAATCCAAGACCCATACCTAAACCATCGAACAAACTTTCTACAGGTCCATGGCTGCAAGCAAAAGCTTCAGCACGTCCAAGTATGATACAGTTAACAACAATCAAAGGTATATAAAGACCCAGAGTAGCGTAAATCGTCGGAACAAAAGCTTGCATTATCATCTGAAGTATAGTTACAAACGATGCAATCACAACAATAAACACCGGAATGCGAACCATATCTGGAGTCAGATTCTTTATCAAAGATATTACCAGGTTTGAGCATATAAGCACAAACATTGTGGCTAATCCCATTGACAGACCATTTATAGCAGATGTTGTGGTTGCCAATGTAGGACACATACCAAGAAGAAGTACGAAAGTAGGATTCTCCTTGACTATACCATTTGTTAATATTTTTAAGTAATTCATAATTATCTACATTTAAATACAATTATTTTTCATAATGCCCTGTAGCCGATGTATTAGCATCTACATGGCCTGACTTATAGGCGTTGTAAGCCTGGGTAACAGCAAGCAGGAAAGCACGGCTGGTAATGGTTGAAGCGGTAATAGCATCTATATCACCTCCGTCTTTTTTCACAGTAAGGTTGTCTTTATTTGGATTCTTGCCTATGATGCTTCCCTTACCATCCTTTTGGAACCACTTGTCTGCTTTAGCTCCCAGTCCTGGGGTTTCTGCATGTTGAAGTATAGTATATCCTAAGATATTACCGTCTTTATCAAAGCCAACCAATACTTTCAGGTCGCCGCCAAATCCACCGGTGGTACTTTCAACTGCCACTCCTAAATCTTGTTTATTTGAATCAACTGTCTTATGAATTACAAATACAGCTTCCTTGCCTTTTATAGTCTGCTTTATAGTGTCGTTTTCTGCTACTGAAAGCTGAACGCCCCCCATAACGGCTTTAATACCATCAGCAAGAGTTTTCTCTGCCTGAAGTTTTATCGGTGCCTCTGTTATATGGTTTACATACGCAAGAATTCCGCCTGTAATAAGTGCCACACCAACAAGGACAAGCACCATATTTGTTATTGACGATTCTAACTTTTTCATTTTTTATCCTCCTTTACAATTTCTCCAAAACGCTTTGGTTTAACATATGCATTTATTAGCGGAGTGAACGCATTCATAATCAGAATTGCGAAAGACATTCCTTCCGGATATGAGCCCCAATTTCTGATTATAACAGTCAAAGCGCCGATGGCTATACCATAGATAATCTGTCCTTTATGAGTCATTGGAGACGTCACATAATCAGTAGCCATAAATATTGCTCCAAGCATAAGTCCTCCAGTTAGTAATTCTGCAATGGGGTTAGCATAAATAGGATTGGCAACATGCAACAAGCCACAGAAAACAAAAACCGTAGCCAAGATGCTTACAGGTATATGCCATGTTATGATTTTCTTCCAAAGCATATAAATCAGACCTATGATTAGGGCCAAAGCACAGATCTCGCCTATGGTTCCGGCTCCATGATTTATACCGGGATTACCCAAAAGCAGTGATACTGAATCAGGAAGTCTGTCAAGTACTGTCGGATCGCCTGATTTTATTGCTTCTTTCATTATACTCAAAGGAGTTGCTCCTGTTTGAGCGTCAACATAACTTGTAAGCTGACCGGCAACAGGCCACGATGTCATCTGTGCCGGGAAAGACACCAACAAAAAACAACGGCCAACCAAAGCCGGATTGAAAGGATTACATCCTAATCCGCCAAATGTCATCTTGCCTATACCAATAGCCACTAAGGCACCAATAATAATTATCCAAACCGGAAGGTTAGACGGAAGGTTGAATCCCAACAACAGACCTGTTAGAATTGCCGATCCGTCAATTAGCGTAGGCTCTTTTTTCATTATATATTTAGTGATGGCCCACTCAAAGAACATACAGGCTGCCACACTAGATGCACATACAACAACCGAACCTATTCCGAAATACAAAAATGATACCAGCAATGCGGGTAACAATGCTATTATCACGCCATACATATTGCGCTCAACGCTATCTGTTCCATGCGCATGTGGCGATAATGATACTATTAATTTGCTCATCGTTTTAAATTAATTTTTGCCATTATTCATCTAAATGAAAAATACAATCAGATAAAATGGATTTATTTTTTTGCGCTGCGGGCTCTGATTATGCCCATAACTGTAGTCTTGCCCAAACGTATATTATCAAGCATAGGACGGTGAGCAGGACATGTAAACTGACATGAACCGCACTCAATACAAGACGTTACACCGGCAGCCTCTACTTTCTCCCAATCATGCTTAGCACTAGCAGTAGCAAGAAGATACGGCTCAAGCCCCATGGGACATGCACTTACACACTTTGCACATCTGATACAAGGCTGAGGAGCTTTGCGCTTAGCGTCATTTCCACTAAGTATCGTAACACTATTAGTTCCTTTACAGATAGGCACTTCAACTGAAGTAAGGGCTTTTCCCATCATTGGTCCTCCAGCCAACAGTTTATTGTCGCCTTCAGGCATTCCTCCACACTCATTAATTAGATCAATCATTGGAGTACCCATACGCACAAGGAAGTTAGCCGGATGAGCCAGTTTCTTACCCGTAACGGTTGTATATCTCTCAAATAATGGCTTGTTTTTCATTACTGCCTGATATACAGCATAAGCCGTACCTACATTCTGCACAATTGCTCCTACATTAACAGGAATTGCAGGAGGTGCAGGAACCTGGCGACGAATAACTGCATCAACAAGCTGCTTTTCTCCGCCTTGAGGATATTTCTTTGCCAACGGAACAATTTCTATGTTCGGATTTGAAGCCGTCTTTTGTTCAAACAATTCAATAGCTTTTGGCTTGTTTTCCTCAATACCGATATAGCCTTTATCAACCTTTGCAGCTTTCATAAGCAAATCAAGCCCCACAAGAATCTCATCTGCATGCTCCATCATAAGCCTGTAGTCAGATGTTATATAAGGCTCACACTCCACTCCGTTCAGGATAACACATTCAGCTTTAGCTGTAGGAGGAGGACATAATTTTATAAATGTAGGGAAACCGGCTCCACCCATACCAGTAACTCCGGCTTTCTTAATACGCTCAACAATCTCTTCAGGCGTAAGCTCCGGATGAGCTGAAAGAAGTTCCAACTTATCAGAACGGTCAATACTTTCTTCCCATTCATCACCTTCAACCTTAATAATAATTGAAGGTTTACGGTAACCCGTTGCATCTATGGCACTTTCAACCTTCAGCACTGTTCCTGATACAGAAGAAAAAATCGGAGCTGAAACGAAGCCTCCGGCTTCAGCAATTAAAGTTCCCACCTTAACCTTATCACCTTTCTTTACGACAGGTTTTGCCGGTGCACCAATATGCTGTGACAAAGGGAATATGGCCTGCTGAGGCAATTTTGCTACAGTGGTAACGACCTCTGATGACAATTTATTTTCCTCCGGATGTATACCGCCTATTCTAAATGTTCTCAATTTCATTCCTTTATCTCCTTCTGTTTTGATTCTACACTAGGGTTAACTTTTTCTGAAGAAGCTACACTTTCCACATTCTGTCCAGATGCTTCTGTACGTACTTTAGGAGCAGGGAAATTCACTGCAACAATGGCATGTGTAGGACATGCTTCAACACACTTGCGGCACAAGCGGCATTTTTCAGGGTCAATATAAGAAAGATTATTTTCTATTTTTATTGCATCAAACTTACATTCCTTTTCGCATTTGCCACAACCGATACACGCAGCCTTACATGTCTTCATGGCAATGGCACCCTTATCCTTGTTTACACAACGGACATATACGCGGCGATTCTTTATTCCCTTTTTACGAAGCTCAATAATATTACGAGGACAAGCTTTTACGCAGGCTCCACATGAAGTACATTTTTCCTCATCAACTTCAGGAAGTCCTGTTTCCTGGTTCATTGTAATTGCACCAAAAGCGCAAGCATTGACGCAATCGCCACAGCCCAGGCAACCATATCCGCAGCCAGTCTCTCCTGCACCGCAAGAATTTACAGCCGTACATGTTTTTAAGCCATCATAAACTGCAATACGAGGACGCAACTCGCACGTTCCGTTACAACGGACAACTGCAACCTTAGGCTCTGTGTTTGCAACAGCCAGACCTAATAAATCAGCAACTTGCCCCATAACATCGGAACCGCCAACAGGACAGAATAGTCCGTCAATAGAGCCTGCATCTGCTCCCTTAACTAATGCACTAGCCATACCGGAACATCCCGGATAACCACATCCTCCGCAATTAGCTCCTGGCAAAATGGCAGACACCTGCCCTATGCGGGGATCTTCATGAACAGCAAACTTCTTAGAGCACACGTACAATATCACAGCTGATATTAACGCAATACCGCCAAGTACATTTACTGCAATTAAAATAAAATTCATAAGTTTTGTATTTGTTTTAGTTAGTAATTATAATTTCAACCCATTATCGCCGAATGTATTTACACTCAACGGATCAATATGAAACGACAATTTAACTCGTATTTTCTCTCTCATATAGTATAGTATAAGATAATAAGGTATGAGCGAACATAAACTGAACAACGCCGCAGAAACCTCACTTTGTGTAATAACAAAAGCAATGGCCAGAACAACAACAAGTATAATCAAAGGAATCACAGAACTCAACAAAACTGCTAAAAAGCCCGTACGCTGAGATGCAATAACTATAACATTGTCACCAGTTTTCAAACCATAGTGATTATCACAATATACATCAACCACCTTCTCTTTGCTTTCAGAAGCGTTGCAATTACCGGACATCTTACACGACGAGCATGCTGATGTCTGGGTTATACGTACTTTTATCAATCCGACATCAACAGTATCGACAACCCCTAAATGCCTTATTTCATTTTTCATGTTTTTACCTATAATTTGCAAACTCGAGTTTGCAAATGCAAAAATAATACTATATTTTCAAACAGCAAACAAAAATGAAGATTTTCTGCAAAAAGGGAAAAGTGTAAAAGAAGTCGACTAACCTATTCTTTTAACAGGTTATCAAGAAATTTATTCAAATCGTCATCAAGACCATTCATCAAATCACCTCCAATTATTCTTATATCACTGTCGACAAGATACAGCTCTGCAAAATGTTCTCTGTCATCATTTTCCAAAATAAAACTATATGGCTTCAGTATCGACAAGCAATCAACAACATCACTCATCTCTTTAAGAACATCACGCAATACACCTGCAATATTTATATAAAAATCTTGTTCTTTACAATTAATCCATTGATCGACAACACAACGGGTGATTTCATTGTCATTATCATCAAAAGCAAGAAGCTCACCTGTATCCTGCGAAACACTCAAATGAATATCCGTCATTATAACCGGTTCTTCTGTACTTGGGAATTTTTGAGAAACTTTATTAAAGAACCTCTTTAACTGAACTATTGTTGATTCTGTTGTTTTCATCTTATTTAATATCTTATTGATTTCTTACGCGGTTTACTTTCATTACTCAATCTATCTAAAGCAGTCACAACATAATAGTGCTTTTCACCAGGCTTAATCGCACTAGCCGGTATTTTATAGAACTCGTCAGAAGTTATTGCAACTATTTTTGAAGGATCATCAATATTTATTTTTTCACCTTTAACAAATTTGTATACGACATACTTTACAGCCTTGTTTGACCAATCTTTGCCTTTAGGAGCCTTCCAGAACAGTACAATTCCGTCCTCAAATGCCAGAAACTTCATCTTTCTAACTTTTTTAGGTGCCTTTCCGTCTATATATTTCATCTGCGGAACGAGCGCAGGATACTTCCAATATACATTTTTCAACATTGAGCCATAATTGCCTACATTATCCGTTACCGCCTTGGCATACCACAGAACCGTACCTTGCACATTATTCATTTCCCTATGAAGTTTTTGCTTGGCAGGCATTTGATTTATACTTCTATTTACCAAATCCGGACTTTTTACGGTACGTATTACATCCTCTCCAATATATAGATGTCTTTTCCCTGCATATTTATTCCACCACTTGATTAAAGTCTCATAATCAGCTGCTTTATGTCCTATTTCCCAATAGAGCTGCGGCACACAATAATCTACCCATCCGTTATTAACCCACATTAATATATCAGCATACAGATCATCATAATTCTGAAGTCCGGATGTTTTACTTCCTATCAACGGGTCACTCTTTTTATTTCTATATATACCAAACGGAGATATACCAAACTTTACCCAAGGTTTGGTTTCATGAATAGCTTCATAAAGCTGTTTAATAAAGACATTAACATTATCACGTCTCCAATCATTTTTATTTTTAATGCCGTTATTGTATTTTGCAAACTCAGCATCATCCCGTATAGTTTGCCCAGGAGCAGGATAAGGGTAAAAGTAATCATCTATATGCAATCCGTCAACATCATATCTGCTTACAATATCTTTAACGACATCCACTATATAATCTCTTGCTTCAGGAATACCCGGATTAAGTATCATCTGGCCATCATAGGCAAAAGCAAGTTCTGGATGTTTTATGGCTATATGAGTTGAGGCAAGTTGATTCGTTGTTTTTGTCTTTGCTCTAAAGGGATTAATCCAGGCATGAAGTTCCATGCCACGCTTATGGCACTGATCTATCATCCAGTTCAAAGGATCCCAAAACGGATACGGTGCTTTACCTTGCACACCAGTAAGAAAACGGCTCCAAGGCTCATACTTACTTACATACAAAGCATCGCATTCTGGCCTAACCTGAAATATAATAGCATTAAC
>NZ_UYXY01000001.1:0-817500 GCF_900625065.1 Prevotella marseillensis | reverse complement strand
TGTAACACGTGTGTAGCCCCGGACGTAAGGGCCGTGCTGATTTGACGTCATCCCCACCTTCCTCACACCTTACGGCGGCAGTCTCCACAGAGTGCCCAGCACGACCTGATGGCAACTATGGACAGGGGTTGCGCTCGTTATGGCACTTGAGCCGACACCTCACGGCACGAGCTGACGACAACCATGCAGCACCTTCACAGGAGCCCCGAAGGGCCTCACCATCTCTGGATCGTTCTCCTGCAATTCAAGCCCGGGTAAGGTTCCTCGCGTATCATCGAATTAAACCACATGTTCCTCCGCTTGTGCGGGCCCCCGTCAATTCCTTTGAGTTTCACCGTTGCCGGCGTACTCCCCAGGTGGGATGCTTAACGCTTTCGCTTGGCCGCTGAATTCTAAAACCCAACGGCGGGCATCCATCGTTTACCGCGCGGACTACCAGGGTATCTAATCCTGTTCGATACCCGCGCTTTCGAGCCTCAGCGTCAGTTGCGCTCCGGTAAGCTGCCTTCGCAATCGGAGTTCTTCGTGATATCTAAGCATTTCACCGCTACACCACGAATTCCGCCTACCTCGTGCGTACTCAAGTCCTCCAGTTCGCGCTGCAGTGCCACGGTTGAGCCGCGGCATTTCACAGCACGCTTAAAGGACGGCCTGCGCTCCCTTTAAACCCAATAAATCCGGATAACGCCCGGACCTTCCGTATTACCGCGGCTGCTGGCACGGAATTAGCCGGTCCTTATTCGTGCGGTACCTGCAATATGGGACACGTCCCACACTTTATCCCCGCACAAAAGAGGTTTACAACCCATAGGGCAGTCTTCCCTCACGCTACTTGGCTGGTTCAGGCTTGCGCCCATTGACCAATATTCCTCACTGCTGCCTCCCGTAGGAGTCTGGACCGTGTCTCAGTTCCAGTGTGGGGGACCTTCCTCTCAGAACCCCTACCGATCGTCGCCACGGTGGGCCGTTACCCCGCCGTCAAGCTAATCGGACGCATCCCCATCTGTTACCGCTAAACCTTTAGTCCTAATTAGATGCCCGCAAAGGACCACATACGGCATTAATCCGCCTTTCGACGGGCTGTGCCGTGGTAACAGGCAGGTTGGATACGCGTTACTCACCCGTGCGCCGGTCGCCATCAAAGAATGCAAGCATCCTTCATGCTGCCCCGCGACTTGCATGTGTTAAGCCTGTAGCTAGCGTTCATCCTGAGCCAGGATCAAACTCTCCACTGTAAAATTTCTTTATAATGTGACACAGACCCGAAGGCCGTGTCCGTTAGTCTGTCGCTCAGAACGCCATCCGGTAGTATTTGACCGCAGATACATATTATATATATCACGGCAGAAATTGAACGGTTTTCATTCTTTACCCTCCCTGCAGAACATGTCCGCAGGATGTTTCTTGTACTACTCTTGTCTCTGTATATTTCAGTATCTCAAAGATCTCTTTCTTCAGTGCTCAGGGAGCGTCAGCTCTCAAAAGCGGATGCAAAAGTACGGGGTTTTAGCCAAACCGCCAAATGTTTTCTGAAAAAAGTTTTAATTTTAGACCGATTTTAACAGACGTTTACATATTGAGTGCGGATTTTACACCTTTCACATTATTATATTTTACAAAAGAAATAGGCAGACTTGTGACACAGGAACGGGATATAAAACCGGACGGAAAGGATGAAAATCATACGCTAATGGCAAAAACTAAAGGCCGATGGCAGAATTTAAAGGAGTTTGAATTCCAAAGGAAAAAAACAGCCGGCCGGATGCCGGTTACGACAGCCGAAGCTATGGTCAAGCCTGTCATGAAGCAGCAATATTCATGAACGGCAGGATTAATACAAGGCTGTGCGGCAAGCCATACTGGCAGTCAGCAACGCCATAAAACGCAGACAGAATGGACGTTATAGGCTTTTTAAGCCGGCTTTATGCCAAGTGCAAAACACACCAATCAGAGGGCTGTCTGCAAAAGGGCACCTTTTAGGGGACAAAAGCATACCTTTTACACGATAAAAGGATAACAAACGGAACGCAAAAGTATAACTTTTGAAAAAGAATAAGCATGAAGAATTGCGTGATAATAAAATAAAAAGCGGTAAATATTTGCAAATACCCCAATAACAATCTAGGTTACAAATATTTACCGTAGTATTACTTATATAATAAGGTTCTGAAGTTCAGATCATAATGTAATAATTATAATCAACTATTTTATGAAACTAGCCCCTTGCCTCATTATATATTCTATCTTCTTATCTTTACCGGCTACAGGTTTCTTCCACTTTCCCTCACCTACCAAGATAGTTGTCTTAACACCAGAAGGAACATGCTCTACAGCAGTTTGCAGATCAAAATACAATCCACTTCCATCTCTTGCAACTGAAGCATCATACTTGCAACGATATTGTCTAAGTTCTGGAACAGCATCAGAAACGGCATCAGCAAGTAATCCGGCAACAACATACGCACCATAAACATTATAGTGAGTATTGTCTTGACGCCCCTTTGGCAATGAAGGAACTTCATTTGGTAGGTACCACATATGCAGTTTTTTAGATTTATCCGGCCCTAGCCCCTGTTCCAAATCATGTGTAATCTTATTTGCATCCACAAAAGGCACATCCAACTCACGTGCAACATTACGAGGAGACAAAAGATAGTCACCGTGAGTATCTACCAATGTATCACCTTCAACCAAATCAGCTGACGAATTAGAACGGGTATCATCATCAGCAACAGCTGTTGTACTATTCGTAAAGATTCGCCTTACTACACTATTAAATAAAACAGGAATGCCGCCTCTCATCCTTGTTTCCTTAACAAACTTGCGCAAGTTTTCATCGAAAGTTGTTCCTGGATCAGTGTGTCGTTTAGGATCGTCTTTCTCATCATTATGCCCAAACTGAATAAAGACATAATCTCCAGGCTTTATTTTTTCCACGACCTTCTGCCAATGACCCTCACTAATGAAACTTTTTGAAGAACGCCCATTAAGTGCATGATTATCAACAATTACATCCTCAGTGAAGAAATTTTTGAGCATCATTCCCCATCCTCGCTCCATCTTTCCACCACTAATATCCTTATTAGCCATAGTGGAATCACCTATCATAAAGATTGTAATTTTTTCATTTTTCTTATATGCAGATAGTGACAACACACACAGGAGAAGGACAAGAAAATATTTTATTCTACCCATAATCACTGTCAAGATTTAACGATTGACACAAGTTCATCAGCATCAACCAGACGCTGCTCACCTGTCAACATGTTCTTCAAAGTTATCTTATTCTCATTTATCTCATTTTCGCCGGCAATAGCCACATAATGAACATTGCAGTTATTAGCATAGTTCATCTGCTTTTTCATCTTTGCTGCATCAGGATATATCTCAGTAGCAATGCCGTTCTCACGGGCTTTGGCAGCAATAGGCAAACAATACGCCATTTCCTTTTCCCCGAAGTTAATGAACATCAGACGAGTTCCGCTCATTGCGTTTTCTGGATAAAGATCCAATGCATTAAGGACATCGAATATTCTGTCTGCACCAAAAGAGATTCCTACACCACTCAAACCTGGCATACCGAAGATGCCTGTAAGATTATCATAACGTCCTCCGCCTGTAATACTTCCGATTTGAACATCAAGTGCCTTAACCTCAAAGATTGCTCCTGTATAATAATTAAGACCTCTTGCAAGAGTCAAATCAAACTGCACCTCATTCTTAAGATTAGACTTGTCAAGTACGCCGAATATATAACGAAGCTCTTCAACACCCTTTGTTCCTATTTCTGAATCTTTGAGGATATTGCTTATAACATCCAATTTCTCTTCATTGCTGCCGCTGAGTGATATCACCGGCTGTAGCTTTTCAATGGCCTCTTTACTGAGTCCATCTTCTGCAAGTTCAGCATTTACATTATCAAGGCCTACTTTTTCCAGTTTATCAATAGCAACTGTAATAGGCACTATTTTATCAGCCTCGTTGATATATTCAGCTATTCCAGTTAATATTTTACGATTGTTGATTTTTATCTGAACACGCACGCCAAAACGTGTAAACACTGTATCGATAATCTGCATCAATTCAATCTCATTGAGTAACGAATCACTGCCGACTACATCTGCATCACACTGATAAAATTCACGATACCTACCCTTCTGAGGACGGTCCGCACGCCATACAGGCTGAATCTGATAACGCTTGAACGGCAACTGCAACTCATCCCTGTGCATAACGACAAAACGGGCAAAAGGAACGGTCAGGTCATATCGCAAACCTTTCTCACATAATTTTGAAGCCAAATGCAACGGATTTCCATTGACAAGTTCCTCTCGATCAATCTTGCTCAAATAATCTCCACTATTGAGCACCTTGAAAAGAAGTTTATCGCCTTCCTCACCATACTTTCCAAGCAATGTCTGCAATGTTTCCATGGCCGGAGTTTCAATCTGCTTAAAACCATAAAGAGCGAAAACAGACCTTATTGTATCAAAAATATAATTGCGCTTTGACATTTCCAACGGGGAAAAGTCACGTGTACCCTTAGGTATTGATGGTTTGTTCATATCTGTCTTTATTTAAGATAAAACCCAAGAATTGAGAATGATGAATCTGGATATTGAAAACATCAATTATCCACACCACAAATTCTCAATCCTTGGGACGAAATTATACGTATTATTTTCTAACTATTGTCTGGGCACGATCCGGACCTATTGAGATAATCTTAATAGGAGTTTCAAGTTCTGTTTCAAGGAATTTGATATAATCCTTAAATTCCTGCGGGAACTCTTCCTCGCTGGTCATCTTTGTCATGTCGGCCTTCCATCCCTTAAGTTCCTTATAAACAGGCTCGATACCTTCCTCTATATTATAGGGGAAATCTGTCAAGGTCTCACCATTGCGTTTATAAGCTACACATGCCTTTATTGTATCAAAGCCATCAAGCACGTCGCTCTTCATCATGATTAACTGAGTGACTCCATTAACCATAATAGAATAACGCAGCGCAACAAGGTCAATCCATCCGCATCTGCGCTCACGTCCGGTAACAGCTCCATACTCATGACCAAGCTGCCTTATAAGACTTCCAGTCTCATCAAACAATTCTGTCGGGAACGGTCCGGCACCGACACGTGTACAATAAGCCTTCATTATGCCATATACTTCGCCAATTCTGTTAGGGCCGATTCCCAATCCGATGCAAGCTCCTGCACAGATAGTGTTAGAAGACGTTACAAAAGGATAGCTGCCGAAGTCGACATCAAGCATTGTACCCTGAGCACCTTCACATAATATATTCTGACCAGATTTTAAAATCTTATTAATTACATGTTCAGAATCTACAATATGGAACTGACGGATATATTCTATACCTTCCATCCATTTCTTTTCTACATCAGAAATATCATAGTCAGTATAATTAAGCGATTTCAAAATCTGCTCGTGACGTGCCTTATGAGCATTATATTTTTCTTCAAAATTATCAAATATATCACCCACACGAAGTCCGTTGCGCGAAACCTTGTCTGTATATGTAGGACCGATGCCTTTACCTGTTGTTCCTACTTTGTTTTTTCCTTTAGCCTGCTCATAGGCTGCATCCAACAGTCTGTGAGTTGGCATAATAAGATGGGCTTTCTTTGATATATAAAGTCTCTCTTTCAAAGGATGACCGCTTTTCTCCAAGTCTTTAGCCTCATCCATAAACAAATCCGGAGCAAGTACTACACCATTACCAATAATGTTAATCTTGCCACCCTGGAAAATGCCAGAAGGAATACTTCTAAGGACATACTTTTCGCCTTCAAACTCGAGAGTGTGTCCTGCGTTAGGACCGCCCTGAAATCTTGCAATCACATCGTAATGAGGCGTAAGCACATCAACAACCTTGCCTTTGCCTTCATCACCCCACTGCAAACCTAGCAATACATCAACTTTGCCTTTTTCCATATTTACTAATATATTTGTTTTTATTTATATTCTCCTGTTTTTCAGTATTCTCTTTATTTTTCAAGCGCGTAAGCATTGCCTGACAGGTGCTGCATACACCATAAATATGCATTGAGAAGCCTTCTTTGCGAAAGCGCCTCAAATGCGTTCTGTCAATTACATCTGCAATCTCGGGTATTTTTATCTCTGTAACCTTTCCACAAACAGTACAGACCTGAGTGCAGTGATTATCCGAGTAACACGCCTTATAGCGTATACCGTCCTGCAGTCTCAAGCATATAACAAGTCGTAAACTCATCAACAGCCTTACCGTATTGTAAAGCGTAGCTCTGCTAACGGGAAAGCATCGTTCTATCAGCCTGTCGCTAAGTTCTTGTATTGAAAAATAAGAATTGAAGCTATACACCGCATCGAGAATCGCAAATCGTTCAGGGGTTTTGCGATAATTGTTCTGTTCCAAATAGTTGTCCAGAATCTCCCTTACTGCGTCGCTACAATTATTTTTCATTTTATCCATACTCCGGATTGTCCGACAAAAATACAACAAAATTCCGTATTAGCCGTACAAAACATCAAAAAATATCTAAATCGTATGATTTGAAGGCAGATTTTGTTATTTTATTATACTCGTCGGAAATAGTACAAAAATGTGACAACATATTTACAACTGTATGCTGCAGTGACACACTTCCACCTTCAAGAGCAGTTTTGGCCTGATCAAAAAGCTCATTTATCTCTCGTGAATCAAGCATCTCTCCACGCATAAAAAGCCGTGACAAGATGTTATAACCACACATCTGCTCTAGCTCACTCGCTGACGCAAGCCATTTGAACGCGAGGTCTTTCGCGCCGTCTATATACTGAAACAGATTGAAGGCCACCATAGCTGCAACTTCCTGATTGGGAATCTGAGACACCCAAAGGCAGGCCAAATCAGCTTTCATATCCGCTGGTGGCATAATCAATGTAGCAAGAATCTTACATTCGCGGATGTTTTCTTTCCACAGTTCGATGGCCAAATCATAGTCTTTGCCATACTCTTCTGCCAGTGTTTTCAAGGCAGGCAGAGATATGCCCCAGTTTATGCTATACCCAAGTCCTTTCTCGCGCATTGACTGAGAAGCCATACCGTTCATCATCAATCTGAAACGCTGTTTAATTTGTTTCAGTTTGTCTTGTGTTTCCTGTTTCATATTTATCAAATCAATGTGGAGTAATCTCTGCTGTAACGCAACATCTGATGCTCGTAAGTTTCAGAATAATCAACAGTTATGTCCATTATTTTACCATCACAATCAGTAACAGGCATAAGTACCGGATTTATGAATCCTTTATAAGGAGGTATGCCCAGACTATTATATCTGCACAATATTTCATCATGCAAAACCGGATCAATATTCACAGCATAATTCTCGACTATGTCACGGGCTGCGGCATAATCACCCTCGCTCTTTATGCGTTGAATTTCAGCTAGCAAGGCTGCAAACAGATTGCGGAGTTGCTCATAATCGTTTATACGCACATAAGTTTTCCCGTTTTGACGCACAAGCTCTACAACATTGCCCTCACGTCCTTTTTCATAACACCAACGTGCAACCAGGGCACGGTTACGCATATGGGCCTCCTCTATACAATTGCCTTTTTTTATGCGTGCAAGCTGAGTGAGGAGTCCATTCATCATATATGAATAATACTCTGCCTTGTAGGCTTCTGCATCAGGCATCAGGCCCAATTCAACCAACTTTTTATCTGCTGCATAATACAATCCGAACAAATCAGCACGCGCCTCTTCAATAGTATTGCCGTATGCTTTCAGAGAGTCAGGATCAATACCTGGCAACAATTGTCCGCTACCATGTCCGAGACATTCATGCAGGTCAGTATGTATGATGTCACATATATCTCCATACTGTCTTATAAGCTTTATTGTCTCTTCGTCAATGACAAACTCTTCGTCAAAGCCATTACCGCGTGATGCTTCATTATAAGCCGATATGATATTACTTATCGTAACGCTCTTGCTTCCATGTCTTGCTCTAATCCAGTCGGCATTAGGAAGGTTTATGCCTATGGCCGTTGAAGGGTATTCACCTCCGCCGAGAGTTGCCGCACATATTACATTTGCAGACACACCCTTTACCTGCTGTTTCTTGAAACGAGAATCAACAGGCGAATGGTCTTCAAACCATTGAGCGTTATCGCTAATCACTCTGGTCCGCCTTGTTCCTTCTACATCACGGTATTCAACAAGACCTTCCCAAGTGCCTTTCATTCCGAGCGGATCGTCATAAACCTCAATAAACCCATTAATAAAATCAACGGCAGATTCTTTTTCATCAACCCATTTAATGCAATATTCATTAAAGTCTGCCAAATCGCCCGACTTGTAATATTTAATCAAAGCATCAATTACACTCCGCTGCTTGTCATTTTCAGCCACAGTTGAAGCCATTTCGAGCCAATATACAATTTTCTCTATTGCTGCGCCATATTTTGCTCCAATTCTCCAAACCTCTTCAACAACCCGTCCATCACATTTTTTCACTGTAGTATTCAGTCCATATGACAAAGGCTCCTTATCGTCTGGATTTTTCTTTGAAGCATAATACTCTTCAACTTCACTTTGTGTTACACCATCATAGAAGTTGCATGCTGAAGTTTCAACCAAATCGAAACCATCCTTTTTATTCACCTTTACAGGCATGACATCCGGAGCAAAAATTATCGGCAGAAGTTCTTCACATAATCCATCCACCGTCTGTCCTTCGTCTAAAGGCAGCAAACTGCCATCAACAGATTTAACAGCATCTATAAAAAATGCTTCAGAAAAGCCAGGAACAAATTTATCGCATCCGTAATGATGGTATATGCCGCTAGAGAACCATACCCGCTTCAGATACACAACAAGTTCCTTAAACTCATCAGCAGTTCTGTCACCTTTATAATTAAGGTATATCTGCTCAAACACTTTGCGTATCTTCAGATTATAGCGGCCAAACTGATCAAAAGTTATGTCACGGCCATAAAGAGCGGCCTCAGACAAATAATACACTAGCTTTTTCTGCCTCAGCGACAAAGAGCTGAAGTTGTCAAGTTTATACCTGAGCATCAGTATATCCGCAAAACGTTCGTCGGTATATGAAAATTGAGTATTTCTCATTGCAGCATTAATATGTTACGTTATTTTTCCGAATTATCTAACTTATACTTTCGCGGCGTAACACCTGTGTATTTATAGAACGCCGCATAAAAGGACTGTCTGTTTGAAAAACCAACCAAATCACTCACTTCCTCCATTTTAAGCTTTTTATGCTTTTTGTCAGTAAGCAAAGCCTTGGCATCTTCTATGCGATACTTATTTACCCATGACGTATAATTCATGTTGAAGCATATATTAACCACGGCAGATATATACCTAGTATTGGTTTCAAGTTCTTCAGCCAGACGCTTGGCCGAATATTCCTTGTCTTTATATTTTTTCTTTTTTACGATAATCCTGACAATCTTTACTTTCAACTCACTGACCAATTTTGGACTTATAAGCGAACGATATGCAGCGTCCTTCTTATAATTGTCAAAATTCACGTTATACTTTACCATACCTTAAACTTTTAATATTTCCTACTAAAGACATTTTATCGCAGAATTTTCATTCTGCCTGTTCATATTAATGCAAAGGTAATATTTTTTCAGCAAACAGATTGATAAATGGCTTATTTTAATAAAAATTGCATTTAAACATTATCTGTGAATACAATAAATACCGTTCACGAAAACAGTAAACTGATAATATACAAAACTAGGAATTGACTAATGCTTGATGTTATGCCTGCTTTTGGCTTATAAAATGCGACCTTTTACGAGGTGAAAGGGCATCTTTTGCCAGCCAAAAGATATTCTTTTATAAAACACTGTATATCAAGATGTTACGTGCGCTACGCAAATCATAAAGAAAAGAACTTTATCAAAAATAAAAAAACCGGCTTAACAGCCGGTATATGTAATCTTAAGTATTTTCTTCGTTGTATCAGAAACCCTGCATCTGTTGTCAGGTCTCTGGTTTACGAGCCATATTATCTTTTCGTCCGAATCAGTTATAACAAGCTGACGGCGCTTATCAAACAAATTAAACTTGCGATCTGTCAAATAATCACTTACCAACTTGGAGCCATTCATCCCGAAAGGAATGAATCTGTCACCGGTAGAAGATCTGCGCACAATAAGCGGAAAAGCGACCTTAGACAAATCTGCAAAAAAGCAATTTCTGTCTCGTACAATTTCTACATCCGACCCATTATCTATAATCTCCACCCGAAACTTAGAAGACTCATCATATACATAAGTTCCTGTCTCAGGTATAACAAACCTCCTTTGTCCTTCGTCAGACAATGGTTCAATGAAAATATATTCACGGTCGATAAGCAGAGCGTGGGTAGATGAACGAAATTCAGTACCAGGGCCTGAGTTCAATGAAGAATAAATCTGTTCTATCTGCAACGGGGCAAAAGAATAGTTCTTTAAAATATGAAACAGCACATTCTCAGGAGACAGTCCTGAAGAAAGTATATCCAATGATATTTTTGCCTCACCTTTATTATTATATGTAGCTGCGCGCCCGGCAGCCTCGCTGATAGTAGAACCAAAAAATCGAGCGACCTCTTCCATACGCATGGCAGTCTTGGCAATGCTGTTTCCAACAGAAGGATTTATCTGCCTCATAAGCGGAAGAATGTCCAGACGGATTTTATTTCTGACAACATCATCAACCAGATTCGTACTGTCAGTTACATAATCCTGCCCTGCGGCACAAAGTTCGTTTTCGATATCAGCTCTTGAAACGCACAATAGCGGACGCACTATGTCACCGTTTTTCGGAGAGATACCCGTAAGTCCGTCAATACCTGTACCACGGATAAGATTCATCAATACGGTCTCAACAGAATCGTCCTGATGATGCGCAACACATATAGCGTCGGCGCAGATGTCACGCTTAAGCTGTGAAAAGTAAGAATACCTGAGATCTCGGGCTGCCATCTCTATGCTTACTTTACGCAACTTTGAATAAGACACTGTATCAAAATGAGCTCTATGAAGCTCTATGCCATTCTGCCGGCAAAACTCAACACAGAAATTTTCATCACGGTCTGATTCTTCACCACGCAGATGAAAATTGCAATGAGCAGCCTCAACCTTGTAGCCCAATTCGCAAAGAGCCAAAGCCAAAGTAACGCTGTCGGCACCTCCCGACAGCGCAACTATATATTTTCCGTCCTTACTCAGTAACTGACGGTCTTTAATAAAATCTGATATTCTTTTTAGGAAACCATTACTCAACATAAAGAACCAGTCCCTTTAGATATTCGCCTTCAGGATGATATATGTTTATTGGATGGTCGGCCGGCTGATGCAACTGGTGCAATATCCTGACATTACGACCTGCCAATGCAGCCGCTGTAAACACGGCATTTCTGAAATTATCCTTTGTCACGACCTGACTACAGCTGAACGTAAACAGGATACCACCACTCTTTATCTTCTCAAATGCCTTCACATTAAGCCTTGTATATCCTTTAAGCGCATTATGCAATGCAGCCCTATGCTTGGCAAAAGCAGGAGGATCGAGTATTATCAGGTCATATTTGTCTTTTGCGGCATCAAGAAACTTGAATGCATCCTCACAAAAAGCCTGATGACGCTTGTCGCCGGGAAAGTTCAGTTCCACATTGGCATTAGTCAGTTCTATCGCCTTGGCACTGCTGTCTACTGAATGAACGGCCTTAGCATTGCCTCGCATAGCATAGAAAGAGAAACCGCCTGTATAACAGAACATATTCAAGACAGTTTTGCCTTTTGCGTAATGCTCAAGCAATTTTCTGTTTTCACGCTGGTCAACAAAGAATCCTGTCTTCTGACCTTTTAGCCAGTCAACATGAAACTTAAGGCCATTTTCAACAGCAACATTGTCATCACTTCCCCCATATATAAACCCGTTTTCCTGTCCGAGGTCAGCCTTAAACGGCAATGTTGTCTCACTCTTATAAAAGACATTCTCTATGCGGTTGCCCATAACCTCAACCAGCTGGCGGGCTATGACATTACGGCACACATGCATACCAACACTATGAGCCTGCATGACTGCAGTCTTGCCATAGCAGTCAATAACCAACCCCGGAAGGTTGTCGCCTTCACCATGTACAAGCCTGAACGTATTGTTTTCAGGATTGTCTGCAATACCGGCACACTGACGCATGAGCAACGCAGCCGCCAGGCGCTGTTTCCAGAAGTCATCATCAATAGCTATATCCTGAAATGAAAGCACACGCACAGCAATGCTTCCAATCTGATAATGCCCCAAAGCAATGAAAGCGCCCGACTGAGTGATGACTCTTACAATGTCACCCTCCTCTATTCCATCGTCCATATGCGCTATCGCACCGGAAAACACCCAAGGATGAAAACGCTTAAGACTGTCTTCCTTACCTTTCTTTAAATATATGTTCTTATACATCTGTCTCCTTATTTTCTTCTATTTTTACCAACTCATAATCTCCGGTCTTTTCCAGCCGGCACAACTCTTCATAGATATTTATACATGCCCACGCATCGGTGGCGGCATATAATTTCTGTCTGTCGCTAAGCACATCCGACTCCCAGTTACTCAGCCTTACCGACTTACTGATCTTCTGATGAAAGAAATTTGCATATAGCTTTTGCAAGCTCAAATCCTCCACTCCAAGTTCGCAGACATGCTTCTGCAAATCAATGAAATTCCCCGGATGAAAATCGGCACGCTTATGCAATGAATTTATATCGTCGCGCAACGACAAGCCAATCTTCGGAATTGAAGGATCTTCAAGCAGACGGATTATAGCCGGAGTTATACCTGTAAGATTCAATCTGAAAAGAAAACACGTGTCATGAGTTGACACCTGAAGCAATGCTACATTATGCGTCTGCCCCTTTTTAAACGAAGGCCTTGTCTCCGTATCTATCCCCAATATTTTCTGAGACATCAGATAGTCAACAGCCTTCTCTGCCTCCGCAGCAGTATTTATCACAATGATACGTCCGGAGAACAGCACTTTCGGCAGAGCTGTTATGTCATGCTTATCAAACTTATTGTATATGATTTTTCTCATTTGCAAAAATTACAGTTTGCAAAAATATAAAAAAAAGGTGATTTTATAGCTTGATTTGGCAATTTTCAATTACTTTTGCAAATAAAATATTCTAAATACACTGATGGCTAAGAAAAAAAATACGAACACGAACAAATCATTAAGTGAGGTAGTAGGATTTAAAAATATTTTTCAAAATGACTTTATTAATTTTACGGTAGGAATCATTCTGATATTTTTATCCATTTACATAATCATAGCATTTATATCCTTCTTTTCTACAGGCCAAAACGACCAAAGCTTGGTATTGGATTTAAGGCCAGGAGAGATATTTAATTCAAACAGGGCATTTCAGAACAGCTGCGGCCCGTTCGGAGCTTTCGTTTCATATTTCTTTATTTCAAGATGCTTTGGCCTTTCTGCCTTTATTGTTCCGGTATTCATGGGCATGGCAGGACTGAAACTTGTACGGGCATATAACTTCAACCTGATTAAATGTTTCTTTTGCCTTGGCATATCTATGCTTTGGCTTTCTATAACATTTGCAGAAATATTGACACCTATCATGGGAAGCCAGGTGTTTAATCCCGGAGGCGACCACGGCCAGTTCTGCAGTCAATGGATAGAGAATCTTGTAGGAGCGCCAGGACTGACAGCCATCCTCCTTTTAACGGCTATCATATTCCTTACTTACCTAAGTAAAGAAACCATCACGGTTGTACGAAAGATTCTGAATCCCGTGAACAGCATATCAAACAAAGTGAAATTCGACATCACCAACAATCAGGGAAAAGCCAATAAGCCTAAACCTATTGAAACCCTTGAAGACCCTACTGTATTTGACGATCCACAGACACAAAGGGTTGAATTTGGTGACAACGGAGAAGCTGTAATAAAACAAGAGGAGCAAGCAGAAGAAACCAAGGTTGAGACAGCTAAAGAAATAAAGCAAGCTCCAAGCACCAACGACCTCAAGATAATTATACCCGAGAAAGAGAACCTGGCAGACTCGAAAGACGTATCTGGCAGCAGCAATATCAATACGCCCATCAATCCGAAAGAGCCTTGGACGAAGTATAAATATCCGACGCTCGATTTGCTGAAGAAATATGAGAATGACGGCAAGCCGTACATCGACATGAAGGAACAGACGGCTAATAAAAACCGTATTGTTGAGGTGCTGAACAATTTCGGAGTACAGATAAAGACCATCACGGCTACGGTTGGTCCTACAATCACATTGTATGAGATAACCCCTGCCGAAGGCGTAAAGATATCAAAGATAAGAAACCTTGAAGACGACATCGCCTTGAGCCTTGCCGCGCTCGGCATACGTATCATAGCGCCTATACCAGGCAAAGGCACAGTCGGAATAGAGGTGCCTAACGCACAGAAGAACATTGTCTCAATGGAAAGCATATTAAATTCAAAACGCTTTCAGGAGACAACCATGGACTTGCCTATTGCCATAGGAAAGACCATAACCAACGAGGTATTTATGGCAGACCTTACAAAACTGCCCCACTTGCTGGTTGCCGGTGCTACCGGACAGGGTAAATCAGTTGGACTAAACGCCATAATTACTTCATTGCTATATAAAAAACATCCGAACGAATTGAAGTTTGTGCTGATAGACCCTAAAAAGGTTGAGTTCAGCATGTACATGCCTATTGCAGACCATTTCATGGCAAAAATTCCTGATGACAATGAAGATGCAATAATAACTGACGTCACCAAGGTTATACGCACACTGAACAGCCTGTGCAAGCTCATGGACTACAGGTATGACATGCTTAAACTAGCCGGTGCAAAGAACATTAAAGAATATAACAAAAAATATGTCAACCACCAGCTGCGACTTACAGACGGTCATGAATACATGCCATATATCGTTGTTATTATCGACGAGTTCGGAGACCTAATCATGACTGCCGGCAAAGAAATAGAAATGCCTATTGCACGTATTGCACAGCTTGCACGTGCGGTCGGCATACACATGGTGATTGCAACACAACGCCCGACAACATCTATCATTACAGGAAACATCAAGGCTAACTTCCCTGGCAGAATGGCTTTCAGAGTAAGTTCGATGATTGACTCGCGTACAATACTTGACCGTCCTGGAGCCAATCAGCTCATTGGACGAGGCGACTTGTTGTTCCTCAACGGAAACGAGCCTGTCAGAGTGCAGTGCGCATTTGTAGATACACCTGAAATAGAAAGAATAAATGAATACATCAAACAGCAGCCAGGTCCGATAGAGCCGATGGAACTGCCAGAGCCAACCACAGACGAAGGTTCAGACTCAGGCAAAGGCGGATCGCTTGAGATGCACAGTCTTGACCCTCTGTTTGAAGAAGCAGCACGTACAATAGTGTTAAGCCAGCAAGGCTCAACCAGCATGATTCAGCGCCGTTTCTCAATCGGATATAACCGTGCGGGCAGACTGATGGACCAGATGGAAAAAGCCGGAATCGTTGGTGCGGCACAAGGCAGCAAACCACGTGAAGTATTGATACAGGACGAGAACAGTCTTGAAAATCTTCTGTCTGCATTACGAAAATAGTATTTGAACATTAATTTAGAATAACAATTCAAACAGGAAGCACAATTATGAAAAAGTTTTGTTTGCTAATACTTTTGTTTACATTGGCAGTTGGCATGCATGCACAAAATGCAGCGCAAGCACGAAAGATACTCGACAAGACTGCAGCCGTAGTAGGACGCAAAAGCGGAGCAAGTGCCAACTTCACCATAAGCGGAAAATACGGAAATACGTCCGGCACTATTGCGATAAAGGGAAACAAATTTAATGCACGTACTTCTCAGGCTATTGTATGGTATGACGGAAAGACACAATGGACATACATGAAAAAGAATCAGGAGGTAAATATAAGCACGCCTACTGAAGCACAGCAGCAATCAATGAATCCATATAAATTCATCAATATCTATAAAAACGGATTCAATCTCGGCATGAAAAACGTTGCAGGCGGATGGCAAATACATCTTTACGCACAAAACCAAAAACGGACAATAAAAGAAATGTATATAACGATAAACAAGAATTATTATCCGCAAACAATAAAGATGCGTCAGAGCAACGGATGGACGACAATAAAAGTTTCAAACTTTAAAGCAAAAAATATCAGTGACGCCACATTCCGTTTCAATTCAAAAGATTTTCCTAACGCTGAAATAATAGACCTAAGATAGGAAAAGTTATTTACCATAACAGAAATAAATCAAAGTTCTGAAAGATATCAGCTTAAAAAGAATTTAAGAATAATCATAATCCGGCAGTGTTTTTATTGGAGTTGATAAAACACTGCCGGATTTCATTTTGCATTATCAACATACAATCCTTAATAAAACTCGTATACAAGATTAATCCACACACAGCGTTCTAACTAGATGTTTTTAAGTACGATATTGTCTTCTTTACATGCATTCAGGTAACTTTCTGACTCAGAGAATACAAAGCCCATAAAATCCGTAACAAATCTGCCCCATTTTATTACACATTAAACATCTGCCGCACCCTATCAGCAATTACATTAAGCAAACAACGGCTATTTTCTTTCAAACTGTTAATGGCTGAGTTACGCCTCGTAACTCAGCCACTTTTGCATCAAAAGTCACTGCTTTTTTATGCGTAAATCATTGACTTTTTCATTATAATATTATCACCTGCATTTTAGCTGGCATAGCTGACTATATTTAAGAGAAACAGAGGCAAGACGACATAGGATAACAAATGACGGATAGAAGAATCTATTTACTAACAGAATTAATACACAAGCCTGATGCCTGATTTGGGCATAAAGACCTAAAGAAAATGAGTATGCATAAAATACGTAAATTAATAATAAAAAATCATATTTTTAAGTTATATGGTCTATATTTAAAGGATTTAATATTTATATTTGTCGAGGAATAATCTACAAACTATTTAAAAACTTAAATAATGAAAAGGAAAACATTTTTATGTATGTTCCTGATGGCATTATTGTCAGGAGGAACAATGTATGCAGAAACAGAACAAACCGTTATAATAAACGGAACTGAAATCGACAAATTCGTAAGCAATCTGACTTTCAATGGGAACAACGTAACACTTCAATTTGACGACAACACTTCACAGACAGAAGACATGTCGAAGGTCAGCATCTCCTTAAGCTATGAAAACACAACCGGAATAACAAATATTACATCTATGGACAATTCCGGAAAGTCAAAAGTCTACAACCTTAACGGACAATACATGGGCAAAGATGCCAATGCCCTTAACAAAGGCGTGTATATTATTAATGGAAAAAAGACAGTCATAAAATAATTTTATCATGAAAAACATATACTCAACAATAATTACGGCATTCCTCATATGCCTTATGCCATTTTTTACTACTGATGCAGTTGCTCAGACATGGGACTTTCAAGAGGAAGGTGTAAGCAGTACAGACAGGACAAATCTGTCCGCCGATACTGAAAACTGGACATATGATGCCATAAATGACAGATATTCGAACAATAAGGCATTAAACTCTGAAACATTAAAAGCTAACGGCACAGAACTGATATTTACACAGAATATCATATTCACGGCTGAAACATCAGATGCCATTCGAGTGGATATAAAGAAACAATGCCTTACATTGAACAAAGTGTCAACAATAACGATAGACAACCTTGAAAAAGGCTCAAAGATAACTGTTAAATGCAAGACAAGTTCAAAAACAGAAAAGAGAGGACTCAATGTGACAAACATTACTCCTGAGTCAGGATTTTTTAACAGCACAAGTCTTGACGATCAGGTAAACATAGGCACTGTTACCGAAGACGGAAGCATAACGCTGACAAACACAGGAGGACTTTACATATATATGATATCTGTTGAAAAAGAAGGCGAAGGAACAACGCCTGAACCGACAACAGACCACTCCGTAAGCCTCAACAGCCAAAATAATCAAATGCGACTGACACTGACCAGCAACGACATTAAATATTATAATACAGATGAAGTAAAAGTCAGTATAGACAGAGCCAACGGCATAGTAAACGTCAGCCCTGTAAACGGGACATGGACAGACGCATACACAAAGACTGTAAAAAATATCAGCTTTGCAAAAGCAGAAGACAGCGGCAGCGAAGGCGACATTGACAATCCGGAAGGAAAGGTAAAGATACTTGAGTCAAAAGGATGGCACGAATCAGCCTTCGTAAAATGGGAGCCGTTTGCAGATGCATCGTCTTACATAGTGTACGTAAAAGGCGGACAATACGAAGAATATACAAAACTGGACGACCAGCTGGTACGCAACTATGGAACATACGGACGGGCAGATGCTACAGGCTTAATTGCAGCAGAAAATTATTCATTTAAGATTGTTCCGGTAATTGAAGAAAAAGAACAAGATGATGCAGCTAACGAAGTTACCGGAATAAAGGTAATAAACTATAAACGTGAAGGTTTCTGTTTCCTTAATGGCAATACGCCTGGAGCATATAATGCAGACGGTACGCTAAAAGCCAACGCACGCGTAATATACGTTACGGCAAATACAGCAAAGACTGTAACATGTCCTGTTATTGGTGATAAGGAACAGACTTATACGGGACTGCAGGCAATACTCAACGCATACCAAAAAGGAAAAGAGACACGTCCGCTGTGCGTAAGAATCATCGGGATGATCAAAGACACCGATATGGATGCATTGTTAAGCAACGAAGGACTTCAAATAAAAGGCAAGAACAATTCTGTTGAAATGAATATAACAATAGAAGGCATAGGTGAAGACGCAACAATAAACGGCTTCGGATTTCTTCTGCGCAATGCCGTAAACGTAGAGCTGCGCAACTTCGGCATATTAAACTTCATGGATGATGGTGTTTCGTTGGATACGGACAACAAATACTGCTGGATACACAATCTGGACTTATTCTATGGTCAGGCCGGAGGAGATTCAGACCAGGCTAAAGGCGACGGCACTATCGACATCAAAGGCGATTCTCAGTATATAACCGTATCAAGCAACCATTTCTTCGACAGCGGAAAATCGTCATTATGCGGAATGACAAGCGAGAGCGGACCCAACTACATAAGCTACAACAACAACTGGTTTGACCACTGCGACTCACGTATGCCGCGTATCCGCACAATGTCTGTACATGTATGGAACAACTACTTCGACGGTATTTCCAAATATGGCGTAGGTGCAACATCCGGCTCAAATGTATTTGTAGAAAGCAACTATTTCAGGGCAACAAAATGTCCGATGCTCATATCCAAACAAGGATCAGACATTTCATCTGACCCTAAAGGCACATTCTCTGGCGAAGATGGTGGTATGATAAAGTCATTCGGTAACATCATGACAGAAAAGACACAATATTATAAATATGTGACATACCAGGAAGACAATGTACAATTTGATGCATACGAAGCCAAAACAAGAGACGAGCAAGTACCGCAAGACATAAAGACCTTGCAGGGTGCAACTTCTTATAACAACTTCGATACCGATGCATCATTGATGTATGACTATGAACCGGTAGAAGCAGCAAACGTACCGTCAGAAGTCACAGGTTGGTATGGTGCAGGAAGAATGAATCACGGAGATTTCAAGTGGACCTTCAATAACAGCATCGACGATACAGACTATAACGTCAATAAAGAACTGAAAGAAGCTGTTACAAACTACAAGTCATCACTTATCGGCATCTTTGAAGACGAAAATGCTTCAAGCGGCGAAACTGGCGGAGGTGAAACAGGTGGAGAACCGGGTGATACAGAAACACCTGTTGAGGGTGAAATAATCTGTGACTTTACAAACGGCACTCCGTCTAACAGCGCCATTACAATGACCGGAACAAAAGAAAACTACAGAAAAGAAGATACTATAATAGATGGTGTTACATATACAAACAGCCTTAAGATGGAGTCAGGCACAGAGATATCATTCTCTACAACTGAAAAGATGATCCTGACAATATACTTTGGCTCGAGCAGCACTAAATACAACATAAAAGTTGACGATGTTAAAATTGAAGGCGACAGCTCTTCTAAGAGCCTGATGACCACAATAGAGCAAGGAAGCCACAAAATAACAAAGGCCGACAGCTGCACTATAGCCCTAATAAAATTAACGCCTATTGCTGAATAAAGCCTAAACTTGATTTTTAATTATAACGTGAAATCTGATTGACAATTAAATTCTATCTGAAGCGGACCTGACATAAATCAGGTCCGCTTTTATTTTATATGCCTCATAGGTCTATTAATCTTTACGTAATAACTTAATTTAAATTCTATCTCAAAAAATAATAGCTACAAAGACGGAAACAGACAATTATATTATAGGTATATCACGTGAAATAATATAACCAACTTATAAAAATCAAAAACATTTATTTTACAAAAATATCTTTCTTGGTATTGCCATTCATATCCGATTATTTAGAATAAAATATTGAAAAAATAGAATTTTGTTATTACCTTTGCAATATGGTAATATTGTGAGTTACGTGAAAATATTTAAATAATAGGCTATAAAATAATACACAGAAACGTATCCTAATAAAAAGGTTGCTTTAAAAGAATGTACTACAATAGTCACAAGGGAAGCGAGTAGACTTGCTTTGCATATGTAAAAAAGATCATGCAATAGTATTGATTATGTATACAAACAACATTATGTTTTCAATATTAAAGGTAATAATTTCAGACCGATTGTAGCAATAATATTTACTAAAAATCTGTTTATAATCACTTTATTGGCACTCATGCAGAATATGATAAAATAGTTGATTGCTCTAAAATTTAAAGATATGACAAAGATAGAAACAAAAGATCAATATGACAGGGCTGTACAAAGAGTTGAAGAGTTACTTCCACTGATAACAGACAAAACACCTCTCGATGACCCGAACAGTATAGAATTGGAACTACTTTCTAATCTTGTTGCAGAGTATTCGGAAAAACATTTTGCATTGAGAGCACCCTCACTTGCTGATGTTCTCAAATTCCATATGCATGAAATGGGGCTTACCCCAAAAACATTGGCTAAATTGATAGGTGTTACCCCTCCCCTTTTGAATGATTATATTTCCGGTAAATGCAAGCCCACATTGAAGGTAGCCCGTGAAATTAGCCGGAAACTGAATGTTGATGTTAATATTGTTTTAGGTGTTTGATATGAGAACTGTTGAAGTCATTGTTGAACATGCATGAAACGACCTAAGTGCTTACATAAAACTTGAGGTGACAAAACATATTTATGTCGAGGGTATATGGAAAGTTCAACAAAACATCTAATGTATACATTTTCATGGCAAAAAATAATGCCAAGACTTATAAGAAAGAAATGATGCAGTCTGTAAGTTGTATCATCAATCAATATAAAAGCAAATAAAAACATCTATGATAAAAAGAAAAAGGAGCATCACATGATGCTCCTTTTCTGTGATTCCGTTGGGATTCGAACCCAAGACCCACGCCTTAGAAGGGCGTTGCTCTAATCCAACTGAGCTACGGAACCCCTAAATCGAGTGCAAAGGTACTCAAAATAATTCTTATAACAAAATTTTTTAGGAAAAACTTTTAAATAAGAATACAAGTACCTCTAAAATATTTATGAATTCATCGTTGCAAGGAACTCATCGTTATCATAAGTACGAGCCATACGGTCATGAATTGTATTCATAGCCTCAATTGGCGTCATGTCAGAAATATACTTGCGTAATATCCACATGCGGTCGAGAGTTGTCTTGTCCTGCAACAGATCATCACGTCGTGTACTTGAAGCAACAAGATTAACAGACGGGAATATTCTCTTGTTACTGAGACTTCTATCCAACTGGAGTTCCATGTTACCCGTACCTTTGAACTCTTCGAAAATAACCTCATCCATCTTACTGCCTGTGTCAATCAATGCTGTTGCGACAATAGTGAGCGAACCTCCACCCTCTATATTACGTGCCGCACCAAAGAAACGTTTCGGCTTCTGCAGAGCATTAGCGTCAACACCACCGGTAAGAACCTTACCACTAGCTGGTGAAACCGTATTATATGCACGTGCAAGACGTGTGATAGAATCAAGGAAGATCACCACATCATGACCACACTCAACCATACGCTTCGCCTTTTCCAATACAATACCGGCAATCTTTACATGACGTTCTGCCGGTTCATCAAACGTAGAGGCAATAACTTCTGCATTAACCGTACGCGCCATGTCGGTAACTTCCTCTGGACGCTCATCAATAAGCAACATCATAAGATATGCTTCCGGATGATTTGCCGCAATTGCATTGGCTATGTCCTTCATAAGGATTGTCTTACCTGTCTTTGGCTGCGCAACGATAAGCGCTCTCTGTCCTTTACCAATCGGCGAGAACAAGTCAACAATACGAGTGCTGAGGTTTGTAGTTGAACGCTCACCGCACAAAGTAAACTTTTCATCCGGGAATAAAGGAGTAAGATGGTCAAACGGGATACGGTCGCGCACTTCAGCAGGATCACGGCCGTTAATCTTATCAATGCTTGTCAACGGGAAATACTTCTCTCCGTCATGCGGTGGACGCACATGGCAATTTACCACATCGCCAGTCTTAAGTCCATAACGCTTAATCTGGGCTATAGAAACATAAATGTCATCAGGAGAAGAAAGATAATTATAGTCGCTCGAACGCAGGAATCCATAGCCATCAGGCATTATCTCAAGTACGCCGTTAGCAGTGATAATATCCTCAAAATCAAATTGCGGTACACTTTCCGGCTCCATCTGAGGAGCATACATAACATTATTTAAGTCCATAGGACTTGTCGGATTGTCGAACATATCAAATCGCGGCACAGCCATCTGATCTTCAATCGGCAAGTCTACAATAGGAATAAAGTCTGTTCCATCTCCAGGATCGCCTTCCCATACACCTGATGCAATAATCTCACGTTTCTCGTCAGCCACTTCGTTGTGTGCATTCACCTTGGCCTGCAACTGTGCTATAAGATCTGTTGAATTGTCATTCTGAGTATCAGGAGCTTCTGCAGTTGCAAATTCAGCTTCAGGAACAATGGCCAAATCTGTTTCTTCCGGCATGTCATCACTTATTGCTTCAGGAATTTCGCTGACACCTTCAACAACATCCTCTGATATTGCTTCCGGAACTTCAGGCGCAGCCTCAACTATATTATCAACAACAGGCTGCAATGGCTCAGGCTGTTTTTCCGGTTCAACAGGCACAACCTCTTCCACAACAGGAACAGCCTGCGGCTGCTCAACCTCAGCCACCGGTTCGGCAACAGCCTTGCTCTTAGCCCGAGAACGTGTCTTGGCGGGCGGAGTAACCGGTGCATCATTAAACAAAGAGGGAGTCTCAGCCTGAACTTTATTCTTTTTCAAATCGAAGTTTTCGCCTTCCTTTCCGTTTACAGAATAAACACGGTCGGTGTCCTTCTTTACAATACGAACTCTGCGACGCTTCGTGCCAAGCGGGTTCTTGTTTCCTTCAATTTCTGCCTGCTTATCAAGGATCGAATATATTATTTCTTCCTGAGTTTCGCCAGACTTGATTTTAGCACCCACTTTCTCTGCTATCTCTTCAAGCTCGGAAATATCTTTAGATAATAATTCGTCTTTGCTATACATATTAGGTTTACGTATATAAGAAATTTATTGATTGTATTCGTTTCACGAGTGGAAACAAATTATGATTTTTTAAATTTAATGCAAAAGTAATAATTTATATTGATTAAAAGAAGTAACGGCTCTGAAGACTTATTCATTTTAACTTAATTTTAATATTTAAGATTCTATTTCTGAAAGCTCCAGCCACCGCAATTCCTTAAGGTCGAGTTCTTCCTTTATCAACGGCAGACGCTTACTTTTTTCAGTCAGTTCGTCTACCGGCAGCTTACCGCTGCAAAGCTGCTCTTCTATTTCCTTCTGCTCTTTTTCCAGTTCGGCTATTTCTTTCTCAAGCTGAGCAAACTCCATCTTTTCTTTATACGACATCTTGCGGCGCTCCTGATGCCGTTTTTCTCTTGGACGACTGTCTTTTTTAGCCGCCGTTTCTTCGTCACGGCTCTTAAGCGAACACCATTCGCGATACTGTGTGTAGTTTCCGGGGAAATCGTTTACTACGCCATTGCCTTTGAACACAAGCAGATGGTCTACCACTTTATCCATGAAGTAGCGGTCGTGACTTACGATTATGACACAGCCGGGGAAGTCGGCCAGATACTCTTCAAATATCTGCAGAGTCTGTATGTCAAGGTCATTTGTCGGCTCATCAAGCACCAGGAAGTTCGGATTTTTCATCAGCACTGTACACAGATACAGCTTGCGCTTCTCGCCTCCGCTCAACTTATACACATAATTGTGCTGCTGTTCGGGAGTAAACAAGAAATGCTGCAGAAACTGTGATGCCGACAGATGCTTTCCGCCTCCCATGTCGATATAGTCGGCAATGTCTGTTATCACGTCTAGCACTTTCTTTTGTTCATCAAAGACCATGCCTTCCTGAGAGAAATATCCGAAACGTACTGTCGATCCGATGTCAAAGCGTCCGCTGTCAAGCTTCTCCTGTCCCAACAGCAACTTCAGGAATGTTGTCTTGCCTGTGCCGTTGTTGCCAACAATACCCATTTTCTCAAAACGGGCAAAATTATAGTAAAAGTCTTTGAGAATAACCTTATCCGGCGACCAGCTCTTGGAGATATACTGGCACTCAAATATCTTGCTTCCGATATAAACGTTTCTGACTTTAAGCCTTACCTGACGGTCCTCAATCCTCTGCTTGGCCACTTTCTCAAGTTCATAGAATGCGTCCTCTCGGTATCTTGCCTTATGGCCTCGTGCCTGGGGCATTCTGCGCATCCAGTCGAGTTCCTTTCTATACAGGTTGTTTGCACGTGCTATTTCGGCGCGCGTGTTGTCTATGCGCTCCTGACGTTTCTCGAGATAATAGCTGTAGTTGCCGCGATAGGTGTATATTTTCTTGTCGTCAAGTTCCAATATCACCGAGCATACCTTGTCGAGGAAAAACCTGTCGTGGGTAACCATGAGCAAGGTTTTGTTGCCACGGGCAAAGAAGCCTTCCAGCCATTCTATCATGTCGAGGTCAAGATGGTTGGTTGGCTCATCCAGGATAAACATGTCCGGGTCGGTCAGCAATACGTTTGCCAGTGCCACACGGCGCTGCTGTCCTCCGCTCAGAGTGCCCATCTTCTTGTCAAGGTCATCTATCTTAAGCTGTGTAAGTATCTGCTTCGCACGCAGAATCTTCGCCTCATCTCCTTTATGATTAAAGCATGCATCCAGCACAGTGTCGTCGGGATCAAACTTGGGCGACTGTTCCAGATAGCCAATCTTAAGCTCGCGTCTGAAGATAATATTGCCCGAATCGTAGCCTTCGCGCCCAGTCAATATGGAGAGCAGCGTCGACTTGCCCGTACCGTTCTTAGCAACAAGACCTATTTTCTGTCCTTCGGCAACACTGAACGATATGTCCTGAAACAGGACATGGGCTCCAAACGATTTAGTAAGATTCTGTATGTCAAGATAAGGTAACTGACCGGCCATTTCTGTCTTTATTTATTATTTACGCCTTACTGTTTAAGCGTTTTATTTATATTTTCGATATAATCAAGAATTTCGTCGCGTCCGCGCTTTGTCTCGCTGCTCGATATGAAGTAAGGAGGAAGCTCATCCCAAGTTTCCTTCAGCTTGTCCATATATGCGGCTGCCGTAGGCGCCACCTTAGACGAGCTAAGCTTATCGGCCTTTGTGAACACTATCGAGAACGGTATGCTGCTCTGCCCGAGCCAGTTGATAAAGTCTATGTCGATAGCCTGCGGCTCGTGTCTGATGTCTATCAGCACAAACACGTTTACGAGCTGCTCGCGCTGCAGGATGTAAGACGTTATCATCTGCTCCAGCTTCTGCTGAACCGTCTTTGAGCGCTTGGCAAATCCATAGCCGGGAAGGTCTACCAGATACCACTCATTATTTATAATAAAGTGGTTGATAAGCAGAGTCTTGCCCGGAGTGGCCGATGTCTTTGCAAGATTTTTGTGGTTGCAGAGCATGTTGATAAGGCTTGATTTGCCAACATTGCTTCGTCCGATAAACGCATACTCAGGCTTTGTGTCTTTAGGACAAAGCTGTATGTTAGGACTGCTCACTGAAAATTCTGATTTTGTTATTATCATTTAGTCGTCGATAAATTTATGAAAAACCTTTGCAAAGGTAATAAAAATATCAGAAAAATACAACCGCCGGCACAATGTTATATATAAGCAACGGATAAAATCTGCAGACAATGCCCTGCATGCACCCAGGCACAATGACGACGGCGCATACGCGAAAACGCAGCCGGACCGGCATGTGTGCAATAAAAATTCATGACAAATTATTTTTCAGAAACAGACAACCACAAATGCAAAAATGGCATATGGAGATGACAAAACAGGGGATATTTTTACACAAGAAAAGCCAACTTGCTGTCATAAAACAGCCAATATCGCCGCTGAAACACACTGAAATGCGATGCGAAACACACTGAATTACGAGTCAAAAGACATGCTTTTACGACCTAAAAGGGCACATATCAGCAGTCAGAAAGTGGCATGCGTGACTACTATAGCACATAACACGCTGGCTTACAATTAATTACACAAAAGTCACTATTTTTCGATTAAAACACAGCAAACAGGCAAGCTGCTAATACGGAGGCTGCCTGAGAGGCTTAAAAATCTACATTTTGTAAAGAAATAAGAAAGTGTGCATTCCTCATATACGATACACTCTTCATGCCGGACATCAATAGTCGATATGCAGAAGACATTAATAATGCGAAAAACAGGCAGCCACAGCGCACAAAACAGCAGCCACGAAACCCGCAAAAGACATTCAAAGGAAAATAAAAATAAATTTGTTTTGAATTTTACTACTATTGAAGTAACTTTGCCGACAAAAACATTTTAGCAAAGTATGACCCAACAATATCCGTCGGCATTGCTCGAAAAGGCAGTGGCAGAATTTTCAAGCCTGCCCGGCATAGGACAGAAAACAGCCCTAAGGCTGGTGCTGTTTCTGCTGAGACAGGACAAGGACAAGGTGGAAAGGTTTGCCCAGACCATAAGCGAAATGAGGCATAAGATAAAGCACTGCACCGTGTGCCACAACATAAGCGACACGGACGTCTGCCCTATCTGCTCCGACGCAAGGCGCGACGACACCACAGTGTGCGTGGTTGAAAACGTGCAAGACGTCATGGCCATCGAAAACACTCAGCAGTACAACGGGCTTTATCATGTACTCGGAGGCGTAATATCGCCCATGGACGGCATAGGTCCTAACGACATAGAGATAAGCTCGCTGGCAGAAAGAGTTGAGAGCGGAAAGATAAAAGAGGTGATTCTGGCGCTTAGCTCCACAATGGAAGGCGACACCACCAACTTCTACATCTACCGCAAACTGGCAAAATTCGACATACGCCTGAGCGTGATTGCACGCGGAATATCTGTGGGCGGCGAGCTGGAATACACCGACGAGGTTACGCTCGGACGATCTATCATTAACCGGCAGCCGTTCGACGGCAGACAATAGCAGATGACGCAACCTGCCGGAAAACTGCTTAAAGCGAAAATATTAACCAAGAAAATGAAAAGAACAAAAAACATACTCTCGGTAATCATGTACGTCAGCATAGCTTTGCTGCTGGCCATAACCGCAATATTTGAAACCGAGACGCTGCTGCCGGGAGACCTGACAGCAAGCAAGAACGCCGAATTTCTTACCGTGTCGCTAATGGAAGTCATTACGATATGCCTCATTCCTGCGTCACTGAGGCTGTTCAAGGTCAAGAAGATCAGCATGAAGCTACAGGCTGAGCCAGAAAAAGAGCTGCTCCGCTGGGGAAGCATACGCATGATGATGCTTTGCGTCCCGATGGTGGCCAACACCCTGCTCTATTACCTGTTCATGAACGTGGCATTCGGCTATATGGCAATTATCGGACTTATCTGTCTGATTTTCGTCAACCCTACAATGGCAAGATGCATATCTGAAACAAGCGACAAGAAATGAAACTTGCAATAATAATCGTCAGCTACAACGTAAGACACTATCTTCAGCAATGTCTCGACAGCTTATACAGAGCCGTTGAGGGCATCGAAGCAGAAATATACGTAATCGACAATCATTCAAAAGACAACACCGTGAAGAAGCTTAAAGGCAAGAACCGCGGTGTGAAGTTTATTGCCTGCAATCACAATCATGGCTTTGCAAAAGCCAACAACATGGGCATAAGGCGCACAAAAAGCGAATACGTGCTGCTGCTGAACCCCGACACTATTGTTGGAGAAAACACCCTGAAAGAGTGCATCAGATTCATGGACGAACATGAGAATGCGGGCGGACTGGGCGTAAGAATGCTGAAATGCAACGGCAGCGATGCCATGGAGAGCCGGCGCGGACTGCCGACACCGATGACCGCTTTCTACAAGATGTGCGGACTGTGTGCCAAATATCCCACACATAAGAAACTGGGAAAATACTACATGGGATATCTTCCGTGGGACGAACCGGCCAAGATCGAGATAATAAGCGGAGCCTTCATGATGATGAGGCGCACTGCACTTGACAAGGCAGGACTGCTCGACGAAGACTTCTTTATGTACGGTGAAGATATCGACCTGTCATACAGGCTGCTGAAGAGCGGCTTCGACAACTGGTATCTGCCAACAAAGATACTGCATTACAAAGGAGAAAGCACGCAGAAGTCATCGTTCAAATATGTACACGTGTTCTACGAGGCCATGCTCATCTTCTTCAAAAAGCACTATGGCCATCTCAGCATCTGGCTGAACATGCCAATAAAGGCTGCAATATATCTTAAAGCCACAACGGCTCTTATAAAGACTACGTCAGAGCATATACAGAAGACACTGGGATTCATGCCCGACAGAAGACGCAAGTCGCCACTCTACATATTTATTTCTACAAAAGAATCAATATCAAGATGCCGAAGCCTCGCCGACCGTAACGGCCTGGACGCACAATATATAGTAACACAGGCACCGGCAGACCCGGATGCACATGCCGAAGCCGTAAAAAACATCAGCTGCAAGACGCCCGTATATCTTGTTTATGACACAGGCTTATGCAGATATGAAGACATTCTTAATCTATTCTCTAAAAACAGCAAGCCCAATGTAAAAATCGGCACATACAGTCCGAGATTCAACATAATAATAACAGACAACGAGATAATAGCCTGATGACAGACATTCTACCGACAATACATCTCAGGGCGATAGAGCCGGAAGACCTCGACGTGTTGTATACCATCGAGAACGACACTAAGGTTTGGAACGTTAGCACAACGAACGTGCCATACTCAAGATACGTGCTATATGACTACGTCGCAAATGCAAAAAACGACATTTACGCCGATAAGCAGGTAAGGATGATGATAGAAGACGAACATCATAACGTTGTGGGAATAGTTGACATAATAAACTTCGACCCTAAGAACATGAGAGCAGAGGTAGGCATAGTAATAAAACAAGACTACAGAAACAAAGGCTATGCCCTGGCCACTATAACAAGAATAAAAGCTTACGCCGCAAACATCCTACACCTGCATCAGCTTTATGCGTGCATAAACAAGGATAACGAGAGGTCGTTAGCCCTGTTTGAGAAGAGTGGATTCATAAAGTCAAATGAGTTGAAAGACTGGCTCTTCGATGGCAAAAAATACCATAATGCACTGCTAATGCAACTTTTTTTGTAAAAAATCGCCAAAAAGTTTGGTAGATAAAAAAAATATTCATACCTTTGCAACCGCAATTGAGACAGATACCTAATGGTGCGTTAGTTCAGCTGGTTAGAATGCCTGCCTGTCACGCAGGAGGTCACGGGTTCGAGTCCCGTACGCACCGCTCTCAAAAGAGTGGTATTCTCATCTCAGGGTGCGTTAGTTCAGCTGGTTAGAATGCCTGCCTGTCACGCAGGAGGTCACGGGTTCGAGTCCCGTACGCACCGCAATAAACATTGAAAATCAATGTTTTACAAAATAAACACCCGATTTTACACCCAAGAATGTAAAGTCGGGTGTTTTTATATTACTGGGAAATGATACCCTAAAAAGGCAAATCATCCTCATCTGTGTTGGTTGCTGTTTCTGCTTTTGTTTGTGGAATTGTTATAATCCCTCGTTTTACCATTTCCCAGAAACATTTAACTGTAGCTGATATATCAGAAAACGCATTATGTGCATTTTCGAAGTCAGCGCCAAATAGTTTATTATATAGTTCTTGTAGTTTAGGATAACGGTATCCATAAAAATTCCTCAATTTACAAAAATCTATAGCACTTTTCATGGTACACAAACTTATTGTTCCTTTCCATGATAAAACTTTATTCTCACGATAAAATTCTGCTTCTATAATTTTTTTATCAAAATCTATATTATGTCCTATAATGTATTTTGCTGATTTTATATCAGATTCGAACAAGTCTAAAACTTCATCCAAATTTTCTCCGTTAATTTTTGCATATTCGGTAGATATACCATGTACGGACATGGATTCATTGGGAATAACAAACCCATTTGGCTTTATTATATGATTATGCTTTGCTAATATATTTTGGAATTGGTCTGTAATTATCCAACTCAATTGGATAAGCCGAGGCCAATTCTTTATATCGGAAGATGGGGCATTATAATTTTGGGGTAAACCTGTCGTTTCTGTGTCAAAAAAGAGATATCGGTCTATTACGGGCAGATATTTATCAGCATTACTTTGTAGAATATCCAAGTGTTCATTAAAAAGGTTTTCATCTAAAGTTTTTTGCAGTTTATTGTAAATTTCAGCATTATATTTAATGAATCCACACGCATATAACTGCAATAAATTAAACTTTGCAGATTGAGAATCAGAGTCTGTCAGATATTTTATTGCTAAATCAGAATTACTTGCAATTTCTTTGCCAAAAAGATAACGTAATGCAAGTGAATTTTTACTTTCCGGACTAGAAGTTTCTATAAGCCATGCAATTGTATTTATTTGATGTTCGTGAGGTGAAAGATAACTATCATGGCGACTTTTAATCTTATTGATTTCAGTCAATTCTATTGTGATATCCTTATAATTAGCTGTAAAATAGATTCTTTCGCCACAGTATTTATCTATCATTGAGTCAAGTTCTGTCAAAGTAACTTTTGAAGGAATAATTGTTGGAAGAGTTCCATTTCTGAATCTATATTGCAAGCCGCTAGCATGTAAGGAAGAAGGTAACACCAAATGGTCGCACCACCTCAGTTCCATTCTATAAAAAAGTTTGCAATCTGAATCGCAATATTCATCCTTAGGCTCAAATGATAAAGAATCTATATTTTGTGTAGCTGTATTATCTTCACTTTTAAAAATAATATGGAATCCACACCCATTGCCGCTGCGTACAACCCATGGATAATCTATGGGTAAGTGTAACAATGTGAGAATTTCATTAATAAAACCATTTAAGCCTTCATCAGGATACATAATCTCACTAACCCAAAGACTAGAAATATCTACATCTAATGCCCGATATTGATTATATCCAAGCACTAAACCTATTCCTGCTGATTTCTCCCAATTAAGTTTTAATATGTAATCTAATGATTGTGGTATTATCTTATAGGTTTCCCAGTCTGTGTCTATTGGTTCCTTAAATGATTTATTATTCCTCTTAGGACACTCAGACCATTTCATTTGAGTTATATTCATGTTGAACAACCGATAGTATAAACTCATGTATTTCAGCTCATTTGACAATTTGTCTTGAATAAAATTCAAGGATACGGCTTCCTTTGATAATCCTTTTGAAAAATCCTCTAAGGGAGCAATATATTTAATGTTGGCACAATCTGGAAATGCAGAAAGAACTCTAATGGGAGTGAAATTCCCAAGATAAATTCTTGTTAGATGCTCACATCCGATAAAAGCTGTTGGATCAATATCTATGTCTTTAGACTCGATAATTACACATCTAAGTTCATTGCAATTTTCAAAAGCATTGGGATTTATTGACCGAATATTTTGTGGAATCTTTATTTCTGATAAAGATTCGCAGCCTGAAAATGTTTCAGATGATATGGAAGATATACCATTGGGTATTAGAATTTTGCAAAGATTACAACAATTTTTAAAAGCTTCATATCCCAAGTTACGAATAGAATCTGGAAGAAGTATAGTCGTTAATGATTGGCAATTACTGAATGCTCTAGAAGCAATTTCAAGTAATTGAGATGGAAGAGAAATAGTATGAAGATTTATACATCCACTAAAGCATTCATAAGGTATTTCTTTAACTTCTTTTGGGATATTTATCTCTTCTAGCGATGTGCAATTAGAAAATGCTTGGGATTGTATTTGTGATATTGTGTCAGGCAATATAATCTCCGAAATTTCATAACAATCTTTAAAAGCATGGGAGGCAATCTTTTTTACTCCATTTGGAATGATAATTTTACCTACCATATCTTTAGTACAGGACAAAAGAATTTCGTTATCATCAGAATATGTTATCATACACAAAGTCAATTTATGCTTTTGAGCCCAAAAGTATAAAAAGTATTTGATATTCTATGATTTAACATCAATTTTAACGTTGTAAGAATGCAGCATATCATATTGGGTTAGCCGTTTTGATTGTTTAACTTAACAAATTATTCAGCAGCCATTTCTCCAATTTGAATAATTGAAAAGAGAGTAACTCAAAATGCATTGGTTGCTCTCTTCTGTAGGATTTTAGCTATTACATTTTGAGCCCTCTTCTCTTTCCTGGCTCATCAAGTGTTTTTTGGAATCCACACCGCAATTTGTCAAACTGTTCTTTGAACCATTCACTTATCGGCTGTCTGTTAATGGTCAGTATCAGTTTTCCGTCATCGCTCGGATTCTTTTCTATCTTGAAAATATCATTCCTGATGTCAAACTTCCTCCTGTGTTCTTCAGAATAAATCCTGCCGTTGCATCTGATAGCCTCTTTCTTTGTCAGAAGGCTCTCTATCATTTCTTTGGTGAAGCCGATGGCAGCGCACAACTTTTCCATTCTCAACATCTCCCTGAGCATCGGAAACCACTTGAAAGCCTTTTCAAGCAAAGTATTCAAACGTGATATTTCCTTGTCTTTGGCTTCAAGCTCCTGATTGTGTATTCCTTGTAGGTTGCGTATCTGCTTGCCGTGCTGTTCCTGCATACGTTGCATTTGGGCTTTCAAGTCATCAATGCCCTTGTCCCGTTTGGCAATTTCCTGACGCAATTCTTCATTGGATTGTTCCAGTTTCTTCATTTTCCCGCTGCCGAAAAGAGAACCCACTCCGCTTGCTATGACCGTAGCGGCATCGGTGGCTGCACTTTTGAGCTTGTCCGTGCGTATCTCCGATTTCACCTGTCTGAGTTCCTGCTCGGCAAGATTCACCTGTTGCTTCTTATGCCGCTTTACGGCTTCTATGCGTTGCAGTTCGGCTTTCTGTTTTTCAATGATGAAGTCGTTCCGTTCCAGATGTTCTTTACCTGTTACGGCTTTTGACTTTCCACGATCCATCAGAAGGATGTCGGATGCCAAGGTCTGCATCTGCATCATGTCATCGTCATTGAGTTTGCGGCTCTTGCCTGTATCGTGGTTCATCCAATCGAATACGATATGCGCATGGTAATTCGGTTTGAACCACCTTCCGCCAACCTTGAAACTCTCCCTGTCCTCCGGGGCAGGCTGTCCGTTCAGCCAATGCCCTTCGTCTTTGTGCAGGAAGATTTGGAGTGGTGTGATGCCCCAGCGTTTTTGGCACTCCTCGCCAAATTTATGCACATCTGCCAGTGTGGTGTCCGGTCTGATGAGCAGTACACCCTCACGTATGGGTGAACATCCTGCCACTTTGATAATCTTGCCGTTCTTCCCTTTGCGCTCACGCTCCTTTTCCTGCATGGCACGGCCTGTCTTTTCCTTGACCATGCGTTTGATGTTCTCATAGTGCGCCTGCAATTCGGGACTGCCGAAATCCGGATTTATCCATTGTTCGTTATCAGCCGTAAGTTCGGGCACGATGTAGATTTTGGACTTGCCGATGTTGCGCATATATTCGGCAGTCCTCCGGTTATGAGCCTCGCTTGATGCCACGTTGCAAGGCTTAACATGTATGCTTGATTTTGTTGCCATTTTCTTAAATTCAATTTGTGTTATTTTGTAATTTTGTTCGTTGCTTCCACTCATAACCGCAAGGGGTTCTTAGGGGTGAAACCCATAAGCGGAGTTTCCAAAGAGAGGGTCACTCTTGGGTCGGGTTGCATAGGGCAGAAAGCCCTTGCCGGGTTCTTAGGGCAGCGTCCTAAGCCCCTCGGGAGAGCCCACAACTACGCAAGCGAAGCGTGTAGTTATAGTGGGCTATAACCGGAAGCCTTTCGGTTTCTTGGATAGCGTGTCATTCCTCTTTCTGACGGATTGCATTTGTTCTTTTCCATCAGCCATGCGCTTCTGCAAATACTCGTTCAGGTCTTTGCATCCGCAGTAGATTTGTGAAGCGTCCCGTATATGCCGGGTGCTGTCGTATTCCTTTCGGATTTGCTGCAGGGCTTCCATTCCTGCACGGTCATTGTCAAAAAAGCAGTGGATGCGCTCATAACTTCCCAACGGGTAGAGTGCCTTGGAAACATTGGCTACGGAGTTCAGCACCATGTAATCCTGCCTGTCGAAATCGGGGCATCGCGGACAGCTTTCGAGCCGCAGGGTCAGAAAGGAAAGGTAGTCCATAAATCCCTCGAAAACGTAACATGCATTCTTCGGTTCTCCTTGCTGCCGTATGTGAGTGATGTCTTTCGGCGCGATACAGCCCTTGAAATATCGGTTGCGGATTTCATAGCCGCCCGATATGTTCGGAAACGCAATGGCGAAGTACCGCTTGCCGTTGTGCGTAAACCGTGCCTCCCTGCATTCTCTTTTCGCCAGTACCGGATTGATACCCCTTTCCTGCAAATAGGCGAGCAAGGCAGGGGAAGAAAGCGGCACGATTTCCAACTGTTGGAAACTCGGCTCCGTAAAGGACTGCTTGCGAAAAGAGAAAGAAACGGGGTGCACGTGCGGTGCCTGTTCCTCTATGCGTTTCAAAAGGTACGGCACACTGTCCGTTGCATAGAGGTGCGAAGCCAACGCGATGATGTTGCCGCCCTTGCCCAGTGCAAAATCATACCATTGATTCCGCTCGGTGTTCACCTTGAACGATGCTTCGGTTTCTTCCCTGAACGGCGATTTGTACCAAAGATTGATGCCCTGCCGCTTCACCGGGCTATATCCCAAGCTGTGAAGATATTCCTCCAGCCTGATTTGTTTTGCTGTCTGTATATCCATAAATGATTGTCTTTATCGGTTATCGTTTGTTTTTCTTTTCGCCAGTACCTGTTCATATAGGTTACTGGCTGTATAACCACTTCACTTTATTGTCGTATATATAGGATACGGCTTAAAGTGAAGCGGTTTGGTGTGTCCCTGCAACCACTTCGCTTTATTCTAATATATAGACCCTGAGAATAAAGTGAAGTGATTGCGAGGATTAGGCTAATAGTGGAAATCCGGTTCGTACCTGTACTTCCTGCCGTTTTCCTGCACTATCATCCGCTTGCTCTTCAACACAGTGATGAGTTTGACCAGCTTGTTGTCGCTCAACGGAACGCCCACCAAGGCATACGATTCTTTCAATGCTTTGCCGAGTTCCTTATACCCGTACTCGTCCTGCAACGAGAATGCGGCTTCCAGAGCTATCCGGTGCTGTCGCTCGGAAATGTCCTTGTAGGCATTAAACTTCTCGCCTTGGGGTCTGCCGGGTGTTTTGGTTTCTGTCTGGTAGTCCTCCATCAGTTCGGGCAATGCCCTGTCATTGATGCGGAAGGCAAACGGCTCGAAGTCCATTGCACGGATGTGCATGGCGGAAACCTTGCTGATGTCCCCGTCGCTCTTGTCCTTTTCCACAAGGAGGACGGTCTCAGCCTTGTTGTTCAGTTCCGTGCCGATGTGCCCCCTTGCGTTCTCATCGCCCTTGTTCTGGTGGAGTATCGTGTGGATATGTATCTGCCTGTCGTCCGTCCACTGCATCAGTTTCGATATGATGCGTGTCGATTCGCTGGGACTGTTGATGTCATACACCATGTCACGGATACCGTCTATCACCACCAGACCAAGGTTCGGCGTATGGTAGATTGCCTGTTCGACAATCCTTATGCGCTGCTCCGGCGTGTATTTCCGCAGGGCAAGGAACTCAAGGTTTTCGTTGTCCCTGTCATCGGGCAGCCCTGCCATGCGCATAATACGTTCCATCACATTCAGGCAGTGGTGGGGGCTTTGCTCCGTATCGACATACAGCACTTTCCGCTTGGCTTCGGGAAGTTCAGCCGCATACCTGAGCACCGTACCGTTCTTCAATGCCGCAGCCACGATAGCCGACACATTGAATGTCTTCTTGCTTTTGGCTTTGCCGATGGATGCACTGAAATTTCCCAACGTACCGATTACGGAACCTTTCACGTTGAGGATTTCGGGCGCTTTCTCGTATTTTCCCGACAGGCTCAGCCGTGAGGCTTGCCAGAGGATTACCGCCTGTTCGTCCGATATTTCCCGGATGTCTTTCATATAGTCCATAGCGATTCCTCCTGTTACTTGCGTCCACCAGTTTTCTTTCCTGCCAGTTCAAGGGCAAGCTCCGCATCCACGATAATCTTGCGCCCTATCTGGGTGATTGCCTTGTCTATCTTTCCGCTTTTCTTTATGCGGTTGGCGGTAGGCAGGCTACATCCGAACAGCCTGGCTATGCCGGGTATTCCGTACACATATTTCCTGCTTGTGTCCGTTACGGGCTGCGGCTGCGCTTCCGTCTGACCGGATGCGTGCCTGCTTAACATTATGAACTCTTCGCCTGTCATCTGCCAGACGGGTTTGGATAGTAACTCTTGTAGATTTTGCATGGTTCTACTTTTTTGATTTAACAATCAGCCCTGCGCACTGGCTGTTATTTCTGTTCTCGAACGATGCAAAATTAGGTATGGTTATGGGTGGTAAGGATGGGGACGGTGTAAGCCGAATATTGTTGTATCTTATTGAATATCAGTAAATAAAAATACCACTCAAAAATTAATTTGAGTGGTAAAAGTGGAACTTTCGTAAAGAATCAGGATATGTCACCGATTATCTGAATATATGCTCCATTTCTTTGGCGAATTTCTGGTTGCTGTCACTCGGAAAATCAGAAACAGGCTCCTTGTACTTGGACTTGTAGTAGCTGTCATCAATATCCAGCAGTTTCAGTATCCCGGCTTTCCATTTTTCCCTGCCTAGTTTGGAGAGTTTCTCGCCCATCAGAAATATCAGATAGCATACACGTATTTTCTCTCTCGGTTTGATTTTCAGCTTGCAGTTACAGGGGTGCAGGTTCATATTGGCATAGAAATCCGGTGCGGAAATTTCCTCGAACTGTTCTCCAACACATACCTCATGAATGAGCGAAAGCAATTTCATGCTGAAATACTCTTGTTGTTCATCCGCCGTTTCCTGCTGACTGATTGGCTTGTCCGGCTCGTCCTGTCGGTTCCCGTCAGGAATGTATTTCTTCAATATATCCAGAAAAAGACAGCTTTGGCGGTACATGTCCGCACAACGGTTCTTCATATATTGGAATGCCTCTTTCCTTGCTGCCTTTTGCTGGTCATAGAGTTCATTCAGTTTGGCTCTTTCCTTGTCATATTCAGCCTTGCAGCGTTCATATTCTTTTTCAGCCTGTTTTTCCTCTTCGGCAGTATGCTCCCTGTAGCCTATGGAATCATACCTATTGTTGGCTTCATTCAGCGGTTTGCTTAGGCTCCTTGTTACATCCAGTTGGGCTTCAATTTCAAGGGAATACCTTTCCATGTGTTGATAGCAAGCACGCTCTACGGCACTATCACTCAACGGGCACACCTCATAAGCCTGTATGCTCTTTTCTATTTCGGTTTTCAGGCTGTTGAGTATCAAGGTGTATTGTTCTTTTTGCCTGTCAAGCACCAGTTCAAGGATAGCAGCCTCAAAAGACTTCATGTCATTGTATTCCTGACAGAAATCGGAAATGAATTTCTGCCTGTCAAAAGAGAAAACGCGATTGTCTATATAGTCCCTGTATATTCTGTTGAGTTCCCCGTATTGGGGAATCATCGTCTGTATCTTGTCTGCCATAGGCGTTCTACTTTTGTTTGTTCTTTTCATTGTCAAGAAGCATGGTCAGTTCTTCTTCCACCTGTTCTATGCTCGGCAATGCCGATTTCAGGTTCTCCGGCACAGCCTTGCTGAGCTGGTAATCGCTGATGCCGATAGGCTGGTCATAGCCTGTCAGTGCATATTGCGCGACAATCTCATCCTTGCCCTTGCACAACAGCAGCCCGATGGTCTTGTTGTCATTCTCTCCCCTCAGTTTGTCATCCACCACATTGATGTAGAAGTTCAACTGTCCGGCGTATTCCGGTTTGAACGGGGTCGCTTTCAGTTCCACGACCACATAGGCATGGAGCTTTATGTTATACAGGATTAAGTCAGCATAGAAATCGCTGTCACCAATCTGGAAATGCTTCTGCCTTGCGACAAAGGCAAATCCGTTGCCCATCTCTAACAGATAACGGGTGACGTGCTTCACCAGTTGTTCCTCTATGTCCCTTTCGTCCGCGCGTTCTTTGGCTCCTGCCAAGTCAAAGATATACGGGTCTTTCAATAGGTAGTTGGCAAGGTCGCTTTGAGGTGCAGGAAGCGTAGCGGTAAAATTGTTGACCTTGCGGCTGTTAATTTGCCTTTCGTACAATTTATTTTCAATCTGCATTTTAAGGACATTGCTACTCCAGCCCATTTCCACGGATTGCTTCATATACCAGTATTGCACGCCCAATGGAAGCGAACTGTTCAACAGAATCACATGGCTCGCCCAATTGATTCTTGCAACAGGTGATGCCAGGAACAGTTTTTCCATGTCCTCAATCGGTACTTGATAAACGGCGGCTACTGTTTGGACTACATCCTGAATTTGTGCAAGAGGTTCTTGCACAATTGCAATTACCTTATTGTCTGAGGATTGAATTTGCGCAAGAGGCTCTTGCGTAAATGTCATATTGTTCAGGCTTTGAAGTTCATCCGTGATTTTCTGCACACTTGGAGTAAGTAATTTCGCATCGGTTTCTATAAAACTCCGTAATGCGCCCAATGGATAAGAGCGTGCGAACTGGCACATATAAGCCAAGTTTCTGACCGAATATCCTTTCTTTTCGGGATAACTGAACCGTATTGCCTGCGCCAGTTTCTTGATGACCTTGCCTCCCCAGCCTTGTCGGTTCTGGTGGTACAGGATGTAATTGCCCATCTTCCAATAGTGGAACAGCATCTGCGCATTGGCTGCACTGATGAGCCGGACTTGCGCCTGCTCTATCTCTGAACCGATGGCATTGACAAAAGCCTCGAAACTTCTTTTCTCTATATTGTTATCGTTGTTGCTCATTGTTGTATGTATTGAAAGTTACAAAGATAAGCCCAATAACAGGCATCCCGTGAAACTTGCTGATTTTTTTATAGTTGGTTGAATTTATTCATCGCACTGGCTTTCACATCATCGGCAATGTCAATGTAGGGTTTCATAGCCTTGTAGTCGCTATGTCCTGTCCATTTCATGACCACCTGAGCCGGAATACCGAGAGCCAAAGCGTTACAGATGAAAGTCCTTCTCCCAGCATGGGTGCCCAGCAATGCGTATTTGGGTGTAATGGTATCTATACGGCTGCTTCCTTTGTAGTAGGTTTCACTGACAGGCTCGTTGATTTCGGCAAGTCCGCCCAGTTCCTTCAAATAGTCATTCATCTTTTGGTTGCTTATGACAGGGAGAGCCTTGTGCCCCTCAAATTCCACATCCTTGTATTTGTCAAGTATCGCCTTGCTGTGGTTGTTAAGTTCGATGATGAGCCTTTCGGCGGTCTTTACGGTGGTGATTTCTATATATCCGTCCCTGATGTCGCTTTTCTTCAGATTATGTACATCCGAATACCGGAGTCCGGTAAAGCAACAGAACAGAAAGACATCCCTCACCCGTTCAAGATATTGCTTGGTTTCAGGTATCTGATAGTTTTTGAGTTTGTTCAGTTCTTCCCACGTAAGGAATATCACCTTTTTCGGGGTACTCCGCAATTTGGGGTTGAAATCTTCGTAGGCATTGTTCATGCAATACCCTTTCTTGGTACACCAGCGCAGGAACCATTTCAGATAAGCGACCTGTTTCATGATGGATGTGTTCCGCATGTCTTCGGTGTCTTTCAGGAAATTCACATACTTTGTTAGCTTGGGTTCATCCAACGATTCAAAAGTCAGTCCCTTGTCAAACTTCTCAAGATGTTTCCTGACTGCGGCAAATTTCTCATAGGTAGCATCAGACCAGCCGTTTTGCGTGCCGCACTCCTTGATGAATTCGTCAAATACCTCCAAAGGCAGAAATACCGCCGGAGCCTGTTCCCCATCTTCCTTTTTTTCATTGTGCAATCTGTTGAACGCGTCCTTCACCTGCTCGGTGGTCGGCATGAATCCCTGCACCTCAAACTCCTTGAATATATTCTGGATTTCGGTGTAGTATTTCAGCAAGTCCGCATTGATTTCCGATGCGCTTTGCTTCAGTTTATTGGTACATCCGTTCTTCACACGCTGCTTGTCGGCGTCCCATTTGGCGACATCAATGCGGTAACCCGTTGTGAACTCGATACGGTGGCTGTCGAAAACTACACGCATACGGATAGGAACATTTTCCACGATTGGCACTCCGTCCTTCTTGCGGCTTTCTAATGAAAAGATGATATTTCTCTTGATGTTCATAGCTGGGTGTATTAAAATCAACACCCAAATATACACCCAATAATTGAAATAGCAAAAGGTATTTAATGATATTTAGTAATATAGTTTATTTGTAATAACTTGATTATTATCAGTATATTGCAATTTTGTGAGATTTCTTGATTGTGTAAGTTAAAGTCCCGTACGCACCGCCAGAAAACATATAAGTCCGCAATCTAAGATTGCGGACTTTTTTATTTATTATCACTCATTATATTCATATTAAATTGGGCAAGGCGTCCTTCATGTACACGTATGCAATATAGACTTACAGTGTCTTCCGCATCATAAAATTTGTCATAATCATACGATTGGCCAGAACACGCTGCTCACGCTCAACCTTATAACCATGGTGTTCAAAAAACGGACGGGCAGTAATACTCACCTCTGATGTCATTTCTTTTATTCCATGCTCCGATGCATAAGCTTCTATTTTCTGCAACAGAGCCGTTGCGATACCCTGACGCTGGTAATCTTTATGCACAAACATTGAATGAAGATAGCCATCCCCTCTAAGGGCTGTAAAACCAAGCATCTGGCCTTCAACATCAGTAGCAACAATAAAATACAAAGTAGAAAGCAACTGTTCCCAACATCCGTCGCTTTCACAGCACGACGCCCAGTCTGCCACTTCTTCTGCCGTATAGTCACGACGATTAACAGTCATCACAGTATTACAAAAAAGTTTTTTAAGCTCCTGTATGTCTTTCATCGTAGCTGTACGAAATTTACATTCTATTTTCATTGCATTATCATTATTTTTCATTACACAACTTAACACAAACAGATGTTTCTGTTTTTATCACAGAAATACATCTAAAAACAAAGGTATAAAACTTATTCGTTATTCCGGCATTAAAGGACAAAATCAACAAATATATTTTATTTAGTTATAGCATATTTTTTAACGACATAACAAGAATCAAAAGAAAATTGTTGTTTACGGACAAATGTATTCACCGACAGACATCCCATACAGACAAATTGGTATTCCATTAGTTTTCATAACATCTGTAAACTGTTACATCGTCTATTCCGTCAAACGTTTTCTCCATATCATTCATAACTTCAATGGCTCTGACATCAGAATAAAGACAATAAATTTAGGACATATTGCAACATACATATTCCAAAATGCGCAATTGCAACTAAGTTGCATCCATTTTACGTTATTTTTGCATAAATAATAAATATGACAAAACATTATTAATAAAGCTACATAAAATAAACATGAAGAAAAACATCTTAATTACATCTGTACTAAGCATGCTGGTCATGGTTTCATGTCAGCACAAACACACACACAGCGAAGAGGCAGACGCACACGAAGGTGAAGAAAAAGGCCATTCAACCGAAATTGTTATCAGTCCGGAGCAGGCTCACCAGGCAGACATAGTTGCCGAGATTATCAAGCCGGGCAACTTCAGCGGAGTTATCCCGGCCGGAGGCAAAATTCTTGCAGCATCCGGCAATGAAGCCACAATAGTGGCAACCGTGCCAGGTATAGTAAGATTTCAACGTGGCATAACAGAAGGAACAGCCGTAAGCAAAGGAGGAACGGTGTTCACCATCTCAGCAGACAAGCTTCAGGACAATCCGGCAAAGCAGGCTGCAATCGCATATCAGACAGCAAAGAAGGAGTATGAACGCGCAGCAAAGTTAGTGAAAGACAATATCGTAACACAGAAAGAATTCAACAGCATAAGAGCCAACTACGAATCTGCAAAGATTGCCTACGAGGCATTCTCTGGAAGCAAAGGCGGAAGCGGAGTGGCCGTAACATCGCCAATAAGCGGATATGTAAAGACATGTCTTGTAAAAGAGGGCGACTATGTAAGCGTCGGACAGCCTATGATGAACGTCACTCAGACACGCAAGCTATATCTAAAAGCCAACGTTCCAGAGCGATATTACTCAATACTTGGTACAGTCAAGTCGGCTAAGTTTAAGACAGCATACAGCGACAGAATATACAACATAGGAGCAATGAACGGCCGTCTTGTTGCCACCGGCAAGTCAACAGGCGACGGGTCACCCTATATTCCCGTAACATTCGAGTTCAACAATCAGGCCGACGTCATGCCGGGAGCATTCGTTGAGACTTATCTTTTGACGTCAGAACGCCCCGGAGTAATAAGTGTTCCTGTGTCTGCACTTACCGACGAGAACGGAGTAAACTTTGTTTATATACAGACAGACGCTACTTGCTATGAGCGCCGTGAGGTGGAAATAGGCGAAACCGACGGTGAGAGAGTTGAAATAAAAAGCGGCCTGAAAGGCGGCGAGAAAGTAGTTACCAAGGGCGCCACTCAAGTAAGACTGGCATCAGCCAGCACTAGTCTGCCCGCACATTCGCATCAACACTAAACCAAGGATAAGCAATGCTGAACAAAATAATAAAATTCTCACTGCAAAACCGCCTGCTTATACTTGTTGCAGCGGTACTGTTGATTATTGGAGGCATCTACACAACAGGGCAAACTGAGGTAGATGTATTCCCCGACCTTAACGCCCCTACTGTGGTTGTCATGACCGAAGCCAACGGCATGGCGGCAGAAGAGGTGGAGCAACTTGTAACATTCCCTATCGAAACAGCTGTGAACGGAGCCACGCATGTACGACGTGTGAGGTCTTCTTCAACGACGGGATTCTCTGTTGTATGGGTTGAGTTCGACTGGAGTACTGATATTTATCTGGCACGCCAGATTGTTTCAGAGAAACTTGCTGCCGTAAACGAGACTCTACCCGACAACGTAGGGCAGCCAACCTTAGGTCCGCAGTCGTCTATTTTAGGAGAGGTTCTCATCGTTGGCCTTACAGCAGACAGCACATCAATGACCGACTTGCGCACATTGGCCGACTGGACGGTGCGCCCCCGACTGATGTCTACGGGAGGTGTGTCGCAAGTAGCTGTATTAGGAGGCGACATAAAGGAATATCAGATTTTACTTCATCCCGGCAGAATGAACCATTACGGAGTGACACTGGCTGAAGTTATGGCCGCAACTGACCAGATGAACCGCAACACCAATGGAGGCGTGATTTATGAATATGGCAACGAGTATATCGTTCGTGGCGTTGTGTCGACAGAAGACGTAAAAGAAATGGGCAATACCGTCGTAAAGACAGTCAACGGCGATGCAATAACCCTTGCTGACGTGGCAGACGTACAGACCGGGCCACAGGTTCCGAAACTCGGAACAGCTTCTGAGAAAGGAAAACCAGCAGTATTACTCACCGTAACCAAGCAGCCCGACACCGGCACCATAGAACTTACGGAAAGACTTGAGGCTGCACTAAAAGACCTTAAAAAGAATATGCCGGCTGACGTACATGTATCTACCGACATATTCCGTCAGTCACGCTTCATCGAAAGCTCTATAAACAATGTTAAGCAGTCACTTTACGAAGGTGCTATATTTGTTGTCATAGTTCTGTTCCTCTTCCTTGCCAACGTCCGCACCACTGTCATTTCACTGATAACCCTGCCGGTATCGTTGCTCATATCGCTCATTGTTCTTCATTATTTCCACATGAGCGTCAACACGATGAGTCTCGGCGGACTCGCAATAGCCATAGGTTCACTTGTCGATGATGCCATAGTGGACGTTGAAAATGTATGGAAACATCTGCGCGAAAACAGAGCATTGCCAAAGGAACAACGGCTTCCGGTGCTGAAAGTTGTATACAACGCATCACGCGAAGTGCGAATGCCTATCCTCAACTCAACAGCAATAATCATCGTAAGCTTTATCCCGCTGTTCTATCTAAGCGGAATGGAAGGACGCATGCTCATACCTCTCGGCGTGGCATTTATCGTGGCACTAGTGGCATCAACAATCGTTGCACTCACGCTCACGCCTGTACTGTGCAGCTATCTGCTAGGCCGCGATACCAAAGAGGGCATGCCAAAAGAAGCATTCGTAACAGTATGGCTCAAGAAGCACTATGAACACTGGCTCACATGGGCACTTGCCCACAAGCGTCCGGTTGTAGCCTCAACGGCAATACTTTTTGTTGCTGCTCTTGGATTGTTCTTTACTCTCGGCCATAGCTTCCTTCCGAAGTTCAACGAAGGCTCGCTTACAATAAACATCAGTTCTTTACCAGGAATATCACTCGAAGAGTCTGACAGAATAGGACGTCGTGCCGAAAATATCCTGCTGTCAATACCTGAGATACAGACTGTAGCAAGAAAAACAGGACGAGCAGAACTTGACGAGCATGCACTTGGCGTAAATGTGTCAGAAATCGAGGCACCATTTGAGCTGAAAGACCGCTCGCACGAAGAGATGCTCAACGACGTGAGAAAGAAACTTTCCGTAATAACAGGTGCCAACATCGAGATTGGCCAGCCTATCAGCCACCGTATTGACGCCATGCTCAGCGGTACACAGGCCAGCATTGCCATCAAGCTGTTCGGTGACGACCTTAACAAGATGTTTGAAATTGGCAACCAGATAAAAGATGCCATAGGTACAGTAGACGGCATTGCCGATCTCAACGTTGAACAGCAGATTGAGCGTCCGGAACTCGAAATAAAGCCTAAACGCGACATGCTGAAACTCTACGGCATCTCAATCGCCGACTTTAACACATTTGTCCGTGTCAACATGGCAGGCGAGACAGTATCACAGGTATACGACAACGGCAGCAGCTTTAATCTTGTGGTACGTGCTGCCGAACACGACCGTTGCGACATGGAACGCATACGTGACCTGATGATAGACACACCTGACGGCCGCAAGATTCCGTTGGCGAATGTTGCAGAAGTAAAATCTGCCATGGGTCCAAACACAATCAACCGCGAGAACGTAAAACGTAAAATTGTCATCTCTGCCAACGCGAGCGGACGCGACTTGCGCAGCGTGGTGAACGACATCCAGAAACGAATAAACTCAGAGATAAAGTTGCCGGAAGGCTATCATGTTGAATACGGAGGTCAGTTTGAGAGCGAGCAAAACGCAAGCCGTGTACTTCTGCTGGCATCATTGCTCAGCATCGTCGTAATATTCCTGCTGCTCTACATGCAGTTCAGAAACGCCCTCGAGAGCGGAGTAATCCTGCTCAACCTTCCTCTTGCGCTTATCGGAGGCGTATTCGCGCTGGTACTTACCACAGGAGAAGTCAGCATTCCTGCCATAATCGGCTTTATCTCGTTGTTTGGTATTGCCACACGCAACGGTATGTTGCTCATCAACCGATACAACACCCTCCGCGAAGAGGAACATCTTCCGCTGAGAGAATGCATAATGAGAGGCTCACTCGACCGTCTTAATCCTATACTTATGACGGCATTATGCTCGGCTCTCGCCCTCATACCACTGGCTCTGCGCGGAAGCCTGCCCGGTAATGAAATACAAAGCCCTATGGCGAAAGTCATACTTGGCGGACTTCTCACGTCTACTTTCCTCAACGCATTCATCATTCCTATTGTATATGAGTGGATGAACCGAAAGAATATTATCAAAACAGACAACCAAAATAAGGAACAATGAAAAAAATAATATTGGCCGCCATGGCCTTTGCCGCAGTTGTCAGCGCAAAAGCTCAAGACATAAACGCCGTACTGAAAAGCGTTGAGCAGAACAACATGGAACTGAAAGCGCTGCTCAAAGGCAATGAGGTTGCAGACATAGAGAACAAATCGCAAAACACACTCGAGGACCTCTCGATAGAATACAGCCCATTCTTTCAGAGCGAAACAAGCGGTATCGCAAGTTCAGAGCTAGTCATTACCCAGGGTTTCAACTTCCCTACCCTTTACGGAGCGCGCAAGAAAGCCGGAAAACTGCAGCGTAATGTGCTAGACATGCAATATCAGACGGCACGGCGCGACATTCTTGTCAACGCAAAGAAGCTCTGCCTTGACATCATCAACTACAACAAACAGAAACAACTGCTGCAGGAAAGGCGCAAGAATGCCGATGAACTATTGGCCATGTTCGAACTTAAATTCAAGAACGGTGACGCCACATCACTTGAACTTAACAAAATAAAGCTCGACAGGATGAACCTTGAGACAGAACTTGTTCAGGCTGACACCAAACATGCCAATGCAATGCAACAGCTGCAGGCTCTTAACGGAGGACTGCCGATAGAGGTAAACATGACAGAATATCCACAAGCCCCGGCTGACGACGAAGTTACGATGTATGAAAAAGCCGTTGCCACAGACTGGACTGTCCGCACAGCACAGGCTTCTGTGCTTGCCGCAGAACAGGATGTAAAGGTGAACAAACAGAGTTGGATTCCTAAGTTTGAGATAGGTTACCGCCGAAATACTGAGGGCGACAATGCAAGCAACGGTTTCCTGATTGGAGGTTCGATACCTTTGTTCTCAAGCAAGAACAAGGTAAAAATCGCAAAGGCAAGACAGACTGAAGCCGTAATGCAACATGCAAATGCACGTATTAACGCCGAGAACTCGGCACGCACTATGATAACCCAGATGAAGCAGCTGAAAGCTTCGGCCGATGCATACGACGTGCCTTTGATGCGACAGACGCTGAAATTGCTGCGCACTGCGGTTGAAAACGGAGAAATTTCCGTAACAGAGTATTACGTGGAAGCCGACAACATCTACAAAAACATGATTACGTATATGGACATTGAGCGCCAATATCAGGACGCCTTGACTGAAATATACAAAAACGAACTGTAGAGCTAAGATGAAGAGAGCCTGACAAATAGGCCAAAAAACGACAAAAGAAGCATTCGGGAAAAGGTGTCAACATCAGTCGCTGGTAAATGCTTAATGCCATACCATGATGTCTACCGCCTTTTTCCGAATGCTTCTTTTTATCTAAATACTCTATACATCTAATGCATTGTCCGGATTATATCGCCGGCCCAGTCTGCAAGCATCAGACTATACCCGTCAAAGCAATCACTGTTGCACCCGTCAGCCACAGAAGCAGCACAGAGCAAAATCTGCCTGTCTTCATCAGGAACAACATCTTTCAACCTGCTGAATGAAGCGACATAATCGCCTGTATCATAATAATGTTTCATGCGAACTGTAAACCTGGCCGACTTAAAAAGTTCCGCAAGAACGCCCTTGTTCCGCGCATGAAGAAAATTGTGCAGACAAGCGTGATAAATATTACATGCCCCTATCTTTACTGCACGGCGTATATCTTCTTTGGTGAAAAAGACACCAAAGCTGTCAAGCGAACCAATGATAGGCTGCGTGTCAAGAAAGAGCTGAAGCAAATCAGACTTCTCCCATCCACGCAATTCCTCCGAACCGGCAACAAATCCACAAATCACGCTGCTGCGGTCCATCGTATCAAGCATATTACGATAAGCAAATATGTCACGACGGCTCATGCCGTCAATGACAACAACAACATCTATATCACTGCCGGCAGTCTGCTCTCCACGCCCATAACTTCCCTGCAATCCGAAGAAGCGCAGACGCCTGCCGAAGAGTGAAACAAGCTTAACTCTGAAACACTCCAGCCATACATTAATATCAAAATCCTGCGACATTTTCTTTATTACTTGTATTTTTCCACTCGCTTAACGTCATAAGCATAAAATGTTCTGTACGTATATCGCCCAATGGTGAAATCTTTCCGCATTCTGTATGATGAAAAGTAAACCCACACTTCTCCATAACACGACGCGACTTCACATTTCCGTCGTAATATCCACACCAAACCCGCTTTACGCCTAAGTCATCAAAACTATGGCAAAGCAGACGTTTAACAGCCTCAGGTATCAGGCCTTGACCCCAATATGGGACACCAATCCAATAGCCTATTTCGGCATCATCTTCATTCATATCCGCACTATGTACTCCATTGCCAAACATTATGCCGACACTTCCAACTGGCTCCGCCGTAGCTTTCAATACAACAGCATACGTTTCTGGAGCAGAAAGAACAGTGCGTATAATATCACAACTGTTTTCCACAGACGTATGAGGCGGCCACCCTGCAACAGGCCCAACCAGCGGACTGCTCGCATATTTGTAAAGTGCCTCTGCATCATCCACATTCCAAGGACGGAGAATCAGACGTTCGGTCTCAAAAAACTTATCAATCATTTAATACTAAATCATTTATGCAAAATGTAAATACTCTATTCACCAAACACAATTGACTAGAAATCTCCAATGCTGTATTTCAAGCCAGGCACATATTGTATACTTCCAATCAATAGATTTTAATGTATCTTCAGTTATTAATAAACACCATATTGTTGGATACGTCTTATTTTATATACAAACAACGGAGCAGAAAATGTTGTCAGAACCACCAACAACCACAGATTGCCAGTCATAGGATTGTATGCAACAAGCATATCGCTGAACGAAAGACCTGCAGACATGCTGAAGACAACTTCAAATACTACAGTCAGAATCATCCATAATCCACCTATTATCAAACATCCTTTTCTGCTTAATTTTACCACACGCGGCAACAGAAAACATGATATGAGCAATATAAACAGACTCAGCAATACACCGCTTAACGCCATTGCACAAGCATTGCCCATATATTCAGCAAGTACGTGTTGACGAAACACGCCATTGAGAATGGCTGCCGGAATAAAGCACAGCCATACAAACAACGATTTTAATACATTAATCATCACGCGCTATCCGCAAAATATTCAATAAAAAACTACTTTAAATGTTTCAACAAACAGCAACAAATACTGCCATGCATAAACAAACGGACAAGCCTCCACTTAGAAAACGTCCTGTTCACTTGCAAACATACGACAAATCACCGGGGCGTCATTCAAATGACATTCTATCATCAGACAGCAAAAATACAAAGAAAACGAACACCCCACAATGAAAAGATAAAATATTTTTCTTTGAGAATTACATTGACAAACTCATTCAAAAAGCCATATATATGCAAACATTATAAAATGCCTGCAAATAAGAAAAGACATAAAAGCTGAAACCATCTGCAATTTCAGCAATTGCTAAAAATGCCAAAACGCTAAAGGCTGATCTCGAAATGCTGATAATCTTTAGAACGGCGCCATGCCCCACCCCACGTAAATCCGGCCTCGATAAACAGCTTGTATACCAGATCATTACGGTCTATCTTATAAGGAATATCCTTACGCTTATCTCGGTTGAAGGCATAAGGGCGCCCTTCTTTCGGCTCAATAGTCCATGTGCCGTTGCTGTTCTTGCGGACATAAGGATTATAAAGCGCATTAATGTCTATTGCCAGTCCCAGACCATGCTTAGAAACCCGTGTCCTTGAGCCTGTCATAAACCTGAAATTAAAGCACGAAGTGTTGTTGGCACGCATCGAGGCCTGATCGTCTGCGTCATAATCGTCGATGAGCACCATACGTTCAATGCGGTAACCTGAATCATAAAGTTTTCTGAAAATTCTCAACACCTTACCGGCTATAGCCCTGTTTACAACCATCTCGCCAAGCTGTGTCTGCCCCTTGGCATTACGGTGCAGCATCTTCAAATAGCAAAGCTGGCTGCGCTTCATCGTACAGTTGCGTTTCCACGACTTGAGCCACATGCGTTTGAACACCTTGTCACTAATATCTTCGCTAACAAAGCATCGGGATATGCCTACCGACTTGACATCTGAATCAGACACGACCGTGCCTGCACGCCATGACGACAGCCACAAAGGATCTGATGATGCAGCCTCTGCACTTACTGATGACAAACACGCCAGAAACGATACTACAAAAAACAATATTTTATTGACACTTTGCTTAAACATATTCTACTGATTAATCTGTAATTATTTACTTAGCCATAGCATGACGGAATGTCCATACGGCACAATCCGCCCAATATATTTTGTAGCACTTAAAAGCACATCGCGGCATTATGTCAGAATATTGGCACAAGCCGAATAAGCCCAACAATATTTTTTATGGCCAGAACGCACGTATAATTTCATCACCAAAAATCGTGCCATCGGCATAAACATGAAACATCATATTTTGACAAAAATACAGAAGCCGCCGTATATTCCTCAAGGAGTTATAAGGATTATGACAAACTGCTGTTTTTTATATTGGCAAATTGCTGTAGATATTTTTACAGACTCTGCTGGCAATGCCCATAAAGACATACAGCAAGATGTCTACTGGAAACAATAAACAGACAGAATAAATGAATATACAAATTATACATGCCTCAATACAGATTAAAGACATATTAAACTCATTAAGAATGCGAATTACATAAAGACGGAAAAAAGTAAAAAATTTTACTTTTATAACATTGATAATATTTCATATAAAGAGAGAAAAACTCAATAGAAAGCAACAACTTACAAAATGAAGAAAACGGTAAAAAATCAGGACATGAGTTTTCTTTAATCTAGAAATCATAATGTTAATAGACATTTATTTTCTATCTGCATAGAGGTTAAATATTAAGACATATTCGCATTTAGCATACACAAAAGTCAATAAAAAGGCACATTTTTAATTAAAACTCATGCATATTCAAGACATAAAAGCATGAGTTTGCCTTGCTAAATGAGCCGTTTCTGACCGCCAAACGGCATAGTAATATTTTTTAACTCTTCTTGTTTTTACCAAGAAACAATGTAAGTCATTGTATATCAGCATATTGTCAAATATATACTATTTTTGATATTTTTCGCTCAAAATCATTGTTTTGCAGAGAGCATGGCCACTCTGAGAGCGTTAAAAATAAAAAGTTTTCTGTCTGAACAGAGAATTATATTTACAAAACAGCGACAACATAACAATGAAATTTCCATACAAAAAGAACGACAATAGACGAGACAATATAAAAAAACAGGAACAACTCAAACAGCAGACATCATAATTAAACAGAAAGAACCATTATATCAAAACAAAGATAAAGAAAAGCCAAGAGCATCATACCCCCAAAAGGAGGCACAGCAAAAATAAAAAAGCAAAACAACCCTAAGATATAACAGAAGAAAGAAAACAAAAAAGCCGGCTCAAATGATGAGCCGGCCCTATTCTAAAATCTCTTTTTAAGAAAATTAAGCCTCAGCAGGCGCCTCTTCAGCAGAAGCCTCTGCATTTGCAGCAGCCTCGGCCTCAGCCTTAGCAGCAGCTGCAGCAGCCTTCTTCTCAGCTACCTTCTTAGCTATCTCCTCATTTACTTTCTTCTCAGCGTCAAGAGCTTTAGCAGCAGCGTCTTTCTTGCTCTTAGCCTCGTTTTCACGAATCTGGTCAAGACCCTTAACCTTGTTAGCTTTCCAAGCGTCAAACTTGCTCTGAGCTGCAGCCTCGTCGAAAGCGCCTTTCTTTACTCCACCGCGAAGATGCTTCATCATATAAACACCCTCACCTTTAAGGATATTGCGTACTGTGTCTGTTGGCTGAGCGCCTGTCTCAACCCAATAGAGAGCACGGTCGAAATTCAAATCTACCGTAGCAGGATTGGTGTTAGGATTGTATGTACCAATCTTCTCTGTAAACTTACCATCACGTGGTGCTCTTACATCTGCGATGACAATGCTGTAGAAGGCATAACCTTTACGGCCACCTCGCTGTAATCTGATTTTTGTTGCCATTTTTTATTTGTAATTAGGTTTGAATTTATGCTATCAACTCGTAATAGCGGCGCAAAGGTAATGCTTTTAGCTGATATAAGTGTTATTTTGCCTCGTATTAACTAAACATTTAACTATTTTTATTCAATATCCATGCCGGCATCACCTCTTAGAGCTGAAATTTACTGCTTAACCAGCTTCAGTCCGCACTCAAGACCATCCATTCCGCCTATAAGCGAAGCAGCTGTCTTAAGTGTTGAATTCTGTGACACAGAACCAAGTACGTTTACATACTCAAGGAGCTTTGACGCATTCATAACGATAAGAAGATTGTCGCCGTCAAGCTGTGTTGTTCCTACTATCTGTGAAATCTTGCCGCCGTACTTCAGCACAATGTTCTTATCCTCAATGGTGTATGTACCGGTAACTTTCTTTCCCATAAGTGTCTGGGTGAAGTTTCCTGACTTGTCAAAAGTCATGGTCACGCTGCCTTTCTTGAAGCCATAGCCTTCCAGCTTGCTCTTCAGCTGAGTTTCTACAGCTGAAGAAGCCACCTTTCCGCCTATGTTCTTCAGCATGTCATCGCTCGACAGCACAACTGCCGGCTCTTCATAAACCCATGTGCCTATGATTTTATCCTCTGTAGCCACCTTGTTTGATGAGAAAATACTCGTAAGCGACGATAACAAGCCGCCAACGCCTGAATTGTCTGAAGATGTTGTCTCAGTGGTTGTCTTTTCTGATGAGCCACCAGACACTACATTTTTCAGGATATTACCCAAACTGATCTGAGCGTCGGCCTGAACCGTGAAAAACAATGCGGTGCACAACAATGCACCCTTAATAAACAACTTTTTCATTTCAATCCAATTTAATCATTTAAGTATATATGCCCCACTTGGGCTGTTTCTTTTCAACACATCTACCTTTAGCTGTGCCAAATCAGGATTACCTGAGCCTGCCAATCCCATTTCAACGGTCTTGCGAGCTAGTTCCGGATGATTGTTCTCCTCGCTTAAATGGCACAGCCACACATGATTGAGCCTGCCCGTGGCATTGGCAGCAAGACTTTGCGCACACAGTCTGTTTGACAGATGGCCGTTGCCGCCGGCCACTCTCTTCTTAAGGTATTCGGGATATGGGCCAGTCCGCAGCATCTCTTCGTCATGATTAGCCTCAATGACCAAATAGTCGGCGTCATTAATAGCCTTTGTCATTTCGTCGGTAACATGCCCGACATCTGTCATCAGGCAGAAATTGGTATTCTCGTACTTAATTTTAAAGCCTATATTGTCGCGACTGTCATGAGGCACATGAAATGCCGACACCGTGAAATCGTCCAGAACGAGGTCCTTACCTTTCTCTATTATACGGACGTTTGCCGCATCTATCTTTTTCCTTACACAATAGTTACTTCTTATACCCTCATGAACTTCTTTCGTGGCATACACAGGCACACCAAGACTGTTGCTGAAACTGCCTACAGACTTAACATGGTCTGCATGGTCATGAGTTATCAGCACATACCTTACGTTTTTTACGCTAAGACCATAATCATGAAAATATTTTTTTAGCTTTCTTATTCCTATACCGATATCAATAAGTATGCCGTATGTCTCGGTATATATATAATAACAGTTTCCACAACTTCCACTACCGAAAGATATAAAATTAAGCATCTTGATATTTTTTGTCTGCAAATTTATAAAGAATTGACCATGGTACAAAAAAAAAATGGTATCTTTGTAGAAAATTAATCAATATGAAAATATCTTTCCTGACTATCATTTGTCTATTAATTTTCGGTTCCTGTACAAAACATTATCAGTCGGAAGACGAGGAAAATATAATATCGGTGACTGACCAGTTTGCCTCAAATTATTTTAACTTTAAACTGAAAGAAGCCATACCCTTATGCACTCCGGAATCGGAAAAATGGATAAGGTTCATGGCAAGCAATATATTTCAGGAAGATATAGACGTGATTAACAATAACACTGAAAGCACCACGCATGAAACCGACGAGGTGAACTATGTGAACGACACACTGGCAACAGTGAAATGCGACGCATACAATGTCTTTAAAATAGACACTATAGGACGTCCCGGAAGGATATCAGAACACGAAGTATATAACATCAACGTGGTAAAAAGAGACGGCAAGTGGCTGATTAAAATGGAAGGCCCACTGCAAAGTGAAAAGCAAAATCGCGACTAAAATCAGGATGGAAGATGGCGTAATGTTCCTGCTGTGTATCATAAGCCGGATTTATGGCCTTCATACCCATATCAAAACGAAGAATAAAGAAATCGAAATTGAGTCTTAAGCCCACTCCGTAAGCAACGGCTATCTGCTTATAGAAATCTTTAATGTCAAACTGTCCGCCGGGCTGTTCCTCATAATACCTCAATGTCCATATATTACCGGCATCAACAAAAACAGCTCCATAAATCTTCCAGAACAGGAAAGAACGGAACTCAAGATTGATATCCAGCTTTATATCACCCGTCTGATTTATGAAGTCGATAGAGCCGTTTGTCCCCTTAAACTTTCCCGGTCCAAGTCCACGAACGCTCCATCCTCTCACAGAGTTGGCACCGCCTGAGAAATATCTCTTTTCAAAAGGCAAGACGCGGCTGTTGCCATAAGGATAGGCAATACCAAAACCAACATGAAAGGCAAGATTGTTACGTGAATCAAAACGGAACATGCGGGTATAGTCGAAATCTCCTTTCACATACTGAGCAAAAGCAATATTAAATAAGGTGTATTGATTGTCGCTGTTTACACTGCTGCCAATCAGACGTGAAACACCGTTAAGAAGATTTCCTGCTGTCTCAATATTAAACTTATAGGCTTCGTCGCCATTATTGTACGACATGCCAAAGCCTAGCTTCATTATGAACAAGTCTTCGTAATTATACCTCAAAATAGAATTTCTGCTGTCCACATCGTCAAGATATTCTTCTTTAAATGTTTTCGAAATCCATGGCATATAAATATAGTTCAGGTCTATAAGATCTACATTATATCTACGCCTGCGCTTAACGTCATCCCAACGATATCTCACACCGGCAGAAAAAACACGGCGATGAAATTCTGGACGGTTCTGCATATTATAACTGGCCGTCAACTCAGTTACGGCAGCCGACTGTCTCTTAAAATTCTTTGAAAGGAACGGAACCAACAGACGCGGAAAGACAAGTTTCGTCTCCAGACTATATTCTTCATAGTCCTGATTCTGATACCCCTCAAGACCTGTAATGGCCTCAAAAGCCCCGCGCAATTTTACACTAAACGTTTCAGCACCTTTGAAAAGGTTCTTATTCTCATAAGTAAGCGATGCTGCAGCTCCAAAGTCTCCGGCAGTGTTTGTTCCTTCAGGCTGAAAGATTACACTGTTTATCTTATTTGTGCTGATACCGATATCACAGTTAAGCTTATCACTGTCAGGAAGTTCGTTGAATCGTATATTTGTATATTTTACAATCTGGAGACGGCTGAATCTGTTATATGTTTTCTGAAGTGCTTCCGAATTAAAATATTCTCCCGGTTCTATAAGAGTATTCTCTTCAAGCACTGACTGGCGCAGAGGCACATAATTACGTTCGTCATTGCTGTAATATGTAACATCATTTATTTTATAACGGGTGTGTGCCTCTTCAGGACTTTTGCTGTTGGCGGTATATTTATGCAAATGCAACGTAAGGTCAACATCGGTGCTTCCCCGCACCGAATCGGCTGAATATGTAATAAAATCCTTATGAAACTTATAATATCCGTTGTTATTTAAATATTTTGTCAGTGCCTTTCGCTCATTGTCAAGTTCGTTTGTCAAGAAAGGCATACCTACACGTAATCCAGGCTTAAAGCCTCCCTCTTCACCCGTATTCAAGAATTCCGCAATTTTATCATCTTGAATATCATAACTGACAGAACTTATGTGATACAAAGGACCCGGATGAAGGTTATACACAACAACAACTTTCTTTTTCTTTTTAAAGTCGAGGTTATAATCTACGGTAGCCCTAAGGTATCCAAGACCATGCAGCACATTCTCTAAATCAGAGCATGTCATGGCTGTCTGAAGAGAGTCAAACAGAACAGGGTCTTCGCCTAAATCACGAAGTTTTTTGTTTATCCATTTAGTGGAATCCTTGCCGGACAACGCATAAGTGCCGAGAGGTATCTTAAACAGGGAGAACCACTTTGAATTGCCTTTCTGCCTTATATATGCCTTAAGTCTGTCAGGATTGACATCCTTAACATCAGACTTTATCTCAGCATCATCCAAAAGGAACTTTCCTTCCGGTATGAACTTCGATGCAGAACACCCTGACAGCATCAGCACGACAATCAAGAGCGAAACAAATAAAGAAATATATTTAGATACCTGTTTTATCATTTAATGCAAATTTCAAGTTGCAAAAATAATAAAATTTTAGTACTTTTGCCAACGTTATTACAATGAAATTGGTATAACGGCAATAAGTTTAGGCCAACCGGTCTGAAAAGATTTGCGTAAAGATTATTTATATTTAATATAATGTCAGACACAAACACCATATAACAATAAATCCGTCAACACCATGATTTCAAAAAATCTCATTAAATATATACGTTCACTCGAACTTAAGAAAAACAGACAGAAAGAAGGTGTCTTTGTGGCAGAAGGCCCTAAAGTTGTAGGAGACTTGTCGGAGATATATAATCCGGAACGTCTTATTGCTACAGAAGAATGGTATAAAGCTAACAACAAAAGCGCAAGGCCACAAGACGTGACGGTGACAGACGATGAGCTAAAGAAAATAAGCTTCTTACAGCATCCACAGCAAGTGATGGGAATATTCAAGATACCTACCCATACTCTGGACATCAGTATATGTGAACGCGAACTCTGCCTTGCACTTGACAGAGTGCAAGATCCGGGCAATCTCGGAACTATCATAAGAATAGCCGACTGGTTTGGCATTTCAACAATATTTTGCAGCAACGATACTGCCGACGCTTATAATCCTAAAGTAGTACAGGCAACAATGGGAAGTATCGCTCATGTAAACATAATCTATACAGACCTGAACGAAATTATAGAAAATAAACCGGCTAATGCATTGGTATACGGAACAGCATTAAACGGGACCGACATATACGCACAGGAGCTGACTCCAACAGGAATTATAATCATGGGAAATGAGGGCAACGGAATATCCCAACAGATATTATCAAAGGTTGACAAATCGCTATTCATACCTTGTTACCAAAAGAACAAGAAAGCAGACAGCCTGAATGTCGCAATGGCAACAGCGCTCACATGTGCAGAATTCAAGAGACAGACAAGAAATAGCGACAGCAATAAACAGCAAAAAGCCGGATAGACGGCAAAGTGTCATCATTTCAGAAATTAAAGTGCAATTCCGACACATTGGCAATGTCAAAATGTAGCAATAACATTAAATCATACAAAAAATTAAAAAGCTATAAATTATTGTTTCATTAAATAATTATATGTATATTTGCACATCTTATAAAACCTATAAAATATGAAAATTTCACGTATAGAGCATTTAGGAATAGCCGTACAAAGCATTGAAGAGGCTTTACCTTATTTTGAAAATGTATTAGGACTGAAATGTTATGCAGTCGAAGAAGTTGCAGACCAGAAGGTTAAAACAGCTTTCTTGAAATGCGGAGAAGTTAAACTCGAGCTTCTCGAGCCAACATCACCCGACAGTACAATACAGAAATGGCTCGACAAAGGCAATCACGGAGTACATCATGTAGCATTCTGCATTGAAGACGGTGTAAGCAATGCTTTGGCTGAATGCGAAAGCAAAGGCGTACGTCTCATTGACAAGGCTCCAAGACCAGGTGCAGAAAAACTGAACATCGCGTTCCTGCATCCGAAATCAACATGCGGAATACTTACAGAACTCTGTGAGAAATAATAATTCTTTTATTAAAAATTAAAGAGGGACGACAGGGAATTAAAGACAATGTGAATTTCAATTAATATTGAATTTTGCCTTTAATTCCTTGTGCTATTATAGCACCGCTTTAAATCTTAATATGAATAAAAACGCTAAAAACATAAAAAATACATTCAGAAATCATGAGTAAACAAGTAGAAAAAATCAAGGAGCTTATCGCTAAACGCGAGCAGGCTCGTCTCGGTGGCGGCGAAAAAGCTATTGAGAAACAGCATGCACGTGGAAAATACACAGCCCGCGAACGTATAGATATGTTGCTTGATGAAGGCAGTTTTGAAGAAGTTGACATGTTCAAGCTTCACCGTTGCACAAACTTCGGCATGGAAAAGAAACAGTATCTTGGAGATGGCGTTGTTGCCGGAAGCGGAACAATTGACGGCAGACTGGTATATATTTTTGCACAGGATTTCACCGTAAACGGCGGTTCACTCTCTGAGACCATGGCCCAGAAGATATGCAAAGTTATGGACATGGCAATGAAGATGGGCGCTCCTGTAATTGGTATTAACGACTCTGGCGGTGCCCGTATTCAGGAAGGTATCTGCGCACTTGCCGGTTACGCTGAAATATTTGAAAGAAACATTCTTGCATCTGGTGTTATACCTCAGATTAGCGGTATCTTCGGACCGTGTGCCGGAGGTGCGGTTTATTCACCGGCATTGACAGACTTCACTCTGATGATGGAAAACACATCATACATGTTCTTGACAGGTCCTAAAGTTGTTAAGACTGTAACAGGTGAAGACATCGACCAGGAGCACCTCGGAGGCGCAAGTGTACACTCTACAAAGAGCGGTGTTACACACTTCACAGCTTCTACAGAGGAAGAGGCAATGGAAATGATCAAGACATTGCTGAGCTATATTCCGTCTAACAACATGGAAGAGGCTCCCCGCAAGGAATGCAATGATCCGATCAACAGAATGGAAGATTCTCTGAATGAGATCATTCCCGAAGATCCGAACATGGCATACGACATGTATAAGGTTATTTCAGCAATTACCGACGACAACGAATTCTTTGAGGTTCAGCCTAAATTCGCAAAGAACATCATCGTTGGTTTCGCTCGCTTCAATGGTCAGAGCGTAGGTATCGTTGCTAACCAGCCTTCATGCTACGCAGGTGTGCTCGACGTTAACGCCAGCCGCAAAGGTGCACGTTTCGTTCGTTTCTGCGACGCATTCAACATTCCTATCGTAAGCCTTGTTGACGTTCCTGGATTCCTCCCGGGTACAGGTCAGGAGTACAATGCAGTTATCCTCCACGGAGCACAGCTGCTTTATGCTTACGGCGAAGCCACTGTTCCAAAGGTAACAGTTACTTTGCGTAAGAGCTATGGTGGAAGCCACATCGTTATGGGCTGCAAGCAGCTGCGTACAGACATCAATTATGCATGGCCTTCTGCAGAAATCGCAGTTATGGGTGCAAGCGGTGCCGTTGCAGTCCTTTGCGCTAAAGAAGCAAAAGAGCACGAAGATCCGAAGGCATTCCTGGCAGAAAAAGAAGAGGAATACACAGAGATGTTCGCTAACCCATATCAGGCAGCTAAATATGGCTACATTGATGATGTTATAGAACCGCGCAACACTCGTTTCCGCATCTGTCGCGCCCTTGCTCAGCTTGCTACAAAGAGAGATGGTCTTCCTGCTAAGAAGCACGGAAACATTCCTATGTAATTGTTTCAAAACTTAAATGTCAGTGACAATGAAGAATAACGAAGTATATGCCGCCATAGCACTAGCCTTGCACGAATACAACGGAAATAACGTGCACGACAAAGAAGCTGGTGTCATTACAATAAAGAGCAAGCACTCCGAATGGGAGTCTCATATACTCACAATGACGCAACATCCTTAAGAACAAAACAATATGAAAGAATATAAATATACAATCAACGGCAACAAATATGAAGTTGCAATAAACAGTATAAACGACAATATTGCCAACGTTGTTGTCAACGGTGAAGAATACGAGGTTCAGATGGAGAAGGAACCGGAACCCGTAAAGAAGAAAGTTGTTGTTCGCCCTGTAGCACAGCCCGAGGCAGAAACAGCTTCTGCTCCAACATCAACCAACAAAGTAGACCTGAACAATGCTGTAAAGTCACCGTTACCAGGTGTAATAACAGAAATAAAGGTGAAAGTTGGCGACGAAGTAAAAGCCGGAGACACCGTTGTTGTTCTTGAAGCTATGAAGATGGCTAACAATCTTGACGCAGAAAAGAGCGGCAAGGTTACAGCTGTCCTTGTAAAAGAGGGTGAAAGTGTTATGGAAGACACCCCGCTTGTAGTTATTGAATAATCAGTCTTAAACTACCAAGGCCTTCGGGCTTTGGTAGAAAAATTAAAGCGGAAACAATGAAAAAGATAATTCATGTTTCCGCTTTTATTGTATCTTAGTCTTAAACAAAAAATCTGTCTACTGATTTACCACACTTACTTGACCAGTCTGTTGTTCTCAGGAAAGACCACCGTTGGCTTAAAATGCTTAGCCTCTTCAAAATCCATCAATGCATAAGCAATGATTATAACGGTATCACCTACCTGGCATTTTCTTGCAGCCGCACCATTTAGACAGATACAACCGCTGCCACGTTCACCTTTTATTATATATGTCTCGAGGCGCTCACCATTATTATTATTAACAATCTGAACCTTCTCACCTGCAATAAGATTAGCTGCATCCATAAGATCCTCATCAATGGTTATGCTGCCCATATAATTAAGGTTGGCCTCAGTAACCTGAACACAATGCAACTTGCTCTTTAAAACTTCTATCATCATAATTTTATATATCGTTATAATGTTCAAGCACGAAAGAATCCTACAACTTCGGCTCCTTAAATTTAATATGGTCAATAAGACGCACAGGACGTGAGCCGCAGTAAACAGTTATACAACCTACGACATAGTCAGAGTCAGACCATTCGTTTACAGGCAAAAGAGTATCACCGTCTACAATCTCGAAATACTCAACGTCAAGTCCGTCGACAGCATTTATTGCGCCAACAACAAAATCGTGAGTTTCTTTTACACTATGGTTTGCGCTATATTCAACACCTTCGCTCAGAGCCTTGAATATAACAGGAGCAATTGCACGTTCATCTTTTGAAAGGAGCGCATTGCGTGAAGAACGAGCTAGTCCGTCTGCATCGCGGACTATAGGACATTCAACAATGTTCACCTTCAAAGACAAAGCCTTAACCATAGCTTTAATTACAGCTATCTGCTGCCAGTCTTTCTCTCCGAAATAAGCTCTGTCCGGATTTACGATATAGAATAATCTGCTTACAACCTGACATACACCATTAAAATGTCCTGGGCGATGTGCGCCCTCCATTACGGTAGAAACCGGAGGATACTCAAAGTGACGTGTATCAGGAACAGGATACATCTCCTCAACAGAAGGCACAAACACATAATCGGCATGTACCTTCTCCAACAGTTTACAGTCGTCCTCAACAGTCCGAGGATATGATTTTAAATCTTTAGGGTCATTAAACTGTGTTGGATTAACGAAAACAGAAACTACCGTAATATCATTATCCTCTACACTTTTCTTAACCAAAGACGCATGTCCCTCATGCAGGGCGCCCATCGTGGGCACCAGTCCCACAGTTTTCCCGGCTTTACGGTCGGCAAACAAAGCGTTTTGAAGTTCTACTATTTTATGAAATACAATCATTGTATAAATGTTTAACACCTCGAAATTGAGGTGCAAAATAACAACAAATTTCTTAAATAAAAAAGAATAATTAAAAAAATATGCCAATAAGAGCAGGCATTTCTCTAAGTTTATAAAAAAAGTTACCCGTATACGAAGTTTTTTTTGTACCTTTGCAAGGATAAAAATTAACATCATGAAGGCAAAAAAGGTATTATTTATAAATCAAGAGATTACTCCTTATGTTCCTGAAAGCGAAATGTCAAATTTAGGCCGTCAGATACCTCAGATCATACAAGAGAAAGGATATGAGATACGGACGTTCATGCCTAAATGGGGAAATATCAACGAAAGAAGAGGACAGCTTCACGAGGTAATCCGTCTGTCAGGAATGATGTTGATTATCGACGAGACAGACCATCCGCTTATTATCAAGGTTGCCTCAATACCTGCAACAAGAATCCAAGTTTATTTTATCGACAACGAGGATTACTTTACAAAGAGGCTTATGGCTAAAGACGAGAACGGAGTTGAATACGACGACAACGGCGAGCGTGCAATATTCTTTGCACGTGGCGTGCTTGAAACCGTAAAGAAGCTGCGCTGGACACCCGACGTAATACATTGTCAAGGCTGGATGTGCTCAGCAATTCCGCTTTATGTAAAAACAGCATACAGGGAGGAACCGTCGTTTGCTAACACAAAAGTTGTAACATCTCTTTTCTCAGAAGAGCTGAAAGGCGGACTCGGCGAAAAATTCAAAGACAGCATAGCCTTCCGCGACGTGAAGTCAGACATTCTGGATAACTACAACAAAGACTTCAGTTTCATGGATTTAGAGAAACTTGCGATTGACTATTCTGACGGAATAGTCAAAGCCGGTGCTGACGTAAATCCTGAAATAATAAAATATGCAACTGAAAAGGGGCTGCCTGTAATCAGCCATCCGGAAAAAGAGGAAGACATCTGCCAGACATATCAAGAATTTTACGATAAAATATTCGACAGCATTTCAGAATAACATACTATTGTTTCATTAGATTAAACTTTCAATGAAAACTATTATCTATACTGTCATTGCAATAATGTCCTGCATAACGATTGCATCATGCGATGACACTACCGATTCTATCGGCAACTCTTTAACAGACAATATGGATATGTTGAAAGTAACAACTGACACTTTCAACGTTGCAACAAGGTCTATTGTAGCAGACTCAGTCTTGTCACGAAGCACAACTGGATATCTAGGTAAAATACGTGATATAGAGACAGGAAATTATATCACCGGTGACTTTATGGCACAGTTCAGCACACTGGAAAACTACAAGCTTCCAGAGAAAGACAGCATTATAAGTCTGCAGGACGGAGAAGTCATAGCCGATTCATGTAGCATAAGACTTTTCTATACCGACTATTACGGCGACTCATTGGCTACAATGAATATTACTGCTTATGAGATGAACGAGCCGATGAAAGAGGGTGTGAAATATTATTCAAACTTCGACCCTATCGCAGAAGGACTTATCCGCAATGACGGCATGAAGGTAAACAAGACGTACACTCTGACCGACCTGAGCATAAGCGACGAAGACAGAGCTGACGAAAGCAGCTATACACCTAATATAGAAATAAACCTGAACAAGCCTTACACAGACAAGAATGGTGTAACCTATAATAATTATGGTACATATATTATGCGTATGTATTATGAGGATCCCGACAGGTTTAAAAATTCATATAACTTCATTCATGAGGTATGCCCAGGCTTCTATTTCAAGACCAACGACGGCATCGGCTCAATGGCTTACATAACAGTCAGTCAGCTGAACATCTATTTCAGATACCTCAACGACTCTACATACGTAGGTACAACTTCGTTCTCTGCAACCGAGGAGGTTCTTCAGACAACAAATATATCAAATGACAAGCAGAACATTGCTGACCTTGCAAACGACAACACTTGTACATATCTGAAAACTCCGGCAGGAATATTCACAGAAATCACATTGCCTGTGGACGAAATAACAGAAAACCACAGCAATGACACAATAAATACGGCAAAGATATCGCTTACACGAATCAACAACAATACTCACGACGAGTATTCTCTCAGCGCGCCTTCCACACTGCTGATGATACCGAAGGACAGCCTGTATACGTTCTTTGAGAACGGCGATAATGTTGATTATAAGAAATCATTCATTGCGACATACAGCTCGTCGACAAACCAGTATACATTTAATAATATATCAGGCATGATAACATATATGGCTGACATAAAGAAAAAAGGACTGGCTGAGAATTCAAACTGGCTGAACGAACATCCTGACTGGAACAGAGTTGTGGTAATACCTGTATCGGTAACGACAAACTCGTCGAGCCAAATTGTAAAGATTGTGCATGACATGAGTCTGACAAGCACAAAACTTGTTGGCGGTAGTGAAAACCCATACGAGCCGATAAAGATAAATGTTATTTACAGTAAATTTAATCACGAGTAATGGCCGACAATTATCTGGAAAAGCATCAGCTTGAATATGAGAAGAGAAAAGCTGAATGGCTAAGAAAAAAGAAACATCTGCCTAAGATAAAGAAAACATCTGTAAACAATTCATATTAAATAAGTATAACCGGACTGCTCTAATTAAAGAACAGTCCGGTTATTGTTTTATATGACATACAATAAACAAGCAACCTTAAACATAACATTACAATATTACTACGTGCAGAAAGCAGATGACATTTTGGCTGTTTAATTCAAATATATAATAACACAATGTAAAATCAGCAATGTCCATAAAAATCACCAAACTAGAAACAGAAAGCTGAAAACTTGATAAAACGAGCCCTTATTTCTGCCGAAATAAGTAAAAATAAGATCATCAAACAGCCAAGTCTGTGAGTATTCAGACCAAATACAGTATGTTATCCATCACAAATAAGTAAGTTTCATCATGCAAACAAGTACATTTTAAATCACAAAAAGCCGTCTTTTAGACTGTAAAAGGGCATGTTTTGCAATATAGAACTACAGTCATTAATGCACACTCTCGTCCATCTTCATACAAAATATTAGCAGTCAACGACTTACATATGCACAGCATTTTATTTCAAAAATACCTGTCAAAAGCCGGAATAAATTATTCGCTCAAGAAATGGTCTGCTATTAAAACACAGAAAGATACAGAAATATCGATTTTCAGAACATTCTGTCAAAACGCATATTCACAGAAATGCATTCTCCGGAAAGTATATAAAATAAAAGAGGTATCAGACAAGTTAATCTATTGTCAGATACCTCTATATGAAACAAATTGCTTATCCAATTACTTTAAAACGTGCAAATTTTAGCAGCAGTTGCTTTACGCCGGCATTCTTAAACTGCACAGTAGCTTTTGTATTTTCACCCACACCTTCAAGTCTTATAACAGTTCCAATACCAAACCGCTCATGCTCAATCACACTGTTCTCCTTCACCTGGCTTGAATTTGCCATCGACTTTTTAGCAGAAACAGCGCTTGACGCTGCAGCCTGAAGACGCCTGAAACGAGGCGAAAATGTATCAGACACAGGAGGAACGTCACGATGAACAGCTTCACGCGGCTTAGGATCAGCCTTAAACTGACTAGCCACAGGCCGGCTGTTCTGCCACCTGTTGTCAGAAGAAAACAACGACCCTCTGGAAGAATAAGAAGATGTTGCCCTCATAAATATATCCTTGGCATCTTCAACGTCAACAAACTCAGGCGAGATGTCTGTCAGAAAACGGCTCGGCGACTCCATCTCAACCTTTCCATATCTGTAACGGTTCTTTGCGTATGTCAATATACAATGGCGTTCTGCACGCGTTATCGCCACATAAAGCAGTCGTCTCTCCTCCTCCAGTTCACGCCTGCTGCCCATTGACAGAGAACTCGGAAAGATATTCTCCTCCAGTCCAACGACAAATACCACAGGGAATTCAAGTCCCTTGGCGCTATGCACAGTCATCAGCGACACACGTTCACCGTCAGCTCCGTCGTCGCTCTCCAGGTCTGTCTGCAATGACACTTCCTGCAAGAAGTCTGTAAGATGAACCTCATCAGCACGGCCTTCTTCTTTCCTGCCTTCAACAAACTCCTGTATACTGCCAAGCAATTCCTCGACATTCTCCTGACGGGCTATGTTTTCGGGAGTCTTATCCTGATATATATCTGCAGAAATACCGCTGGCCTTGACCACTTCTACACCCAAAGCATAGGCATCAACCGTTACAAACTTCTCAATAAAACTACTTATCAGACACCTGAAGGCATCCAGCTTTGTAAGCGTGGCTTTGCTTGGATTAAATCCGTACAAAGCAGGTTCACATATCACACGCCACAAGCTCACTCCGTTTGCGGAGGCCACAGCGGCAATCTTTGCCACAGTGCTGTCGCCTATTCCACGCTTAGGATAATTTATAATTCTCTTAAAAGCCTCCTCGTCGTCAGGATTTACAACAAGGCGAAAATACGCTATGACATCTTTTATCTCCTTACGCTGGTAGAAGCTGAGTCCGCCATAAATTTTATAAGGAATGCTCACCTTTCGCATGGCTTCCTCAAAACTTCTACTCTGTGAGTTTGTTCTATATAGCACGGCAAAGTCATTATATCCGCATCTGTCAGCCCGCTTTATCCGCTTAATCTCATTGCAAACGATAATAGCCTCTTCACGGTCGCTGTATGCCGGTTTAACTGAAAGTTTATCGCCATCGGCATTGCAGCTATAAATATCTTTCGGTATCTGCCGTTCATTGTGACGTATCAGGCTGTTTGCCGCCTGAACAATACGTTTAGTACTGCGATAGTTACGCTCCAGTTTGAACAGACGCGTTCCTGCAAACTGCTTCTGAAAATCAAGGATGTTGTCTATGTTTGCACCTCTGAAGGCATAAATACTCTGTGCATCGTCGCCTACGGCACAAACATGCATGTGCTCTTCAGCCAACAGCCATACAATCTTCTGCTGTACAGAGTTTGTATCCTGATACTCATCAACCAGAACATACTTAAAGCGTTCAGAATATTTCTTGCGTATATCAGCGTCAGAAACAAGCAGACGATATGTATTTATTAGCAAGTCGTCAAAATCCATTGCATTCGCCTTCTTGCAGCGCTCGCAATACGCCGAATATATAGTCGACACAGCCGGCACTTTCTGTTCAGCATCACGTTCTATCAGGCTTCGGGTCCTGGCATATTCATCAGGAAACATAAGATTATTCTTAGCCATACTTATTCGCGCATGAACAGACGCCGGCTTATACACCTTGTCATCGAGTTGCATCTCCTTGATAATGGCTTTAATCAGACTCCTCGAATCACTCTCGTCATATATTGTAAAGTTGCCTGCGTAGCCAAGTCTTTCAGCCTCAACACGCAAAATACGCGAAAATATGCTATGAAAGGTTCCCATATACAGATACCTTGCCACCTCTTCGCCAACAAGCCCTCCTATTCGCTGCTTCATTTCGTTTGCAGCCTTATTGGTAAAAGTAAGTGCAAGAATATTCCATGGCTTCATGCCAAGGCTCAATAAATATGCTATTTTATATGTCAGCACACGGGTTTTACCTGAACCGGCTCCGGCAATAACAAGCGACGGTCCGTCACAAAACTCCACCGCTGCACGCTGGCTGTCGTTCAGCTCATCAAGAAAGGTACAATCCATTATTTGCAATTACATTTAATTTTCATGCCGCACAAACAAATCAAAACGCAAGACGCATGCGCTGCCGGCAATATAAATATTAGGCTAAATTATTAGTCAGAACCGTCATCATACAATTGTTGCTGCTGTATATTATCTCATATTGCGATACACGCCGCCCGCAGATGTCGAAGGGTCGATATCTTCTCCTTCTTTTGGAAAAGATGGTATAAACTTCATTTGCTGCTCTATCTGGCGCTTACGCTTAAGCATATATCCGCTAGGATCTTTTGAACTGAATTTAAGCGGATTGGGCAAAGTGGCAGCTATTAGAGCACATTCGCCTCTAAACAAGTCAACGGCATCCTTGCCAAAATTGTCCTCAGCAACAGCCTGGGCGCCATAAATGCCGGGGCCCATCTCTATCGAATTAAGATAAACTTCCATTATCCGCTGCTTGCTCCACATCAGTTCTATCAGCGTAGTAAAATAAACTTCGAACCCTTTACGTATCCATGAACGGCCCGGCCACAGGAACACGTTCTTTGCAGTCTGCTGCGATATGGTGCTTGCGCCACGCTTTTTCTTGCTCGACATATTATGTTCCACGGCTTTTTCTATCGCCTTATAATCAAATCCGTGATGAAGCAAGAAGCGCTGGTCTTCACTTGCCATAACAGCAACCGGCAGATGAGGTGATATTTTATCCAACGGCACCCAATGATGATGCATCTTGATACTTTCACCGTCCTTTATCTGCTCTGCACAACGGATAAACATCAGCGGCGTGAAATATACGGGAATAAAACGCAACAATACAACAGCAAGAATGGTGGAGCCAAAGAAAGCTACCACCATCCAACGTATTATGCGGCTCAGAAATCTGAACTTGCTCATCTAATAAGTATCAAAAATTAGTTCAATGTTCCGTTATTTGCAGCGTCAATCATCTCCTGGCTTGCATACAGATATACCTCAACACGACGGTTCTGAGCCTGTCCTGCTGATGTTGAGTTATCAGCTACAGGATTAGCAGAGCCATAGCCCTGAACTTTCTGAATCTGATTTGAGCTAACGCCACATGACTTCAGATAAGAAGAAACAGCCTCAGCACGTTTCTGACTCAGAGGAACGTTTATTGCATCATTACCAGTTGAATCAGTATATCCCTGAATGTCAACCGAACATGTGCTGTTATTCTTCAATACGCTAGAGAACTTTGCAAGCTCATTCTTTGATGCTGTGTTAAGGTCTGCCTTATTCAGAGCGAAAAGAATACCTGAATCAAATGTCACCTTTACAGCCTTCAGACCATTTGCGTCAGTAACTTCTTCTACTTTGGCATTATCGAGCTGTGCCTCAGCCTCTTTCTTTACTTTATCCATGTGGTTGCCGATCAAAGCACCGGTACCGGCACCTACTGCAGCACCTACTGCGGCACCTACTGCTGTGTTGCCGGCTATTTTACCAATAATACCTCCGACCAATGCTCCACCACCAGTTCCGATTAACGCACCGGTTCCTGCCTTTGTACTACAACTTACTACAACAGCCGCGCAAAGGGCAAATATTACAACTTTAATTTTCTTCATAATCTAAAATATTTAAAAATTCACATAGACAAAAGTACAATTTTTTTTTATACCAAACAATATTAAAAACATGTTTTTATAATTAAAACCACATAATGATATTAATAATGTATTAAATTGAACATTTTTTAACCTAACATATTGATTTAATTACAACATTTTTTAAAAGAACATGAAGCTGCAATATCACACAAAAACCTATACAATGCACCGGAAGATAAAACAAAGTATGCATCTGTCTATGACAAATATAAATTATTTTATTTAAAATAATCACCAAAGACATTTATGTTGTCAACCTGAGCATGATTTAATTATCATAAAATATCTTTCTTACACTATTTTATTAGCATAATTCAGCTATTTTTAGTAAGTTTGCAGTCAAATTAGAATAAGAAAGCAATTTTTATCATGGCTAAAGAACTAAAAGAACTGACAAAAAGAGCTGACAACTACAGTCAGTGGTATAACGACCTTGTAGTAAAGGCTGACCTGGCCGAGCAGTCTGCCGTGCGTGGATGCATGGTAATCAAACCTTACGGCTATGCAATTTGGGAAAAGATGCAGCACCAGCTTGACCTGATGTTTAAAGAAACAGGAGCACAGAATGCATACTTCCCGTTGCTTATCCCGAAATCATTCCTTTCAAGAGAAGCCGAACATGTTGAAGGATTCGCAAAAGAATGTGCCGTTGTTACACATTACCGCTTACGCGCAAAAGAAGACAAAAGCGGCGTTGAAGTTGATCCCGCAGCACGTCTTGAGGAAGAACTGATTATACGCCCAACATCTGAAACCATTATATGGAATACATACAAAAACTGGATTCATTCATGGCGCGATCTGCCACTGATGTGTAACCAGTGGTGCAACGTGATGCGCTGGGAAATGCGTACACGCCCATTCCTCCGTACATCAGAGTTCTTGTGGCAGGAAGGCCACACTGCACATGCCACACGTGAAGAGGCTGAAGCAGAGGCACAGAAGATGCTTCATGTATATGCCGACTTTGCAGAACAGTGGATGGCTGTACCTGTTGTTCAGGGTGTAAAGAGCGAAACAGAAAGATTTGCCGGTGCTCTTGACACTTACACTATTGAGGCAATGATGCAGGACGGCAAGGCCCTGCAAAGCGGAACAAGCCACTTCCTTGGTCAAAACTTTGCAAAGGCTTTCGACGTTACTTATCTTAATAAAGAGAACAAGCCTGAATATGTCTGGGCAACATCATGGGGCGTTTCAACACGTCTCATCGGTGCATTAATAATGACTCACTCTGACGACAACGGACTGGTTCTGCCTCCGAAACTCGCTCCTATTCAGGTTGTTATTATCCCTATTACAAAGGGAGCCGAACAGCTGCAGGCCATCACCGAAAAGCTTTCTCCGATTATCACTGCTCTTCGCAATGCCGGAATATCTGTTAAATATGACGATGCCGACAACAAACGCCCTGGCTTCAAGTTTGCCGACTATGAACTCAAAGGTGTTCCTGTACGTCTTGTTATGGGCGGACGCGACCTCGAGAACAACACTCTCGAAATTATGCGCCGCGATACTCTTGAGAAAGAAACAGTTCCCGTTGACGGCATAGTTGAACGAGTTGAAAATCTGCTGAAAGAAATTCAGGACAACATGTTCAAGAAAGCCAAAGCTTATCGTGATGCCCACATCTATGAATGTGACAACTACGATGAGTTCAAGGAGAAGGTAAAGGAGGGAGGCTTCTTCCTGTGCCACTGGGATGGTACCGCAGAAACAGAAGCAAAGATAAAAGAAGAAACTCAAGCTACGATAAGATGTGTGCCTTTCGGCGTTGAGCAAACACCTGGAACAGACATGGTTTCAGGCAAACCTGCAAAATGCAGAGTTATTATTGCACGCAGCTATTAATTGCTTAGAAATATGAATATGAGAATGCAGAGGTGATTATGCCTTCTTGCATTCTCATATTTTATTCTGATACTTTTCAAAAACACGTAAAACTATATTTTTCCATGAGTATTTTTATTGAATACATTGTACGCCTGCTTAATTTCATAGCACCAAAACAGTGTGTCGTATGTGGAAAAAGACTTACTATAAGCGAAGACGTTATCTGTGCTGTATGCAACCTGCACATGCCAAGAACGTTATTCTCAAAAAATCCCTATGAAAACAAAATGGCAAAACTTTTCTGGGGGCAGATTAAGATAGAAAAGGCTGCAGCATTGTTCTTTTACGAGCCACATTCAGAAATGAGCCGTATAATACTTTCTTTAAAATATTTCAACCACCCGGAAACAGGCGAACTTATGGGGCGTATGCTGGCAGAAGAGATAAGACAAGACGGATTTTTTGACGGCATAGACCTGATAATTCCTATACCTTTGACAAAGAAAAGGCAAAGGGAACGAGGATATAATCAAAGTATGGAAATTGCCAGAGGAATAAACGAAATAACTAAAATAAAGATTGTCGGCAATGCCGTAAAAAGAAAATCATTTAAGCAAAGCCAGACAAAAATGAACCGCTGGCAACGACAGGACAACGTTAAGGACGTTTTCAGCATAGATAAAGAACATGACCTTGACGGCAAACATATTCTGCTGATTGATGATGTCGTTACAAGCGGTTCTACAATAATATCATGTGCGCAGAAAATCTCAGCACACTATAATAACATAAAATTCAGTGTCTTATCTTTAGGCTTTACCAAAAACTGAGCTCAAACAAGCACATTCCGGCACGTAAGCAGAATCAGTGGCGGTCTCTGCTAATGTTCAGTTCAGAATATTTTTTATGCCCTTTAGCATAGTATTGCCATAATATAGAGAAACCGAATATACCTTCCACGTTATCCGTCTTGCGCATCTGCTGCACTTGTTTTCTTATCTCACGATATTCAGGAAGCCATTTTCTGAATGTTCTTCTGGCTTTAAGTATTGCCTTGAAATCACCTATGCAGCCTGTGGCCAATGACTTGAACGCAGCGACATAATCAAGGAACAAACGCATACGGAACACACTACGCAACCTGTCTTCAGGCAAATTCTTGTAAAGCATCAACAGATTGTTGCGAAAATTAAGATATGTCTTCATCGGATTGTTCTTAGGCAAAGTGCCGCCACCGACATGAAAGACAAAACTGTCTGGTATGCAGAAAATCTTACGTCCCATCAAACGCAGGCGCCAGCACAAATCAATCTCCTCGCAATGGGCAAAGAACCTGGCATCAAAACCTCCTGACGACTTAAAATCTGAAGAACGTATCATCATACATGCTCCCGTAGCCCACAGCACTTCAGCATCGTAATCATATTGTCCGTTGTCAGCCTCAACAGTATCAAAAATTCTGCCGCGACAAAAAGGATAGCCATAACGGTCAAGATATCCGCCACTGGCTCCTGCATATTCAAAAGAATCATGATCTTTCTCAGACAACAGTTTTGGCTGACAGGCTGCAGCCTCAGGATGGTTGTCCATAAACTCCACCAAAGGTGCCAGCCAATGATGGGCAACTTCAACGTCTGAATTCAGCAATACATAATATTCTGCCTCAATCTGCTCCAAAGCCTTGTTATATCCCTCGGCAAAGCCCCTGTTTTTTTCAAGAAGCACCAGGCGAACTTCAGGAAAGCGTTGTTTAAGTATTTCAAGCGAATCATCAGTAGATGCATTGTCTGCAACATAAACAGTTGCATCCTTACGCGAATATTCAAGCACATTAGGCAAAAAGCGTTTCAGCATCTCTGCCCCATTCCAGTTTAATATTACGATAGCAACTTTTTCCATTTTACAATAAAGCTTTTAGTGCTGTTTTATCATGATTGAAGTCACCCAGCTTCACCTTAACGAGCTGATTGTCAAGCCTGTCGTTGTCAGGTGACGGCGGCAGTTCTACACGAATGTAATTTTTTGTAAACCCATGCATGGCTCTTCCTCTGGCAGCCTTCTCAAACAACACCTCAGCCTCATATCCAATGAAACGCTCATAAAAAGCATGAGTCTTATTGTCTGACATATCAAGAAGACGCTTGCTGCGCAGTTTTTTGTCGCCATCAGACACTACATAAGGTATCTTCAAAGCCATTGTACCCGGACGCTCTGAATAAGGGAACACATGAAGCTGAGTAACATCGAGCGACTGAAGGAAGTTGTAAGTCTCTTCAAACAACTCAGGCTTTTCGCCGCGTGTTCCAACCATCACATCCACACCGATAAAGGCATCGGGCATTACTTTCTTTATCAGATTTATCTTATGAGCAAACAACGCTGTATCGTAACGGCGATGCATAAGGCGCAACACTTCATCTGATCCGCTCTGAAGCGGTATATGGAAATGAGGCATGAAAGCCCTGCTCTGAGCACAATATTCTATAAGTTCATCATCCAGCAAGTCTGGCTCAATGCTGCTTATACGATAGCGCTTTATACCTTCTACCTTGTCCAAAGCCTTTACCAAGTCAACAAAACGTTCATTCGTTGTTTCGCCAAAATCTCCGATATTCACGCCGGTGAGAACAATCTCCTTGCCTCCTTCTGCCGCAGCCTGCTCAGCCTGCTCAACAAGCGACGCAATACTCGGATTACGGCTAAAGCCACGGGCATAAGGAATGGTGCAATATGTACAGAAATAGTTGCAGCCATCCTGCACCTTAAGAAAATAACGCGTACGATTACCACGCGAGCAGCTCGGTGCAAAAGTCTTAATGTCTTTTGTCTTCTGTGTATGATATCTGTGCAGCGCCTCACCGTTTTTTACGCCTCCCCATGCTTCAGACAAGAACTGAATAAGGTTGGCTTTCTCGTTAGCTCCAAGCACCAGGTCAACTCCTTCTATCTGGCTCACTGTTTCAGGTTTCAGCTGAGCATAACATCCGGTTACAACGACAAAGGCTCCCGGATGATTGCGCACCATCCTGTGTATGGCCTGTCGGCATTTATGATCGGCAACTTCTGTAACAGAACATGTGTTTATTATACAAATGTCAGCAACCTCGCCTTCATCTGCCGTACTCACCCCCATCTCTGACAACAAACGGCCAAAGGTGGATGTCTCTGAAAAATTTAATTTGCAGCCTAATGTAAAAAAGGCCGCCTTTTTACCTTGAAAGGCTGATGTATCTATCATAATCTAATCTTTCTACTTTTCCGTCCGATTTTAATATTGCAATTTTATCGGACCTGTATTATCAACCATCAGAAAAGAAAGCAATGTCACTGGCATTTACCAACGCCCATCCGGCTGCACATTCCCTGACACATATAAATTCAGGCACATTTGTGCCGTTTCAAATATCCTGCCATGCACACACCTTATTATATATAATGCATACATCTGCTTTTCTTCTGATATTTCTATGATTTTCTCGATGCAAAGATAATAAAAAGTAGGAATTAACAGACACAGTAAAAACTATTTATTAAGCGCCATCCCTAATTAAAAGAAATTAACATTTCGTATTTGATTGACAATCAATTACTTACAAAAAAGTTACAAAAATGAATGAAAAAAATTACTAAAAGCAGAACAACGTATCAAAAAAATGTTTACCTTTGCATCGTTTTAATAAACAAATGATTGTTTTACAGATTTAAAAAGCAAAGAAAATGAAAAAATTAGTTTTAATGTTCGTAGCTATCGCAGCTATCTCTTTCGCATCTTGTGGTAACAAAACAGCTCAGGCTGAGGGTGCTGACACAACAGATACAGCTGCTGTTGACACTGTTTCTGCTGTTAATACAGCTGCTGTTGACACAGCTGCTGCTGACACAGCTAAATAATTTAGCTACAACAGTTAAAAGGAGATTAAAAACCGCAGGACACAGTCTTGCGGTTTTTGCTTTTATATAATCAAGTCATCAAAAGACTTAATAAATCACCATCTACACAAGACTAAATTTTAAAGCCTGCATGACGGCTATGTAAAACACGGCAAATTACGATGCAAAAGGTATGCTTTTAGCTTTCAATATGCCACATATTACAATGCAAGAACTATGCTTTTGCAACAAGAAAAATCATCAAAAACGATTTTCATCATCACCCTAAATATTTTATTACATAACACTTTGACAATAAGTCTGTTATAACGTTATCACCAATAAAATCAGTTCAATAAGTCAAGCTGTGACAATAATATATGTGATGAGTTGGAAAATCAACTCATCACACGTTATAGTACACAAAATCAACAAGTTACATACGAATGTGATGAGTGATGACTTTTTATAAAAAATCATTTACGCTTTATTGCATAACAAGACATCTATCAGATTGCCTTTGAAACAACACCAAAGAACAATCAGCACCACTCTATCAATCTTGACTACATCACAGCCTTACACATAACAATAAGCAAAATATTCAGCCTGAATGAAATAAAATCCGCCAGACTAAAAGTCTGACGGAAAGAATTAATAGAAAATAGTATGAAATAAAGTCATGTTTTTGTGCTGATCTTGGATATATCAAATCAAACGACAAACACTTTCAATTTAATAATAACTCATCAAAAGATGCCGGCAATGATACTATTGCTATACCAAATATCAAACAAGCATACGACAATAATACTTGCCGGCATACAAACCAAAACAAACTAACATTAAAACTTGCGCATATAATCCCAATATTTTTTATTTATGTCAAGTCTGTCATTATTATCCGCTGACGTTTGCTTTCTACCCGGACTAGCAAGCGGATACACATCAGCAAATTAGCCCTGGCACATAAGAATCTGACAAATAGTTAATCACGTCCTCCTCCTAAAGCCTGATACAGGCTTATCACGCTTTGCACTTCAGTAAACATATTGGCAACCTGCTGAAGTTCGGCATTAAGCAACGACTGCTGCGCCGTAAGCACCTCAAGATAATTAGTATTACCATGCTGCATCAAAAGCTTCGTGCTGCGTAATGCTGTCTGCAACGATTCCACCTGCTTGCTGTAAATAGACGTTTTGGCATGACTTGTCTGATAAGCAGTAAGAGCATCGTTAACCTCACTGCCGGCATTCAGCAATGCCTGCTGAAAAGCCAGACGAGCTTCTTCCTGCTGCGCCTTTGATATACGTAGCTGTGCAACATTCTGCCCTTTGTTGAACAGAGGCAGAGTCAACGAGCCTAAAGCCTCTGCCAAAAACTTTCCCGGATTCAGGATTGCCGAACCTACAGCATTTGTCCAACCGACAGAACCGCTCAACGTAATCTGAGGATAAAAGGCCGAACGTGCCTGATTGGTGGCATAGAACGCAGCCTCAAGGCTACGTTCCGCACTTCTTACATCAGGTCTGTTAGACAACATCTGCAAAGGCACACCAACGGTTATGTCACAATCAAGCTGCATCTGGCACAGCTTCCCACGCTGATGCTTTTGAGGAGCCTCGCCCAATATAATAGACAGGCTGTTTTCTGTCTGATTTATCTGCTCCTTTATATCAAGCACAGACGCCCTGACACCATGAAGGGATGCCTCCATCTGTGCAACTGCTGCCTCATTATATTGCCCGGCCTTCATCAAGGCGCGCGCTGTTTCAACAGTCTCTTCCCATGAAGCCATGGTACGTTCAGTCAAATCAAGCTGAGCGTCAAGCATTTGCAATGTATAATAAGCATTAGCAATACTTGCGATGAGCTGCGTACGCACAGCCTGCTTGTAATCTATGCTTTTGGCATAAAGAGCCTTTGCCTGCAGCTTGGCGTTGCGTATACGTCCAAACACATCCAGTTCCCAGCTTGCTGTAATAGGCAACTGATAAGTCTGCGTTGCCTTCTGATTATCGAAACTGCTTACAGAGCCTTGCGGGGCAAAGGCAAACGAAGGCAGATAGGCCAACTTTGCAGCCAACAATGTAGCCTCAGCCTCCTCAATCCTAAGCTGAGCCGACTTATAGTCTGTGTTGTTTGCCAGTCCCTCTTCTATCAGATTCTGCAACAGTGTATCCGTAAATAATTCACGCCAATATACATTGCCAAGACTTGCAGTGTCCGTGCCATACGACAATGAGTCACCATACAGGTTGTCAGGAACTGAAGTCTGCGGCTCATACTTTGTATATATTCCGCAACTGCACATCATAACAGCCGCAAATATCATATAAAACGCTTTCCTCATTTTCATTTGTTTTCAATGTTCAACTTACCTTTTTCTATCATTGTCCTTGCTTTTTCTACAACCGACTGCAAGTCGTCTTCCTCTTGCAGAGGTGTTCTGATCTTCTCCTGCAGATATTCAAAGACTATAAAGAACAGAGGCACTACAAAAAGCAAAGCTATGGTACCTATGGTTATACCTCCAACCACACCAGTAGCCAAAGAGTTGTTGCCGTTGGCTCCTGCACCCGACGAGAACATAAGCGGCAGCATGCCAAAGACCATACACAGAACCGTCATGACAATAGGACGGAAACGGGCCTGGGCTGCAGAATAGGCCGAAGCAACTATACCTAATCCCTTTCGGCGACGCTCAACGGCATACTCCGTAATAAGAATAGCTGTCTTGGCAAGCAATCCGATAAGCATTATCACACCGGTCTGCAGATAAATGTTGTTCTCTATGCCAAACAGTCTTGCAAAGAGGAACGAGCCCATAAGTCCAAACGGCACTGAGAAGATGACCGCAAGCGGCAACAGGAAACTCTCATAAAGACATGACAAAATGAGATAAATAAGAATGACGCACATGAAATATACAAACGCCGTTTGCGCACCGCTGTTTCCGGCCTCCTCGCGTGCCATACCTCCATACTCATATCCATAGCCCGACGGCAGCATCTTTTCGGCAGTCTCTTTAATTGCAGTCTGAACCTGTCCCGAAGAATATCCGTCTGCAGCATTGACATTAACCGGAATCGTGTTATACAGATTGAAGCGCTGTGCCAGCTCAGCACCAAGAACATTCTTTATTGTTACAAACTGGCTTAGCGGTGCCATCTCGTCTCCATTGCGTACAAACATGTTGTCAAGGGCATGTTCATCAAGACGGAACTTTGGCGAAGCCTGAATCTGTACACGATAAACCTTTCCAAACTTATTGAAGTCAGACACATACGAAGCTCCGCAATAGCTTCCCAAAGCATCAAGGACATCATTAGGAGATATTCCGGCACGCTTACATTTTGCAGCATCAACATCAACGGCAATCTGCGGGAATGACATTGAGTAAGAAGAATATGCCATGGCAACCTCTGGACGTTTGTTCAACTCAGCTACAAACTTTACCGTAGTATCATAAAACTTCGCTATGTCGCCGCCGGTTTTGTCCTCCAGATACAGCTCGGTAGAGTTACCCGTTCCGTAACCGGGTATCATGGCCGGCTGAAAACAGAATATCTGAGCCTCCTTTATTTCACTGAGCTGTCTGTTAAGGCGTTCCATCACGGCATCAACATTATGCTCCTTGCCCTTGCGTTCATCCCATGTCTTCAGCTTTATAATGGCTGTACCATATGATGTGCCCTGTCCTGAAATGAGGCCATAGCCCGTAATGCGTGAGAAATGGTCTACTTCTGGAGTTTTCTGCAAAATGGCCTGCACCTTGTCCATAACCTTATTGGTTTCGGTCAGAGAGTTTCCCGGAGAAGTACTTACGTTCAGCATGATTGTTCCCTGATCTTCCTGAGGGACAAAACCGGTCTTTGTCGTATTCATAAGGTAAACAAGCAAGACTACCGTAACACCAAGCGATGCCCACCCCATCCATCTGTGATGGAAGAAGAACATCAAAGCACGCTTATACTTGCCCAACATCACCTTATACGATGCATTGTATGCAGCCTTAATCCGCGCATTAAATCCTTTCTTAACTCCGCTATTGCTTTCTGGTTTAAGCAACATCGCGCATAATGCGGGACAGAGTGTGAGGGCGTTAAGGCAGGATATGCCCACAGCGACAGCCATGGTGACACCAAACTGAGTGTAGAACACACCAGACGTTCCGCCCATGAACGTTACAGGAACAAACACGGCCATAAACACAAGCGTACACGTTACAACAGCCATTGACACATCGTGCATGGCATCCTTCGTTGCCAGATATGGCGATGTATGCCCCACTTCAAACTTTGCCTGAACCGCCTCAACAACGATAATTGCATCGTCAACAACAGTCCCGATAGCCAACACAAGGGCGAACAGCGTCAAGATGTTAATGCTGAAACCTGCAATCTGCAAGCAAGAGAATGTTCCGATGAGTGAAACGATAATAGATATCGAAGGAATAATGGTACTCTTGAAATCATGAAGGAAGAAATAAACAACCATTATTACAAGCAGAATAGCAATAACAAGCGTCTCTACCACGGTGTCGATTGATGCGAACAAGAAGTCGTTCACACTCATCATCTGTACAAACTCACAGCCCGCAGGAAGATCTTTCGACATGTCATCAAGTTCACCGGCTATCTGCTGGTTCACAGCCGTAGCATTAGCTCCGGCCACCTGAAACACCATAAACGTTGTTCCGGGCACACCGTCTACTTCGCCATGATAACTGTACGACTGCTTTCCGAGTTCAACATCTGCGATATCCTTAAGTCTGAGCACAGTTCCGTCTTTCTGCGACCTGATTACGATGTTTTCAAATTCAGGCACCTCTTTAAGTCGGCCTTTATACTTCATTGTATACTGATAAACATGATCGGAGTTCTCGCCAAGCGAACCGGCCGGGGCAACAATGTTCTGTTCTGCAAGAGCCTGAGTTACGTCTGCAGGAATAAGCCCATATTGAGACATCACGTCTGGCTTCATCCATACACGCAGACTGTATGTATCACCCAACTCAAGGACATCGCCTACGCCCTGAATACGCTTAAGACGCGGTATGACATTTATGTCAAGATAATTGGCAAGAAAGGTCTCGTCGTAACGCTTGTCTTTGCTTACAAGAGAGTTTATCTGCAAGAAACCGTTCTGACGCTTTGTCGTGCTGACACCGATGCTCTTAACCGCCGACGGAAGTTTGCCTTCAGCTTTAGACACACGGTTCTGCACATTCACGGCAGCCATGTCCGGGTCAGTGCCTTGCTTGAAATAGACCATAATCTCAGCTGTTCCTGAGTTGGTTGCCGTTGAAGTTATATAAATCATGTCTTCTACTCCGTTGATGCTTTCCTCAAGAGGAATTATCACGCTGTTCATAACAGCATCGGCATCAGCTCCTGTATAAGTAGCCTCAACCCTCACCGTAGGAGGAGCAATGTCAGGATATTGCTCAACCGGCAGGGTGAAGAGAGAGATAAGACCAACTAAAACTATCAATATGGATATGGCCAGCGCCATAACCGGCCTTTTTATAAAGATGTTTCCTTTCATAAAAATCTTTTTCCCTTTTTGTTTTTATCATTTCACAATAGTTCCCTCGCGCACAAGTCCGGCACCCTTTGAAACATATTCGTCTCCTACGCTCAGACCGCCTGTGACGATATACTCCTTGCCGTCGTTATAGGGGGCAACCGTTATGAGTGTTGAAACAGCTTTGCCGTTTACCACTTTATACACTATGTATTTGTCTTGCTGCTGCACTGTGGCTTCCTGCGGAATAACAATACAATTCTTAAACTCGCTCGGTATCAGGACATTGCCAGACGAACCGCTGTAAAGCAACCTGGACTTATTCGGGAACACAGCCCTAAGGCCTACCGCTCCGGTCTCTTTGTCTATCACTCCGCTTATCGACTCTATCTTGCCTTTCTCATCGAATATCGAACCATCGTTAAGCTGAAGCTGTATTTCCGGCATCTGCTTTATTGCATTGTCCTTAGTGCCATACTGACGCACCATGGTGAGAAGCTGATTTTCCGGCATTGAGAAATATACATACACCTTAGAGTTATCCGAAACTGTTGTAAGAGGCTTTGTCATCGACGGACTGACCAATGTTCCTACACGATACGGCAGCATTCCAACAACACCGTCGCTCGGACTCTTCACCTCTGTATAAGACAAATTGTTACGTGCATCCCTCTCCTCTGCCCGCGCCTGTACCAGCTTAGCCTTGGCCGTCAGATATGCATTACGGTTTGTCTTCAGGTTAAAGTCTGACACCACTTTCTGTGCATGAAGCTCCTTGGCACTCTGATATGTCAGCTCAGCCGTGGCAAGATTTGCCTCAGCATCCTTCACATTGGCTACAGCCGTGGCAAGTGCCGTCTGATATGGAACCTGGTCTATAACAAAAAGCACTTGTCCTTTCCGTACTGTCTGTCCCTCTGAAACATTAAGTTTTACTATATATCCTGAAACTTTTGGATAAATATCGATATCCTGCATACCTTCAATTGATGCAGAATAAGAAGTTGTTATTGTTTTGTCTGTCTTCCCCTCCACTTTCTTCGTGGCATAAGTCTGCCTGTTAACTTCAGCAGGTTTGTTCTTGCATGATGTTGCAATGAATAAACATGTAAAGGCAACAAGCCATACATTCAAGTTTAAAATCTTTTTCTTCATATCATTAATATATTATCTGATTTTCGCCGCGAAAGTAACAATTTGCCGTGCAGAATCAGTAACAACATTTCCTTCAGATGTGTTCAATTTGACTTCTGCCTGCAAGAAAAGAAGAAAATAGAACATAGGCTGAGGAAAAAGGAATATTACAGGTAAGCCGTAATTTAGTATCTTTGCAAACAAAATCAGAACAGATGAACAAAGACATAAGAAATATTTATAATCAAGAAACAAGCAAAAATTTTTATGACAACGACTACGTGAAAATAACTGACCGACTCGACTATATCTTTCATGAAAGCAAAAGTGAAAAAATTGAAGAATTCACGTTTGTCTACTGCGAAAAAGGAGAACTTAAAATAGAGTTAAACAACACTGTTTTCTGTCTCCATAAAAACGACATACTGGTATGTCTGCCTAACTCGCTCATAAACCTAATTGAAGAAAAAAGCGAGAATAAGCTTATAATAATATGCTTTTCAAACCGCTTGGCACACCGCATGACTCAAACAGAAAAAGGGACATGGAAAATGATGGAGCATCTGCACGTCTGTCCTGTCAGGCATATGACCAAAAACGAATGTGTTGTATTGAAAAAATATATCGACTTAATTTCTGACAAAATAGACGTTGACGCAGACAAATTCCAGAAAGACATACTCATGCATATCGCATCGGCGATGTTTACGGAAATGATTGCCATAGCATATCAGAACAGCTATGAAGACTGCACAGACGACAGTTCAGAAGAATGTCTCAGGCAATCTGACTACATATTCAACAACTTCATGGAGGCTGTAACGGCAGATAAGGGAAGGCACCGGACAATAGGATATTATGCCGAAATGCTTTGCTATACGCCAAAATATCTTTCAACCATTGTCAAAAAGGTATGTGGCAAGAATGCTCTTACGCTTATCAACGACAACGCCATTGAACACATCATTGCAGAACTGAAATATTCTGACAAGAACATTAAGCAGATTGCATTCGACTTTAATTTTTCTAACAACTCTTTCTTTTCCAAGTTCTTTAAGATGCATACAGGCATATCGCCAACTGAGTATCGCAACAATATCATAAAAAACGAAGACGGAAAAACAGAGACTGAAAAAAACGAAAACAGATAGCAGAAACAACGAACAGTCATATTGGCATATAATGGCACAGGCATCAGGCATCATGAATAGTAGCAAAGTGTATCCAAAATAACTGAATACAAAACTCAATGAGTTTCATACCAAAAATCACTGAATAAGCAATGTTAAATCAGTGGTTTTCAGATAACATTTCAGCATATATTTTACTGTTTTACAAAAGGTGCCCTTTTACATTGCGAAAGAGCACCTTTTACAATGCAAAAGACATCAAATCGCGCGCTAAAAGGTATGCTTTTGCAAATCAATGAAATAAAGCTAACCGGCACATTGTCTGCAATACGCGTAATAGAGGCATAAGCCATTGGTTTTCAATATATTACGCATCTTCAGTAAAAGGGCAACATTTAAGCAAGGATAATGATGTCCAGACCCATATATCCATAAACTCTTTGACATATGATTTATGGGAAACTGCTCAATATAAACATAAATCCTGTTTAACACAAATAGGCCATTAGGATTCGGTCGGGATTTTTGCTTTATATTGAGCGGATTTTCGTTAGATTTTTCGCAGGCATAGTGAGCTATGTCAAAAAAAATCTGACAAAAAGACGACAATAGAAACAAAAAGACAGGCTGAAAGCATCAATGCACAAAATTGATAAAGTAATATGCGCTATAATGCCCGATTTGGGGTTAATCATTATGAGCCGTTTGAATTAAAACAATAAAGGAGATGACGCCACAAGACGTCACCTCCTTGATAATAAACATGATAAAATATCTCTTATTTATATTCTTCCCATGATTTGATGTCGATGTCATCAAGCTTAACACGACAGAAAGCATTGATAAACGCACTTGCCAGACGACCGTTTGTGATAAGAGGCACGTTAAGGTCGATAGCTGCACGACGAATCTTATATCCGTTTGAAAGCTCGCTGACAGTAAGGTCTTTCGGTATGTTCACCACCATATCTATCTCATGATTGTGAAGCATGTCGAGAGCCTGAGGTTTCTTATCGCTGTCTGACGGCCAGTAAACGAGCGTGTTCTCTATGCCGTTCTCTGTAAGATACTTTGATGTGCCAACAGTTGCATACAGCTTGTATCCGTTGCTTACAAGCTGACGGGCCGCATCGAGCATGGCAGCCTTCTGCTTTGCGCCACCTGTAGAGAGCAATATGTTCTTTTTAGGTATGCGGTGGCCGACAGACAGCATACTCTTAAGCAACGCCGTGTTTGTATCATCACCAAGACATCCTACCTCACCTGTAGAAGCCATGTCGACACCAAGCACAGGGTCGGCCTTCTGCAAGCGGTTGAAAGAGAACTGACTTGCCTTAATACCAACGTAGTCGAGGTCGAACAAGTTCTTCTCCGGCTTTTCTACCGGCAGACCAAGCATAACCTTTGTGGCAAGTTCAATGAGATTTATCTTAAGCACCTTGCTGACAAACGGGAACGAACGTGAAGCACGCAGGTTACATTCAATAACCTTTATATCATTCTCTCGTGCAAGGAACTGTATGTTGAACGGTCCGCTGATATGCAGTTCCTGAGCAATCATCTTGCTGACGCGCTTTATACGGCGTATTGTCTCGCAATAAAGTTTCTGGGGCGGGAACTGTATTGTTGCGTCGCCTGAGTGAACTCCGGCAAACTCGATATGTTCACTGATTGCATAGGCAATGATTTCGCCGTTCTTAGCAACTGCGTCCATCTCAACCTCTTTCGCATGTTCGATAAACTGACTTACAACAACAGGATGATCTTCTGAAACGTTGGCTGCAAGTTTGAGGAAGCGCTCAAGTTCTTCATTGTTTGAACATACGTTCATTGCCGCACCTGAAAGGACGTAAGAAGGACGAACCAATACAGGGAAGCCTACACGGTCGATAAACTTGTTGATGTCATCCATTGAAGTCAGTGCGCTCCATTCAGGCTGGTCTATGCCGTTGCGTCCTAACATTGAAGAGAACTTGGCACGGTCCTCTGCATTGTCGATATCCTTGGCTGATGTACCGAGGATAGGAACATTCTGTGCATCGAGACGCATTGCAAGGTTGTTGGGAATCTGTCCGCCCGTAGAAACAATGACGCCATAAGGACATTCGAGGTCGATAATATCCATGACACGCTCGAATGTAAGCTCATCAAAGTAAAGACGGTCGCACATGTCGTAGTCGGTAGACACGGTTTCAGGGTTATAGTTTATCATTATGCTGCGATAGCCCTGCTTGCGTATTGTGTTAAGCGCCTGAACTCCGCACCAGTCGAACTCAACTGAACTTCCGATACGATATGCACCAGAGCCAAGAACAATGATAGAACGCTTGTCGTTCTCAAACGTAATGTCGCTCTTGACACCTGCGTATGTAACATAAAGATAGTTGGTCTGTGCCGGATACTCGGCCGCCAGTGTGTCGATCTGCTTTACAACGGGCAGGATGCCATAGCTCTTGCGGAGCTGGCGGATAACAAGTCCGGCCTTGGCCATATTGCCGAGTTCGCGCTCCAGACCTACGGCACGTGCTATCTGGAAGTCAGTAAAGCCATATACTTTAGCCTCGCGCAGCAAGTCTTTTCCAAGAACATTAACGCTCTTGCACTTCTTCAGTGTCTCATCTATGTCGATAATGTGCTTCAGCTTGTAGAGGAACCATTTGTCTATCTTCGTAAGGTCATGTATCTGGTCGATTGTATAACCTCTGTGCATAGCCTTAGATATGATGAAGATACGCTTGTCAGTAGGTTCGCGAAGCGCTGCATCGATATTTTCTATCTCAAGTTCCTTATTCTCAACAAAGCCGTGCATGCCTTGTCCTATCATGCGCAGACCTTTCTGTATAGCCTCTTCAAAGTTACGTCCGATAGCCATAACCTCACCTACAGACTTCATTGACGAGCCAAGCTCACGGTCAACGCCACGGAATTTGCTCAAGTCCCAACGTGGAATCTTACATACAACATAGTCGAGTGCGGGCTCAAAGAATGCGCTTGTTGTCTTTGTTACAGAGTTTTTCAGCTCAAAGAGACCATAGCCCAAACCGAGTTTTGCTGCCACAAATGCCAAAGGATAACCTGTAGCTTTAGATGCAAGAGCCGAACTGCGGCTAAGACGTGCGTTAACCTCGATAACACGATAGTCCTCACTCTTCGGATCGAAAGCATACTGAACGTTACACTCACCTACGATACCGATATGACGTATAATTTTTATTGAAAGTGCACGCAGCTTGTGATACTCGCTGTTAGTAAGTGTCTGTGAAGGAGCAATAACGATACTCTCGCCTGTATGGATGCCAAGCGGGTCGAAGTTCTCCATGTTGCAGACTGTTATACAGTTGTCGTAACGGTCGCGTACAACCTCATATTCTATTTCTTTCCAGCCTTTAAGACTCTTCTCAACCAGCACCTGCGGAGAGAACGAGAATGCTTTTTCTGCAAGTTTGTCAAGTTCTTCCTCATTGTCACAGAATCCGCTGCCTAGTCCGCCGAGAGCATAAGCAGCACGTATGATGACAGGATATCCAAGCTCAGCTGCAGCCTTGCGTGCCTGTTCTATAGTCTCGCAAGCCTCACTCTTGATGGTCTTTACGTCAATTTCGTTAAGCCTGTCGACGAACAGTTCACGGTCTTCTGTATCCATAATGGCCTGAACCGGAGTTCCAAGTACCTTAACATTATATTTTTCGAGCACACCGCTCTTATATAATTCAACACCACAGTTAAGAGCTGTCTGACCACCAAAAGACAGCAATATGCCGTCAGGACGCTCTTTCTCTATAACGCGCTCTACGAAATAAGGCTGAACAGGCAAGAAATAAATCTGGTCTGCAACACCTTCGGATGTCTGAACGGTTGCAATGTTAGGATTTATGAGAACAGTTTTAACGCCTTCTTCCCTCAACGCCTTCAAGGCCTGTGAACCGGAATAGTCAAACTCGCCGGCCTCGCCAATCTTCAATGCGCCGGAACCAAGAAGCAGAACTTTCTTTATATCATTATATTTCATGTCTTTTCTTTTTATTGCAATTACACTAACTGCCTGTTAAACAAATTATTTCAACGCATCAACAAACTTGTCAAACATAAACTCTGTATCTACAGGACCAGAGCATGCTTCCGGATGGAACTGGCTTGAGAACCAAGGATTCGTCTTATGACGTATACCTTCGTTGCTGCCATCGTTCATATTTACAAATAGCTCTTCCCAGTCTTTCCCTAAAGTAGAAGCATCAACGGCATATCCGTGGTTCTGGCTTGTTACATAACAATTGGTTGTTCCAACCATACGCACAGGCTGGTTATGAGAACGGTGACCATATTTAAGCTTGTAAATCGTAGCGCCACCGGCTTTTGCCAGCAACTGATTACCCATACAGATACCGCAAATAGGCTTTGTAGAAAGGCTCATTTGCTTTCTTATAATGTTTACGGCATCCTCACACATATCAGGATCGCCGGGGCCATTGGCAAGGAACAGTCCGTCGAAGTCCATATCCGTATAATCATAGTTCCACGGAACGCGTATAACCTCTACACCTCTATTCAGAAGACATCTGATAATGTTATTCTTTACGCCGCAGTCAACAAGAACAACCTTCTTTCCGGCTCCTTCGTTGTAACGTATAATCTCCTTGCAGCTTACTTTGTCTACAAAGTTAACACCTTCATAGTCTGCTGTCGGGATATTGTCAGGCTCATCATCAAAAAGAATCTTGCCCATCATTACACCATGCTCGCGCAATACCTTTGTAAGCTCACGCGTGTCGATGCCCGTTATTCCCGGAACGTGCTCGCGCTTAAGCCAGTCTGCAAGACTTTCAACAGCATTCCAATGAGAATACATCTCGCTGTAATCTGCAACAATTATTGCCGATGCATATATCTTATCACTTTCCATGAAAGTGGCAATTCCATTGTTTTCCACTGTGAACGGTGGTACACCATAGTTTCCTACCAACGGATACGTAAGCACCATCAGCTGACCTGCATAAGATGGGTCTGTCAGACTCTCGGGATAACCCATCATAGCCGTATTAAACACCACCTCGCCTGCTACGGGAGAGTCATATCCGAATGACTTTCCACGAAATTTTGTGCCATCCTCTAAGACCAAAGTTACATTTTTCATATTTGCTCTCTTTTATAAAAAGATTTTTAAACGAAATCAATCTGTACGTCAACATCTGTTCTTTGAAAGAATAATAATGCGCACAGCAGGAAACATTCAAAATCTTTTTGTTCTTTCAACTACTCTTATTTTTAAATAATTTGTATTACCAACACATTCAGAACTAACGTTCACACTGATACACACTTTCATAGAAACGGATAAATGCCATATTTACCAATCTCACTCCGCCAGGTGTAGGATAATTTCCCGTGAAATACCAGTCGCCTTTATGATTAGGTATTGCCGTATGCAATCCTTCGATAGACTGATAAACCAATTCAACCGGTGTCTTCATTCCCTCCGGGCGAAGCATTTCTACTATCTTTTTATTTATTTCATCTACAGTAAATGGTTTGTATATATCACAAACACAGTTACGCATCTCGCTCTTAGGCTTAAGAATTTCTTCCTTACATTTGTTGTATGTATCTTCAAGCAGCTGACACATACCATGATCCTTCAGCAGCTCAATAGTTGCCCGGAATACACAGAATTCCTCAAGATTAGGCATGTCTATTCCGTAATAATCAGGATAACGGATTTGAGGCGAACTGCTTACAATAATTATTTTCTTAGGATGCAAGCGGTCAAGAATCTTCAAGATACTTTCTTTCAATGTTGTTCCACGCACAATACTGTCGTCTATTATAACAAGATTGTCCACATACGGAACCAGAGATCCGTAGGTTACATCATATACGTGCGCGGCAAGATCATTACGCGATGCACCTTCTGTTATAAATGTACGGAGTTTTATATCCTTGATTGCAACTTTCTCACTACGCACATACTGATGCAGAATCTCTTCGAGTTCTTCATAAGACGGCTTATGATCCAAGTTACGTATTCTTTCTATCTTCTGGTTGTTTATATAACGCTTGAAACCTCCAAGCATTCCATAGAATGCGACTTCAGCAGTATTGGGTATAAACGAGAAAACAGTATGCTCGGTATCGTAATTGACAGCCTTTAAGATCGATGAAGTTAATTGTTCACCAAGTTTCTTACGTTCCTTATAAATATCTCTGTCTGAACCGCGACTGAAATAAATGCGCTCAAACGAACACTTAGCATCACCCCTCGGTTCAAGTATGCGTTCTATAGAACTTTCACCATTCTTCTTTACAATCAAAGCACATCCAGGTTCCAGCTCGTTTATGTCATCACATTCAAGTTCAAATGTTGTCTGAAGTACAGGACGTTCGCTCGCAAGAACAATAAACTCATCATTCTTGTACCAAAAAGCCGGACGTATGCCCCACGGATCACGCATAGAGAACATTTCGCCGCTACCCGTAAGTCCACACATTACATAACCGCCGTCGTAATCGGCCATTGTAGATTTAAGGACATTGCTAATCTTTATATTATCCTCTATATAACGTGTTATGTCTTGATCCTTAAGTCCCTTTTTCTGACCTTCTATAAAATTACGCTCAACCTCACGGTCCAATCTGTGCCCCATAAATTCAAGTGTAATATAGCTGTCACTGTAAATTCGGGGATATTGTCCTTGTTTCACAAGCTTGTCAAAAATCTCTTCAATATTGGTCATATTGAAGTTGCCGCACAAGCAAAGATTCTTAGCTCGCCAGTTATTGCGCCTCAAGAACGGATGCACATAAGAAAGGCCACTCTTGCCTGTTGTTGAATATCGCAGATGTCCCATATATAATTCGCCGGCGAAAGGCAAATTCCTTTTTGCATAATCAACGTCAGCCAATTGCTGAGGCGTAACATTCCTGAACTGCTTCTGAACATTAGCAAATATTTCTGTTATAGCATTTGAGCCTTCAGCACGCTCACGGAACATATATTCAGAACCAGGCACAGCATCTAAATTCACACATGCCATGCCTGCTCCCTCCTGTCCTCTGTTATGCTGCTTCTCCATCATCAGATAGAGCTTGTTAAGCCCAAACATCCAGGTGCCATACTTTTGTTGGTAGTATTCCAATGGTTTAAGTAACCTTACCATTGCAACTCCACATTCATGCTTCAATGGTTCCATCATCGTTATAATAAATTAAAAAGCTAATTCATAATATAAAAATCATCTGCAAGATTCTAGGATTTCTAATATTATTCTTTAGCTTTTTCATTAATATATTTTTATTCAACTGTTACTGATTTTGCCAAATTTCGAGGCTGATCAACATTTTTACCTTTACAAACGGCAATATGGTAAGCCAACAACTGCAATGGTATCGTAGCCAATAGAGGTTCAAGACATTCTTCTGTATCAGGCAATTCAATAACCTCATCAGCGATTTTACTTATAGTCTCATCACCTTTTGAAACCAACGCAATGACTTTTCCCTTACGTGCCTTTATTTCCTGTATATTGCTTAAGACCTTTTCATACATTGCATTACGCGTTGCAATAACGACAACCGGCATATCTGAGTCAATAAGAGCAATCGGGCCATGTTTCATTTCCGCAGCAGGATATCCTTCAGCATGTATATAGCTGATTTCTTTCAGTTTCAATGCTCCTTCCAACGCCACGGGATAACTATATCCACGCCCTAAATACAAGAAATTCCTTGCATAAGTAAAAATACGGCTTAGCCGTGATATTCTGTCATTAAGTTTCAGGGTTTCTTCCATTTTTTCCGGAATATTGCTTAGCCCCTTAACTATTTTCGTATATACATCTTCATCTATAGTATGCTTTTCTTTCGCTAAAGCCAAAGCCAACATAGTAAGAACGATCACCTGACCGGTAAAAGCTTTCGTCGAAGCGACTCCAATCTCGGGTCCGACATGAATATAAGAACCTGTATCAGTAGCACGCGGTATACTTGATCCTATCGCATTGCAAATGCCATAGATAAAAGCTCCATGTTGTTTGGCAAGCTTCACTGCGGCCAAAGTGTCTGCCGTTTCACCGCTCTGCGATATAGCTATGACAACGTCATTGTCTGTAACTACAGGATTACGGTATCTGAATTCGCTTGCATACTCAACCTCGACAGGTATACGGCATAAACTTTCTATTATTTGCTTTCCGATAAGTCCGGCATGCCATGAGGTTCCACATGCAACAATTATTATTCTCTTTGCAGCCAGCAGGCGTTCTTTATAATCAATGACGGCACTTAACGTAACATTTGTAGCCTCAACATTTATACGGCCACGCATACAGTTAGTAAGACATTCGGGCTGTTCAAAGATTTCTTTCAGCATAAAATGCGGATATCCGCCTTTTTCTATCTGACCTAAATTCAGGTCAACAGTCTGTATTTTCTGGAACAGTTCCCTATTTAATATATCAACGACCTTCAAGTTCTCTCCCCTTTTCATTACAGCAATACTGCCGTCTTCAAGGTAGGCCACCTTATCAGTATACTCAATTATCGGGCTTGCATCTGAAGCAAGGAAGAATTCATCTTCTGCTACACCAATAACCAAAGGGCTTTGTTTGCAAGCAGCAATAATCTGATCTGGCTCACGCTTATCAAGCAGGGCAATTGAGTATGCACCGATAACTTCATGGAGCGCAACCTGAACAGATGACAAAAGGTCGAGTTTTTTCTTGTTCTGAATATATTCAATCAGTTGCACAAGTACTTCAGTATCCGTATCAGAACGGAAAGTCAAGCCTTTTGACTGCAACTTTTTCTTTAAATCTGCATAATTTTCAATTATTCCATTATGGATAATTGCAAGATTCTTAGACTCTGAATAATGTGGATGTGCGTTTACAGATGAAGGTTCACCATGGGTTGCCCATCGTGTATGAGCAATACCCACAGTTCCTGAGATATTTTTGTCTTTACAAAATGTATCTAAATCTTTTACTTTACCTTTAGTTTTATATACATTCAGTCCTCCGTCTGAATTAAGCAAAGCCAAGCCTGCGCTATCGTATCCACGATATTCCAACCGGCCCAGTCCCTTAATCAGCACCGGATAAGCGTCTTTCTTACCTAAATAACCAACAATTCCACACATACTTTACTTACTTCAACACATTAACCACCAACGAAGCTACAGATGTCAGGATACTGACAACAGAAATCCATATTGTCGTACTTGAACCTATTGCAGAGTTCTTTGCCTGAACGCTGTTTGGCTCAACATACAAATAATCATTCTGCTGAAGGTAATAATATGGTGAATTTATCAGATTTGCATCATTCAGATTAAGTCTGTGAACAGACTTTTCTCCAGTAGCATCCTCACGTATAAGCAAGACATTACCACGCTTACCATAGATTGTAAGGTCTCCAGCTCTGGCCAAAGCCTCTATCACACTAATCTTTTCCTGGTCAACATTAAATACACCCGGAGCCTTAACCTCACCGGCTACAGTAACTTTAAAGCTGGCCATCTTAACAGTAACTATAGGGTTTTCCGTCTTTGACATGTACGGAAGTATTTTGTCTCGGATATAATTTTCACATTGTCTCTTTGTCATACCTCCAACTTTCAGCTGTCCGACAACAGGAAAATTAATAAAGCCGTCGTTGTCAACAAGATAAGTCTGCAGTGAACCTGCTCCTGTAGACAAATATCCAGTTGCATTTAGTGTGTTGGTTACAGAAAGGTTGAAAGGCGTTGCAGCCTTTGGATCCGTGGTGCTGACAGTTATCGTCAATAAGTCCTTTGGCATTATTTTTGCATCGAACAAACCTTTTGACGCCGCATAGTTCAATGAATCAGCATTCTGAAAATAAGCAATTTGCTTGCTGCTTCCGCAACTGCCTAACGTCATGCATAAAACGGCAAAAACTATAAAAAAAAGATTTTTTCTCATATTACAAAATGTGACGTATATCGTAAAACTTTGCAAAAATAGTTCTATTTTTTGATATTGGCAAATATTTCAATAATTAAAAATCATAAAGCCTCTTTTGCATAATCCGTACAGACTCAGCAAAAGAGGCTCCATATTCATGCTTCAAGCATTAAAACTTGAAATAGTTTTTCGCGTTATAGTAGCTTATATCCTCAACCATGCGATACAGGCTTTCCTTGTCGTCAGGAAGGAGTCCTTTCTCTACGTCATTGCCAAGCAGGTTACAGAGCAAACGGCGGAAATACTCATGACGAGGATAAGACAGGAATGAACGGCTGTCGGTAAGCATTCCGACAAAGCGGCTCAACAAGCCGAGCACAGACAATGCATTCATCTGTCTTGTCATGCCGTCAAGCTGATCATTAAACCACCAGCCGCTACCAAACTGAATCTTGCCCGGACAAGAACCATCCTGGAAGTTTCCTAACATTGTAGCTATAACTTCATTTGCACACGGATTCAGTGTGTACAATATAGTACGTGTAAGCTTACCTTCAGCGTTAAGGTGATCAAGGAAATGGCTCATTGCCTTTGCTGTATTGAATTCACCGATAGAATCAAAACCAGTATCAGGTCCGAGTTTCTTGAACATCAGGCTGTTGTTATCACGGATTGCGCCATAATGGAACTGCTGTGTCCAGTCGCTTGCATGATCCATCTCAGCAAAGATTGTAAGCATGCAATGCTTGAACTGACGAATTTCCTGCTGTGAAAGCTCCTGACCGCGCATAGCTTTTTCAAATATGATTTCTATCTGGCTGTCAGTGTAAGGTTCATCATAGAACTCTTCAATTCCGTGGTCAGAAAGACGGCAACCATTCTCGTGGAAGAAATCATGACGCTTCTGCAATGCGTCAATCATATCCTGGAATTTAGCAATTGAAACGCCTGCAACTTCGCCCAGCTTATTTACATACTCAGCAAAATTCTTTGTATTGTCAACAGCCATAGCCTTGTCAGGTCTCCAGGCCGGAATCATTTTGATTTCAAATCCGCTCTCGCGTGTCTGCTTATGATATCTCAGATCATCAATAGGGTCGTCTGTTGTACAAACACATTCAACGTTGTAACGACGCATAAAGCCTCTTGCTGTATATTCAGGCTGTTGAAGTTTTTCGTTACATTCATCATATATTTCACGGGCTGTCTTCGGACTCAAGAGCTTGTCTATGCCAAAAGCAGTCTTCAGCTCAAGGTGTGTCCAATGATAAAGCGGGTTTCTGAATGTATAAGGAACAGTCTCAGCCCATTTTTCAAATTTTTCCCAATCGCTAGTTTCTGTTCCTGTGCAATACTTCTCGTCAACGCCGTTAGTACGCATAGCACGCCATTTATAATGATCACCGCCCAACCACAGCTCTGTTATGCTCTTGAATTTGTGGTCGTTAGCGACCATTTCAGGGATCAAATGGCAATGATAGTCAATAATTGGCATTTTTGCCGCATGATTATGAAATAGATCCTGTGCAGTAGATGTTTCTAGCAGGAAGTTTTCATCCATAAATTTTTTCATGTTTGTTTTTTTATTAAAAGCGTTAATTATAATTTTTAAATTTAACTATTTTATTTATGCAAATATACATCTTTTTTTTTGATTTCAGATTATTTTAAATTATATTTGCACAAAATAAAATACATAAACGATGTCCGTATAAGAATAATTTAATATCAGCCATGTCAAAAATAACAAGATCAAACCGAGTTTTGCTTATATACACAGGTGGAACTATCGGTATGGGAAAGAACCCGGATACAGGAGTGTTAGAACCCTTAGACTTCAACCACCTTGTGAGTTGTCTGCCTGAGTTTTCAATGTTGAGAACAGGTATCGAAACTTATCAGTTTACGCAGCCTATAGATTCAAGCGATATGTCGCCTAGATTCTGGTCGCAGCTGGTGAGAATCATTGCTGAGCGATATGACCAATATGACGGATTTGTTATTTTGCACGGAACAGACACAATGGCCTATACCGCGTCTGCACTTTCTTTCATGCTCGAAAACCTGACAAAACCCGTTGTGCTTACAGGCAGCCAATTACCTATTAACCAATTGCGGACAGACGGCAAAGAAAACCTGATAACAAGTATTGAGATTGCGTCAGCGTCTCATCCTGACGGCACAGCCATGGTACCAGAGGTTTGCATCTACTTCAGCGGCAAATTGCTTCGCGGAAACAGATCGACAAAGACCAATGCCGACGGCTTTAACGCCTTCGAGTCGTTCAACTTCCCGCATCTTGCAGAAGCCGGAGTGAACATTATATATCATGAAGAATATATACTGAAGCCTGATTACAGCAAGCCCATGGTGCCGCATACAGCAATCGACCCGAATGTCGTGGTATTCTCGCTGTTCCCAGGATTACAGGAAAAGATTATATACCATGTTCTCGAAGCACCTGAACTGAGGTCTATTGTAATGAGAAGCTTCGGAAGCGGCAATGCGCCAAAAGCTCCATGGCTAACCAGAATTCTGAAAGAGGCCAGCCTAAGAGGAGTGACAATCGTAAACATAAGCCAATGTCTTGCGGGAAGCGTGGAAATGACCAGATACGACACCGGCTACAGACTCAAGAGCACCGGAGTGATAAGCGGATATGACAGCACCGTTGAATGTGCCGTTACGAAACTCATGTGCCTACAGGCAAGATTTACAGACAATAAAATTGTGAAAAGCTACATGAACAAATCAATATGTGGCGAAATAACAATTTAAAATAATAAAAAAGCATAACAAAATTGTTTGTTTCAATATTATTGAATATCTTTGCCTACATAAATGTCTTAAATGAAAATGTACCACATATATAATCATTGGCATTAAAATCATAAATTGAAAATTAATACTTTATATCTGATTTAACAGACAATTAAAAACAAAAAGATTATGAAAGAATTAAAAGGAACAAAGACAGAAAAGAATCTTCAGGAAGCATTTGCAGGTGAATCAATGGCACGCAACAAGTATACATATTTTGCATCTAAAGCAAAGAAAGACGGATATGTACAAATTGCCGCCATATTCGAGGAGACTGCAAAAAACGAGCAGGAGCACGCAAAATTATGGTATAAATATCTGAACGGAAACAAAATCAACGGAACAGAAGCTAACCTTGCTGATGCTGCTGCCGGTGAGAACTTCGAATGGACAGATATGTATGCCCGTATGGCAAAAGAAGCTCGTGAGGAAGGATTTGACGAGATTGCTGCTAAATTCGAAGGCGTAGCTGAAATTGAGAAACATCACGAAGAGCGCTACCGCAAGCTTCTGAAAAACATTCAGGACAAGATGGTATTCTCTAAGGACGGAGACTGCATCTGGCAATGCTCTAACTGTGGACACATTGTAATCGGAAAAGAAGCTCCTAGCATCTGCCCGGTTTGCAACCACGCTCAGGCTTACTTCCAGATTGAAGCAAGAAACTATTAATAAACAAAAACAATACGACAAAAAGGGGATGTGTCTTCGGCACATCCCCTTTTATATTTATATAAACAAAGCTCACGTAAATATAACGACAGACTGCTTCAGACAAGTAGTAAAACTAGAGATGTCATCAACAAGCGTCCTGGTTCAACCCTGTTTCAGAATAAAAACATTTAACGGCAACCTTGCAGAATCTAAATGCCCTACTTGTGGTTAATCTACAAAGTCTCTGCATGAGTAACAAAAAGTCATTAATCTACGTGTCGTAACTCAGCCACTTTTTATCCGAAAGTGACTGAGTTACGACACGAAAACAATAGGTTAATGATTTAGAACCAGCAAGCAGCCTTTTACTTAAAGTTTACTCAAAATCAAGCACATATTCAAGCTATCTATAAGACATATAAGCATATTTTCTTATAGTTTTTCTGACCGGAATGAATATCCGCAACAATACATCCAAGTTCGGACACGTCTGACATAGCAAATACATCTGATTATTTTATCCATGCTGATAATATCTGCATTCATTAATGTATTCATGTCAAACTCAAATTACGCACCCACAACTGCCGCAAGGAGCGCAGCATGTCACTGTTCGGTAAACTCAACAGAAGTATCCTTCCCGACAAAAGTCAGTGTCATGTCTTTACCCTTGCCTCTTATATCAATAAAAGAATTCTTATATCCATAACCCGACGCCGTAACATACTGGTAAAGCAAATAATCAACGCCTAAATAGGTTACCTGTGCGACTCCGGCCTTTGTAAAGAACTTAGCTGCAAGTTGCTCACCTTTATTATTTTTAAAATCAGCCTTTATTATATTCTCAAAACCGGTAGAAGAATAAACAACTTTACCTCTCCGTGACACAATCCACTCGTCGTTGCTCTTCTCCAGCATATACGAATCATCATCCTCGACATTCCATACAGCGGAACCATCAGGGCGCACACGTTTCTCCAGGACAACAGTCTCTTCAGGCATAAACACTTCAACCTTAGCTGAATCAGAAGAGAATACGACATAAGCTGCGGATGATGAATATTGGTCTACGGCTGACAACAAACGGGTTCCGGCTTCAAATATTCTTATCTTCTTGTCCAAGACTTTAGAATAGGTATACCCCATCGCCGCATCACTTCCACCAATCAAAGGCGTAGTGTTCTCTTGCGAACGACGATACTCTATCCTATACATCTCACCCTTTCCCAAGGTAAGCATGTCGTTCTGCAATGCTATTATATTAAGGGTGTCACAAAACTGTATGGTCTGTCCGTTTCCGATGCTTTCGCCACACAACACAATACAGCTTTTTTGGTGTTTTCCTTTGACCAACTTCCAATTATTATATTTTAATGTAGCCATTCCTACAGAAGAGGCCTTGTTTGCTTTATCGAGCAACATGCCTTGCACAATATGCTTGTTGACCGGCATTACTTCATGCCATTTACCCAACAGTTGTTCCTCTGTATATAATTTTTCTCCACCGCCACACGACATCAGTGCCATCACTGATGCTGCCACAATTATGAAATTTTTCTTCATAGCAAATATATGAAATAAGGTTAATAATTTAGCAGGCGAACATATTCGCCTGCTATTTAAGATAAAAAGACTCGTTTCTTTATAAAATGCGATTACAGTCTGAACTTCAGACAGTCGCTTATCTTTTGCATCGTGGTAAGACGGGTTGGCACAAGAGGAAGCCTGAGAACATTCTCGATCATGCCCATTTCATGAAGCATGGCCTTCACTCCTGCCGGATTGCCGTCAACGAACAACAGATTAAACAAATCTGTAAACTTATGATGTATCTTTCTTGCACTCTCTATCTCGCCTTTCATCTCAAGACGTATCATCCTTGAGAACTCTTTAGGCAGAGCGTTGCCGATAACCGAAATGACACCGGCTGCGCCACATGCTATCATCGGAAACGTGAGTGCGTCGTCACCACTGATGACATCAAAGCCGTCCGGTTTGTTCTTAATAATTTCGTCCACCTGTTCCAGACTTCCGCTTGCTTCTTTTATGGCTACAATGTTCTCGCAGTCACGTGCGAGGCGCACTGTTGTCTCAGCCTTAAGGTTAACGCCCGTCCGTCCGGGTACATTATAAAGCACAACAGGCATATTTGTTGCCCCGGCTATAGCCTTAAAGTGCTGATACAAACCTTCCTGAGACGGTTTGTTATAATAGGGACAAACACTTAATATGCCGTCAATGCCAGAGAAATCTGCCGTCTGAAGCTCGTTTACAACATCAGCCGTATTGTTTCCTCCGCATCCAATCAAGATTGGAACCTTGTCACCCACCTTTTCAACAACAAGCTCTTTAATCTTTTGCTTTTCATCTTTTGTCAACGTAGGAGTTTCTCCTGTTGTGGCAAGAATACAAAAGAAATCGGCGCCATTCTTCAGCTGATAGTCCAACAAATTTTTCAGGACATCACAATCAACCGAACCGTCTGAGGCGAAAGGAGTAACCAAAGCTATGCCTAAACCTTTAAAAATATTTTGCTTCATAAAACAATTTCCATCTTATTAATTGAATGCAAAAATAAACTTTTTATATCAAAACACAAAATAAAAAGCCGTATTTTACACATATCGCTAATTAATGGTGTCAATTAGAACCTATATACAGGAACAGCATTCCGAGCAATACCAGCAACAGGTCAACAGCTTTACTCTTTAAGTTTTTCTCATGCAAGAGCACTGCTCCAAACAGGAACGACACAATAACGCTTCCACGTCTTACCATAGAGACAATGCTTATCATTGCTCCGGGAATGCTCAAGGCATAGAAATAAACGAAATCGGCCGCACTAAGAAAAATACTTATAAGGATTATGCACCAGTCCCATCTGAACCGCGTGGTCTGTCCTGACTTTGGCAGCCATAGCACAACCAGCATGATGCCCATCATGACACACTGATATATGTTATACCAGCTCTGCACCATCATCGTGTCAAGCCCAACTCCGCCCTGGCTTACCGGAGCCATAAGATACTTGTCATAAAGTCCGCTTACAGCACCGAGTACGGCAGCAAGCACGATGAAATATATCCAGCGGTCGTGCTTAAAGTCAATGCCTTCTTTCTTTCCGCTCCTGCTGAGCATAAGAAATGACGCCACCGCAAGAGCCACACCTATCCACTGATATACATTAAGACGCTCGCCAAACACCAGCAACGCACCGACCAGCACCATTACCGGACGAGTGGCATTAATCGGCCCTACTATGGTCAGGGGCAGATGCTTCATTCCGAAATATCCGAAAATCCACGAGGACAAGACAATGAGACTTTTCAGGACAATATATTTATGAACTTCCCATCCTCCGCCTCCTACATGAAATATGCTTCCGTCAAGAACATTCGTATTATACGAAAGGATTATGAACGGAAGGAAAATAAGCGATGAAAACAGCGTGTTGAGAAACAATACCGGTATTACGGCATTGCCGTCTAATGCCTTTTTCTTAAACGAGTCGTAAAAGCCCAATAGGGCTGCCGACATAAAAGCTAATAATAACCACATTTACCTTAAAAATTATATTTACCTATTTACATTATAGCCGCGATGGCTTAATATTCGATATTTTCCAGAAACAAAGCATTGCCGGGCATACTCTCACCGGCACCCGAACGCCGGCGACCTTCTATAACAGCTCTGAAATCCTGCACACTTATCCGCCCTCGGCCAACATCAACCAAAGTCCCAACAACAGCCCTTACCATATTACGCAGAAATCTGTTGGCCGTAATGACAAAATGCCAACTATACTCGCCGTCCTTCACCCATCTGGCCTCTGTTACATCACACAAAGTGGTCTTCACGTCGGTGTTGCTCTTGCAGAATGCGGCAAAGTCGTCATACTCCAGCAGCATCGCGGCCGCCTCATTCATCTTTCCGAAATCAAGGTCGTAAAAAAGTTCGCATGAGTAATGGCGCAAAAACGGATCTTTATGCTGATGAACATAATAATGATAGGTTCTCGACCTGGCGCTGAAACGAGCATGCATATCCTGACTGACAGGAATAACCTTATCTGCAGAAATATCTCTCGGCAAAAGTCTGTTCAGCTTATATACCAGCTGTGGGCCGTCAACATCTTTATCCGTGTCAAAGTGAGCCACCATCATTCTGGCATGAACACCGGTGTCTGTACGGCCTGCTCCTACCACTTGTATTTCTTCACGCAGAAGAGTTGACAAGGCATCCTGCAACTTTTCCTGAACAGAAACGGCATTGGGCTGTACCTGCCATCCGTGATAAGCCGTGCCGTCATATTTAAAATAAACAAAATATCTCTGCATGTATTACGCACTATATGAATAATCCGTGTGCAAAATTACATATTTTTCATAAACTAAAGATATATTGACGAGCGAAAGAAAACAAATAAATCATCTTGACGGACATTTCCATAAGCCTTTACAGCTCTCCTTCCGTAAGTTTTTATGACTAAACTCGCCGGCACAATGGCACAGATACTTATCTTATCATCTTCCTGCAATAATGCCCCAACACAGACAAAGCAAATATCAGAATGTAAATAAGAAGCAGCTGCAGCAGTCCTATCCTAATGCCGTCAACACTTGCCCCGGGCAAAGCCGCCACAAAGGATACGCAGGCATTAAGCAATATCACCACTTTAAGCAGCAGTCCGGCCAACAACGTCTGAAGCCAAGGCTGGAAACTCACAGCAGCCGTCAGTACAGCCCCATAAAGGATAACTGTGGCTGCAGGCACTACAATCATATTGGTAAGGAGGAAATAGCATGAGAAACGGCCAAAATAAAACGCTATCAGGGGGGCCACTCCTATCTGTGCAGCCACTGATACAGCCGTCATCTGCCATATCTGTTTTATTATAGGAATGTTGCGGATTCTGCCGGGCATAACTTCCAGAAGCGGACGATAGAATATGATGATAAACAATACGGCGGCAAACGACATCTGAAAGCCTACATCATAAAGATATAGCGGACTGCCGGCCAATATGACAACAGCAGCCACAGACAACGTGTTGAGCGACAGTCTGTTGCGGTTAAGCAAGCTTACAAACGAATAGACCGTAAGCATTACGGCTGAACGAACCACGGAAGCTGACATACCCACGATAAAGACATAAGACCATATTGCAAGCAGAATCAGCACCTGAGAAACAATCTGCCACCGGCGGCGCGAAAACAACAGCGACAATATTGCGTAGATTATGCCGAGATGCAGACCCGACAAAGCCAGTACGTGCGACGCTCCCGACACAGAATACTCCTCTTTCAACTCATCCGAGAGCGAGGATTTATCGCCTAACGCCATTGCCGCCAGCACGGCATACGCCTGCCCGTTGAAGCCCATGTCACTAAAACGCTGCAGCAGTTTGTCACGGAAAACTAATGCGGATATGCGTGCACGCTGAACAACAGACAGCCGACTGAGGTCAACCGCAGCCCCTTTCCATTCGTCTATATATATAAATGTGGTGGCAACATATCCGTGATAAAGCAAATACCGCGCATAGTCAAAATCAGTACCAGCATAATTTGTTGGCTTTTCAAGTAACGAGACAGCCTCTATACCATTGCCTATACGCAGTCTGTCTGCACGTCCGTCTCTGTATATGCTGGCCTTTATCTTCATAGGACGATGCGTATTTACCGTTATCAAGTCGCATTTCACGACTTTTCCCGCAACGACAGGCTGACTGACCACCACAGCCGAATATGCCGTATTTTCTCCTGGCACGGACATATTGACTTCATCCAATTCTCTACACACAAGCATGGCTCCGAGGAAATAGCAAGTAAGAAAGATAAGAACAGTCTGCAACACACAACGCCTATACGCTAATAAAGCAAACATTAAAGACACAGCCGTCGCCGCAAACCACGCATCACAAGACACAGCCCCATAAAGAAGCTCGCCCGACACTATGCCTGCAATAAGGAACAAAGCCACACGCAAGACAGGATAAAGCTGTATTTGTCCGTTTGTTTTCATTTATTAAGGCCAACAAGACTATACTGAATAGCCGTTTGCAGTTATGCAAATATACAAATTTATCTCTAAAGCCACCACCATGGCATAAGGTTTTTAGTTATAATATTTACGTTAAAAGCACAGACAGAAAACAAACATGTCACGACTATTTTATTTAAAACAACACCCAAGACCATTACAAAACATAACAAAAAGAAAAAACTGCGACTTTCGTTTTGTTTTGCGCCGGCTTTACATTATCTTTGCGATATGATTATATATTTCTCTGGAACAGGAAACACAAGATGGGCAGCCACCACTCTCAGTGAAAAGACAGGCGAAAAGCTCATTGACATAACAGACATCGCCGGAACCGATGTAAGCTATAAACTCGAGGAAGGCGAACGCCTTGGCTTCTGCTTTCCTGTGCATGGATGGCGGCCGCCGCTCATTGTAAGAAATTTCATCAGAAGGCTTTCAATAATAAATGCTGAAGGCCACTATTGCTATGTCCTTTGTACAACTGGCGACAACGTCGGCGAGGCTGTTGACATTTTCGAAAGAGACCTCAAAAGAATTGGTGTTCATCTAGACAGCGCCTTCTCGCTTATCATGCCCGAATCGTATGTCGGTCTGCCCTTCATGGATGTTGACACACGCGACAAAGAAAAACAGAAAAAAGAAAAGGCGACAGAAGACCTTGAACGTTTTACCGATATGATCATGAAGCGCCAGACTGGCGTAAAAGACCTTGTCATAGGGCGATGGCCAAAAATAAACAGCCGTCTCATCGGCAGTATTTTCGTAAAGCACCTTATAACAGACAAGCCATTCCATGTAACAGAAGACTTATGCATCAGATGCGGCAAATGTGCCGAAGCATGTCCTGTAAACGACATAATCTGGAGTAAGGGCTCCATGCCTAAATGGAAGCATAACGGTTCGTGTCTGTCATGCTTCGCCTGCTATCATCATTGCCCCAAACATGCCATAGAATACGGCGGCAGGACAAAGAATAAGGGACAATATTTCTTCGAAAAGAACGAAAGACGGTAAAAGTTACGTCAAAGCGGGCATATCCAAGCACAATACAACAAGCCGCATATTGCAATACAAAAGATGCCCTTTGAGAGCTCCATTTGGCATTAATCGCAAAACGAAACCTATGCTCTCACACTAAAGAACGTGAGCAAATGTTTTTTAGCATAAAAAGTCATCACTCATCACAAAGACATGTAACAATCTGGCTACGAATACATTATGGCGTGATGACTTGAATCATAAACTCATCACACGACAACAATCTGAGTTTAAGCAACTTACTGACGTATGTTGTGTGTGATGAGTTTTTTCGTAAGATATTTTACCATAACTATAACAACAGCAACGGAAATATCTGCTGAAAAAGACAACAGCAGTTATCTTATAAAGTTGGTGCGTATAGTAGGTTCAACTTCAGGCAGACTTACCCCGGCCTTCTTTCCTGCCTCTATACATTTAAGCAGCCAGGCCATGTTCTGCCCAAGACGGCGCATGGTCTGCATGCCCTCTTCATCCATAAACACGTCTTCCGGCTTATTGCCGTGCACCTGATTCCAATAAACAGAAGGCACTGTAGGCATGTTGCATATACCGTAATACTTGTTAAGGTCGTCAAATCCGGCAGAGGCGCCGCCACGCCTGCAACTTACAACCGTTGCTGCCGGCTTGTTGGTATAAAGCGATGCCTTGCTGCAGAATGCCCTGTCCATAAACGGCTTTATGAAACCCGACGGACCGGCAAAGTGAATAGGAGTGCCAAAGATAAATCCGTCTGCCTCGTCAACCTTTTCAAGAAATCTGTTCACTGTGTCTGTGTCATACCAGCAGCGCTTTGTCTGGCTGCACTTTCCACAGCCTATACAGCCCATTATGGGCTTATTGCCGCACCAGAATATTTCTGTATCAATGCCACACTTGGCCAACTCTCCTGCAACAACCTCTAAAGCGGCATGTGTGCATCCGTTAGCCTTAGGGCTTCCGTTTACCAATAAAACCTTCATAATATCTGTGTCTTTAATATAAATTACTTCAGTAAAATAAAGAAGGACGAACTGCCCGAGAGTTCTCAGACATGTCCGTCCCCAAAAGGTATATTATTTTCATTCAATATACACGCGGACCGAAGATGGCTGTACCTACACGAACCATCGTGCTGCGGCACTGAACGGCAATCTGATAATCGTCGCTCATTCCCCATGAACGCTCGCAGAAAGCATCATCATCGGCAAAATAACGGGCCTTAACCTCATCAAAGAATTCGGCTGCCGTGTTAAACTCGCGCCTAATCTGATCCTCATCGTCAACATTAGAGGCCATCATCATCAAGCCGCAGATCTGAACATTGTGAAGCTCGCGCCACTCACCTGCCTCAAGTAGCTCGCGGCAGGCATCAAGGGTGAGCCCGTATTTGGTTGCCTCTTCGGCAATATGCAGCTCAAGCAGCACCTTGATTACGCGGTCATGCTTTGCGGCATGCTTGTTTATCTCCTTCAGAAGTTTCAGAGAATCGACAGCTTCAATCATCGAAATATAAGGTGCTATGTATTTCACCTTATTGGTCTGAAGATGTCCTATAAAGTGCCACTCGATGTCATCAGGCAAGGTCTGCTGCTTTTTTGACAGTTCCTGCTCATGACTTTCACCGAAAACGCGCTGCCCGGCATTATATGCAGCCTCGACATATTCATCGGGATGAAACTTGCTCACGGCCACAAGGCGCACGCCCTGAGGCAGAGTGTCTGTTATTTTTTTCAGATTAGCCGCAACGTCAACATTCATTATTGAAGCGCCTCCTCCGCTTTCTGTCCGTCCTGTTCATACTCAGGTTTGTCGTCAACTTCAGGCTTCTTCAGCATCTGATTGTGCTCAAACACGTCCATGATCTGAGTTTCAGCAATGCTGGCGATAACATAGTCGATCATTGTTCCGCCCATAACCTCGTCAATGCTCTTTACTGCTCCGGGCAATGTGCTGCCGTGAACGAGATAATTTACGTTAGACTTTTTCTCTTTTTCAGTCTTGTCGTCAATAGTGATAAACTGCAATTTGGTCTTGTACCAGCGGTCGGCAGAAGGAGAGTCGCTGAAGAAAATTTCACCATAAGCGGCTTTCTTAATATCCTTAACCTCAAACTCGCCACTGATATAAGATGACATTTCTTCAATTATGCTTGCCTCTGCCTCTGTAAAACTGAGCGCATCGACAACATACAGCTCCGTTACTTTCTTCTGACTTCCGTCTTCCATCGTCTTTTCGTAACGTATTTTGCACTCAAACCATGTTGATGTTCTACTTCTCATATTATCCTTTATAAAATTAAATCTGATAAAAAACTATATTTATCTTACCCCTGCGGGCTGATAAAATCGTGCAAAAGTAATTAAATATCCCGACAACACAAAATCAGAAATAATAAATTGAAGGGCATATATTAATATTTCTTTAATTAAAACGAACGGCATCCATGACCACGCCATCCGGTCAGCATCAACCAAACAACGGCCTTAAAGGCTCTTCTTTTTATTAAAGAAATCTTTGCAAATCTCTAAAAACAGCATTGGTTCAGCGGCTATTGTCTCCCACAACCGTTTGCCCCCCTTAAGCACACGCTTGTCCACATAGTCAACAAGTTCAGGATTTGTCTTCTTGTAACGTATACGCATGGCATTAAGACTTATGACGTTGCCCGTCATGAACGGAACCACAACGCTGTCGCCGGCAAGGCTTATGCCGTAGATTGTAGATATGTTCATCTTGCCAAGCTGCATGTTCTGCGAGTCTACCCCATTCCACCAATACATCTTGCCGACTTCGTTTTCACCTTCTTTATATACAAACTGCCGTATGGTTTTCTTGGGTTTAAGCAGAGACGGATTAGCCACAAGATGCGACTCAAGATGGTCATACTTGCCGCTGGCCGACGTCTTTTTCACAAAATCTATACTTCTCACATTGTCGGCGCTATATGAAACGGCATTATTGCCGTCGGGCGCAGGAGACAGCGTGAACGATGTGTTCATGCGCTTAAACAGCTTGCCGTCCACCCAATAAGTCTGAACATATCCTTCCACCGTACTTCCGTCTGTAAGAGTTAGACGTACATGATCGTTTTCAGGGTCGCGCGTTTCCTGAGCAACGGCACAGGCCGAAAACGCAGCAAAAAGGAACAAGAATAATATTTTTCTCATAAAATGACATTATTACCAATTCAACAATACGCCCACAGAAAGGAGCAGACCATAGATAAACATATTGCGTGCGGTGTCGCCGAGCACCATGTTGAGAGCCTTACCTTTATTTATACGCACCATCTTGCGGTAAGCCGCGTAATGAGGTATGAGATAAAGGAAAGGAAGCAAAAACGCACAGATGTGTCCTTCGAGCAAAAACGCAACGCCAAAGACCAATGCCATTATGCCAGAACAGAGATAGGCAGTGCGCCCGGCTTCGGCACCTACCCTAACAATGAGCGTCTTCTTGCCTGCCCTTGCATCGTTGTCGATGTCGCGATAGTTGTTGACAAGCAACAAAGTGTCGATGACAAAGCCGCAGGCCAACGAGGCTATAAAAACCTCAAACGTAAATCTGTCGGTCTGGAGATAATAGGTAACACACACGGGAATAATGCCGAAAAACACTAATACGAGCACATCTCCAAGACCAAGATATGACAGCAATGTGGTGTAAAGGAAACAAAACACCACGCAGAACGCCCCGACAAGTATCATCTCCAAGCCGCCATATATCACCAACGGCAGGCCTATACAGCAGGCTATCACCGTTGTTATTATTATTGCACGGCGCATGGCTTTGGGTGTTATCCAGCCTTGTGCGCACGCACGGCGCGGCCCGAGACGCGTCTCATCGTCGTTGCCACGGACAAAGTCAAAATAGTCGTTAATGAAGTTGGCGTCAATCTGCATAATGAATGCAAACAACACGCACAACAAGGCCGGCATCCAACCGAAATCGTCGAGCCCGAGATCTCTTGCCGCAAATGCCAAACCTATCATAACAGGCACGGCTGCACCAGTAAGCGTCTTCGGACGCGAGGCCAGCATCCACGCTTTTGCCGAGTTTGTATCTATTTGTTTTTCGTTCATGATTTAATCTTTTATATTATGCCCATAGGACAGACCGCAATGCCGCCGGACGTAAACAAGCAAGGCCTTACACGCTACCTTCTCCAAGAGAAAGGCATGCCGGCGTACTTCATGGCGCACAGAAGGGATGACAAGCAACGGCATGCTGCCGGGTAAAACCCTTATCAAGCCACTACACCTATAAATTAATGCTTCAGGTAACATCCACGGGCGAATCACTTGCAAAAGTAAACATTATATCGTATATTTGCAAGAAATTAATGATTCTTAAAGCTATGATTGACAAGAATGTAAGTCTGGACCTTATGGCTTTTATCGAAACAGATATACTGCCTCGCTATGCCGAATTTGACAAAGCTCACAATCTTACTCATGTTACACGCGTGATAAACCGCTCGATCAAGCTGGCGCAGAAGATTGGAGCCGACGTCAACATGGCTTATGCCACGGCAGCATACCACGACCTTGGACTGGAAGGGCCGCGCGCCATACACCACGTAACGAGCGGAAAGATTCTGGCTGCCGACATGCGCCTGCGCAAATGGTTCTCGACAGAGCAGATAAAAATAATGAAAGAGGCCGTTGAAGACCACAGAGCATCAGCCTCGCACGCGCCACGAAGCATCTACGGAAAGATAGTGGCCGAGGCTGACCGCGACCTAGAGCCAGAGACAGTGTTCAGAAGGACAATAGAATATGGCATAGACCACTATCCTGAAAAGAACAAAGAGGAACAATGGAAACGCTTCTGCGAACATCTTGAAAACAAGTATTCGGCCCACGGATATATCAAGCTCTGGATACCCGGCTCGGAGAACGAGAAAAGCCTGAAGCAGATAAGAGACCTGATAATACAGCCTGCGCGGCTGAAAGAAATATTCGACAGGATATATGCAGAGGAGACTGCAGAATGACTATGCCACGACAGACGACCATAAGAACAACGACAGCAAACAAAGGATAAAGATGAAGACACTTATAATAACAGCCTTGGCCCTGCTGATGTCTGTTGCAGGACAGGCACAGACGGCAGACACGCTTCGCCATGAGGTGATGCTTGAAACGACAAAGGGAAACATACGCATAGCACTATACAACGAGACGCCGCGCCATCGCGACAACTTTATCAAGCTTGTGAGGGAAGGATTCTATGACGGTTTGCTGTTTCATCGCGTGATAGACAGATTCATGATACAGACAGGCGACAGCGCGAGCCGACATGCCGCCCCGGGACAGCTGCTTGGCGACTCGCCCGAAAGCTACAAGGTGAAGGCCGAAATAATGTATCCTGCCCTATTCCACAAGCGCGGAGCCGTGGCAGCAGCACGCGAAAGCGACAATGTAAACCCAGAAAGAGAGTCGTCGGCATCTCAGTTTTACATCGTCTACGGCCGCCGTTTCAACGACAGCATGCTCGACGACGTGCAGCTGAAACTGGACAAGAACACAGGCGGAACAGTGAAACTGACACCCGAAATAAGGGAAGCCTACAAGCGCTTAGGCGGTACCCCTCACCTTGACGGACAGTATACGGTGTTCGGAGAAGTAATTGAAGGGCTTGAAACCGTTGACAGCATACAACAGGTTGAGACCGACAAGAACGACCGCCCCATTGAAGACATAAAAATCATACGTGCATCGGTGATAAAATAACACGTCCAACCGACAGAAACTCATGTCTGACGCCAAGCCGGCAACATATGCGACGGGCCGTATACGGAGGCAACATAAGAATGCAGAATGTAAGAATACCGGCTGCATTCCGCACAAAACGTAAGTTGACTGTATGCACTCTCAGGCAGGCAAAACAGCAAACGGAACGGCAGCACACGTGCCATTTGAGCGCGGAAAACGACCATTTTCAGTCTAAAATCAGGCATCAGCCATGCTAAAACATAGCTTTTTGGGGGGATAAAACAATATAAATCGTCATATAAAATACTACATATTAAGGCGTAAAAGGCTACCTTTTAGAGTGCAAAAGGTGGCCTTTTGCATTATATAAGGCATCGCCCAACTGCACACTTTGCATAACATTGGCAGTATACCGTTGGCATACTGCACTTTACGCATGCACACTCCAAACTGCGATATTTACGCAAAAAAGATTTAGAATACAGAATTATGCAGTATGAGAGCGTCATGAAAAATCAAAAAGAAAGCAAAAAGCGGAAAATGCGAACCACACGCAACACTACGCCGAAGGACAACATCACCTATTTAAGATATTTTTGAGATATTCTTCAAAATAACGTCCATATATTCCAAAATTCTTTGTATTTTTGCACAAGCCAAACAACATCTTTTCAGACAAAAGTCTTTTGTCTGCATTAGGTCCAGGTTGTTTACCGTATGAAAAGTCTGCTCCGCTGACAGACCTATCAGTCACCGTAAGCGAGAAGACTTTGCATTCATCAAAAAAGAACAATTCTAAGTATGAACGTTTTAGAACTAAGTGAACAGGAAATTGGCAGACGCCAAAGTCTTCAGGAGCTGCGCGATATGGGAATCGACCCGTATCCTGCCGCCGAGTATCCAACAAATGCTTTCTCAACAGACATTAAAGCGGAATTCAAAGACGAAGAGCCGCAGAGAGAGGTATGCATAGCAGGCCGCATGATGAGCCGCCGCGTAATGGGTAAAGCATCTTTCGCCGAGATTCAAGACTCAAAGGGAAGAATACAGGTTTACATCACACGCGACGACATCTGCCCCGGCGAAGACAAGGACATGTATAATAAGGTCTTCAAAAGACTGCTCGACATCGGCGACTTCATCGGCGTTAAAGGCTTCGTATTCAGAACACAGACAGGCGAAATCAGCGTACACGCACAGAGCCTGACACTGCTGTCGAAAAGCTTAAAGCCGCTGCCTATCGTTAAATATAAAGACGGCGTGGCATACGATAAGTTTGAAGACCCGGAGCTGCGCTACCGCCAGCGCTATGTAGACCTCGTTGTCAACGACGGCGTGAAGGAGACATTCCTGAAACGTGCCACCGTGTTGAGAACTCTGAGAAACTCTCTCGACGAGGCAGGATACACTGAAGTTGAAACCCCAATACTGCAGTCTATCCCAGGCGGAGCATCTGCACGCCCGTTCATAACCCACTTCAACGCGCTGAACGTTGAGATGTATATGCGTATCGCAACAGAGTTGTATCTGAAACGACTCATTGTAGGAGGATTCGAAGGTGTTTACGAAATAGGCAAAAACTTCCGCAACGAAGGTATGGACCGCACTCACAACCCCGAGTTCACCTGCATGGAGCTGTACGTACAGTATAAGGATTACAATTGGATGATGTCGTTCACAGAGCAGCTGCTTGAGAAAATATGTATCGCCGTAAACGGAAAGCCCGAAAGCATAGTCAACGGCAACGTGATAAGCTTTAAGGCTCCATACCGCCGTCTGCCTATCCTTGACGCCATCAAAGAGAAGACAGGATACGACCTCAACGGAATGGACGAGGACCAGATACGCGAAGTATGCAAGAAGCTCAACATGGAAATAGACGACACCATGGGCAAAGGCAAGCTGATAGACGAGATATTCGGCGAATTCTGTGAGGGTACATTCATACAGCCAACATTCATCATCGACTACCCTGTAGAGATGTCTCCGCTTACAAAGATGCACCGCAGCAAGCCCGGACTGACAGAGCGCTTTGAGCTTATGGTAAACGGCAAGGAGCTTGCCAACGCATATTCTGAGCTTAACGACCCGATTGACCAGGAGGAAAGATTCATCGAACAGATGAAACTAGCCGACAAGGGCGACGACGAAGCAATGATTATCGACCAAGACTTCCTGCGCGCGCTGCAGTACGGAATGCCGCCTACAAGCGGTATCGGCATCGGTATCGACCGTCTGGTTATGCTAATGACAGGCGAAATGTCTATTCAGGAAGTGTTGTTCTTCCCGCAGATGCGCCCGGAGAAAAAGGCTCCGAAGAGCACCGTTGCCGAATGGCAGGCTATTGGTGTGCCTGAAGAATGGGTGCCCGTGTTCAACAAATGCGGCTATAATCTTACATCAGACATCAAGGATGTTAATCCGCAGAAACTGCAAATGGACGTATGCGGAATAAACAAGAAATACAAACTCGGCTACGATAATCCCAAAGTAGACGATTTTGCGAAATGGATTGAGAACGTAAACAATTCTGATAACGAATAATTCTTATGCGGTGACACACCGGCAGGCCATAAAGTCTGCCGGCTTGTCACCGCAATGCATAAATACATTTTATGCACGGATTATAAACAATAAATCATAAATCGAAAAGATGTACGATTGCGGAAGAATAGCAGTTATTGGCGGCGGAAGCTGGGCTACCGCCATTGCCAAGATTGTGGTGGGGCACACACATCATTTAGGATGGTATATGCGCCGTGACGACCGCATAGAAGACTTCAGGAGGCTCGGACACAACCCGGCATATCTTACAAGCGTTCGCTTCAACATTGACGAAATAGAATTCTCGAGCGACATCAACAAAATCGTTCAGGCATACGACACTCTTATATTCGTTACACCTTCACCTTACCTCAAGAATCATCTGAAAAAGCTGAAGACACGAATTAAAGACAAATTCGTAATTACCGCAATAAAAGGTATTGTGCCTGACGAGAACCTGGTGTGTTCAGAATATTTCCATCAGGTTTATGATGTTCCTTACGAAAACTTGGCATGTCTTGGAGGTCCGTCGCATGCGGAAGAAGTGGCTCTTGAGCGTCTTTCATACCTGACTGTAGGATGCAGCGACCGCGAAAAGGCGCTGGCGTTCTCTGAGATACTGGCCAGCGAATTCATCAAAACTAAAATCAGCAGCGATGTTATCGGCATTGAATACTCATCAGTGCTGAAGAATGTCTATGCGATCGCAGCCGGAGTATGCAGCGGCCTTAAGTATGGAGACAACTTCCAATCGGTACTTATGTCCAATGCTGTACAGGAGATGTCGCGCTTTCTCAAGACAATACATCCTATAGACCGTAACATAACCGACTCAGTTTATCTTGGCGACCTGCTTGTTACAGGATATTCCAACTTCTCGCGAAACCGCACATTCGGAACAATGATCGGCAAAGGATACAGCATAAAGAGTGCTCAGATTGAGATGGAAATGATTGCCGAAGGCTATTTTGGCACAAAATGCATGAAAGAGATTAACCGCCACTGCCATGTAAACATGCCTATCCTTGATGCCGTTTACAACATTTTGTACGAACGCATATCTCCACAAATTGAAATAAAGCTATTAACCGATTCTTTCAGATAAGAATCACAAAAATCAATAAGCAATGAAAAATATCACATTAGATGTATCTAAAGCCGTTCAGTTTCTTAAAGAAGGAACAGTAAAAAATTATGAAGCTAAAGTAAAAGAGGCACAAGAGGCTCTTGAAAACGGCACTTGCCCTGGCAATGATTTCTTAGGCTGGCTACATTTGCCATCATCTATAACACCTGAATTTCTGAAAGAAATACAAGACTGCGCAAACACTTTACGCGAAAACTGCGAGGCTATTGTCGTTGCAGGTATCGGCGGAAGCTACCTTGGAGCACGTGCAGTGATTGAAGCCTTGAGCAACTCTTTCTCATGGTTAATCGGCGACAAGAGCAACCCAACAATTCTTTTCGCAGGAAACAACATCGGCGAAGACTATCTGTATGAGCTGACTGAATATCTTAAAGACAAGAAATTTGGCGTAATCAACATATCTAAATCAGGAACAACAACAGAGACGGCCCTCACATTCAGACTGCTGAAGAAACAATGCGAGGAGCAAAGAGGCAAAGAAGAGGCAAAGAAAGTCATAGTTGCCGTTACTGATGCAACGAAAGGTGCTGCAAGAGCAGCTGCCGACAAGGAAGGCTACAAGACATTTGTTATTCCAGACAACGTAGGCGGACGCTTCTCTGTGCTCACTCCTGTAGGTCTTCTGCCAATAGCATGTGCTGGATTTGACATTACCAAACTTGTTGAAGGTGCAGCCGACATGGAAAAAGCCTGCGGAAAGGATGTTGCCTATGAAGAGAACCCTGCTGCCGTTTATGCTGCTGTACGCAACGGACTTTATGATCAGGCAGGCAAGAAAATCGAAATAATGGTTAACTACCAGCCCAAACTGCACTTCATCAGCGAATGGTGGAAGCAGCTGTTCGGCGAAAGTGAAGGTAAAGACAACAAGGGTATATTCCCTGCTTCATGCGATTTCACGACAGACCTTCACTCTATGGGACAGTGGATTCAGCAGGGCGAACGCTCAATATACGAAACTGTTATCAGCATTGAAGAGCCTGCAAAGAAACTCCTCTTCCCTAACGACGAGGAAAATCTTGACGGTCTGAACTTCCTTGCCGGCAAACGTGTTGACGAAGTGAACAAGATGGCAGAGCTTGGAACACGCCTCGCACATGTTGACGGAGGTGTGCCAAACATCAGAATTTCAGTTCCTGTGCTGAATGAATACTACATCGGACAGCTTATCTACTTCTTTGAAAAAGCCTGCGGTATAAGCGGCAATATATTAGGAGTCAATCCGTTTAACCAGCCCGGTGTTGAGGCTTACAAGAAGAACATGTTTGCCCTTCTTGACAAACCCGGATACGAGGAAGACAGCAAGGCAATAAAAGAACGCCTCGCAAAAGAGAAATAATCATATCCGGAAAAGCCATGAGTGATTCATGGATAAAGGACTAAGAAGGTACGCTAAAAGCGCAAAATAAGCGCAAGTAAATCTGCGTATGTGCGTATAATCAAACTATATGACATATTATGTTTGAAAAAGAAATTAAACAATATCTAGAAAGACACGGCTTTGAGGCTTTTAAGCCCAAAGCCGTTCTTTTTGACATGGACGGAGTTCTATATAACAGCATGCCCTTTCATGCTGTCAGTTGGCATAAGTCGATGGAGAGATTCGGACTGAATATCTCACCGGAAGAAGCCTACCAATATGAAGGGATGAGGGGTGTTGAAACGATAAAGCTATTGGCCAAGCGCCAATGGAACAAAGAACTGACAGACGAAGAAGCCGCCAACATGTATGAAGAGAAATCAAACGAGTTCAGAAAATGCCCCAAAGCAGAGAAGATGGATGGCGTTGAAGAACTTATGAGAAAAATAAAAACTGACGGTCTAAAAATTGTTGTTGTAACAGGAAGCGGGCAAAGAAGTTTGCTGGAAAAATTAGAAAGCGAGTTCAACGGACTTATACACCATGAACTGATAATCAGCAGCTTTGACGTGAAACACGGAAAACCCAACCCAGAGCCCTACCTATGCGGACTGAAGAAGGCGGGCGTCATGCCGTGGGAAGCCATTGTTGTTGAAAATGCTCCCCTGGGAGTAAGAGCCGGAGTTGCTGCCAACGTATTCACCGTTGCCGTAAACACAGGTCCGCTGCCACAAAAGATGCTTGCAGACGAAGGAGCCAACTTGATATTTGAAAGCATGCCGTCATTCAGGGATTCGTGGAATTTACTAAGCGAAAACTGGAAAAACCGCTAACGAAAAAACAAAATACCGCAGGACCAGAATAACTGTAAAGAACAAAAAATCTTTAGTTGGCAAACATAAATAAAAGGACAATACCCACATGGGCATTGTCCTTTCGCTTATAATAGTACTGTTGAAAAAACGTATTATCCGTAGATTATCTTTCCGTTTTCATCTTCATAAGGAGCAAGGTCCTTAGCATACTGGTTCATGGCACGAAGGCTCATACCCATTGAAGAGAATCCACCGTCATGATAAAGATTCTGCATTGTCACCTTACGTGTGAAGTCAGAGAACATCATTACGCAATAGTTTGCACACTCTTCAGCATCAGCGTTGCCGAGCGGAGACATCTTGTTGGCAAAATCCATCAGGTTGTCCATGTCCTTAATTCCCTTACCTGCTGTAGTAGGTGTAGGCGACTGAGAGATTGTGTTGATGCGGACATTCTTCTCACGTCCATAAATATATCCGAAGCTGCGTGCTATACTCTCAAGCATGCTCTTGGCGTCTGCCATATCGTTGTAACCGAAGAATGTACGCTGAGCTGCAACATAAGTGAGGGCAACCACTGAACCATACTCGGCAATGGCATCCTGCTTCTTGGCAACCTGCAACATCTTGTGGAAAGAGATGGCAGAAATGTCGAGAGTCTTCTGCAGATAATTGTAATCAAGATCGTCGTATGTACGGTGCTTACGCACGTTAGGACTCATTCCGATAGAATGGAGCACGAAGTCGATTTTTCCGCCAAGCAGCTGAACAGACTCGGCAAATACCTTCTCCAAATCCTCAACACTTGTAGCATCAGCTGCTATGACAGGAGCGTTGAGCTGCTTGCTCAGTTGATCAAGTGTACCCATGCGCAGCGCCATTGCTGTGTTGCTCAAGGTTATTGAGGCGCCTTCTTCTACAGCCTTCACGGCTACTTTCCATGCTATGGATTCTTCATTAAGCGCGCCGAAAATAATACCGCGCTTACCTTTCAACAAATTGTGAGTCATCTTTAATTTATTTCTTTGATTTAATTTTAGAGTGCAAAGTTACAACTTTTACACAAAATAGGCAAACATTTAAAGTTAAGAATTATTAGCATAAGCCACTTGACGGCTTACAAACTCATTACAGAATAAGCAGCCGTCATAAAAATCAATAAAGCAAAATTGGCTATAACGCCACAGACATACAGCCTAAAGAATCACTGCTGTTCCGCTGCACGACACCATAAGCATTGAGCCTGACTCGCCTACAGTTTCATAATCGAGATCAATACCGACAACGGCATTGGCTCCAAGAGCCTCGGCACGCTGCGTCATCTCTGCCAGCGCATTGTCTTTAGCCTTGCGCAACACTCCCTCATAAGAGCTGCTACGGCCTCCGAAGAAATCTCTGACGCCTGCCAGAAAATCCTTAAACACATTGGCGCCTACAATAACCTCGCCCGTCACTACGCCGAGATACTCCCTTACAGGTCTGCCTTCAATGGTCTGAGTTGTTGACAATAACATAATCGTATGATTTTTCTGTTACACATTTCTTTCCTTTACATCAAAATAATTGCTGACGACAATATCCGTGGAGCGAGCTATTCGCTCCATGAAATCTCAGCACTGCCGAAACATTTGTGATGGTCTTCATCATAAACCACACAGAACTGGCCGGGAGCAACGCCTTGTATAAGATGTTCTGAATGCACCACATATTCGCCATCTGCCTTACGTTCGAGCCTTGCCGGATGATATTCGGGCGTATGACGTATCTTGAACGTTACGCTTACCTCACCGGCATCGCCCCAAGGATTGCATGTAAGGAAATGGAAATCATGTATGCTGAAGTCTTTCTTATAAGCCGTAAGCGGCTCATATCCCTTACTTACATAAAGTATGTTCTGCTTCATGTCCTTCTTGACCGCATACCAGGGTCCGCCTCCGAAACCGAGTCCGTGGCGCTGACCTATAGTGTGAAACCACAAGCCTTTGTGCTTGCCAAGCTTCTTTCCTGTCTCCAACTCGAGCACGTCGCCGGGGTTTTCACCAAGATAGCGCCGTATATAATCATTATAATTTATCTTTCCAAGAAAACAGATGCCCTGACTGTCCTTACGCTTGGCGTTAACAAGATGTTCGCGTTCGGCAATCTCGCGCACCTCTTCCTTCATGTAATGTCCTATTGGAAACAATGCCTTGCGCAACTGCCAGTCGTATATCTGGGCAAGAAAATCGGTCTGGTCTTTCACCGGATCGGGACTTGTAACGAGCCACTTCTGCCCGTCTATGATTTCGGTCTGTGCATAATGCCCTGTTGCTATCAAGTCATAATCGTGCCCGGCTTTCTGGTCGAAAGCTCCAAACTTTATCAGACGGTTGCACATCACGTCAGGATTAGGCGTAAGACCGTTGCGCACCTTGTCCATAGTATATTTAGTAACCTGCTCCCAATACTCCTTATGACAGTCGATCACCTGCAGCCTGCAGCCATATCTGGCAGCAACGGCTGTGGCCATCTCGAGGTCTTCCTCGCTCGAACAGTCCCACTCCTCTTCTTCCTCGGGACCTATCTTTATATAAAAGCAATCGGGATGCAATCCCTGACGGGCCAACTCATAAACCACCACTGAGCTGTCTACTCCGCCGGAAAGCAGCACTGCAATCTTTTTATCTTTCAGATTCTCCATCGCAAATCATTTTTTCGTGATGCAAACATACATAAAAATAACGACATTCTACGATAATTTACCAACAAATATGAGCTTACATGCACTAATAATGAGCCGCAACTGCGGCTAAAATATTCTGAACAGAATGGGATATTCAGGAACAAGCAGCTAATAGCCCCTTTCCGGTTAAGGGCTCCAAAAGTGGCATGGCGAGAAAATAACAGCCTAAAAGAAAGATTTACCGTAAAATCGCACTTCACGCTTAACGCGCTGTATATCAAGAGATTAGCCCAAACAAGAAAATATAGCGGAAATCAGACAATGCAAAAGACCACGTTTTGCATCATAAAAGGGCACATTTTACAATGCAAAAAGCCGTCTTTTGCAACGCAAAAGGCTGATTTTTGCAGCGCAAACCAATGTGTTTCAGGCAGAAAACAACAAAATATGCATGAACAAGCAGGCTGAAGTGCATGAAAAACGGCAAGAAACAAGAATATTGTGGATTTGTTTTTCTAGAACGGAAAATAATTTTGACAATATTTTTTACCGGCAAATCTATCAGAAATGGACGATTTATAACCAAAGGAAAAACATGGGATGCAAGGCAGACATAAATTGAGATGCAAGGCTCTGAAAAACAACATGGCCAAAGACCGGTGTAAAACCATGTCTTTGGCCACGCTTGTTATAATGTTTTTGTCAACTAAACTTCAACATTAAATTGATGCCCATATCCAGTCATAGAAGAAACTGCACACACCGCAAAGAAGCACACCGGCTGTGCAGATGGCAAGAGCCAGTTTTGTGTTGCAGTCACTCTTGAATGTAGGCAGAGGATTCTCGGCAGACTTGATGTACATTGCCTTAACAATGAGAAGATAGTAGTAAAGACTTATCACTGTGTTGATCAAAGCAACGAACACTACTATGTGAGTAAGTACAGAACCTTCCTCCAATGCTGCCATGAAGACGAAGAACTTGCTGAACATACCTGCAAACGGAGGAATACCACCGAGAGAGAACAGCGCAAACGTCATAAGCAACGACAGTTTGGGATTAGTTGTATAGAAGCCGTTGTATGCATCCATCTTGGTAACACCATTGTTGTTTTCCTCAACAACGCTGATTACGGTGAATACTGCAAGGTTGGCCACTACATAAACCAGCACATAGTAAGACAGGGCAGCTACGCCAAGAGCATTGTCGCCAATAACTGCCAGCATGATGTAACCTGCCTGTGAGATAGAACTGAAGGCCATGAAGCGCTTGAGCTCTTTCTGGCGGATGGCAAACAGGTTGGCGATGGTGATGCTGAGCACAACGAGCACGTACATAACGTAAGTCCAATACGGAGTGAGCGGAGCAAACACCTTCATGAGGATAGCCATGAGTGTAAATGCGGCAGCACCCTTAGATATTACGCTAAGATAACCTGTAACCGTTGTAGGAGCACCCTGATATGTGTCGGCAGTCCAGAAGTGGAAAGGAACAAGGCTGATCTTGAATCCTAATCCGCTCATGAAGAATACCATACCCATTACGTTCATTGTAAGGTTCTGCTTCTGAGCAAGAACTGTTGCAACGTCATCGAAGTAGAGAGTACCTACTCCACCATAGATGAACGAAATACCATAAAGCATTATTCCGCTTGAGAATGTAGCAGTAAGGATAAACTTGGCTGCTGCCTCAGCTGAATTATGACGGTATTTGTCGAGCGCAACAAGACATGCCATAGGCACAGATGCCATTTCGAGTCCAAGGAAGAACATCAGGAAGTGGCCGGCGCTCATCATCATGTTCATACCGAGCAGGGTTGAAACAGTTAGCATGTAGAACTCGCCTTCTTTGAAAGATGTATCCTGACGGCTCAGCCATTTACGGCTCTGAATGAGCACAATGAGTGTACCTGCAGCCAGAATAGTCTTCATAACGTTCACAGCCGATGTTGTAACATACATTCCGCCAAATGCCGAAACCGGCTCCTGCGGGAAGATGTTGATAATCACCTGAGCAAGCATCAGAATGCAAACCAGCGGATTGAACCACTTGCGCTCACTGTTGCGCGATGATGCAAAATCGGCAATAAAGACGATAATAAGGATAGCCATCAATGTGGCTTCCGGAATCATATTAAGAAATTGACTGTAATTCATTTTTCTGCTGATTTATTATATTGATGCAATAGCTGAAACATTGTTAATCTGGTCAAGGATTGGTATCATTGCATTGTCGATAACCTCACTGGCCCACAACGGAGCAAGACCAAGTCCTGCTACGCAGAATATAAGGCAGCATACAGCCACGCGCTCATCCCATGTTGCGTCGGTAAGTGTCAGATAATGAGGATCAGCAACCTTCTGATAAAGAATCTTGCCGACAACACGCAAGATGTAGACAGCCGTAACAACAATACTTGTACAAGCTACGATTGTACATGTACGGTGGAACACATCGTTATTAGCAAAAGAACCGACAAAGATTGTCATCTCAGCTACGAATCCTGAGAAGCCCGGCAAACCGAGGTTAGCCAAACCGGCGATAACATAACCCACGCTGAGGAAAGGCATAATCTTCATCAGACCGCCAAGCTTGCGTACGTCACGTGTGTGTGTACGGCCGTAGATCATACCGATGAGGGCGAAGAACAAGGCTGTCATCAATCCGTGAGAAAGCATCTGAAGAATAGCTCCTGTGCAAGCTGTCTTGGTCATCATAAGCAATGCGAACAATACAAGACCGCAGTGAGAAACAGAGGAATATGCATTGATATACTTCAGGTCGGTCTGAACACATGCAGACAGAGCACCGTATACAACAGAGATTGTTGTCAGGATCAGGAATATCCATCCAAGCTCGTGAGCAGCATCAGGCAGAAGGAACATGGCAATGCGGAAGCAGCCATAACCTCCAAGCTTCATAAGCACGCCGGCGTGAAGCATTGACACAGCTGTAGGCGCTGATGCGTGACCGTCGGGGCTCCATGTGTGGAACGGGAACAGTGCTCCGAGGACACCGAATCCGATAAACACGAACGGGAAGAACACCTTCTGAACTTCAACAGGAATATTATGCATTGCTGCAATCTCAAGGATGTTCATCGTGGTTGCACCGCTACCGAAATAGATTCCGATAATACCAAGAATCAACAATGCAGATCCGCCCATGAGCATAAGAGTAAGCTTCATTGCTGAATACTCCTTGTTACCACTACCCCATACACCGATAAGAAGATACATAGGGATGAGGGCAACCTCATAGAACATAAACATTGTGAACAGGTCGGTGCTGATGAAGAAGCCATACACACCGGTGCTCAGCAGAGTAAACCACAGGAAGTATTCCTTTGTCATGGGTTTCAGCTGCCAAGATGCAAAAGTACCAGTAAACACGATGATGCTTGAAAGCAGAAGCATAACCACAGATATACCGTCAACACCTACAGAGTAGGCAATGTTCAGCGGCGCAAACCAAGGAATGCTGTATGTGAACAACATCTCGTCTGTGTTGCCTCCAGCACGCATCTGTATGAATGTTACCGTAAGCCAGATTGACAAAATCAAAAGACATGATGATCCTGCAACCATTACGCCACGTACCTGATTAAGGTTGCGGGCCAGCCAAAGACCCAACAGCATCAGTACGGGAAAAACTACAAATAAACTTAATATACTCATTTTACCGGTTTTCTTTTATAGACAAATACATAACAACACTAATGCAATAGCACCTGTGAGGAACCATACTGCATACTGGCGCACGTCACCGCTCTGCCAGCCACGTATGCTTTCTCCGGCTTCATTCGTACCCCAAGCCATAAAGTTCATAGCTCCGTCAACAACATGGCGGTCGAACCATGCCAATGGAGTGCTCACACACTTGAAGATTATCTTATGTGTAACAAACATCCATACCTCATCCATGTAGAAACGCTTGTAAGCTGCACGATGAAGTTTCGGGAACTTACGGGCAAGCATGTCTGCAACAGGAGTCTCCTCACCTTTATACATATAAGTAGCAAGACCGATACCGCATATTGCAAGTACTGTGCTGACCCCTGCAACAAACCAGTTGGTATGTGTGCCGAATGCAACACCGTTGGCAGAAACAAACTCGCCAAACTCAAATACATGCAATGTACCGAAGATACCTACCAACATTGTTATGACAGAAAGAATGATAAGAGGTACTGTCATTGTCAGCGGAGCTTCGTGAGGCTGATGTGCGCCCTCTGCCTTGTGAGTTTCATAATAGCTCTTGCCCCAGAAGATTACATAATACAGACGGAACATATAGAATGCTGTCATAGCAGCAATGCCGCTCATTATCGCACCCATTACAGGTGAGAAGTTATAGCAAGCTACCAAGATTTCATCCTTAGAGCAGAATCCTGAGAAGAACGGTATACCTGCAATTGCAAGACATGAGATAAGGAATGTCCAATGTGTTACAGGCATATACTTACGCAGTCCACCCATGTACATCTTCTCATTAGAATGAACGGCATGGATGATACAACCGGCACCCAAGAACAGACAAGCCTTAAACATGGCGTGTGTGAACAGATGATACATTCCGGCCATATAACCAAGTCCGTTTGCATCAGCATATTCTGCAGTCATGGCAACAGCTCCTGTTTCAGGATCAGGCATACATACGCCAAGAGCAACAAGCATGAAACCGATCTGAGAAATTGTTGAGAATGCAAGCACACGCTTGATATCGCTCTGACAGCATGCAACAGCTGCTGCATAGAAAGCTGTAAACGCTGCTATATAGGCAACCCAGTGCAAAGCCTCCGGCGCAAACTTGACAAATATCGGGAACAGACTTGCCACGAGATAAACTCCGGCAACAACCATGGTTGCTGCGTGGATAAGTGCACTGACAGGTGTAGGACCTTCCATAGCATCGGGCAACCAGATATGCAACGGGAACATTGCACTCTTACCGGCACCACCGATAAACATAAGGAACAATGCAGTAGGCATAATCCAACCGGCCTGATTGAGCGCTGTCATCTGTGCAGGTGACATCTGAGACAGATCGTAATTAAACGTACCTACATAGAAGCTGTAGATAAGAATACCGATAAGGAAGAACAAGTCGGCAAAACGTGTTACGATAAATGCCTTCTTTGAAGCTGCCACTGCGGCATGCATAGGATAGTAGAAGCCGATAAGGAGATAAGAAGAAACTCCCACAAGCTCCCAAAACAGATACATCTGGAAGATGTTTGTAGCTACAACCAATCCGAGCATTGACATTGTAAACAGGCTCAAGAACGCATAGTAACGCTGAAAGCCCTTCTCTCCATGCATATAGCCGAATGAATAGATGTGGACCATCAGGCTGACTGTTGATATAACGATAAGCATCATCGCAGAAATCGGAGTGATGCGGAAACCGATATTAAATGTCAGCAGCTCAGAAAATCTAAGCCATGTAATATCAAATGCCGTTACCGTAGGATAAAGACCTGTGGCAGCGTCTCTTCCCTGAACCAGAAAATACTCAAACGCAGCGTAGTAGCAAAGCACTGTAACAACAGCGATAGAGCATGTTCCGATAAGACCGGCCACTTTATGCGACATCTTCATACCCGCCAATCCGAGTAAAATAAATGTCAGCGCCGGTAACAAGAGTATTAAAAATACAAAACCATAATCCATAACGCACTAATTTTTCATGTTTTCAATACAGTTCACCTGATCACTATTGAAGTTGCGGTAAACATTAATAATAATTGCCACTGCAACAGCTGTTTCCGCAGCACTTACGCCTATGCTGAACAAAGTGAAGAAGAAACCTTCCATCTGTCCGGGGAACAACAAGCGGTTGAATGCTGCAAAGTTGATATCAACAGAGTTGAGAATCAACTCAACAGAAATCAACATTGCAATCAGGTTGCGACGGGTTATAAATCCGAATACACCGATAAAAAACAACAGTGCTGAAAGCACAAAGAAATATTCTACTGGTATCATAAATTATTACTCCTTTCTAGATATTACGATTCCACCAATAATGCAAGCCAGCAAGAATACAGAGATAAACTCGAACGGAAGCACATACTGATATTTCTCAGAACCCATCAAAGTGTTGCCAATGACATTCATTGAAACTTCCTCATCAGGCATCTGCACTGCCATATCGATAAACTTGTTCTTCAAGAACACTGCAACGACCGTGACAAGGCTTATCAAGGTTATAAGCGCGCCAAATACAACGCGGCTACCTTTCAAACGCTCTACAAGTCCCTGCAATGTGCGCTTGCTTACGAGCTGTATTGCAAAAATATAAATCATAGTCACACCTCCGGCATAAACACTTATCTGGGCTGCGCCAAGGAAAGTGTAGTCAAGAAGGAAGTATAAACCTGCAACACCCAAAAGAACGAACAGCAAGAAAGTGGCCGCTCTCATTATCCGCTTTGTCATTACGCACATAAGTGCAGAACCTAAAATGACAACAGCAAGAATTATAAACATTACCATATTAGCCATATCTACGTTCTCCTTTTATTTAATTTTAGTATTAAAGACACCGATCTCCAATGGAGTACCGCCATCCTCGATATTCGGCAATGCAGGCTCAAACTTCTCTTTGTCAAGATGCAAGACCAGCTTGTCTCTTCCAAAGGTTGAGTTCTCAAAGTCGTTCACAAACTTAATGGCCTCATGAGGACATGCGTTTACACACAACTCACAGAACATACATTCGCCCAAATCATAAATATAATCATCAAGGACACGTTTTTTCTTACCGTCCTCTGTCTCAATTGTCTTCTGTACGACTTTAATCGTACCGTTAGGACAAGCCATCTCGCAAAGTTTGCATGCGATGCACTTATTGTTGCCTTCAGCATCCTGTGGCATTATAAGGCGTCCACGATGGCGCGGCGAAACATGGAGCGTGGTCTTTCTGTTCTCCGGATACTGCTCTGTAACCTTCTTTGTAAGATACTCACGGAAGGTGACACCAAGACCTGTAAGCAAAGACTTCAGACCAAACTTAATTCCACCAAAATAAGATTTATTATTATCTTCCATTATTTTTTACGTTAAGAAATTAAAGAATCAATGAACAACAGTTTTCTGCATTTAATCTGTAAATTCAATAATTTTTAATTTTCAGTAATTTAACATCTTAGAAATGCCATCCCAGAGCAACGACGATAGTCATCAGCACAAGGTTAAGCAGACTCAGCGGCATAAGATACTTCCACTCGAGCTTCAGTATCTGGTCGATACGAAGACGAGGATAAGACCATTTGATCCAAAGCAGTATCCATACAAGGAAGAAAGTCTTGGCCAGGAACCATACAATGCCGGGGATGTAATCCATTACGGCATTGAATCCGTCAAGTCCTGCTACATGCAGAGGCATCCATCCTCCGAGGAACACTGTTGACGCAACGCCTGCAATGATAAACATGTTGAGGTATTCAGCCAAGTAGAAGAAACCGAATCCCATACCAGAATACTCTGTATGGTAACCGGCGGTAAGCTCACTCTCAGCCTCAGCCAAGTCGAACGGACCACGGTTAGCCTCAGCATTACCTGCAACGAGGAATACGAGGAAAGCTATAATAGCAGGGATATGGCCTTTGAAAACAAGCCATCCGTCGTTCTGCGACTCAACAATACCAGTCAGGCTCATTGTTCCAGTCAAGGCTACAGCCGTGATAAGGCAGAGGCACAAAGACATCTCATAAGATATCATCTGTACGGCTCCACGCATAGCAGACACAACAGAATACTTGTTGTTAGAACCCCAACCGGCAAGGAAGATACCAACTACACCTATACTTGATATAGCTGTAAGCAGGAAGATACCTACGTTGAAATCGAGAATAGCAGCTCCCTTGTTCCATGGCATGAAAGAGAAAGCGCCAACACTTCCGATAAGAACGAGGAACGGAGCTATTGCATACAAAAGCTTATCTGCCTTGTCAACAGGGAAGATTTCTTTTATAAGCATCTTAACCACGTCGGCAAAGACCTGGAAGATACCCCATTTTCCTACGCGCATCGGGCCAAGACGGCACTGGAAGAAGGCGCAGACCTTACGTTCCATATATATAAGCACAATGGCGAGCATGGCATAGGCCATAAGAATAATAAGCCCAACCAAAACGCATTCAATAAGGATTGACAAGAAATTGCCCAATCCCAGAGTATCTCTGAGAAGGCCGTCAAACCACGTTGTTACTATACTAAAATCGAACACTTTGCTTAAATTTAAATATATTATGAAATTCAAATAATAAAAGGCATTCAAGAGCCATACGGCCATCATGCACTTTTATACTTTTGATTATCTGTCAATATCAGGGATGACGTAGTCGAGAGTTGCACCGATTGATATAAGGTCGGCAATCTTCTCACCGCGGCAAATCTCATCCATGGCTGAAACCAACGGCAAACCCATAGGACGGAACTTGAGTCGGCAAGGATTCTTGCCGCCGTCGCTTCTGAGATAAACACCAATTTCGCCACGGCTGCCCTCACAACTTGTGTACCATTCGCCTTCAGGAACTTTTATAATAGGCTTCTGCTTGATATAGAAGTCGCCTTCAGGAATGTTGTCGATAAGCTGTTCGAGAATGCGCACGCTCTGCTCCATCTCGTCCATACGAACCATATAACGGTCAAAGCAGTCACCGTTGTTGTAAGTGATTTCATTGAAATCAACCTTGCCGTAGAGGTCGTAAGGATGATACTTTCTGACATCATTGTGCCATCCTGCAGCACGTCCGGTACCTCCGGTACATCCATAAGATATAGCATCCTCCTTAGAGAGCACGCCAACACCCTTGAAACGGTTCTGCAGAATAACGTTGCCTGTAAAGAGGTCGTGATATTCCTTGAACATCGGCTTGATGTACTCACAGAGTTTCTTAACGTTCTTGACAAAATTCGGGTCGATGTCGGCCTGGCATCCGCCAATACGATAATAGTTCTGAATGAGTCGTCCGCCGGTGGTCTCCTCCATAACGTTAAGCACCTGCTCGCGGTCGCGCATACCATAAATAAATGCAGTGAGCGCTCCGAGGTCCTGAGCACAACAGCTGTAGAACAGCAGGTGAGAGTCAAGACGCTGAAGCTCGTCCATTATGGTGCGGATATACTTAATACGGTCAGAAAGTTCAATGCCCATACCTTCTTCGATAACCGACACAAGCGCATGACGGTTCATCATGGCTGAAAGGTAATCAAGACGGTCGGTCAGAGCCAATGTCTGCGGATATGTATAGCTCTCGCACATCTTCTCTACTCCACGGTGGATATATCCGCAATGAGGATAAACCTTTCTGATAACCTCACCGTCGAGGATTGTCTGCAGACGCAGCACACCGTGAGTGGCAGGGTGCTGAGGACCTATGTTTATCACATAATCGTCTTCTGTGAAGAGCTTGTGCTTCGTCTCGCTCAGCGTGCCGTCTTCGTTAAGGTTATACTCAACGGTGTAGTCGGGCTCCGGATCATCCTCCAATGTATACTTGTTGTTTTCAGGACTCATGTCATAGTCCTTTCTGAAAGGATATCCATTGAAATCTGAACGAAGATACAAGCGGCGCATGTCCTTATGTCCGAGGAACTTTATTCCGTAGAAGTCGTAAACCTCACGTTCAAGCAGGTCGGCGCTCTTCCACAGATTGCTCACTGTTGGGATATAGGCGTTATCGCGGTCGGCATTAACAGCCTTTACGCTCATGCGCTGGTGTGTTTCGGTGTTTTCGAGGATGTAAACAGCTCCCAGTCCTTCTTCACCAAAATCTTCACCTACGATAGTAACGAGGAAGTCGAAATGCTTCTCATTCTTCAGTTTTGCCATCTCGCGGGCAAAATCCTTCAGTTCGAATACTTTATTTTCTAATTTCATTGCTTCCCTTTTAATTATTTAGAAACAGACGAATCAACATCGTTCAGCGCAGCCGATGCCTGCTTCAGTTTTTCTTCGTCAACATCATTACCGTCAACAATGATAGGCTTTTTCTCCTTGTGGTTCACTCCACCGAAGAACTTCTCTATCTTCACCTTTCTCTGAAGCTGCATCATGCCATACAGAATTGCCTCGGGGCGCGGAGGACAGCCCGGAACGTAAACGTCTACAGGCACAATCTCGTCGATTCCCCTCACAACATGATAGCTGCTCTTGAACGGTCCGCCTGATATAGCGCATCCGCCGACGGCAACAACATATTTCGGTTCTGCCATCTGGTCATAAAGGCGCTTGAACACAGGAGCCATTTTATGAGTAATCGTACCGGCACACATTATGAGGTCGGCCTGACGTGGAGAGTTACGTGTAACCTCGAAGCCAAAGCGCGCAAAGTCATAACGGGCGCAACCTACTGCCATAAACTCGATACCACAGCAACTTGTGGCAAAAGTCAATGACCACAAAGAATTTGAGCGTCCCCAGTTGATAGCTTCATCGAGAGAGCCTACAATGACGTTGACTCCGCCCTCATGAAGTTCCTGAATGGTTCTCTCAAGGGTCTCGTTATCCTTAAACTCTGCATAAGGAATACTCTTGATTACTGGTTTCTTTACTTCCATTCCAACGCTCCTTTCCGCCATGCATAAGCAAGGCCAAACACTAAGACTAACAAAAAGAATCCGATACTGACCATAGCCATCACGCCGAACTCCTTAACTACAACGGCCCACGGATAGAGGAATACTGTTTCCACGTCGAAGACCAAGAAAAGGATTGCGAACAGATAGTAGCCCACGTGCACAGGTATCCACGAAGAACCGTGAGTCGGTATACCGCACTCGAATGGCTCTCCCTTAACCTTGTTGTACGTACGCGGACCTATCAACTTAGCGATGACAAAAGCAGCCACTACCAAGAAAACAGCCGTTATCAAAACGGTAACTAACAAGATAAAATACATATATATTTTATTTAAAAAATGTAATTATATACAAACGCATGCAAAGGTACAATTTATTTTGCAAAGATTAATCATAAATACACATTTTTTATTTAGCCAAATAACTTTATCTTTACAAAAACATGCACCTTATCAACGAGAATGATATGCCACGAGTCCTTCCATCGGACTTTTAAGCACTTTTGCCACCTCAAAACCTTCCATACGCGCTGCCTCTGCCAGCTGACTGCCATAACAATATGCCATGCTGCCGACACAGCCTACGGCATAGCCGTCATGGCTATAGAGGGCAACGTTGCGTCTAAAGAAATTACGGAAATTGTCCACCACGAGCAGCCTTACTCTCTCATCGTCAAGATGCCTGTGAACATACAGCGACATGCTTGCCAGAAAGCGGTTTGGCAGAGGCTCGCGGTAAACCCTGTTTATTATATCCGCAAGCGTAAGTCCCGACTCGCTCAGATAGCCGTCGCGCACTGCATCAGAAACACCGCCCTTGAACATCGCGTTGACAAAGAGCTTGCCCAGCACAGCCCCGCTGCCTTCATCGCCAAGGATATAGCCTAGCGGCGGCACGTTGCCTGTGATGTTCTTACCGTCATACATACACGAGTTTGCCCCTGTACCCAATATGCAGGCAATGCCGGGTTCATCGGCAAACAGGGCACGCGCAGCACCGAGCATGTCGGTTTCTACATCCACCTTTACGGCACCCGGGAAACACTCTGACAATATGCCACGCATCATGGGCTTCATCTCCTCACGGCATCCTGCGCCATAAAAATAGACCTCGTCAATATCTCCGGCACACGTAATCTTTGAAACCACGTCGTCTGTTATTGTTTTAAGGATAACCGGCGGGGACTGCTGAAAGGGGTTGATGCCCTGCCCCGCCATGCGTTGGACGACACGGCTGCCGTCCATCACACACCAGTCTGTTTTTGTACTTCCGCTGTCAGCGATCAGTTTCATATTTTATAACATTATTTTTTGTTTAAAACATTTCGCAAAGATAAGTATTAAGTCTGAATAACTGCCGTATTTTCATAAAAAACTTTAAGCCCTGCACGGCATTTAACCTGATAAACGGCACATATCCATGCAAATGTGCAAGCATTAATGCTGCATTTGCATCTTGCGCCGACGGGCTTCAACTTACACGGCATTGCCGCAGCTGCATAATACTGACAATATTTAATCTGCTGAAACAAGAAACGGCAGGACACAAAAACGGCCTCACAGCGTTTAGCAGGATAATTCTCTTTTATATAAAAACGGCATACTGATGAACATGCTTCAGCTGTTGGAGGCATTGCACGACGGAAACCAAGAACAGAAAACTTTTTGACGGAAGGCACACCGAACGCAGTAAAAAGTTATTACAATATAAATTTGCGAAATAGAGAAATATATTACACTTTTACATGCAATAAATGACAAAAATATGCCCATATAACGCCAAAATCAGTGTTTTTCAGGGCAAAAACCAATGAATTTCAAGAACTAAACAAGCCAAACGGAGGGGCAAAAGCATACATTTTGCAACCTAAAAGGCCACCTTTTAGGCTGTAAAAGCATACCTTTTATAAATTAATGCAACACGGCTTTCCCTTGTATTTTATGTAACACGCTGTATATAAGCGTATTACATAAAAACATATTAAATAGTATATTTTCCGGCCAAGCAACGACTTTGCCGTCAGAATAGCCATTCTGGACGCGTTAAACGTCAGAAAAACAGAAAACTCTAAGGCGCCCAACGCGGCTATCCGAACAATGCTCTCAACGCTTCTTCAACCTTGCGCACGGGCACAATCTCTATGTTGCTCTTTGCCTTGTTAAGGCTCTGCATATTGTTTGCCGGAACTATTATATGCGTAAAGCCAAGCTTCTCGGCCTCAGCCACACGCTGTTCAATACGGCTAACAGGGCGCACCTCACCGCTCAGTCCCACTTCACCAGCCATACACCAGCCGCTCTCGATGGCCGTGTCGACATTGCTCGACAGCACGGCAGCAATAATACTAAGGTCCATCGCAAGATCAGTTACGCGCAGTCCGCCTGCTATGTTTATAAACACGTCTTTCTGCATCAGCTTAAAGCCCACTCTCTTTTCGAGTACGGCCAGAAGCATGTTGAGTCTTCGCTGATCGAAGCCCGTCGCACTGCGCTGCGGCGTTCCGTATGCTGCCGTCGACACGAGCGCCTGCGTCTCTACAAGAAACGGGCGCACGCCTTCAATGGCCGAGGATATGGCCACGCCGCTCAGTCCGTCGTGGTCTTGCGTAAGCAGCAGTTCCGACGGATTGCTCACGGGGCGCAGTCCGTCGTTGCGCATCTCATAAATGCCCAGCTCCGAAGTGCTTCCAAATCGGTTTTTTATTGAGCGCAGAATACGGTACATATAATGCTGGTCGCCCTCAAACTGTATCACCGTATCAACGATGTGTTCAAGAATCTTCGGTCCTGCCAGGCTTCCTTCCTTGTTGATGTGCCCGATAAGGAGAACAGGTATGCCGCTCGACTTGGCAAAGCGCAACAAGGCCGATGCGCACTCGCGCACCTGTGAGATGCTTCCGGCAGAGCTGTCAACGGTCTCGGTGCTTATTGTCTGTATAGAGTCAATGATAACTATCTCCGGCGCTATTTCCTTGATATGCCTGAATATGCTCTCGAGCGAGGTGTCGCAAAGAATCAGGCAACCGTCGTTGTCGCCATGCTCAATGCGGTCGGCACGCATCTTCAGCTGCTGGGCGCTTTCCTCACCGCTAACATACAGAATCTTACGTTCGGGCATCCGCAATATCGTCTGAAGCGTGAGCGTGCTCTTTCCTATACCAGGCTCTCCGCCAAGCAGCACTATCGAGCCAGGCACAAGCCCGCCGCCAAGCACTCTGTTCAGCTCGGCGTCGTGCATGTCCATGCGAGGCTCGTCTACAGCCGTTATCTCCGAAAGAGACACGGCGCGGCTCTCGCCGTTTCTTAATGTGCGCCTCACTGTAGCAGCGGCCGACGTGGCAGCCATTTGGCCTGCATCTGATGATATTCTGATTTCCTTAAACGTGTTCCACTGACCGCAGCTCGGACACTTGCCAATCCACTTTGCCGACTCCTGACCACAGTTGGAACATACATAAGCTATCTTGTCTTTAGCCATAACCTTTATATAATATAAAAACGTAAAGGGGGCACATGAAGGCCTTAAAAACGAAAAGTCACTAATCGCCGACATGTCAGGCAATAAACAGACATTCACCGCCCACTATCCTTTTCGATACAAAATTAGTGATTATTTTTTGAGTTACAAAATAAATCGCTAACTTTGCAACATCAATAAATACGGATGACTAATATCGCACATTAATAATAAAACCGGAAGGGCGGCCCGTGTATAAAAGCCGGGCTGCCCTTTTAATCTTTATAAAAAAATATGAAAGCCAAACATATTGTCATTTTCCTACTGTCAACCTTGATTCTTACAGCATGCGGACAATCGTATGAGGAAGCCAGGAAACAGTCAAAGGCCGAATATGAGAAAAGGAAAAAAGAAGACTCGCTGGCATTTAAAGTAGGAGTGCTGCCCACGCTCGACTGTCTCCCCATGTATGTTGCCAAGGAGCAATGCCTCTTCGACACGGCCAAGGCAGACATAAGGCTAAAGCAGTTTATGTCGCAGATTGACTGTGACGCAGCCCTGAAGGCGGAAAAGACTGAAGGCGGAATTACAGACCTGGTAAGAGGACAGCGCATGAAAGCCAAAGGCACCGGTCTCGACTACATCAGTGCCACCAACACTTACTGGCAGCTGATAAGCAACCGCAAGGCGCGTATCAGAAACATAAAGCAGCTTAACGACAAGATGATAGCCATGGCAAGATTTTCTGCCACGGCCCTGCTTGCCGACTATGCCACAGACAGCGTTAAACTAAAACCTGAAGAGGTGTTCAAGGTGCAGATTAACGACGTAGCGCTAAGGCTGCAGATGCTTCTCAACAACGAGATGGACGCAATGCTGCTGACAGAGCCGCAAGCAACGACGGCACGAATATATAAGAACGACGTGCTCATGGACAGCCGCGACAAGGACATGCGCCTGGGCGTGATAGCATTCAGAAGCAAGGCCATGACAGACAAGAGGAGAAAGCAGCAACTGCAGGAGTTTCTGAAAGGATACAATGCCGCATGCGACACCATAAATAAATATGGGCTGCAGCACTTTGCACCGATATTTGAAAAATATTACAAAATAGACAGCCGTACAATAAAGGCTCTGCCTAAAATCAAATTTGAGCATGCTACGCCTCCGAGGCAGAAAGACATCGACACAGCCGACAAATGGCTTAAAAAACAATAAAGACCTATGGACACGAAGGACATCAAACAGCTTGACAATATAATCAAAGAGCTCGGCAGAAAAAGACTGGGCTACTGCATTCATTCCACACGGTCGTTTGTAAGCGCACATCCATACATGATGTATGACGATGAACTTGAAAACATCGAGCGCGACTATAACCTGATGCTGGAATATATGAAGCGGGGCTTCAACGATCCGCAGCGCAAGGATATTTACAGCAAACTGCTGGCAAGGCTATACAATTTCGTTAGCAACCTGCGCATAGCGTATATGGCCCAGAACATATCTTTTTACACCGAAGCCACACGAAAGTCTGTCAATCAGTCTTTCTCCGAAGAGCGTATCAAGACAGCTCTCGAGACTTTTGTCACAGATGTTGCCATGCTAAGTCTTGAGCCTGAACCTGTAAGGACAGAAAAGAGCAAAGAGATTTACCGTCGCCACAACGATTTCATACAGGCCCTGTTCGGCTATATCATAGTTTCAAGACAATGGACCGACAACGAACGTGATTTCTTTGAAGGCATACTGCTGTCGCCTGCCACAGACATCATTGACGCGCAGCTGATTACAAGTGCGATAATGCTGGCCACAATGAACAACATGGACATAAACAAGTTTCATGTTCTGATCAACGTCTATAAAAAAACAACCGACAGCAAGCTGCGTCAGCGGGCACTGGTCGGATGGGTGTTTGCGCTTTCGGCTGGTCCGCGACTGCATCCACAGATGCGGGAGATGGTAGCTTCTGTACTTGAAGGCAACGGCGTGGCAAACGAGATAGCCGACCTGCAGAAGCAGATAATATTCTGCATGAACGCCGAACAGGACAACAACACCATTCAGCGCGACATAATGCCGGAGCTGATGAAGAACAACAACCTTAACATTACACGATTCGGCATTACCGAGAAAGAAGACGACCCGATGAACGACATCTTTGATCCAGGTGCGTCAGACCGTGCAATGGAGAAAATGGAAGAGAGTTTCCAAAAGATGATGAACATGCAGAAAGCAGGCTCAGACATCTATTTCGGAGGTTTCTCTCAGATGAAGCGTTTCCCGTTCTTCTATCATGCAGCCAACTGGTTCTGTCCTTTCTACCTTGAGCATCCGGAAATATCATCTACGGTTGACAAGCTGAAAGACACTCCGTTGCTGACAAACATTCTAAACAACGGCCCGTTCTGCGACAGCGACAAATATTCGTTCACGCTTGCCGTGGCATCTGTCATCAGTCATATACCGGCCAACATGCGCGAGATGTTCAACACGAAAGAGGCTCTCGGCCAGACAGTCAGCGATGAAGACCAAAGGCAACCGGCATATATACGACGCATGATTCTGCAGGATATGTATCGTTTCTTCCGTCTTTTCCATCAGCGTGGACAACTTGTAAACCCGTTCGACAAGTCGAACTCTATATTTGTTGCCGATGACCTTTTCAATGGAACAGAAATACAGAAGGTGCTCCCCGACCTGTGCTATTTCATGCTTAAGCACAAGAACAAGAATGCCCTGGAGCATCTGCTGCCTAAATACAACGACACGAACGACTCTAAATGCATGCTGATTCACGGCATCTATGAGCTTAATTATTGCGGCAATCCTAAATCTGCAGCAGAATATCTCGAAAAGTCTCTGGAACTTCAGCCTGACAACCGGCGTGCCAAGTCGATGCTCGCACGTGCCTGCTTTGAAGCAGAAAACTATGATGATGCGGCTAAATGGTACGAGGTTCTGTATAACGAGAACCCACAAAGCCAGGCAAACGCACTTAACTATTGTGTTGCATTGTCAAAAGCCGAAAGATACTCTGAGGCTACCAACTTGCTGTTTAAGCTCGACATAGAGTATCCCGACTCTATTCCGGTAACAAGAGTTCTTGCATGGAACCTTATGGGACTTGACAAACTTCAACAGGCAGAAAAGGCATACAGGCGCATACTGAAGAGCAACGACACAGAAAATGGCGACTGGCTAAACGCCGGATACTGCCAATGGCTTCTCGGGAACATAAGCGAAGCCGTAGAGATGTTTAAGAAGTTCATGTCTTGCCAAAGTAAGGATACTTCAACAACCTTATACGACGAGTTGGCAAAAGACAGAAAATTTCTGATTTCACACGGAATTGATGAAATTGACATCTTGCTGATGACAGACCTGATAAAGGAATAAAGGGAATTATCTGTTTTCCTTGTAATTACAAAATTGTCGCGCAAACTATAAAAAAAAATCTTATAATTTGCGCGACATCTTTATTTATTAATCTATAGCCACACACATGTTAACGGCAATAGTCAGAACATTGTGGTCTTTGACTAAATGGCAGACCGAGCCAAAACAAATTAACATCTGCCGGCAAACGCCCTATTACAAGAACGGAGTGAGCAGACTAGCGAACCATCCGACAAACTTCTGCCACGGAGTTCGCCATTCATCCCATGTCTCTTCTGTCAGCTTAAACGATTCGGCTTTGTCCCTTTCAAACATATCGTTAAGCTCTTTTGTCGTACACGGATCTATGATTACAGCATTTTCTTCATAGTCAAAGTTAAGACTTCTGGCATTCAAATTAGCACTGCCGACTGTGCAGAAACGTCCGTCTACCATTATGATCTTCGTATGATGAAAGCCTTTCTTATATATCCATACATCCACACCATGCTGCATAAGATTATGCACGTTATAAAAGACACAGTCAGGAGTAAGCGGAATATCACTATGGGCAGAAACCATAATCTCTACCTTTACGCCTCGCTTGACGGCATTGCGCAAGGCCCGTTTCAGTGTATTGTTAAGAGTAAGATAAGGATTTACCAGTTTTATGCTGTCCTTGGCCTCATTGATGGCATCAGTATAGAACTTGCGTATAATCTTATTCGTCACACGCGGTTCACGGTTTATAATGCCTACCATCTTCTTTCCTGCCGTACAACATGTATCTGGCTTCAGTCCTGTGATATAGTCGGCACCATGATAACCACGATAATATTTTGCACCATACACATTCTGCCCTGTCACTTTATTCCACATACGTAGGAATATCTTCTGCAGGGTGTTCACTTCATCCCCTTCAATACGGCAATGCATGTCGCGCCATTCGCCAACGACCTCTGTTCCGTTGATATAATAGTCGGCCACATTCATTCCGCCCGTGTATGCTATCTTACCGTCTATTACGACAATTTTACGGTGGTCACGATGGAACACATGATTCACCCAGGGAAAGTTTACCGGATCAAACTCATATATTTCAATCCCCACAGAACGCATCTGCTTAAGGTGCTTACGCTTCAACGGGCGGTTGTTTGAATCATTACCGAAACCGTCGAATAAGGCTCTCACCTCAACACCTTCTTTCGCCTTTTGCGCCAAAAGACGAAACAGCAAAGATGCTATTGAGTCATTACGGAAATTAAAATATTCAAGATGTACGCTGCTCCGTGCCTGTCGTATGGCCTGAAACATATCGTCGAACTTCTCCTGTCCGCTCATCAAAAGTGTAACGGAATTGTTATGAGAGAATGTTATGCCCTCATTGCGCAAATTCTCAACAATTAACGAGTCAGAAGTCTGTGCACAGACGTTACACGTAAAAAATAATAATACTGAAAAAATACAAATCTTCATACCTTATAAAAACAGCGCCTGCCCCAAAGCAGGCGCTATACATTATCACAACATACAGCGATAATGGTCAACGACTCCTAAAAGCCGATTGTTGTCGTCAACCACCAGCACCGAATGTATCTTATACTTGTTCATTATATTCTGAATGTCACTAATCTTAGTCTGCGGCGAAACTACCTTCGGTGTACGCGTCATAATATCACTGACAGTGCGGTCAAAGAATTCCGCCTGCCATTTTTCCATAGCCCTACGGATATCGCCATCTGTTATCAGACCGACAATTTTGTCGTCTACGACAGCCACAGCCAGACCAAGTTTGCATTTGCTCACATGGATTATAGCTTCACCAAGATGCATCGTCGGCGGAACGACAGGCATATCATCTGTACGCATAACATCGTATGCCGTTGTCAAAAGACGCTTTCCAAGTTCGCCTCCGGGATGGAACTGAGCAAAATCTCTTGGCTTGAAATCCCGTACACGCATAAGGGCAACAGCCAAAGCATCGCCCATAACAAGAGTAGCTGTCGTGCTGCTCGTTGGTGCAAGATTAAGCGGACATGCCTCTTTCTCTACCTGCACATGAAGATGCACCGTGCTATATTTAGCCAACAACGAACCGGGATTTCCGCTCATGCCAATAATAGGAATGTTCATGTGAAGCACCATCGGGATAAAGCGCAATAGTTCATCCGTCTGTCCGGAGTAGCTTATGGCCAAGACGACATCATCCTTTGTCATAACTCCGAGGTCGCCATGATAGACATCCAGCGGATTAATGAAGAATGACGGTGTTCCGGTACTTGACAATGTTGCAGCTATTTTGGCACCAATATGCCCGCTCTTACCAACTCCAGTAACTATCACTTTGCCATGGCATCCATACATCAAGGCAACGGCCTTATCGAAGTTATCATCCAATTGCGGAAGCAGTTCCATTACGGCCTGAGCCTCATCCTTTATACACTGGACGGCATACTCTCTTACATGAGTCAATCTTTCGTTAGCGACCATCATAAAATAAATACTTTATTTACAAATACTTTCAATAACTTTTTCCAAATCGTCAATACATAACATGTTTGGACCATCGCTCAATGCTTTATCAGGATCAGGATGTACTTCAAAAAAGTATCCGGTTGCACCAAAAGCCTTGGCAGCAAGAGCCATTGACGGCACGAAACGTCTGTCGCCAGAAGTCTTGCCTCCTCCACCGCCTGGTCTCTGCACGCTGTGCGTACAATCCATTATGACAGTGGGAACGATGTCGAGCATATCGGAAATATTCCTAAAATCCACCACAAGATTATTATAGCCATACATATTGCCACGTTCGGTAAGCCATACATCTACTGCACCTGCATCCTTTGCTTTCTCCACAGGATAAACCATATCCTTTCCGCTTAAGAATTGCGCTTTTTTGATGTTGACAATGCGTCCTGTCTTGGCCGCAGCAACAAGCAGATCAGTCTGCCGGCAAAGGAATGCCGGTATCTGAATAACGTCAGCCACCTCTCCAACTGACTTAGCCTGCCAGCTCTCATGTATGTCTGTCAATATCCTCAAGCCATACCGTTCTTTTATGTCTGACAGCATCTGCAGTCCGCGGTCGATACCGGGACCACGGAAAGAACGGATTGAAGTACGGTTCGCCTTATCAAAAGACGACTTGAAAATAATATCAGTGTTAAACTTCTTGTTTATACGCACAAGACACTCTGCCACACGATTTAATAAATCCTGCGACTCTATAACACATGGGCCTGCTATGAAAACTCGCTGCATCTTAAAAGTTTCACATATTGATTAAGATTTGCAAAGATAAATAATTTGTCCGTTTATTCCAAATATTTAACACATATTGCCAAAACACACAAAAAAAGGGATGAAACATTTGCTAATGTTAAATTAAATATCCATCTTTGCAATCACATGCATGCTGTTTTGGTAAACGGCCTGCATAAAAACAATAGTTAATTAACCATTAAAGAAAAGAAAGGATTTAGTATGAAGAAATTTTTCATGACTTTAGCTGTCGTTATGATTGCAGTATGCGCTAACGCACAGGTTTATTTAGGTGGCAATGTTGGTATTGCAAGTGTTGATTACGGCGGCGACGACGATGAAACAATCTATAGCCTGCTTCCTGAAATTGGATATAAGTTCAACGACAACTGGGCTGCCGGTGTTATGTTCGGATGGTCTAAGGCTGGACTCCAGATTGACAATGGCGAGTTTGCTACATCAGAGCGCCTTACTACTCACACATTTGAAATCAGCCCCTATGCACGTTATACATTCCTGCACAGCAAACTTATCAACGTATTCTGCGAAGGTGGTTTCGGATACAAGCACTACAACGGAGCTGACGACGTATTGTCTATAGGATTGAAACCGGGCGTAGAGCTCAAGGTTGATAAATTTAGCCTTGTTGCACGTGTTGGCTTCATCGGATATACAAAGAACGACAACACTGACGTAAGTGCCTGGGGTATGGACTTCGACGGAAACAATATTTCATTAGGTGTATATTATAACTTCTAAGTTTCTAATAATAATACAAAATAAAAACAGGTTGTGTCTTACTTGACGCAACCTGTTTTTTATATCTGCAAAAATTAATATCCAAAGTGCAAATCCAGACACTCCTATCTGGCAAAGCCAACATGATTTATACGAACCTACAGCCTGTATAAACCTATTATAATAAGTAAAATCAATAATACTGATGCCAACCTTCATATATGGTAGGATCATCTATCCCGGCATCACGCAAAGCTTCTTTACGTTCAACACAGGTACCGCACTTGCCACAATGCTTCTCTCCGCCCTTATAGCAGCTCCATGTCTCTGCATAGTTTATGCCTAAAGCCTTTCCCCTGCGTGCAATATCCGTCTTGGTTATATCGGTATATGGAGCCATGACCTCAATGCCCGGATAAGTTCCAAGTCTTGTGGCGTCGCTCATCGCCTTGATAAAGTCAGCACGGCAGTCAGGATAAATGGCATGGTCGCCTCCATGATTTGCAATCAACACATATTTAAGTCCGTTGCTCTCCGCTATACCGGCAGCAATAGAAAGCATAATGCCGTTTCGGAACGGCACCACCGTAGACTTCATGTTTTCTGCCTCATAATGGCCTTCGGGTATAGCCTCCGCTCCCTCAAGCAGCGAACTTTTAAAATACTTGCCCATGAAATCCAGGTCAATAACAATGTGCTTTATTCCTAATCTTTCACAATGCAACTTTGCAAATGCGATTTCACGCTTATTATGGTTGCTGCCATAATCGAAAGAAATACCCAAAGCTATCCGCTCCCTCATTTCATACAGCAGCGTAACGCTGTCCATTCCACCGCTCACGATAATAATAGAATCTTTCATATCGTCTATATTTTTTATATTATAATTATCAAAATAAGTACAAGACACACAACGTGCCAACTAAACACGCCGGCAAACCAACGTAAACTACATTCTTGCGTTTTTCTATTTATGGCGTAAAATTAATAATAAAAAATGTAAATCTGATATATTTCAGCTATAAATTTACACATAAAGTTAATTCTGTTTATACATTACTATTACTATGCATTGCCACTATCATACACTAAAAGCCGTTTCCGTAAGCATGCCAAGTCTACTTGTTAAAAAGTTTCATCAAATTTACAAAAAATAACACTAAATATAGCAGACATAGCAAAAAACCTCATACCTTTGTTTTACCGCAGACGAATAACATCATATTATTAAAACCGCAATAAGATTAACGATTAAAAAGCAAAACGCATAAAGTCATTACAATATACAATATGATTTTTACCTGAATAAGCCTATAACAATAATTTAAAATTATAAAATTATGAAAACTAAAGAAGAAAATTACGAATCACCATCATGCAAAACCATCGAAATTGAAGCAGAACAGATTATCTGTGGAAGCGAAGACGGTGAAACGGCCACACACGAAGGCTTTGAAGAAGAAGAATATGAATGGTAAGTATATTTCAGACAAGAAATTAAAGACATAAACTTAGACAAAAATGACAAGCAACACTAATATGATCAGCATTCTGTGTTTTGCAGCAATGCTGACTGCATTTGTGTCGTGTACCGAAGACGAAAAGGACGACACACAATCCGGCAAAAAAGTTTTTACAAGTTTTGTTGCGGGCTCAGGCAGCATAACCCGCACTCAGCTCACTGAAGGCAACAGCGTTGAATGGGAAACAGGTGATGAAATTTCATTATTCGACCCGTCTGACAACAACCGCTTCAACACATCACAAAGCGGACCATCTGTTACGTTTACCGGTATGGCAGACGAAACGAGTTCAACGTATTACGCTCTGTATCCTTATGATGCGAAGGCTACAATTTCAGGCACAACAATAACTACATCGCTTAATGCCACTCAGACATCAAGAACAGGGAGTTTTGCCAAAGGCCTCAATCCGTCAGTAGCAACAACCACCAACAGGGAACTGGTATTCAAGAACACATGCGCCGTGGTGAAGTTCACACTGAACAGCGGCAACAATGTGGTGAAAAAGGCTATTTTCAGAGGCAATGGCGGAGAACCCTTAGCCGGCACCATTGTAATAGATGCAGCATCAAACGATCCTTCGGCTTCAGTACAGGCAGAGGGAGCAACTTCTGAAGTGACGCTTACAGGCAACTTCACTTCAGGCAGTACATACTATCTCGTTGTAGCACCGGGCACGCTAAGCAACGGACTGACTCTGACATTATATGACGAAAACGGCAATGGCTACATGCGTTCAGGCAAGAAAGAAACAAATCTTACTGCCGGACACATACTTGATTTAGGTACGATAAATTCCGAAACATTTGCTTCATACTCTAAAACGGACGGCACATACCACATATTCAACGCCGCCGGTCTGGAGGAATGGGCAAAACAAGAAGACTGCCTTACAAGCAACGTTGTCATAGAAAACGACATTGACATGTCCGGTATAAGCTGGACACCAGTCGGCACAAATATGCAAAACGGATATTCAGGCGACTTCAACGGGAACAACAAAACTATCAACGGATTAAGCATAAAGAGCGAAGCCTCAAACATAGGGTTCTTCAGCGGACTGGCCTCCAATGCCAAAGTGCATGACATCAAATTTACAAATGCATCGGTAGAAGGAAACCTATCTTCATCGTATGCCGGCGTTGTTGCAGGTGCAAGCTTCGGCATAATCAACAATTGCGACATAAGCAAAGCTACGGTAACAGGATATTGCGCGGGGGCGATAACGGGCAACAACAGCGTGCAGGTTAACAACTGCGACGTATCAGACGCAACCGTCAGTGCAAATAACATCGCCGGAGGCATTGCCGCTTTAAATTACGGTAAAATTGAATACTGCACAGTATCTGGCAGTTCTACAATTACAGCTGGCGGTACCAGCTCACGTGCAGGAGGCATCGTAGGCTCAACATCGCAAGAAAGCGGAATCGAGACAAGCGGCAGACTATTGAAATGTGCAGTAGACGGCGCAACCATATCAGGCGTATTGGCCGGAGGCATTGCCGGAGAAAACAGTTTCGGAATTGTAGCCCAATGCGTGGTAAACCGTTTAAATATAACATCAAGCACATCAAAAGAAAGTGTGCGTCTTGGCGGCATTGTTGGCTATAACACACGTGGAGATGTCGTAGCCAGCTACTCCGCCTACTCAACCATTGGAGACGCATCTTTACAGGCAGAAGCCATGGGAGGAATTGTCGGTTATAGCTACAACAGTTCTGCCTATGTTTATGGTTGCTATTCAACCCATGTAGGATTTTACGGCAGTGTCAGCGGTGAAGAATCAGGCATAGGCTCTATCGCAGGATATACAAGCGGACATGTCACATCTTGCTATGCAGTGCTGCCTGACGGCATTACAGCCATAAAGCTTGTCGGCAAATCCACACCAAATACTCTTGACCATTGCGTTGAAGCCGGAGGTAACAATTACGAAACACTAATCAATAGCGTAAATGACCTTAAGGCAGCAGACGGCTCTACATGGAAAGCTGAAAACATATGGAAACTGACAGCAGGAACAACTCCTGCAATTGAATCAGACTATATAGGAGAAAGCGCCAACTAAGCGTTGTCGTAAAACTGTAAGCAGCAGAACATCCCCATCAAATATCTTATTCATAAAGAGATGATGGGGATGTTTTTTATCCCAAATCAGTCACTAGGATTCGGTCTGTATTTTTGCTTTATATTGAGCGGATTTTCATTAGATTTTTCGCTGGCACAGTGGACTATGTCAAAAAAATATGACAAAAAGACGCCAATAGAAACAAAAAGACAGGCAGAAAGCATCAATACACAAAATTGATAAAGTAATATGCGGTCTAATTTCCGATTTAGCTTTATGCCTTCAGATAAAGCTTTCTAATCAGGAACTATCAGACATGGCTGAAAGTTACATAGCTTGCAGAAAGATGGAACGCTCATAATTGCCTTTGAAATTCCAGTATTCAGCATAACGGCATGTACGCATTAAGACCGCTGCACACCAAAAATTCAAAGGTGCAGAAATACTATATCACATAGGAATAAGAAAAATCAGCAGACTGTTAACACCAGAGTTTTGCAATAACGGCAAAGAAATATTTAATGCCCGATTGCTAAGCAGAGGTTACATTCAGATTAACATCATGTCAAAAATTTTAAAATAATCATTTACACTTAATTGTATATCAATTAAAATTGCTAACTTTGCGTGCAAAATAAAAACTGACAGTTTATAACTTATATAAAATAAATAGAAACTAATATGAAAATCGATCAATTCAATTTTGCCGGTAAGAAGGCTATTGTCCGTGTTGACTTCAATGTGCCATTGGATGAAAATGGTAACGTTACAGACGACACACGTATCCGTGGTGCCCTGCCTACACTGAAGAAAATTCTTGCAGACGGTGGTAGCGTTATTATGATGAGCCACATGGGCAAGCCAAAAGGTAAGGTTAACCCTAAAATGTCACTCAGCCAGATTGTTAAGAACGTTTCTGAGCACCTGGGCGTTGAAGTGAAATTTGCCCCTGACTGCGCAAATGCAAGTGCTGAAGCTTCTGCCCTGAAACCAGGAGAGGCACTTCTGCTCGAGAATCTGCGTTTCTATCCTGAAGAAGAGGGAAAACCCGTAGGAATAGACAAAGAAGACCCTGCATACGATGCTGCAAAGAAAGAAATGAAAGAGCGTCAGAAAGAATTTGCAAAGAAACTTGCTTCTTACGCTGACTGCTACGTAATGGACGCATTCGGTACAGCTCACCGCAAGCACGCATCAACAGCTGTTATCGACGAATACTTTGACGGCGACCACAAGATGCTTGGATATTTGATGGAAAAAGAAGTTAACGCCGTTGACAATGTTCTCAGCAACATCAAGCGTCCGTTCACTGCCATCATGGGTGGTTCTAAGGTATCTACAAAGATTGGTATCATCGAGAACCTGCTCGGAAAAGTTGACAACCTGATTCTGTGCGGCGGTATGACATATACATTCGCAAAGGCTCAAGGCGGTAAGATTGGTAACTCTATCTGCGAGAACGACAAGCTGGACGTTGCTCTTGATGTTATCAAGAAGGCAAAAGAGAACAACGTTAACTTGGTTCTGGGTACAGACTGCGTTGCTGCTGACGACTTCTCTAACGATGCAAACACACAGGTTTGCATGTCTGACAACATTCCCGAAGGCTGGGAAGGCATGGACGCAGGTCCTGAGACACGCAAGGCATTTGCTGATGCAATCAAAGACGCCAAGACAATTCTGTGGAACGGTCCTGCCGGTGTATTTGAGTTTGAGAAATTCACTGACGGTTCAAGAGCAATTGCTGAGGCTATAGCAGAAGCTACATCTAAGGGAGCATTCTCTCTCATCGGCGGTGGCGACTCTGTTGCTTGTATCAACAAGTTCGGTATGGCAGACAAAGTGTCATACATCTCTACCGGTGGTGGTGCTCTGCTCGAAGCTATCGAAGGAAAAGTTCTTCCCGGTGTTGCTGCTATCAACGAATAATATATTCTTAAACAGCATAAACAAAGGCGTCTGTAATTACTACAGATGCCTTTTTATTTTTATTATATCCACAAAGCATTTTTCTTAGCGCCTATACATAAAATTGTTGCTTGGAAAAATATGCGTATCAAATATAAAGTATTGACAACCAATAACAGTTATAAGTTTAACAGAAGTCAACTTTAATCAGGGAAAGGACTCTTTGAAGTCAACCAAATTTTGGAAAAGACAATGCAATAACTGTAAAAAGTTTTTAAGAAACTCATCACTCGTCACATCATCAGATAACCGCCTGTGATCCAAACATTTGCGATGTGACGAGTTAAGATTTCAACTCATCACATATGGCTTGCATGGTATTTGCGTGATGAGTTCAAAACGCAACTCATCACGCTGTAATACTTTGACATACAATATGTTAAGCGTAAATGTGACGAGTGACGAGTTTCTTAAAAACTTTATTTAGCATTATATGCCATAGATATCTATGGCATCCGCAAAAGGTGTGCTTTTGTGATGTAAAAAGCCGTATTTTATCGTGTAAAAGCATACATTCTGCAATTCGATATGCCACGTTTCACAATTACGAAAACATCATATTCATACAACGATAAACACAAATTATAATTAGGCCGCATACAATTTCATCTGTTTGGAGCATCTATACTTTCTGTCGACTTTTTGTTTTCTATTGTAGTTTTTCCATCCGTTTTTCTTAGTCACAGTCTAATATGGTTGCAAAGAAGCAAAAATGCGCTCAATATAAAACAGAAATACGGGCTGAACCGTAATGCCCGATTGGGGATAAATAAAAATGGAGCCGTAAAAAATCTACGGCTCCACGTTTATATAATACTGCAATCAATAAACTTATTCTTTATCGAGCAAGATGTTCATCATCTCACATGCAGCTTTGGCAACAGAAGTACCAGGACCAAAGATTGCAGCAACGCCTGCCTTATAGAGGAAGTCGTAATCCTGTGCAGGAATAACACCTCCGGCAATTACCATGATATCCTCACGTCCAAGTTTCTTCAGCTCCTCAATAAGCTGCGGAATGAGAGTCTTGTGTCCTGCAGCAAGAGAACTTGCACCTACGATATGAACGTCGTTCTCTACAGCCTCACGAGCAGCCTCGGCCGGGGTCTGGAACAACGGACCCATGTCGACGTCGAAACCACAGTCAGCATATCCTGTTGCAACAACTTTAGCACCACGGTCGTGACCATCCTGTCCCATCTTAGCAATAAAGATACGTGGACGGCGACCTTCCTTCTTTGCAAACTCTTCTGTCAACTCACATGCCTTAGCAAAGTCTGAGTCGTTCTTACTTTCTGATGAATACACGCCTGAAATTGTTCTAATAACTGCTTTATAACGGCCAACGATTTCCTCGCAGGCATCACTTATCTCACCGAGAGTTGCTCTTGCCTTGGCACACTCAACAGCCTTTTCAAGAAGGTTACCCTCGCCAGTGCGGACACATTCTGTAAGAGCAGCGAGTGTCTGCTTAACTTTCTCGTTGTCACGGTTTGCGCGCAACTGAGCAAGTCCTTCTTCCTGCTCCTGACGAACAGCAGAGTTGTCAACCTCAAGAATATCAATAGGATCCTCGTGCTCAAGACGATACTTGTTTGTGCCGACAATGGTCTGTGCGCCACTGTCGATACGGGCCTGAGTGCGGGCTGCAGCCTCTTCAATACGCATCTTAGGCACACCGGTTTCAATAGCCTTAGCCATACCGCCGAGTTTCTCGATTTCCTGAATATGCTCCCATGCCTTATGAGCAAGCTCATTTGTAAGACTCTCAACATAATATGAACCAGCCCACGGATCGATATGCTTGCAGATCTTTGTCTCGTTCTGGATATAGATCTGAGTATTACGTGCGATACGTGCAGAGAAGTCAGTAGGCAGTGCAATAGCCTCATCAAGAGCGTTGGTGTGCAAGCTCTGTGTATGACCCAAAGCAGCTGTCATAGCCTCGATACATGTACGGCCTACGTTGTTGAACGGATCCTGCTCTGTGAGCGACCAACCTGATGTCTGAGAGTGGGTACGCAACATAAGAGACTTAGGATTCTTCGGGTTGAACTGCTTGATAACCTTAGCCCAAAGCATACGTGCGGCACGCATCTTGGCAACTTCCATGAAGTGGTTCATTGAGATACCCCAGAAGAAAGACAGACGCGGAGCAAAAGCATCGATATCGATACCTGCATTAACACCGGCACGAACATACTCAAGACCGTCGGCAATTGTGTAAGCCAACTCGATATCAGCCGTAGCACCGGCTTCCTGCATGTGATAACCAGAAATAGATATTGAGTTGAACTTAGGCATCAGCTTTGACGTATAGCCAAAGATATCGCTGATGATTCTCATTGAGAATGCAGGCGGATAGATATATGTGTTGCGCACCATGAACTCCTTCAGAATATCGTTCTGAATTGTTCCGGCCATTTCTTCAAGCTTAGCGCCCTGCTCCAGTCCGGCAACGATATAGAATGCCATAACAGGAAGAACGGCACCGTTCATTGTCATTGAAACAGACATCTTGTTCAAAGGAATTCCGTTGAACAAAACCTTCATATTTTCAACAGAACAGATAGACACACCTGCCTTACCTACGTCACCTACTACACGTGCGTTGTCTGGGTCGTAACCACGGTGGGTAGGAAGGTCGAACGCAACAGACAAACCTTTCTGTCCACTGGCCAGGTTGCGGCGATAGAATGCGTTACTCTCCTCTGCAGTTGAGAAACCGGCATACTGACGGATAGTCCACGGGCGGAAAGGATACATCATGCTGTACGGACCACGCAGGAAAGGAGGAAGTCCGGCTGTATAGTCGAGGTGCTCCATGCCCTCAAGATCTTCTTTTGTATATACGGGCTTAACCTCTATGTGTTCAGGAGTTTTCCAATTAGGAGTTATCCCGTTGGCTTTCTGCCATTCGTTTCCATCAACAGGATTTATTCCTGAAAATATATCGATGTCTTTAAAATTCTTTCTCATTTTATACCCAATTTAGCGTTATACTCTTTCAATGTTTCAAGAACGTTGCAACGTACGTGTATGAAGTTCTCTATGCCGGCAGCCTTAAGGTCTTCCATGCAAGCAGGAGCACCGGCAACAACAAACATGGCTCTGCCGTCAAGATACTTGTATGCAGGAATTGCATATTCAGCATACTCGTCATCGCTTGAGCACAGAACAACAATGTCTGCACCGGCTTTCAATGCGGCATCAACACCTTCTTCGACTGTGCTGAATCCAAGATTGTCGACAACCTTGTAACCGGCACATGCCAAGAAGTTACAACTAAACTGAGCACGAGCCTGACGCATGGCAAGATTACCGATAGTAAGCATAAATGCAACAGGCACTTTCTCGCTGTTTTCAACCTTTATACGAAGGTCTTCATAATCAGCAGCCAGACGTGAAGAGTTGATAGACTTAAATGCAGCCTCATGTTCATCTCCACAAGAGCAACAACATGTCAGAGCTCGCTTGCCTTCAGACTTTTCTGTAAAGTTCGGGAACTGGTTTGTACCAAGGATAAATTCCTTACGCTTTGCAGCAGCCTCATGGCGCTTGGCGTTGGTAGCATTTATATCGTCCTGAATCATGCCCTTCTTTGCAGCTTCAAGGAAGCCGCCGTTATCTTCTACGTTCAGGAAGATCTTCCATCCTTCGTTAGCAAGAGATGTTGTAAGTTCCTCGATAAAGTAGCTTCCTGCACCCGGGTCAACAACCTTGTCAAAGTGGCTTTCCTCTTTAAGCAACAGCTGCTGGTTACGTGCTATACGCTCTGAGAACTCATTAGGAGTTTCATATACAGCGTCGAACGGAGTTACGACAATAGAATGAACGCCAGCCAATGCAGCACTCATTGTCTCTGTCTGAGAACGGAGCAGGTTAACATAGCTGTCGAACAATGTCATATTGTATTTTGAAGTAACGGCATTAACGCACATCTTGCATGACTCATCGCTCTTCGGCTCATACTGCTTAACGATTTCAGCCCACAACATACGTGCAGCGCGGAACTTGGCAATCTCCATAAAGAAGTTTTCAGAAATGCCCATGTTGAATTTTATCTTACTTGCAGCGAGGTCAACATCAACACCAGCCTCAACGAGCTTGTTAAGATAATCATTTCCCCATGCCAAAGCATATCCTAATTCCTGAACGATATAAGAACCGGCATTATTCAAAGAAACAGCATTAACTGCAATGCAACGGAAATTAGGATAAGCGGCCAAAGCCTTTACAAGTTCAGGAGCTATGTCCAGGATAGGAGTAACGTCCTTTCCCTTCATAACCACCTTCTCCATAGGATCCCAGTCAAGAGAGCCTACAATCTTAGCCTTATCATAGCCTTTCTGCTCAAAATACTCTGTAAGGATCTGAGCCAAAGCCAATGTATGACGTTTGCATGTGCAGAAGTTCAGTTCAACGGCATCACATACGATACCATCCAGCAGAGTCTCTACAAAATCCTTATTTACATTATCTCCGGAAATCTTGAATCCCAGAGAGTCAATACCCTTGTTGAGCAAGCTTAAGGCTTTCTCATTAGCAGTCTTGGCGTCATCTACCTTAATATTCTGGCGCACATACCATTCGTTGTCATTCTTTTTGTTACCGCGAACAAAAGGAAATTCTCCTGGTAAAGATTCTGGTGTCTTCAACTTTTCAACATCCTCTCTTAAATAAAAAGGCTGCACGTTGAAACCCTCGTTCGTACGCCATACAAGGCGTTTATCAAAATCGGCACCTTTCAGATCGACCTGAATCTTATCAAGCCATTCTTGCTTGGAAGGCGCAACAAACTCAGTAAAGAGCTTTTCTTTGCAGTTTGACATAAGTGTAATATTATATAAGTTGTTTTATGTTTTTATATATCAGCTTCGTTAACACGGCAAAGGACACGATGCGTGAGACAGGGCATTATAAATGCGGCTAAGGCTCACACGCATTCTAACCGTCAAATATAGAACACACAACGACCAAAATGACAAAATGAAATCATCACACTTGGAAATCACGTAATTCTATTTTGCAAAGATAGTATTTTTTTCAAACAAACGACAAAAAAAGAACAGAAATTAATTTAATGAATGTCCGCAAGTTGCCAATCAATAAATTCGATGTTTAAAGTTCGCCCTATACGTACATGCGCAAAGTTCGAGCCTGTCAAAGAGTCTGAAGCCCAAATACCTTCTGTTGAACTTATAACAGAACTCGTTAAGGTAGAGTTGCAGGAACTCTGCTTTTATGTCATGGTACGTGTCCAGTATGCTCCTTTTGGCATTGCTGATGGCAATGTGCACCCAAGGCAGAACTTTCCCGACACTCTTTTTGCCATCCGCAACTACGGCATGGTGGGAGGTTGTCACTCCGTCCTTTTCAAGAGCGGCATAACTGCTGAACCCGTCCGTGGTAAAATCGGCGTTTCCGTCCGTCCCCGTCTTTATCTTGCCCGTGATGGTGGAAGCCTTAAAATCGCCGATGACCAGCATCTTTATATGCCCGACAGTTTTGGGCGTACTGTACTTTCTGGCAGGAGGCGTAGCGGACCGGCTGCTTTCGGCCATGACAAGGACGGAAGTCTTGCGCTGGCTTCCACGCCCTCGCTTCAGCGGACAGTCCTTCTGGTCTTCAGGAGTTTCGGTGGAAAAGAAGCCCTCGTCCACTTCCATATCCCCATGAAGGGCGTAAAGGCTGTCGCGCCTGCCCATCACATCGCGCAGCTTATGCACCATTTCCCATACGGGCTGGTAACGCTTGCGGCCGAGCTGGCGCTGTATCTCCTTTGCCGATATGGCACGCCTGGTAGCCGTCAGCAGGAACATGGCCGCAAACCAATCACGCACAGGAAGATGGCTGCCTTGCATGACCGTGCCCGAACGAAGCTGCATCTCATGTTTGCAATCCATGCAAGTCCAGGACTTATGGCTCGGATTCCAGCTCAGGCGCAAACCGCCGCACTGGCTGCAGAACAGACCGTGGTGTTCACGGAAACTACGCAATGCAGCCTCGCAGGAGGCCTCGTCTGGGTATTGACGGTAAAAATCAAGCAGGGTCATATCATATACGTTTTTATTGTCCATACATCTCGCATCAAGCATAAAGTGTTCCAATACACGCCTATCGGACATCTTGGCGGTTTAAACTTTGCTAATTTGGGAACATGCGGACATTCATTTTAATTTATAACCGTGAAAAATACAAAAACGGGAAAATTAGGCATAAAATAATTGCACAAAAATTATTAAATGAGTAATATTTTATCTACTTTTGCAAAATCGTAAAAACATGTTATGGATTGGCTGATTAATTTATTTACTACTACAGATTCAGTGGCACACATAGTGCTGCTCTATGCGATTGTGATTGCCGTGGGAGTATACCTTGGGAAAATAAAAATTGGAGGTATTTCCATCGGAGTGACATTTATACTTTTTGCAGGTATTGCCGCAGGACATATTGGCTTTACCGCACCAACAAACATTCTATCATTTCTCCAAGAGTTCGGACTGATACTCTTTGTGTTCATGATCGGACTTCAGGTCGGTCCTGGTTTTCTGGAGAGCTTCAGAAAAGGCGGAATAACCCTTAACCTCCTGTCAACCGTAATGGTTGTTCTGAACGTTATTGTGATGTTTGCATGTTATTACATCTTCTTTGACACATCAGACCCAAAGAACTTGCCGATGATGGTGGGTACTCTTTATGGTGCAGTAACAAACACCCCGGGTCTTGGAGCTGCCAATGAGACGCTCTACTCTATCTTCGACAAAGGCGAAGTGCCACAGATAGCCTCTGGTTATGCCTGTGCATATCCATTAGGTGTACTGGGCATTATCGGAGCAACAATTGCCATAAAATACATATTCGGTATAAAGTTGGAAAAAGAGGAGGAAGAGTTGGTCAAAGAAGAAGAGGACAATGATGACGTAAAGCCTCATTTTATGGATCTTGAGGTAACCAATCTATACCTTGAAGGAAAGACATTGGCTCAGGTCCACAACTTCCTTAACCGCGACTTCGTATGTTCACGCATATTGCATGACGGACACGTAAGCATACCTAACGGTAGCACCATCTTCCATATTGGCGACAAGCTGTTTGTTGTTTGCGCTGAAAATGACGCAGAAGCTATCATTGCATTTATCGGTCCGACAATAAATGTCGACTGGAAAAAGCAGGATGAGTCTATGGTCAGCAAGAGAATCCTTGTTACCCGCTCTTCAATAAACGGAAAGACTCTCGGACAGATGCATTTCTCAAGTGCCTATGGAGTAAATGTCACTCGTGTCACACGTCAGGGTATGGACTTGTTTGCCATCCCTAGCCTGTCATTACAGGTTGGCGACCGCATAATGGTTGTAGGACCTGAAGACGCTGTAAATAGAGTGGCTGCCGTTATGGGAAACTCTATCAAGCGTCTCGATGCTCCTAACATCGCAACAATATTTGTCGGAGTATTTATCGGTATTCTTTTCGGAAGCATACCTGTGGCAATTCCTGGTATCCCTGTACCTATAAAATTAGGTATAGCCGGAGGACCGCTTATCATAGCCATCCTTATCGGACGCTACGGCTACAAAGTGCATCTTGTAACGTACACTACGACAAGTGCCAATATGATGCTGCGAGAAATAGGATTGATGCTATTCTTGGCAAGTGTCGGAATCAAGGCCGGTGACGGATTCCTTGAGACTGTGATACAAGGAGACGGAGTTAAATATGTATACACAGGTTTCTTGATAACCATTATACCTATTCTTATTATAGGCATCATTGCAAGAAAGAAATATAAATTTAATTATTTCACAATAATGGGTATGATTGCAGGAACATACACCGACCCACCTGCACTTGCTTATGCTAACTCTATATGTTCGAAGGAAGCGCCATCAATAGGATATTCTACAGTTTATCCGCTGAGCATGTTCCTTAGAATATTCACTGCACAAATCATTGTGCTGTTCTTCTGCGGAATATAATTACTTAATTTTAATACTCTAATATGAAAAAGTTTGGTTTACTGCTTTGTACCATGTTTGCCGGCATTCTGACGATGTATGGCCAAGGAGCCAAAAACATTAAGATAAATGAAGTGCTGACAAACAACACAGCTAACCTTCAAGACGAATTCGGAAACAGAAGGGCCTGGATTGAATTGGCCAATACTTCTTTTTCCACTTATGACGTACGCGGTATGTACATCACAACAGACCGCAGAGTTCTTAACAAAGGACTTTCTGTTCCGCAACGCATCAAGATGATGAGTTGTATTCCTAACGGAGACAACCGCACATCAATGTCTGCGCGCGAACATTTGCTGTTCTTCTTCAACAGCAATCCTTCTCACGGTACACTACATTTGTCAGCCCAGATCAGCAAGGACAAGCCTACTTGGATTGCGCTCTATGACGGAAATGCCGTCGACATTATCGACTCAGTAACAGTTCCGCCATTGGCTGCCAACCAGTCTTATGCACGAATTAAAGACGGCGCCGATCAATGGGCTGTTAAAACGTCAGACTGCGTAACACCCGGAATTGAAAATTACATCCACGCAAATGAGACAAAGATTGCCAAACTGAAAAGAGAAGACCCACACGGATTTGGTATAACTGTTCTGTCAATGGGCATTGTGTTCTCTTGTCTCGCACTGCTGTATGTGTTCTTCAGAATATTAGGTCTGTTTATGGCACATAAACAAGCCATTAAGAAAGCCGGCAAGATTCAGCCTATCAAGGCAGCTGTGAAAACAGGTGAAAAGATTGCCGAAACCGGACATAAGACTAAGATTATCCTTAAAGACGGTTTACAGACTGGAGGTATCGACAAAGAAATTTATATCGCCGTCATCGCCATGGCACTGAAACAATACGAAGATGACGTACACGATATAGAAAGCAACGTGATAACGATCAAACCTCACCATACATATTGGAACATTCATCCTGAAGAACCAATAATACCTTAATAGGAAAAACAACAATAATATTTACTAACACCTTTAACAAAATAAAGAAATGAACAAATATCAATATAAAGTACAAGGCGTTGACTATGACGTTGAGATTGTGGATGTAGAAGGCAACATTGCCAAAGTTAATGTAAACGGCATTTCATTCGAAGTGGAGATGAAACGCCCTATTAATCCGGCAACAAAGCCTCATAAGCCTAAGGTTGCTGCTCCGGCAGCTCCTGCTGCTCAGCCTGTTGCAGCTCCGGTAGCCGACAAGCCCAAAGCTGAAGCTCCAGCTGGTGCAGGCATGAAGGTTACTGCTCCGCTGCCGGGAACGATCACAGACATCAAAGTTAAAGTTGGCGATACTGTGAAAGACGGTGACACTGTAATAATACTCGAAGCTATGAAGATGCAAAACAATATCGAAGCTGAATGCAGCGGTACTGTTACATCTGTTTTAGTAAACAAGGGTGACACCGTAATGGAAGGTGATGCTTTAATAACAATCGGATAATTTAACTACCATGGGATTTATAGATTTTATTCAAAGCAATTTTTATGATTTCATTACCTATACGGGATTCGCAAATGCCGAAGTGGGTAACATCATCATGATTGCTGCCGGCATATTCTTCATATGGCTGGCCATTAAAAAAGACTTCGAACCATTGCTGCTTGTTCCAATCGGCCTTGGCATCATCCTCGGAAACATTCCGTTCAAGGCTGAAGCCGGACTTGAAATAGGACTTTACGAAGACAATTCTGTACTTAACATATTCTATCAGGGTGTACGTCAAGGATGGTATCCTCCTTTGGTATTCCTTGGCATAGGTGCAATGACAGACTTCTCTGCACTGATCAGCAACCCTAAGCTTATCCTTATCGGAGCAGCAGCTCAGTTTGGTATCTTCGGAGCTTATATGCTTGCACTTGCATTCGGATTTGAGCCCAACCAGGCTGCAGGTATCGCCATCATCGGTGGTGCCGACGGTCCTACGGCTATCTTCCTGTCATCCAAACTGAGTCCGAACCTCATGGGAGCCATTGCAGTATGTGCTTACTCATACATGGCACTTGTACCGGTTATCCAGCCTCCTTTGATGCGTCTGCTCACAACAAAGAAGGAGCGTGTAATCCACATGAAGCCGGCACGCCACGTAAGCCAGACAGAGCGTATTATGTTCCCTATTATCGGTCTGTTGCTTACTACATTCATCGTTCCGTCAGGTCTGCCGCTGCTCGGTATGCTGTTCTTCGGTAACCTTCTGAAAGAATCAGGCAAGACAACACGTCTGGCAAAAACTGCAGGCAGTTCACTGAACGATATCGTCGTAATATTGCTCGGCCTTACAGTAGGATGCTCAACTCAGGCAAGCGAGTTCCTCACAATGAACACAATATTCATCTTCGTTCTGGGTGCATTCTCTTTCATCGTGGCATCTACATCAGGAGTACTCTTCGTGAAACTGATGAACCTGTTCTTGCCCAAGAGCAAGAAGATAAACCCGCTTATCGGTAATGCCGGCGTCAGCGCCGTACCTATGAGTGCGCGTATATCAAACAACCTGGGACTCGAATACGACCGCCACAACTTCCTTCTGATGCACGCTATGGGTCCGAACGTAGCAGGAGTTATCGGTTCAGCCGTTGCTGCCGGTGCTCTTCTCGGATTCTTGTCATAAGGATATAAAATTAAAATTCAATCAAAGGTATAAATTAAAATGTAGGGACAAACTGATGTTTTTGTCCCTACATTTGTTTTCAACAGATAACATAACACACATCATATATGTACAGCAAATTTCCTCAGATATCCATAATCGACAGCAATACGCTTGCAGCCATTGGGCTGAAAAGCATACTACAGAATATTATTCCCATGATGTCTGTCGAAATATTCAATTCGACCCAGGATTTGCTGAACGCACAACCGGATAAATTCTATCATTATTTTGCCTCAGCTAACATCATTCTTGAAGATAAAGACTTTTACTTAAGTAATATAAAGAAAACAATCATGCTGACTAGTTCGTCAGCTGATATTAACCAACAGCTTACCGCCTTTCATTGTCTATATACAGACAAGAAAGAAAACGAGCTAATCAAATCTCTTTTATGGCTCGAACAGATGGCCCATTCTGAAGGACGTCATCTGCCAAAGACCAATGCCATGAGGCACGCCAAAATTCTTTCTGACAGAGAAATTGAAGTGATGTCCCTTATTGTCAAAGGGCTTATAAATAAAGAAATTGCCGACAAACTTAACATCGGTCTGTCTACAGTTGTAACACACCGTCACAATATCATGGAAAAGCTCCAAGTGAAAAGTGTGTCGGCACTTACCATCTATGCTGTAATGAACGGTTACGTAAATATTAGGGACATCTGACGTCAAATTACGATGCACTCCCACCACTACCCTAACAATATCAAGAGGATTATACACAAAGTCTGTAACAAAAAAAACGATTTTATCCAAAATAACAAATAGCCTACAGGATTAACGATTCAGCATTCAGCCAAGAAAATCGTATATTCCATAACGACCTTATATTTTAGTTTATACACGCAAAGAGTCGCTTTACACGAAAGATTTATGCGGTAGCATAACATAATCACATTTTTTTGATATCATCTTAAAGATGTAAAGACTGCATTTTATCGTTGGAAATAATAACCACCTGTCAAAATACCAAAAGAAAAACAGCAGCAGCCTGTATTAATTAATACAAAACTGCTGCTCTTTCATATATATCCTAAATTCCGCAGCATTTTAGTTTAACTTATTTTATAAGTACCTGAGCAACAAAAAGTTGCTCAGGATTTTGCTATGTCAGATTTTTCACCTATCTTAGTGTTGCAAATCAAAATATGTATCAAACCCGACAGACATGGCAAAGGTAGCAATAAAATCTGAGAAACTCTCTCCTTTTGGAGGAATTTTTTCAATAATGGAGCAATTTGACTCCAATCTCTCATCTGTAATCGACTCAACCCTCGGTATGAGATGCAGGCTGTATGGTTATCAATACAGCGAAATCATCCGTTCGCTTATGAGCGTTTATTTCTGTGGCGGCTCATGCATAGAGGATGTCACCACTCATCTGATGTACCACCTCTCGCTTCATCCGACACTTCGCACATGCAGTGCCGACACGATTCTCAGAGCCATAAAGGAACTGACCCAGGATAACATTTCCTACACATCCGACACTGGCAAGACCTACGACTTCAACACGGCAGACAAGCTGAATACACTGCTCCTCAATTGCCTATTGTCCACAGGGCAACTGAAAGAGGGCGAGGGGTATGACGTTGACTTCGACCACCAGTTCATAGAGGCTGAGAAGTATGATGCGAAGCCTACATACAAGAAGTTCCTTGGTTATCACCCTGGCGTGGCGGTTATTGGCGACTTGATTGTCGGCATTGAGAACAGCGACGGCAACACAAATGTCCGTTTCCACCAGAAGGACACGCTGAAGAGGTTCTTTGAAAGGTTTGAACAGAACAAGCTTATTATCAACCGTTTCAGAGCTGATTGCGGCTCGTGTTCTGAAGAGATAGTGGAAGAGATTGCTAAACACTGCAAGACCTTCTATATCCGTGCCAACCGATGCAGTTCGCTCTACAATGACATCTTTGCCCTCAGAGGTTGGAAGAAAGTGGAATTGGGCGGCATTGAGTTTGAGCTGGCCTCCATTCTCATCGAGAAATGGAAAGGGAAGGCATACCGTCTTGTGATTCAAAGACAGAAGCGGATAGACGGCGAACTCGACCTGTGGGAAGGAGAATACACCTACCGCTGCATCCTTACAAATGACTACGAGTCTTCCGAGAAAGAGATTGTCGAATTCTATAACCTCCGTGGAGGGAAGGAACGCATCTTCGATGACATGAATAACGGATTCGGCTGGAACAGGCTTCCAAAATCCTTCATGGGAGAAAACACGGTGTTTCTTCTGCTTACGGCACTCATACGCAACTTCTATAAATTCATCATGGCGAGGCTTGACGTGAAGAGGTTCGGACTCAAAGCAACAAGCCGCATCAAGGCGTTTGTCTTCAAGTTCATCTCTGTGCCAGCCAAATGGGTCAGGACATCAAGGCAGTATGTGCTGAATATCTATTCATGCAACAACGCTTATGCTGATGTGTTCCAGAATGACTTTGGATGACACCGACAACTTATGGTCGTGATTTTGCGTATTGCCTCAAGTCGCATGGTGGGGTAAGGGGATTTAATGCGTCTTTGTGGCGATTTTTGCTGCGTTGCACCCTCTTTTGCCACAGTGTCGCTACCTTTTTGACCTCTGTGTCATCTTATGAGGGCGGTTGCGGATTTGAGGTATATATAAAAGTTTTGTGCCGATTGAGAGAAAATCTCAATTTAACCCGTCCGTGCAATAACCAACAAATCTTAATTCGAGAGAGATTTAGACTCTTAGTTTAAAATGTAAACATAGGTATTACACGGACATATATTTTATAAAGTATAACACTAGTGTCCACTAAAAATTAGAGGACGAATTAAAAATTATAATTACTAAATAAATTTGGTCCATCAAGACCGCTTTGTTCTTTGACATCATTGAATTTAGTTTTGCTGAATAGATTTCTTAATGGAGTCTTGTCCGTAAGAGAAATGCCAAGAATTTGTAGAACCTCGTATGTCGATCTGTTAAGTTTCATATCATGTTGCATGATAGCCACAAGACAGTAGGCAATGATTGCTGAGTAGACTTGTATCTTTACAGCGTTCTCGGAAGTACCCCAAAATTTCTTTATTTTCAGGTGCTGCTTGAGCCATTTAAAGAACAGTTCCACTTGCCAACGATTCTTGTAAAGTTCCGCAACCTGTAAGGCTGGAATATGTTTTGCATTTGTCAGATAAACGAACTCCCGTTCGTCTTCTTCATCCCAAAACCTCACCAAACGAATCGTTTCAGGATATGATTTTTGGGTATAGAAACCGGTAAGTTCAATCTCACAGTCTGACAATATATTCTTGGGTAAACGTCGTTTCCATTTGAGTACTCTTGCCTTTATGTTTGTCTTAGCCCGTACAACAAAGAACGAATCCATCATATGTATCTTGTAGAGACGATGATAATCGTTATATGCACGGTCGAAAACATAGAATGAGCCAGATTCATAAGTTATTACGTCCATAGCCCTGACATCGTTTATCTTTGCTTCGGTTATATGGATAAAGGCAGGAACTTGAGTTTCGACATCATATAAAGTGTGGATTTTGATACCTCCCTTATATGTACGAAAGTTAGCCCAAGGGAACAATTTCAGACACAAGTCAATTGTGGTAGAATCGAAGGCATATACATTTCCGTTTAGTTTGAATATGTCATTTACTCTTTTCTTTCTGGCTTCGCTTATCATGTGGAATGCGAAGTCCTCAAAGATACGGTAGTCCCGGTTCTCATTTGCTTTTGCAAGGTTGCTTCGGGTGACATGTTTCCCAACTCCAAGATGGTAGCATTTCTCTTGATGTGCATTCAGTGCAACAATCAGATCACGAAGACTTTCACGATTGCACAATTGTCCGAACATCAAAGTAAGAAGTTGATTCCAGCAAGTAAAATGCTTAACATACTTGTTGCCATCATACTTCTTTACGATACGGAGAAACTTGTAGTTGTCTAAAAACTCAACCATTTGGGCGAAAACGTATTTGTCTTTATTCATATACAGCCTAACATAAAAGGCTGCAAAGTTATGATTTCAAATCGTTGCGCAAGAAAATCTCTTCTAATAAACTGTAATTCAATTATTTCAAAGAACTATTTGCGATTTTTAGTGGACAATAATGAAAGTATAATTTATTCTATAACAAGAGTACATGTATAAATATACTCACCATCATTCATCAAAAGCTCATAAGTGCCTTTAAGGTCTGAAGGAAGGCTTGTATTGTATGCACCTCCGGCAATATAGTCAGTAAAGACAACACCGCTTTCATCAGAAAGTTCAAGCGACATTTCTGTAAACTGTTCATACAGATAAAGCGTATTGCCGTCAATACTTATAGTCAACGGTGCCATAGGAGCACGCGGCACCTGATTGCCCACACTACTCTCATCAACTTTTGTTGATGTCAGATGTAGCTGATTACCTATATAATGAATCTCATCTAAACCTGCGGCACTAGCCTTAACGGTAAATAACAAAAACAATATGCTAAATACCAAACATGCTTTAATTACCTTCATCACGCTATTTTGATTTTTCTGCAAAAATAGGCAACAAGCACTAATTCAGCAAATTATCGCTGAAATAAAACTTCACAAAACTTCACAAAATTCACCTAAACCTTATATTCCCATTTATATAATTAAAATTCCTACTTTTCCGCCCTACATCAGAACTCTTCCTTCATATAAACATCAAAGTCTTTCGCGGAACCCTCTCTGTTTGAGAGCTTTAGCAACAATCTCTTACGGATATTTGCAATGTCAGATAATTTTCTGCCGGTCAGTATTCCTATTTCTGAAGGTGCGAATCCTAGTCTTACCAGAACGCAGATCTCGTATTCGCCATTCTTCAATGTGTCTTTATACTCAGCAAGTTCGGGAAGCTCTTTTGATACGAACTTATACAATTCTTTCCAATCATCAAAAGCAGGAGATGCCATAACTTTCTCGGCAAAATAATGAAATCTAATGACAATTGACGAGTTATACAGTTCGACATTCTTTTTCTTTCTATACCGCTCCTGACTGTTTTTATCATATTCAGATATCTTTCTCTGCAGATCTTCCACAGCAGCAGTTTTTTCCTTTACCAGCTGCTCTATCTCTCCCTCGTATTGTCGCAGCAGTACATTCAGATCTTCTTTCGTCTGCTTGAGCATTCGTATATTCTCCCTATGCTTCCTGTTCTCTAGCTCCATCTCGTGCCATTCTTTCTGCATCCGTTCATTCTCTTTTTCCTTAAAGAGCAATTTTCTATAATAGAAAACAAAGAACACTAACAGAATCACTACAAACGAAGCAACAATAAGCACAATCGCCAACAATGCATTGTCCACCCTCTCTCTCTCATCGGATGCAATACGCTGCTGCTGACCATAGTCATATAGCGCCTTCATATGCAACAGCTTTTCAGTGGTCATGCTGGCATAGGCCGAATCATTTGCCACACGGGCCATCTCTGTATACTTCACCAAAGAGTCTGCCTGATTAAGCTGTTTATAAAGGGCTGCCAACCCGCGGCATGCACTCTCCGTATTGCTGAAACTTGACGAACAGCTCAGACCTTTGCGAAAAAAATACTCGGCTGAATCAGTTTTATTTATTCCCAGATAATATCCTCCCTTATATGAATAATACACATCGCGCCCCTCTTCTGCCATTTTATCCTTACCGCCGGCAAATACGTATCTGTCGTATATGTCCATATATTCTTTTGCAGCTGAATAGTTTTCGCAGCGCAGCATCTGATGAACCAAAGCCCCGACAGCCAACGCAGCATGTGCAGAATATCCATACTGTGAATATAATGCCGCCACGTGTTCTCTGACGGCCTTAACCGAGTCAGGCATATTTAGCAGATAGTAGGCATTGGCACGCTGTTCATGAAAGACCAATGCCGACAAAGTGTCGCCGGCAGTCATGGCATAACGCTCTGCAATGGCAAATTCTTTAAGGGCATAATATGGGATTTCCTGCTTAAGAAATAGATTGGCCGCCTGTCCGTGTATACGGCATAGCAGGCGATAGTCGCAGTCGGCGCTGGTTGTATCGGCCTGCTCCGCTGCTTTATTAAAATATTGCAAGGCCAAAGGCGAATCGCCTAAGTCGCGGTACACACTGCCTATAAGATAATAGGCAAGCATACGGTCGTCTGCGTCTCCTTCACTTTCATAATATTCAACGATATTGCGCATCACGCTGTCTGACGTAAACATCACTCCGGCGCTGTTCTGAGCTTTTGTCCTCAATAGTCCTAAGCGCATTCTGCTGTCCGTTGACATATTTTCGTTGCGCGCGGTAATGCTGTCTATAAATGCCATAGCTGCCGCCGGATCCGACTGCGACAGGCTGTCTGCCATAACAACAGACTTAGAGATACCGGTTCTTCCACACGAAACAACACCTAAAGCTATTGCCACAACCGACAATATATATATAGCCAAACGATTGTTCATTGACGCTTTCATTCTTTTGCGAATACAAAAATAGCCTTAAAAATCAAAACGCGCAAAAATTTACACTATTTTTACAATGCCTCTGTGATATCCTTATGCAAAAATTCACCTTATTATATATGTCTGCCAAGCAAGCTAACAACCGACTACCCCCCGCAAGCAATGTGGCTACCGGTGAAAACAAAGCGTCCGGTGCACTTACGCACCGGACATCATAGATATCAAATAAGAAAAAAAACTTTCAGTCTTTTCCACTCCAGAATCTGTATGTTATATCAGTAAAGCCGTCGCCCGAAGCACGCTTGTAAAGCCGCTGATTTGTCGTGCGGCTCTTCAGGCATCCAAGATGCTCTATATATGGGCCCACCTTTATATAGTCGAAGTCAGCCTTGTTCACAGCCGACGATATCCTTGTGCGGCCGCTATACCAGCCTACCTTCATTTTAGGATATGTCTTATGCACATAGCGGGCAAGCATATCTACATACTCAGGCTCCGAGTCGCCGCCCATAAAGCAGATGCACGTTATGTCGTCGCCATACTCCCGTATAAAGCCATCGAGCACCAGGGGCGTAAGCGGTTCGCCCACATCGCCCCAAAGATAGCGGCTGTGGCAGCCGGGACAGCGGCACGGACAGTTGGATATGTTCACCGCAAGTGTAACCTCGTCGGGTATCTCCTGAAACACCACACCCGTGTTAACGTATTTAAGCATGTATATTTCTTTACTTTAAGTTTTTAGTTCTCTTTGTCATCCCCGGTATGGCGCATTATACGCCTGCCGGCATTTCAGCTACCGACCCGACTACTCTGATACGGCCATCTTGTCCTTACCGGCATAATATCTGCGCGCTGCCTCCTCCTGACGTGCTGCAGAGAAATTGCTAACACGCTTCAGGTATCCTATTATTCGCGTCATGTAATCAATGTTCTTGCTGTGGCAGTGAGGACATTCTTTCAGATAGCGCTTGTCTATGTGTCCGCAGTCGTTGCATATTGTATTGGGAATGTTGAACGTGAAATAGTTGCATCCTTCCTTGGCTGCCACCTTGAGCAGCTGGCGGTATTGTGCCTTCGACAGATGCTCGTCCAGGTTCATATGCAGCGCCGAGCCACCCGTAAGGTGCTGTATGTATGGTGCTCCGTGCATCTTAAACTTGTCTATGATGTTCAGCGAATCGTCCTCAACAACATAGAAATAGCTGTTGTAGCAGTCGCGCGGCACGAAGTAGCCGTCTTCCCTGTCCCATTTGGCATGCTTAACTCCAACGTTTTCTGCCGGAATCATCTCGCAGTTGAACAGCACATCTTTCGAACGGTATTGCTTGTTGTATTTCTCCACAAGTCCGAGCACAGTCTGTACAAATGCCAGATAATCAGGATTGTCGGTTATCTGCAGGCCCATAAACTCTGCTGCCTCCACAAGTCCGTTGATACCTATTGTGAGATACTGTCTGCCGATGTTGATATATCCGGCGTCAAACAGCGGCAGCATGCCGTGGCGCTGCAGTTCCTTGAGGTTTTCGTTGTATGCCAGCTGCACCTTGTGCGTTAGGTCGATCACGTCAGACAGAAACTCCTTATAGTCCATCTTGTTGTTCACGGCATACTGTATGCAGCGGTTGAGGTTTATTGTCAGCACGCTCTTCGAGCCAGTAGACACGCCGCCCGCACCAAGCGTATAGCTGAAGCCGTTATCCTGTATCTCGTTTCTCAGTCGGCAGCAAGAACTCAGCGAGTCGGCATTGTCGCTCATGTATGTAAAGAACGAGTGGCCTTCTGAATACATCTCTGCCGTAAAGTCGCCCCACTCCTTGTCTATCACGTCGCCGTCCTTGGCCAGCAGCGCCATTGTCTCAACAGGGAATGTCAGCACGGTCTTTGTGCGCTCCTTGTTAAACCATTTCATAAAGCGCTTCTGCAGCCAGCTTAGTCCGTCCCAGTCGGGCTTGCTGCCGTCTGGGAAGTAGAAGTCGCCGAACAGGCTCTCAAAGTATGGTTTGTCATAATATGCTATGTTCCAGAACACAGCCTGATAGTTGCGTGCGCCCGTAGGCTGGTTTATAGAGTAGACAATCTGCTCAAAGCAGTCGGTAACCATCTTGTCTATGGTGCGCTTCTTCATCGACAGGTCTACCACTTTGTCGGCCTCCTTCCAGTAGTCTTTACCGTACTCAAGACCGATAAAATAGTTGAGATACATCAGAAACTCGGGTGTGGCGCATGCTCCGCTCAACATGCTCGACACCATGAACACCATATTGACAAAGCCGCCGCAGAACGACTTGAGGTTTGTGGGAGCCGTAGAGTTTCCGCCTATCGACGTAGTGCCGCCTATAAGCCACGGATACATCGTTATCGAGGCACAATAGTTGGCCAGGCTCGTCTCGTCGTTCTTATATATAAAGTGGTGGTTAAGCAGGTCGATATACTTGTCTGCAAGCTCCTTGCCGTACATCTTCTTTATACGGTCGGTAAGCAGACGGCGGTTAAGGCGTATGAAGTTCGACTTTGGCAGCTCGCCTATGAGCGTTGCTATGTTTTTATGCTCAACGTTGGCGTTGGCGTCATATTTTGAGCCTGTTGCCGCATTTGCCGCATCGCAGTAGTCTGTCAAAAATTTCAACTTCTCCATTGTCTCGCGGTCTTCGGTGTGCCTCTGTCTGTACAGCATGAAGCTCTTTGCCACCTTGTAGTATCCCTCTTTCATCAGGGCCTCTTCAACCTGGTTCTGTATGTCCTCCACCTTTATGCCCTCGTGCATATCCAAGTGGCTGATTATCTTTGAGATACAGCCCAAGTCGGCAGGTTCATTCACTGAGTTGAACGCCTTGATTATGGCATTCATTATCTTGTCAAGACTGAAACGGTCTGTGCTTCCGTCGCGCTTTGTGATTGTAAAATTTTTTATTTCCATATTCTTGATTTTGGAAAACTTTTTCAAAAATATTTTCGCAAAAGTTTTCCATTTTTGTCAACTTCGCAAATAAATTTCTTCAAAAAGTTTTCTTTTTAATTCTTTTTCGAGTGCAAATATAAAACAAAAAATCGATACAGCGTACCGATTTTAACACAAAAATTCATGACCGTTTTAAATCTTCTTTCAGAGTTTCACAGAAGATATGTCCACCAGATTGTTCACAATGGCATATATCGTCAGGCCAGCGGGGCTGTGTATCTGCAACTTACGCGCGATGTTGCGCCTGTGGGTTATCACGGTGTTGATAGAAATACAAAGATGGTCGGCAATCTCTTTGTTGGTCATTCCCTGCACCAAGCTCACTATAACGTCTTTCTCGCGGTCGCTCAGCGTCTCGCTGTTATTAGGATTACGGCTTATCATTTTCGAAATCTTCACGCTCACGTCGTTCTGCTTAAACTTGCGTTCAAGGTTGCGTATGGCCGGTATGAATATGCAGTCTTCCACCATCGAATGGTTTTGCAGCCACTCTTCGTTGTTATACAGGTCATATAGCGTGGCCGTCAGCCGGTTGTTGTGCTGTATGTCGCTCGGCAGATACTTTATTATAATGTTCTTCAGCTCTCTCAGCTTCAGGTCTATCTGTCCGTGGTGCTTCGAGAAGGTTTCTATGTCATACTCATTGTTCACCTTGTTGTTAAGCAGGTCGTCTACATAGGGAAAGACAGTCTTCTCCTCATACTCCATGTGGTGCCTTATCTCGTGGGCATATTCGTCATAAAGCTTCATTATCAGCCGCGCCAGGTTGTCGTTTTCGTCGAGCGCAGCCTCAAGTTCCTTTCTTATCGACGGAAGCTGAAAATTGAGATAATATTCGTGCGACGCCTTGAGATAGTGTATCAGCGTGGGTATCGAGAAGCGTCCGCCGTCGTCAAAGTCGCGATAGCCGTTTATCGAGAAGTTCACCACAGCAAGAAACGTATATGTGTCTACATTCTGATCTTCACAAACCTCACGCACCGTCTTGTCGCCGAAGCCGAGATTTATGCCAAACCTGCCAAGGCTCTGCAGTATGTTATAGTTGTCGGCAATCAGAGATATCATCTTGTCGTCGGCTTCATACATCTTGTTATTTTTCATCGTCCGCTAAATGTTTATCTGTCTTTATGACCCGAAGCTGTCGTGCCTCCGTTATGTTGTCTGCAAAATAACAAAAATTATCTGAAACTTGCAATCATAATAAATAGGTATTTTGTCGTCATCCGCCATACTTCATCATACCTATTTTTTATGGCACGGACATTCATTCAATACAAATAACAGCGTATATCGTGCCATAGAAGGCATTAAACTTTTACCGGTCTGACCCCTTTTAATCCAAATCTGTTATTAGGATTAACTATGGATTTTGCTTTATTTTGAGTTGGTTTTCGTTAGATCTTTCGCAAGCATTTTTATAATTCACAATTCATAATTAGCTACGCTGAACTTCGTTTCACAATTGGCTATGCCGAAGTTAAAGGAGTTAAAGCCAAATGCCTTGTGGGTATTATCTATTTTGGGCATTTGGATTTATCACTTTTCCCTTTTCGTTTTTCACTTAATAACGTTTCTTTATTTGTAAATATTTCTGACATTTTCCGTCCGTTTGACGCTCTCAGAATAGCGATGTTCATCGCAAGTCTGTGATTTGGCGTGAAAAACGGCAAAAACCAGGCATTTCCGTTAAGTCTCTGTCATTCAATACCTTATGCCGTTCCGGGCTCAAAACTTCAATAGTTAAAAAATATTACTCTGCCGTTTACGCTCCAAAAGTGGCCGACTTATACTCTCAAAAGCATCCTTTAATCACTCTAAAACCATGCTTTTACGGCTCAAAATCCATGTTTGTTGCCTCGTTATCCATCCTGATAAGCAAACGAATGTTAACCATTCTGCATTTTCGCACCATGCAATTAACATCCGTTATCTTTTTATTTTCCAGATTGAAAAAATATTTTGTCCTAAGTTTTTACTTAAAGCAAGAACTGCTGATTAAAGGAAATCCAAAGAATTTTCGGCTTGGAAACTATAAAAACATTAGAAAGCAACAAGGCTATTGTTCTGTCGGATATGCTATCCGGCAGCATTAAGTATAAGGATCTGTGATCCGAAATTCTTACCTAATAATTTAAATAGGAAGCAAGCGGATTGAAAATCACTAGTGTTCGAAAGATTTTAACTATCTGAAAGTCAGTTGTTTACTTGCATATATCAATATTTTTTTGTATCTTTACATCATAATAATAGAGCAAAAAATATTGAAATGAAAGATGTAAAAGTTCATGCAAAAGACATCCTGCGCATGATACCCGATGAAGAACTGGCCAAACTGTCCAGCTCTACAAAGGTGGACTATTGCGCCAAGGTATTGAGCGGCGAGCGGATGTTCTATCTCCTTGTCTTTGCCCTCCTGGCGGCAGATCAGATAAGTCAGCGCAAGCTTGAGGTCGTATTCAACAATTCCATTTTCAAGACGCTGTTCAACATAAGTGCAGACGCCCATGTGACGCACAGTTCCATTTCCACCCGCCTGTCAAAGATAGACCTGAGCTTCTTTGAGAAGGCCTATGAGATTATATACGGGCGCTTCTCCAAACTGTACACTGAAGAGGAAATCCTGCATCTGTACCTTATACGGGTCGACAGCTCCATGGTGGCCGAATGCTGCAACAGGCTCAAGGCCGGTTTTACCGTCGGCAAGAAACCCGGAGACGGAAGGCAGCCGCGCAAGCAGATAAAGTATACCATGGCATATGACGGTTTCGCCGTAAGGCTTGCCGAGGTGTTCAACGAGGCTGTATATCTTAGCGAGGACATGGCCATCCCGAAGGTCGTGCTCAAGCTTGTCAAAAAAGACAGCAAGCATACGAACTTATATGTTATAGACCGCGGGCTCAGCTCCCTGGACAACTTTAACGCCATAAACGAGTATAATGGAAAATTTGTCGGAAGGATAAAGACCAACCGCAACATGGAGGTAGTGGAAAGCCTCATGAAAGAAGACACGGACACCGACCTTGGCAATCTTGAGCTGTATGAGGACAATATTGTACATCTGTATGACAATGAGGAGAAGAAATACTGCGAAACGCCATACCGCGTTATAAAGGCACGCTTCAAGCAGCCGCGTGACACTACGCGCCCTGCAAACAAAGGCAAGGTAAGGAGGGTTGAGAACGAGGTGTTCCTGATAACCAACGATTTCGGCCTTACGCCGAAGCAGGTAGCCGAGGCATACAGGAGACGTTGGGATATAGAAGTGTTCTTCAAGTTCCTGAAGCAGAACCTGTCCTTCTCACATTTCGTGTCAACAAGCGAGAACGGAATAAAGGTTATACTGTACATGACGCTCATAACAGCTATGCTCGTGATGATTTACAAGCGTGAGAACGGCTTGGGATTCTCTATAGGCAAATTCATGTTCTTTATGGAGATGCAAGATTGGGTCTGTCAACTTATGGTCGTGCTAAATGGCGGTAATGCGGACAAACAGAATGGTGACATCCGGTTGAAGGCAAGAATTCCGTAAAACGGATTTTAGCCATTGCAACATAACCTGAATAAAATAATCTTTCGAACACTAGTGATTGAAAATCCTTATATTAAATTCCGGCAGATTACAAATCTGCCGGCACATTAGCTTCGTTGATTCATATCGGTTGCACAGGACGAAAAGAAGCAACAAGACTATTGTTCTGTCGGATATGCTATCCGACAGCATTAAGTATCAGGATCTGTGATCCGAGATTCATACCTTAATAGCTATTTTTTTGATTGAAATTCATACCTATTAATCAAAATAGGAAACAAGCGGATTAAAATCCTTATATTCAATTCCGGCAGATTACAAATCAGCCGGCACATTAGCTTTGTTGGTTCATATCGGTTGCACAGGACGAAAAGAAGCAACAAGACTATTGTTCTGTCGGATATGTTATCCGACAGCATTAAGTATCAGGATCTGTGATCCGAGATTCATACCTTAATAGCTATTTTTTTGATTAGAAATTCATATCTAAAATAAAAATAGGAAGTAAGCGGATTAAAATCCTTATACTTAATTCCGGCAGATTACAAATCTGCCGGCACATTAGCTTTGTTGATTCATATCGGTTGCACAGGACGAAAAGAAGCAACAAGACTATTGTTCTGTCGGATATGCTATCCATTAGTGTTCGAAAGATTTTAACTATCTGAAAATCAGCTATTTATTTGCATATGTCAATATTTTTTTGTATCTTTACATCATAATAATAGAGCAAAAAATATTGAAATGAAAGATGTAAAAGTTCATGCAAAAGACATCCTGCGCATGATACCCGATGAAGAACTGGCCAAACTGTCCAGTTCTACAAAGGTGGACTATTGCGCCAAGGTATTGAGCGGCGAGCGGATGTTCTATCTCCTTGTATTTGCCCTCCTGGCGGCAGATCAGATAAGTCAGCGCAAACTTGAGGTTGTATTCAACAATTCCATGTTCAAGACGCTGTTCAACATAAGTGCAGACGCCCATGTTACGCACAGTTCCATTTCCACCCGCCTGTCAAAGATAGACCTGAGCTTCTTTGAGAAAGCCTATGAGATTATATACAGACGTTTCTCCCAACTGTACACTGAAGAGGAAATTATGCATCTGTATCTGATACGTGTTGACAGTTCCATGGTGGCCGAATGCTGCAACAGGCTCAAGGCCGGTTTCACCGTCGGCAAGAAGCCCGGAGACGGAAGGCAGCCGCGCAAGCAGATAAAGTATACCATGGCATACGACGGTTTCGCCGTCAGACTGGCCGAGGTGTTCAACGAGGCTGTATATCTTAGCGAGGACATGGCCATCCCAAAGGTAGTACTCAAGCTTGTCAAAAAAGACAGCAGACATGCGAACTTATATGTTATAGACCGCGGTCTCAGTTCCCTGGACAACTTTAACGCCATAAACGAGTGTGATGGCAAATTTGTAGGAAGGATAAAGACCAGCCGCAACATGGAAGTGGTGGAAAGCCTTATGAAAGAAGACACAGACACCGACCTTGGCAATCTTGAGCTGTATGAGGACAATATTGTACATCTGTACGACAATGAGGAGAAGAAATACTCCGAAACGCCATACCGCGTTATAAAGGCACGCTTCAAGCATCCGCGTGACACCACACGCCCTGCAAACAAAGGCAAGGTAAGGAGGGTTGAGAACGAGGTGTTCCTGATAACCAACGATTTCAGCCTTACGCCGAAGCAGGTAGCCGAGGCATACAGGAGACGCTGGGATATAGAGGTATTCTTCAAGTTCCTGAAGCAGAACCTGTCTTTCTCGCATTTCGTGTCAACAAGTGAGAACGGAATTAAGGTTATACTGTACATGACGCTCATCACTGCCATGCTCGTGATGATTTACAAGCGTGAGAACGGCCTGGGATTCTCTATAGGCAAATTCATGTTCTTTATGGAGATGCAGGATTGGGTCTGTCAACTCATGGTTGTGCTAAATGGCGGTAATGCGGACAAACAGAATAGTGATTTTCGGTTGAAGGCAAGAATTCCGTAAAAACGGATTTAAGCCATTGCAACATAACCTGGATAAAATAATCTTTCGAACACTAGTGATATGCTATCCGACAGCATCAAACATCAGGATCTGTGATCCGAGATTCATACCTTAATAGCTATTTTTTTGATTAGAAATTCATATCTAAAATAAAAATAGGAAGCAAGCGGATTGAAAATCCTTATATTAAATTCCGGCAGATTGCAAATCAGCCGGCACATTTGTCTTGTGGCTACAGGCGGTTAAGTGAAGTATCGAATTTTTCACTCTTCACTCTTCGTTCTTCACTTAAACAAGCTCCTTTAACTACTCTAACTCCTTTAACTCCTCAAAAAAATATTATCTTTGCATCTCGAATACCATTTAAAACGATGAAAAGAATTATAACCAACATAACGGGCGGCCTTTTATTGGCCGTATCTATAGTACCAACACTATTATCTGTTGTGTCTTGCGGACAGCAGGCGGCAGACAGAGATATTGCTACGGCAGACAGTCTGAGCGAGGCGGCACCGCAAAGGGCGATGACGCTTATTGACAGTCTGGAGGGAGAAAGCGCCATGAACAAAAGCCGGCACATGAAGCTGCTGCTGCTAAAGGCTAAAGTAAGAAACAAACTCGCAATGCCCATGAGCACCGACTCGCTGAAAGGCATTGCCGACTATTTTGACAAGCACGGAGATTCTAACGAACGTATGCTCGCATACTATATCATTGGATGCGTATATCAAAGAAGTCAGGATGCCCCCATGGCATTGCAGTATTTTCATGAAGCGGCAGCAAAGGCAGACACCACTGACAGCAGCTGCGACTTCCTTACACTGCACAGAATACACGTATGGTCGGCAGAGATTTTCAGAAATCAGTTTGCCTTCAGCGATGCTTTCCACGAAAATAGCCTGGCGTTTAAATACGCAATGAAGGCTAAAGACACTTTAAATACTATTATTACATACGAGCAGAAATCAAATATTTATAATGCATTGGGATTGTCTGACTCTGCTATTTTTATAAGGAAAAAGCTGTATGGACTTTATTCTAAGTATGGATATGAAAAAGAGGCGGTCAGATCATTAGGATTATTGATAAATTATGGTGTGGAGAACAAAGAGTTGTCTGATGTAAAGCATTATATAAATCTATATGAACATAAAAGCGGAAATTTTAATGATAAAGGAGATATTAAAAAAGGCGTAGAAATATATTATGTGACTAAAGGAAGATATCTTGCCGAGATAAACGAACTTGATTCTGCCGAATATTATTTTCGCAAATGTGCCAAAACAACAAAAAATTATTCTGACCTTAAATACTGTTTCGACGATTTAGCAGACATATACAGAAAGCGCAATCGACCTGATTCTGTTGCAAAATATGCAGACTTAGCCCGTATGATGACAGATTCTGCGTATGCCCAGATGTCAACCGAACATCTCCAGCAGATGCAGGCAATGTATAACTATAACAGATACAGGCAGAATGCTGAAGAGGCTGAGAAAGACGCATTGCGGACAAAATATATCAGCATAATCATAATTATGGCTATCATGGCAGCAGCCATTGGCGGGGCACTGGCCGTGAGAACATATATAATGAGGAAACGCAGGGCAAGAGTTAACGAGATAAAAGAATATGAACGCAGCATAAGCGAACTGAAGAAGGCAAGGCGCGAGCTGGACATACTGACCGAAAACAGACAGACGCGGATGGAAAGTCTGATTAAGGAGAAGGAGGAAGAGATTGAAAGACTGCAAAAAGAGAAAGCCGAATATGAGAAAAACAAGGACTTTGCAGCCCGAATGACGCCGTTTGCAGACGAGCCGGTCGTAAAAATTTTACGTAGACATGCCGAAAAGGAGCACGTTACGATGAGCGGAGAAGAGCGCAAAATGCTCATAAGCCTGTTTGACAGCTACGAAGAAATAAGCCGGCTGAAGGCCGTTTTGAGTGAAAGCGAATATGAGCTGGGCCTCTTGGTCAAGCTTGGCTTCACACCTTCGCAGATAAATATGCTTACCGGCCGCAGTCTTCAGGACATTGCCAACATACGAAAACGGATGTATAACAGAATAACCGGCAAAGACGGCTCGTCGAGAGACTTTGACAGATACATAAAGTCTTTATAGACAGAAGCTTACGCAACGTCAATAAACGACAAGACTATTGTTCTGTCGTATATGCTATCCGACAGCATAAAGTATCAGGATCTGTGATCCGAAATTCATACCTATTAATCAAAAATAGGAAGTAAGCGGATTAAAATCCTTATATTTAATTCCGGCAGATTACAAATCAGCCGGTACATTAGCTTTGTTGGTTCAACTCAGTTTTACATACGGCGTATTAGTTTTATAACTATAAAAACGTCAGAAAGCAACAAGACTATTGTTCTGTCGGATATGCTATCCGACAGCATTAAATATAAGGATCTGTGATCCGAAACTCATACCTATTAATCAAAAAATAGGAAGTAGGCGGATTAAAATCCTTATACTCAATTCCGGCAGATTATTTCTATTGATTGTCGGCTGCGCTCGGCATAACCAAATATAATTTGCTTCTGCTCTCGCCTGCACAACAATTGCAAATCTGCCGAAACATTAACTTTGTTGATTCAAATCAGTTGCACAAGCAGCGCATTAGTCTTGTTGATTCATATCGGTTACACAAGCGAATTCTTCACTTAAACATGCTCCTTTAACTCCTAAATGTCTTATTCTCTTTTTTCCAGGTATACATACTGTCTAATTTTTATACACCACTGTCCAAATATTAGACATGCATACGAATGGGATATTAGCCTATCTCTCTGATATACAACAAAATACGTTTTATGGCACGGTTTTGGTAATTATAATATCGTACAAATTATAAAATTGCCCATAAAAGCACAACCTTAGTTTCTGCCGACTGGCGGTCTGGTTTGAGTTGCCGTATGCATACCGACAACAGACGAGATAATATGTAACCCATATCCTTCAAAAATATGACATGGGAAACAGTATGTAAAAATATTGACAGAAAGAACAATAAAATTATAAATATGAATAAACTTACAATACTAATCATCATGCTCCTTGCACTTACAAAGGCCTATGCACAGCAGATAAGCGGCAAGGTGATGAACGAAAAAGACATGCCAATGGAATATGCCAGCGTGGCACTGATAAACACTGCCGACTCAAGTCTGATATCAGGAGGGCTTACGGACGAAGAAGGCAAATTCGTTGTAAACGACACAACACACTGCAAGACTCTGGCCGTGAGAGTAACATCACTGGGCTATGAAACCGCCTATGCCGACATTCCGCTAAACGGAGCAATACGCATGCAGCCTCAGGCTAAGGCTCTTGAAGGCATAACAGTAACGGGAGTGAGAAAATTCATAAAGCACAACGCTTCAGGACTTACAGTTGATATGGAAGGCAACCCGCTCGCCAAACTGCCGTCGGTCAATGACGCCATAAGAATGATGCCGATGATTGACGCAACAAGCGGTGGAATATCTGTACTCGGCAAGGGAACGCCTGAAATATACATAAACAACAGACGCGTAAGGAACAGCAGCGAACAGAGCCAGTTGTCGCCGGAAAACATAAAGAGCGTAGACATCATTACAGACCCGAGCGTTAAATACGGCTCAAGCGTAACGTCGGTGATAATAATACACACCAAGAAACGCGACAATGGCCTGGCCGGAGTTATAACAGGCTCCGGAACAATGTCTGAAGTTGCATCGGGAAACGTAAACGCCGACTTTTCGTATGTCTTGAAGAACGGATTAGGATTCTTTGTTGGAGGCTCTGTTGCCGACAGCGGATTCAAACAGGACAGGACATATGACGAGAAATTCAACAACAACCAAAATTATACATTAACAAAAGGCGAATATAACAGCCGCAACAAATCAATGAACCTGCAGGCTGGAAGCAGCTTTGACTTCGGAGAAAGCAATTCGGCAGGAGTAAGGTACGAATTTTCGAGAACACCGTCAAGCAAATACAACACGGACAGTAACATAAAGACCAACGCTGACGGACAGGAAAGCAGCATTGCATCGGCTAACGAATCGTTATCGCAGAGTATGCAGCATTATCTTAACGGATATGCCACGATTAAGTTCGGCGCAAAAAAGAACTTTGAGATTACGGCTAACGCCGACTACCTGTACGGAGAAAGCAAAAACAATCAGAACACCACCGAGGACAGCAAAGGGATATACAGCATTGTGAACACCTCAAACAGGGCATCGTATCATCTGATTGCCACAAAGGCAAACTTAAACATGACTTTCGGTAAACTGTCCTTTGACGTGGGAGGCGAATATTCGTACACGTCAGACAGGACTGATTTTGGCAGCATTATTGACGGCACAGGCTCACAGGCAAACGACTTTATTAAACAGAATCTTGCAGCCGGATACGTCAACGCAACATACAGACCGCTTAAAAACCTGACGCTGACAGCCGGAATAAGGGCTGAAGCGACAGACTTCACTTACTATAAAAACGGAAAACAAATAGACGGTCAATCAAAATCGTACACCGACTGGCTGCCGAGATTCATAATCAGCTATGCCGTAAAAGACCTGAGAATAGGACTTTCATACAACATCAACGTATACAGGCCGAGCTATTCCATGCTAAACAACAATTCGACATACGTGTCGCACACGTCATGGGAGACAGGCAACCCGCTGCTGAGCTCATCGACACCACACAATATAAACCTGAGCATGGCATGGAAACAGACCATGCTTAACGTAACATATATAAGAATGAAAAGACAGATAGAGTATGTCTACATGCACATGCCTGACTATAACCTCAACATACGCAAGCCGATAAACCTGCCTGACTTCAACAAACTAAACATAGTGCTGTCGCACAGCATGGATATCTGCTTCTGGCATCCGATGATACAAGGACAGCTCGCCATCTGTGACTTAAAATACGGCTCGCCCGAAGAGAGATACAACAAGCCCATAGGAAGCATAAGCCTTCAGAACCGTTTCGACCTGCCTTGGGGGATATATGCATACCTTACGGGATGGTGGTCGAGCAAAGGCAATAACAACACTTATTACATGTACGACAACGCCTCGGTGTATGTTTATTTGTTGAAAAGCATAGGCAACTGGTCGTTCTCTCTTTTGGCAAACGACATATTCGGCACACAGAAGCAAAAGCATCTCACACGCACAAACGGAGTTAACGTAACCGAATACCGTAAAGGTGCTTCGCAACTGATACAACTGTCTGTAACCTATTCGTTCAACAATAAAAACAAAAAGAAATATAAAGGTAAAGGAACCGGCAGTTCTGAACTTAACAGATTCTGACGAGTATTTTCTTTAACAATATATCAAACGATGAAAAACTTTAAGATATACCTTCAGCACGACACGATGCATTACTGCATTGCATGCCTGCACATGATATACAGCCACTATGGGCAGAATACGGCTTCGACAGATCCCTGGAATGACAAAACTGACATATGGATACCAACAGCACAAAATGCATCATTGTCCTTCATTTCATTTAACATTAAATACAACCGACATATATAATATTATGTATAGATGGTGTAAACATAAAATAAAAAAGCGTGAACAGAGATTGAAATTAAAACCAAAATATTATGAAAAAAATACTATTAATAATGTTTGCCGTTATGGCATTTACAGCACACACATTGGCGCAATCTGTCGACACTTCGTCAATAAGCTCTTGTGGCAATACATTATATATCCAGTGGCACAGAAGCTATTGCTCCATTTATAAAAACATATTGAAGAGATGTTACCTTTAATTTATGGGAACAAAAAAGAGAAATAGTAAATTATAATTAAATACCAACGTTAAATTTAACGTCGAATCTAAAAGAACAAACATATGAAGACTTTTTTACTAATATTAGCACTGTATATTCATACCACCACTGATATTTATGCGCAACAAGACAGCATAAGTAAAGATTTCAGACTGAGTTCTATTGAAGTGAAAGCTTACAGACCTATAGTAGAAACAGAAGGAAGCAGACAGACTGTAACCGTTAAAGGAACTTTTCTAAGCAAGATGGGAAACCTTGGAAATATGCTGAGTGTCACACCTGGGATAATAGCAAAAGGGAACAACAACTTTGACGTGGCTGGAAAAGGAAAGCCAATATACTATGTTGACGGAAAAGAAGTAACCAATCAAAACATATTCACAACACTGAAAACATCAGACATTGCAAAGATAGAAATTGAAAGAGAACCTTCAGCCAAATATCCGGCAGGAACCAACGCTGTGATAAACATAATAACAATAAAACCACTAAAAGACTTCATTGCACTTGACGTCTATAATACGACCACTGTAAGACGGAAATTCTCAGAAAATCCATCATTTGAGCTTCGCATGAAATATGGTATATGGAATTCATCTATAGGATATGATTACGGAGCTTGGATGTCTCTCAACAAAGAAACATATTATACAGAGATTTCTCATCCCGACCGTACATTCCGAAGCGATGAAGCCAACGAATTATTCATGGGTTCTCACAATCACGACATAACGTGGAATAATAATTTCGACATCAACAAAAACAACACAATAAGTCTGGCTTATTACTTCCAGCATGAAAAAGAAAACGACATAAGTAATGCTGATATGAAATATTCTGATACAGAAAAATACAACGACAAGAATATCAGAAGACAAACAATAGACAATTGTAACCTACATAATGTAACTCTATATTACAAAAGCAAAATAGGAAAATCACTCCTGTCACTGGGCGGAGACTATTCTATAATAAGCAACAATTCGCGAACAGATATTGCAGAAAAAAACAAAAATAATGATAACGGGAACAATAACTTCACGAAAACTACGAACAAATATAAAATAATGACACTTAATGCCACTTATTCATTTAATCTGCCTTTCAATATCAGTTCGGAAGCAGGGGCACGTTATTATAATGTAAATGACAGATACGGCTATCTGTCTGACAGCAAATGGCAGCCTGAGACATTGGGCTCAAACGGACAGAAGACGGAAGACAATGTTACAGCCGCATATTTAAGCCTCGGGAAAAAATGGAAAAAAGTTCACTTATCATTGGGTGGGCGCTACGAATATTCTGATACAAAGGTTTGGATAAACACTCTGTCGGAAACAATCAGCAACTCCCGACATACTTCTTTCTTCCTGCCATCGGGTACATTAACCGTCTTCCCGTGGAAAAACTTGACTTTCCAGCTTAATTACAGACGAAGCGTAAATAGGCAGAAATACACCGGCCTTAACCCTTATCCTATTTATCAGGACTCTTTGTCGTATTCAGCAGGTAACAGAGATCTGCAACCCAGCGTGAACGACAATATCTCAATTTACGCAGGATGGAAAGGATTATACGTGACTGCCGGATATACTCACACACGCAACCTTATAAAAAGCGTTGTATACAATCAGGATCCGTCCACAGATATAGTATGCGAGACACCGATAAACGTTAAACGTTCTGAATCATTTTACACAATGCTTGGATACAACAGAAGAATGTTTTCAGGTAAACTATACTTCAGTGGAAACCTTTACATAAACTTTCCGAAATATAAATACATATTCCTCAATAAAACAATAAAAATACACCATCCGTTTTATTCAGGAAACATGAATTTGTATTATTTTCTGAACAACAAAATTACGGCATACACAACATTCACATTCCAAAGTTATCTTGAAGACACAAATATATCCCAGCGTCCCGCAAACAACTGGAGCGCAGGTGTACAGATGAACATGATAAAAGACAAATTAACACTCACACTCAGTGTATCAGATATCTTGCACCGTGCAAATTATAACAATATTGATATCAGATACATCAACACCCAACACGGAACCTACGGCACTAATGACATGAGAGGTATCACATTGTCAGCATCGCTCAGTTTGTTTAATCAAGACATAACAGTAAGTTCATCAAGAAATAACAACGATGTGATAGACAGAACAAGGCAATAATCAATAAAAATCAGAATATTAAATGCTATATAAATTCATAAATTATGAAAAGATTCTTGGTAGTACTTCTATTTTTTAACGCCATTATCTATACAGATTCACTGATATCCCTCTTAGAAAGAATTATATGAAATGTCAATCTTAAGCAAGAAAGAACCATAAGAAAATTGACTTGGACAAGGACATCATGAAAGATATTCAGGATGACCTCAACTTGATGGACCGTAAATATTAGTTTGATTTTCGGGTATTATAAAATAAATGAGAAACTTTAAACTCTACCTTCAGCACGACGCGATGCAGTGCGGTTTAGCATGCCTGCGCATGATATGCAGCCACTATGGGGCAGACTACATCTTCGACAGATCCCCGGAATGACAAAACTGACATATGGATGCCAACAGCACAAAATGCATCATGGTCTTTCATCATTTAACATAAAATACAACCGACATATATAATTATGTATAGGCGGTGTAAACATAAAATAAAAAAGCGTGAACAGAGAAATGTTCACGCTTTTTATATAGAAGTATGTATTTTCTGATTTTACTTAGCGTATGCCACGCTTCTTGTTTCACGGATAACAGTGATCTTAACCTGTCCCGGATATGTCATCTCGTTCTGAATCTTAGTTGCTATCTCGCCAGACAGATTCTCTGTTTCCTTATCGTCCATCTTATCCGCACCGACGATTACGCGCAACTCGCGGCCAGCCTGAATTGCGTATGTCTTTGTAACGCCCGGATAACTCATAGCAATAGCCTCAAGATCATTAAGACGTTTGATATAAGCCTCAACAATTTCGCGGCGTGCGCCAGGACGGGCTCCACTGATAGCATCGCAGACCTGAACGATAGGAGCGAGCAGTGTGTTCATCTCTATTTCATCGTGGTGAGCGCCAATGGCATTAACGATATCCGGCTTCTCCTTATACTTTTCAGCAATCTTTGCACCATAAAGAGCATGCGGCAGTTCGCTCTCCTCGTCAGGCACTTTACCTATATCGTGCAACAATCCGGCACGTTTAGCCTTTTTAGGATTAAGACCAAGCTCAGAAGCCATTACAGCACAGAGGTTGGCTGTCTCACGGGCATGCTGCAAGAGGTTCTGACCATAGCTTGAACGATACTTCATCTTACCGATGATACGTATAAGTTCAGGATGCAGACCATGTATACCAAGGTCGATGGCTGTACGCTTACCTGTCTCGATAATCTCGTTGTCGAGCTGCTTCTTAACCTTAGCAACAACTTCCTCGATACGTGCCGGGTGGATACGTCCGTCAGTAACAAGCAGATGAAGAGCCAAACGGCAAACCTCACGGCGAACAGGATCGAAAGCAGAAATGACAATAGCCTCAGGAGTGTCGTCGACAACAATCTCAACACCTGTTGCTGCTTCAAGAGCTCTGATGTTACGTCCTTCACGGCCGATGATACGTCCTTTCACTTCATCGTTGTCGATATGGAACACGCTGACAGAGTTTTCTATCGCGGTTTCAGTAGCAACGCGCTGTATTGTCTGTATAACGATTTTCTTAGCCTGAGCATTGGCGTTAAGCTTAGCCTCGTCCATAATCTCGTTGATATAGCTTGCAGCATCTGTACGGGCTTCGTCTTTCAGGCTCTCAACAAGACGGTTCTTTGCCTCTTCTGCGCTGAGACCGGAAAGTTCCTCAAGCTTTGCACGCTCCTGAAGCTGCATCTTGTCGAGTTCCTCCTGCTTAATCTGCAAAAGTTTCTTTTCATTATCAACACGCTGCTGCTGCTGATCTACGTCCTGCTTTCTGCGGCCCAGTTCTTCCTGGCGCTGATTCAAAGAGAGCTCTCTCTGCTTCAGTCGGTTCTCGCTCTGCTGAATTTTCTGGTTACGGCTCTGCACCTCCTTTTCGAGTTCAGACTTTTTATTAAGAAAAATCTCCTTAACCTCGAGCTTCTTCTTTTCCTTCAACACTTCAGCTTCTTTTTGAGCTGCAGAAATCATTTCATTATATTTCCCGGTAAGAACATACCTGAATATAAAATATCCGCATAGTCCACCCAAAACAAGTGCTACGACGGCAATAATAATATTTAATATCATTTGTTTATTTTAATAATGTTAATATTCTCACTTTTATTTTTTATCCGTAGCTGCACGCATGCCTGTTTCAGACACGCCAAGAGCATCTTCGATCTCATTGGTTATCTTTGTGAGAATATCGTCATAGGGTGCTGTGTCGTTGTTAGTTTTTTCAAACTCCAGATTCAGTGCGATATTAATCATCGCCATATACAAGATTTCTTTCTCGCTTTTAGTTGACCTAAAGCGTTCTGAATATGTATTTACCGTTTCTGTTATAAGCTTGGCCGCATTACGATAAAAAGGCTCTTCTTCCGGTATTATATTATAAACCGGTATCTCTGTATCATAAACGTGCAGTCTTATATTTAATTTATCTTTTCCTTCAGCCATCACTACGTCACTATTCCTCACTAAGCAGCGTGATACATTTATTAACCTCGCGTATAAGGCCTGACAGTCTGCGCTTTGCCGACTCAATGTCGCCGTCAGATATCTCCATCATTTTGGCCATCTTGAGGCTATCGTAGTCTTTCTGTGCCTGTTCCAAAGTTGATTTCAGACGCTTCATTTCCTCCTCCTGTGCATCAAGCATCGCATAAAGCTCCTCGTTTTCTTTCTTCAATTGGTTGTACTGAAGAATCAACTGCCTTACACGTGTGGTAAACAGCGTCATTATTTTATCATTGTCAGCCATCACAAAAAGTTTTGCCTACAAATTTAGCACAAATTTATCAACTTGCAAAATTTATTCATCCGATTTTACATAAATCAACAAATTATGCCATAACGAGACTGCGGAGGCAAACTCATTACGGCATATAAGCAGACTTACTATTTCGAATTATTTTTCAAGTTGTCATCATCAGCGGGACGCGGTTCCTTCTTAGCCAGCATTACGACCTGGAACACAAAATCGGTTATCCATTTTTCGCTGAAGCCCAACCGCTTATCGTAATTACGGATGGCTACCACCGTCTTCATAACGCCCATATCCTTAAAGTCGTTCTTATGGAAAATGTCAGCTACGGTCTTTTCGGTCATTCCATATATAGCCTTTTTCATGAACGAAGGCATACGAAGCTTAAACTTCATCAGATTACCCATAAGCATCATGAGATCTTGAGTAAAATTCTGGAACTGGATAAGATATGTCTGCACGTCCTGTATCTTACGGCAATTCTTACGGATGCTTTGGTCAACTTCCTTGAAGAAGTCATCTTCTGTATTATACAAGTCCTTAAGCATCTTTTTACAATGCTTTTTCTCCCCCACTCCAAGTTTGTTGTTCAATGTCGGAACGTGAAGAGTGGTTTTGAACATTCTCAGGTCAGGAAGCATCGCCAGATTAGTTATGCCGGCATTTTCAGCGATTGCAGCCTGAAGATAGACACGCACAAGTGTCATATAATCTTCCATGCCTCCAGTCTTATGTTCTTCTTTATTGCTTTTTCCAAATAATTTACTTAAAAATCCCATGTCTTTAATCAATATAATTTAAACTAACGAGCCATGAACAATATCACGGCAATTAAAATATAAATGCAAAATTACATCAAATACATCAAAAATCAAAATAAAATTTGATTATTATCAACTTTTATTATACCTTTGCAAAGCATATGCGATTATTGCAATTGATGTATAATTTTTTAAACAACATCACAAAGACCTGACAAAACAGGCATTCAACAGGTTAAGTATTATTTAATTTAACAGCAAAACAAGATGAAAGGTATTGTATTGGCCGGTGGTTCTGGCACACGTTTATATCCAATCACTAAAGGTATCAGCAAGCAATTGATACCAATTTTTGACAAGCCGATGATATATTATCCCATTTCAGTACTTATGCTTTCTGGCATAAAAGACATTCTGATAATATCAACACCACACGACCTGCCTGGATTCAAAAGACTGCTCGGAGACGGTTCCGACTATGGTGTACATTTCGAATACGCCGAACAGCCTTCGCCTGATGGACTTGCACAGGCATTTATCATCGGCGAGGAATTTATCGGCGACGACAGCGTATGCCTTGTATTAGGCGACAACATTTTTCACGGAGCAGGATTTTCTGCGATGTTGCACGCAAGTGTCGAAGAGGCAGAGAAGAACGGAAACGCAACTGTATTCGGATACTATGTCAACGATCCGGAACGTTACGGAGTGGCTGAATTTGACAAGAACGGCAACTGTCTCAGCATAGAGGAAAAGCCTGAAAATCCGAAAAGCAATTATGCCGTTGTCGGCTTATATTTCTACCCAAATAGCGTTGTTGAGATTGCAAAGAACATCAAGCCAAGCAAACGAGGCGAACTGGAAATAACATCTGTCAACCAAGAATACCTCAGACGACAGACTCTGAAAGTTCAAACACTTCAAAGAGGATTCGCATGGCTCGACACAGGTACACACGACAGTCTGAGCGAGGCGTCAACTTTCATTGAGGTTATAGAGAAACGTCAAGGTCTGAAAATTGCATGCCTTGAAGAGATTGCATTCAAACAAGGTTGGATTGACTCTGAGAAACTTAAAGAAGTTGCTCAGCCCATGTTGAAAAATGAATACGGAAAATACCTTATAAGTTTAATAGGATAACAAACAAATAAACTAGGATAAAAATAAATGAACGAATTAAAAAACAACCAAGAAGTTCAGGAATTTGCAGAAGAGCAATCTTCCTTCAACTTCCAAACCATTTACAAGGCGTTTATACTTAATTGGAAATGGTTTATTTTATCTATACTGATATGTGTTGGCATTGGTTTTCTTTACCTGCGCTACACTACACCGGTATACAACACAATAGCTAAGTTGCTGATTAAGGACGACGACAACAGCCGACGCTCTGGACGAGGAGGCCTTCAGGCACTGGAGAGTATGTCTAACCTTGGTATTATAAGCAACAACTATGGTATAGAGAATGAGCAGGAAATCCTGACATCAACCACTGTTGCCGAACAAGCTGTACGCGACTTAAAATTATACGTCAATTATTATCTAAAGGGGCATGTAAAAGACCAGCTTATATACAAAGAGCAGCCAATAAATGTTGACATGGATTTTGCCCACATGGATAAGCTGAATGCTCCGGTCAAACTAAAAATTACAAGAAAAGACAATGGCTACATTGTCAAAGGTACATATTATATCCCTGAAAACGAGGTTGCTTTTGACGGTCCTTACGAAATAGAAAAGACAATAGATGGCATACCTGCCGTAATACGTACAAAAGTCGGAATTGTCACATTGACTGCAAACGGGCGTTATAAGCTTGAAGACGGAGAATCAGAAATTGCTATATTAAATTCACCCCGTATTGCTGCATATAAATATGTCAAGAGCTTATCCGTTGAACAGACATCAAAGACGTCTTCTGTATTGAGCCTGCAGCTTCAGGATCAGGACATAAGCCGCAGTATGGATTATCTGCGCCAGCTTGTGGTTTGCTATAACAGACAAGCCAACGAAGACAAGAACGAGATAGCCGTACGTACAGAAGAGTTCATCAACGAACGTCTGGCAAAAATCAATGCCGAACTTAGTTCGACAGATGGCGAACTTGAAGATTACAAGAAGCGCAACAGGCTGATGGAGCTAAAACTGGATGCCACCACGACATCGACAAACACTTCTGTATACGAGCAGAAGCTCAATGAGGCAAACACTCAGATATCTCTGATAACCAGCCTTATCAACTTTGCCAACCGTCCAGGTAACAGGCATCAGGTTTTGCCGTCAAATGTAGGACTTCAAGACGAAGCGTCAACATCGCTTATCAATGAATACAACAAGATAGCCCTCGAACGAAACAGACTGCTTCGCACGGCTTCAGAAAACAGCCCGGTGGTAATAGAGCTGACATCACAACTCGATGACATGCAGGCAAGCATACACCAGGCACTGCAGCAGGCAAAGAAGAGCCTCACAATACAACGTGACGCCATACAGATGCAGCTGGGCCAATACAGCGGTGAAGTAACCAAAGCCCCTGAACAGGAGCGTATACTGACTCAGATCGGAAGACAGCAGGAAGTAAAGTCAGGACTCTATCTTATGCTATTGCAGAAACGCGAAGAGAACTCTATCTCATTAGCAGCAACAGCAGACAAAGGAAAACTTATCGAAATGCCGCAGTACGCCGGCAAGGTTAGCCCGAAGGGCAGCATAATAATGCTTATAGCCCTCATAATGGGTATAGCCATTCCGTCTCTGATTTTATACGTAATTAATTTCTTCAGATACAGAATTGAAGGCCATGAAGATGTTGCAAGCCTTACCAAGCTGCCAATCATTGCAGACATTGTTGTAGCAAGCGAAACAGCAAAGACAAGGGCTGACATTGTCGTACACGAGAACCAGAACAACCAGATGGAGGAAATATTCCGCTCTATGCGTACGAATATTCAGTTTATGCTGAAAGAAAAGCAAAACGTAATCATGTTTACGTCTTCAACATCCGGCGAAGGAAAGACATTTACAGCAGCCAACCTGGCCGTAAGCTTTGCACTTCTCGGCAAGAAAGTAATCCTCATTGGTCTTGATATCCGTAAGCCAAGATTGGCAGAATTGTTTAAAATAAACAATCACAATAACGGTATCACGCCATTGCTTACAATGACGAATCCGGAATGGAGCGACGTTAAAAAACAAATCGTACCTTCAGAGATTAACAATAACCTCGATCTTCTGATGGCTGGTCCTATTCCTCCCAACCCGGCAGAGCTTGTTTCTCGCCCTGCACTTGAACAGGTGCTCAACTTGCTCAGAGAGAACTACGACTATGTATTGGTAGACACGGCTCCGGTCGGACTGGTAACAGATACGCTGCAGATTGGCAAGCATGCCGACATCTGTATCTATATGTGCCGTGCAGACTACACTCCGAAAGCCAGCTTCGGCATGATAAACGAACTGGCTGCAGAGAACAAGTTGCCAAATCTGTGCATCGCTATCAACGGCATAGACCTTTCAGACAAGAAGTATGGCTATTATTATGGATATGGCAAATACGGCAAGTATGGCAAATACGGACATTACGGCAAGGGTAAGTCGTATGGCTCATACGGCAACTATGGTGATTATTCTAACAGCCATTACGGCAACAAAAACGACAACTCCGTAAAAAGATAACAACTGACCCAAAAGTATACGGCGACTTTCCAATCAGAAAGTTTCCGTATACTTTTAAACATTTATATTCAATTACTTATAAAGTTATTCATATTTAGCATTATTTTTTTGAAATAGAATTATGACTATTGCAGTAGACTTTGACGGCACAATTGTTGAACACAGATATCCTGAAATTGGCCAGGAGATTCCGTTTGCGACAGATACTCTTAAAATGTTGATTGCTGATCATCACAAGCTCATATTATGGTCTGTACGCGAAGGCGAACTGCTCGACGAGGCCGTACAATGGTGCAAGGACCGCGGAGTGGAATTTTATGCTGTTAATAAAGATTATCCTGAAGAACAAGGCACGTCAAACAACAACCACTACTCACGCAAGCTTAAAGCTGACATGTTTATTGACGACCGCAATATAGGAGGCCTGCCTGATTGGGGAACAATATACAGAATGATAAAAGAAAACAAGACATATAAAGACATCATGATGGAACGTCAGGGCCATGTTTCATATGATGAAAGGCCAAAGAAAAAACATTGGTGGCAATTCTAATCAAAAGATATAAATAAAAGCATTGCGCAAAAAGCGTGATGTTTTTTTTAGCTCCCTATCCCGAAATTATTTAATTCGATGTAATAATACATCGGATTATCCGTAAAAAACCATTTGTTTTCAATGAAAAACCGGGCCACTTTTGATGCAAAAGTGGCCCAGTTACGACTCAAAAACAATAGGTTAATGATTTAAAACCAATACATATTGTTTTGGTTATACATTTCACAAAATCTCACTATAGCGCCAACGATTTACAATCACAAACAGGCTCTCTACTTTCGATTTTTTGCATTCAAAATTAGCGATGCTTATAAAAGGACCTTAATTGCAGCTAAACAAAACGGGCTGTCCAAAATACAATGCAGACTATATTTTACCTATGTCGCAATATTCTTTTAATCAGCTTTTATCAGATATCCTTATAATTAAGTTGTAAGCCATATTCAGTCCAGCAAGCAAACATCAACCTATTTTCCTGAATACAAAACGGACAATCAAAAAGTTTGTCGGTATTGCAATACAATAAACAGGCACAGGCGCAAGCTCTTTGCTCACACCAAACCAAAGGAATAGATTAAGCAGTCCGATCTGCAAGAAATAGTTGAAAAGATGAGCTCCGCCAAAGCCAAAACCATTTTTAACCGACTTCTTCTTACGGAACGTAAACTTTGCCGACAATAGATAGTTTACCACAAAACTCAGAAAATATCCTATGGTATAAGCTACATTTACGTCGATTACACTTTGCAAAAGCCAATATATGCCATAATGCAGGGCCGTGGCAATAACGCCTACGATGCCAAAACGTATTATCTCAAAAAAAGTTTCACGACTTAACAGCATAATTTATAATATTCTATTCTGCAAAGGTAATGCAAAGCTGAAACAAAACCAAATATTTGAAAAACGATTAACAGCACGTGCTACATGCGGCGCAATATACGTGGAAACTGATATGCAAAAATCAGCGTACATAGTATTGCTGCAGTTGCATCAGATATTCCCTCGGCTGCATAAACGCCCATCACGCCCATATACTTAGGCAACAGCAAAGCCAAAGGTATGAGCAATATAACTTTGCGGAGCAAGGCGATAAAGACAGAAACCTTAGCCTGTCCCAGTGCTACAAACATATTCTGGCACGTGCGCTGCAGTCCAAAAATGGTCATACCGCACAAGAATACTGGCATGGCCCGGCATACCGTACTGATAAGAGCTTCGTCGGTTGTAAAGGCTGCTGCCACCAAAGACGGAAACAGAACCATGAACAGCACAAGTACGAAATTAAACGTAAACATTATTGCCAGCACAATCTTGAAGCATTCCTTTACGCGGTTTCTGTCTCCGTGGCCATAGTTGTAGCTGACAATAGGCACAAAGCCCTGCGCAAAGCCTGCAAGGGGAACGCTAACTACAAGCATGGCGCTCTGCATTATGGCCAAAGCACTGACATTAATGTCGCCGAACTTTTCAAGGCTGCTGTTAAGGACAAAGCCGACGAGGCTCTCCGTACTTGCCATAATGAACGGCGACACGCCCAAAGCCAGAATGTGAGAAATCACGTTTCTGTCAGGGCGCATATACCTGAACTCCAATCTGAGTGAAGCACGCTTTGACGTTAGAAAACTTACTATCCACAACGCGCTGCATGCCTGCGATATAACAGTAGCCAAGGCCGCGCCCCTGACGCCCATGCCCATCACAAAGATAAAAATAGGGTCGAGTATTATGTTAAGAACGGCGCCTATCAGCACCGAATACATCGCTATCGCCGGACGTCCCTGAGTGTTTATAAACGTGTTAAGTCCTACCGACGTTTCAACAAACAGTGTACCTAAAAGATAAATTGAAAGATAATCTTTTGCGTAACCTACTGTATTTTCAGACGCGCCGGTAAACATCAGCAACGGCTCCATGAAGAGATATGTAAGAGTAGTGGTCAGAAGCGTAAAAATAAGCAACAGGACAAAACCGTTACCCAAGGTCTGCCCTGCCCTCTTTCTGTCGCCCTGACCGAGGGCTATGGCAGCCAACGGAGCACCGCCGCCACTGACTATTGCCGAAAACGCAGAAATAAGTATTATTATGGCCCCCGTAACACCGATACCAGCCAGCGCGTCCGTGCCGATGCCCGGAATGTGACCGATATATATCCTGTCGACCAGATTATACAACAGATTAACAATCTGAGCTGCCACCGACGGCATAGCCATGCGCAGCACAAGAGGCAACATTCTGTCTGTACCCAAACGTTCTTCGTATGCCGTATTGTTTATATTTGCCTTACCCATAAATTACCTTAAAAACTCTAACCTGTAACATTATTCATGCCGAAACCAATATGCAGACATCAAGCAAGATTGCTGCATCGATGATTTCAAGGTGCAAAATTACACAATATTCATAAAACGGCGTATCTAAAACAAATGTTATTTCCGGCCAAGGCAAAATGATATACAATATGCGAAATCTTAGCAACAGTCAAAAGACATTTGACTACAATATATATAGGTAAAAAAAATTACATCGTCCTGACATAACGGCACATACAAGCCGCCCTTATTATAAAAGGAAATATCAGTCATAAACAGAAAATACTCTAAAAGGCGAAATGATTTTTATAAGCGCGAGCCGCTGCTTTCATAATAAATGTTAACGTCAGTTTATAATCTGGCAGGCAAAACGTTATAACACTAAACAAGGAAAACATATGGAGCAGACAGAGTTCGAACAAATAGCAAAATCAACAAGAGCAAAAGCTGTGGCTACAGCCCTTGCCCTCTCTATGAGCAAGGATGAAGCCGAAGACATTGCTCAAGACGTGATGCTAAAGCTCTGGACATTGCGCAACGACATAAGCAGCAAGACTGACGCCGAGAAACTGGCTGTATGCATTGCACGCAACAAGGCAATAGACGTACACCGAAAAAGGCCTCAGCAGCCACTGGACAACCACAGCAACATAGCCGACAACAAGGCTCCGGCTCCGGACGTCTGTGTTGAAATAAAAGAAGACCACAACTGGCTGATGAAACGGGTGGCCGAACTGCCTCCGAAGGAATATCAGATACTAAAGCTGAGACAGGTTGAACATAAAAGCAACGAGGAAATAGCCAAGCTGCTCGGCATGGAAAAAACCTCGGTGGCAACTCTACTATCAAGGGCTAGAATGAAAATACTGAAAGAATTTCAAAAAAGGGCTGGAATATAACACTATGAATAAAGAAATAGAACAACTCATAAAGCGATTCATGGACGGACAGACTACGGTTGACGAAGAAAACCGCATAGCTGAATATCTCCGCACACATGAAGTGGAAGACGAATGGAAGCCATACAAAGATATGTTCGGATGGTTTGACGACGGAATGCCATTGCAATCCAACGGACAAAAGCATACGGCAAAAAACAGGAGTAAAGCCATAACGGTGGCTATGCTCATGGCAGCAGCCGCAGCAATAGTAGCATTGGTTATGATGGTGCGTCCTGGTACTCCGGACATTATGCCTGAACAACAAACAGTAAACGCAGCCGGCAAACTGGCGACAGAAGAAAATATCATATCATCCAAAGATACTCTGGCCATCGACTCTATGAAGAAAGAGGCCGTAAAACCAAATAAGAAAAAGAGCAGAATAAAGAGAAGGGTCTACAAAGTGATGCCGCCAAAAACATATCTCGCAAAAGCTGAGCGCGACTCGATAAATGTTGTGGCCGACCAAATGGCTGAAGAAAAGCTGCGCCAAATATGTTTAGAACAAGAACAAAAAATAAGAGAGATATACGACCTGTATAACAGACAGGATATAAAGATAGAACTTATTATGGCCACCCTCGAAGAAGGTATTGACTATGAAACAGAAGAAAACGAATATTATTAAAAAACATACCATTATGAAGACATATAGATATTTTGCCACAACAGCAGCGTGCATAATAATGTCGCTTGGTGCCCATGCCCAAAAGAATATAGACAATGCCATTGATGACTTTGTGAACAATAAGAATTATGAGGAATACATAAAGAAAGAAGTTACAATGGAGCAAAACGGCGTAAAAGACAAATCTTACTGCTATTCATATACTTTTGAGCTTCCGTCAAATAAGTCGAAAGCCTTAAACAGCATACACTCTGCATTCAACAAAGACGCATCAAATGCCTATAATTTGGCAAAAAGATCAAGCGGAATAAGCGATGCAACACTGATGAGAGTAAGCTATGGCCGCAATCTTGACAAAGAGATTTTGTTCGGAAAACATATTGACCATAACTATGATGTTATGTTGTTTCATGACAGCAACGACAGTCTTTACAGATACGTTTATGCCATAGTATGGAAGGAGAAAGTAAAAGAAGACAAAGTATGGGGAATAATATATAAGATATACGGAAAAGACCCACAGAAAGTGAATCGCCCCGCCACAAGAACAATTATTACCATGAAAGACAACGGCGATATAGTTACTATTAATGACAACGGACATATTATAACACATAAATCAGGACAATCGTCATCGTACAACAATAATAAAGATTTTTCAAATATAACAATCCACACAAGCGATGACGCAATAAAAACTGACATGGACTTTCTGAAAAGATTCGGAAATCTAAGGGTTGCATATTATGCCGTTCTGGATGAAGGCGGGGCAAACAAGCTCACTATCTGCACTGGAATTGTAAACAAAATATTGGAACTATGCAAGTCATACGGCAGCCTGCTCAACGAAAGCGAGAAGGTAACATGTATGGACAGCATAAAGGAAATGCAAAAGCGCAGCAAAGACAATTATCTCAAAGCGCTGCTCAACGAAGCAATTAACGAACTGAAATAATCATAATACTCGCTCTAAAATAAAAAATCTTTAAGATTAAAACAAGTCAAAACAAAGCATTCCGTCCTTGTCTTGCCAATGGCTGAAGACAAGGGCGGAACTTTTTATATAATGGCTTCAGCTACTTTTATCCTCTGCCATATTCAATTAACACGAATAGCCAAAACAGCTTGAGTATTTAATCCATAGGCAAAATATTTTATCGCATTATCCATATGGCAGAATATTATAGTAACCGGTCAAACATTTGTAACAGTCAATACATAAAACTCAAAAATAAAATATAAAATGACAGGGCAAAATGTATATTTATGACTAAAATTACTATCTTTGCAGATATATACCTGCCGCATATAACCGTTTGACATCTGATGCGGTGAACTTTTATATAAAAACAAACAAGGAATAACAATGTGTGGAATAGTTGGATATATAGGTTTCAGAGATGCTTATCCCATTCTTATACAAGGACTTAAGCGCCTTGAATACCGAGGATACGACTCTGCCGGAGTTGCACTTATAAACAACGAAGGAGTTATGAACGTTTATAAGGAAAAAGGCAAGGTAAGTAATCTTGAAGCCCTGACATCACAAAGAGATATTTCAGGACAAATTGGCATTGCTCACACAAGATGGGCTACTCATGGCGAACCATCAGCCATAAACGCACATCCACACGTGTCTCAGAGCGGACGCCTCGCCCTTGTCCATAACGGAATTATTGAGAATTACAGCAATCTGAAAATCCTTCTCGAAAAAGAAGGATACACATTCAAGAGTTCAACAGACACAGAAGTGCTGGTTCAGCTCATTGAATATATGCAAAAAAAATACGACAAGAGCCTTGAAAACGCCACTATCATGGCGCTGCGAATGGTTGTCGGAGCCTATGCCATTGCCGTTATCGACAAGAATTGCCCCGACAAAATTGTCGTTGCAAGAAAGAGCAGCCCTCTCGTAATAGGCATCGGGGCCGATCATAAAGAGTTCTTTATTGCATCTGATGCCCTGCCGATTGTTGAATATACCAAACAGATGGTTTATCTCAACGACAACGAAGTGGCACTGCTGAAAATCGGAAAGAAAATAGAGATAAACAATCTTAACTACGAAGACATAACGCCTGAGGTTAAAGAAGTGAACATTAGTCTCGAGTCGCTTGAGAAAGGCGGATTTGAACATTTCATGCTGAAAGAGATCTATGATCAGCCGAGATGTATGGCCGACTGCATGAGAGGACGCCTGCTGCTCAACGAAAAGCGAATTGTACTAAGTACCATAAACATGCACCGCGAACGCCTGATGAAAGCCGAAAGATTCATTATCGTGGCATGCGGTACTTCATGGCACGCAGGCCTTATCGGCAAACAGCTCATTGAGCAATGGGCCAATATTCCGGTTGAAGTAGAATACGCTTCTGAATTCCGCTACCGCAACCCCGTAATATCACCGGACGATGTTGTGATTGCCATATCACAGAGCGGCGAGACAGCCGACACGCTTGCAGCATTCCAGCTCGCCAAAGAGAACAAAGCCATGTGTTTCGGCATAGTCAATGTTGTCGGATCCAGCATAGCCAGGGCATCTGACACAGGCATATACATACACGTAGGTCCGGAGATTGGCGTAGCCTCAACTAAGGCATTCACAGGCCAGGTTACGGTTCTGACACTTTTTGCCTTGGCTCTCGGACACGAACGGGGCACAATCTCAAAAGAAGAGTATGAAAGCACTATTGAAGAGCTTGGCAACATACCAGAAAAGATAAAAAGCGTTTTAGCAAAAGACGAAGAGATCAAAGACATTGCACGCTCACTGACTTATGCAGAAAATGCCTTATACATGGGGCGCGGATTCAATTATCCGGTAGCACTCGAAGGCGCTCTGAAACTAAAGGAAATAAGCTACATACATGCAGAAGGCTACCCTGCAGCCGAAATGAAGCATGGTCCGATAGCTCTTATTGACGAAAACATGCCCGTGGTATTTGTGGCGACCCACCATCAGCTGTACAAAAAAATCATCAGCAATATAGAGGAAGTAAAAGCAAGAAACGGCCGCATCATTGCCGTCGTAACGGAAGGCGACGAGGCCGTAAAAGAAATTGCAGAAGCAACGATAGAAGTTCCTTCTACGTTAGCCTCGCTGGCCCCACTTCTTTCTGCCATTCCTCTTCAGCTTATAGCATATCACGTGGCTGTTGAAAAAGGACTGAACGTAGATCAGCCACGAAATCTCGCAAAGTCTGTTACCGTAGAATAACATGACTTTAAAATTTACAGACATGTCATAACGACAACCTCTATAATATTAAACTTGGAGAAATAATTTAAAATTTAGTAACAACAAGCAAAAGATTAAGGTAAAAGACATGGAAAAGAAAGATTTAAGGATAATATTTATGGGTACTCCGGAGTTTGCCGTTGAAACTCTTCAGGCACTCGTTGAAGGCGGCTACAATGTTGTAGCTGTAGTAACACAGCTAGACAAGCCGGTAGGCAGACACCAAGACACGCTCCAGGCTCCTGCCGTAAAACAATATGCGTTGTCAAAAGGACTGCCTGTTCTGCAGCCTGTAAAAATGAAAGACCCACTGTTTATCGAAGAACTTAAAAAGTATAACGCTGATATTCAGGTGGTAGTAGCCTTCCGCATGTTGCCGGAGGTTGTATGGAACATGCCTAAATACGGAACATTCAACGTACATGCAGCCCTGCTGCCGCAATACCGCGGTGCAGCTCCTATAAACTGGGCTGTCATAAACGGTGAAAAACAAACCGGAGTAACGACATTCTTCCTAGACCACGACATTGATACAGGAAGAATAATCATGCAAGAACTATTCGAGATAAAAGAAGATTATAATGCCGAGGATGTGTATAATGGGCTTATGCATCTTGGGGCAGGAATTGCAATCAAGACTATAGACAAAATAATTGAAGGCAACGGACATGTAGACTCCATGCCGCAGGAGGAAATGATAAAGACCGGAGAAGAGATGCATAATGCACCCAAGATATTTAAAGAAACCTGCTTTATCAATTGGGAACAGACAGCCAACAGTCTTTACGACTTCATACGCGGTATGGCGCCATATCCTGGAGCATGGACAAACATGACCGATAAAAACGGCAAGAAAAACGTATTGAAGATATTCAAGTCAACAAAGACAATGATTCCATGCAACGGCAAGAAAGAAGGAACAATAATGGTGTTCAACGGAAAATTCTTAGTTGCCACAAAGAATGCATGGCTCCAGCTCGATGAGATACAGCTTAGCGGCAAGAAGCGCATGAATGCCAACATGTTCCTCAACGGTTTCAGAAACATTGAAGAATACACATTGGGATAATTCTTTTGCTGTAATTCTTATTATTCACAAACTCACGTGATATTAAACAAAAATCCATACATGCTGTTAGTATATGTATGGATTTTTGTCTATTGTAGGCATTATATTTCGCACAAAGCACATGTGCATAAAACAAAGGGTATACCGACAGTCAGCCTTGATTATGTTTAATCATTTTGCCATAAGGTGAGGCTATGCCTGACAGCATGCATCAGCACGTCATTTTCTTGTTTCACCATTTTTTCAACTTCACTCCATCTTGGATCAGACGTAATCTTGGGATTCTGTCTTGCTGCATTAATCTGCATTCTCATCATATTCCATTTTGAGAACTTATTTCCCATAAACATAATAAGCCACTGAGGAACACTTGCGTCTATAACAATATTTCCGTCACCGTCTTCCATCTGCTTATTCAGCTCTTCGCCAATACGCATCATTTCATCACCAAAATCATCACAAGAAATCTTACCATCGGCAAATTTTGCCAAAACAGATACCGCCCGCAGTTCAATACTATCAACCATGCCGTTGCCTTCACCAGCAGGACAAATACCATATAAATGTTCGTAACTCATAACGTTAATTGTACAAAAATTATTATTTCATCATTCTCTTCTTAATAAACATATCTTCTCCTGCCGCCATTATCACCTTTTTTTTCTCCCTTCTCGACAGTCCCTTTGTATCAAGATTATAAGGTTTATTGCGCTCTATATATTCTTCCACCTTGCATATTATGCGTGCCGGATTGCCACCGACAACCACTCCAGAAGGAACAGAATGGCAGACAACACTGCCTGCAGCAATAAGCACATCACTGCCAATGGTTACTCCGGGCATGATGAGCGAATTGTTGCCGATATACACATTATCGCCTATCTCAACTTTTCCGAAACAATCAAACTTTGGATAAATTGTACGGGCAACCTTACTTCCGCCATGAGTGAAAATCTTAACGTCAGCCGTTATCTGACAGCTGGAACCGATCTTTATCAGATAAGGCTCGGCAGAAGACCAAAAACATGAAGCAAAAGAATTGTTCTCACCAAAAACGACACCTGCCTTCTCTGCAAGTTTTTCAACAGAAGAGCGTTTGTGTCTACGGAAGAAAGGAAAATGCATGATATAGATTTTAAGGGTTAACGGCGTGAAATAGCCGGAAACGTCTGTATGCGTTCACGGAATTTCACGCCTATATTTTAATATTAAAATTCACTAGTAAAATGGAATCTGATATGCTTAAAGTCCTGCTGTGCCATCTGCAAGACATAACCTGAATCAGCCAGGAACACATCGCGGCCGTCCTTATCTTTAGCCATATACTGATATTTGCGTTTCTTGAATGCATCGAGCTCAGCTGGATCATCTGAGTCTATCCAGCATGCCTTATACAGATGAACCGGTTCCCAACGGCATTTTGCGTTATACTCATTTTCAAGTCTGTATTGTATAACCTCAAACTGCAGCTGTCCTACCGTGCCGATTATCTTTCGGCCGTTGAACTGATTAACAAACATCTGCGCCACGCCCTCATCCATAAGCTGGTCTACACCTTTGTTGAGCTGCTTGCTCTTCATCGGGTCGTCATTCTCTATATACTTGAACATTTCAGGAGAGAAAGACGGCAATCCTCTGAAATGCAATATCTCTCCGTCTGTCAGTGTATCACCTATCTTAAATATGCCATTGTCGGGCAAGCCTACGATATCGCCAGGATACGCCTCGTCGATAGTACTCTTGCGCTGCGCCATAAACTGCGTCGGCGACGAAAAGCGGAGAGTCTTTCCCTGACGTACATGCAGATAAGGATGATTGCGCTCAAACTTACCGCTGCAGACCTTACAGAAAGCGATGCAAGAACGATGGTTGGGGTCGATGTTTGCTGTAATCTTAAAGATAAAGCCTGTAAACTTAGGCTCATCAGGCGAAACCATACGCTCCTCAGCCTTGACAGGCTTAGGGCTCGGGGCTATCTTAACGAAACAATTCAACAGCTCTTGCACACCGAAGTTGTTCAGCGCACTACCGAAAAACACAGGAGCTACTTCTGCATTGCGGTAGTCATCTACATTAAACTCAGGATATACACCCTCAACCAGCTCAAGATCTTCACGAAGCTTGCTTGCGTCAGCCTCACCGATATGCTGTTCAAGTTCCTCGCTGTTAACGTCAACTTCAACTTTCTCTGTCACGCGCTGCTTGTCGGGTGTAAACAGGTCGAGTTTCTCCTCATATATATTATATACGCCCTTGAACTTCGCGCCCTGGTTTATCGGCCACGACAAAGGTCTTACATGTATCTCGAGTTCCTGTTCAAGCTCATCAAGAAGGTCGAACGGGTCACGTCCCTCACGGTCCATCTTGTTGATGAATATTATAACGGGCGTGTTGCGCATACGGCACACATTCATCAGCTTTCTGGTCTGAGCCTCAACACCTTTTGCTCCGTCGACAACAATGATAGCCGAATCAACAGCAGTAAGCGTGCGGTAAGTGTCCTCGGCAAAGTCCTGGTGACCGGGTGTGTCAAGAATGTTCACCTTATAACCTTCATAATCAAACTCCATAACCGAAGTAGAAACAGAAATACCACGCTGCTTCTCTATATCCATCCAGTCTGAAGTTGCCGTCTTGCGTATCTTGTTGTTCTTTACGGCTCCTGCCACCTGTATCTGTCCTCCAAAGAGCAGGAACTTCTCCGTAAGCGTAGTCTTACCGGCATCAGGGTGCGAAATTATGGCAAACGTTCTTCTTCTTTCAATCTCGTTATTCATATACTTTTATCTTGTAATTGGAAAATAAGCACGAGACGACTTCCAGACTGCAACTGCTCACATGCAACATGGCAAGTCGTGCGGCCTGCCGTCTCAACTTAAAATCAGGATTTCTGTCGTCAGACAGTTTGTTAAAAAATTCGTATCAGTTATTATTCAGCAACTTTTCAATACAGTCGGCAAGACTTTCTTCCCAATAAGGGATATCCAGTCCGTACTCATTCTTTATCTTCGTCTTGTCGAGCACGCTGTAATGCGGACGTACCGCAGGTGTGGGATACTCGGCTGTGTGAAGTGGCCTTACCTTGCAAGTGCTGATATCGGCTATGCGGTGAATGGCTTTGGTGAAGTCATACCAGCTGCAGACGCCTTCATTAGAGAAATTATACACACCCGGCTTAATGCCCTGCTCAATGACAGCCATTATTGCAACAGCCAAATCGCGTGCATACGTAGGTGTGCCTATCTGATCGAACACCACGCCAAGCTGCTCTTTCTCGCGTCCCAGACGCAGCATGGTCTTCACAAAGTTATTTCCGAACGTTGAGTAAAGCCACGCTGTTCGTATTATCATCGTGCGCTTACAGAATTTGCTGACGCCAAGTTCGCCTGCCAACTTTGTGCTTCCATATACGCTGTCAGGACATGGTGTGTCTGTTTCGGTGTAAGGAACAAAGCTCTTTCCGTTAAACACATAGTCTGTAGATATCTGTATCAGCCATCCGCCACGCTTCTCTATTTCCATGGCGAGGTATGCCGGAGCCTCCGTGTTGAGTGCCGTGCAAAGTTTCTGATTCGACTCAGCCTTGTCAACAGCCGTGTAAGCCGCACAGTTTACAATACCGTCGATGGCATTGCGGTTGATAAAGTCAGCCACAGCCAGCTGATTGGTGATGTCAAGTTCGTTTACGTCTGTATTATAAAAGCGGTGCTGAGGATATTTGTCCTCAAGCAGCTGCATCTCGTTGCCCAACTGTCCGTTGCAACCTGTAATCAATATATTCATAGTATAAAAGTTTCTTTAGTTAAAAGCTAAGCTGACTGTCAGTCAAACTCAAGGGGCTCATTCTTGTCTTTGATATAATAATCCGAGAGCATCCCGATGAATGTCGTTATCTCTTTTATTGCATGCTCCGTGTCCGGACTTATCTTTTTTTTCTGCAGTCTGAGCATCATCACACCATAAAGGGCATTAAAGCAGGTTTCAATTTCATTCTCCTCGTTGTCTGCTCCCCTCTTGCGCAGCTCAACAATAAACGGCAGGACTTTATAATACTCCGTAGTATAGAACGGGAATTTTGTGCTTTGCAGCAACTGCGCGTTAAGCTCGATAAGCTGCTGCATTACGATTTTGTTTATCTGTAAATGCCCTTTCTGGCGGCATCCTTCCTGATTCATCATTCTCACCAGGTTTCCATACCAGTCGGTCATCTCCTCCTTCTGTTCCTCGTCATAGTTGAATTTGTCGATATAATCATGACGTATGGCGCTGAGACTGCAGCCATATGCCCTGATAATGTCTTCCACCTGCCACATATAGAGCAGATACTCGGCTATGTTCTTTTTTCTTAATTCTTGTGATATAAACATGTTTTAGATAAAATAAAGTTCAACACAAAACTGTTGCGCCGGCAATTAACGGTTACGGCTCATGCACACTAATAGTGGAAAGTGTACAGATTGAACACAGTGCCGATAAGCACCAGCAACGAGAAGATAATGACAACACTGCCGATAATCTTGTTGATTATAACGATGCTGCTGTTGTCGAACTTATTGCGGACTTTGTCAATAAGCCATGTAAGACCAAACCACCACAACAGGGCTCCGCATATAATGCTGAGATAGCCTACACACATGTGTAGCGGATGCTTTGGCATTACGAAGGCAAACTGGGCAAAGGCAGCCATGAACAGGAATATAATCAGCGGATTTGAAAAAGTTACAAGGAATGCCGTTACGCAGTTATGAATAAGACTGCCCTTTTTGCTGCCGCTGATATGTATTTTCTTCGTAGGGTCAGACCTGTAGCAGTATATACCAAACGCCATGAGCATTATGCTGCCAAGTATCTGAAAGACAAAACGATTTTGGTTATTGTTGATTATGTCTACAATAAAACTCATGCCAAAACCCGTTATCAGCGCATAGATAAAGTCGCTGATTGTGGCTCCGATACCGGTAACAAGGCCATACCAACGCCCTTTGTTCAGCGTGCGCTGAATGCAAAGAACCCCGACAGGCCCCATAGGCGCAGACGCTACAATGCCTATGAGTATACCCTTGAAAATCCAGTCAAGTATGTCAAGATGAAATTGAAACGGCATAACGGGTGCAAAATTGCTAATTTTTTATGAAAGGAACAAATTTTATATACAAAACTTTGCTACGTATAATAAATTTGATAACTTTGCATTGCTAGAATTATTATTTAAAATAAAATATCATGATTTCACAAGCATTAAAGCCCTACGTCATAGGTCTCGACCTCGGTGGCACGAACTCTGTTTTCGGCATCGTCGACAGCCGTGGTGACATTAAGGCAACAACAGCAATAAAAACACAATCGTACTCGCAAGTGAGCGAATACGTCGACGCTTCAATAGACGCACTGCAGATAATAATCGACCAAGTCGGAGGCATCGACAAAATTAAGGCAATGGGCATAGGCGCCCCCAATGCCAACTTCTACAAAGGCACAATAGAATACGCACCTAACCTCGTATGGGGACATGAATGTGTAGTTCCGCTGGCAGAGATGTTCAGCCAGAAACTAGGCATTCCCGTAGCCATAACAAACGATGCAAATGCCGCAGCCATAGGCGAAATGACATACGGAGTGGCACGCGGAATGAAAAACTTCATCATGCTTACACTCGGCACAGGTGTTGGTTCAGGCATAGTAATCAACGGACAGCTTGTTTACGGATGCGACGGATTTGCAGGAGAACTTGGCCACGTCATAATGAGACGTGAAAACGGAAGATTATGCGGTTGCGGACGCACAGGATGTCTTGAAGCATACTGCTCTGCCACCGGCGTTGCACGCACAGCACGCGAATTTCTGTCTACATCAAACGAGCCTTCATTGCTGCGCGACATGAAACCGGAAGACATAACATCGTTTGACGTTTCTGTTGCAGCAGGAAAAGGTGACGAGCTTGCAAAAAGAGTGTACGACTTTACAGGCGAAATGCTCGGAGAGGCCTGCGCCGACTTTGCAGCCTTCGCTTCACCCGAAGCCTTTGTATTCTTCGGCGGCCTCACTAAAGCCGGCGACCTGATTATGGACCCGATCAAGAAGAGCTACGATGAACACGTGTTCCACACATTCAGAGGCAAGGCACAGTTCCTTATAAGCGGCCTCGACGGTTCTTCTGCAGCCGTGCTCGGCGCAAGTGCCATTGGATGGGATATCCAGGAATAACTCAGAAAGTAACATTAAAACATAATTTGATATTATACCAATGGGCCTGCAGGTTATTTGCCTGTGGGCCTTTTTTATTGCATTCATATAATGGATTTGGCTAAACCATTGAGCCGCCTTGTTGCATATTTAAGTGAAAAAGGATGATACATACAAACAGCATAAAAGCATCCGACTTTATCATATGCCGGATTGGCAATGAAAAACCTATTGTTTAGGTGACGAAAACGGGCCACTTTTGACGCAAAAGTGGCCGAGTTACGACCCGAAAACAATAGGTTAATGATTTGAAACCAATGCACAATATTTTACTTACAATTTAAATCACACACATCAAGATTTGACACCTCCTTTAACATAAAACACACGATTTGCTTTCGATTTTCGCGCCTCAAAAACGACATTACTTTTTCTACATAAGAATTTGACAAACTTTCGGAACAAAAAGTTCACGGCTTGCCAATATATCTTCCACTCGTCTGTATTGCATAGCAGCCTTACAGCAGTCTAAAAGACGACAACTATCATCCAAAAGACGACAAGCAAAAAAATAACACCTTAATTAATATAATAAAGACACAATAAAACAGACATTGCAGCTATCTGAACTTCATTTATTGACCAATCACAATAAATATATAATACAAAAAGTAAAAAAGCACGTAATATTTTATGTGTATCGTATTTTTATGTATATTTGCAGTTTGTAAAAACACCGGCTAACACGCCGGAATGTTTGAAAACAACTTGATGAACAGCAATAAAAACATTTAAATAATTTAAGGCAATGAACAGACAGGACGACATAAAAAAAGCAGTTGAAGTAATGAAAAACGGCGGAGTGATTCTCTACCCCACCGACACTGTATGGGGCATAGGATGCGACGCTACCAATGCCGAGGCCGTGGCGAAGGTATATAAGATAAAACAGCGCGACGACTCAAAGGCTCTCATCTGCCTGGTAGACTCAGACGCAAGGCTTCAACGATATGTACGCAATGCACCTGAAGTGGCATGGAACGTGATGGAGCTTGCCACAAAGCCAACTACAGTCATCTTTGACGAAGCTGTCAACCTGGCGCCCAACCTCATTGCTGAAGACGGAAGCATAGCAATGCGCATAACCAACGAAGAATTCTCCAAAGAACTGTGCTACAGATTCCAAAAGCCCATTGTGTCTACAAGCGCCAACATCAGTGGCCAGCCGGCAGCGCAAAACTACTGCGACATTTCTGAAGAGCTGCTTAACGCTGTAGACTACGTATGCTTCAGCCGCAGACAGGAACATAAGCCGCACACTCCGTCGAGCATAATAAAGATAAAAAACAACGGAGAGATAGACATAATAAGAAAATAAGTTTTTATAATCTGAAATAAAAGGACACAAAGTGAGTCGTATTAACGGAATTGCAGAAGGGGCTTCAGGCGAACAGACACTGATGGAGCGTATCATATCATGGCGCAAGCAGTATATAACAGACCGCCAATTCACGCTGTTCTTAAGCTTTCTTGTAGGATTTTTTGCTGCCATAGCAGCATTCATCCTGCATTGGATTATTGAGGAAATTGCCCTTTTGCTGACATCTAAATTTGATGCAAACACATTCAACTGGATGTATCTTGTATATCCGGTGATAGGTATTTACCTTACTTCACTTTTTGTCCGCTACATAGTCAAAGACGAAATAAGCCACGGTATCACCCGCATCCTTTATGCCATCAGCAGCAAGCGCAGCAGGCTGAAAGGACACAACTGCTGGAGCTCGGTGATAGCGTCGGCCATAACTATCGGATTCGGCGGAAGCGTAGGAGCCGAGGCACCTATCGTACTTACAGGTTCGGCAATAGGCAGCAATCTCGGCAAGCTGTTCAACATGGACAACAAGACCCTGATGCTGCTTGTAGGATGCGGAGCCGCAGCAGCGATAGCCGGAATATTCAAGGCCCCGATAGCCGGACTTGTGTTCACGCTCGAGGTCCTGATGATAGACCTTACCATGGCATCGCTGCTGCCAATACTGATATCAAGCGTAACAGCCACATGCTTCACGTATATATTCACGGGCAGCGACCCGCTGTTTTTCTTCCATCTTGACAGCGCATGGCCCGTTGAACGCGTGCCGGCAAACATTCTGCTGGGTATATTCGGAGGCTTTGTAAGCCTTTACTTCATACGCACCATGACCGCCTGCGAGTCTGTTTTCGGCCGCATAAAGAACCGCCCCATGTTAAAGCTTCTGCTCGGCGCAATGGTGTTAAGCCCGCTGATATTCTTGTTTCCGTCACTTTACGGTGAAGGATACGGCAGCATAAACATCCTGCTAAACGGAAAGACTGAAGCCGAATGGGAGACCATCCTGCACAACTCGCCGTTCTACGGCAACAGCGAAATGCTCCTGCCATACATCGGAATGGTTCTTCTCACCAAGGTGTTTGCCACCTCTGCCACAAACGGCGGCGGAGGATGCGGCGGAACATTCGCTCCTTCATTGTTTATAGGAGCATTTGCAGGCTTCTTCTTTGCAAGAGTATGGAACATCTACGAAATAGGAATATACTTGCCTGAGAAGAACTTTGCACTACTCGGAATGTCGGCCGTAATGGCTGGAGTGATGCACGCACCGCTTACGGGTATCTTCCTCATTGCCGAAATAACCGGCGGCTACCAGATGTTCATCCCTCTTATGATTGTAAGCATCTGTGCATATCTTACCATCATAATATTCGAGCCCCACAGCATCTACGGCATGCGACTGGCACGTCAGGGGAAACTGATAACGCACCATAAGGACAGGGCCGTGCTTACGCTTATGAGCCTTGACAGCGTGATTGACAAGAGTTTCACGGCCGTGTCTCCCGAACTCAACCTGGCTTCGCTCGTACACGCAATAAGTAAGAGCCACAACAACGTGTTGCCTGTGCTCGACGATGCGGGCAACCTGCTTGGCGAAATAGACATAACCAAGCTTCGCCACATTGTGTTCAGGACTGAGCTGTATCATCACTTCAAGGTCAAGCAACTGATGTCTCAGCCAGAAGCAACGCTAAGCGTGAACGACACAATGGAGATTGTGATGAAAAAGTTTGACCAGACCGACTCTGCCATGCTGCCTGTGCTCGACAACGAGAACCACCTGCTGGGCTACATATCACGCACACACATGTACACCATGTACAGAAAGATGGTGGCAGACCTGTCTGAAGACTGATTGCCAAGCAATAATCAAAGCAATCAGTCTGACGCTTTACATCAAAGCGTCAAACTTGAAGTCTGTCTTTTTCCTGTAAGCTATAGCTGTAAACTTACAAATTAGTTTATTGTCCTGATTGCATATCTTAACCTCGCAATAAGGTATTTTGTGATGATTGCACGTTTCTGTTGCCTCAGCCGTAAGAACATCACCTTCTACGGCACTGTGCAGAAACGTTATCGTGCTTTCTATGCTAAGCGTCAGCTGTCCATGGCTGTTCATTACTGCAGCCAGAGCCAAATCGGCAAGTGTAAAAAGCGCACCGCCCTGACAAACGCCACCGGCATTGAGATGCGACTTGCCAACCGTCATTACTGCACGTGAATATCCCTCTCTCACCTCCACGAGTTCCATGCCGGCATTTGCCGCAAATATATCCTTTTCGTTTAAAAAATCTTTTAACGTCATTGCAAATTATTTATATTTAACCTTCCTCTGTCAAAAACATTTATCAGCTAAACTGATACAAAAGCTAAAACAGCCTGTAAGCGACTGCCGCCTCCGACGACATAAAATAATATCAAAAGCAACAAGGCTATGCTGCTATCCATTTCTTATACTTTCTATAAACGGCTTCAACAAAGAAATATCCTTTACGGCTGGAGAAGTTTCAAAACGGCTGTTAATGTCTATTCCTGCCATGCAAGGATGAGTCAACGAAAGCACTTTCTCCACGTCATCAGGTCCTATTCCGCCGCTTATAATAAACGGTATATCACCGTCATAATAGTCAAGCAAGCTCCAGTCAAACTTTGTGTCAACATCATCGCCATACTGTTTTTTAGGATAAAAGAGCAGCATGTCAGCAACATTCTTATACTTACGCCACAGTCCGACATCTTCCATATCAGCAATGCCAATAGCCTTAATGAACTTTATTCCCGGACATATCTCATCCCTAAGAGTCAGCCGGAGATTATTTATCATTATCTCGTCGTTTTTGCCATAAAGCTGAACATAATCGAGCTTATAATTATAAGCCATCGTTATAATGTTCTGGGGCATATCGCTACCAAAGACTCCTACTCTTGCCACTTTTCCATCCTCATTCAGATCATGCCCCTGTATACTTGCATAATCAGGCAATAAGCCGACATTAGAGGGTATCGAAGAGACATAACGCGGATTTCTTCTGTCAAATACCAAGCCTATCATATCAGCGCCAAGCCCCATGACGGCACGTATATTTTCAGGATCGCGCAATCCACAAACTTTTATTATCATGACTACAGTTTCGTTTCAGACATAAATAAATTAGCTATGACAAATTCCTTTAAATACATTACTGATGAATTCTGCCATGTAACAAAGATACAAATATTCTGCCTATTAAGGCATACACGCCACGAAATTTTTACCTAATAAACTAATCTTAATAAAAAAGGCCTGCCGAAACGGCAGGCCTCAAAAAATGTATAATTCTTCTTCACACAGTACAATAGCCCGCTATATTCTGCTTTTGTGAATTAAGCCATAACTATGCAAATATTGTTTTCAGTAAATTTTATCTATTTATACGTATGCCGCATAAAACAAAGGCACACTCACCAACAAATCAAGCGGATACCCCAGCTTAACCGATTGCAAAGATAAACATTATTCTATAAGCAACAAACTTTTTGGTACATTTTTATCAAAAAAGTTGCAGTTTTAACACAATACGGCAAGTTATGTTTACAACGTTAGCACAGTTATATATAAAAACAAGAACATCAATGCAACAACAAAAGAGCATAAAACACACAGAAAAGCCCTAATATCTAAATGTAATTCAATAATATTTTAAACATCAACAGCTTCTGTCAGACGAAATCAGAAAAAAAGACATATAAAAGAGTAATAAAAACGATTTATCATCGTTACAATAATAGAATTAAAAATAATTTGCCTATGAAATATTTTACCAAAGAAGAAAACAAGCCGTCTAAGAATACGCTAAACATTATCAAGCAGATAGCTTATACCTACAGGTCTATAAAACTTAACGGAAAAAACGAAGCTTATTGTCTGAATTAGAAACCTACCATTTATGGCAACATTAATTTCACCTTCATTACTTTCTGCCGATTTTCTTAATCTGCAGAAAGACATCGATATGATAAACAACAGCGAGGCTGACTGGCTCCATCTTGATGTTATGGACGGAGTGTTTGTGCCAAACATTTCATTTGGCTTCCCAGTAATTGAAGCTGTCGCAAAAACATGCAAAAAGCCGCTTGACGTGCATTTCATGATAACAGCACCTGAAAGATACATAAAGCAGACAGCAAAGACAGGAGCCATGATGATGAACGTGCACTTCGAGGCATGCACACACCTTAACAGAACAATACATGAAATACATGAAGCAGGCATGAAAGCCGGCGTAACGCTAAATCCGTCGACACCTGTATGTATGCTCGAAGATGTCATAAAGGACGTTGACATGGTGCTAATAATGAGTGTAAACCCCGGATTCGGAGGTCAGGCATTCATAGAAAACACCATTGACAAAGTAAAGCGCTTAAGAAGGCTGATAGAAGAATCCGGCTCAAAGGCACTTATCGAAGTTGACGGAGGCGTACAGAGCCAAACAGCCCCAAGACTAGTTGAAGCCGGCGTGGATGTTCTGGTCAGCGGAAGCTATATATTCAAATCAAAAGATCCGGCTGCCACCATACACGACCTGAAGCAACTCTAAACGCTCAATGTTGGACGCAGAAAACAAGCATAAAATAATATACAATATAAAATGGCGCAGACGGATAATACAGTCTGCGCCATTTTATGTTGCCAACAGATTAAGACGACCTATTGTCCGCAACACCATACAATAAAAAACCGAATTAAATCGACTTATCTATATTATTAAAGTTATTCAATATTGACTAAATCTTAAGAACGGCGCAAGTCTGACCGGTCAGTCAAGCTGGAGCGCTATATTATGTTCCTTTGACATACGGCGCAGATTGAGGATAGCATACCGCATTCTGCCCAATGAAGTATTGATGCTGACTCCCGTAGTCTCGGCAATCTCCTTAAACGACAAATCTTGATAAAACCTCATGAACACAACCTCACGCTGCGTGGGAGGCAACATATTCATCATGTTCTTGACATCAACCATTATCTGATCGTTTACATAACGGTTTTCAACGTTGCTGTCCAGTATTTCATTGCCGCTGAGATTAGAGAGATCGTTCTCGTCAGTAGGCTCAATCAGATTACGCGAACGCTGCTCACGATACCAATCCATAATGACATTATGCGCGATGCGCATAATCCACGCTCCGAATTTTCCACTGTCAACATACCTGCCCTGATGCAGCTTTGTTATAACCTTCACAAAAGTTTCCTGAAACAGGTCGTTGGCCTTGTCCTCGTCTCTGACGACAAACAATATGTATGAGAACAATTTGCTCTGATTTCTTGATAATAGCTCATCAAAAGCCCTGTTGTTTCCCCTTACATAAGAAATAGCTAACTCCTCATCAGTCAACCTACTTATATTTTCCATTTCTTTATTCTTATTTTTTAATTTTAGGTAAACAGTGTTTCGATAGGCTTTATCTAAATTAAATTAATATTAAACAATCATATTGTACGTGCAAATATAAGAAGAAATGTTTACACGCACAAATATTTTAGAAAAATAACGTTTTTTCTTTTGAACTTTGACAAACTATATGTATCTTTGCGGATGATTAAGGTTCGATACGACTCGATTAAAAAGGGAACGGGGTGAAAATCTCCGACTGTCCCGCAGCTGTAAGTTCCTTTATAACTTAAAAGTAACATGCCACTGTGAAAACGGGAAGGTGCTTGAAAGTGGAACAAAGTCAGAATACCTGCCTTATGATGTAAGACCTATTCTCTCGATGTAAGGGGCTATGGTCAATCTTATAAAATTAATATCAGACTAATAAATGCCGTGTCACTGCATAGCTGTGTAATATTGCTATATGCAGTTGACGTGAGTGTTACACATTGACGCTACATTTGACAAGACGTTATATTATCGTGTTTTAATTATATAAGTTTATCCGAGATTGACAACGCCGTGAGGCGTTGTCAATTATTTTATCGCCCTATCAGTCAAGGATTTATCAAGATCAGATGCAAAAAAATGACATTGACAATTCTTCAACAGCCGAAAACACAAGACACATCAACATCCTAATTCGAAAATTCGTAAGCATCTATTTTCTTTATTCCGGGAATGGCAAGATACGTCTCGCGGAAACCAAACACAGACAACACCTTGCCGCGATTTTCAGGATGTTCCTTTAGATTGAGTTCCTCACGTATTTTCTTTGAGCATGACGTGAGGCATACTGAAACCACATGAGAAAGGTCAGCTGTTGCAGGATCGTCAGCCAAGAGTAATGCTGTATCGTGATCAAACGGAGGTTCAAAATCATACCGTTTCTTACCATTGGCGCCAGTTGCCGAACCTACGATGTAGCCCTTCACCCATACCTGATCAACTATAGGCTTACTGATAAACGTCTCTACATTCACAACATCACCAAAAGAAATGCCTGTATCATCATCATACTCACCATCGCCTTCATCTTCATCATCCGAACCGGTGTCCTTATCCGTTCCGCCGACAATCTCCGTTCCGTCATCTATGCCCTCTTCCGAATCATCATAGGGTTTGTCGCATGCAGAGAAAAAGAATGCTGTCAACAACAGCACAAACATAAACCTGATTTTTTTCATAATATATTATGTTGGTTAACGATATACAAAAGTAACAATATTTTTCATAACAGACAAACTATCACGGGCAAAAACAAAAAGAGGTTGACGCAGGATGCTGTCAACCTCTGACGATTTCGTTAAAACTTCGAAATCATAAATAAGATGTCGCAAATATAAGGCATTTCAATGACAATTGCAAGTTTTTTGATTTAAAAAACTAATATTTAACATTTAGGCTACATAAAATGTTAAATATTTTACATTTTGGCATTCTGCATTACATATTGCAAAGTGCTGTAAATCAAAGCATATTACAAAAAATAAAACAAAATAATACACACAAGCTTTCGTATTCAAATTATATTCACTATATTTGTACCAACAATCAAAAAAATAATAACATATATTAACTTTACGTATACATTACAAACTTAGTTTTTATGAAACAATTACAGACATTATTGCTATGCCTACTGTTTCCGCTTGCCATGACGGCATCAGTATGGGAAACGCAGTACAAACAAATTGAAGAAAGCATCAGGATGCCTAAGTTTGCCGACCGTACTTTTGACATAACAAAGTATGGAGCATCGCTAAAGGCCAGTGCGGCAAAAAACCAGAAAGCCATCAACAAGGCTATAGAGGCCTGCTCAAAAGCCGGTGGCGGACGTGTTGTAATCCCACAAGGAACATGGAAGACTGGCGCCATCAGAATGAAGAGCCACGTTAACCTTGTAATCGAAAAGGGTGCTACCCTATTCTTCGAATTTGACAGAAGCCTTTATCCTCTGGTTGAAACACGCTGGGAAGGACTCGACTGCATAAACTATTCACCGCTGATTTATGCTTACAAGGAAACAGACATCGCGATAACCGGAGAAGGAACTATCGATGGTAACGGTTCTGACGACACATGGTGGCTGATGAGCGGAAAGACTCCTAAGAGCAAGGACATTGTTGTTGAGGAAAAGCAGCAGAATCCAGGAGGACGCGCCGACCTGCTGAAAATGGCAGAAAACGGAGTGCCTATCGAAAAACGTATATTCGGCCCGAAAAAAGGTCTGCGCCCTCAGATGGTAAACTTCAATCAGTGTGACGGTATTCTGATTGAAGGCGTAACAATGGTACGCTCACCGTTCTGGGTAATGCACCCGCTGCTGAGCAAGAACATAACCGTAAGAAACGTAACCGTACACAACGACGGCCCTAACGGAGACGGCTGTGACCCTGAATCATGCGAGAACGTTCTTATTGAGAATTGCGTGTTCGACACTGGCGACGACTGCATCGCAATCAAGAGCGGACGCAACGAGGACGGACGCGAAGGCGGCAAGGGCCGTTATGTAGGACGTCCGAGCAAAAACATAATTGTGCGCAACTGCGTAATGAAAGACGGACACGGAGGAGTGGTTATCGGCTCTGAGATTTCAGGCGGATGCAACAATGTGTTTGTTGAAAACTGCAAAATGGACAGCCCAAACCTTGACCGTATTCTCAGAATAAAGACAAACTCATGCCGTGGCGGCGTGATTGAAAACATCTATATGCGCAACGTTGAAGTTGGCCAGTGCGCCGAGGCTGTGCTCAAGATCAATCTTGACTATGAGCCGAAAGAAATTGGCCGTCGCGGATTCTACCCGACAGTACGCAACGTCTACATGGAGAACGTAACCTGCCAGAAGAGCAAATACGGAATCATGGTTGTAGCATTCGACTCACTGACCAATGTATACAACATCAATCTGAAGAACTGTAAGTTTGACGGCGTTTATGACAAGCCGGTTTACATCAAGGGCAAAACCCGCGACATGAACTACGATAACCTCTTCATCAACGGTTCACTTATCCTCGCCGAGGCTCCGTTCAAAAACTACAGCGAGTGGATGGTACACTCTGAAATGCAGCGCAACCCAGACCCATGCATGATTGACTTCGCAAAAAAGCCAAAATGGGGATATGTTGTAGGAATAGAGCTCGAATCAATGCTCGACACCTATCTGGCATACAAAGACGAGAGCATCATAGACTATCTGAAGCAATACCCGGCTAAGATGATTGACGAAAAGGGCAACATCACAGGATACAAATATGAAGACTTCAACCTGGACAACACACGTCCGGCACGCTATATCCTGCGCATGAACAACCTTTTCCCCGAGAAGAAGAATGAGAAAGCCCTGAAAACTCTGTTCAAACAGCTCGAAAAGCAGCCTCGCACAAAGGACGGAGTGTGGTGGCACAAGGCTATATATGCACACCAGGTATGGCTCGACGGTGTATATATGGGACATCCGTTCTACACAATGGGAGCACCTATACTGAAAGGCGAGAAAAAGGCAAAGAAGTATTATGACGACACTTTCGAGCAGATTTCAAAGACATACAGCCGTACATACGATGAAAAGACTGGACTGTGGAAACATGCATGGGACGAAACTCAGAAGATGTTCTGGGCTAATCCTGAAACAGGCTTGTCTAAACATACATGGGCACGCGCTCAAGGATGGTTTGCAATGGCTATACTCGAAGTGCTTGACGTTCTCCCTGAAAACTATGAGAACAGAGGTAAACTGATTGATATGCTGAACAACGTCATGAAGGCAACCGTAAAATATCAGGACAAGAAGACCGGCTTATGGTATGACGTGCTCGACGTTAAAGATCCGCGCAACTATCTCGAAGCAACAGCTTCTTCGATGTTTACATACGTCCTGCTGAAAGGCTCACGCCTCGGCTATTTCTCTAACGACCTGAAAGAAGCCGGACTGAAAGGCTATAAAGGCATACTGAAAGAGTTTATCAAGGTGAATGCAGACAAGACTGTATCACTTACACGCTGCTGCGAAGTGTCAGGCTTAGGCCCCGACAACGCAAAAGGACGCCGCCGCGACGGCTCGTTCAACTACTACATGAGTGAACCTATACGCGACAACGACGGAAAAGGCGTTGGTCCGTTTATCTGGGCTTCACTGGAGATGGAGCGCATGGGATACGATGTTGCCAAGCTCAATCAGTAATCAGCAGCAAGACAAAATCTACTTAAAAGCATCTGACATTTATTAAAACAGATATAACAAAAGATAATTCTAACAGCATTTAATGAAAAAGAAACTCTTAATGACAACAGCAATGGCAGCGAGTGCCATTGCTGTTTCTGCGCAAGCTCCCGCATTCCCCGGAGCTGAAGGTCACGGACGCTACGTAACGGGCGGACGCGAAGGAAAGATTGTACATGTAACTAATCTGAACGACAGCGGTACAGGTTCTTTCAGATCTGCTGTCAGCGGATCTTCTAAGAAGATTGTCGTATTTGATGTTGCCGGAGTAATACCTCTGAAATCTGATATCAGCATCGGCGCAAACACCACCATTGCCGGACAGACAGCACCCTACCCCGGAATAACTTTAAGATATTATACTGTAAGACCGGGAGCAAACAATGTCATAAGATTTATACGCGTGCGCCGCGGACAGGAAAAAGACAAGAACGACGGAGCAGACGCAACATGGCAAAGAGAAACAACAGGTATTATTCTTGACCACTGCTCTTTCAGCTGGAGCATAGACGAAGTTGCATCATTCTACGACAACAATAACTTTACAATGCAATGGTGCACTGTTGCCGAGAGCCTTAACAACGCCGGACACGGCAAGGGCGCACACGGCTACGGAGGCATCTGGGGCGGTAAGCTGGCAAGCTTTCACCACAACATGATAGCACACGTAACCAACCGCGTTCCGCGTTTCAACGGCGCACGCTATGAATGGAGCGGATACACGGGCAACAAACTGTACAGCACATATAACTGGAAGAACTCTGTTCAGGCCGAAAATGTTGACTTCCGCAACTGTGTGATGTATAACTGGGGCAACAGCAACGGCTGCTACGGAGGCCCAGGCGGCGGACAAATTAATATAGTGAACAATTACTATAAGGGCGGTCCGTCTACACCGGACAGCAAAGCAAAGAAGGTTACAGAAATTTCAGTTGCTGCTGATGGAAACTCTGAAGGACATCCGAAGATCTTCGGTATGACCAGCCGTTACTACATTGCAGGCAACACTACAGAAACTCACGGAGGTTCAATAACTCAAAACAGAGACTGGAGCGGCGTAAGCTATGACGACGGCACATACACCATCAATGGCGAAGAATATTCTAAGGACGTAAACAACTATTACGGAGATGCCGTTGAACACGTGGCAAACAGCGACGGCGAAATGTGCGTCAGAATAAAGATGGACGAGCCAGCTCCAATGGGCGAGGTTACAACCCACAGTGCAGAAAACGCATTCAGCAAGGTCATGCTCTACTGCGGTGCATCTATTTATCGCGACGAGGTTGATGCCCGCTATATGGAAGAAGCCCAGACAGGTACGGCAACATATACAGGCTCTGTAACCAAGCAGGAAGGTCTTGTAGACCTTGTTTCTGATGTTAACGGATACACCGAAGCCAACTTCCCCACCGGTCAGCGCCCTGACGGCTATGACAGCGACAACGACGGAATGCCCGATGAATGGGAAATTGCCAACGGCCTTAATCCCAACGATGCCTCAGATGCAAGTCTGTATACTATAGACACACAGAAAGGATGGTACACCAACGTTGAGGTTTATATCAACTCTATCGTTGAGAATATCATGAAATCTCAGAACACGGATGCCATAAATACCGTTGACGAGTATTATCCTTCGTGCGTATCTACAGGCATAAGCAATGAAGTTACCACTTCTGAAATAAAGAAGATTGAATACTTCACACTTGGCGGAGCCAAGTTAAATGCACCAGCTAAAGGCATAAATATCAGAAAGATAACCTACGAAAACGGAAAGACAAAGACTGATAAAGTTATAAAATAAGATTCGTTTTATTAGACCTTTATGAAAAGAGTGAGGACATTAATGTTGCTCACTCTTTTTTTGATAAAGAATATTAACCACATTTTAACATAAAAAGAATTGTCCAATACAAATAAAATCTCTATTTTTGTAAAACATATAACAACATTAATAATTAAAAAAATTATGATTATGAAGAAAATTTTACGCTTATCTTTAGTTGCAATACTGTCCCTTATATGCGGAACAGGATTTGCGCAAACAACATTCGACTTTACCGCATTATATGGCAACGCAACAATTAGCGACATAACAGAAATGCCACAGACTGTAGACGGTATTACTGTTTCATTTGCCAAAGGCAACTCTCAAAATCCTCCTGCATACAATAAAGCCGGAGAAGTACGTCTTTACGGAGGAAAAAGCAATGAAGTTCTTGACGGATGTACAATGACATTCACATCTACAACAGGCAACATGACAAGCATCACTCTTGAGCATGGCCAAATTGACAAATGGGGTGTCCTCACAGCCAATGTCGGCACTATAACTGAAGACGCTGACAAAAACATTACATGGACCGGAGATGCTGCCGAAGTTACATTCACAGCTTCACGTGACGCCAACAACTCAAGTGTATCAACTCAGAACCGCTACAAGAATGCCGTAGTAACACTTGCAGGTGGAGTTGCAAAGAAGAACGCAGAACTTAAGTTCAGCGAAGATGAGGTTTCTGTTGAACAGGGAACAGAGTTTACAGCTCCTACATTTACTAAAGCTACAACAGCAGCCGTTACATTTGCATCTGACAATGAAGGCGTTGCTTCTGTAAACAGCGAGGGAACTATCACATTAGGTGGCGAATTAGGAACAGCTGTTATCACAGCCACTTCTGAGGAAAACGATGAATACTATGCAGGCAAGGCTACTTGCACAATCGAAGTGTTCAAATATAACACTTATAAGAAAGTTGCTGCCATAACAAGCGGTAAAGAATATCTTATCGTTGCTCAGCGTGACAATAAGACATACTATGCATATCCGCTTTCTGAAAATTACACATACGGCTACTTGAATTCAGGCTCTATTGATGAACTTACTGACGTTATCAAAATAAAGAGCACATACGATGACAGCTTCGTATTTACAGAGAATGGTTCAGGCTACACAATACAGGACTGCTACGACAGATACATGTATCAGAGCGGAACATACAACTCATTCAATGTAGGTTCTGAACCTAGCGTTTGGACTGTAGAGGCTCAGACTGACGGTACATTCAAGATTGCCAACAACGGATATTTCATCCAGTGGGGTGACGGTACTTATACAACATTCGGTGTATATACAGAAAAGAAGGAAAATACAGTATTGCCTTTCCTCTATCAGCTTGACGAAACAGGCACAAGCATCAGCGGCACAACAGTTGAGAAGTTTGACGCAAATGCTCCTGTTTACAACCTCGCAGGTCAGCGCGTAAGCAAGAACACAAAGGGCATTCTGATTCAGAACGGCAAGAAATTCGTTAACAAATAATCTTAAACAACAGATTATACATCATAAGGGATGCAGCTGTCATGGCTGCATCCCTTTTACTTTAATATATTCAACCGGAATGAAACAGACTGAGAAGTCTATATGAATGACGGCTTGTTACGACACATAAAACTAAATGAAGGGATGTAAAAGTTTTCTAAAATCCGAACCTTTAACGTGCACAGAAAGGCCATCGCGAAAATAAAAGATATCCCTAGCCTTAAAATCCTGCATTTTACAAGACATATGATAAAGCATTGGTTATCAACATCTTATAACATCCAGATATTAATTCACACTGTATAATAAAAGCAAAAGCATACCTTTCAGCGTGTAAAAGGTATGCTTTTATAACATAAAATGACATGTTTTGCAGTGTCAAAAGGCTTGTTTTATAGCCCAAAGTCAATGGTTTTCATATCAAAACTCACCTTTCAGGCTGCTAAAAGCCATAGATTTTGAATGTTTTTAGGCCAATGACAGCCATCTGAATCGCTATTTCGCGATTTTAAAATGTCATGACTTTTTACTCGAGAAAATGTCGTGTTGCCAAACGAGTTTTCTGTTTTATCACTTCACATCCACGCTTATACGCTTCAGATCCTTGTCAGCGCTCGATGTTCCGACCATGATGTCATACCTGCCCGGCACCACTCTCATGGCATTACTCTGAGCATCCCAGCCCTCAAAAGCTTCACGCGGAAAATCTATTTCTACGGTCTTCGTCTCGCCTGCCTTCAGCTCAACACGCGCAAATCCGCGCAATGTTTTCAGCGGTCCTTCTGCATCTGCCGTGTTGCGCATATATGCCTGCACGATTTCTACTCCGTCACGACGGCCGGTGTTGCCAACCTTCACCTTTATCTTACCGGTTGAGGCGTCATAAGACGGCTTGCCTACAGCAAATGTCGTATAGCTTAAGCCGTATCCAAAGGGGAACAGCGGTTCGCCCTTAAAATAGCGGTAGGTGCGGTTTGACATATTGTAATCGTCAAACGGAGGCAGCTGACTGTCGTTCTTATAGAATGTAACAGGAAGCTTGCCGCCGGGATTGTAATCGCCAAACAGAACATCTGCCACAGCCGTACCGCCCTGCTCACCTGGATACCATGCCTGCAGAATTGCATCACATGTCTCGAGTTCTGGTGTAAGCGCAACCGCACTACCGCTGCAATTGACTAGCACAACCTTCTTGCCTGCATCATGAAGAGCCTTGATAAGTTCGCGCTGAACTAAGGGAAGTTCAATGCTGGTACGGTCGCCATTGTCAAATCCCGGCTCCGTAACCTTAGCTTCCTCACGCTCCAGATTGGGCGATATACCGCCAACGAACACAACAGTGGATGCATCACCAACAGACTTGAGCACACCGGGAACTGTGAGTGTCTGCATTCTTGATACGTCAAAATTCAGCGAAGCACCGTTGCCAAACTGGATATAGTCGAGCTGCACAGAATAGTTGGCGCCGGCTTTAACCTTAATACGGCGCTCATTAAGCCTCACCTCGTTCTTATTATTTCTGTTTACCAAAGTGTCTCCGTTGACAATAAGGCGTATGCGTCCGTCATTCAGATATCTCACACACAGCGTCTCTGTCTTGTCAGCCGTAAAGTTTCCGTTGAACCTGACAGAAAAATCTTTCAGCTCCACTCCCGGAGCAAATACGGTGTTGCCTCCGGTATCAAACTGAGGATGGTTCGAATAATTGCCTTCATAAACAGGCTGTCCGTCCATATCGGTGTTATTCCAGAACTTTGCTGTCATTCCGGCCTTGCCGTCAAGTCCTGTCATGCGTCCAAAAATGCTCTCACTCTCGGTCATTGACGTTATGTCGCATCCCTTGACATATCTTACGCCAGAGCCAAGCTTGTTGCGCATTCCCTCAAGCACCGTGATGGTGTGTGTAGGCTGACCGTAATATATGCCCCACATCATTGTCGAATCGGCAGCATTAGGTCCCATAACTACAATATCAGAAGCGTCCTTTGTCAACGGCAGAGTGTTGTTCTTGTTATGCAGCAGCACCATCTGCTCGCGTGCCATGTCGAGCGCCAGCTTCTTGTGGGTCTTGCTCGCTATAATACTTTCAGGAATGCGGGTCCACTCAACAAGTGAGTCGGGGTCAAAGTCGCCCAGTTCAAAACGTGCCTCAAGCAGCCGTTCTACACTTGTATTTATCTGTTGCTCCGTTATGGCTCCGGCCTTTACGGCATCAGGCAGAGCCTTATAGCTGTTTCCGCATTCGAGGTCGGTGCCGCTTATAACGGCTTTGGCCGAGGCAGAAGCAGCATCGGGTGAGACTTCATGGCAGCCAGGAGTCCAGAAATCACTGATGGCGCCGCAGTCGCTCACCACAAGCCCCTTGAATCCCCATTCGTCACGAAGGATCTGCCTAAGCAGCCTGTTGCTGCCACAGCATGGCTCTCCCTCAAAACGCTGATATGCACACATAACCTCCTTTACGCCTCCCTTCTGCACAAGCGCCTTGAAGGCCGGCAAATAAGTCTCCCACAAATCACGTGGCGACAGGTTTTCGATGTCAAAATGATGGCGCGTCTTCTCAGGACCGCTATGCACGGCAAAATGCTTTGCGCAGGCATAAAGCTTCATATACTTATGTCCGGCCGGTCCCTGCAGGCCACGCACCACGGCAAGTCCCATGCGCGCGTTCATATACGGGTCCTCACCATAAGTTTCCTGCCCGCGTCCCCATCTCGGATCACGGAAAATGTTTACGTTTGGAGTCCAGAACGAAAGGCCCTGATAACGGCCCACGCTGCCCTTCTTTCTCTGTGCCGTATTCTTTGCACGTGCCTCATCGCTCACCGCCGTATATATACGCTCGAGCAACACATCGTCGAAAGACGCAGCCATTCCGATACATGAAGGGAACACCGTGCAATAGCCGTTGCGTCCGACGCCATGAAGGGCTTCGCTCCACCATGCAAAGCCGGGTATGCCTAATCGGGGGATTGCTTCTGACTGATCGAGCATCAGCTTGGCTTTCTCCTCAAGCGTCAACCTTGAACATAAATCAGCAGCACGTTCCTTTGCGGAAAGATTAGGATTCTGGTAAGGAAGAGTCTGAGCACCTGAAACAACAGAACAAAAGACAGCCGCTACAACAAATAGATTTCGCTTTTTCATCGTTTTCTTGGTATTATAGATTTTAAACAGTTTACAAGAACTCAAAAAGACTTTAAATAAAGTCACGATTTATCACATATGCAAAGATACTTAAAACCAAAGAAAAGTAAAAATATCACAAAATGTTTTTTACATGGTTCATCTGTTTATATACAAAACAAAATGTAAATGAACCAAAACAGGGAACCAAGCCTAATCAACTGGCTTCAGGTCAGTCATCATAATCAAGCCAAAATGGTGCTTTATATTAAGCGGATTATTGTCTGCTAATCCAATATCAGTCTGAATAATTCTGACAAAACAGAAAATAAGAACTTCCTACAAACGCTTTTTAAAACAAAAAGGCAGAAGCCATTGTGATAATGACTTCTGCCTTAATAATTATTTTATCTGCTGTTTAAACGTTCTATTTAACAACAAACTTCTTGCCGTTACGGATATATATTCCGGGCTGCAATGAACCTTTCATTTCTACACCCTGCAGATTATATATCTTTCCTGCATTCTTTTCATCAGTATTGATTTCAGAGATGCCGGTTGGAGTTGTTGTTGTGAGAGAAAGTTTCCATACACACTGCTTGCCGGCTGCCTTAAACGTAAGTGTGCCTTCGGCAGGTGAAACAAGTTCTATATCATAAGACTTATACACCGGAGTTGTGCCTATTTTTGCCGGGAACACATAGTCAGTCTCTGAATATTCCATGCCGTTAAGCTCTGCGAGATAGCTGTCGCCGTCAGCATAGTTGTCGTATCCATAAATGCCTACTTTTGTAACCTTCTTGCCTGAAGGAATGTTCACTGTAAACTGCACTCCGCTTGAATACTTGACACAGCCCTGCTCGCCTTTCGAATAGCCTTTACCGCCATCATTAGAAATGCTGAAACCATTGTTGAAAATCCATAAAGCAGAATTTCCAGAATCAGAATTAAGATATGTATCTGATGAAAGTTCATAAACAACAGTCTCACCATCTGACGGGTCGTTGTCATCATCATAAATCTGATTGCCGCTAAGAAGCGTTCCGCCTTCATTGCCAGCCTCCATTATCTCGGCAACAATACTGTTCATGTATCTCTCAAGATTTGAATATCCGTCAGCTCCTATGGTCTTTCCGTCACTGGCATTATTCTTGTCAAGTCCGTTTGCGTCTTCCCATGCATCAGGCATGCCGTCGCCATCGGTATCTAACGGAGCTGCCTCAGATTTCAGTTCAGGCCATGCGCTCCAATCATCTCCTGCATCAGGGAAAGCCTGCTTCAAGTCGTCCTGGCTGTCAATAATGCCCGGCAACTTGCTTGTTGCACTGGATGTACCTGTGCATGACGCACCGCCATTACGCGTATCGTTTACAACGAGTTCGTCAACCCAGTCTCTGTGCAGTGACGCACCTGCATAGGCAAGCACCCTGTCATAAGCCATCTCAGCCGAATGTGTTGTTACGGCCTCAAACGTCAATGGTTCTGACATGCGCATCGTGTCTCGGGTCTCCTGCGTGAACGTATTGTCGTTGCCGCTGTTGCTTATCTGATTGTAAATACCGTATGTCCAGTTGTCATTAGTAACATCAGAATATTTAGGATTTACATTTCCGTCTACATAAAAGTCGCCCCAGACGTGCCACATTACATCCCATTCATTAGGTTTGTCTGTATCGTGATCTGTGTATTCAGAAGTACGGATGCCGATTCCTGCTATCCTCTTCTGCATATCAGTCTTCCTTGTATTTGTAGCAGGTCCTGGCTTATAATAATTGTTCACAATGTTAACATTCATGCCTTCACCGCCGTAACATCCATTTCCGGCCCAGTTGTATATAACATTGTTGCGCATATCCATACGCTCGTCTGTCTGTGTATCAGGGCGCGGGCCAAGGCGCGGAGCGCGTGACTCATGGTGAGCAAGAAGATTGTGGTGATAAGTTGCGCCAGAACCACCCCAGTTACCGCCATATCCATGAGCACCCTTTGAATGGCCTGACTCACGAAGACTCTGCGCAGCAATACACCACTGAACTGTTGTGTTCTCGCTTCCGTATACAGACAAGCACTCATCTATGCTCCAGCTTACAGAACAATGGTCGACAATTATATTCTTGTTGTCAGTACCTCCAAGACCATCGCCTTCATGGTCATCTACATATTTGTTTCCAAGTCGGAAACGCAAAAAACGCATAATAACATTATCCGTAGCTATTACAAAGGGATGATCAGCAATGCATATACCGTCACCAGGAGCTGTCTGTCCGGCAATCGTCACGTTACCGTTACGCAGTTTGAGTTCACTCTTCAAATGTATTGTGCCAGACACATCAAAAACGATGGTCCTAATTCCACTACGTTCGCACGCCCAACGAAATGATCCTGTACCGCTGTCATTAAGATTGGTTACATGGTATACAGCACCACCTCGTCCACCTGTGGTATAACGTCCAAAACCTTCAGCACCTGGAAAGGCTATCGGCTTATCCTGTGAGTATGCTGTCTGAAAAGAAGACAAGCACAACAATAATGATAATACCTTAAAAATAAAACTTGTTTTATACATAAAATGTAAACAACGAAAAATAGTTTCTTTATTATTAAAACAACGAACTGATAAAGCCCGTGAGATGAGTAAAATAAATTTATCTATAATATTATACCCAACTATGCTAATAAACGAAAATCAAAGAGGAGCAGAAAAGCCCTGCCCCTCTTTGATTTTATGAATGATTATTCTGCTGCGGGCCACCATCTTGGGTCACCAGCACCTGAATTATCTAATGTTCCTGAAATGAAGTGGAAGTCTGCATTTGCCGGATCAACAAACAACTTATCTGATGTGTAATCAAGAATTGTTATGTTGGGGAAGCCCTTAGACTTATAGAAGTCGCTTGCGCAATATGAGTTCACAACTTCAGGTTCAATCTTTGCTCTGATGTTCTTGTTTGTTGCCTCATCCGGAGTCTTACCGAATACGCAGTTAAATACAGAGAACGTCTCAGGACCATAGGTCTTATCGTTGAAATCGATAAAGTACTGACCGCTACCGTTGTTGTTATAGAAAGTACAATACTCCATGTAGATTGAGTTCATGTTCACTTTCTCACTATAGATAAAGGTCTTACCCGTAACACAGATATTCCAGAAAGTGCTGTTTGTCATCTTAATGTTGTTAACATATACAGCCTGGTTTCCATTGTCATCAACATGTATGAATGAATATCCTGAGCCAAGATCATGCATCAAGCAGTTATCAATAACCAGATTGTTGATAACCTTAGCCTCGCTGCCCTGCAGGCGGAAGAAAGTATTCTTCATACCAGAAACTTCACAGTCAGTGAATTCAATCTTGTCTACAGTACAAGCCTTGCTCTGGTTAATCAGATAGTTAGCGCCTGAACCGTCATCAACAATCTTCAGATGCTGGAATGTTATGAAGTTATGTGAACCAGCGATGTCAATGCTCTTCAGCAGACGCAATACAGGTGTTTCACCACCACCACGGCCAAAGAAGTTAACAGACATTCCGTCAGGAACTGTAAGTGCACCCGGATCGCTCTGAGTATCATCACCAATAACCTCAATTGTCTTGTCTGCCGGGAATACAATTGTAACGCTTACATTACCAGAACCTGTTGCAGCCTGAGCTTTTGCCAGGATTTCATCCATAAGAGCCTGGTTGAATCTTTCAATGTCAGCATCAAGATACTCTGTATAACTTGCAGCAGGAGGTGCAGCAGAAGTTGTAACAGTCTGTGTACCACGCTTAGCCTCACCATTATATATTATAAAGGTGTAAGTTGTCAGAGGAGTCAGACCTGTAAACGTATGAGTTTGCTCTGCCTTATCTGTTTCAGTCAACACATAGTCAGTTGTGTCTGTGCCCTGAACAACCAGGATGTTTGTTACAGAATCAGCCGGTGCATTCCAGCGTAATGTAACCTCAGAATCTGTATAGTCATCAGCCAGCACCTCGTCAAAAATCTGCTCTGCCTGAGTTTTAAAAGATTCACCTTCTTTATAATAAACCCACTTAGACTCTGCCTTTGTATCAGACATTGTCTTTATTCGCATATAATACTTAGAGTCACCGTCAAGACCTGTCAGAACAACAGGAGACTTTCTGATTTCCTTGTTCAGTCCAAAAACTTTGGCACGCTCACCGCCCATTGCGATTTCGTCATACAAAGAGTCTTTGCTGACCTCGATAACAAAATATAAAGAGTCCTTTGTGGCAGACATTGCCGAGAAAGTAACTGTTGCAGTTGTTGCAGTTGTTTCAACAGTAATGTCGTCCTCTCCAACTCCAAACAATCTGTCAAAAGCACTGTCCAAGCCCCAGTCGTTTCCGTCTGTACAAGAAACCACAGAGAGACCTAAAAACATTATCAGTATTGAACTGAAAAATTTATTAATAGTTTTCATCCTTTTTTAATTTACTGTAAATTAATAACCGTATGAGTTACTTAAGTATCCCTGTGAGTCAGAGATTGTTGTCAAACTTATAGGCATCAAATAACGATTCTTAACTGCAACACCTGCATCCATCGAATTTACATCATTGCCAACAAGTCCGCTACATATAGAAGGAAGGTTTGTATTTACCTGAGTATCTGTTCCTGATTCAAGATCAGCCTTTCCGAACCAGTCGCAGCTGTCTTGATAATCTGCCTCATTAACTTCCTCAACAGGTGTATACCATGTCACAGAAGAGAAATCGATACGACTCTTTGAGTCATCTGTATAGTTGAAGAACACTTTTTCAGGATATGTTCCATCAGCAAGCTGACGCAGATATGTCTGCTTAAACTCATAAATCTTCTGAACAAGCAGGTTCCAACGAATCAGATCATATTTGCGGAAGCCTTCACCTGCAAACTCCCATGCATTCTCCTGTACGATACCATCGTTGAAGAATCCTTCCTTATCTGACGGCAGAGAAGCCACATAAGCCTGAGCTTCAGCCTTATGCTCGTCATCGTAAGCACGCTCGTGTACGAGAGCCAAAGCCTGACGGGCTGTCAAGCCAGCATTATCAGGATATGTTGCATCAGGACCTCCAGCCAATTCGTTCATACACTCTGCATAGAAAAGCAGTACATTAGAATAACGCATCTTAACAGGATTGATACCAGTCATGTGCTTTGAGTCAATCTTCTGGTTGTCAGAAAGCCATGTTTCAGACATCCATCTCGGATTCCATTTTCCTACATAAAGTCCAAATGGAGCATTCTTAAGCATCTTTTCAACAGCCTGCTCAGCTCTATTGTCGCTACCGCTTGTAGTAGTGATTTCATAAGGAGCAACAGTTACGTCACGGCGTGTATCGTTCTGCTTATAAGAATAGAAGAAAGGAGCTGTCAACTTAACTTTACCGCTAGAGTTACCATTACCAAATGTAGCATTATCCTTTGTGATACGCACACCAATTGTATAACCAAGCTCACTTGTAACGTTATACTTCATAGGTATCTCGAACAAGTTCTCCTGATATGTCAAATCCAATGTCTGCTGATTGATAAGATACCACTCATTTTCGAACGAAGGATTCAACTGGTGCTTGCCAGATACGATAACGGCTGTAAGATGCTTCAATGCCTTCTCATAAAGAGCCTTGCGCTCCTCTGCACCAGGACGCTGTGTCGGATACACAGGATCTGAATAACTTGCTGTCTCATATCCGTCCTTAGCCTTCTCACGTATAGCATAACCTGCACGTGTCATGGCTATCTGTGCCAACAGGGCGTGAGCATAGCCCTTTGTTACATGCTCTGTGGTATATCCGTTCTCACCAGCCCAAGGCAAAAGTTTTGTAGCTTCCTCAAGGTCAACCATCAATGTGTCCATAATAACATCGCGGTCAGTCTTGGCCATGAACGCATTGCTCAAATCAGGCTGAGATGTTTCGAGTTTCATAGGAATATCACCCCAATAACGCAACATGTCAAAATATACCATAGCTCTGATAGTCAAAGCTTCACCGAGATAACGGCCCATTTCCTGGTATGAATCATTGCCTTCAACAAAAAGTGGGCTCTGGCGAATGCCTTCAATAATATCATTAGCATCCTCAATGATTCCATACATTGCAGTCCACTCATCTGTAAGAGTGCTCCATCCTGTAGAAACATTATAGTTTCCGGCACCACGGTTACCTGCTTCATAAGCACCGTTTCCGAGTCCGTCTACAAGCTCGATATCACTGTTTATATTGGTTGTAATACTCCAATCCTGTGAATAAGTACGGTCTTGGCCCATACCACCATAAAGTTTATTCACACGCAAACTTGTGTAATATGTTGAGTTATACACAGTTGTTTGATTCATTTCCGAAGGAGAATTCTGATCCAGGAAATCAGAACAAGATGAAAGTCCCAAAATTCCCGCAGAAAGAATCATCATTGAAAATATCTTTTTCATAATTTCTATATTCTTAAAATTTAGAATGTTACGTTAATACCTCCTACAAATGTACGGCTCTTAGGATATGCCGCATAATCTATACCAGGACACATAGGAGTCTTCTTACTGCTTGTATCAACTTCAGGATCATAGCCATCATATCCTGTGATACAGAAGAGGTTATAACCTGTGAAATAGAGTCTGATATTCTCAATATTCATAGCCTTAACCCACTTCTTAGGAAGTGTATATCCTACTGTAATATTCTGTACGCGCAAGAATGAAGCATCCTCAACTGCATAATCAATAAGGTACATCTTTGAAACACCTGCAGGGTTATACATAACCTTACCCTGGTTGATTTCGTTCAGACGTGCCATAACAGCCTCAGCGCTACCATAAGCAGCAATTGTGTTTGTTGAAGGACGGCCTAAGTTAAGACCTGTCTCAGGGTCGATCCATGTATAACGGTTCTCAAGATTAAAGTCTGCAACCAGGTTGTAGTTCTTGCTTGAACCTGCATAGAAAGAGTTTGCAAGTTTTGTACCGTTAACCAGCTTGTTGCCAAGAGAATAGTTGAAGAATACGTTGAAGTCAAAGTTACCTATGCGACCGTCAAATCCGAAACCACCTGTTGTAGGAGCAACAGTATTGCCAAGACGCTGCTTTATAGGATCACCATTTTCGTCAACCTGCACTTTAAGAACGCCGGGATAGAGACCGCCAAAGTAAGTATAGCTGTTGTCTTTCAGTCCTTCACGCAAAGACCATGTTCCATTTGCATTCAGCACGAGGTCACCTGTGCCTGTGGCAGGATCATAAACGGTATAGTAACCATTTGTCTTGTATCCCCAAAGTTCTCCCAGACGACCACCGGCAACAACACGGAAGTCCTCATACTGCTCAAGAGTCTTACCACTCCAACTTGAGCTCTGCCATGGGCTGCCGCTGTTAAGTTCTTCAATCTTGTTGCGGTTGTAAGAAATATTGAAATTAAAGTTCAATCCAAAGTTCTTCTTGTCAACAAGTACAGCGTTGATTGCAAGTTCAACACCCTTGTTTGATGTCTTACCAAAGTTCTGGAACTGAGTTTCATATCCTGTGCTTGAAGGAATTACTGTTTCCATAAGCAGATCCTTTGTTGTATTCCAGTAGAAATCCAAAGTACCGCTGATTCTGTTATTCCAGAAGCCGAAATCAATACCCAAGTTACGTGTTATGGTTGTTTCCCATTTCAAGTCAGGATTATAAAGATATTTACCATGCTCAAGCATTGAACCTGTAACGCCGTTGAACTCAGGAGCCTTTGATGTATTAGAAGCCATTGAATATAAGGGCTCGAGCAATCCTGAATTAATACGGTTGTTACCTGCTGTACCAAAGCTCAGACGAAGCTTCAAGTTAGAGAGCCAGTCAGATGCACCCTTCATGAAGTTCTCTTCTGACATACGCCATGCCAATGCAAGTGAAGGGAACCAGCCCCAACGGTTATTCTTGCCAAACTTACTTGAACCGTCAGCACGGAGAGTGAATGTTGCAAGATATTTGTCAGCCATTGTATAATTAATACGGCCGAAGTATGAAAGGATGTTTTCCTGTGCCTCAATATCGCCTTCGTTTGGAAGAGCTGTACCTGCTGCTGTGTTTGCAAGAACCTCATCGATTGTCATTTCCTCTGGGAATGCAACAGAAACATTTGTACGTGTAATATCACGTGAACTGCTCCACTCCTGACCGATCATTACGTTAATATGATCACGGCCACCGAACAATTTTTTGTTATCGTAAGTAACAGTGTTAGCATTGCGCCAGTTCTTATTCTCCAGTCTTACAAACATAGCCTGCGGCTGTCCGTTATATCCATATTTAGAGTTTGTAACGGCTCTTGCACCCCAAACCTGGTCTGTATCATTATATTTCCAGCCGTAACCGAATTCAGTACGGAATGTAATGTTCTTGAAAGGTTTCCAGTTCAAACCTACATTATAGTTCTGAGAGAAACGCTCCTGATACTTATATGTATCGCTGATACGCTCAACCGGATTGCGTCGTGTATTAGAACTGTTCTCGCTGTCATCATCAACAGAAACCAAAGCTTCAACAGGATTCCACTTAACAGAGTTTGCTACAGCAGAGTTTGCTGCATTGCTTTCGTTGGTGTCAGCACCACCATTAAGACCTTTAAGCTTTGTGAAAGCCATACGGCCGTTGAAGTCAAGAGTCAACCATTCGTTAAGTGTAGCATTGATTTTTGCGTTAACGTTGTTCTTCGCATAACCAGAACCGAGCATGATGCTCTTTTCATCGTTGTGAGAGAAACCTACGTTATACTTGATTTCTTTTGAACCACCGCTAACATTAACATTGTATTGTTTCTGCAAACCAGTACGTCCGAAAAGTTCATCCTGATAGTCACGCCATTCGATTGACTTCCAGATATCAAGGTCATCATAGTTTCCGTAAGCATCATTACCAAGTTCATACTGATAATATGCATAGTTGTAAGGATCCATTGTCTTGATAAGCTTAGTAACCTTCTTCCATCCCAGAGATGCATTGAAGTTAACCTGAGTCTTACCTTCTTTTCCGCTCTTTGTTGTAACGATGATTACACCGTTTGCACCACGCGCACCATAAATAGCAGTAGACGAAGCATCCTTCAATACGTCGATGCTCTGAATTTCACTGGGTGCGATGTCGCTGATGCTCTCAACAGGGAAGCCGTCTACTATATAAAGAGGTGAGTTGTCCTGAGACAAAGAACCTCCACCACGCACACGAATCTTGATGTCGGCGTCAGGAGAACCTTCTGTTGTTGTGATGTTAACACCGGCCATTTTACCTGTCATAGCCTCACTTACGCTTGAAACAGGAATGTTTGCGATGTCTTCAGCACTAACTGACGCAACAGAACCTGTCAAGTCTCTTTTCTTAACCGTACCATAACCGATAACGACAACGTCATCAAGATTTGTTGCCTCATCTTCAAGTACGACGTTGATGTTTGATTTTCCGGCAGCATTTACAGTCTTAGCCTTCATACCGATGTATGAAAACTGCAACTGTCCGTCGCCGGTTGTTTTAATAGAGAAATTTCCGTCAAGATCTGTCACGGCGACATTCTTGGTACCTTTCTCCTGGACAGTCACACCGATGATCGGCTCACCGTTGGTGTCCTTCACATTACCTTTAACTGTTTGTGCAGAAAGACCGCTCACCACAAAAGTGAAAAGCACTAAAAGCACAATTCGAAAAGTTTTCAAATTACCAGACATAAATGTTATTAATTTAATTAAAAATAAAAAATATAAATTCATCTTACGACAAAACCACCATAAAGGGCGCAATTATGGCGTGTCCAAAACAGCCAAGCGCCGGACCCTTACGTACTCTATATCGCATAATAAAGGCTCATCAAACAAACATTTACATTGTTATTACCTTGTTTTTTGATATTAGTTTTTATAAGTTTGATAGTTTTGCCTGCAAAGATACGAAAAAAATACATTCCACAAAACAAAATCATTATTTTATACATAAAAAATTTAAATATATAAAACCCATAATTTTATTAACATATATAAATCTTCATGAATACAACTACAACAAAAGATTGTTAATTAGGATGTAGGTAAAAAGGATGTGAAAGTATTAACTTTTCGTATGCTCAAATAATCAACAGATAAAAAGCGACGGACAAAAGGAACAAAATAAATGCAGCATAAAAATACAATGACAGACAGAGACTAATGCATACAAACATTCTAAAATAAAAATGGTGGATACACATTTAAGCGCATCCACCATTACGTCTAAAAGCCCTTAATAACTATCTAATAATTTTGGTTGCTATCTGCTTACCGTCTTTCAACGTTTCTACTTTAATAACAATACCTTTATAAGAGCTGCCAACACGGGCACCCTGCACATTGTAATATGATGTGCGGACAACATCACCACCGGCTACAACAGAATCAGATATACCTGTAGCTGTTGTTGAACCCGGGCCGAAACCTCCACACTCATTAGCAGCACGTACAGAATACTCAGAAGCATTTCCTTCTGTGATGTCATAAGAAGCTGATGTTGTCATTCCGACGAACTCACCATTTCTGAACACTGCATAAGCCAAAGCTCCGTCAACAGCATTCCATGTAAGTTTGTTTCCGTCAGCCTTCAGCACGTCCATGCTCTTCTGAGCCGTGTATGTTGCCGGATACCAGTTCCATGATTTAGAAATTGTCTCGAGTGAGTATTCTTCAGCCTGTTCAGCTGTAAGTATTGTTTCATAAGTATTGCTCTTGCTGTCCTTTGTAAATGTACAAACAAGTGAAGCTGGCGAAATAACCTTTCCGCTCTGATCCATAGTGTTATACTCTACAAATTTATCTGCAGGCACGTTCATTCCACCGAGAGTCCATCTGTTTTCATTAAGACGCTCAGGCTGCAGCAGAGTTGTATTTATGTAAGCACAGCGCGGGGTGTTGTTCCATGCACGGCCGTAGTTAAACTTCTCTGCCTTGCTGTCAATTGTACAACCGCTGAATACATAACCAAACTTGTTTCCCTCTGATGAATTTGTAGAAGGAGCAGTAAGCGTACATTCACCTGAGCCGTCGGCATTGCGGGGTTCTACAGTAAGTGTACAGTTGTTAAAGAACACATCACCCTCACCGCAGATAAAGTCTACCGTTCCGTGAATGTCAGAATTCTCGAAATAGAAGTTTGAGTTGCTGTTTGAATAATATGTGTCCTGATAAGAAAGCATGCGTACATTCTTGCAGACAGTGTGCTTACCCTTGTCCTGGATAACAACGGCACGGCCGGCAAATCCGGGTTTGTAGTAGTCGTAAGCATTCTTCAGGGTAAGATCCTGCAGATAAGTATTTTCACCTGTAATGAGGAATGTTGCAGAAACTCCGATACCTTCCTGCTCAGCCTCGTTTACGATTATTGTGTTATCCATGCTCTGACCGATTACAGAGATATTGTTTCCTGATATAGGTGTAAGCACGGCGTTACCGAGATCATAAGTTCCGTCCGGCACGAACACATAGGTACGTTTGTCTGAAGAAGAAGCTGCGTTTGCGATTTCAAGAGTTGTAAGGAAGTTACCGCCGTCGTTTGGTTTAACTACATAATAGCCCTGCTCGTTCATCTCAATAGGAGAATCTTCAACATTTGCTATCACGAGTTTGTGCAGATAAATTTCATTGCTTGACTTAAGAGTGACAGTTCCTGCCTGACCTTTATATTCGAGCATAACGCTCTTGCCGTCTGTTGAATCATATCCGGGAGCAGTAGCAACCTCATTGCCTTCTGCATCATAGAGAGTGAGTGTAGCATCCTGCTTGCTGTAACGGCACAGTGTTGCAATAATATAAGCATGACCGCCGACCAACAGGTCTATCTTGCCGTTTGACTCGAGTGTCCATCCGTGTGCAGTATCGTGGAACTGGGCCTTCTCAGCGTTAAACGCCTCATGGTCTTCATCATAGAAATATTCGTCAGTGAGATTGAATGTATAGCGTGCAGATGTGCTTTCTGTCTCTATTTCTGTAACACCTGCATAAAGATTAAGGTCAGAAGTAACGACATCATCTACAGTAAACTTACGTCCACCATCTGCCTCAGCAAACCAGCCGCGGAATTTCTTTCCTTCAGCAACAGTAACACCTTCATCATTTCTCAATGTAGCGATGCTTGCATCTTTCTCCACTTTCTGTGAATTTTCCAGCACACTTCCGTCTATATTATAATAGGTAAGGGTGAAGTAAGGCTTGTGAACGAAAGTAATCTTATATGTCATAACGTCCTCGTTGGCCTTCACCTTTATTGTAACGACAGATGTTTCGCCGACAGTTTCGTATGTAACGTCACCGTCAACCTCACCATTGTCGCAAGTTATGTCTGTTACAGGATTCTCCAAAGAAGGCAGTGGAGTTGCATTGGGCACCTCGATAGTTGTAGTCAGCACGCCGGCAGATGTCTCTTCGAAGATATCAGCTGCATGGTATGTCTCGTTATTGTAAGAGAAAGTTCCGAGAGACGGAGTAAGCGACATGTCTACATTACCATAAATGTCAAGCTGCAGAAGATATGCATTCTGATTGGTTGTGATATTAGTAAACTTCAGCTGACAGTTTGTTCTGTTGACATCACATGTAACTTCACAGCCGGCAGCCGGATTAGCCACACTTTCCGACAGGATAACCCAGTCGGCATCGCCGTCACCTTTAGCCCAAAGTTTCCAGCCACGGTTTCCGCCTGTGGCACCATGTATAAAGTGAACCTTTGTTACAGACGCAAGTTTTGAAGTAATAATATAAGGATTGTCGCTCTTTGCGGCCATCAGCATACCGCCAGTCCAATCAGGGAATTTACCAACATTATAGTTGCTTGCGCCAATCTGTGTATTGAAGATTGAGAATGATATCTCCTCATGGCTGTACTTGGTATTCCACTTTACAACTGTTTCTTCTTCTTTGGCAGCGGTCTCATAATCTCCCCATTCAGAAAAATTAGTAGAATACAATTCCTTTTCCTGAATGTTTGAGATGAATTTAACCTGAACACTATAAAGATAAGAACCTCCGGTTGCTATTACCTCAACATAGCCTTTCTCCAGATCCTTACTTTTAACATTATAAGTTGTTACATCTGACGTTGCAGCAACTCCGCCCACAGTAAACTTATACTGACCGGGATAAGACTTCACTGTAACAACATCGTTTACAGACTTTACAGGAACCTGCAGGATTGTTCCCTGATTAAACTGTGCATAATTGTTTTTCTCTGCGTTTAATTTGCCGTTTGTGGCGTCTACATGCAGCACAACACCATCAACGTTAGATTTCAGGTCGCCAGTCTTACCTTCAAAATTCGTACTGGCACAAATGCCTAAAGGACTGTTATGCTCCCAGTCCCACAACGCAGTAACATCATTCTGTGCCTTAGCTACGATTGCAAACAGCGCAAAAAGGCACATGAGGGTCACTTTTTGTAACGATTTTCTCATATTTAAATTAGGTTAGTTAATATATTTTAGTAAATTATTTTTCAATACTTTATATAAAGTTCGTTTGTTGCGTGCAAAGATATGAATAAAAAACAAATATACGATAAAAATTGATAAAAATATGGCGACAACTTCATCTTTAGTGAAAATGCTGATTAAAACCATTAACTCAAAACATGCAAAAAGATAAAATATTTTCGATTTTTATCCCTTAAGAAGCATCTTATTAAAATAAATTATTATCTTTGCAGCGAAACAACAAGCTACGTGAAATAGAATAAAATATTATATCTTTTTACAAATCAAATTATTAACTAAAAAATTAAGTCTTATGAAAAAAATTTTTACTCTTGTAGCAGCTGCTATGATGGCTGTATGTGCTAATGCGCAAGGAACTTACGCTGTACCTGACGATGGTTCAACACCTGAAGACAACATGGTGATAACAGACGTTGAGAACATCACCGTCACACTCGGAACCGGATTCAAGGAGAACAAAAGCAACACTAACCTTCCTGAATTTGTTGCCTACACACAAGGAAACAGCAATGCTGCTTTCGGAGAAGATGGTATAATTCCTGTTTCTGGAACATACTATGAATTCAAGCCTGCAGTAGACGGCTCACTGAAAGTTGGTGCCGTTATCGGTAACGGTAAAGAGTTCCGTGCAGTATGCGACGGCGCATATATGACACCTGGAACAGACTTCACTCTGGTTAACAAAGACGGCGAAACCGTTGAACTTGCAGAGGACAACACTCTCGCAGAGAAATTCTACGGATATGTAAACTTCGACGTTAAGGCAAACAGCACTTACTATCTCTACATGAAAGGTTCTAAGATGAGCTTCTACGGCTTCATCTTCTCAACAGGCGGATCTACTGGCATCTACGACATAACAAAAGACAACGTTGACGCCAACGCTCCTGTATACAACCTTGCCGGTCAGCGTGTAAGCAAAGAAACAAAAGGCATCCTTATCCAGAACGGCAAAAAATTCATCAATAAGTAAATAATATAGTTTACGTTATAATAAATGAAAGGGACAAAGCTCAAAACGACTTTGTCCCTTTTTATTTACACGATCAATAATCCTCCAGTATCTTTTCAAGACGCTTGCGTCTCTTTTCGTGCTTATGCCCCTTAAAATCAAAGAGCTTGAACATATCAAACGAGAACAAGCCCGACGGGGCCTTAAACTGTTTTGCATATTTAGACACCTCACCCTTTTTGATGCACACTATAGGTGCCTTTGCCGTAATGACAACCTCATCGAGCCTGTTGAGTTTGGGCATAAGCCATATTGTGTCACAAAGTTCCTTTCGGCTGTATGCTCTGCTTTCATAACTTACATGTGAAAAAGTAACGCCGTTACACGGCTGACTGATTACAAAACGTCCTCTCGAATCGGTAATCACGGTTCCTTTCGGATTGATATACACTCTTACACCGGCTATCTGACGTTTGGTCTCCATATCGAAGACCACACCTGTTATTTGTGCACTGCCATCAATGCATATCAACAATAACACGAGACAGCCAAAAAGTCTGACAAGAAACATACATCCAATATTTAACCTCAAAAGGAATTCATGCAAATATAAGAATTTTATAGGCTCGAAATAACATGGCAGACGACCAATTATAAAACTTTCACGTAGTTTTAAGCCCATTAAGACCATGAACAAGATGAGGTTATTCAACATGCATATATCCATATAAAGGAATATTCAATATAACAAATCAGCCAGACTATCTATCCGGATAAAAGCATCTGTTTGAGAACTATTTTTCACAATTTAAACCAACAGCAGAAATATAGCATAAAAAACTGTAACCATTTCTATCACTAAAGATTACAAATAGAGTGTTTACGTATAATTACACAACAATTCTTTAAGCAACTAACATCCATTTACATTCAAACTGTTAATGGCCGGTTTATGCATCGTAACTCGGCCACTTTTTAACCGTAAATGGCCGAGTTTTTATGTAAAACTCAATAGTTTATTTTTGATATTTTACAGTGTATCTAATTTTGTTTGCAGTATATTGCAGTGTACAGGATTTAGTTGACTGTTCTCCGTGTTAAAACTATATTTATTTCCAAATCTTTTTTAAATCCAAATCAGGTTGTCACCGCCTTTATTAAAGTTCATCTTTGGTTGTAGTTTGACCTGCGCATAAAGTTATAACACTTCATCGTGTAAAGATCACAGCCATCACTATTTTTATGGCATGATGACAGACTTATATAATAAACAAAGGAAATCGGACCGAAAGGTAATTAAACATCTTATTATATAATTAAAAGCATACCTCTCCTTCAACAAAGAGAAATATGCTTTTAATCGCCAAGAACGGACAGTAAAAAATATTATAAACCGTCCATGAATCATTAAGATGTTTTATAGCGGAGAATGCTGCTCCGTGAACATCTTCAAATTATAATGCTAACTTAAATATCTTTCTCATGCCGGCAGAATATGTATGCCCCAAACAAACACGGGACAAAATAAACATTCTCCTTTTTGCCAGATGCATCTTCCGCTCATTTACGGCATATCTAAAGTTCTGTCCGCCGACATCTATTATATCTCAGTTTGTGGATTTATGCGTTCACAATGTAGTCTGCTACTTTATGATAATCTTGCAGCTCTCGCTTTTTCCTTTCGTATAGACCGTTACTACATAAAGGCCTTTAACCGGAACATACAATGAGCCTCCGTCAATAATTTTGTCTGCTATTGTTTTTCCGCTAAGATCTGTTACCACAATTCTGCAGGCGCCGTCTACAGAAGCTGAGACATTATGGCCTGACACAACAAGCCCAATTTTGTCTTCCTGCAAGACTGAGCCAACAGATACAGTACTTTCATCTTGCCAGCTTAGTAGCGGAAATCCATTATTGATGCCGTTTGCGTCTTTCTTCCATGCATTTTGCCCGTTGTCAAGCGCATACAGGAAATTATCGCTCTTCATCTCGTCTGCCGTCTTCTTGACAACAGCACTATTATCATCAGCGGCTCCTTCTTCTGTTTCAAGATAATAGCAATTTTCTATTACAGCACCGTCTTCTGTAGTGCCTACAACAGCATTGCCAGTAAAATCGCTTAATATCTCTCCACAGTTATAGCAGTTTCTCAATGTACCGTCTACCAGGAAGCCGACAAGTCCGCCTGCAAAAAATCCGGTAAAGACTATATTGCCCCTGTTATAACAATTTTCGATTACTCCTCCACGGTCTACATATCCTGCAATGCCGCCTAGGTCTGTACTGCCCGCAATATCAGCGTCATTGATGCAGCCAGACACCGTGCCGCCATACATTGTGCCGACGATGCCACCCTGCCCCAGGCCCTGGGTTATTGCTATAGATGCCTTGTTTACGCAGTTCTCAATCCTGCCGCCGGTCATTGCTCCAACAACAGCGCCAGAGCCGTCGGTGCCTTCAACAACCGAATTTTTGCCTATTGTAAGATTCTTCACTACGGCATTTTTTGATATACAAGCAAAGAGTCCTGTGCCGCCTACGCTGTTTTGGGCGTCTATAAAATATATGTGCACGTTGTCCACGGTTTTACCGTTGCCGTCAAAAACGCCTAAAAAATATTTTGACTCGTCAATCATCTGACCCGGATTTTCCAGATCAGCATACTCGTTAAAAAAGCCTATAGGCGAAAACTTGTGCAGTCCACCTCCCATGTCAAGACTATTTACAAGTTTAAAGAACACACCCTCATAAGTTTCTCCGTCAGTAACAGTCTCTGCCATATAAGCCAGATTTTCTCCTGTCTCAATGAGATACGGGTCTGCTTCGGTTCCGCTTCCTTTTGTCCAAGCCTTTGCAGTACCGTCCCACACCTGTGCATTTGCAACCATAAATGCAAACAAACTCAAAATCGTAAAAATGATTTTACTCATAAATCTAATTAAGTAAACTTGTATACATCTGTAATTTGTGCAAAACTAATTATATTTTTGCATAAACAAAACATTCTGTATTAATTTTATACCATATTGCATATAATGAGGTATGCAAAAAGTAAATTATGAGCATTAAGTATTACTGATAGAGGAAGAATGGAAATATTATATCAACTGATAAAATAATGTTTTCATCAGTTGGGACAGCATAAATGTCATATAAATTTAAAATAAATTCATCCAGTCATGCAATATTTTAAGATTATTAGGGTTTTATAAGAAGTAATCGCACTAACGAAATCTTATGAACATCTACATATTATGCATTATCGGGGTATTCATCATCAGTGCCATATGCGGTTTTTTGTTTATCCCGCTGATACTTAACTTCTGCAAGTCGCGTAAGCTTTATGACATACCCGACGCACGAAAAATACATCACAACGCCATTCCGCGGCTTGGAGGAATATCCTTCATGCCCAGCATGCTGCTGTCGTTTGCCGCAGCGTTGTATGTAATCAACACTACCGACAAGCAGGTAACAATCAACCTGTGGAGCATTTATTTCCTGCTGAGCATGCTGATGATATATGTAATGGGCATAGTTGATGACATTTTGGGGCTGTCGCCGCTCATCAAGTTTATCGTGCAGATTATCGCAGCCTGTGCCCTGCCTTTGTCAGGACTGTATATCAACAATATGTACGGCTTTTTCGGTATTCATGAGATTCCTTATTATATAGGTTTTCCTCTGACGGTGCTTACTATTGTGTTTATCGACAATGCCATCAACCTTATTGACGGAATAGACGGCCTTGCGGCCAGTTTGTCAATAATAGCCCTGTCTGGTTTTCTCTATATGTTCATCGTTCAGAACGTATGGAGCTATTCTATACTGATTGCAGGCCTGATAGGTGTGCTTGTGGCATTTATGTATTTCAATCTGTTCGGATCGGCTGAGAACAACCGAAAGATATTCATGGGCGACTCAGGAAGCCTTACGCTGGGTTACCTGCTCGGTTTTCTCTGTATAAAATATTCTATGAACAATACGGCTGTGATGTCTCACCATAAGTTCGACTTCATCATAGCCTTCACCCTTCTTCTGGTACCCATGTTTGATGTTGTCAGGGTTTTCATGATGAGGATTTACCACAAGAGGTCACCTTTTTCTGCCGACAAGACACACATTCACCATAAGTTTATGAGTGCCGGATGCACTCAGCACAAAGCTCTTGTAGCAATATTGCTATTGGCTGTATTTTATGTTGCAGCCAACCATTTCATGCTTATGGCAATGAGCAACACTGTTGTGTTTATCATAGACGTGTTAATATACATCGGCGTGAACCTTGCGCTCAACTATATAATAATGAGAAAGCATTCGCACGTAGGCGATATAAAAGTTGTTTCTGAGAGAGTTAAAAGTTAAACAAATATCATCAAGATTATTAAAAGCGTCCATTTGCAATGCGAATGGACGCTTTTTTGTTTGTATAACATCACCTTTTAAAATGCAGGAAACAATCTTTTACAAGCTACGGAAAATAAAGATAAGATAAACATGTCGCTGCAGCCATTACTGCATAAAAATAAAAATGTGGCATGAGCCACCTGAAAATGCCATTTTAATGTTCAAAATACTAAATCAAGAAACATCAAAATCACGGCACTCGGCTCATGCCACAGATATCAAATAATTATAATTTACATCACCCAAAAGCGTGGCGCCAATTGTATATATCCCACAAACCCTCAAATAGGGTGGCCCAAAACCACAGATAAATATTTACACTTGTATCTTACGGAGTACAAGTTTATACCCTGACTACAATTTTTTGAAATACATACGATAAGTACCCGACAACAATATCATCTTGTTTCCACTAAGACTTTCTATGGTATACGTCTCGTCAGGCGCCACAATTCCAAAAGGATTAAGCAGCGTAATGTCCTCAAGGGGCTTGTCACCATTTTCACGATCATAAATATAAGGATCGTAAAGACGCAGGGTGGCACCATTATGTTCAAACCTCATCAACAGGCTCTGATGCATCCCCGACTTATCGTCGAGCTGCAACAGCCTGGCCTGAAACGACCAGTAGATTCGCTCATTGCCAAGATCTGCTGTGGTCGACGTGGCCAGCGTGTCTACTCGCGTCAAATGCCACATACCGTCAAGGTCGCCATTGTCCAGCGTCCGTATCTCACACGCCCCAAACATCATGGAAACAACAAAAGCTATAAAAATATTTATGTAACAATGTTTCATCTTCATATACGTAATTATAAATTAAGAAGTCCGGTCTTTGCCACCGTCAACTGAAATCCGTAATTGTTGCCAAGTATGCTGCCAAGATCCATGCCATAGGCACCCTTAACGCTCCATCCCTTCAGCAGTTTGCCGCCGAAGGCGTATTGTCCCTCAAGCATAAAGCTGAAATTGTGGCGGCTCTTGCCATACGGATCGTCATAAGTACCCAAGCCTTCCTGCCACGAAGCCAGCAATCTATATGTAAAGCGCTCAATAGGACATCCGTCTATACCGAGATGGAAAGCCATGAAGCGGTTGTCCTTCACACATATCGTGCCGTCAGAATTATACAGCGGCGAACGGTAGAGCGGATTGCCCATCACCTGTCCCCAATGCTGCCAGCCTGTATATATTCCGTGATTATAGAAATTATCCTTGCCGCCAATATGGTCGGGTATCGTACTTGTATGGTCGTGATAAATAGGACCGCTCTGATATTTCGAATAAATATACTCAAACACCACGCCGTTCACCCATCTGTCATAGTTCATTCTGAACTCTGCACCAAGCATAATGTCTTTAAAGTCATACAGAAGATAGCGGCTTTTCTTCTTTTCCTGCCACTCGCTTCCCTCGCCATATCCGTCATAGTCAACCAGGAACATGGCTGAATGATCTTCAAAATATTTGTCGGCATAGATGCTGAAACGCCACAGGTCTTCTTCCCAGTTAAGGCGCACGAGCCAGCTTCCTACCTGATTGCCTTCAGCGTTCTGATAAGTAGTCTCGCCAACATCAGCCCCGCCAGGAATAAAAGCATTCCAGAATGCACTGAAACCGGTGTCGCCCTTTATGGCTGTCATGCCTCCATTTCCGTCAGGAAGATACGACGTTCCGCCGAAAGTTGAAGCCATCTCAAGTCCAAGTTCGAACGAGAAAGGACAAAAGAAATTCTCATTTCCAAACTTCAAATATCCTGCCTTACTGTGATACAGCACATTATCGGCATATTTGCTCTTCTTTCCTGTAAAGTCATGCTGCCATCCGTCATCAGTCATCATTCCGTAGGCAATGTGTCCCTTTAAGTGCAGCCAGCCGTTGGCAAAAGGCAGAGTCCAATAATCAGGCAGAGCCAGACGCACCTGTGGCACAGGTCTTGCGTTAATGCCGAACGTCTGCGAACCGCTGCTCAGGCGGTCGTCCTTCAGCTCCATTGGATACTGTTTGCTTCCGACGGTAAGCACTCCATGAAGCCAGCGTGCCTCAACGAAAGCCTGCTGGACAACGAAATTGCTTGTATAATTATAAGGCACGGCAAGATCTACACCATAGCCTACTCCCCACCGTCTGGCCGAATCAGTGCGCAAAGGCCTGGACAGGCCAGCCCTGACATATCCGTTCGTTTCGTCGAGCGAGCTAAGTCCGTATCTGTTGGCATTGAGCCAAAGCGGCGTACTTCCAGAAGAGAAGTCAGCCTGCATCTCCACATTATATTTAAGTCCCTTGTCGAGACGCAGTTTCTCAGGCTTGTCTTCTTCCCATCCTTGTGAAAAAGCCTGACCGGCAGATGACAATAATAATAAAGCGAGTAATAATGATTTCATCAAAAACAAATTTTAATATATAACGCCATTTATTAAAAAATATTACATTTACCATTCAAAAGACTTATATCAGCCTTTAAATAAAGGATTTACGACACACAATCAGATATAAAACAGCACTGAATATAACGTAAAAATACAGCATCTGCATGCAGAATAAACACAAAATAGGGATTTTCCCCCTTGAAGTTAGGGAAAAACCTTTTTACATATGAATAATTATAGCTTTCTTTGCATACGGTTAAAAAGAAAACAGAAAGGCTTTGACATGAACAAGTTTATAATAATACTGACAACCCTGCTGACACTCACCACCGCAACAAAGGCGATGAGTTATAGTCAGGCACGCGAACAGGCACTGTTTCTGACGGACAAAATGGCCTATGAGCTGAACCTGAACGAGGAGCAATATGATGCAGCATACGAGGTGAATCTCGACTATCTGATGAGCATCAACACATACGATGACCTGTACGGCACATACTGGACACAACGCAACCTCGACTTCAGCTACATTCTGCTCGACTGGCAATACAGGGCATTCTGCGCCGCAACATACTTCTACCGCCCGCTTTACTGGACCTCCGGAGTATGGCACTTTGCAATTTACGCCCGCTATCCACGACGCGACTACTTCTACTTTAGCCGTCCGACTGTATACATATCATATCGCGGAGGCCACAGCTGGCACCATAACGGAGGATGCAGCTGGTATAAAGGGCGCACGTTTAACCACGGAAGTATAAACAGAGGCCACGGCATGAGAGACAGATTTGACCGCGGCGACTACGGAAGAGGCCATAAAGGTGCTTTCTCCGGAAGAGACAGAGACAACAGGCGGCCAAGAGAAAACGGATGGGGCCGCAACTTCAACCGCAGACCTGAAAACATAAAAACCATTCAGAATGTAAAAGGGAACATCAACGGAAGCAACCTGAAGGGACAAAAAAGTTTCAGAAGGAACAACCGTGAAAGCAGTACGCGGACAACAGCAAGGCCGAGACCAAACGGCAACGGAAGCATAAACTTCAACGGGAACAGGAGGCAAGGCGTCAGCCGCCAGATTAAGACTCCCAATAATACTTTCAGTCCACAGAGGTCAACCAAGAGCTTCAGCGGTAACAGAAGCACTCCCACACGCTCATTTAAGAGCAGCGGAAGCAGCAGCCGAAAAAGCTCATCTGGCGGAAACAGCGGCAGACACTTTGGCGGACGAAGATAAAAGCAAAGCCATGCAAACAGACAATATCATAACAGCATGAGCCCGGCATCATTGACACAAGAGAACAATTTGCCGCAAACATAAACGACAAACAGGGACGTTAACAAAGAGTAATGCTGCCGACAAGAGGAAGAAACATTAAAACTGATAACAAAATAAGTGACTGTTGAGGACTGAAATCTGCAATTCCTACAATAAAGACTACTTCTTAAACAGCAAGATACATGGTCTTCAACAGTCCAAAAACACCAGGACCGACAGGAGAAATCCTCGTCGGTCCTATGTATTTTGCCGTAATCAGCGCCTTATGCAATCGCATAATACGGACAATACTGCACCTACGGAGAACATCTGACGGCAACAGGCAACAATCAGATGGACTGCCATAAGCGCCCGGCAGACTTATATCCTGCCAAGACTAAAGCATCAGCTGCCTTACCTCCGTATTGCGCATAGGCGCAATATCCTTCATTTCCTTGTCATAAAACACAGCCTGAATGGCCTTGTTTATAATGCCATGCCCAACGGCAAGCACTCTCTTTTCAGGAAAATTCTCACGTATAAAATCAATAAAGCGCCTTGCCCTTGATTTCAAAGCGTCAATTGTCTCTATGTCATCGGGCCATTCAACATCCTTCAAGTCAGGTATGTAACGCCCGGTAAAACTGCCCCAGTCGCGCTCTCTGAGCAGTTCCGTGGTAATAACTTCAGCCCCGTAAGGCTCTGCTAATATTCTACATGTCTCAACAGCACGCCACAAATCGCTCGCCACAAAGACATCTATATGCTCGGATGACATCTGCACAGCCAGTTCGCGGGCCTGCTCACGTCCTTTTTCGTTAAGCTCGCCCTGTGTCTGTCCCTGCATGATGTGGTTTGCGTTGTCCACAGTCTCGCCGTGCCTTACAAGATAAAGCGTTGTCATATTTCTTTAGTTTTCAAATCAATGCAAAGGTAATACATAACGAGAACAAAACAAAATAAAAGTCAGCTTAAGCCTGATGTTATCTGTTTTTTAGCTGACGGCAGGACACGAAAGCCTTTGCATGCATATTAACAGCACCCATATACAGTGCCGGCAGCGGGATAAAATCAAGCCGGACACGGCCAGCATCACTTTGTTATCATTCTTTGTATAAAATAAGTTAAACTTATTGTAAACAAAGACAAAACGCACTATCTTTGTAAGAAAGAGCAAAGAACTTACAGCCAGAATGCCGCATGGCCGGCAGGAAGAATAAAACGGCATAATGGCTGCATGACAATAATAATCCTTAAGGACTATATATAAAAGAAAATCTAAATAAAATCTACAGACATGAAAGTATTGCAAAGTTCTGTTTTTCGCGCTATATGCGCAATAATTATCGGCATACTGCTGATAAACAACCCCGACAACACCGTGAAAGGCATAACCATTGCCATCGGACTGCTGTTCCTCGTGTCGGGTGCAATATCGTGTGCGGTATATCTGAACGCCAGGACGCACGCATCAGACACTGAAATTTACGACGCTCAGGGACGACTTATTGTAACGGGCAAGCCTACATTCCCTATTGTAGGAATAGGCAGCGTGCTGCTCGGTCTGATACTGACCATAGTGCCCGGTCTGTTTGTCAAGTCGCTGATGTACTTTCTCGGAGCCATAATCATCCTCGGAGCCATAAACCAGTTTATGGTTCTGGTCAATGCCAAAAGGATGTTCCGCGTGCCACTGTGGTTCTGGATATGCCCATCGGTGATATTCCTCACTGGCCTGCTTGTGCTGATTAAGCCAATGGAAACGGCATCGCTGCCGCTGCTTATCATAGGATGGTGCCTGCTGCTGTACGGCGCAACAGAATGTGTCAACGCATTTAAGATTCACCGTGAGCGCAAGCGCATCGAGACAAATCTGACAATAAAGGACAAAGACTAATAACAATAAAGGCTGCCGTGACAATGTCGGGCAGCCTTTATTGTTTTGTTATAAGAATGATGTCTAATGCCGTCAACGCTACAATGAAGAGGCATTAAACGTTTACAAGACTTTCTATGTATTTACAAAGGATGTTTATTCCCTTATGATTCTCTCCACCCTGCGGAATTATGAGGTCGGCATACTTCTTTGTAGGCTCGATAAACTGTTCGTGCATGGGCTTAAGAACTTCGAGATAACGGCTGATAACCATGTCTACGGTGCGCCCGCGTTCGAGTACGTCGCGCTGTATGTTGCGTATCAGACGCTCATCCGAGTCGGTGTCAACAAATATCTTCAGGTCCATCATGTCGCGCAGTTTCTTGTTGAGCAGAGTCATGATACCTTCAATGATTATCACCGGTTTCGGCTCAACGTGCAGCGTCTCTTTCAGTCGGTTACACTTGATATACGAATATGTAGGCTGCTCAACGGCCTGTCCGTTTCTCAGTTCGTTTACCTGCTTGATAAGCAGTTTCCAGTCGAAAGCGTCCGGATGGTCAAAGTTTATGGCATGACGCTCCTCCTCGGTCATGTGCGACGTGTCGTTATAATATGAGTCGAGCGGAACCACAACCACATGATGCGGCGGCAGCGCCTCGGCTATCTTTCTCACAACGGTGGTCTTGCCCGAACCTGTTCCACCGGCTATTCCAATAATGGTCATACTCTATATGTTTTTAGTCGCAGGCAGTTGTCTTATATTTAATAAGGTAGATATGCCCTGCGGATTTATGGTTAATAACTTTATTGCTTAAATAAGGCCAAGTTGCCTGAAGGCTTTTTCATAATATTCGGCCTTACGCTCAATCTTCATCGGATATGCGCGCGAACTACTCGGCATGCGGTATAGCGTCAGACTGCGGCCTAAGGCAGAAAAGCCGACGCCCTCGCCCACCTTCGGCTGCTTTATTCCGAAGTAAGAGGCAAATGTGTCTGTGGCCTTCTGTCCCGTGGTTATCACGGCGCGACATGTTGGTATGGAGGCCAGCAGCGAGCCGAGGTCGGTGGCTTCAACAATCTCAAGGTCTTTGTCTGATGCCGTATTCTTTGTGCGGCACACCTTGCACGCCGTGTCGTAGAGACCTATGCCCTTTTCGTTAAGGAAACTGATGATGTCCTCACGTCGGAAAGTCTTCGCCTCACTGTCTACAAAATGCAATTTGTCGCCGAAGAATATATGGCCGAATATGCGCCACATGTCATTGATGAAGTTGGGATAAAAGAAATCCATACACCAACGGTTGCGTGCCGGCGGAAAACTGCCGAGCATCAGCAACCGTGTGTTTTCAGGCAGAAAAGGCCTTAGCGGATGTTCTTCTGTTACGCTCATTTCTGCTCTTTTACCAAGTAAACAACAACAGGCAGGTGGTCGCTGTATCCGTCGAGCCAGATGCCTCCTCCGTGTGTACGCTTAGGCGTGCCCTTGTATTTTCCTTCATTGTTGAAGAGATAGTCACGGCGGAATATCTGATTCTTCCAGAACTTCAGTGTCGAGAAGTCTTTCTTGCCGTCGCGGTTAAGCATGTTTGGCGTAAGCACTATCTGGTCGAAAAGATTCCATGAGCCCTGATATGAGAGCGTGCCCACGCCCTGCTTGGTCAGGATGTTATACCACGGATTATACATGTCGCCGTCCTTTACGTCCTTCACTTCGGCCTTTGCTCCCAATATGTCTTTCATGCTCTTGTTTGTCGGGTCGTCGTTCATGTCGCCCATAACGAGCACCTTCATTGCCGGATTCTCGCTGACGAGCGAATCCTTGATGTTCTTGACGAGCTGTGCAGCCCTCTCACGATATGAAGATCCTGAGAAACGGCTCGGCCAGTGGCACACGATGACCGTAACAGGCTCGCCTGCAAGCTCGCCGGTAACGGTGAGGAATCCGCGCGTGCGGAAGTTGGCAGGCATGGTCTCGTCGGGAATGTATGGCAGCAGCGTAGACTTATTGACTGTGAACATAGACGGATTGTAGAGCAGCGCACAGTCGATACCGCGGCTGTCGGGTCCTTCAATATGTACATATTTATATCCACGCGCGCGAAGAGGCTCCTGCGCCGTAAGGTCGTTGAGCACATTGGCGTTTTCAACCTCAGACAGTCCTATCACAGCACATCCCACGTCAGGCAGCACGTCGGTGCCCATATCGGCCAGCACCTTGGCCATATTGCGCAACTTATGCGAATACTTAAGACCGTTCCAGCGCGACGAACCTGTGGGCAGATACTCATAGTCTTTCTTGCCTTCATCATGACATGTGTCGAAAAGGTTTTCCTGATTGTAGAAACCTACGGCATACACTGAGTATTTTTTCTGTGCAAAACTGCTCACGGCAACAAGCCAGAGAGACAAAACAATTAACAGATTAAACTTTTTCATAATATAAAAATCATTGTTTCTTCAATACAATTTTCTGATTTATCCCCCATGACAATGCTGAAAGCATGGCTTTTCGGAGGTGGTGGTTATTTTTGCAAAGATAATGCAACTTAAAGATAATTCAAAAAATTAGATACTTTATTTTTTGATTATCCGGATTTTGAAACAAATTTGTAGAAAACAAGTAACAATAATGACACACTGCGCCCAAAACCCACATCAGCGCCAACCGGGAGAAACCTGAAGGATACATCACAGCACGCCAGCATGTGCCCATATTGCAACTTAAAGCCCGCATCGGCCCAAAACAACGCATCGGCCCAAGACTGACGCACCCGGCAAAATCACGGCAAGCCTCAACACAACTCAAAATCTGCATGGAACACGCTGGCCGAACTGCACATACGCACAAGCCAAAAGCCGGACAAAGACAGCCGTGCGCACGGCGCTCACACACAAAGAGATAACACACTGACATACAATAAGTTACAAACAGCATTATAAAAGGTATCCTTTTAGGCTGCAAAAGGTGGCATATTGCAATGTAAAAGGTGGTCTTTCGGAAGCCAAAAGACCACCTTTTGCAAAACGGCATTTTGCCAACTATAATACACGGACAAAAAACTGCACGAAAGAATACAAAACACCATTGGAAAAAACGCAGGCTAAAACTGCATAAAAACCGTGGCATGCGAAAAATAGAACAAAAAAGCAAACTGCAAGAACACCGCTCGTTAAAGTTGCATAAAGCTAGTAAAAACGGGCTATTCAAGGCCAATGAACGTGGAGATATTACACTCTGATTAAATTTAACACAAAAAGAAGCAAGCAAAAAGATTATTTTTTGTTTTATTTTTGATGTTTATCTAAAAAAAATTATCTTTGCCAAAAGTTTATTACCTAAAACCATTATTATGCAAAAAAAGCTGAAATTAGCAGTGATTGCTTTATGCTATACGCCTTTGCTGCATGCGCAAAGCGATTCCATAGGGCAAAGGGGTGCCGTCTTGAGTGAGTCGGCATTCACATTCACGGAGGCACAATTGGGCGAAGACGATGACATGTCACAAAACGTAACCATAGTGAACTCTAACTCAAACATCTATGCAAGCGAGGTTGGATATCTGTTCTCACCTATGCGTTTCCGCTACCGTGCATTCGACCAGAAATTCAACGACATCTACATTAACGGCGTACCGATGAACGACATCGAGTCTGGACAGTTCCGCTATTCGGTCGTAGGCGGACTCAACCAGCAGACACGCAATATGGAATTCTCATTGCCCTTTGAGAGCAACAACTTTGCCATGCCGTCAATGGGCGGTGCAAACAACTATAACTTCCGCCCGGCTGCCATGCCCACAGGCCACAGGCTGACGCTGAGCGGCGCAAACCGCAACTACACCCTGCGCGGAATGTACACATTCAACTCAGGACTCAACAGCAAGGGATGGGCCTTCTCTGGCAACGTGACTTACCGCTGGGCCAACGAGGGATATGTTGAGGGAACATTCTACAACTCGCTCTCTTACTTCCTCGGCGTGCAGAAGGTGTTCGGCGACGGCGCACATTCGCTCTCGTTAGTAACATGGGGCAACCCCACGGAGCGTGCATCACAGGGTGCAGGTACTGACGAGATGTACTGGCTGGCAAACGACCGCTACTATAACCCTTACTGGGGATATCAGAACGGCAAGAAGCGCAACTCGCGCATCGTGACAGACTTTGCCCCTACAGCATTGCTGACATGGGACTGGAAGATTGACGACGAGACAAAGCTTACCACGTCGCTCATGGGAAAATACAGCATGTATAAGAGCACAAAGCTCAACTACAACAATGCTGACAACCCACACCCCAACTACTGGAAGAACATGCCGAGCAGCTACTATGACGTATGGGACGAGACCGACGCCACCAACCGCACAGAGCAATGCCTGGCAGACTGGAACACGGCATACAACTACTGGACTTCGTCGAAGGCCAACCGCCAGATAAACTGGGACCGCCTGTACTATTCTAACCGCCAGGTTTCAGCACAGGGAGCCGACGCCATGTACTACATCCAGGCCAAGCACAACGACGCGCTGACAGTATCACTCGCGTCAACGCTGAACAAGCAGCTCAGCAAGAACAGTCAGCTCAACTTAGGTATCATCGCATCTACAAACAAAGGCATGCACTATCAGACGATGGAAGACCTGCTCGGAGCTACCACATATCACAACATAAACACATACGCCCTGGGAACATACGACCGCAACGCCGACGAAATACAGTACGACCTTAACAACCGCAACGGTGTGGTAAGAGAGGGCGACAGATTCGGCTACGACTACAACCTGCTCGTAAACAACGGCAAAATATGGTCGAGCTACAGCGAGAACTTCGGCATTATGCATTACACCATAGCAGCAAAACTGGGATACACCAGCATGCAGCGCGACGGTAGAATGCGTAATGGTATGGCAGCCAACAATTCTTACGGCAAGAGCAAGACAGCCCAGTTCCTCGACGGAGGATTCAAACTCGGCACAAGCTTCAATCTCGGACGCGGCAACACGCTGACCTTCGGAGCCGGATATGAGCACCGCGCACCTCAGGCAAGAAATGCGTTTGCATCTCCTGAAATCAACAACGACTTCGTGCTCAACCTCAAGAACGAGCGCGTGTTCAGCACCGAAATCGGCTATCAGCTGCAGACATCATGGCTGCATGCCAACATCAACGCTTATTATAGCTATCTGACAAACGTAACCGACTGGCAGAACTTCTACTTCGACGATATCAACTCGTTCTCATACGTATCTCTGACAGACATGAAGAAAGAGTATTACGGAGTTGAAGCCGGACTTAAGTTCAAGGTTACAAGCGCATTCGACATCAAGCTTATCGGTACTATCAGCGACGCCAAAATCAAGAACAACGCTCATGTACGCTACATGAACTCAACAAGCGCGCTCTACACCGACGAAATAGTATACAACAAAGGCATGCGCGACTCTGGCACACCGCTCACAGCAGCAAGCCTCGGCTTGAGCTATCACAGCGGCGGATGGTATCTCGACCTCAGCTGCAACTACTACGACCGCATCTACCTCTCTTATTCTCCATGCTACAGATACGAGAGCACACTCAACGCACGTCAGGAGGCTGTAGGCGACATCTACGACAATGAAGGCAACGTGCGCGCATCTGCATTAGAGCAGGCACAGGGCCACGGCGGATTCATGCTCGACGGATCAATCGGCCGAAGCATCTATCTGAAACGTGGATCGCTCTCTATCAACCTCATGGTTACAAACATCCTGAACAACCAGAACCTCTGCACCGGAGGATATGAGCAGAGCAGAAGCGACTACACAAGCTCTGGCAACATCCGCGCATACCGCTTCTCTAAGAACCCGATGAAATTCTATGCTTACGGGACTAACGGCATGCTGAACATTACTTACAGATTCTAAAAATCAAAAGACGATGAAAAAAATTAAATATATAAAACTGATAATGCTCACGCTGGCCCTCGGACTTTCAGTTACATCATGCATGGACGAAGACTGGAGCGACCCGACAGGAGACACCGCGCCCTACGGCAATAACGACATACAGGAGACAAACGTAATATCTATTGCCGACCTAAAAGCCAAATATGCATCAACCCTGGCCAACCAGAACGACACGGCGCGCATAACAGACGACCTGCAGATAAAGGCCCGCGTAACAGGAAACGACATTGGCGGAAACATCTATAGCGAAGTGGCTGTCGACGACGGCACAGGAGCAATACTTATCTGCATCTCTCAGGGCGGACTCTTCGGATTTCTGCCTGTAGGTCAGGAAATACTTGTAAACCTGAAAGACCTCTATATCGGAACCTACGGCTACCAGCCGCAAATCGGCACTCCGTATACTAATGCCAGCGGAAAGACATTCCCGAGCAGAATGAACAAGACTGTATGGCAACAGCACTTCAAGCTGATGGGCGCAGCTGATGCGTCAAAGATAGACACTCTCGAGTTTGACATCAGCAAGGCAAAAGATGCCAGCTACATGAAAGAGAACTGCGGACGCCTCATGGTTGTAAAGGGTGTAAGACTCAAAGATGCCGACGGCGTGAAGACTTTTGCACCTGAATCAGAGAAAGACGGCGGCAACGGCGTAAGCCGTCCAATAGAAGGATTCTCTTCAAACGAATTCGTAGTACGCTCAAGCACGTATGCCGACTTTGCCGGAACAGTAATGCCACAGGAGAAACTTGACATAACAGGTATCTTCACACGCTACAGCAACACATGGCAGATACTGATGCGTTCTGACTCAGACTTCAAAATATCAGAATAAAAAACATTTAACAAAACAATAAAAGAACAACAGTTATGAAAAAGATATTATTTTCAGTGCTTGCCCTCGCTATGGCAGCATTCTCATTCACAAGTTGCGAAGACGTTCCCGCTCCTTATGACGATCCCAACGCAGGCGGCGGTGGTGAGGTAGTTTTGCCTGAGGGCGTACTGCTCGACCAAAGCTTCACCAACTCGTTAGGCAGCTTCACATCTGTATCAGCAAGTGGCTCGCTCAAATGGTACAACGACTATTCAAGCGCTATGGTTACAGGATTCCAGGACTTCAATGGCGACGGTCAGAAAGAGAACCAGGCCGGAGTTACATATCTTGTTGGCCCCGAAATCGACCTCACTGGTGTTGAAAACGCATACATAACCATCAACCATGCGCTTAACTACGAACGAGGCGACATCAATACAAACAACACTATCCTGATAAGCAAGGATTATTCAGGCGACGTAAACACAGCCACATGGGAGCCGTTAAGCTACAATACAGACGGTCTGAACTCAGGTTTCGAATTCTGCGAGAAGAGCGTAAACATCCCTGCATCATACATGGGAAGCAAGGTTGTTATCGCACTGCGCCACACCTGCTCAGAAAGCCAGTCATCAACATGGGAGGTTAAGAGCATCAAGGTTCAGGAAGGCAAGGCACCTGAAGAAGGCGGCAGCGAAACTCCTGACGGCACATATATCGACCAGGATTTCTCTTCTTCACTTGGTTCATTTACATCACAGTCTGCAAGCGGAAGCCTTAAATGGTATAACGACTACTCAAGCGCCATGGTTACAGGTTTCCAGGATTTCAACGGAGACGGCTCTAAAGAGAACCAGGCAGGTGTTACATATCTCGTAAGCCCTGTAATCGACCTTACAAGCACAACAGAGGCATATATCACCATTAATCATGCCATCAACTATGAGAAGGGTGACATCAACGCCAACAACTCTATCGTTATAAGCAAAGATTACAACGGCGACGTAAAGACTGCAACATGGAAGATGCTCGAATATGACACAAACGGCTTAGGCACAAGCTTCACTTTTATGGAAAAGAGCGTCAACATTCCTGCTGAGTATATTGGAAGCAAGGTTGTTATAGCACTGCGCCATACATGCAACGACCAGCAGTCATCAACATGGGAAGTTAAGAAACTTTCTGTAAAAGACGGTTCAGTAGAAGAGCAGCCGGGCGGAGACACAGGCGATCTTACAGCTCCCAATGGCGACTTTGAGGCATGGGTGTCAGGTCTTCCCAACAACTGGTCGACAACATCTACAGCCGGAAATGCAACACTCTCTATGAGTACAGACGCTCACAGCGGTTCATATTCAGTAAAAGTTGCCGGAGATTCAAAATACAACAAGCGTATATCATACAAAGAAATAGAGCTCAAAGCCGGTGAATACACAATGACATTCTATGCCAAGGCTGCCACATCTGCAGGAGCATCAGTACGTCCGGGATACGTACCTGTTACAGACGGAAAAGTAGGCAACTATTTCTATGGCGACTACACAAATGACATTACAAGCAGCGAATGGGTAAAAGTTACACACACCTTTACTATTGATGCAGACGGAACATATTGCGTAGTGATTATGAACTCTAAGAATCCTGGCGGAGATGTCCTCATCGACGACTTCACCTTGAGCATGGGAGGAACAGTCATTATAAAATAATTTATAAAAATTATTACCAAAACATTTGGCAGGCTGCGGAAATCTTCGTATTTTTGCAGCCTGTAATGTGTAATTATATTTTTAACAACAATATTTAAGAACAAAATGAAAAAAGGTATTCATCCAGAAAACTATCGCCCCGTCGTATTTAAGGATATGTCCAACGGCGATATGTTCCTTACACGTTCTACATGCAAGACTACAGAGACAGTAGAATTTGAAGGCGAAACTTACCCGGTGGTAAAAGTCGAAATTTCAAGCACATCTCACCCGTTCTATACAGGTAAGAGCAAGCTCGTTGACTCAGCTGGTCGCGTAGACAAGTTCATGAGCCGCTATGGTAAAGCTCGCAAATAATAGATTACCATATTTCGATTAACATACAAAGTGCGTTTGGGCGTAGTTGCATATACGTTTAAGCGCACTTTTTGTCTAAAGACATTTCTACTCTTTCCGCATCTTTTTCTTGCTGGCTTATGCGGATTGTTCATTATCATACCATCATAGTTATTAGTAAATTTATGTCTGTAAAAAGTATTTTTAGCAAAACAGCCCTGCTCAAACTCGCAATAATTCTGCCGTCATTTATTCTGCTGACAGTCTCATGCAGCAATGACGACAACGACAACGGAGGGAGCGGAAAAGAAGAGATAAATCTCAATAAGAATGAGATTACCACAGACAATGCTGTCACCCGACTTGAATTTCCACGCCTGAAAGGAGGCAACAGCATAGTTCTCATATACAGGACCAAAGGCGATAAACAATATGACAAAGACGAAATCAACTATTGTGTCGAATGGGACTGTAGCAAGAAATCGCAGCGCTGGTCGTGCTATCAGATGCACCAAGGCTACACCGGAAATTACAGCCGTGTGACTGACAGCTATCATAACGACCCCAGCCTCGACTCAGAGTATTATTGGGCTGAAGACTATTATTATGGCTCCGGGTATGAACATGGGCACATCTGCCCTAACGCCGACAGGAAATTTTCTTATGATGCAAACTACCAAACTTTCTACATGACCAACATGCAGCCGCAATATCACAAATTTAACGGCTACACAAACAGCGGTCAGGATCAAGGCGAAGGCCTATGGGTAAGAATGGAGGATCAGGTACGTTCATGGACTCCCAGAGCAAAGACTGATACGCTATACGTCTGTAAAGGAGGAACAATAGACAATGAAGACCAGATAATTTCAAGAATACAGGGTAAACTTATCGTACCAAAATATTTCTTCATGGCATGCCTTCTAAAAAACAGCGAGGGCTATAGAGCTATAGGATTCTGGGCCGAACAGAAAAAAGACGAATGGCGGACAGACGACCCGCTTTCACTATATGCAGTTACGATAGACCGGCTCGAAGAACTTACGGGCATCGACTTCTTCTGCAATCTGCCTGACGATACGGAGAACAAGGTGGAAAGCAGCATAGCCATTAAAGCATGGGGACTGAAATAACCGATTACATCATTTAAATATCTGAAGAGTCATATCATCACTCCAAAATGCAGAGATTGATATGGCTCTTCACATTCATCATGTCAAGACTGATTTGGCTTAGATATAGCATGAAAATACAAACGTGAATAACACCCAAACGACCTAAAATAGACACAATAGCCAATAATCGCATTCGATATTTACGACTCTGCGAGTTTATCCTACCAATGTATCCATAATGACATTATCATCAACATATATTTTTATTCCGTCATTACTTATTGTCAATCAGAACAATATATACAGACAAGAAACATCTTGCCAATTTAAGAGCAAATTCAAATATAGTTGCAGTATTATCGCGGCTGATACAGATTCAATAAAACAAAAATCGGCTCAAATCAGAATTGGATTTGAGCCGAGTGTTACATCTGAAAATCAATCATTTTCCATTTATTATCATTGTAAAGAGAGTATGCAAAAAAACATAATGACTAACAACTGCATAATTGTGACTATGAGTAAAATTACATTGTATGGTAAATCCGTGTTTTGTTTATCAGCACCCGTCTCGCCATAAATGTTTTTATGCAAGTCCCTCCTTACTACAACTGAATATAAAGACACTGTGCCGCTTGCATCACTGCAAGATTCGGCTATACACAACTTATTCCCAATAATTTATATCAACCTAAATTTCAACATCCATCAACTTTGTCTCTATATTCCATCAACCATATTATAAATAATCATCAAGTCATTTTCATCAATCCGTATGACCGGACAATATTTAAGCATTTCAGCCTATGGAATCAAGAGCATTTATGTTTTTCTTAATATCGTCATCGGACAACGAACAGTTAATCAGGTCTCCGTTGAAATACTGATCATAAGCAGTCATGTCTGTTAGGCCGTGGCCGCTTAGATTAAGCAATATCACCTTCTGTTCTCCTCTATCTGCACTTAGCTGCCTCACGTATGTTTGCCGCCATGGCGTGGCAGATATCAGGAGCCGAATATCGAGCGCCTTTTCAAGCGCATATCCTCAAGTGGTGCTGAACGTTAATATTTACGCATATCGAGCACCTCGTCGGGGATGTCCATCCATGCATGCTTATTGTCAAACTTCTATCTGCAACACTATTCACAGAACACGAGAAAAGTTTTTCAATGGCTCTTTTGTTGCCAGATTAAGAGGCTGCAGCGGTTTGCCAACCACGTCTATCTAGATATTATACCACCATGTGTGGCATCTCGTTTTCTTGCAGCATAGACCTCTTATGCCCCTTTATATCTCAATTTATATTTCCGTTTGTTACTCTCAACATCTTACGACGACAAATTTAATATTTTTCTTTATAAAAAACAAGAAAATTTCAAATAATTTATTCAAAAAACTTACAATATGATTCCATACCTTATTATATAACGGCAAAAAAGGCCGATAAACGGATTTTTGTGACAAAATTAACTGCGAACAAGCTCTGCCGGTTACAAATAAAACACTGAAGTATCTTTGTTGTTTACAAAAAAACACTACCTTTGCATTATGCTTATTCTGATTACTGTCTTGATTTATTTTGCCGTTCTCTTCGGCATAAGCCGGCTAACATCGCGTAAGGCCGACAATGAAACATTCTATCGCGCCAACCGCAAATCGCCATGGTACATGGTTGCCTTCGGCATGATTGGCGCATCGGTGTCCGGTGCCAGTTTCGTTTCCGTGCCGGGCATGGCGATGCACATGGACATGACCTACATGCAGACGTGCATCGGATTCATACTGGGATATTTTGCCATAGCCTTCATCCTGCTGCCTGTATACTACAGACTAAATCTTACCACAATATATTCGTACCTGCGCGAACGCCTCGGGACGCGGTCGTACAAGACGGGAGCCGCATTTTTCATTCTGTCTGACCTAACGGCCGTGGCAGTGAAATTCTACGTTGTGTGCATCATCCTGCAGCGCTTTGTGCTCGATGCCTATAATGTGCCATTTGCCGTCACCGTGCCCGTGCTGATGTTCCTTATATGGCTCTATACTCACAAAGGCGGAATAAAGACTCTGGTATGGACCGACACTGTGCAAACGGCATGCATGCTAGGTGCGCTGGTGCTGATAATAATAAAGGTGGCCGGAGAACTCGACATGAACTTAAGCGAGGCTGCAAAGGCTGTTGTTGCCGACAGCCACAGCCGCATGTTTGTGTTTGACGACTGGATGACGACACAAAACTTCTGGAAACAGCTTGTCAGCGGAGCTTTCATCGTGATTGTCATGACAGGACTTAACCAGAACATGATGCAGAAGAACCTTACGTGCAAGACTCTTGCCGAGGCACGCAAGGACATGTGCACTTACGGCTTTGCGTTCGTGCCCGTCAATCTGCTGTTTCTCTCTCTCGGCGTACTGCTCATGATGCTTGCCGGACGCAAAGGCATGCCCCTGCCCGACAGTCCAGACGAACTGCTGCCCATGTTTGCCGCCACGGGCGAGCTGGGTTCTGTCGTGGTGGTGCTGTTCATCATTGGCATTGTGGCAGCTTCAGCCAGCACAGTCGACTCGTCGCTTACGGCTCTCACCACGAGCTATTGCGTCGACATTAAGGAGCGTCCGGCCGACGTTGGCCTGCGCCGCCGCGTGCATGTGGCCATAGCTGTGATATTTGCAGTGTTCATACTACTGTTCAGGATGATAAACTCAACAAGCGTGATCGACGCCATATTCATCCTCTGCTCCTACACCTACGGCCCTCTGCTCGGTCTGTTTGCCTTCGGTCTGCTCACCAAAAGAAAGGCGAGCGACACAGCCGCGCCGTATATCGCCGTGGCATCACCTCTGATATGTCTTGCCGCCAACTACATCGTGCCGGCTGCTACGGGATATAAATTCGGTTACGAACTGCTGCTTCTCAACGGGTTCATAACCTTCTGCGGACTATGGATAAGCGGAATCGGCAAAAATCAGGATGCAGGCAAAGACATAAGATAAAGAGACATAAAAGAACAATCTGCAGGCACGAAACATCTTTTTATCATGATTATGCGCCTGCTTATTAAATTTGTTTTGTATTTTTGCACCGCAAATCAGTTTTAAGGTAAAAATTTTTCCAGGTAATATCATGGAATGGATTAACGGACTTTTCACCACACACTCTGCCCTGCAGACAATGGTACTGCTGTCGCTAATCATAGCGGCCGGACTGGCATTGGGCAAGCTCCACGTCAAAGGCATATCACTCGGCGTTGCCTTTGTATTTTTCGTAGGCATCGTGGCCGGACACTTCCAGCTCAGCGCCGACAAGAGCATGCTCGACTTTGCCGAGACATTCGGACTTACCGTGTTTGTTTATACACTTGGGCTCTACGTAGGCCCCAACTTCTTCGGACTGCTGCGCCACGAGGGCATAGCCGCCAACCTGTGGAGCCTTGGCGTCATAGTCATAGGCACCGTCATGGCCCTCGGCCTCTGCCTTGTCCTGCCCGTCAGCCTGCCCGACATGGTCGGCATACTGTGCGGAGCGACAACCAACACGCCCGCACTCGGAGCTGCACAACAGGCACTCGAGGCTGCAGGACAACCTAGCGGAGGGGCTGCCCTGGGATGCGCCGTTACTTATCCGCTGGGCGTAGTGGGCGTAATATTGGCAATGATACTGATCAGAAAGCTGCTTGTTAAGCCGGCCGACCTTGAGCCGCGCATATCCATGGAGGAAGACAACACATACGTGGCGCAGTTTGTCGTTATCAATCCGGCCCTAGAAGGCAAGACGCTTTCACAAATATCGCAGAAATCGCATATCAAGTTTATCATTTCACGCATCTGGCGCAACGGCGAGGTGATAATGCCGCTAGCCAACACCCAACTGCACATCAACGACAATGTGCTGGTAGTCACCATGGCCGACGAGATTCCGTCGATAGAGATTCTGCTGGGAAAGAAGATTGAAACCGACTGGAACAAAAAGAAAATAGACTGGAACGCCATAGACGCCCAGGTGGAAAGCCGCGTCATAGTGCTGTCACGCCGTGTGCTCAACGGCAAGCACCTCGGACAGCTGCACCTGCGCGACACTTACGGAGTGAACGTCAGCCGCATACAGAGAGGCGACATAAAGCTGCTGGCCACCGACGACATCAGGCTGCAGTATGGCGACCGCGTAACAGTTGTTGGCGCACCAGAGGACATAAACCACGTGGAAGGATTTTTGGGCAACGCCGTACAGACGCTCAATGAGCCCAATCTTGCGGCCATATTCCTGGGCATAATGCTCGGTCTGGCTCTCGGCACCATACCGCTCAGCCTGCCCGGCATGAGCGCCCCCGTAAGACTCGGCATAGCCGGAGGCCCAATCATCATGGGCATACTGGTAGGCTCGCTCGGCTCTCGTGCCCACTTCATAAGCTACACCACGCCGTCGGCATCGCTCATGCTGCGCAAGCTGGGCCTGTCTCTCTATCTTGCCTGCCTCGGCCTTGAAGCCGGCTATCAGTTCTTCGAAACCGTGGTGCGCCCCGAAGGTCTGCTGTGGATAGGCATAGGCTTCGCACTGACAGTGGTACCGGTGCTGATAATAGGAGCAGCCGCACTGCTTACACGCAAATATGACTTCGGCACTATATGCGGCATCCTATGCGGCTCTATGGCCAACCCGATGGCCCTAAGCTATGCCAACGACACGCTGAAAGGCGACTCTGCCTCTATCAGCTATACGTCGGTTTATCCGCTGGGCATGTTTGTCCGTGTGGTCATAGCCCAAGTGCTGGTGATGTTCCTTGTATAGGACAAACCAAATAAATATGGTAAAAGCGGTATGCTGGCACAATGACATGCACCGCTACTAACATAAAAATTGCAGCAAAGAAGGATTTTCACTTTGCTGCAATTTCTTTATATACCCTTACTATCTGAAAAACGCAGACGCTCCAGAACTGCGTTATTTTAAAAATAAAATATTTTGTCCGCAAATACGCTGAAATAAGTGTGCAAACGCAACTGCACTGTCAACAGCATTTTACAGAGAATCTACAGCATTGTGTGCAATAAAATTTGATAAACAACGCCCCCAAAAGCCCATAAAACAGAGTTAAAAACAACCGTTTTGGCACTCAAAAAGCGGCCACTTTCGAGTCAGAACCATATCGTTTACGATGAAAAAGCATACGTTATTTCTTGCTTTGTAAATATTCTTTATCAGAGAAATGTGTTTTACATTCAATGTATTTCTATTTTGCCGTAAAATCCGGACATAAATCAAATAACATTTTGCTATATATAACGGATAAAACACTGTCATAGGGAAATGCACACAAAACACCGAAATCCATATCAAACTTAGGGAAATCCCTAACCACTTGTAGGGAAAACAATTCTGCCGGCAGATATTTAATGCCTATCTTTGCAACAGAAAAATAATTAAAAGCAATGCCTGAGCATACTGGAGACAGAGGCTTCGACCGGCAAAAAAGAAATAATAACAACAAAATAAAAGGAGACTACGCTATGAGAAGATTCAGACTATTATCGCTGCTAATGCTTCTGACGCTCACATGCGCAACAACAGGAGCCTCTACACTGACTGAGACATCGTATATAACTCAGCCCAAACACCATAAGAAACATCACCACAAGGCACCGCCACATAAAAAATATCATCACAAGAAGCGCCCTGCTCCGCCGCCGCACGGACGCCCGCCTGGAGTGGTGATACATCATAACCACAGGCCGTACATCTACTCACACGGACGTTACTATTGCGACAGGGGCGGCACATACGTTGTGGTAAAACCGTCAATCGGAATGATTGTGCCAAGTCTGCCCACCGGCTATGTAACGGTTAAGCGTCCGCACGGCAGAATAGGCTATGCATTCGGCGGAGTGGTTTACGAGAAAATTACTTCTAACGGAGCATTTAAGTTCAAAATTGTAGGTTTCTTATAAAAAATAAATTCCAAATCTAAAATGATATAAACCTGGAAACCCTAAATAATGCTTTAATTTTGAATATAAAAAGAAAGTATGAACGCTGCAACAACCCCATGCGCGTTCATACTTTTGTTTTCATAAATATGCTGCTATTTTTTTATCAGCCCGTAGGCCACTGCCATGTCTGCCACTTCGTCAGCCATCTCGTCGCGAAACCATCCGGGCGACAACACCTCGACCGCCCCGCCGCGTGAAAGCAGTTCCTGACGGAAATCGAACGTCGGCTTTATGTAATATTCAAATACGGAATAGTCTGAATATGTTTCTGTCTCGGTCTGCGAAGAGTGAAGTCTAAGCGAACGCAAATACATACGCTGACGGCCGTACACCTTGATGCGTACCCGTTCCGACTTGATGTCTTCGGTTATTATTCCGAAACAGCTTGAGAACCATGCTTCAGGGTCGAAGTCCTTTGGATATGTAAACTTATTGTCTGTGGTGTCAAGCCTTAATATCCTGTCGAGCGAGAATGTCCTTACGGCATTGCGCTCGTCGCATAGTCCCACGACATACCACCGCTGCCTGAACACTTTGACGCAATAAGGACTTATGGTATAAATCTTAGCCTCGCCGTCAAAGTATCCCTTATGGCTTATCTCTATCTTCAGGCTGTCGCGCATAGCCTCTATCACCGGTGCAAGATAATCCCGGCCCGACGGTATTTCCTCAAACAATATGCGCCGCTTCAGATGATGGCTCTCATTTATAAGATTGTTCACCGCAAACGTATTGAGCAGCCAGTTGCGTATGCCGCCCCGCTCCATGTCCTCGGCATTCTCAATATAATAATAGTAGCCGTGCCGGCGGTCGCATTCAATGTTTATGTCAAACACTTTCTCTATGGCTTTGCGCCAGTTATGAAACGTGCGCAGAGGCAGGTCTACGCCTTCGCTTAGCTGCGAGCGCAGCCACCGCTCGTTTATCTCCTCGAAGGTTATGTTCCGGGCACGGTAGATGGTATCAACCAGCCAGATGTATTTGTCAAAAAGATCTTGTGTCATATTTTATTTTTATTTAAATGTCAATTTATATTACGATGTCTTTCGTGATATTCCTGCATCACTAATGAATCCTACTCTCGGCATCGGATTTTTGTGTATCAGTTCCTCATCACATTTCTCCTTTATATATTCCAGACTCATTTTCTCTTTTCCATAGAGAATGAGGTCTATGGCCTGCTTGCGCGCAACGTTCTCAATCTGCCCGCCGCTAAAATCATAATGATAAGCCAGATAGCATATATCTTCGTCACTGATTACCGGTATCATGCTCTTCCAGATGCCGCATCGTGCCACAATGCTCGGCTTTTCGAACTCTATCTTATAAAGGAAACGGCGCTCAAAGGCTTTGTCCAGATTCTCCGTAAGATTCGTCGTGGCTATAAATATACCCTCGAGCTGTTCAAGCTCCTGAAGAATTATGTTCTGTATTGAGTTCTCCATCTTTTCCACAGCCCTGTCGGCACCTTTCTGCCTGATGCCAATCAGAGCGTCGGCCTCATTAAAAAGCAGGATTGGTGTTACATCTGAGGAGTTTACCAACGCGCGGTAACGATCAAAAAGGTTTTTCACATTCTTCTCGCTCTCGCCAACCCAGCAACTTTTCAGTTCAGCATAATTCACCTGTATCACATCACGGTGTGTTGCCTTTGCCAGCTGCATAACAGTTTCAGTCTTTCCCGTTCCAGGTGCGCCATAAAACAAGCACGTAAAGCCTGAGCGCATGCCTACTCTCTTTAATTCGCTGCACACTTTGGTGTATCTTTCTTCGGTGAGCAACTCTTTCAGCTGTTCGACCTGACGGCTTTCGCGTTTGTTATAGTACATCTTGCACTCCGTTATGTCTTCATGCTTTATCAGTTCTTTGAATCTGGTCGTAGCGTTCAAATTCATGTTCAGCTCTGACAGAAACTCCTGTTTAGCCTTTACCGTCAGGTTATATTTCTCGTGGTTGACCAGTCCGTCTTCATTACAGAATTGAATCAGTCCGTTCTTTTGCAGCATGCTTTCGCCTCGAGAGAGCTTACCCTTCAGCTTATTTGCAATAGCCCTATTCTTGAATAAGTCTCCAAAACTTTGCGTGTCCATGTTGTAATCGTTGTCACAAACTAAACGACTTGTCCAGAAAACAAATATTATGCCTTCGTCATTTACAGTATGGTCGCAGATAAGTTTATAGGTACGCAACTGCTTTACAAACTCGAGATTTCTGTTTGTTTCAAGCAAACTGAATAATTCTGAAATAAATTCTTCATACGGCAAATAATCATAAACACGAGATTCAAACAGACTGTAAATCTCACAAAACAACTCATCGCATGTAAGAAGCTTAGGCTCAACCGGCACAAATGCCTCATTATGCTTAAACGCATCTATCACATCAGGCCCCATGGCGTATGTTGTTTCACCACGTCTGTTTTTTATGCGTATCATCTTTCTTTTTAAAAGCTCGTCAATCTCAGTGCTGTAGTTTATCATCCTTACCATACGGCATTTCAGATATTCTGCCAAAGTTCGGAGTTCGACATCTCTGTCCCAGCAGTTGTCTACAAACAGAGACAGCAGCACGGCTTGTACTTTGTTCACGGACAATTTACGGCACACATAACTGATATAAGGTTTTGCTTTCTCATAAAACTCATCACTCAGGTTTGAACCTTCAGAGAACTCCACAATATTATCCATGGCCACCATCAATGTCAGCTTTTCTTTCTTCTCTGTCTTTTCTGTCTGTTCGCTTGTTTCTGTTTTCACGTTTAATTCTCCCATCTTATGTATCCTTTATGTTTTTACTTTATCATCTCCAAACTGTATGAGCCTGGTGTCTGTTCCGCCTTTTTCAGACAAAGCTACCTATTTAGCAGCCTTTCCGTGTACATCCAAGCCACACAATTATGTTTTACGGATGCAAAGATTGCCATTAGCTATGCCAAAATAAAGCACAACCAAAATATTTTCTACTTTTACATGTTCGATATCACCAAGATTACATCAACATGCTGCGCCGACCGCTGCAGTGACACCTAAAGAATTTGCTATATTGTAACATATTGTCTTTCAAGATTTTCTTATTTCAAAAATCTCTGTCGTAATTTACATAATGCCGTAGCTCGGCATCAAAAAAATCTGTCAGCATTTCGGAAAGTAAGGTGTTGTACACACTGTCAACAACATACAATCTGAAACACTGACAGACAAGTCTCATGATAATATTACTTTTATAACTTAAAGCTTAATCCGGCTCCACGCTTCCTCAACGCCCGACATCATGTCTGAATACATTTTTTCGTGCGTATCACCTGTATAGGTTGGATGCCAGCTGTCAATAACCATCTTACGGGTTTGTGGCGAATAATATATCCAGTTATTCAGTTTCATCAAGTCTGTAAGATAATTCTCTGCGACAAAATCCTTTATTGCCCCAGAAGCGCCACAACACAAAAGTATGTTTGCATCATAAGCAGAAATCTGTTTCACCAGCAAGTCTTTATAACGCTCCATATACGACTTCAACACAGAAGTTTCAATGCTGCTCTTACCTACTTGTTTTTTGCAGTTTACACGGGCAACGGGTGCCCGGTCGTAAAAGGGCTGATAAACATCTTGTCTGTCTATTTCAGCAAACTTCTTGGCATGTCCGTTGGCATCGATCGTCAGCAATCCGTAAACCCAGCGCATGAGGTTCTTATAGAACGGTGCAGAAACCACAACATTATTTTCGCCAGAGAAGTTGTTGCGTCCTGTCTCCGCACGTATGTCCCACGCTTCCTCATCATTAAGGTCTTTGGTCAGTATCAACACACGCCTCTTGGCACGCTCCCATATAGAATTCTCATTGCCCGGTTCACGGCTCCAATAGCCGTCTTTATAAACAAACCGTCCACGATAAAGCAGTCCGTCAGGTGCTAGTTCGCAGCCATCACCGTTGGCGACAGAACGCTTCCGCCATTCGGCAAAAATATTATCTTCAAATTGCTTATAATTCATTTTCTATAAATCATATTTGAATTAACTTATGAGACATACTGAAATTAAAATGGTCAAAAAAAATTCTATTAAAATCTCCCCATGTTTCCATTCTAAATCATATGGCTTATTCTATTTTCAGTTTAACTAAAACAGCCCGGCAATAACGTGCCAAAACCATGTCATCACCTTTATTGTCAGCAACACAAGGAAATAAATAATTACGCACAGCATAACTATGAGAACAGCCATCCTCACCGCCTTGCGGTTTATCTCACTTATAACCTTTTTGTCGCCTTCAACAAACCCAACAATCAGTTTAAAATTTCGGACAAACGACTTGTTGAACACGTCAATGACATCACCGATATAAAATGGAATAAGTCCCATCGCAATATCGCACAGCGCATTATAAATCACCGCCAATGTCAGAGGCACCGACCGTATCTTAACTGCACTGACATAAATGTAAGGCAGCGTAAGCAACTGTGTGAGCAAGTCACCAAATCCTTCAAGCAAAAAGCCTAACACAGCATCAAGATAATATTTATCCATCAACCGCGCAATCCTTTCTGCAAGTTGGTATGACCTGGATGACTTTATTTCAACTAAATCTTTGTTCATTTTATATTACAACAATCGTTCCAAAACATATTTTAATTTTCTTGCGAATAATCAAATCAATTTACAAATAGGAATTTTATAAATTAGAAATAATTACTTTAAGTTTTTCAACTTCTTCATTTAACTTTTTCTCATTGCCTTCAATGCTAGAGATCTTTTCTTTAACAGCAGCTAGTTCGTCTTCTTTTTGTACCTTATTTGCCAAGACCTCCTCTGCTTGAGTTTTTAAATGCTCAATTATAGAACGAGCAGCATCGCCATTAAGTGTTTTTATAAATTTACTCTTTCCTAAATTAAATTTACATTTTATATCATCCCAATCAATAGATGAAAAGAAATCATCACTTATTTTACGAGCCTCATCTCTACGAGAATCAAACAAACTAGCAATACCAACGAATGGCAATACTACAGGCATTGCAAATACACCTATTATAATATCTCCAAAAGAAGCACCATCGTCTTCTGAAACATTATTATCATTACCTATATTTCCATTCATTATTCTACCCGAAAGATCAACATCTAAACCTTTCATAAGAGTACGACGAAATTGTTCAACTAACTCGTCTGAATCATCAATATATTTTTCTATGACACTTTCTATATCTTCTGAAAGTTGATTTAAGTTATTATTTAATGACTTCTTTATCTTTGTACCTGAATCTTTTAATAAACGAGGAATTTCACGCTCACGTAATCTTTCAATACGTGCAGTCAATTTACGAATCAAAGCGTCCTTTTTGTTCTGTTCAATTATACGTTCGCATTCATTTCTTACTTCATCAACTTTATCTTGAATATCACGAAAGACTTTTGTAGATATTTCGTCATATTCATCAGATAAATCCGATTCTGCATTCTCTATTTTTCGTTCTATCCTACGTTGTACCTTTTGTAGATTTGCAATTTTAGTTTCAAGTTCTTCATCAGGCATTTCCAAATTTGATTTACGCTGACGAAGCTCCACTAATTGCGTTTTATAATTATCCAAAGTATTTCTTGCTTTCTGAAATATCAGATTTACGGGTTTGTCAATAAGAATTTTTTCCTTCTGATTTGAAATAACGTCCCTAACTTTATCTTCCAAATCGGATATCCGACTTAATTTTAACAACTGCGACTGTGTAGTAACTTCAAAATTATTACATGCGTCATTATAATGATAATTTAAATCTGCATCTTTATTTATTTCAGACATTGGCATCTTAGCCAAAAGCGCCATTTGTGCAGAAATCAAAATAGGTTCAACATCCTTTAATAGTTCAGAAACAGACTCATCATTACTCTGACGAACAGCTTTTCTAAGTTCATCTGTAATAAATCCTTTTATCTGATCAGGAGATTCTCCCTGAACGATTTGGATATCATATTTATTAACAGCAAGTATAATTTTACCAACACCTACTTTTCTGACTTTATCAAAAAGTATATCACGGTCTGTCGAATCAAAAGCTCTTCCTGCATAAAGCATCATCAAAACAACATCGGCACGTTTTAAAAATTCTTTAGTTCGTTCCTCTCTAGAAACGACAGGATCATTAAATCCTGGAGTATCAACAATTTCAACGCCTTTCAACCATTTTTCAGGAAGAGTAATCCTTACAGATTTAACAATAGAGACATATTTTCCATCAGCACCTACATACTCTACAAGATTCTTTAAATCATCACATTTTATTGTACCAAGCAAATTTGGTAATTCTGAAGAAATTACGAATGATTTTTCATATAATTCTTTAGCAGCCTTTATCGATGATAGTGTCTGAGAATCATTACATTCCTTTACATCTCGCATTGCAAACGTTTTTAGTTCTTCCCATTCATCAACAGAATAAAATTCCACTTCAATGCTTTTTTTATCGCCATACGTTATTACAGATAAAGCAGCTGTCATCGGAGTTGTTGCAGCAGGAAGAAGTTGTTCACCAAATAAAAATGAATTTAGAAATGTAGATTTTCCACATTTCATTTGTCCGATTACACCAATGGTGAGAATATCTTCATTTATTTTTGAAATGATTTCATTATATGATGTTTTATCAAGCCAGCCAGCTTTTAAAGCCGCATCAGCCAACAAACATACCTGCTTTTTCTTCTGCTGGAAAGCAGTAAAAAGATTATTTTGATTATTTTCCATATGCTATATAAAAATTAGTATTTCACATTATATTTTTCACATTGTTTCTGAGCATCTTTGTTGCCAGCTTGTGCTGCCATTGTATACCAAAATATAGCTTCATCCTTTTTGCCTTTCTTCATAAGCGTTTCTGCTTTGAACATATAGTCTTTAACATTTTCTCCTGATGTTATAACAGTTTGAGGATCTTGCTTTTTTTGATTTTCATTGTCTTCAGATATTTTTTTTGAATTATCTGATACATTAGAATTCGACTTCATATTATCTCTCTTATAGCCTTGTCCGTATTTCAAATCGTCTTCTATTTCTCTATAAAGATTTTCATCAAGATTTTTTATGGCCTTCAATAGTTGATCAAAAACTTTTTCAATATCTGATTTTTGTTCTTTAAGTTCGCTATTTATATTTTTGTTTTTATTATATTTTTTTTGACAATTAGTTTTTAAATCAAAATAATCTTCTAGTTCATGACTTCCATCATATACAGAACCACATAATTCTTTTAACTCTTCATAATCATATTGATCCATTTTATAATAATCTTCACTGAACCAAGGTGATTTAAGTTCCGGAATATCTTTTATTCTCTTTGCAGCCTCACATTGTTCTGATAATTTACTTTCAATTTCATCATCAAAAATAGATAAAGAGTTCTCTTGCTCATGTATATCATGTTTTATTCTTTTTATTTCATCTGAGATTTGATCAATTTTTTCTTTTAGAAACAAACATATACGACCTATGTCATTTCCAATCCGAACATCTGGCAAAGTCTTAACAATACTCATAAGCTCTTCAAGTTCTGCCTTCTGTGAAAATCTCAAATAACCTCGAACTTTTATACCTGATCGTTCCATAGTCTGACGAATATGTTTTTCAAGCTTATCAAGCTCTCCCGGAGATTTTGTGTCTGCTTTATTAATAATAACATACAAAGGAAGGTCTTTCAGATTATCAGATATGATTTTAAGGGACGTTCTATTAATCTCTCCAGAATTTGCATCCATAACCCAAAACAATGCATCTGCTTCATTAACCACATCTAAAGTACGATCCTTATCCTTCTCATCATTACTAGAAAATCCAGGCGTATCAAGAATACTCAAGCCCTTTAAATTTACATTGTTATACTTCATAACAAAATGACGGATTATTGGACTTACATTCACACGTGCAAGTATGTCCTTATTCACTTTTTCAAACATGGATTTCTCTATTAACTTTAGATTTCCATTTTGATCTGTAAATTGAGACAAGAATGTCGCACCATAAGAAATATAAGTTGCAATAGCAGTAGTTGCTTTACTGCTTACCGGCAATTTTGGGCAATCAGGATCATCTTGAGATAAAATTCTATTTACAATTGATGTTTTACCTGCTGAAAATTCTCCAATAAAAGCAATGACCTTTTTACCTTTAAGCCATGACTTTCGTTGAAGATTTCCCCATTTTAAAACAAGTTCCTTTACCTTTACACTATCAGCTTCAGCTACATCATTACAATCTTTAAAATATTGTTTCAGTAAAGGTATATATTGATCATTTACAATGTCCTCAACCTTTTGGACTTTTGCAGCATACTCCAAAGCATCTCGATCATCACTATCTTTTGCCCCAATAATTGCATTAACAAATTCTATTGATTCAACATTCTGGTTGTTTTCATTTTTTAAGTCATCCCTTTCTATCTCTGTCGCTTCAAGAGTTTGCTGCATGGATTTTAACTGTTTCTCGATTTCGGACAACTTCTCTTCAACATCATCTTTTTCTCCTTTAAGTTTATTCAACTTTTTCTTAATAGATGATATTTCATCTTCTAAATCTTCTATTTCTTCTTCTTTATCTTCGAGTTGCTTCTCCTTATTAGATAAATCTTTTTTTAAAAGAGACAAAACTTCACTCTCATTCTGATCAGAAGAATTCCTAAAAACTTCCAAATTAGTTTTTAGATCCTCAAATCCGCAACCGCCCTCATAAGATGACACAGAGGTCAAAAAGGTAGCGACACTGTGGCAAAAGAGGGTGCAACGCAGCAAAAATCGCCACAAAGACGCATTAAATCCCCTTACCCCACCATGCGACTTGAGGCAATACGCAAAATCACGACCATAAGTTGTCGGTGTCATCCAAAGTCATTCTGGAACACATCAGCATAAGCGTTGTTGCATGAATAGATATTCAGCACATACTGCCTTGATGTCCTGACCCATTTGGCTGGCACAGAGATGAACTTGAAGACAAACGCCTTGATGCGGCTTGTTGCTTTGAGTCCGAACCTCTTCACGTCAAGCCTCGCCATGATGAATTTATAGAAGTTGCGTATGAGTGCCGTAAGCAGAAGAAACACCGTGTTTTCTCCCATGAAGGATTTTGGAAGCCTGTTCCAGCCGAATCCGTTATTCATGTCATCGAAGATGCGTTCCTTCCCTCCACGGAGGTTATAGAATTCGACAATCTCTTTCTCGGAAGACTCGTAGTCATTTGTAAGGATGCAGCGGTAGGTGTATTCTCCTTCCCACAGGTCGAGTTCGCCGTCTATCCGCTTCTGTCTTTGAATCACAAGACGGTATGCCTTCCCTTTCCATTTCTCGATGAGAATGGAGGCCAGCTCAAACGCAATGCCGCCCAATTCCACTTTCTTCCAACCTCTGAGGGCTAAGATGTCATTGTAGAGCGAACTGCATCGGTTGGCACGGATATAGAAGGTCTTGCAGTGTTTAGCAATCTCTTCCACTATCTCTTCAGAACACGAGCCGCAATCAGCTCTGAAACGGTTGATAATAAGCTTGTTCTGTTCAAACCTTTCAAAGAACCTCTTCAGCGTGTCCTTCTGGTGGAAACGGACATTTGTGTTGCCGTCGCTGTTCTCAATGCCGACAATCAAGTCGCCAATAACCGCCACGCCAGGGTGATAACCAAGGAACTTCTTGTATGTAGGCTTCGCATCATACTTCTCAGCCTCTATGAACTGGTGGTCGAAGTCAACGTCATACCCCTCGCCCTCTTTCAGTTGCCCTGTGGACAATAGGCAATTGAGGAGCAGTGTATTCAGCTTGTCTGCCGTGTTGAAGTCGTAGGTCTTGCCAGTGTCGGATGTGTAGGAAATGTTATCCTGGGTCAGTTCCTTTATGGCTCTGAGAATCGTGTCGGCACTGCATGTGCGAAGTGTCGGATGAAGCGAGAGGTGGTACATCAGATGAGTGGTGACATCCTCTATGCATGAGCCGCCACAGAAATAAACGCTCATAAGCGAACGGATGATTTCGCTGTATTGATAACCATACAGCCTGCATCTCATACCGAGGGTTGAGTCGATTACAGATGAGAGATTGGAGTCAAATTGCTCCATTATTGAAAAAATTCCTCCAAAAGGAGAGAGTTTCTCAGATTTTATTGCTACCTTTGCCATGTCTGTCGGGTTTGATACATATTTTGATTTGCAACACTAAGATAGGTGAAAAATCTGACATAGCAAAATCCTGAGCAACTTTTTGTTGCTCAGGTACTTATAAAATAAGTTAAACTAAAATGCTGCGGAATTTAGGTAGATATGAAAGTTCCTTGTTCTTTTCTTCTAACTTATGTTGAAGGGATTTTTCTTTCTGTAAAAGTAATTCTAACTCATCTGATTTATGTGATAATTCCTTTCTAAGTTGAACTATCTGTTTATCAACATTTGTATCATCTTCAGAGAAATCAACTTTTAACTCTTCTGAAGATGCTAAATCTGCTGAAGATGCCGATATTCTTTTTCGCAATAAAAGCCACATGGCAATACCACCAAATAGCATTGCCAATGCGGCTGAAATTATAATAACTACTATATCCATAAAAATCACATTTTACTTTTCAAACGCTCTATTTCTTGCATTGCAGAAGTATAAAGGTCTTTGCTTTCTTGAAGCTTTTCTTCCGTTATTTCTTTTTCGCGTTTTAGTGTTTCTATCCTACGATTTAAGTCCATAAGTCTATCAGCTTGGTCATCAGATGCATCATCTGCATTACGAATCTTTATCTTCAATGATTTAAGTTCATTTATCAAAGACTCATTTTCATTTTGCAGATTACTTACACGATTTTTCAAAGTTTGAATTTCTCTCTGAGCTTCTTGAAGTAATGTCCTATAAGAATTTCCACTCTCATTATATGCTTCATTTTTTGTAAGTTGTTTTCTTACAATGTAACCACCAACAAATCCGACGGCAGCTCCTATTAATAAATTAATAACCATATTAGATTTCATTGAGTTGAATTATATATTGTTTATATGTTTTTATCTTTTGTGCATATTCTTCTTTTTTTTCATTCAAAGCGGATTTTAGAGACTGAAGATTAGCACGAATATTGCCACAACTATTTGCAGCTTCCTGACGAAGAAGAGACGTAATTTCACGAAGAAGATTACTTGATACTGATTGTATTTGTAGCCGAAACTCTGGAATAAGAGTACCATCAATATAATTGTTAACGGCACGTTGTCGTGCCGGTTTTGCGAAAAATTCTGTAACCCAGCCAACAGAAGTCTCTATAATACCGCGATTCATACCTGACTTTTCTCCAATGTTTTGATCATATTTCTTAACTGTATCAAAATTTTCATTAAAATCATCAATATATTGTTTAGCAACCTTTGCCTTTTCTGCAACCTTAGCCATTTTTGACAACTTATTAATTTTATTTGCTGTATACGCAGTCGCTGCAACATCAGTTGCTGCATCAGCAGCAATCACTGTGCCTGTTGCTATAGTTCCTTCCACTGCAGTACCAGTAGCCGTCCCTGCTGCAGCTGCACCTCCAGCAGCAGCGGCTGCTCCAGCCGTAACAACAACAGCCGCAACAGTCAAAGCGCCAATGACTCCATACCCAATTTTTTTATCAAATTTATGTCCCACGTTAGAAAGATCAACACCTGATGAAAATCCATTAAACGCATTTTCTGTCATATTAACAGTTTCCAAAACACCCATAGGTACTTCTTCCATTCCGTTCTGACGCATACGAGCTAAAGACAAAATATCAGACATGACATCCTTTTGAAAATTCTGCATTAACATTACAGCAGTACTATTAACAACAGAATTAACAGAATCACTACAATCCCGCCCCTGAGTCTTGATTATATCATCAACTTGAGAAAATATAGTTTTTGAAAATTGTGACAAAGCATGCTTAACTCTATCTTCAACCCTGTCTTCAGCTTCAGATATCAAAGAATCTATATTATGATTGATTTTTTTTAATTTTTTCTCTTCTTCTTGAATTGCTGCATCTATGTCACTCGTTGAATTTCCCTGTTTAAGAAGATCGCTTACAACTAAAGACATTTCTTTTGCAACATTTTTAATACGCTCATTTATTGACTTCTCAACAATAGCATTTTTATTATTTTGTATATTATTTATAAGTTCGTCAAACTGAGACATCTGTCCTGTAACAACTGATACAGGAACAATTCTTTCAAAAGTAAAATCTATATTTTTCTTTATATATGATATTGCATTTTCAACTTCATTCTGCGTTTTAGTATCACATTTTGTTACAATTAAATATATAGGTTTATTTGCTAATTTAGAAGAACCTATAAAATCCATCAAAGAACGCGTAATTTGCTGATTTACGTCCGTCAGAAGTAATATGGCATCCGCATTGGGTAAGTAAGAAGAAAGTGCTATGCGGTGAGCAGGATCATTTGAAGATAATCCCGGAGTATCAACAAGTATTGTAGAAGCACCTATTTTTGTTGAAGTATCATAGACTTTTACCACATCAACTTGTTTTAAGTCTTCATTCTTAATACCTATTACATCTTTTACCGAATCTATATATCCATCCTCTTTATGGATTTCAGCGTAACATTCATCCGCTCCAAAATGAATTTCAAATATAGAAGCCGTTGTTGCACGAGATGCTGTTTCCAAATTAGGATTGTCTAAAAGAGAATTTATTAATGTCGTTTTACCTGACGAAAACTCTCCAACCAATGGAAGGATTAAATCTTTATCTGGAGAACTAAGTCTTTCAACATAAAACTTTAACTCTTGCACTTTATCATGAAGATTTAAATCTTCAGCAATTTGAATTAATTTTTGTATATCCATATTTTAAATCATTAATATATTGACACTTACTTATTCTCATATCTCTCCCAAATACTCTTATAAAGCTTAAGATAAGACTGCTTAATTATGGGCCAAGATAAACAATGCTTTGGCAAAGTCCTGATACTTTGGCATTTTGGACATCGCAGTGGCATTGAAAATATGGTTGCAGCATATTCTATATCCGGACCGATGAAGTTATTACCACACTCGGTGCAATGAAATTTTATAAATCCTCTTAACATAATCTTTATTTTTTACGTTATACATTAATTTTCAATTCCAAAGATACGCCTATGATATGCCATACTAAAGCATAAGGTCAATAACTTGAACGGAAATTTCAGTAAAACTAAAGAGCCATGTTATTTTCACAGCACCGGAGAGTGGTTGCCCTTATTCGGACCTTTTGGATGATTTACGCACGGTGCTGCTGTCATCATCATTATCGACGGGAACTTTTTCCCGCAATATTTACATGTGTATTCGCTCTTCTCCGTGCCTTCATACAGTTTGTGACGACCTTTGTTCGGGCCGTCGGGATGGCGGACACACGGGGCTGAAGTCAGCAGGCGCACTGACGGAAAGCGATGACCACAATACTCACAATAATAATATTTCTGCTGCATTTTTCCTCCTTTCTCCGACTGAATACCGGATGACAATACGATTAATGCCAAAAGACATATAGCGGTTATAGATATAGTCGGTATTTTGTTTTTCATTATTATCTTATCAAATTTGTGTCCTTCAATATTTATTTAACAAAAATAGAGCATTTAAATCTGCAAATCAAGTTCACAATGGTTCACTTCACAATTATTAACCCAAGAGTGTTCTTGTGTTTTTGCATTATGTAACACGTTACAACAAATAATCAGCCGCCATGCAACCAACCATCAAGTTACGTCTTCAGTTTACAAAAAGCGGTGTGAACTCACTCCCCCACGCTTTCTGAGAGTAAGGTTCTGGCAAAACCCGATAATAAAGAAAACATGAAAGAGGAATCCACACCAATAGCATGGTGTGAACTCGCTCAGACAATCATTCATTACTATCAGGATTGAACTGCCAGATTCTACTCCCTGAACGTCACTGTCTGTGCGTGTACACAAGTACTTCTGTCTGTGCGCATTTTTCTGCACACAATATGTCAAAGGCAAAGATATTAATTTTTCATCAACATTCAAACCTTTTGTCTGAAAACTTGTGCCGTCCTCTTTCATTTTCTATTTTTCAAACAAATATAGGGCAATGTTATGCCAACATAGAGCATATGTTTGATGATAATGCCATAATTCTGCCGATAACCGGCAATTAATAATATTACATAATGGACTGAAACTAACGACATTTGACTTTATAAAAGGGCATCTTTCGGGTATCAAAAGGACGCCTTTCGGCACACAAAAGGTATGCTTTTGCATGGAATGAGAAGAAAAGCCTGTAGGCTGACGTGACATAAGCCAAATGCATTTATCATAACATGGAAAAGCAATAGAACTATTTTTCATAAAAACTCATCACTCGTCACATCTACACATAAGCTACTGATAATAAGGTGCTTACGCTGTGATGAGTTACATTTATAACTCATCACATTCAGGGTCAACCTAAATCAGGAAAAGGCACATTAAGCCCCAAACAGCCAAGCGTGATGAGTGAGAAAATCAACTCATCACGCCATATCTCATTGATGGTCAGCGTGTTAAACCGCAATGTGACGAGTGATGAGTTTCTTTCAAAAAGATTATATGGCTTATAACAATAAAAACAGACTTTTGACATTGCCAGACAAAACGAATAGCCATGCATGTTAGCACCAATATCACAAGTCTACCTATATTACGCAACAAGGGCAAATGCGTCATATAGCATTTGCCCTTGCAGGTTAACTATAATGATGCGCAGACGATGCCGCGCAAAGAGCCTGTTCTGTCATCCATACTTACTCCCACTCGATTGTCGAAGGCGGCTTTGACGAGATGTCATAGCAAACGCGGTTGACGCCTTTCACCTTATTGATAATCTCGTTAGAAACCTTAGCCATAAAGTCGTAAGGCAGATGTGCCCAGTCGGCTGTCATGGCGTCTGTGCTCGTTACGGCACGCAAAGCCACAGGATGCTCGTAAGTGCGCTCGTCGCCCATGACTCCCACGCTGCGTATCGTAGAGAGAAGCACCGTTCCTGCCTGCCAAACCTTGTCGTAAAGACATTCGCCGTCTTCACAGATATAGTTGTGCATAGCCTCGATATAGATGTCGTCAGCATCCTGAAGTATGCGTACCTTCTCGCGTGTGATGTCGCCGAGAATACGAACTGCAAGACCCGGTCCGGGGAACGGATGACGCTTGATGAGGCGCTCGGGCATGCCAAGCTCGTAGCCTACGCGGCGCACTTCGTCCTTAAACAGCCACTTCAGCGGCTCGCAGAGCTGCAGATGCATCTCCTCCGGCAGTCCGCCAACGTTGTGATGACTCTTGATAACCATACCTGTTATGCTCAGACTCTCAATGCGGTCAGGATAGATTGTGCCCTGTGCAAGCCACTTGGCATCAGTAATCTTCTTTGCCTCGGCATTGAACACCTCAACAAAGTCGCGGCCTATAATCTTGCGCTTCTGCTCAGGGTCGGTAACGCCTTCAAGATCTTTGAAGAACTTCTCACTTGCGTCAACGCCGATAACGTTGAGTCCGAGTCCCTGATATGCCTCCATAACCTTCTGAAACTCGTTCTTGCGCAACATTCCGTGATCAACGAAGATACATGTAAGGTTCTTTCCGATGGCACGGTTAAGCAATGTAGCACAAACCGAAGAGTCTACACCGCCGCTCAGACCGAGGATTACGCGGTCGTTGCCCAACTGCTCCTTAAGCTCGCTCACCGTAGAATCTACGAATGAAGCGGGGCTCCACTGCTGCTTGCTTCCGCAAATGTCAACAACAAAGTTCTTGAGCAACAGCTTGCCCTGTGTTGTGTGGAACACTTCGGGGTGGAACTGAACAGCCCACAATGGGTTGGTGTCGCTTGCATAAGCGGCATACTTAACGTCGGCTGTTGAAGCAATCACATGGCAGTCGGCTGGTATTGCGGTGATGGTGTCGCCGTGGCTCATCCATACCTGAGAGTTCTCTTCGAAGCCCTTAAAAAGAGCATTGTCGGCATCGAATGTCCTCAAGTTGGCACGTCCATACTCGCGTGTGCCGGTCTTTTCAACCTTTCCGCCGTTAGAGTTGGCAATAAACTGCGCTCCGTAGCAGATGCCGAGCACAGGATATTTGCCTACAAACTGACTGAGGTCTACCTTGAAAGCCTCTTCATCATGAACAGAATAAGGCGATCCGCTCAGAATCACACCGATAACGTCGCTGTCGTCTTTCGGAAACTTGTTGTAAGGCAAGATTTCGCAAAACGTGTCGAGCTCACGCACTCTACGGCCTATCAGCTGTGTGGTTTGTGAACCAAAATCGAGAATAATAATTTTCTGTTGCATATTATTATAATTGGTTTATAAAATTTTCTGCTTCTGCAAGTGTGTCAAGTTTTCCTACGTCCATAAGCCTCAAGTCGGTTTTGTCGTATCCCTTTATCACCACCTTGTCACACACTTTTAGATAAAAGTCTATTATGCCGAACTTGTCGGGGAATTCGTCCATAAGGCCGAACATAGACGGCGAGATGACATGTATGCCCGAGAACGCAAGCATGCGGCAGTCGGCAACATTCAAGTCAGGGTATGGACTTCTTACCTCGCCCGTCTCAATGTTTGTCCATCCTTTCAGCCTCATGTCGTCGTCAAAGAGCAGATAGCGCTTAGTCTTGCGGCTGCTTACCACGAGCGTCGCGGCGCTGTCGCCGTGCATGGCGTACAGATGTGCGAGGTCAACGTTGCTCAATATGTCTACATTGTGTATCAGCACAGGTTTGTCGCTGTCGAACAGCGGCGCGGCTTTCTTTATGCCTCCGCCCGTGTCGAGCAGCTTGTCTGTCTCGTCAGACACCTTGATGTCTGTGCCGAAGTTATCGTTGTCTTTAAGATAACCGACAATCTGCGACGCAAAATGATGAACGTTGACCACAATGCGGTCGGCTCCGGCATCTTTCAGCTTTTCAATAACGCGCTCTATCAGCGGCTTGCCACCTACTCTGACAAGTGCTTTCGGCATGGTGTCGGTAAGCGGTTTGAGCCTTGTGCCCAGTCCGGCTGCAAATATCATAGCCTGCATCTTCAGCATATTTTTTGAGTTTTTATTTCATTTCAACGCCTCAAGCGTCTGTGTTATGTTTTGTTCTCTGTGAATGATGTGTACCTCTATGCCGAACTTCTTGTTGATATGTTCTGCCAGATGCTGTGCCGAATAGACGCTGCGGTGCTGTCCGCCCGTACATCCGAAACAGAACATCAGGCTCGTGAATCCGCGCTGGATATAGCGGCGCACATGAGCATCGGCAAGTTTATACACGCTGTCGAGGAATGTCAGTATCTCTCCGTCGTCCTCAAGGAAACGTATAACAGGTTCGTCAAGTCCCGTAAGTTTCTTGTACGGCTCATACCGCCCGGGATTATGGGTGCTGCGGCAGTCGAACACATAACCACCGCCGTTGCCCGACTCATCTTCAGGTATTCCCTTGTGATAAGAGAAACTATAGACGCGTACCACAAGCGGACCTTTGTTGTCATATTTTGAGAATGTGGCCGGACCATCTGAAGGATGTGCCGCGAACACCTTGCTGTCTGATATCTTAAATCCGTCTGCACGGCTCAATGCCGGCTCTTCGAGAGTTGCAAAACGCGGAAGCTCCGTGAGCCTCTTCAGCACATCCATAAGATAAGGATATGTAAACACGTTAAGCTTAAGCAGCTCGCGCAGGTTCTGCATTGCTGGCGGTATGCTGTCAATGAAATGCTTCTTGCGCTCAAAGAATCCTCTGAAGCCGTATGCACCAAGCACCTGAAGCGTACGGAAAAGCACGAACAGGCTAAGGCGCTCGGCAAAGTGTCTTACAGAAGGCACTTCGGTATAATTTTTCAGAGAATTATAATATTCGTATATCAGCTCGCGGCGCAGCTTATGAGGGTATTTTGCCGAAGCCTGCCAAAGGAATGAGGCAAGATCGTAATAGAAAGGTCCCTTGCGTCCGCCCTGATAGTCGATAAAATACGGACGTCCTGAAGCGTCGAGCATTATGTTGCGCGCCTGAAAGTCGCGATACATAAAGCTGTCTGTCTTTTCTGCAACGAGGTCTTTTGCAAAAAGCCTGAAGTTGGCTTCAAGCTTAAGCTCGTGGAAATCGAGCTCGGCAGGCTTTAAGAAACAATACTTAAAATAATTGAGGTCGAAGAGCACGCTGTTCTCGTCAAACTCCGGCTGCGGATAACAGTTAGACCAGTCGAGGCCGCGGGCGCCGCGTATCTGTATGTTCGGCAGTTCCTTTATCGTGTTTATCAGCAACTGCTTCTCCTTTTGGTTGTATCGTCCTCCGGCTTCACGTCCGCCGCTGATTGCACTGAACAGCGACACACGTCCGAGGTCTTCCTGCAGATATCTCAGCTCATCGTCTGACACTGACAATATACGGGGTACGGGCAGCTGGCGCTTGCGGAAATGGCCCGAAAGATATATAAAAGCGTGATTCTCGTCGCGGCTTGTGCCTATTGCACCTATCACCGAACTGCCGTCGTCGCCTGTCATTCTGTAATATTCGCGGTTGCTTCCGGCCTGCGGCAGCTTCTCTGTGCTCACCGGCTCAGAGCCGTGCCATTGTCTATATAGTTCTATAAGTTTCTGCATGACGTCAAAACATTTTATCATCCTTCTTGCCCCGCTTCTTTCCGATAAACTCGGCCAGGACAAAATCCAGCACCATGAGCAGCAGTATTATGCCAAGAGACATCAGCCACGACTCCGTAATATACATCAGTCCGGCAGAAAGTACGATGAAAATAAGCCACTGCGACTTCTTTATTTTAAAATCCTTAATGTCCATAAAGTATTTTTCTTGACTCGAAACTAACCCGGCCATCAGCTTATGCCAAACTAATCTACAGGGCTGAAAGTGCATCAGGACATCGGCCCGCCCAACGGCGAAAACTTGCCCGACAACCATCACGCAGCCTCAACAAACGGGGCTAAGATGCTATAGCCGAATAACATTCGGTGCAAAGATAAGCAAAATCAAAGACAATATGAAATAATGGTGTTTATTTTTGACAAACGTAAGGACATAAAAAAAATCGCATGTCCTCACGACAAGCGATTTTCAAAAAACAAACTACTTAAAAACTAATCTACTAAAACAAATCAAAAAAATATCTACTTTAGGATCTTTATCCATAACGTATCTATCTGTTGACATGCAAATATAGACATTTTATAATTCGTGACAAAACATTTTTCAAAAAAATTGCGCAAAAAAACATCTATACCGAAAAAAAAAGAGGCTGCCCGTTAAGCAGCCTCCCATTTTGTTATTTGTAGTTTACAAATTACATCATTCCGCCCATTCCGGGAGCGCCCATAGGCATCTGAGGCTTATCCTCAGGTTTGTCAACGATCAGGCACTCTGTTGTGAGGAACATGCCTGCTATTGAAGCTGCGTTCTCAAGAGCTACGCGGGCAACCTTGGCAGGATCGATGACACCGGCCTTACGCATATCCTCATAAACATCTGTACGTGCGTTGTAACCGAAGTCGCCTTCGCCTTCCTTAACCTTCTGAACAACAACAGCACCTTCGCCGCCTGCGTTGGCAACAATCTGACGGAGAGGCTCCTCGATTGCACGCTCAACGATGTTGATACCAGTCTGCTCGTCTGCGTTGTCACCCTTCAGGTTCTTCAGACCTTCAAGAGCGCGGATGTATGTTGTACCGCCTCCGGCAACAACACCTTCCTCGATAGCTGCACGTGTAGCGCAGAGAGCATCGTCAACGCGGTCTTTCTTCTCTTTCATCTCAACCTCGCTGTTTGCACCAACGTAGAGCACTGCCACACCACCGGCCAACTTAGCCAGACGCTCCTGCAGTTTCTCTTTGTCGTAGCTGCTTGTTGTGTTTGCTATCTCGTTCTTTATCTGAGCAACGCGGTCAGCTATGAGCTGCTTCTCGCCAGCACCGTTTACGATAGTTGTGTTGTCCTTAGAAACTACGATCTTGTCGCAAGTACCAAGCATTTCGAGAGTAGCCTGCTCAAGCTTCAAGCCCTTGTCCTCGCTGATTACGAGTCCGCCTGTCAGTACGGCGATATCCTCGAGCATAGCCTTGCGGCGGTCGCCAAAGCCAGGAGCCTTAACAGCACAAATCTTCAGGTTGCTGCGCAGACGGTTTACAACCAATGTTGTAAGAGCCTCAGAGTCAACATCTTCTGCAATAACGAGCAACGGACGTCCGCTCTCGGCAGCAGGCTGCAGGATAGGCAAGAAATCTTTCAGGTTGCTGATCTTCTTGTCGTAGATAAGGATGTAAGGATTCTCCATTACACACTCCATCTTGTCAGCGTCTGTTACGAAATATCCGCTCAGATAACCACGGTCGAACTGCATACCCTCAACAACACCGATGTGTGTGTCGCGGCTCTTGCTCTCCTCGATAGTGATAACGCCGTCCTTAGATACCTTGCGCATAGCGTCAGCCAGCAACTTACCTATTTCAGGATCGTTGTTTGCACTGACAGTAGCAACCTGCTCAATCTTGTCATAGTTGTCGTCAACCTTCTCAGCGTTGTTCTTGATATATTCAACAACGGCAGCAACAGCCTTGTCGATACCACGCTTCAGGTCCATCGGGTTTGCACCTGCTGTAACGTTCTTCAGTCCTTCAGTAACAATAGCCTGTGTAAGGATAGTTGCTGTTGTTGTACCGTCACCTGCATCGTCGCCAGTCTTGCTTGCAACGCTCTTAACAAGCTGTGCGCCAGTGTTCTCAAAGCGGTCCTCAAGCTCAACTTCCTTTGCTACGGTTACACCGTCTTTTGTTATCTGCGGAGCACCGAATTTTTTCTCAATAACAACGTTGCGGCCTTTAGGACCGAGTGTTACTTTCACTGCATTTGCCAACTGGTCAACGCCTCTCTTCAAGAGTTCGCGGGCGTCTGTATCGAATTTTATTTCTTTAGCCATGATGATTTTATTTTTATATGAAGGTCACATTTATGGCACATTGTCCGTAGTCATAATGCCTACCTGCGTGCCGGTGGCCTCATAGGGTTGTTTTTAAATTATTGATCTGAATATATTATTTTACTATAACAGCGAGAACGTCGCTCTGGCGCATCATAAGATACTTAACGCCGTCATACTCAAGCTCTGTGCCTGAATATTTGCCGTAAAGAACCTCATCACCTTCTTTAAGAATCATTTCCTCATCCTTAGTGCCTGTGCCAGCAGCAACGATAGTGCCGTGCAAAGGTTTTTCTTTTGCTGTATCAGGAATAATGATACCACCGATTTTCTCTTCTGCCGGTGCAGGAAGTACCAGCACTCTGTCTGCTAATGGTTTAATGTTCATAATCTTTATATTTAAACTGTTATTTATACGTTTTATATTACCGATGCTTTGAGCATCCGCAAACACAATAGCGAAAAGCGTGCCAAAAGCCAAAATGTCAGTCTTTGGTTGTCAGTGTATGACAAACGTGTCAGTCATAACACATTGATGACACACTGCCAAGATAGTCACAAAAAAGAGACAATTCCACATGTCCTTATATATAAATATGTATAACGTGCTTTAAAATGACGCTACACGGAAGGCGCAGCCGTTAGAAAAAAGACAAAGGTGTTTTGCCGTCAATACCACAGAGATTATCTCTGAATACATCTTTATGCACACGATATTTTCAACTTATGCCGTTTCAGACTTATATCCAGCTACAAGACATGCAGTCTGACGAACATTCAAAATGCTTGAATTATTGTCTAACAGGCGACATTATGACATAAAGAAAATGTCAGTAAAATTTAATGAAATAGAAATTCAGGCGGCACATACAGGCATCAAAACGGCAACAAAACAAGGATTTCACAGCAAAAGACATGCACTTGTATTTCAAAAACTGGTCTTTTACATTGCCAAAGCTATGCTTTTACAACACAAAACACACTTATCCATAAGGCCGAAAAGCCTTAATTTACGGCAGTTTTAAGACAAAATCAATGCACATTTATCGAAAATCTCTCATAACACAAAGCTATTCAAGACATTACGAATGCACACAAAAAGCCGTAATTTTCAGCCGAAAATATTTTATCTTTTTGAGCAACGCGATTCTGTGAGGTTATACAAAATCAACATGTAAGCAATTCCGGTTAACTACTTACATGTTGTATTTCAACATAACGAAATAAGACTAGACGTCATTTCTGCTTTTTTCCGTTTATAACAAGATTCTTTATCTTGGTATTTTCTATCACGCTTTTATCAAAAGAATTGGAGCTGTCAGTGATATTGCAGTTGACAAACGAGAAGTCTGTCAGCCGATATTTGTCTGACGTTCCTACGTCAAAAAAGTTATCACACGTAGCGTCAACATTGCTTACTGATATATTGTTGCAAACAGACATCGGCATGTCGTCGCGCTGTTCGGGCTTATAGAATTGTGTCCAAGGACGAACGACAAGGAAACTTCCGCAACGTCCGCTCAACTTTTCAAGGCTTACATACTCATAATGCTGCGGCGTGTCGGGGCGCATCTTTAGCCACAGAACACGGTTGGCATCATTGAATGTGCAGCGTCGCATAACGATGTTGCGGTTGTGCAGGCTCTCGCTTCCGAGCGTCAGGCAGCCGTGCACCTTGCCATAAGTGCAGTCCTGCACGATGACGTTATGGTTAGGACCATTGTCAGGATCTTTATCGGCAAACGTTCCCTTGCCTCCCTTCAGCACTACGGCATCGTCGTTGACGCTCATATAGCATCCGCTTATCAGTATGTCATGACAGTTGTCTATGTCAACGGCGTCGCTGCTTGGCGCCTTTACGCCCGAAGTTGGTGCAAAGATATAGCATCCGATGTATTTAACATGGTGACAGCGGTAAAGATGATTTGTCCAGAAAGCACTGTTTATCAGTCTTACGTCCTGCACCTGAACGTTGGCGCAATGCGACAGATATACAAGACGCGGACGCAGAGCCTCAAGATTGGTGCAGTCGGGATTAAACTTGCGCCTGATCCAAAACTCCTCCCAGAAGCGCAGTCCGTTGCCGTTTATCGTTCCCGGGCCGGTAATGGTGAAGCCATCTAATCCATCGGCGTTTATCAGAGCTGCAAAATAGTTGAGCGTCTGCCCCTCCATTCGGGTCTTGACAAGCGGATAATATTTTATTGCATCAACGCCTTTAATCACTCCGCCACGGCAAATATGCAGATGGGTGCCTTGTCTGAAAAACAGCGAACCACTGAGAAACGTACCTTCGGGCACTACTATCACTCCCCCGCCCTCTGCCGCTGCAAGGTCGATGACGCGCTGTATTGCCTCAGTCTGCAACAAAGTCGAGTCGTTTTTCACGCCATATGATGTTATGACATACTTGCGTCCGAGTGTATCAATGTCTATACGCGACGTATCGTTAAACCATGCCGGAATGTCCGTTCCGTCGGGAAAGCTGTCGCCCGAGGCTCCTGCGCTGGCCGTAAAGGACATAAGGGCAAGCACTACAGTCAATATCTGCTGAAAGAATTTCATGACTAATTATAATTTCTTGTTGGTGACGTTCATCCTCCGCCACAGCCTGCGCGGTATCAGCCTCCAGAAGAACACGAGAATGCTGTAGCGCCAGTCGATAATCTTAACATGCCTGTGGGCCGTTACGGCCTTCACAATCTCACGTGCAACGTACGTCTTGTCCATCAGCATTGGATAGCTGCCGCTGCCCGACAGCAGCGGGGTGTCGACAAATCCCGGCCTGATGTCAGTAAATCTTATATGCAGACGGCGCATGTTGGACAACTGTTCGAGCGCCTGAATGTACGTGTTCTGATATGCCTTCGACGCGCTGTACGACGGTGCCGCGCCAAGTCCCTTTGTGCCGGCTATTGAAGAAACCACGGCTATGTCGCCTCCAAGATTGTCAGCCATATAGTTAAACATCGTGTCGACCATCTGCGTAAATCCGAACACGTTGACGCCTACCGTGTCAAGCTCGGTGTCTGCGTCAAGCCGCGGATTCTGATGTCCTACACCTGAGCAGTAGACAAAAAGATTCACTCCGCCCATACGCCCCACAAGGTCGAGCAGCCTGCGCGGCGCCTCCTTGTCGGTAACGTCCATGGCGCACACCTCCACCATGGCAGGATTAAGCTCTTTAATCTCGAGCAACTTGTCTTCACGCCTTGCAGCAATGCCGATAATCCAGCCTTCTGCCAGCAATATCTTGCTAACTTCGCGCCCTATGCCCGAAGAAGCACCTATAATAACAGCTCGTTTCATCAGTGCGAAAATAATAATATTTGACGATTCTGTCAAACTTTGCATACGTTTTCAGACAAAATAAAATAAAATTGCTTATATTTGCAGTTGGTAAGTGGCAATGCGGCACACGGCGCAACATATTCCGCCATGGAGCATGCCTCACGACATTGAATAAAAACATTTTTCTGAAATTTTTAAACGTAAAGCATATTTTATGAAGGACTTTTTTAAATACATGGCCGCCACGGTTGTCGGCTTGATAGTTTTCACCCTGCTAACAGGCGTGCTCGGAGTGATGTGTATCGCAGGCATGATTGCCTCTGAAAGTTCAGCAAAGGACGTGAGCGACAACACGGTAATGGTGCTCAACCTGTCGGGAGTGCTCAACGAACGCTCTGAAGAAAGCATCATGGACCAGCTGAGCGGAAGTACGGTTGGAAACATGGGACTCGACGACATACTCGATGCCATTAAAAAGGCCAAGAACAACGACAAGATTAAAGGTATATATATTGAGGCAGGAATGTTCGGTGCCGACTCTTACGCGTCGATGCAGGCCATACGCAACGCGCTGAAAGACTTCAAGAAGAGCGGAAAATGGATTGTGGCTTACGGCGACGTATACACACAGGGCACCTACTATATCGCATCGGTTGCCGACAAAATATTCCTGAATCCGAGCGGACAGATAGACTGGCACGGTCTGGCTTCGCAGCCGATATTCCTGAAAGACATGCTGGCAAAGTTTGGCGTGAAGATGCAGCTGGCTAAAGTGGGCACATATAAGAGCGCTCCCGAAATGTTCACTGCCGACAAGATGAGCGACGCCAACCGCGAACAGGTTACGGCTTATATTAGCGGAATATGGCAGACCATCTGCAAAGATGTGTCTGAAAGCAGAAAGATCAGCGTCGACTCGCTTAACGCCTATGCCGACAGACTGATAACCTTCGACGATCCGAAAGAGTTTGTCAAGCGCAAGATGGTGGACAAGCTTATATACACAGACGGCATAAAGGCCGAAATAAACAAGCTCATGAAAAAGGATGCCGACGACAACATCAACACGGCAGGACTGGCAGAGATGAAACTTCTGACTGACAACAGCAGCAAAGGAGACGAGATTGCTGTATACTATGCTTACGGAAACATTGTTGACAGCGAGGAGACAGGCATGATGAGCCAAGGCCACAACATCGTGGGCAAGAAGGTTTGCGAAGACCTGCAGGCTCTGGCCGACGACGATAACGTAAAGGCCGTGGTGCTGCGCATCAACTCGGGAGGCGGAAGCGCTTATGCCTCAGAACAGATATGGCACTATGTTGAAATGCTGAAAAAGAAGAAGCCCGTGGTTGTGTCTATGGGCGGCATGGCTGCATCGGGCGGCTACTATATCAGCAGCGGCGCCAACTGGATTGTGGCTGAGCCCACAACGCTGACCGGCAGCATCGGCATATTCGGCATGTTCCCCGACTTCAGCGGACTGCTCACGCAGAAACTCGGCGTTAAGTTCGACGAGGTGAAGACCAACAAGAACAGCGGTCTGGGCACACCTGCACGTCCTTTCAACGAAGAGGAGATGGCATACATCGAGAACTATATCGACCGCGGCTACAAGCTGTTCCGCTCACGTGTGGCAGAAGGCCGCAAGCTGAGCATAGCACAGGTAGAGAAAGTGGCTCAGGGCCATGTATGGCTCGGACAGGATGCATACAAGCATAAGCTGGTAGACCAGCTCGGAGGCCTCAACGAGGCTGTAGCAAAGGCTGCAAGTCTGGCAAACCTGAAGGAATATCACACGGCTCCTTATCCCGGAAAGAGCGACTGGATGGAGCAACTGCTCAACAAGGCATCGCAGGGCAGCTACATCGACAATCAGCTGCGCCTAACCCTTGGCGAATACTACGAGCCGTTCATGCTCATCAGAAGCATGAACAGGCAGAACGCCGTGCAGGCACGCGTGCCGTTCATACTTAACATCAGATAAACAAAGCAGGCGCCACAGGCACAGCTGCCGGCGCGCCTGCTGCATATAACGACAAACAATATAATGAATTCAGTAAAGGAATGGAAGGCGACTTTATAAAGATAAACGAATGGATGCTTCCGCTGAGCTGGCTCTACGGCCTGGGCGTAAGGCTGCGCAACCAGCTTTTTGAGCTCGGCATTCTTAAAAGCCGCAGCTTCGACATTCCGGTAATATCGGTAGGAAACATCACCGTGGGTGGCTCGGGCAAGACGCCCCACGTGGAATATCTCATCCGCCTGCTCAAAGACAAGGGCAAGGTGGCCGTGCTGAGCCGCGGATACAAGCGCAAGAGCAAGGGTTACGTGCTGGCTAAGGAGGACACCGAGATGAGAAAGATTGGCGACGAGCCCTACCAGATGAAGCAGAAATTCAAGGACATATACGTGGCTGTAGACAAAAACAGATGTCACGGCATTGACCGCATAACCGGCGACGAAGAGACGAAAGACACCGACGTGATACTGCTCGACGACGCCTTTCAGCACAGATATGTAAAACCGGGAATCAACATTCTGCTCGTTGACTATCACAGGCTCATCATCTACGACAAACTGCTGCCTGCCGGCCGACTGCGCGAACCGCTAAGCGGAAAGGCAAGGGCCGACATCGTTATTATAACAAAATGCCCCAAGGACCTAAAGCCCATGGAGTATCGCGTGATAATAAAGGCAATGAACCTGTTTCCATATCAGCAGCTGTTCTTCTCCACTCTCGAGTATGAAGACCTTAAGGCCGTGTTCGGCAGCAGGACAAAGACGCTCGACAGCATCAGAAAGAATAAGGAGAACGTGTTGCTGCTCACAGGCATAGCGTCGCCAAAACAGATGATTTACGACCTGAAGCCTTACGCCGGCAACGTTGTGCCGCTGACATTCGGCGACCACCATCAGTTTACCGGAAGGGACATTGAACGGATAAACGAGGCGTTCGACAAGATGCCGTCGCCCAAAATAATAATCACTACAGAAAAAGACAACTCGAGACTGGCCGGAATGGACGGACTTTCTGAAGAGGTAAGGCAAAATCTATACATGCTGCCCATAAGAATAAAGTTCATGCTCGGTCAGGAAGAGGAATTTAACGAAAAAATAATTGGTTATGTACGAAAAAATTCAAGAAACAGCATCCTGGCTAAAGCAAAGGATGACAACAAGCCCAAAAACGGCAATAATTCTGGGAACAGGCCTAGGACAATTAGCTTCAGAAATCACTGACAGCTACGAGTTTCCTTACTCTGAAATACCTAACTTCCCCGTTTCTACGGTGGAGGGACACGCCGGCAAACTGATTTTCGGCAAGCTCGGCAACGTTGACATAATGGCTATGGAAGGACGTTTCCACTATTATGAAGGCTACAACATGAAGGAAGTTACGTTCCCGATACGCATAATGTACGAACTCGGCATAAAGACTCTCTTTGTAAGCAACGCTTCGGGAGGCATGAACCCTGAGTTCAAAATCGGCGACCTGATGATAATCACAGACCACATCAACTTCTTCCCGGAGCATCCGCTGCGCGGAAAGAACTTCCCCACAGGCCCGCGCTTCCCGGACATGCACGAGACTTACGACAAGAAGCTCATAGCAGAGGCCGACGCCATTGCCGCCGAAAAGGGCATACGCGTGGTTCACGGCGTTTATGTGGGCGTGCAGGGTCCTACGTTTGAGACTCCGGCAGAATATAAGATGTATCACCGCCTTGGCGGAGACGCCGTAGGCATGAGTACGGTGCCTGAAGTTATCGTGGCACATCACTGCGGCATAAAGACATTCGGCATAAGCATCATCACCGACCTCGGACTCGAGGACACACCGGTTGAGGTAAGCCATGAGGAGGTGCAGATTGCAGCCAACAAGGCTCAGCCGCTGATGACCGAAATAATGAGAGAGATGATCAACCGTGCATAACCTGTGCCGGCCGGATTATAGGATACAAGGAGTTAAGAATGTTGCCTCAAGGCGTATTCTTAGCTCCTTAAATCGAAATATAACAAAGAAAAAAAACTAAAAGCAGAATGACAGACATTGCGAAACTTGGCGAATTCGGACTTATCCGTCACCTCACAGACGGACATGCCCCCAAAAACGAATCGACAATATACGGCGTAGGCGACGACTGCGCCGTGATGCACTATCCCGACAAGGAAGTGCTCGTTACGACAGACATGCTTATGGAAGGTGTCCACTTCGACCTTACATACATCGACCTGCAGCACCTTGGCTACAAGTCGGCAATGGTGAACATAAGCGACATATTCGCCATGAACGGCACACCGCGCCAGCTCATTGTAAGCATTGCGCTGAGCAAACGCTTCACAGTTGAGGACATGGAGATGTTCTACAGCGGCCTGCGCATGGCCTGCGAAAAATGGAACGTAGACATTGTGGGAGGCGACACAACGTCGTCGTACACCGGACTGGCCATAAGCATAACGTGCATCGGCGAATGTGCAAAGGAGGACATCGTATACAGAAACGGCGCTAAGGACACCGACCTGATATGCGTCAGCGGCGACCTCGGCGCGGCATACATGGGCCTGCAACTGCTAGAGCGCGAAAAGAGCGTCTACTATCAGCAGGTGAACGAGGCAAGTAAGAAGAACGACAAGCGTGCGCTCGAAGAGCTGGCCCACTTTCAGCCTGACTTTGCCGGAAAGGAATATCTGCTGCAGCGCCAGCTAAAGCCGGAGGCAAGAGGCGACATTCTGCAAGCACTGCGCGAGCGCAACATACACCCCACGGCCATGATGGACATAAGCGACGGACTGAGCAGCGAACTGCTGCACATCTGCAACCAGAGCAACTGCGGGTGCCGAATTTACGAAAAGAACATCCCCATTGACTATCAGACGGCTGTGATGGCTGAGGAGATGAACATGAACGTAACTACGTGTGCGCTCAACGGCGGCGAAGACTACGAGCTGCTGTTCACCGTGCCCATAGGCGACCATGAGAAGATTGAGGACATGAAAGACGTGAAGCTCATAGGGCATATCACAAAGAAAGAACTGGGCCACATGCTCGTAAGCCGCGACAACAACGAGTTTGAGCTGAAAGCTCAGGGCTGGAATCCCTTAAAAGACTAAGACAATAAATTATTCATCATACAGGAATGTTCAGGCTGCCGGCAGTCTGAACATTTTTTATTAAAACAGTTACTACTGAAGACTAACACAAAAGCTAAGATCAGTGATGGCATCAAATCACATAACCAGCATGCTCCATCACGTTAAGCCCAAGCAGAAGGCATCAAGTTGCTTTACGAAAGGCATGCTTTTGTATGACAAAACAAGACCTTTCATGATGCAAAAGATATGCTTTCAGACGGATATAGACACGCATCCGATACAAAGCAAAAAGAAAGATGAAAAGAAACCCACCACGGAATGAATGAACAAAAAAGTTTTTTTGCAGAAACTCATCACTCGTCACAACACGGCATAAGGCACTGCAAATCAAAGCATTATGGCGTGACGAGTTGTCGTGCAAACTCATCACATCAGGCATAAATCAACCAAAATCAGAACAAAAAAGAACAGCTAAATCTTTGTGTGATGAGTTTGCACGACAACTCATCACGCCGCAAGCAACTGAATATCAACAAATTACATGCGAATGTGACGAGTGATGAGTTTCTACAAAAAACTTTTTCAGCCAATAGTAACAAAAAGATTGGCTGAAAAATAGATAAAGCTATGTGCAGTATAATGACGGATTGGGGTTAAATATGAACGGAAAGTAACAATAAAAAAATGCAAAAAACGTTATATCAGAAAAAACTTAATAACATGAAAAAACTGGTAATAATAATGCTCGTGCTGTTGACGATGACACAAAACTCAACAGCACAAACAGCAGGAGGCGAAACAAAGATTTTCCCTATGTTCGGACTCACCTTGTCTAAGATGAACAACGACATAATCCTCACTGACGCAGGAAACGGACAGGGCGATGAGCTTAAGCCAAAATATAAATTTGGCATAACGGCAGGAGCCGAAGTAAGACACAGATTTAAAAACAACGACTTTGGCTTCAGCGCAGGCCTGCTCTACTCAATGTACGGCACAAAATATTCAGACCATACCTATATAAACGAACAAAGCTACGGCAAGGTAACAAACTCAAAACAGACGCTCCACTATCTCACAATACCCGTAATGGCCATCTACTATTTCGGCAACAGCGGCTTCTCGATAAAAGCCGGAGTGCAGGCGGGATATCTTCTGTCAGCAAAAGGAAGCAACGACTACGAGAACGGAACTGTTGAAAACGGTCAATATATACCTGACGCGGAACAATCAGGAGAGGCAAGCAACACTACAACCGGAATATTCAAACGCTTCGACATCGGCATCCCTGTAGGAGTTGCTTACGAATACAACAATATAAGCATCGACCTGAGATACTTGTTCGGCCTGAAAAACCCATATAAATATTACGTCGATAACATACGCAACCGCAGTTTCTCGCTGACAGTAGGCTATGGTTTCACTTTATAATACAGAAAAAGTGCAGCTAAACAAATAAAATCATCACACAGCGCACAACTGCTTTAATGCAATAAATACGCAAAATAAAACATGCATAAAGGTGTATTCTGCACAATTATGCATGTTTTATTCGTTTTTATAAGCTAATTTCCAAAAATAAGTTAAAAAGAGTACTTTTATCACGTAATGAATCTTTTATTTTAAAACTTTTGCGTACCTTTGCATCGCAAAAAAGAACAACGATGGTGCCATAGCTCAGTTGGTAGAGCAAAGGACTGAAAATCCTTGTGTCCCCGGTTCGATTCCTGGTGGTACCACTCCTCCTTTCATTAGCCCTGTACGTTTAAGCGTCAGGGTTTTTCTTTTATATACCCCACACCTTATTGTATACAGCAAAATTAAATTAGCACGATTCTCACAGACTCAAATATTTAACGAAAAACAATTACAACACGTAACAATCAACATTGACATCATGGGGCAGCAGAAATTTAATGGGGTATCCGTAGAGCTTTGCGATTCTAAAGAGAAAAAACTTTTTATGGGGCAGTAGAAATTTCGGCAGCACCAAACAAATCGTAAATATATAAAAAAAGCAACATTCACATGAATGTTGCCTTTTAAGAGGTACCTAGCAGAGTCGAACTGCTCTACACGGTTTTGCAGACCGTTACCTAACCGATCGGCCAAGGTACCATTTCTCGCTTTTTGCGCTGCAAAGGTAATACATTTTTCTTATACGTGCAAATTTTCAAGAATATTTCTTTAAAAAAAATATCATATACCATAATTTATCCAATCCCGCTCTTCCATAATACAGCAAGGCGAATCAATAGAAGCTATAAATTACAACAAAGAAGGAACACCATCTTAGTATGTATACCACATAACTAAAAAAGCAAAAAACACTTTCAACATAATTTTATATAAAAAACAAATATGAAGTAAATGGTACAATATTATTAATATATAACACCCCATAAATCCACACTCCACACATTTCATTGTCTGGCAAATTAAGCAAACAAGTCATCATATTTTATTGTTTTAAATCATCTTTTCTGCATTATAAAGGCAATATTCAATAAAATCAAAACAATCTGATAAAAAAATCCGAAAAAATTTTGCTGTATTAAAAAATATGCGTACCTTTGCATCGCATTTAAGAAATGGTCCCGTGGCTCAACTGAATAGAGCATCTGACTACGGATCAGAAGGTTACAGGTTTGAATCCTGTCGGGATCACAAAAGTCATCTCAATACTGAGATGACTTTTTTATTTGTATACAAACTTTAAAACCGGACCACAGAAATCAAAAAGCCCGAGGCAGTAGAAATTTAATGAGAGTATCCATAGAGCTTTGCTATTCTAAAGAGGAAAAACTTTTTATCTATCACTCCATGGAGATTAGCTCTGAAGAGTTTGATTTTAGCATTGAATGATTCAGCAGCTGCATTCGTGGAACGATTGTTATAAAAGTTCAATATTTCATCATAATGTTCATAAAAGGTTGCAGCAATCACATTAAATTGCTTCATGCCTGCACGTTCCACTTTATCATACCATTTTGCCATACTGAGCCTTGCGGCATCTTTGATTGTGTTTTTGGAAAATATCATTCTTAGTGAGTGCGACAGTCCGTAAGCAACTTTAATATCCGGGTATTCGTCAAATAGGATTCCGGCCCTTTCTTTTTGTCTTTCTGTCCATTTGTCTGCTGATTTAAACAGCAGATAACGACTTCTGATAAGCAGTTCGGAGCGTGTGTCTCCGTTGGGGAAACGAAATGGCACATAGGTTTTACCCGACAGTTTGCATTCTTCCATTTCCTCGTTGCTCCGTTGCAGTGCATCCCAACGATGTGCCACGCGAATTTCCTGTACAGCATCACCAGCCAGTTTCTGTATGTGAAAACGGTCTATTACCCGTTTGGCATTAGGAAAGGCTACAGAAACTATTTTGCGCATCGAGTCTGAAAGATCAAGAGTGACCTCCTCAACCTTCATACGTTCCGCTTTATCAATCTGTTTTAAAGTCTGTATTATAGCCTCAGATTTTGTTCCGGCAACGACCGCCACAAGGCTTCCTTCAAGGGCATGGCGGTCACGGTTGGTAACAAACGCATACAGTTCGTCATTAGACAGGGAGGATTCGTCTATTGCGAGGCGGGGACCTATGTTTTCAGGAAACAGCAGCCATTTGTCGGCATTATCCGGTTCATCCCACTCACAGTAACCACATAATGTTTCTTTGTACTATTTCTCAAAAGTATGTGCATTTATATGATAAAATGTTTCAAGCGTACGGCAAGTCACCTGGGATGCCTCCATACGTTTCTTTTAAAAAAGCCCAAACTCTTTTGAGTAACGTCCAATTGATTCGTTTACATATTGCAAAGGTCGGAATTTATATGGAATAGCAACAAAAATCCCCATTAAATTTCTACTGCCCCATTTCTACTGCTCCACTATTTATCGGATTAGCAGTTTTTAAATAAAAACACAATATGCACAAACAAAAAAAGAGACACTCGAAAGTGTCTCTTTGTACGCCTGCAGGGGCTCGAACCCTGGACCCTCTGATTAAGAGTCAGATGCTCTACCAACTGAGCTACAAGCGCGTCCTTAACAATTGATTGGTGTTTGTTTCTCAATTGCGAGTGCAAAGGTAGGCATTATTTTTATTACCACCAAATTTTTCAGCAACTTTTTTACTAAAAATTTTATTTTTGCCCAAAATCTCCCTATTTTGCCCATAATTTACCCGTAAAAACACATAGACAATATTTTTTGTAAAATTTAAAAACACATAAAATTATCATGTTAGAATATTTATTATTTGGAAATGTCTCCAACTTGCATTACATTTGCAAAAAATTTACCGCAAACTATAAAAATAATCAAACGACATCAACGTATATACATAATTATTTGAACAGCCCATACATGAACGGGAACAAAACACCCGGACATGAACATATTAAACAAATTGGAATATTAAATACTAAAGTAAAAATAAACTTATTAACTAATCAAAATGAAAAAAGTTTTATCTCTATGCGTAGCATTTATGCTTGCATTAAACTTTGCCCAGGCAAGTGACTACGACACTTATTACCAAAACCTTCCGGTTGAAATGCCTAAAGCAACTGCACCGGTCATACCGGCAAACACAGTTAATCTTAAAGACTTCGGAGGCGTAGGAGACGGCGTAACTCTTAATACAGAAGCTTTCAGAAAAGCAATAAGCGCACTGAACAAGCAGGGAGGAGGGCATCTTGTGGTGCCTGCCGGAATATGGCTGACGGGAATGATTTCGCTTAAGGACAACATTGATCTGCACATAGAGAAAAACGCCATAATAATGGCTTCACCCGAAAAGAGCCTGTTTATAAAAGAAGAAAACGGCAAGAAAGACGACAAATGCACTCCACTGATAAGCGCAAGCAAGCGTAAGAACATCAGCATAACTGGCGAAGGCGTAATCGACGGCAACGGCGCATTCTGGCGTCCTGTAAAGCGTTCTAAAGTAAGCGACGCTGAGTGGAAAGAGTTTCTCTATATGGGAGGCACAGAGACAGAAGGAGGCAAACTGTGGTTTCCGTTCAACCTCAAGCATTACGAAAACATAGCAGCCACACCCGAGGCACAGGAAAAGATGCGCACACACCTCATCAGAATAACCGACTGCGAGAATGTGCTCGTAAAAGACGTTACACTTCAGAACTCGCCCAAGTTCCACCTCATCCCTACACGCTGCAACAACGTGATAGTTGACAACGTTACAATAAGATGCCCGTGGAACGCCCAGAACGGCGATGCTCTCGACATCAGCAGCTGCAAGAATGTCCTGATTGTCAACAACACCATCGACGCCGGAGACGACGGAATATGCATGAAGGCGGGAGCCGGAGAGTCTGGTCTTAAATATGGACCATGTGAGAACATTCTCATCGAGAACAATGCGGTGTTCCATGCTCATGGCGGCTTTGTCATAGGCTCCGAGTTCACCGGAGGCATAAAGAACATTGTTGTACGCAACAACCGCTTCAGCGGCACTGACACAGGTCTGCGCTTCAAGAGCGGCATAGGACGCGGCGGAAAGGTTGAAGGGCTGTATATCAGCGACATCTTCATGACGGACATCAAAGATGAAGCAATTGTATTTGAGTGCACTTATATCGACAAGAAATACAGCGTAAAAGAAGACAAGGCTGAAACAGCCACCTACACCGACGCACCTTTTGCACCTGACTTTGGAGACATACATATATCAAACGTCGTATGCCGAAACACAAAAACAGCCATTTCGGCACACGGACTCCCGGGCTTGAAGTGCGTACATGACGTTACAATAGACAACTGTACATTCTTCTACACGAAAAAAGATAAGGACTTTGACAATAACGTTGACGTAAAAATCACGAACACAAAGTTCCTTACCTATAATAAATAATAAATAGAGGGTTAAATTTTGCAAGGGAGAAAGCGGTGTAAAAACTGTTTTCTCCTTTTTTATTAACGCAGATCTGCTAAAAATGTAAACACCAAGATAAAGCAGGAAACGACAACAGTACTATTATTCCAGAATTATATCTCCATACGCAAAAAACAATCACAGAAAGACAACCATAAAACATGATAATCAAGAATATGGACACAGCGTCATAGCAACAATCAGGTATAATTTATCCAAACGCATTATCCCTCATCTCCAAACAAGAAAAATCAGCGATAAGGACGCTACTGCTCCACAGACAAACGAATTTATCACATCTATCATAAAATCAAGATACATCTAATACTTCAACAACAAACGGGGATGCGCCCCAAAGCGACATCCCCGTTTATATATAGCCTAAATGCAATCTGCACTTTTATCCTTTTAATAAGCCTTTTCATCACCATGAATGGCATCAGAAACGGTTTTTAATATTATCTGAATATCGAGCCAGAAACTCCAATGTTCAATATACCAAATATCCTTTTCCACACGGCGCTTCATGTCATCCACTGTCTTTGTCTCTCCCCTCTCACCATGAGTCTGAGCCCATCCTGTTATACCGGGCTTTACGTAATGGCGTATCATATAGTCTGATATAAGTTGGGAATAATAGTCGGTGTGAGCAAGCATATGCGGACGCGGACCGACAATGCTCATGTTTCCTTTAAGTACATTTATAAACTGAGGCAGCTCATCAATGTTGGTATGACGCATCAGCAAGCCCCATTTAGTCACTCTCGGGTCATCCTTGACAGCCTGTACTTTATCAGAATCCTTGTTTACCTTCATGCTCCTGAACTTATAGCACACGAAGTCCTTTCCGTCATATTCGGTACGTTTCTGCTTAAAGAACAACGGTCCGGGCATTGTTATCTTTGACACTATCGCCACAATTATCAATATTATCGGGAACAATGTGCATATAAACAGCAGCGAAACCACAAAGTCGAATACACGTTTCTGTATCCTGTTGCGCATATCCTTCAGCGGTTCGTTATACTGCGACATGACATAAATGTCGCCAAACTCCATAACCTTTGCACTGCGGAACTCTCCGTAAGATATGGTAGGCACATAATATGTTCTGATCATATGCTTTTCACAAAGCCTCATCAGAGCCTTATATTCTTTCAGCTTATCCGGCATTACGCCGATATAGAGCTCGTCAACATGATTATTCTCTATAAAAGGCAGCAGTTCGCTCTCCTCTCCCAGATAAGCAAGTTCCTCACCTGTAGAGCTGTTTGTCATTGAGTCAGAATCTGTTTTGATAAAATATCCCAAAAGAATGTATCCGTTCCAGACGTTAGTCATCACGTCAGCAATTTTCTGTTCCATTTGTCCTGTACCAAGTATTATGGTATCAACTCTGTTCCGGCCAACACTTCGCTTATGCTTAATGTATGTTCTAAGTAAAAGTTGCTCAATACTTGTAACAAGAAAAACAAGTAGAGATATTTCGATACAATAAGCAAGCCCCGGTACGGAAAATCCCATGATACCCAACACTGCCGCATACAGCACTATGAATATAGCTGATGTACGTGAAGTATAGCTGAGCACTTTTGCCGGCTGAGCCTGTCTGTGATGCAGGCTTATGGTAACAATCTGCAATGCAACAACATATGAGACATTTGCCATTAACAAATCAGCCACAAATTCTCCGCTCGTATCTGCTCCTGAAAACAGCGTGAACAACAAGAATACTACATTAAATGTAAGCCAGTCGATAACTGACAAGAGAATACCTAATTTAAATGTTTTGTCAAATGCAGAGATCATAGTCTAATATTGTTTTTATATAAAATATACGTCTTTCGCCGATTTACACAACCACCATATAAGACGCAAATAAATAATATTTACCAAAAAATTGCACGCAAAGATACTAAATTTTATTTTGTAAAAACATTTTATGATGACTTTTTTCATTTTCGTCACACTATTTTTTTATTTAAGTCAAAGATTACACTATCTTTGCAAATAATTTTACAATACTCAAACTACTTTAAAGCAAATGGAAGAACAAAAAGAGTTATTTCACGAGGTAAACGAGAGCTATACCATGCTCGAAGCCATAAACGAGGCCAAGCGCTGTCTTCACTGCAAAGTTCCGCAGTGCAAGAAAGGATGCCCCATAAGCCACGACATTCCCGACTGGATTCACGAGCTTTCGAAAGGTAATCTCGGTAACGCCATGAAGATAATCAACGACAAGAGTAACCTGCCGGCTGTATGCGGACGCGTATGCCCGCACGAGAAGCAGTGCGAGGGACATTGCGTACTGAGCAAGAAAGGACAGGCGATACATATTGGCAAGCTGGAAAGATTCATAGCCGACTTCGACGGCGGCATGGGCCTGATACGCGAGAACCTGCAGCCAAAGACACGCGGACGCATAGCCGTAATCGGTTCAGGGCCTGCCGGACTTACCATTGCCGGCGACCTGGCACGCAAAGGTTTCAACGTTGAGATATTCGAGATGGAACCCGAACCAGGCGGCGTTCTCATGTTCGGCATCCCTGAATACCGACTGCCGAAGGAGATAGTAAGACGCGAAATCAAAAAGATTGAAGAACTTGGAGTGGTGTTCCACTGCAACACCACAGTTGGAACCGACATAAACATCGACCAGCTCTTTGAACGTGGCTTCGACGCCATATTCATGGGCACTGGTACAGTAAAGCCGAAGAAACCGAATATTCCCGGACGAAACCTCAAAGGCGTACGTCAGGCTGTATACTTCTTAAGGAAGGTGAGTCTATACAACGAAGGAAACATTGCACGCGAAGACGTGCCCATACAAGAAGGCGACCGTGTGTTTGTCATCGGCTGCGGCAACACAGCCATGGACGGTGCCCGCACGGCCATCCGCATGGGTGCAAAGGATGTCGAGATTGTTTATCACCGCACGGTGAACGAGATGAGCGCCCTTCGCTCTGAATACGAAGAAGCTGTCGAAGAAGGTGTCAAGTTTAACTGGCAGTCAAAGATTGTGGAGATTCTCGACAAGGACGGCATTCTCAACGGCGTAGTCATAGAGCACAACGGCGAGCGCCGCACAGAAAAGGCCGACAAGGTGCTCATGGCCATCGGCTCCGTGCCCGCCAGCCGCGTAGTGTCGACCACCAAGGGCATTGAGGTTGACGAAAGCGGATACGTCCTAACACGCGAGACTCCATGCGGAATGACGAGCCGCAAGGGTGTGTTTGCTGGAGGCGACGTTGTAAACCGCCCCTCTACCGTCGTACTTGCCATGCGCGACGCCAAAAACGTTGCCGACGGCATAGCTCAGTATGTAGACGCCATCAAGCTCCTCGAGGCAATAAACGCCAAGGACTGGGCCGGCGACAAGAACTAAGACAATAGTTAATGCCTTATAAGTTTTTTGAGGTTTAGGGATAACATCATGCAGACAACCTGTCTGCACTTAAACGTTTCGTAGCGGAACGTTATATCGAAAATGACGGCATAAAGCACACCGCAGAAAATCTTCCGGTGTAGTCTTTATGCCGTTATAATTGTCTGGATATCCAGGTCAGCAGCAAAGCCACTACATACTCCTGCTCAGCGGCCGTAAGTTCACGCCCCGCATCAATGCCGTGCCACTTTGACAGGCAGCCCCGGCAGCAGCATCCTGTTGCGTGTTGTGCCACGAACACGGGATGTCCTTTCATCGGTGTCTGCTTTCCGTCGTTTGGTATAACGGCCGGTGCAAGTCTTTTTTTTATTATGTCAGCTGCATGCATGTCAATGCGCCCAAGTCCCTTCTCCGTTACATAATACTTCATCTCATCATTCAGCCGGAAGCGCCGCCTGAAGTCCGACTTCGCCAACCGCCCGAACACTTCATCAAAATTGTATTTACTCAGGTCTATGGCCGGCATGATAGGCTCAAAATCGTCATCGCCAAACAGACTTCCTTCCACAGGCTTTCTTCCATTATTAATACGTTTTCTCATATCAAATGTTATTTCTGCCGACAGCCACCTGCATCACGTTCTGCCGGCAAGCACAAAGATACGACAAAAAATCAGAATATCCTCTAACCTGCAAGACATAAAGCTACGCGAAATGGCCGTGCTGCATAAAATGTGTAAATAAAGGTAGCACATTTTATGCATATTATTTCATCTTTTATATTTTTATTTCTTATCTTTGCATATACCAAGCTTCAACATGCAGTCGGGGGCACATATCCGGCAGCAATGTGCAAAGGCTGGACATGACACATCATTATAAATAAAACTAAATCATAACGCCATGAATATCAATGAAATGCTAAACATGGAAGTCTTCGGACTGTCAATCCGCTGGATTGTCGTGTTCTTAATCAAGGGTTTCTTAATTTACGTGTTCGTGCGCATACTCAATGCGTTCATCAAGTATCTGTTCAACCGTTCGCAGAGAAAGCGTGGCCGCATTGTCTTCGACGAGACAAAGATAAGCTTTATCCGCCAGATAATCACCACCGCCGTATACATCATAGGTGTGGCTGCATTTCTGTCGCTCATTCCGGGCATGGAGAAGGTCAGCAACTCAATCCTCGCCAGTGCCGGTATCATGGCCATGGCCGTCGGCCTTGCTTCTCAGGAGGCCTTGTCTAACATCGTAGGCGGACTGTTCATCATCTTTTCGCGTCCGTTTAAGGTGGGCGACTTTATCCAGGTTGACAACGTCATCGTTGGAACAGTCAAGGAGATTACGCTCCGCCATACGGTCATACAGAACGCCGAAAACCGCATGATTCTCATTCCGAACAACAAGATTAACTCAAGCACCATAGTCAATTCGTCTTATGGCGAAACCACCACGTGCTCTTTTATAGAAGTCGGCGTGTCTTACACCACTGACCTCGGCCATGCCATCGACGTGATGAGAGACGAGATTATGAAGCACCCGATGCTCATAGACCATCGCACCGACGAGGAGAAAGCCAACAATGTGCCGCAGGTTGTCATACGCGTTATCAATCTTGGCGACTCTGCCATAACGCTGCGTGCATGGGCGTGGGCGTCTACCACGGGCAACGCCTTTGCCATGAAGTGCGACCTGCTGAGGGCTATCAAGGAGCGTTTCGACGTCGAGAAGATAGAGATTCCGTATCCTTACTATAACCAGATTATCATGAAGGCATAATGGCCATGTCCTTGCGGTATGATGCGGGCAAGACGCACCGCACAGGCAGGCAATCAAACAAATAAAATTTTTCTTAAAAAACTCACAACTCGTCACATTCGTATGTAAGTCATTTATTTTCAGACACATGCAGTGTGACGAGTTGATTTTTCAACTCATCACACAACTCTTCTTCCTGCCCTTTTTCTTATATGTATCCTTTTGCATCCTGAAAGACGGCATATTACAATGCAAAAGGACACCTTTCACAATCCGTTTTGCGGTCTTTCATCCGTGGCGTCGTTTTCATAGCCATTATACCTCTTCATGCGGCCTCATGCATAACCTTCGTCCATGCTCATATCCGCATGCCTCAAGTATCTTTATGCCCAGCTTCTGCTGACTTGAACGCACAACACCATTGCCTGCCCTACTGCTCACTGGCAATATCACCGCATGGATTATGACATATACACGTCCGCCTATTACATATTTATTTTCCATTGAAAAATGTTAAAAGGCAGGCCATTTTGCAAATAAATGTTACAAAATAAATTATTTTCTATCGGAAATTATCTTTATAACAAACGAATATCTATATTTGCAATGTTTTCCAATGGAAATAATATAAGAATTAAAAAATCTTTCACCATAATATGTAACGGCAAAATAATATCGACATGAACAACAACTGCATCTGCAAGATAAGAAAGATATACCGCTGTATTAGCGAGTTTGAGCTACAGCTACAGAAGGCCTTCGGCCTCAACTTCAACGAGGCCATGCTGCTCTGCGTGCTGTCTGAAAAAGAGAAGATGCTTTCGGGCGAGATAGCCGACGAGCTTCAGCTCTCGCGCTCAAACGCATCCAAGGTGATTGCATCGCTCGAGAAGGAGGCTTACATAAGGCGCAACGTGTGCCCACACGACAGCCGCTGCATGAGTTTCCACCTCACCAAGAAGGGCCGCGAACTTATCGACCGCATACACTGCTCGCAGTTTTCGCTGCCCGAAGAGCTACGCCTGATAGCCGAAAGCATGACCGAAGAAGAAATAACAACAAACAATAATAATTAAAACAAGCACACTGACATGAGACACATCATCATTGGCGGAGTTGCCGGTGGAGCCACCGCAGCCGCACGCATTCGCAGGGCCGACGAAAAGGCCGAGATAATATTGGTTGAAAAGGGGCCGCACATTTCATATGCCAACTGCGGACTGCCCTACTACATCGGCGGCACCATTGCCGACAAGAACAAGCTGTTTGTGCAGACACCCGAGTCGTTCGGACGTCGCTTCAACGTCGACGTGCGCGTCAACACTGAGGCCATAAGCATCGACACTAAGGCCAAGACCGTAACGCTGCGCCGCCCCGACGGCTCTGTTATTGACGAGCATTACGACCGCCTGCTGCTCTCGCCCGGCTCGTCGCCCGTCAGACCTCCGTTCCCCGGCATCGACACCGAGGGCATATTCACCCTGCGTAACGTTGAAGACACATTCCGCATAAAAGACTATCTTACGCAACACAGCGTAAAGAGCGCCGTTGTTGTAGGCGGAGGATTCATCGGACTCGAGATGGCAGAGAATCTCAGTCATGCTGGCGCCCGCGTGTCTATCGTCGAGATGGCTCCGCAGGTAATGGCACCGGTCGACTTCAGCATAGCTTCTCATGTCCACCGCGAACTGCTCAGTCAGGGTGTTTCGCTTCATCTCAACACTGCCGTTGAGCGCTTCGAGAAGGACAACGGACGCATACGCGTGTTCTTCAAGTCGGGCAAGAGCATTGTAACCGACCTCGTGCTGCTCTCCATCGGCGTAAGTCCCAATACGTCGCTTGCCAAGAGTGCCGGCATAGAGCTTGGCGCGCGTGGCATCAAGGTAGACAAATATCTCGAGACATCGGCCAAGGGCGTATATGCCGTAGGCGACGCCATTGAATATCCGCATCCAGAATATGGCGAGCCATGGCTCAACTATCTTGCCGGACCGGCTAACCGTCAGGGACGCATCGTGGCAGACAACATGGTGTTTGGCAATACAACCGAATATGAAGGAGCCATCGGTACGTCTATTGCTAAAGTGTTTGATGTAGTTGTAGGTTCTACGGGCCTTCCTGCAAAGCGCCTGAAGCAACTCGGCATCAAATATCAGAGCAGCACTACGACAAGCATGTCTCATGCCGACTATTATCCCGGTGCGTTCTTCATCACCACCAAGCTCACCTTCAATCCTGAAGACGGCACGCTCTACGGCGCGCAGTGTGTAGGACACGAAGGCGTAGACAAGCGCATCGACCAGCTGGCCATAATCATCAAGCACAAGGGCACCATCTACGACCTTATCCGCCTTGAGCAGGCTTATGCTCCTCCATTCTCGTCGGCCAAAGATCCGATAGCCATTGCTGGCTACACCGCCGCCAACATCATATCCGGCAAGATGCCCGTTATCTACTGGCGCGACATCGACGGTCTCGACCGCAGCAAGGTTCAGATTATCGACACCCGTACACCTTCCGAATTCAGCCTCGGCACAATCAGCGGGGCCGTCAACATTCCCGTAGACGACATCCGCGAGCGCATGGGCGAGATAGACAAGAGCAAGCCCGTAGTAACGTTCTGCGCCGTAGGTCTCAGAGGCTACATCGCCGCACGCATACTTATGGCCAACGGCTACGACGTACGCAACCTTTCGGGCGGCTACAAGACTTATCAGCTGGCCACACAAGACCTTCAGTGTGCCGACGGCAACGATGACAGCGACGACTCTTCTTGTTCGTGCAGTTGCACTCCGGGCAGTCAATGCAGCGACAGCCGTGCAACGCTTACCGTTGATGCCTGCGGACTGCAGTGCCCCGGTCCGATACTTAAACTGAAACAGGCCACCGACGACATGCAGCCCGGCGAGACTATAGAGGTAAAGGCCACCGACCCCGGTTTCCCGTCAGACGCAAAGGCGTGGTGTAAGTCAACGGGCAACGCCTTCCTTTCAGTTTCGTGCACCGACGGCTGCCACACCGTCCTCATCAGGAAGCAGCAAGCTGACGACAAGCCTGCCGCCGCATGCGCTCCTGCCGGCAAGAACAAGACCCTTATATGCTTCAGCGATAACCTCGACCGCGCCATAGCCACATTCATCCTTGCCAACGGCGCAGCCGCCACAGGCAGCAAGGTGTCTATCTTCTTCACCTTCTGGGGCCTCAACGTCATAAAGAAGAAGCACGGCCCGGCCGTAAAGAAGACTCTCACCGAGAAGATGTTTGCCCACATGCTCCCCAAGAGCAGCGACAGTCTTGCCCTGTCAAAGATGAACATGATGGGCATGGGCAGCAAAATGATACGCGGAATAATGAAAAAGAAGAACATCGACTCGCTCGAGTCGCTCATCCGTCAGGCCATGGACAACGGCGTCGAGTTTATAGCATGCCAGATGACAATGGACATGATGGGCATAAAGAAGGAGGAACTGCTCGACGGCGTAACCGTGGGCGGCGTAGCCTCTTACATGCAGAAGGCAGAAGAAGCAGGCGTCAACCTCTTCATCTAGACATAACAACAGCATCCGGGGCCACGCCGGCCGTAGCCCTGAATGTACTGCAACATCATATTATCCGAAGCTAACAGCACAAGGCAACATGCCTCAGCCACGTCCGGCTCTGTCAGCTTCGGATTTTTTATGTCATCAAGACATGCCTTATAACCTGACAACGTCGGCCATATGTCCGCATTTGTCTTACTTTTAAAAGTACATTTATATTCTCAACACGCTCTTTGTTTTCTATTTTCATCTTGCCATTTACCACTTATCTAAACAACCCGACACAGTTTCGAGAAAACAGGCTGCAAAACATTCCACATAAAACTACAATCCTTATTGATTCCAATATCTGGTTTTGGTTTAACACTCAACAAATTCCAGACATACATCAACACACCTTCATACGCCTCATTTATGTGAAATATTGCACATTTTTTATTCTTTTCCGGTAACGGTTCATGCAGCGTATGTATTTATCTTTGCAACCGGAAAAAACAGTTTTTATGAAGAAGACAAACACTCAGAACCAGAAAAAGACAAATCCATACTACGGACTTCTGTGGGGCTTTCTGCTTGTGCTGTTTCTCAACGGCCTTATATTCCCTAAATTCGGACGTGGCCGCATAATCGAAACCGACTACGGCACTTTTGTCGGAAAGGTGGACAGCGGAAAGGTAAAGGACGTTATGATTAAGAGCAGCCACATCTACTTCACGGCGAAAGAAACCGACGGCAAGACAATAACTTATCAGACAGGTGAGATCAACGACCCAAAATTGGTAGACAGGCTGCTGTCGGCCAAGAGTCCTAACAAGTCGGGCAAGATTTCTTTCAATGAAATTATACCTCAGGAAAACTCACCTCTGCTCAACTTCCTGCTCATGTGGGTTCTCCCCGGCATCATATTCTATCTCATATGGCGACAGGCCGCCAGAAGCATCAGAAGCAGGATGGGCGACGGCGGCAATTTCATGTCGTTCGGCAACGGAGGAGCCAAGATATATGCCGATGCTGACATAAAGACAACTTTCGCTGATGTTGCCGGACAAGACGAGGCAAAAGACACTCTGAAGGAAATCGTCGATTTTCTTCATAATCCGCGTAAATATGTCGAAATCGGAGCATCGCTGCCCAAAGGAGCGCTGCTTGTAGGCCCTCCCGGAACAGGCAAGACACTCATAGCACGTGCTGTGGCCGGTGAGGCAAAAGTGCCTTTCTTCGCCATATCCGGATCTGAGTTTGTTCAGATGTTCGTGGGCATGGGTGCAGCAAAGGTGCGAGATCTGTTCAAGCAGGCCAACGAGAAGGCACCATGCATAATATTCATTGACGAGATTGACGCTATAGGAAAAAGACGCGACAGCGGTTTCTCGAGCAACGACGAGCGCGAACAGACCCTCAACCAGCTGCTTACGGAGATGGACGGATTCGACGGAAAGCGTGGTGTGGTAATCCTTGCTGCCACCAACAGGCCCGAAACTCTCGACAAGGCACTGCTGCGTCCGGGGCGCTTCGACCGGCGCATACAGATGGAATTGCCCGACCTTGAAGGCAGGAAGGCCATACTCAAGGTGCATCTGGCTAATGTAAGACACGAGGAAATTGATCTCGACATTGTTGCAAGAGCCACTGCCGGCTCGTCAGGTGCCGAACTGGCAAACATCGTCAACGAGGCTGCACTGCGTGCCGTGCGCATGGGCCGCAAACGTGTAACAACGTCTGATCTTGAAGAAAGCGTCGAAACAGTAATTGCCGGAGCACAGAAGAAGAACAAGGTGATATCTGCCGACGAAAAGAAAATCATAGCTTATCATGAAATAGGACATGCACTGGTGGCTGCAATGCAGACAAACTCGGCTCCGGTTCACAAAATAACGATAATACCGCGCACGTCGGGCGCCCTGGGCTACACTATGCAGGTAGATGAAGGCGAACAGGTGCTGCTGAGCAAAGAAAACATGTTCAACCGCATCGTGACGCTCACCGGAGGACGCGCTGCCGAGGAAACAGTCATGAATACCGTCACAACAGGTGCGTCTAACGACATTGAGCAAGCCACGAAACTGGCCCGTGCCATGGTTACCCGATACGGAATGAGCAACCAATATGACATGATGGCGCTCGAAACCGTCAGCAACGCATATCTTGGCGGCGACTCTTCGCTGACATGTTCGGCAGACACGGCAGCCGAAATAGACCGCGAGGTGCTGAAACTGATTAAGAAAGCCCATCAAAAGGCAAAAGAAATAATAACCGGCAACATGACAATAATGCACGAGGCTGCTGGCTTCCTGATAGAAAAAGAAACCATCACGGGCGACGAATTCATGCAAATTGTCAGAAAGCACACCAACGCCAAGAAACTGCAATAATCATAATTAGTCTTTCCTGTACGCCAAAGGAGTTGTCAGCGTGTGCTGCCTGAAAAACCTGACAAATGAAGACGGACTTGCAAAATGCAGTTTTTCTGATATCTGCTGTATTGTCATTTCCGTTGTACACAGATAGCGTTTGGCCTCGGCCAGTACAATCTCGTTTATCCATTTCTGTACGGAACACCCGCTGACGCTCCTTACGGCAACAGAAAGATACTTTGGACTTACACATAGCTTGTCGGCATAAAAAGCCACGCTACGTTCTGATTCGAAATGGCTGAAAAGCAGTTCAAAAAAGTTTCCTGCCAAAGCTTCTTGTCTCGACAGCGTTTTCTTTACGTCATGGCCGCTGCCTTCAAAGAGATCAGACAATATCAGTGCTGCCGAGCATACCAACGACATCATTATGTCTTCGCCCTTACCCACAGTATAGTCATGCCTCATCATAATGTCGCACAGCGCCCCGAGATCAGCGGCCCACTCTCCACCGTCGACACAGGGATTTGACGCCGCGTTCCTCAATGAGTCAAAATTAGGCGACAACGGCAATTTACAGACAATGTCAATAGGAACAAAAATCAGTCTTACGTCGATATCTGCTGAATATGACACGGCTGAGAACAAATGCTTTGGCAAAACGGCAAACACCTTGCCGGGCACAACATCAAACACTGTTCCGTTTATCCTCACCGACGCCTCACCTCGAAGGCAGACGCCGAAAATAAAGCCGTCGAACAGCAAGGCCTGCCTCTCACAGTCCTCAGCAAAGACCTCATTAAGCCCCAGAACAGAACATTCTCTATGGCTTAAGCTGTCGTTCTGAATTATTATCTCCATAAACAAAAAATTATAGTCAACTGTCTGCCTGTCTATACCCTGCAAAAATACAAAGAATAACGATAACCGCAGAAATTATTTACTTAACAAAAAATAATGGCTGTTTTATTGTCCGGCTATAAGAAACTAACTTACGTCACCCTTCATGCCGCATAATCCGCCTTATGGGCAGAGGCCTTTCTAAAAGCATTTTGTCATAAATATTCTAAACATTCACATTATTTTCACATTCATCCGCTATGACAACAAACAAAAACAGCTATCTTTACATCTTGAAAACAGCAGTCTGCTTTTTAGACAAACGTGCAAAGAGATAAACAAACTACAACACCACTTGCCTGAAGAAACAGACAGGACAAACAAAAATTGACATGAGACAGAAAATAGTTACGTTTGGTGAAATTATGCTGCGCATGACACGTCCGGAGAAGCTGCGCATCATACAGGGAAGCACATGGGACGGATATTTCGGAGGCAGCGAGGCCAATGTTGCCGTGTCGCTGGCCATGCTAGGCAATGATGTCGAATATGTTACACGCCTGCCCGACAACAAATTAGGTCAGGCTTGCCTTAACGAACTCAGAAAATACAACGTAGGCACTCGCTTTGTAACCCGCGGCGGCATACGTCTCGGCACCTACTATTATGAGAATGCGGCAGCCATGCGCGGCTCGAGCGTAGTTTACGACCGTGCCGACTCGTCAATGACCACCGTTGCCAAAGGCACAATCAACTGGGCTGACGCATTTGCCGATGCATCCGTCTTCCATTGGTCGGGCATATCCTGCGCCCTGTCACAAAGCGCTGCCGACGTTACCGAAGAGGCCGTGTGCGAAGCAGAAAGACAGGGCCTTGCAATATCTTTCGACATAAACTACCGCAAGAATCTGTGGAAATACGGCAAGAGCGCCCACGACATACTGCTTCCGCTGGCCAAGAAATGCGACATAATGTTCGGCACCGAAGGCGAATGGCAACTTCTCACGGGCATCACTCCGCCGAAATTTACTGCCACGTCGCCAGCTTTCACCTTCGACATCCAAAGCCATAAAGAGTTTTTCAGCAAGGCAAAAGACATGTTCCCCAAATGCCGCAAGATGATTCTTGCCCTGCGCAACACCCTTTCGGCCAACCATCACATACTGTCAGGCGTTCTCTGGTCAGACGGCAACATCTATCCTGCACGCATCTACGACATAGACAACGTCATCGACCCTATGGGTGCAGGCGACGCCTTCATAGCTGCATACATTCATGCCCTGCTGAAGTTTGGCGACGACAGCCCGAAGGACATCAACTTCGCCCTCACCGCATCTGCCATCAAGAACAGCATACCCGGCGACTTCAACCTCACCACCGAGGAGGAAATAACAGAAGTGTACGAGAATGCAGGAAAAAGCATCGGATAAATAAGAACGGAGCATAGCAGAGAAGTTCTGACAGAACATATACCTGACGGCAGGTTTGCCTGCATAAAAGGAATTGTATAACAATCCTGTTATCCACATCACGAATATGCCGCCTATTTAGCACATGCAAAAGGCCTGAAATATAAAAGCATACCTTTTGCATTGTAATTTGCCGTCTTTTAGCTCATAAAAGGCGGCAAATTGCACGCTAAAAGGGCACGTTTTACAACGGTGTTGTTAAGTGTCTGATAATAAGACAAATAGCATATATGCAACAATGCATGGCCAAAGACATTCCTTATCGGCCATTTGCTCCATAAAAAGCATTACAACATACAGCTGAAAACTAAAAAAATATTGTATCTTCGCAGCTGAAAACAAAAACGATTATGATAACAAACCGCGAAGAAGTGATAGACAAGGCTTTCAGGGTTTTCCTGAAAATGAACTACGAAAAGGCAAGCATCAGCACACTGGCGAAGGCTTGCGGACTTGCAAAGACCGGAATAGTGTATTATTTTCCGCATAAGCTTGACCTGTTTGTTGCCGTGGCCGACAAGTTCTTCATACAACTGCAGAACCCCGTAAACAAGTTTGACCAGCCGGCAGACACACTGGCGGAATTTATAGATCAGTATGTGGCCGGAGTGTCGAAGGCAATGAACGGAATTGTAAGTCTTGTGAACGACGGCAACAACCCATACGACTGCTGCCCGAACTTCTATTATATCCACTTTCTTTCGCAGGTCCGCATGTATTATCCCGGCATAAGACAGAAGATTGAAGACATCTTCAGCAAGGACTATGAGATGTGGTCAATGGTGATACAGAGGGCTAAGGACAAGGGCGAGATAAGGAGCGACGTGGACGTTACGACAACGGCACGGATGTTCAGGCAGGTATTCTACGGCATATCATACGAACACGCCTTCCTTAACGGCCTCGACACCAATGAACTTAAAGAAAACTTCAAATATCTGTATTCGCTGCTGACACGAAAGTGAAAGCCCCACCAGACCTCCCCTGTGGGGAGGCTTTTGTTTCTCGGTAGTTAGAATTGTTAAAGGAGCATTTTCTAAGTGAAAAGTTAAGAGAAGGCGTCAAAGCGCAATTAAAAATTAAAAGTTAAAAACGCCTGACGGAAATGAAAAATTAAAAGTGAACAATGAAAAATCCAAATGCTAACGTAGTGCTTGTGACAATAATCAACAAGGCTAATGTGCCGGCGGATCTGCGCTCCGCCGGAATCAAATATAAGGATCTTTGATCCTTTTGTTTCTCGGTAGTTAGAGTAGTTAAAGGAGCATTTTCTAAGTGAAAAGTGAAGAGTGAAAAATCCAAATGCTTTGAGGACTTCTGTCGCAAGCACTACGTTGCTATTGTGCCGGCTGATTTGCAATCTGCCGGTAGATATTATCAGGATTTTCAATCCGCTTAAAATACCGCATGTTTAAATGAAGTCTACATGATGTAATAGCAAATAGGAAGTAATCGGATTAAAAAATCCTTATACTCACTTCCGGCGGAGCACAGATCCGCCGGCACAATAGCAACGTAGTGCGTCTTACGAAAGTGAAAAATTAAAAGTGAAGAGTGAAAAATCCAAATGTATTGTGGTTTCTACTTGTAAGCACTACGTTTGCTATTGGATTTTTCACTCTTCACTTTTAATTTTTCATTTCCGTCAGGCGTTTTTCACTTTTAATTTTTAGTTGTTAATTGCGAATTATTTTGCTCCCTTTTACGAACGCGAAGCGATGCGCGAATAAGAGCGCACACCATACCATATTATCACAAGGAAACAGATTAGCGGCAGCACAAACGACACGTTGACGGCCGGCAGCCCCATAACATATCCCTGATCGATGATAAGAGCCTGCAACGGAGGCAGTACGCTTCCGCCAAGTATGGCCATGATAAGTCCGGCGGCACCAAACTTGGCCGACTCGCCCAATCCATACAAGGCTATTCCGTAGATCGTGGGGAACATCAGTGACATGCAGGCAGAAACGCCTACAAGACAGTAAAGGCCATAGATGTTCTGCATAAATATCACTCCTATAAGCAGAAATACAGCCACCACGGCCAACGTGGCAAGCATGGCGCCGGCATTGAAGAACTTAAGGAAGAACGTGCAGATGAAGCGGCTGCAGCAGAAGATTACCATGGCTATGATGTTGTAATGCTGCGACATCACCTCGGCGTCTTTCTCCGACATACCTGTCTGCATGAGCAGATGAGTACCATACTGTATGATAAACGTCCAGCACATAATCTGCGCACCGACATAAAAGAACTGGGCTATCACTCCCTCACGATAATGAGGCAGGCGGAATATGTGCCTGATGGTAGACATGAAGTTGCCGTCCTGCTTCTCTGCGTTTTTCGGCATGCGCACAATCATCAGCAGAAATACCATAAAGAGAATCACCACGCCTATTATCACGTAAGGCTGTATGAGAATGCTCAGGTCGGAGTCTCTCACCACGGCATACTCGGCCTCGCTGAGCTGCTCGCGCGCATCGGAGTCAAGCGGATTGAGGCGCGACTGAATGAAGTTCATTGCTACATACATGCCCAGCAGCGACCCGATGGGATTGAACGACTGGGCAAGGTTAAGGCGCCTTGTAGCCGTCTCCTCTGTGCCCATCGACAAGATGTAAGGGTTGCAGCTCGTCTCAAGGAACGACAGGCCGCAGGTAAGTATGAAGTAGGCCAGCAGGAACGAATAATAGCAGCCTGTGTACTTGGCCGGGAAGAACATAAACGCACCTACGGCATAAAGCAGCAGACCTAAAAGAACACCTGCCTTATAAGAATATTTGCGTATGAAGATTGCAGCGGGAAATGCCATGGCAAAATAGCCGCCATAGAAGGCTACCTGAACCAGGGCGCCGTCAGTAACGCTCATCCTGAATATCTTTGAAAAGGCCTTTACCATCGGGTTTGTTATGTCGTTGGCAAAGCCCCACAGGGCAAAACATGACGTAATCAGTATGAACGGAACAACATAGCTTATCCCGTCTTTCTTCAAAAGATGTTGTTTTTCGGTTTTCATATTAGTTACAATGTTTAAGCATATATCTGTCCGAAGGTCGTGCAGGGCGACGGTCGGCCTTGTTGGCATCAAAGGCATTTAATCACGGTCATTACCGCTCAACTGTATGAAGCCGCCATACATCTAAGCATGTGCATGCAGCCTGATGAATGCATCTTTCGCCATCAACACTTGTGTTCTCATATTTTTTGTCGTCAGTAGCATGTTTCGTGCATGCGCAATGCAAATGTACAATAATTTACGCTACAGACAAAATCATGACTGCGTTTTGTTCACTTTTAGCTGATACATGACGCCGCCTGGCAACATAAGCAGGATAAGCGGCGGAGAACATACAGCCCCGGCAGGCACATTCGGCAGATGTCATGACTTTATCCCGAGCAGACTGTTATAAGTCTTTTCTGGCATATCCGGCAATATTTTTCTGAAATGTTCAAGCAGCTTATCGTATGATTCTTGTGGCGTGCGGTCAGGGCTACATGCTTCTCGTCCAAACAGACTTTCGGGCGTTGTCAGCAGCGACCATCCCCAGCCGTATTCACGCCCATGTCTGTCGCGCGGATAGATAAAGTCTTCTGTTACAATATAGCAGCCCATTTCCAGTCGTGTCAAATATGCATCGAAACGGCTGCGCATCTTCGGCCCCGTAAATCCGCATGCAGCGCGCAGTTCGCGTGTGATAAGGCTCCCTTCGCTTTTCAGTGTTACGAGAACGGCCTCCTCTACGCTACCCTCTTCGGGATACGGATAAAGGCTGCGGCGATAATTGCAGAAGTCAGGCCACCACTCACTGCTTACGAAAGCAGCTTTACGCTTGAAGAACTTGCCATAGGCGCAACGGCTTTCACGCAGCACAGAGCCTTTCCATTCCCACAAAGGCCATTCCCATCCTCCGTCAGGCAGGCGCGTGTACTGACATTCTTCGTCCACCGCATCTTCTGCCGACCAGCCGGCAATGCCCATGCGGAGCAAAGGCAGAAAACCTATCTCGTTGATATAGTCGACAAGTTCCGGACAGGTGTGTATAAGCTCTTGTCTCATTTCCCAATCTCCCCGTTAATACGTTTTCTTACTATCGAGTATGCTTTCTGGAATAGCGCCGATTGCTCCATCGTCTGCATCATTTCATTAAAGCGGTGCATCGGAATAACAAATGTCAGTTCGTTGGCAGGAACAAGCGGACGGGCTGACGGGTCTAACATTCCGATAAAGCAGCTGCGCCCCTGTTTCCTGTTCTCGTTTACGGCAAATGTCACTATGCTGCAGCAACCTGAAGCAAAGCGTGTGCATACGGCATCGTCGGCATCATTGTCGTAGAAAGCCCAGCTGCACAAGCCTGAAAGCACATCGGGCGTGGCAAAGAACAGTATGCCTTCTGCGTCATCTAATGAAGCGAGCTTATCCATACGCACAAAGTTGAGATACGGCTTTTCAGTCAGACTGATGCCCAGACGGTTCACATATTCCTTAACCTGTTCGGGCGTCTGCTTGTAGTGTTCCTGTTCCGAAACAAAGCGCGGTATGCGTTCCTGCATCGGTGCAAATCGTGTATACAGACTTCCGCCGCCGCACAGCACATTGTCAACGCTCAACGTCAGCGCCTGACCGTCGCACACATTGCGTATCGCCCCAATCATGCAGCGCGGTATTTTCCTTATCTCCTCAACAGGCGTATCGCTATATCCAAAGGCCACAGGCAACGGAACGCCATCACCAAACGCCTCTCTATATCTCTGCAAGAATTTCTGTATCATAAGCATCAAACATTAACTCTCCCCAAAGTTATAAGTTTAATGCGAAATTTGATAAGGGAAAGGCAAAAAGATGCAAGAAAGTAAGATATTTTTGCGATTGTGAATAACAGCTTTGCGACTCAGAAAAGACTAAAGGAATAGAATATGCAAGTTCAAAGGTTAATCAAGAGATAAATTTTATATTAAAACGGACAATATAAAAATACTTCTATCAACTTATCCATTTATTATTTCATTTTCGTACCTTTGTATACTTACTTACGTTATCATCATGGAATTGTCAGATTGGTTTAAAGGATTTGAAAAAGGATTAGCCAGGCTATCAACTGAACAGCGAAAGGCCTTTTTTGCAGAATGCGGAAGCAACTGTGTTAAATGTGGTACACTGCAAGTTTATAAAGATCTATATGACAGCGCAAGTGGCGATATACCTTTTCTTTCATAATGCAGACAAATTGCCGGGAGTAAAATGTGAAACAATTGAGAAAAGTGCAGCCTACTATTTGTATTTCACAGAATGTACTTGTGCGCTTCACAAAAAAGGTTATGTCTCAACACCTTTGCTTTGCGAATGTTCAAGGCAAAGCATCCTTTATGTTCTACATACATTATGGAACAACAAAACCTTCTCTGTAACGCTTTGCGGCTCGATTCTGCAAGGAGAGCAGAATTGCAAAATTAAAATTGAAGTAAAAGAACAAGTCTGAAACTCACAAATTAAAACGATAATGGAAGCTGATTATACTGACTCTTATACGGCAATAGTAAAAAATTCTCATTGGATAAATGCTAAAGAATTATTTAACCTAATGTTTGTTCACCACCCTAAACCTATACAATATTTACTCAAGCTGCGCGACCAAATAGTAAAACCTTTTGGCATTAAAAGAAGTGGCGGATTCACAGAGTTAATAAAAGAAGAGGACGAAGATAAACTAATCTTTGGAAAATCTGACAAACATTTAGACTTTCATGTATTGTTGCAATGCGATGCCCCCAATACACAGAAAAACTCTCAACTCATTAGAATAACGACATTTGTAAAATATCATAATTCTTTAGGCAAAATATATTTCTTTGTCATCCGTCCTTTCCACATCTTTATTTGCAAATGGCTATTGAAACGGGCAACTGCCAGCCTACAAACTACCTGATACGCTATTTTTTGGCTTACAGCAAAGAAAAACAGGAAATGGATAACGGTACAATGTTCCTACCCAATGACCTGTACCCGCTGGAGAAAGAAACGTTCCGGATCTACTACACATCGGCATCTACCGACCTGCAAACGATAGACATATATAATATTGACAGTTTCGGGCAGATGCAACAACTTTCGTTCTCGTTTAATAACGAAAATAATGGGCTGTAATTGAATTCAATGAAATAAAGTAAGGTATTTTTGGCTTGACTTTATTTTTTTAGTAATTTTGTGCAACAAAAATGAGAGACTTGTTGGTATAGTTAAATATGCATTAATTTAATTCCGCCAACGGGTATAAAGTAACTTAGTTTATGCTACAACCAATATCTACAACAGTGTCTCGTTATCATAATGAGTATATGAAGACTGAACGTTTGAAACACAATGGTGGTTCTGTTCCCGAGGCAAAAGACTTCTCTATATGTGCACTCAAAATAATGGATGATTGTGCGCAGAAAAAATGCCTTCGAGGTGGATTGTATTTCTTCAATGACCGTTTGTGTCAGACACAAGAAGGAGAGATTGCACTTAATCCTAAATGTCAGGTTCCTAATGATTTCTATGGTCCAAATATTAATATACAAGCAGTCGTAGGGCAAAATGGTAGTGGTAAGTCTTCAATCCTGGAATTACTTTATCGCATCATCAACAATTTTACATTCATGTTGGAGCTAGGTATGTACCGGAACTCTTCTGCTGAAAAACTCTTTTATGTAAAAGGATTGCATGCTACTCTCTATTATCTGCTCGATGATCACATCGGAACCTTGGTGGCAGATGGTGATGTTATGCATTTTCACTATGATAGCTACGAACAGCACCTACAATTTGAGGTCTTGAATAGCCAAGGACCTTATAAAGTTCTGACTCAAGAACTTGATATTCATAACGAAGTGGTTGAAGAGGCTGCAATTCTTACGCCACTCCGCAGGATGGCAGAGGTCTCACGACGATTCTTTTACACCATCGTAACGAACTACTCTATGCAGTCATATAATGATCAGGACTATTCTGATGAAAAGACTTACAAGGAGTTCGTCCCTAAGTTGGAACAGAGCAAAGGTGGAAAGAAACAGGTTAGCAAAGTAGTAGTTGAGCGTGAAGAAGGTGATGTATGGATTCGTAGTATTTTCCATAAAAATGATGGATATCTTAGTCCTATCGTTTTGAATCCTTACCGAGATGAGGGAGTTATTGACACGTACAAGGAATATCGACTTTCTCAGTATCGGCTCTCTACGATATTTATTCAGGCAAAGAAAAAAGGTATTCAAGTAATTGACGATTATAAATTGGCTTCTGTAGATTACACCTATGACCCTTGGGCTGTAGAAATAAAGTTCAAAAAACTCTATTTAGGTAAGGTCCGTCATGACTCAGAATGGATGGAATTTTCTGATGTGGCATCATGGCATAAGGACCATCGAGATAGTATTGCTTATTTACTTCTGTGTGAATTAGGATTAGATGAGTTGGACTTTACAAAGAACATCATTAGGGATGCTGCTCTCTACATGGTTTATAAAGTGCTTTCTATTGCATCCAAATATCCTTCCTACTATAAGTATGAAGATTTCGGTAATCTTGAATCCTATTTTCAAGGAGGAGAGTACTATTCCAAACAGATTCGTAGTCTTGTTGCTGCAATTAAGAAAGACAAGTCTCATATCACAATAAAGTTCCGACAGGCAGAGAATTTTATCAATTTGATTAAGTGTGACGCTGGGTTTGAACGAAAGTTTAATAGCACTTTTACTTTTGATTATTACCAAAAGAAATTGGAAGTATATGGTCTAATAAAGAAGTCTCCCTCAAACCTACGCGAGTTAACAAAAATACTACCTCCAGCGTTTTTTAGTATTGACATAAAACTGAAGAAAGATGATGAGGCTACTATAAGTTTAAGTCGTATGAGTAGTGGAGAACGACAGTTGCTTTATACCTGTGGCACCTTTATATATCATATAATTAACTTGATGAGTGTGCAAGATTCTCGCAGAGTTCGTTACCGCAATATGATGCTTGTGCTTGATGAAGTGGAGATTTGTTTTCATCCGGAGTACCAAAGACAATTTATCAGTCGTTTGCGGGATATGCTTGCAAAGTTCCGTTTTAACAAGTATTGCTCTATTTGCATTATTATTGCGACGCATTCACCCTTTATCCTGAGTGATATACCGCAACAAAACATACTGTATCTGAAGAATGGACAATGTGTGAATGATAATGTATCTGTTAATCCCTATGCCGCAAACGTAAACGACATTTTACACCAGAGTTTCTTTTTGGATAAAACCTTCATGGGTGATTATGCTTTGGATAGAATGCAAAAGTTACTAGCAGACATAGAATCCTATGGGAAAAAGAAGATTAATCGAAATATTGCGGAGCTAAAACAGGAGATAGCCTTGATAGGAGACAAGTTCCTCAAGCAGCAGCTCACAGCGTTACTAACATATAAGGAGACACTATTTAATCATGGACAGAATATTGATTGACGATGACATCCTGAAATATGCACAAATGTATGAGCAAGCTTTTCGTGGATGTCAACTTGATGTGCCGACTAAGTTGCGGAACATAAAAGTAAAGCTTGATACTTACAATGTATATAACCGCCTTTCTCCTAATGTTCTCGATGAATATAAGGAATATGTAGAAGAAATTGCTAAAGATTATGACAATGCAGTAGACAAGACAAAGAACTTGTTAGTTCTTCAACCTGAACATTTTCAAGACTATATAAACAAATATGAAGGAGTTTCATTTCAGCATGTAAAACTCGATAAAGAACTTGTTTATCATAAACAAGTTGGTGGAAAAAGACCAGGCCCAAAGAAGAAAAAATTCTGGGAGTTGATAGTTGATGCGATGCACTATGAGAAGATAGTTCGTCCAATAATGGTTCCCATCATTGAGGCTATGGGAATTAGAACTTGCGTATATTGTAATATGCAGTATGCTCTTACCATTGACCATAGTAAGGGATTGTATGAGTTAGATCATCGTTTCCCCAAGTCAAAGTATCCTTATTTATGTACAACATTCTATAATTTGCAGCCTAGTTGCCCAACATGTAATCACGGCAAAAATACTGCTACCGCTGATTTTGGATTATATACCACTGACTCTAATAAATTGCATCCATTTCATTTGTTAGCAAAACCTCATTTATATTTAAGGAAACGTAGATTTAATCTCCAATATATCAATATCCACTTGATTCCGTCTGATGTACATAATTTAAGGAACTGTCAATTGGCAAAAACTCATGAAAAAGATTTTATGATAGATTCAACCTATGCAGCGGTAAAGGATGTGGCAGAGGAGACGATTTGGCGGTGCAAAGCGTATGATGACACATATAAGAATTTATTTATAAAGAATTTTCCCGAACTTTATAGTAAAGATGCACTCCATCGTTTTGTGTTTGGAACGTATTCTGACGATAAGAATGTTCATTGTCGTCCATTGACTAAATTGATACGTGATATAGAAAAAGATATGGGTGTTATTATAGAGCCTGTTTAAAAAATAATGATGCAAAAACGATTGGTTATAACTGTAAAAGTACATAATTTTGAAAGTACGGCTAGTGCCGAATTAGTTGCATACAATATAATCATTATATCCACTTTCTGACTAGCCTAACTTTTATATAAAATACAACTATCTACTTTTACTGATTTTTAAGTAAATCATATCTTTTAATTGTTTACCATCTTCAAAAATCGGATGATCATAATTATCAATGAAAAAATTGGGTATCCGATGTGAATACACAAATCCGCAATTCTTGTAGAAGGATATGGTTATAGGAGAGTCTCCTGTTCCGACAAGCATTGTATGACATTGAGCTTTATAATGTTCAAGAAGAAAGGATATCAACTTCTTTCCATAGCCCTGACGCTGGAACTGTGGATAGACTGCAATGTTTTTAATTTCGTAGACACCTGCGCCTTCTTCTGTTATAACGCATGAAGCTTTAACCTCATTGTTATCAGACAATACAAACATATCCCCGCGTTCAAGATAGCGATCAATCATGTACTCTTGCTCATCAGCAAGAAGCAGCAGATCTAGATATTGCTTTTTATTATGAAAGACTGGATATATATTTATCATATTCAGTTCCTACAGTCACGTTATATTTAATACATTGCTAATAATCACAAACAAAAGATGCGAACCACAAATGTGATTCGCATCTTTGCAAGTGGCGGAGAGACAGGTTTCTGAACTTGTCAGCCTATTCTCTCTGTATATCAGCGTTATAACATCAAGGTAAAGAACAAATGTAGCAAAATTGTAGCACATTTCTGAAGGCTTTTTGAAACCCTTTTGAATGCCTATGCCATCATTTTATCACGGTTCAAAGATACTAAAAAACGAACACATTGCCAAATGCTTTATAATAAATATTTTCAGCCACTCCACTGCTACACTTTTTAGTGCAAGGTGCGAGCCTATTTATATATATAGGCTTGCACCTTGCACTAACGGAGACTGTGTGTGGCATTGCACCAATGACTACATTCACAAACAACATCTTACTACCAAAAACTTATATCAGTCATTTCCCGGTTATGGCGAATCATTTGAAACCATACAATATCTGTATTATTCGGAAGGCTTTGCCGAAGAAATCATGTAGATGTTTGTGAAAAGGCTTTCTTGAGACATTTATGCTTTTCAAAATATAGTTTATACAGGCCTTACCTATTGACTATCTCCTATTCGGAAATAGTTGAAGGTAAATTAGTGCCATTAGCTCCTATAGTGATGCTAATGGCACTTTTTGACGCCAATTCACTACTGTTCCTGTTGATTTTATGTCTCTTATATTATTTCCCTGAATTTTTTGTTGAACTTGCTTCTACGGAAATATTTTGTGCCCAAGAGACAAGAATTTGCTTGTTTGGGAAAGATAATTGCCGCTTAGAAGCTACTAACTTTATATTTATGGAAAATATAGGAACAATGCTAAGAAAGCAACGTGAATTGAAAGGTTTTTCACAAGAGTATGTAGCTGGTTTAGTGGGCATTAGTGCCTCTGTAATTTCAAAGATTGAGACCGGTAAAACCAAGGCAAGATTTGATGTAATCAACAACATTTGCAAGGCTTTGGACATGAATTGGTACGATTTACTTTCCCCAGAGGAAAGACGCAGTAAAGAAGACTGCCGGATCAACCTCAATATCAACGTTTCCAGCCCGCAACAGCTGAAAGAATACCTTGACATATTGGGAAAAGACAATCTGCAAATCAAGAACCTAAAGAACAAATAGTATGGAAGTGATAACGATAGACAGCATTGCTTTTCAGAAACTGGTTGAACAGCTCAACCGGATTGAAAGCTACGTGGAGCGTACAACAGAGTTGTATCGTGATATAGACGATGCCTTGGAAATAAGCACCAAGGATCTGATGACCATCTTCTGTATCTCAGAATCTACGCTGTACAGATGGCGGAAAGGAGGTTCCATCAGTTTCAGATATACCGAAACCGGTGGCGTACGTTTTTCATACAGTTCCCTGTTCATGGCAATAAAGTGTTTCCGCATAAAGATTCCGGGTATGGCGAAGGAGGAAGCACTCAAACGACTGTCTGATTATAAAGACGGGATTCTTCTGAACAAATGCACAACTGAAACCAAATGATAGACAAGGAAGATATACTGGAACGTACAGGCCGCGGGCTTGCCGTGTTCAAACATTACATCAACTTTCCGGTGAGACCCGGAAAAAATTTCAGGAATCCGCTCTACGAAGACCGGATTGCTTCATGCAATATCTATTATGACCGGCATGCCCAAGTGTTCAAGATGAAGGATTTCGGAAATAACGAATATTCGGGAGACTGCTTCTGGTTCGTCGGCATGCTTTACGGATTGGACGTGAAAAGAGACTTTGTCGCTATCATCAACCGTATTGTATCGGACCTGAACATCACCATAGTCCACACAGGAAGCAACGATATGCCTGCTCGTAAAAAGGCAGTAGAAAAACGTATCATTATGAATGACAATGACAATCCAATAAGGAAGGATTACCATACAGAGGTTAAACCCTTTTCAGTTGCTGAACTTGCATACTGGCAGCAATATGGAATCAAGCCGGATACTTTGGAAAGATACAATGTACATTCCTTAAAGTCATTTGAAGGCTACAACCGTTCCGATAAAATTTATAAAATCAGTTCATCTGCAACAGAACCCATGTTTGCTTACATGGGCATGGGATTTACCAAGGTATACCGGCCTCGAAATCAGAATATGCGGTTCTTTTATGGAGGAGAGATGCCTGAGGTGTACTGTTTCGGTCTGGAACAGCTACCCAACAAGGGGGACATGGTTTTTATCACCGGAGGAGAAAAGGATGTAATGTCACTTGCCTCCAAAGGATTCAATGCCGTTTGTTTCAACAGTGAAACGGCCGCCATACCCACTTCACTGATTGAGATGTTTGACCGTAAGTTCCGTCATATTGTCTTTCTGTACGATATGGACGATACAGGCCGGAAAGAATCTGCTAGACGCATGGATGAATTGTCCTCGTTTCATGTACTCAGAATGGAACTGCCTATATCCGGAGCAAAGGGAGACAAGGATATTTCCGATTACTTTGCTTCCGGAAAAAGTGCAGCGGACTTTCAGGTACTGATTACCTCCATGCTGGAGAAGCTTTACTCACAAACTATGATGCTTTTAAAATCTTGCGAAATGGACTACAACAATCCTCCCGAATCTTCCAAAACAGTGGTTTCCGTCAACGGGGTACCGCTTGGTACCTACGACAACCTTCTATGTATAACAGGTGGTGAAGGTACCGGAAAAAGCAATTTCGTATCAGCCCTGATTGCAGGTACACTTGCTGACGACACACAAAACATCGATACGCTTGGCTTTGAAGTTTCACCAAACTACTCTGATAAGGCCGTGTTGCACTATGATACCGAGCAGTCTGAGTTTCAGTTATTCAAGAATCTGAGCAAGACAATCAAACGTATCGGATTACCTGCACCACCGGATTTTTACCATACGTTCTATCTGGCCCCTATGTCAAGAAAAGAGCGTATCAGCATGATCCGTGACAGCATGGATTTGTATTACCACCGGCACGGAGGAATCCACCTCGTTGTACTGGATGGCATTGCAGACCTTATCCGTTCGGCCAATGATGAAGCGGAAAGCATTGCCATTGTGGATGAAGTGTACCGCCTGGCCGGAATCTACAAAACCTGCATCATCTGTGTGCTGCATTTTGTGCCCAACGGAATAAAACTGCGCGGGCACATCGGCTCGGAGCTGCAGAGAAAAGCGGCAGCCATCCTCTCTATTGAGAAGGATGAGAATCCTGCCTATTCCGTAGTCAAGGCAATCAAAGTCCGTGACGGCAGTCCGTTGGATGTACCCATGCTGCTTTTCACATGGGACAAACAGAAGGACATGCACGTATCTGCCGGTGAAAAGCCGGCCGAAGACAAGGAGAAACGGAAAAAAGAAGAGTTGCAGGGCATCATAAAAGAAATCTTCCGAAGCCGGAAGAAAATCACGTACACTGAACTCGTAACCGAACTGATGCAGGCGATGGACATCAAGGAAAGGACAGCCAAAAGCTACATCAGCTACATGAAAACGAACGGTATGCTGAATCAGGACAGTTCGAACAACTACCAGCCTTGATGCTTCCGCTATTGGGAATAGTCAATCTAACAATTTAATGCTTATGAGAGAAATGAAACCTACATGCGACCCGAACGGGGTCTATTCCGTCAAACGTGTATGCGCCGAGCTGGGCATAAGCTACAAGACACTCCGGAAATACAGGGAAAGCGGCTATATCAAACCGCTGAATCCGGGCAATGTCTATCGGCCTAAGTATTCCGGACAATCCATCATTGATTGCTGGCATGTCCTATGCACCCTCTGAAACAACCGGCAGACTTGGACTCCCACCACACCAGTCCAAGTCTGTTTTCAGAAAAAAGACACAAAGCGAAATTCTATCTTTGGTTTTCAGATAAGGATTCCGCTTTGTGTCATCTATAAATAACCCGTGAGCAGACTCATGGGTCTTCATCTAAAACAATCCCGTCATGTATGCAGGCAAACAGAAAATATCCTTGTCTTTTCTTACATCTTTTGTGTAGAGAAGATACCTTTGCAGGATTCTTGAAGAAAATTTCTCCTGGAAAACATCAAGCGACTTATGGGACTTGTATCCGGAGGACTTCACTTCAATAGGACATATCTTATCTTTGCGGGAAAGCAGGAAATCCACCTCATAGTTACGGACAGTCTTGTTTCCGTCTTCGTCCTTGACTATTTCTTCCTGGAAAGTATAGTAGAATAATTCATTGCCGGCACTCTTGAGCATCTGGGCTATCGCATTTTCATATACATACCCCAGATCCACAGCAAGCTTATCCGAAAGAAGTTTCTGGTATATCACATTTCCTGTATAATCGCGATCCATAAAAGCGAGTGTAACGAACAGTCCTGTATCGGCAAGGAACAACTTGAAACAATCATAATCGGCATGAAGGGAAAAACCTACACTGGGGTCATTTGCATGATAGGAAAAGTTTACTGTCATCGAATCCGCCATATCCATCAGCAACTCACCCAGTCTGGAGGCAGTTGCATTCTCAATCACGCTTCCCACCTGATAACGCTTCGAATTTCGGGAGAGTTCTGCAGGTATTGAAGTAAACAAGCGTGAAGCACGTCCTGTCGGGTCTATTTTACGGAAATCATCAATATAGAGTTCGAGAATATTACGCTTTACCGCATCTATGGCTGAAAAATCATTCGATTCCAAATAAGCATTTACGGCCTGCGGCATACCACCTATAAGCATGTAAAGACGAAAATTACGCATAAGGTCACGATTGACAGCATCACCCAATGATTTTAAGTTTTGGTATGAGTATCTAATCAAATCGTAGGTTTGGGATTTATTGACAGCCCATAAAAACTCTTCGAAATCCAACGGGTACATAGAGATACGTGTTTCTTCACTCGGAATCACGATTCCTTTCACATTCTTTTTAATGGAAAGAAGTGACCCTGTTTCAATATAGTCATACCTCCGGTCCTTAACCAAGTGCTTGATGGCTTGTCGGGCCGGTGGATACAGTTGCACTTCATCGAAAATGATAACCGATTTTCGTTCATGCAATGAAACATTGAATAGTGACTGAATCCGCAGAAAAAAGTAATCCAAATCTGAAATATGGGAGAACAATTCTTTGACTGCTGCATCAGCTATTGAAAAATCGATGTTGATATAGGAGTCATACTCTCTACGGGCGAACTCCTCAGCAATGGTTGATTTTCCGATTCGACGTGCACCTTTTATCAAAAGTGCAGTCTGTCCATCACTTTCCTGCTTCCATTGGAGCATTCTTTCATAAATTTTGCGTTTGAATATTTTTTCGGACATATACTGAGAGTTTATTTGATTACAAAAATACACAATATATCGAAATCAGCAAAATGTTTTCGGCGGTTTTTGTCGAAATCAGCAAAATGTTTTTAGCAGTTTTTGTCGGAATCAGCAAAATGTTTGGCATTAAAAGAGATTGACGACAGTCATCCCCCTCTTCCGAGCCTCACGGCAAGTATAATAAGTCCCTCCTTTCTGTTTTCCGTCATAATAGGCAATCACATAGTTTGAATGCTGCAGCATGAAGTCATTTCGTCTGAGCAGACATCCTTTATAATAGGTATCACTCAACACAATCACCTTGTCTGCCTTGACAAGTATATGGTCATATCGTTGCTGTTCTGCCAAGTCCCAACGGCTGCTTTGTCCTCTGAACGGCACAACAGCTATCAGTTGCAGATAAGGAAGGCGAGCTTTGAGGGAAAGAACTTCCTCCGCTGCGAGCATGTCGAAACCCAAAGCCATCCCACAGATACATTGGTACTTTCCTTCCTTGTAAGCAAGAGAAACGGCCTTTCTGAGCCGTTCTCTCACCTTATCTTTCTGTTCGGGTGCAATATTCCGATGCCCTGTAAAGGCTATGGAAGCCTCCTTTATCGTAAATCTTTGTTTCATTGTCTGTTGTTTTAGCCAGGAAGATGCCCCCGATAACATGTGCGCCCAAATTCTCCAACTGGTCAGCATAGGTAGCCCATGTGATGCCGCGAGTGATAACATCATCAAATGTCACTACGGATTTTCCACTGAACCAATCTTCATCAAAATCGATGATATGCACTTTGCGGATTTCCTTTTCTATCTTTCGGTTTTCATGAATGGCAAGCCGTACGCCGATTACCCTTACATGCTCATAGCCGTTGATAGCTCCGGTCAGTTCACAAACCCTTTCACAAAAAGCCTTGTAACGAAGTTCGTTCTTTGGACTTGTGGATGCCGGAACTTGAACGAAAACAATATTCCTGCAGGATTCACCGTATTGTTCCTGCATGTTTGCTGCGGTCATTTGCGCTACCGCTTCAAAGCTTCTTCCGTCTTTGAAATCGTACACCATCTGTCTGTCGGCAATTTCCTTTTCACCGACGTTGCGAATACGCTTGGGAAAATACTTGCAGAACCATGTCTGAGGTTTTGCCAACTGCTTCTTGAGGTTATTGTCAATCTGTGCCATACGCTCTGATTTTTTCCCTTCTGTTTTGCTGTTTTTCAGCTTGTCCGAAGGGATATTTTTTGCTTTTATCAGAGTGCTGGCAGCCCAATAAGGCAAATTCAGGGCAGAAAATACGCTCAACTTGTTTGAGGAAGATTTTCTGCAAGGGATTTGACGTTTGGTGATGACAGCAATACCTTTGCAAAAAAATATCCTCGCAGGCAGAGATGATAAAATAGAACTGTCACCGTCTATACCAATCCTGTTTCTGAACTTATACATCCCATAAACAGAAATCGCAAGTCATTCCCATATAAATCATTCAGGAAAGACCGAACTCACCTTGGCAACAAGTAATGAGTAATACAAAGTCTTTCAAAACATCACAATATCCCTCATTATCAAAGATTTTACCTATTGCAAGAATGGACCTGCATGAGTAACTTTACACCCAAAAGAATACTTATGAACTATATACAGCAAATACAAACGATTGTGATACTCCCGGAAAAAAGATATTCTGTGAAGGAAGCCTGTATCTTCCTCGGCATCCACCGGTGTACCATCTATGACTACATCAGACATGAGGAACGTCCGCTTCCTTTTATCCGGATCCATACCGATAAAAGAGGCATCGTATTTCAGGGAAGCGACTTGCTTGCCTATAAAGCGGCAGGTCTCCCCAAGAAAGGGCGCAAATTCAAAGACAGTACATCTCGGTAGAAGGCTGTCTTTGAATAGTAGCAGGATGTGGGGGTCAGTTCCATTGGTTCCAGGGCAAGCCTATCAGCAATGACTTTCCGTCAGCTTCCCTCAGTTCGCAAGCCAGCAGCCACGCATCAGTCCGGATGGCATCCATGTCGTTTACCGCCTGCTGATACCGGGAAGGAGCCATAGCACCTGACTGAATCATCCATTCCCCGGCACAAGTCTCAGGATCAATGGCATCCACAAAGGATTCAATCTCCTTGATAAGGTTCTCCAACTTTCTATCTTTCATTTCAGCGGTGAAGGAAAACGGAACACCGCTCAAGGTTTTCCGATGGAAGTCAAAGAAAAGACTGCCATCTACATACTTTACAGAAACAGTCCAGCCAAGCAAGGCTGCAATGCTGAATACATTTTTATTTCTCATAAGACATAAAGCTACATACAGACCTGCCAAGTCCGTGATGGATATGGCAGGTCACTTTCTTGTTACAAATCATACGTTCAATAACCCATTCTTGCAAGGAACTCCTGCAAACGGCTGTCACGCAACTTTTTCAGTGGCACCGGATGGAAGTTTTCCTGCTGCCTTACTTGCAGCTTGCCGAAGCCTTGTTTGGTCAAATCCAACTCAATGTCCGAAAGTTCATTCAAGGAAATGTAGCCGTACTCGTCCTCCATCAGTCCGATGACGATACCGAAGAGGATAGTGTCGTTTCCTTCTTTTTCACCTTCAAGAATGAACCACCGCACACCACCGAGCGCAAAGATGGCACGGCAAATAGCGTCCTTTCCCTTGCCGTCCTGAGAATAGAGAGGAAAGCCTTTCAAGGCTTCCTCCAACTGCGTTGTCATAAGTCTGCACATATCAATCCAAAATTATTTCGTCTTTATAAACATCTATTTCTGCACCACTGCTGAACTGAACCACAAAACCATGTTCAGAGAGGGCTACGATAGTTCCTCGGTGGTAGCCTCGCCAAGGGGTTATCAACTCGCATTGTCTGCCATATTCGGGAAAATCATATTCATCCATAGTCCTGTCATTTAGAGGTTGGAAATTCGGGGTCAAAAATCAAGTCACACTCAATGAGCCGTTGATAGGCTTCTGCAGAAAGCCGTGATGCCCACTCATTGCGGTCATCGTATCTTCCCTGCTGATAGTTGTGTGCCAGCTGCTTCATGAAGCCGAGGAACACCTTGAACATCTGCTGTTGCAGGTAGCGGTGAGCTTTGGTCAGTTCCCTGCCAGTCTGGTCAGGTGAACACATACTGCCATTTACAAAGTTGGCGAACTCTTGTGCAAAAGCCTTGTCACGTTCGGAGATGGTAGCTCCGGATAATTCGGGATAATCCATAGTTAAAACAATTTAGATGGTTGCGATTCCGATTCTTCTCCCTCTTGTGAAGCCCTTTAGAGCTTCTTGGTCGGGAAAACCGTTTTTTCGTGCAGTTCCTCACTGCGGACAACAGGGAGAAAAAGGCAAGTGTGAGGTCCGAGGACTTTACGGAATACCCAATTTGGCACAAATTGCGGAAGGCTGCCGGAAAGTCCTCAGTCCGAAAGCGTCAGCGGCACTTGACGTTTCTCCCGTCCGCAGTACCTTTGCACGTATAAAACGAGTTGGACCAAGAAGCTCCAACGGTTTTCAAGACTTTCCCGACTAGGATTCCAAGGGAAAGAATTAGTTCTAACAGGTCATCTCAAATATATTCCTCAGAAAGTCCGCGTAACCCAGTATTCTGACCATCTTGAAGATGAGCTACCCGAAAACCGTTGCCGTTGTGAGAACCTACAAAGTGAAGCGAAGTGGAGCCTTGCAGGTTCTCTCTATGGCAACGGATTGGAGTTCCATTCGCAGCCAAAGCCACTCAGCCGAGCTTTGCTTGGTGTTGAAGACACGGAGCAAACCAGATGGCACATTCATTCCCAAAAAGGTCGTCACTTCCGGCATCGCATGAAATACGAATAGTCGGAAGTGGTGACCAACATCTGTGAGCTAACTGCATAAACCATTCGATGGCTCTACTTCCGCAAGCGTCAGCCTGCGTTCGGTAGAGCCATCGAGCAAGTCATCATTGGTAGATATGTTTTCCAACCTCATTGACACTGTGAGAAACAGCAGAGTGGAGCGAAGTGAAACCCTGCTGCTTCTCTCTGTGGCAATGGACTGAAACTTCCATTTGTAGCAAAAGCCTATCAGCCGGGCTTTGCTTGATGTCGAAGACACGGAGCAAACCGGATGGCACATCTCCCAAAAGGTCGTCACTTCCGGCATCGCATGAAATACGAAAAGTCGAAGTGGTGACCAACATCTGTGAGCTAACTGTATAAACCATTCGATGGCTCTACTTCTGCAAGCGTCAGCCTGCGTTCGGTAGAACCATCGAGCAAGTTATCATTTATAGATATGTTTTCCAACCTCATTGACACTGTGAGAAACAACTGAGTGGAGCGAAGTGAAACCCTGTTGCTTCTCTCTGTGGCAATGGAATGAAACATGCAAAAAAACGACAAACCTACCATGCTATGCTCCAGCCTGCATCAGGTAAGATTTCCGTTTAATAATCAATAGATTTCTGTAATTTCAAAAATATGTTTTTACAGCAAACAGGAACTGATCAATGAAAATCTGTTTGAATGCTGCAATATTGTTCTGTTCATAGAACATCAGCATTGCTTTTTTATAGTCAATTGAATCTACACTGCGGAATGAGATAGGACAATAGCCGTAGGCAATCAAAATTCCATTGCTTATGATGCGTGCCGTGCGTTTGTTGCCGTCAGAAAATGCCTGTATATAGGAAAGGAGCACAAGAGCCAACAAAGCCTTTTCAAACACTTCATTCTTGCCGTTAATAAGCTGACAACTGTCTTCAAGGGCTTCCCTGATTTGAAATTCATTATCAAGCGGTTGATAATTTGTTCCGGTTATACCGACACGCCTAAGACGGATATGGCGTTCGACACCCAGCTCCTTAACAAGCAGCGCATGGATTTCCTCTATACGAGTTAACGATATTTCTTTCAGATAATCCGGTACATCAAGGATAAAGTCAAGAGCATCCTTATGGTTAAGCAGCATCACAGCTTCCTCTTTGGTCTTTCCGTTAGCGGTCTGTTTCTCTTTCAACAGACGTTCCGTTTCAAGTAATGAATAAGTATTACCTTCGATTTGTGAGGATTTCCATGACAGGTCTATACCCAACCTTTCCATCTCCTTACGATATTCAATATCCGTCATTTCCGAAAGGTGCAAACGAAATTTTGACTGTGCTTCATGCAACAACGCCAGCTCATCGTCTGTAAACAAACGTACATTCGGCAATATGTCACGTATCAGGTCAAAGTTAAAACTTTCCTGGACCGTGCGTTCATCAATATCCTTGTCAAAATAAGTATCAAGACTGAGTGGCATGGTCACATGAGCTTGAGGAGTGAGTTTGTATTTGGTAGCCGGTCCTTTACCGACCACCTCGATATACCCTTTTTCCACACAGTCTGCAATGACACGCTTTAAGGTACGTTCGCTTATCTCTGTAGTGACAGCATGTCCTATCTCCATACGTTTTGAAAGCGGATGATAGTGCAAATATTGTAATATTTCAGTTTCTGTTGTCATATCTAAAATTCTTAATCGGGACAAATATACTGCTTTCTCGTAGAAAATCGGGTCAAATTGGCCTGTTTTATGTCTTTAAAATCATAGTTTTGTCCCGATTCAAATTTAAATTAAAATCATCAGCACAAGAATGCAAATGAACAAACGATAGAAAAATATCAGCTTGAATGAGATGCTGCAGATGGAATATTTATAGACCTCAATTCCCAAATAACGTAGCAGTCCTGTTATTGCTGTCTGGCGCTTGCAATGACAGAACTACAGCAGAAGTTTCTACTTCCTCTTTGGCAGGCGGATTTTTCGGTTGTCTGTTTCCCATTTATCCACATAGTTGTTCAGAGCTTCAGAAATAACGTCCTTCAATAAGGCACCTTCCACAAGAGAAATGTACTTCACCTTTTGAAGTAAATCCGGATCTACGATAAAGGTGGCTCGAATTTCATGGGGCTTCTTGCCACTTTTGGCTGTTTCGCCTTTCTTGGGGCGACCCACATTCTCCCTGCGTTTGGCTTCCAGTTTGGACTTCATTTTATCGGTAGCTTCCATTTCGGTTGCTTCTTTCTTCGAAGATGCTTTTGCAGGTGCTGCCTTCGGACTATCCATCTTATCCGTTTGAGCAGCCGGCTGTTTCGCTTGTTCTGCTGCTTGCTCAACAGCCTGTTCCTTAGGCTGTTCCTGTACCGGGTCAGATGGAATGGCTTCACCCATGAAGCCATCCATCAATAAGGATAAATTCTTCTTACTCATATTGTTTACTTTATTACTTGTTTACTTGCTGATTAACTTACTATGTTACCAATAACCTTTGTGATTAGTAATATAGTTTACCTATTTTCTTCCCGACTGATTATTTCATCGGCCAGTGTTCGATAGTCTGCTGCACCGTTGCTTTTCGGTTCGTACTCAAAGATGGTCTGACCAGACAGCGGCATTTCGGCTATGGAAATATTCTCCCGGATTTTCGTCTGAAAAACCTTCTCTCCGTACCGCTTTTCCACCATGGAAATCACTTCCCTGTTCAACTTCCGGTTATTGAACCTGGTGAAGAAAACACCGCCTAATTCAAGCATTGGGTTTACCCTGCGTTTCACTTCCCGAACTATATCATCCAGCATGGTCAAGCCTTTCAAGGGCAAGGCTTCGGCAGTGAGCGGTATGTAGAGTTTGTCCGCTGCCACCAGCGCATTGGTCGTCACGATACCGAGTGAGGGAGAGCAATCCATCAGGATGTAGTCATACTTCTCCTTATGTTCATCAAGACAGGATTTAAGGATGCCTTCCCTTGCCATCATGGTAGCCATGTCTATTTCGGCTCTTGCCAAGTCCAGTGATGCTGGAACAAGGTCCAGGTTTTCACGGATGGGTACGATAGGTAGCGGTTGGTCTTTGACCAGCGTATCATAGATACTTGTTTCCGGGTCTTCGTTCTGCGTCAGCGTGAACGTGAGGTTCTGCTGTGCATCCAGGTCAACGAGCAGCACCCGTTTTCCTCTCAGGGCAAGTGCTGCACCTATACATGCGGTAGAAGTAGTTTTGCCGACTCCACCTTTCTGATTGCCGATGGCTATTGTTATATTTTTTGCTACCATTTTTATAGGTTTACTATATTACTTTACTACTATATTATTATACTACAAATATACTATATTATTTTATTATTACATAATTAGTTTACCTATATTTTATTAAAAACAATACGCTATTTTATATGTTGTATATCACATATTTACATCGTTTTTTTTCAAAGGGAATAAAATATAGATTTACACACTTAACTTCAATGCGTAATTAAACATGTTATCATGTAAACTCTATTATATAACAAATAGATATTTGCATTAGATTTCATTTTAACATCGTCAACTATTTCTACTATCCAAATATAAAAACTCCGACCCATACCTTACGGCGGAAGTCGGAGCGGAACATATATAAGGAATCTACGCTGTCTGTTTGGCTGCAAGTATCTGATGGGCATGCGCATTGACCAGCCGGACAATCCGGTCATGGTGCGGAGTGTTCGTATTGCACAGCCCACGGCTCTGTATCACTTTCCCCTCGGTCAGTGAAAACTCAATTGTTTCAATGCGGTTTCCCTCCTTGTCATGAGCCGATAATATCAAGCTGTCCGCCTTGGCATAGTATTCGCATTGGAAGACACAATGATGCAGGGCATTTCCCTCGGCTTGGAAGGCTTCCAGACTATCGAGTACCGAAATCACCAAGTCTTTGTCGGTGATGGTGATGCCGAAGTAGTGTGACTTCTCCTTGTAGAACTCGGCTTCCTTCCGTTTGGCTCGCTGCATCTGCTCTTGGCTTTTACGTTTCTGCTCCATTTGGTTGTGTCGGTTCATCCAATAGTCATGCTCGGCTCTGAGGTTCTGCGGACAGATATACTTGGGGTTACAGATGTCCTTGCCACACTGCTCCAGCAAGCGGATGGTATCTGCCCACAATCCCATGTCCGAAGGGCGGTAATGATGCCGGGTGGCTACCTTATACGGCTGCCAGCATCGGTCAAGTTCCAAAGGTCGGTTTACAAAATAAGACACGGCATGTAAATCTTTTGACTTGAGGATGGTTTCCATCCGGCTGTCCGTCAGCACGGCTTTCATCAGCTTCATCGGGTGGCAGTCGGGCAACTTGCCTTTCATGCCGTTGCGTTTCAGTTCGGGCAGCAGCCGATGGTCCGGATAAACATAGGTGTCTGCAATGAGCCAGTGAACTTCGTTCGGTCGCTTCAAAGTGATTTCGGATGCCCAATCAAAGCAGTCCACATAATAGCTCAATGTCCTTGCTCTTGCCGTGACAGCCAACCTGCCTTCGGCATTGAGCCACAGACGGCATGCTTCCCAGTAGACTACCTCCATAGGCATTCCTTTTCGAAAGGTCGTTTCCAAGCGGAAGACCCGTTGCACCTGCAAATGGTCTATTACTTCGAGGGAAGAAAAATAATAGGCTTCCTTGATGGTGCGTTTGAGGGTGTCCTTTATCTGTAAGCGAGTACCGCAATAAGGGCAGCATACCGACTTCCCTTTTCCCTCATAGTCGAAGTGCCTGCCACAATCGCCACATGTACACTTGTGTGCGGAAGTCCGGAAGCAGACATGTCCTGCCACTTTCCGCACTGCCCATGTGAGCACTTTGGGGCTTATGGCGGTCAGCTTCTCATTGGAAACTGCCACCTGTTTTTCTATTTTCGTTCTTGCTTTCATAGTTCCATGCCTTGAAAGAGTGAGAGTTCTTGAATGGGTTTGGGTTGCGGTTTGGCTGCCTTGGGTCGGCTGTTGCGTTGCTGCAATTTCCGCATTTCCTCCTCCTGGTATCGTTTGAGTGCAATGGCTCGTTGTTCTGCCTTCTCCTCCTCGGTCAGCTCAATGTGATGATTCACTACAACATTGCAGTCCATCGGCTTGCCGATTTCCAAATCGGGCTCATCTATCGCATGGACTGCCATGGCATAAACCTCCATGTCGCTGAGACCGCAGCAGCCGGATTGCTGTACGGCATGGAAGATATAGTTGACCACATCGTCAATGGTGCGTGTGGTGGTTTCATACTTGGCACGGAAGAGTTCATCTTCCTTGGCTCGGTTATCAAGATAGTTCTTGATGAGTTCCTTGAAATGGTCAGTTCCTTTCATATGTTCCTAATGTTTAAGCGTAAATAATCATCAGCAGTCACCGGCTGTATTCAGCCTACCATAACGTGGCAGTCCACCACTTCGGCAGGAAGTCCGAAAGCCGGACAATGTGAGAAGTAAGGGAAACATTCTCCCTCTTGTTCCGTTGCGGTAGTGATACCCATGACTTTATTCTCCGTGTACCACTGGTCAATCAGAGCGATTTCTTCATCCGTCAGTCCGGTTGCATCCGAGTTGAACAGATAGCAGAGTGCCCATGTGGGAATGGCTTCAATGGGAGTGTCCATAGCGTTTTCTTTTAAGTTCGTTATTCCGTGAATCAGATGGGAAGCAGTTCCAGCAGTTTCTGCAGTGGAATGGTATTGATGTCCGACTTGAGGAAGTGAACTATCCATTCCGGCTCTTCAAAAAGCGAGTGCATGGGTTCCACACTGAAATCGTCCCCGGTGGAATAGCAGTCAATGAGCGCGAAGTTGTTGCCGTCCTTGCGGATGTGTGCATAGAAAGGAGGCATACCACAAAAGCACTTGCGGAGACTCTCTCTGTCCCACTGCAGGGTGAGTTCGTAAACACTGCCCTTGTAGAGCATCTTTTCTTTTCGGTCTTTAAGTTTGTATGCCATAGCTGAACTAATTTTTTCCCTTTGGTTTGAAGCCTTTCGGCTTCTCACTCCCGGGTGATTTTTACGATACCTCTTCTTACGAAGGGTGTAAGGGACAGAAGGCAAATGTGGCAAGGGGAAAGCAGACGGAATACCCAATTTGGCACAAATTGTGGAAGGCTGCCGGCTGCTTTCCTTGCAGCCAAGCAAAGCGCCATTTGCTGCCGTACCGACCCTTCGTTTCTTTGTATCGGAAAATTCATCGGGAGTGGAAATGCCTGACTAAGGAAAGAATCTGCCGGCTGTTAAAGAGGGATGTTTAACTTTTAATCTTTCCGAAATCTCACTATCTTTGCAGGCCCTGAAAACAAAGGTTCAGGAAGGCATGGTATAAAACAGACTTTATCACCTTACACAAATGAAAGATCAGATACGCTTATTGAGAGATTGCTTCCACAACGAGATTCCGGCTGTTGTGTTCCAAGGGAATGACAGCTGTGCCGGAGAGATACTGGAAGCCGCCAAAGAAATTTATCAGAAGCACGGTTGCAGTCAGGAGTTCCTTTACGACTGGCAAATGCTCATCAACGAAGTGAAGGCTTACCAGCAAGAGAGTCTGGAACAAGTACAGCTTCCCCAGCTGACCCATACCGAAGCAGAACTGATTCGGGAAGAAATGAGACAGAAAGACATGGTTTACTGATGCAACAAAAGGTCCTAATGCGCATGGATGAATGGCATCAGGACCTCTTGTTTTTTCATTGCCTATGAATGGCAACCACGTAAAGTTTTTGATTTTATCTTTTCGAAGCCGCCAACGAAAGTTTCCTGAACTGCTTCAGCAGCGGTTCCATTTCAAGTGATACACAGCGGGCACGTTGGCCGGCTGCCTTGTTTCCTTTTTCGGCTTGAAGGGCTGCATCCTTTTGGAATGCCTCCATCTTCATCTGGAGTTGTACGAGTAATTCATTCATAATCTTTGCATTTAGAGATTACACTATCTAATAGATACTTATCACGGGTCTGAACTTATGCGCCTGGTCCTTCGGAGTCTCTTGAATGGTACCCGACTGCATCGAGAAGAGCCAGGCCTTGCTATCCCTTTGTCCCTCCACTTCGGTGGAAGTCCACAGCCAGCAGTCACCGGGCTGCAGACTGATGGGCAATCCACCGACCGCTTCTATCCGTTGGTTGACCAACCCAATTTGCTGATAGAGGTAAGTAAGCTGCTTCACCGAAGGGATGTAGGCGGACTGACCATAGCGCCACATATCGAAGACATAAACGGCTAAGGGAGATTTCACTTCCTCGTTGCGGTACATGGCATGGGTGTTCTCGTTACCGTCTTCCTTCTCCAATGAAGCCGAGGTTTCCTGTTCGACACCCAGACTGTCTGCAAAGGCTGTCGATGCGACATCCCGGATGGAAACGGCATAGCCCAAAGCTTTGATCTCCGGATTCCGGTTCACATGATAGACAATGGCCACCGGCTCCTTTTGGGAGGAACTGAACTTTTCTTTGGACAGCACACTGCCATCCGAACAAACTACGTCACCAACCTGGAGGGAAGAAGCAATAGATCTGTCTCCTTCATGCTCACATTCTTCGCAGGAGGTGAACAACGTGGCAACTCCTGTGATTATAGCACATACTAATTGTCTGATTTTCATAGCAGCGGTATTTCAAATGATTTGACTACAATTTCTGCTTCCTTATCGAGGATGAACCAGTATTCCGAGTGGTAAGGCTTTCCTTTTAAGGTCTTGGCTTCAAAATCTATCTTGACCTTCCATCCGTTGAACGGCTTCGCAACCTTTTCTTTCCCAACTTTCGCTTCTTCCATTTCTCCATAAGCTATCAAAGCCCGGAGCGTGGTCATGGCATCCAGCTGACGGGTGACCTGATCACTCATCGCGGCATCGTCCTTGTCGAGGTTCTGGAAGTAGTCTGTTTCTTCCATCAACTTGTGGCCGTACTGCATCAGGTGCATGGATAATGCAGCCTTCTCGTGTGGATTGACATATTCCTTGCCAAATACAGAATCTGCCTTGCTGATGCCCTTGATTTGGATGGACTCCGGATTATCGACGGTTGCCTTCAGGGCTCTCTCTGCGATTTCCACCGCCCGTTGTTCGGGATGGTCGGAACAGCTGGCGAAGTAAAACAGGCCGCTCCAGAAGCAGACGGCGGTCACCAGCAGGATAGTGAGTTTCATTCCCGGTTTCATATCTTCACAATTTGGAGTTTATCCGGAGAAAGGCCGAGACGCTTGCGGTAGATGGTGCCGTCATCACGGTACATCTCCAGTTCGTTGGAGGTGATTTCTTTTTCACAGATTTCCTTGGCTTCTGTCAGACTCAACTGGTGACCACCGATGTTGCGCCAGATGGCAAAGTTGCACGGCGCCTGCTGGTTGCTGTAGTTGGAGCAGTTGAAGGCTCTCGTACCCACCCGAATATCGCCGCCACAATGCGGACACTTGCCGATGACAGACTGCATGTTGATGGCGCCGTTGTCTGCCAGTTCCAGCACGGAAGGGAATGCCTTTCCATCCTTGGAAGCAAAGCCGTCCAACAGGATGAAGCGGTGCTCCAACAATTCTGCGATTTCCTCGTCACTCATCTTGCGGTTGCCGATAATGCCGTTGATATTCAGCACACAGGTTGGCTGTTCGGCGATGTTGTTCTCACAGCGGTAGCCCTTGCAGGTCTTTACCACGTTGCCGCCACACAAAGGACAGCGACCGATTATTTTCTTTTCCATACGCTTTTGTTTTTGGATGATTTGTTTACTATATGATTCTGTTACTTGTTGCTTTGATTACTTTCTTATTTCCTTACTTGATTACTTTGTGATTAGTAAGTTTGTTTACTTGTTTACCTATTTACTATTTCAGGCTATAGCCCTGGTTCCAGTCGGAGATGATACCGCCGATGATGTTCTTGCCGGACATCACGTTGGCCCATCCTTCGGGATCGAGCGAGAACCAGAGGTCATTCCATGAGAGCGTGCGTACCTGCCAGGCCAGGATAAACAGGTTGGTGTTGATGGCTTCCAGCCGGCTTACCACCTCGTTGGCGATGTAGTAGCGTTCCGAAGCGTTCAGCAGGTTCACCTTGTACTTCTCGTTCTTTCCGTCATCTCCTGTCACGTCATACTTGCCCGAAGTCACCAGCTGTTTCATGAAGGGAAAGAGTGCCGTCATCTGTGTGGCAGCATCCGTCAGTTCATCCGATACCATGGCCGCAATAACGGTTCCCTTCAGATTGCCGCCCACTGATTTGAGGAGCAGGCTGCAGTTCTGCGGGATTTCCTTGGCCACCAGTTCCCCGGCACGCTTAATCTGGTAAAGGTTCTGCATGGCACCCTGCGCATTCGAGAGGTAGTCCAGCATCTTGTCTTCCACATGGTGAATCCGCTCCAGCGAAGCGGTAACAGCCACTTCCGCCGCAATGATTTTCTCCTGCGTCTTTTTGCGGTCCTTGTGGATCTTCTTCAAGGCTGCGGTCTGACCCAGTACGGCAGAAGTCAGCGCCGGGTCAGTCTGTTGGGCAAAGAGCGGAGTTTTACCTATCAATAAGCCAACAGCAGCGATTAACAAGGAGCGTTTCCATCGTCTTGCATTCATACGTTTATAATTTAGGGCCTGCATTTCTGCGTTCGGCCAGGTTATTGATTTGGTCCTGTTTAGTCGGATGCAGCCGCACCTCCATCGGTTTGTTGAGCAGACAGTCGTTCCAGTCCTTGAAAGCCTTGGGAGGAAGCCATTGTCCCATATCGTATCTGACCGACAGGTGTTCCTTGACCTGCACCTGAAAGGGACGCTCCGGATCAAGCCGGAAGGAACGTCCGTTCGCTTCCACTTCCAGACTGTCACGGGTTCGGTTGATTTTCATGGGGATGTTCTCTACCAGCGCCATCATGCGCAAGCCGTAGATACGACCGGGCAGGTCATTGTCGAAACAGTCAAACGGGCGGGCTTCGGGAAAGCGGTTCAGCACCTGCCGGATTTGTCCGTCAGAGAACGTGCCGCCCAGTGATACCAGGGCAATTTCATTGGTCAGCTGCTTCCGGTTCCATTGGTAAAACGCCAAGGCATCGAAAGCCGACTCACAGAAGAAGACACTCTTCACCACATTCGGATAGCCACCTGACAAGTCAGCCACCCATGCGGAAGAGGAAGAATCACTTCCGGCCGCCTTGGATTTGTAACCGCCGTACCCCCGCAGTTCGTAGCCCCGGACCTGATTGTTCTCTCCGTTGATATAAGGGAAGCCGATATTGTAGCCGTCAAAGTTCTCGTTCTTCCTGTCGCGGATGAGTCGGATGAACGGAGCAAAGGTGCGTACCGTTTCATCAGACAATCCCCTTTGTTGGAAGATGGCCGGAATCTTATCGGGATTTATCGGCTTCACCTCATACCTGGAGCTGTCGAAGGTGGCGTGATACCTGACTGACTGCACATACTCCCGGTCATCGCGGTATTCAGGCTCAGGCATATTGGCAAAGCGGGACAGCACCTTGGCTATCTTCTGCCATTCATCCTTGCCCGACACGTTGAAGGCATTCAGGTTCTCCCGGATGAGTGTGACCACATCCCCCTTGGAACCGTCACGGCGGAAGAACCGCTGGGAAGCCTTGTCCTGGGGATGGCAGATCACAAGCACATCCCGCTTTTCCTTGCCGTCCCCCAACACCAGCTCCATGTAGCGGCCCACACCGGCCCTTCGGTCCAGGCGGTACCCGAGCGCATAGGCTACATCGTCGATGCCTACCTTGGCTTTGAGGTCCTGGAAGTTTACCTTGTAATCAGTCATGGTTCATGGAATTGAAGGTTCTACATAAAATCAGATGCTTAACTTGGCACCCACGGCCTGCGTGCGTTTGAGATTGGCTATCTCCGGCTCGAAGGTCTTGTGCGCCGTCATGTTCAGGAAGGCTGCCTTGTCCTTGTAGTCCGTCAGTTGGAAGTAGGTCTTCGCCGTATCTTTCGATACCTTCTTCAACCCCAGTTCCACACCATCGTAGGAAGCACGGATGGCATAATCCCCATTGCGCGTCTTCACGATGGCCGCATTCTTGAACGGCACTTCTTCGCCTTCACCCAACGGGGCAAACGGGTCGTTCTTCGTCAGGTAGGGCTGCTCGTTCAGTGCCAGCCGCTGCTTGTCCACCTGGTCCAGAATGAGGTCCGAAGCCTTGTTCACGTCCGCCATGACGGAAACGATGAACTTCGGTTCCTGCTTCAGCACCCCAATCCAGGAATCCAGATAGGCTGCAGAGTTGTCCGTTATCTTGGAATCGAAGCCCATGGAGTGGCTGATCATGGCGGCGGTCAGTTCGGCTACCAGTTCCTCCTTGGCGTATTTCGGGTCTCCAAAGCGTCCGCCCATCTCGCGGTTGAGCCGTTCAGGTGTCATGGTGGAGTGTGACATCTCATGCAGCATGGTGGAATAGAACTCCATGCCGCCCCTGTAGACTTCCTCGGGGGTATCGCCGATGTTGAACTGCTCCTTCATGGGTAGCACCACGATGTCCTGGGCCGGTGAATAGAAGGCTCCGTCCACCCGTTTGTCTGCCTGTATGGGACAGAGCCAGCCTTGCGTCTCAATCATCCGGTCGAGGGCGGCATGGACATACATGCCTTCCTTATCCCGAAGCTCGGGCACCTTGAACTTCTCCATGAGTTTCTGCACCCGTTCGGGCTGTACCTCTGCCAGATTGGTCTGGTCGATGTTGTACACGGGGAAAGCCTTGAAGAAGGGAATGACGTCCATGCCTTTCTTCTCCTCCTTGCTCATGGTCTTATACTCATCCGAACTGACCTTATGGCCGTTCTTGTCCTTGACCAGCACGTCCCAATAGACCACAGGAAAGGCTTTCTCGCCTTTCAGTACATGGGCTTTCAGGTTGTGCGCCTGCTTGAAGGTGAGGTACACCGGCAGCCGGTAGCCTTGGGCAGCGGTCTGCAGCTGGAGGAAGAAGGAATTGGAACCCGAATAGTTGCGGCCACCCACGTTCTGCGGGAGACCTGCAAATCCGGATGCGCCCCCAATCCAGCCTTTCTTCCAGTCGGAGGCCTTCATCTGCTCCATACGGGCAATCATCATTTCGGCAAAGCGGTCGATGGCTACCTGCCCGGCATTGCCGGATGTGTTAGTTCCATACGCCATAGCTTTCGTCATCCATTACCTGACGGTCCATCTGGTCGATGTCCGTCTGTTCAACATAAAACTCTGCGGATTCATCCGAAGGATCTGTGCCGTGGGTCTGGCACCACTCCAGATAATCCTCTGCACTGTCCCCGTCCATCACAAAGCGGAGGAAACCGATTTTACCTGCCTGAAGGAGTTCCACCAACTCCTCGTGTGTCTTTTTAGCTGTCATATCTTTTCGTCTTTTATTGTTTCTTGAATATTCGTTTGTTCCTTTTGATTGCGTTACATTTTCATGGAAGCCGACTTCTCCAGCTTGTTGGTCACAGCTGAAAGCATCCCGGAAATTTCCGTATTGAGGTACTTGGCCGCAATCTGTTCCCGGGTGGCAGTCTTTGCCTTGAAAAGCGAGTAGCCGTCATCAAAGGAGAGTTCATGCTTGCTGGTCTTGCCCTTGTCGCCCAGGTCCATCGACACCTTCCATTTGTTGTCGGAGTGGTCCTTGGCCACACGGACTCCTTTGGGGTCCACTCCTTCGGGAAGCTGGTACTTCTCGTAGGCTGACTGCAGGTGCAGTCGTTCCCCGAAGTTCTTCTCCACAAGTTGTGTAGGACTGACCACCCGGTCGAAGTAGGCATTCAAGTCCTCACGGGAAGCCACTGCCGACATCTTGGTGTCGCCCATCTGCACATAGAACTTATACTTGCCGTAGTCCGGTCGCTGTTCGTCCTTTTCCTTATAGACATTGAACTTGTCGATGGTGATGGCTCCATCCGGACCGGACAACTGCTTCGGCATTTGGAACGCTTCTTCCGATACCTTCGGCATCAGCTTGGTGGGATAATAGCGTTCCATCAGCTGGGGCACCGTCATTTCCTTCTTCTGGTAAGCGGCCAAATCCGCTGCGTCCATCTTCTGCGGTTTCAGCTGTACGCCGTCCATCTTGGCGGTGAAGTACCAGTCTGCCGGATTGGTAGTGCTCTGGAAGGCATGGCCATGGCTGACTTTCTCGCCGTTGGCGGTAATCATCTGCGGTTCACGTGGCTTGCGTTCCTGCTTGGCTTCCGCTTTCTGCTCGGTTGCTTGTTCACTCTTCATTTCCTTGGCAGGTTTCTCCTCTGCAGCCGTCTTGACTGTCTTGGTAGGCTCTTCCTGCACAGCCTGTTCTTTCTTCTTTTTCGCCATAGTTTCCTGATTGAGGTTGTTTTCTTTTTTCACTTTATCCTGGCTTTTCAAATCTTCCCCGGTCTTTTCCCTGGGCTTCTTCATCAGTTTCGGCTGGTCTATCGCCTCGCAAATGGCGACCCGCTGACCGGAGCGAATCAGCTTGGGCAGATGCTTGTCCAGTTCATGACGGGGAAAAGTCAGGAGTTTGATGGGGTCATTCTCCAGCGGCAGAATCTTGTCTGATACCTTCAGCGCCAGTATCACCGATGCCTTGAGTGCATCTTCCTTATACATTTCGTAGAAGTTCCCGTTACGGAAGAGGAGCAGCGCATCGGGATGCTTCTTCTTCATGTCGTTGAACATCCGTACCAGACCTACATCCTGTTCGGCATTTTTCTTCTTGACCATAAGGGTAATGATTTAGAGTTTGAGTCCTTGGGAATGTTTTTCCTTCTGATTACCGAATTTCAAAGCTCTTTCCTGTGACTGCTTGTCTACCACTTTTTGGTATTCCCAGCGGTTCTTGTCCGTCATCACCAGTCCCAGGTACTCGGGATGCTGTTCGTCGTAGCGAAGTTTCTGCTGTCGCTCCCACTCCTTCAAGTCCCCTTGGATGAGCTTGAAACCCTGAGGCTCTTTCAGATCGACACCGACCGACACTTTCTCACCACCCACATTCAGCTCAATGGGTTTTCCCTCGCGTACCTGCTGCTTTTGCTGCATGCCCAGTTCGATGTCGTTGACCTTCTCCATGTCCTTGAGCTTCTGTTCCAACTGAACATCCGTGACACGGCGATGGAAGATTGATTTGGTTTCGGGGTCGAGTTGCAGATACTGCTGGGTCTTTTCACCGTTGACTTCCACGGCTTTCTGGATGACTTCACCTTTACCCAACCGCTCCGCTTCTTGGTCGGACAATCGCAACACTTGGTTGCGTTCCTTTTCCAGTACGGCACGGACAGGATAAGCCATAAGCGCCGGATTACCTTGCTGGTCGGTGGTCAGCTGAAGTTTGAGGGGAAGCGTGATGATGTCTCCGTTACGGGCACTGATGGACACCTGCATGAGCGGGGTGACCTCTCCGGATGCCAGCTTCTCCTTCACTTCCTGAGGGAGACTGTCGGCCTTTTCCCGGTCAATGCCCAATGCCGCCAACTTCTCGTAGGGCAGCCTTTCAGAATGATTGATGTTGTGCATTTTCGTATTGTTTAAGTAAAACGATATATTTGCGGTCGGAACCGCCTTGAACACCCGCAAAAGTATTGGCAACCCTATCATTGAAAAGAAATGCACAACATCATTCTGACCGCCGTGCTGTTGATTCTTGGTTCCGCTTCAGCATCGGCACAGTTCTATACAATTACAAAAGAGACGGAAATCCTACCTGAAAAGCAACAAAAAGTGGTTCCTGATACCCTACAGAGGAGTTTGGGCGCTTATGAGTCTTGCAAAAAGGCAGAAAAGGACTCCCTTGCCCCAGAGGTGCCTGTAAAACTGCTTTCGGAGCTATATGCCCGAAAAGTTTACGCAAGGGTGTCCCACGAAAAAGCGTCTGATAAGGGAACTGAAAAAACTGAGGTTTCTGAACGAAAAGAACTTCCTGCGCTCACTATTCCCAATCTCTACCAAGAAATCATTCGCAATGGCATCCGGCATCCAAAGATTGTATTGGCACAGGCCATACTAGAAACGAGCTGGTTCCGTTCACCGCTCTGCCGGAACCGGCACAACCTGTTCGGACTAACGAATCCCAAAACCGGGAAGTACTATGAGTTCAACCACTGGACGGAAAGTGTCAGGGCTTATTACACCAAGGTGCAGTACAAGTATAAAGGAGGAAACTACCTGCTGTGGCTACACAAGATTGGCTATGCGGAAGACCCAAGGTATGTGCGTGAAGTGATGAAAGTAGTAAGTCAATTATGAGCAATCCTGAACTGACTATGGAGAAGCGATAAAAATCGTAATACGGGCCGTTAAAAATGCAAATGGACGATGTAATCTCATGAATACTCTATACCTTTGAGTTCTAATATGTTTATGCGATATGGCATCAGAATTTATACAGTCAAAGGGGATTGAGATATACAATGCCTCTATTTATAAAAGTAGGCTGGAAGAAAGTTTACAGGCCGGAACCTGGGTCGTGGACAACTTTCTGTCTTCAATGGCTTGTGCAAATGAAGAGACTCAAAAAAAAATGATATGGGGGACATTGCTTCATCTTAGAAAGGTGGCTTTCAGCGATGATTACACTATCAGTTTTTTAGGAGCCAGCTATAACCACATCTTCTCCCATCCTCTCATCCGTTCACACCTGAACTATATGTTCAGACCGGCGGATGTCACAGACTTACTGGATTATGCCGCGAGGAACTTTCAGGAAGGTGACAGCCTGCAAAAGTCGTTTTGCTGCATTGTTCTGCAGCTGCTACTCTCGGAACATGTGGTTATTTCCGATTTGATTCAACCGGTGTGTAAGCAATTACAGGAACTACATGGATGTATCAGACAGAATCCAATTCCCCTATACAAGAATGCCTATGTACGTTATTCGTTTCTGCTATGTTGTTATCGGATTCAGCTATGTGACATGAGTCCGATGGAGAAAGAAGAGCTGTATGTCTTGTTGTACAAGGAATGGAGAATCATTACCCGGATTATTTCCATATTCTCCGGCATTGTGGTAGGTTGTGAGTTTACCAACTTTGCAAGCCTCACGACCAACATGAAAGGCCATATTGAGTTTGCCCATTTGTATTTGAAAGCTGCCCGGACAGACAAAGGGAAACGAAACAAGTATAGCGGTAAATCTGGAACAGATCACTTAGTGAAACTCCAGGAAGAAATGCAGAGACAGTCCGATAAAAAGAATTCGTCATTAGATGAACTATACAGAATTTTATTCAAATAAGAAAAGGTTCATTGTATCTGTACAATGGAAGTTATTTGTTTGATTTATTTAGAGAAAATATATGTTACAACGTTAATCAAACTTTGATTACTTTTGTAAAATACATCCAACTTATCCTATGGGTAAAAAGAGAAATAAGAAGAGAAACCTAAAGACTTGTTATGTAGAAGTCGAAAAAGACTTAGGAATGTGGCAGGACTATATGCAATATGGTCCGCAATACGACACGAACAATGATTGTCCGATAAATCCAGGTGAATCTGATATGGTGGAACAACTTTCTTTCAAGAAACTGTCTGTAGATACCAGAAAACAACTTCGCGCAACCATGGTTAATTGGGTTCTTGATTACTGGCAAACAGAAAGACTCATCCCAGAGGGTGCTATCATTAAAGAATTTAGAAACGCAGCTATAAAGGAAGTCTACTATATTTGCGGACAATATGTCAAGGACAGCAAAGAACTTAAATACATGTTGAACGAATGTATTGTTTCTACCATCAATAAAGAACTGAAAAAAGAGAAACAAATGATATTAAAGTTTTGATCTTATCAGTAAGAAGGCGTGTTCTTTCTGCTTTTCTTGTAATTTATTCAATCAAAAACGCATTACAAAGAGAATTCCTGATGTGAGATGGTTAATAAAAATTTTGTAGATGCTATCATGTAGTTAATAAAGATGCATACATCGCATAATGTTGCAGATTTATGATTTATTATACAGTCTCGCAGTTAAAAGTGAATTTTATTTTTCTTTTTGTTTACAACAACAAAAGAAAATCTTATATTTGCCATTGGAGCTATACCTCCCATTGTCGGCATCGGAATGATGTCTTCAACCGGATAACATATTCCGGACCAAATTCTCTCTTTTATAGCTCCGTCCGCACCTACCTTACTTCTTCAGCGGACACAATCCATTGGAAAGGCCGGTAACCTTTCCCATCATTAACCTTAATCACACAAGCGATGAAGCAACTAATGCTACTTCTATTCGGTGCAGGAGTTGTGACAGCGGGTGCACAGTCCCCCGGCGGTGTCAAAGGAACAGAGTTGTGGTTCCAGACATTGCCCGTGACGGCAGACCTTCAAGGCGCCTACCGCTGGATGGATCTCGCAGGGGATTCCGTAAAATTGCGTTTGTACGCCCACCTATCATCGTGGCATATAGACCCTTGTCGTTTCCCGATTAAGAAAAGAGCACACAATGCAAACCAGTATAGGTAATTTCTAATAAAAGCAACCAAATTCTACATAATAGAATGTGGACTAGTACTAAAAACTACGAACTTATTTTTTAAAGCTCACGGAATTGAATTTATATTCGAGAAACGATGTGCTGCCATACTCAACGCTCCCTTTATAATATTCTTTTGTCGGAGTCCAAAAATATTCATTTCCTTGCCTGTTTTTTGTCATAACTTTTTGGTTCTCTGACAAAACTAAATTTATACGTTCAGTGTTTACCCCAGGGTCAAGGATTCCGTCATAGTCATGAGATAGCCCTTTCACTTCAGTTAGCTCTCCAAAAGTAATTTTTTGTAAGTTTGTACATCCCCCAAAAGCATTCTCGTGTATTGAAGTTACATTTGGAGTATTTATTTCTTCCAAAAATACACAATAGGCTAAACCTTCTACTCCAATTCTTGTAATATCTGGTAAATAAATGGATTTTAAAGCATCTAACTTGCCGTCCCAATTACTCAATCCTGTTGTCGGAATCTCCTTGCATCCTATTAAAGAAAGGTTTATGCTACCTGCTGTTCCACCATATAAAGCATCTTTAATTATGGCAAATACATTCTCTCCTGCATCAGAAGCAAGTATGAGTTTAATATTCGTTTTTCCTGCATCCAATTGCTCCTTAATAGTTTTCCCAAGATCTTCAGCCTCCATGTTGTCTGCAAAGACAACATTTGCATCCAAAGCATAACTTTTGCCATCAATCGTACTTTCTCTAAATGTATAATTAAGTAAAGAATACTCTTTCAATTTTATACCAATAGAGGTTTGAACAGAAAAATGACCATACAAATAGACATTACCGTTATTGTCTGGAGTCAAGGTATAGGTGTTGTCTGTTAGGGCAACAGTATTGCCTGGACTAAAATTACTAACTGTAACAGTAATGTCCTCACTATAATTTGTCGCAATGCGCAATCGTGAATAGTTGCGTGTTGCCTTGGAAAATTCTACGGTTATAGCCTGACCATTAGGGGTGATATTGGCTTTTCCCTCGATATATTCATCCGTTCCAGCAACCTTACCTTCTTTCAAAGTTAATTTGCCTGATTCCCATTTGTAATTAGGGGCATAATATACATGAGGAAAGGTTGGCACTTCGTCTTCTTTATAAGACAGCTCTCCACTTGCCAATTCCCAGCTACTGCCATTATATTTAAAAGCAGCATACTTAGTCCCGAAAGTCTTACTTGTCATCGCCAGAAGCAACTCATCTCCTTCTGCCCATGAAGTCTTGCCCGGATCAGGTGTACCTATAGTACGAGTCTGTGAATCTCCGAATGCCGGAAATTCACCTACAACTAACTGTACGTTGCTCTTGCCTGTTGCTGCGGTTGTTTCTTCTATATCACTTGTGCATGACGCCATTACTATGGTAACGACTGCCAGCATGATGTATTGAAATATCTTGCACATAGTTATATCCTCCATTGTTTATTTGAGTTCTTCTTCATTTGTCCAACCAGTCATATTATCTATGCTGATTCTGGTCAGTTCCACTTTGTCTTTTCCTACATCGAGTTTGTAGATGTAGCGTTTACCCTCTTCAAACTCCGTTTGTGATTTTAGCTTTGACACAAAGTTTTTCTCACCTATTGAGAATTTTAAGAATTCCTTGTCTGTTCCCACCGTTCCAGGCACTATGATGGCAGAGAAAGTTTTCACTTCACCATCTTCTGTCTTACAGGCATCCACCAACTTAGCCTCTTGATAATTGGAAGTGTCCATTTTCCATTCATTTTTATCGTCTGGCAATTTAAAAGACGCCCCACTGCAAGGTGAGCAAATTTTTAGGCTACTTATGTCCAAATTAGGATAATCAGCAGTACCAACATGATACATGATTGTAACCAAAGACATACGATGCTTCATTGGAATCGTTACATAACCATAAGGAGAACCGTACCAATGACCATTTATTAAATCGGCAGACTTCAAATCTTTTGGTGAGCTTTGATTTGTTGGCAATTCATATACCAAATGAAATGGATCATAATCATCCGATGATGGATATACAGCTAATATAAAATGTTTGTCGACTTCATCTAACCAACGAAAACTTCCACTGCGAGACCATTCGTTTGTTGCACTATTAAAAGAAAGAATAGCCGTACTACCAGCAACGAAATCAGTAAATATCCCTACTTTCAGTTTATCTTTATTCTCCCAAAATTTACCGTCTCCCAATGTATTGACACGAGTCTGCATACCTCCAACCGAGAAAGTGGCATTGATTTCCTGCCCTTTCAGCGTAGGAGCCATATCTTCATTTTGCGTACATGCTGTAAAGCCCATAGCCATAAGGCTCATTACCGCATAGGAAATTCTTTGTTTTATCGTCTTCATAATCTTCAGTTTTTTATTGTTAGTGAGTTAGTGAGCGGCCAAGCTCACTAACCCTGTATTTCCTATTTGTACCTTCTTTACCATTACAAAGCTATATCTGCATCTAAATCACTTGAATCACCATTTTCCCAAGGAACTATATTAGCATTTTCTATAGTAATCCCAGTATTTTTAACAGTTATGTTGTATGTATATTTTTTGCCACCTTCAAATTGTCCATTGGTGGATGGTGTTATAGGGGTTGTGTATTTTACTTCGCTATCATTCAACAACAAGTAAATCTCTATATCCATTTTATTGCTTTCAAGGCTTTGCGGCAACATGATATAAGCAAAACTTTCTTCGCTTTCAAAAGGTACATCATTAAAAACACGAGTAAGAGTAGCTCTGTCACCAGCAGTTTCAACCGAACCTGTTCTTGTGTCAAATTTACCGCTTGTAAATATTCCTTTCATATTCAAGCTATTGAATTTATAATTGTTATATTTGACACCCTGCCCTGGCTTAATTTTGAATTCAACCAAACTCATACAATGCTTAAAGCGATGTTCTGCATCTGTAAAATTCACAGTTGGAGATGCTTTACTTGCAGTAGCCCCTGAGGCAAAAAGTACATCAGCCATACAAGGTTGGTTTTCTTCTACCTCAGCCATATTCCAATCCATTTTACCATCAGTTAAGGATTCGCTATAAGGATAGTATGCACTAAATGTTGTCTCTTTGTTGTCCTTGAAATAGATGATGTTGTTATTGTCAGCAGCTTCAAAAGTACCATCCCCATTTGTTGTTACATACTTTTTGTTGTCTCCAGTTGTATAGCTAGATGATGTGACATATACGCCAATGGCATCGCCTGCTGTCCATCTGTCGTTGTCTGCAGTTCCACGGGTTTTGATATTGTTGGAAATATCCGCCTTTACTGTAGCTGCAACAGGACCATTGTTGCTGATACCGTCTTCATCGTTAGCGCAAGCTGCAAACAGCAATGCTGCGGCAGCGATGTATAAGAATCTAAATTTCTTCATATTATCTTGTTATTTAAGTGTTGTTATTGTGCTATATGTTCATTATTGTCTCCTGCCTCTGTCCAAGGCTTAATGGTTCCAGAAATCTCTACGGCAGAACGACTCAATTTTACTACTGTATAGTGGTATCTTTTTCCACCCTCAAGTTTTACAGGCATTGTCCATACGAAAGGAGCGTCGTAACCATTGTTGAGGTCAAACTCTATCACTCGGGTTTCTTCTTCTGTAGGGAGCAGGATTGCCTCATACAGCTTACCAGCTTCGGTAGTTTTCATCGTGATGTCCGTAGGATCTCCTTCACCAGAGATAGTACCATCTGCCAGATTGAAGGTGGCTGTGGTATTCTGACCTTTCACTGTCACAGTCATTTTCTTAAGGTCTTCTTGCGTGAGACCGTTACCTGGTTGAACATCCAAAACAAGATTGCTTAACTTATGGAAGAACTTCAAGTCAACCTGTGGCGTAGCTTTGTTGCAGCCTTCTGTCTTGGCATACATGAAGTCGATAGTTTCTTGTTTCGTTTGGTCTGTTACATCAAGTGCTACCCTGTAATCGTTGACCGTGGTCTGTGGATAGTAAGAATAGAAGTCCACATCTCCATCTATCGGGAAGAAAACAGTCTTACCACCAGAAACAGGTGAAAAGGCTATACTTCCATTTGACTGATAGCAAACATTGTCAACACCCTCTTTGATTACATCCGCAGAGAGTGTCTTGCCTGCTTCTATCATGAAGATACCGATCCTGTCACCATCAGCCCAAGCTACACCAGCAGCACGGGTGTTTACGCTAATACCACCAGTAAACTGCACGGCTACCTTATCGTTCTGGGTAGAAGGTGCGGTATCTTCTGTACTGCATGAAACCATTGCACCAGCCAAGAGTGCAAGAGCGAAAAACTTAGTCATCTTTTTCATATTATAAATATTTTAAAAGTTATTATTATTTTATTTCTACTTCATTGTTGAGGTTCGTCCAACCGTTGATGGTAGCTTCCAGATTCATCTTAGGCTGCATTTGGTTGTAGTTGAGTCGCAACTCATATTTTCCCCCAACCTTCATCGCAGGAGCGGTGATGTCATACTCTTGCAAGGTCCCGTCAGGGAGCAGTAGTCGGAGATAAATATGAGAGGTGGAGCTTCCCTGTATGGTCGGCATCAGCCGGATGACTTCTGATTGCAAAGTTGACTCAGTAGCCAAGATTGTAGGCATTTCCACTTCCGTTGGCTTTATGCTCGGCAATCCATATTCTCCATCACTATTCTTCTGTGTAGGGAACAGACACCAGGCTGCATCTAATGCCTTGCCACTCATTTCTGTGCCTTTTGGCACATTCTCAATGATGACGGTCAGTTCTGAAAGCACGCTCTTCATAGGGTTTTGCACCACATAGCTGCCTTCCTTGTTATCTATCTTCACGTCGGCAACTCCGAAATAAGCATTATGCTTCACATCCTTAGGATTGGTCAAGCCTATCTGGATATTGTTCCAATTAGTCAAAGCCCTGGTCTGGTCAGTGGTGAAGAATGGCTCTATGAGATTGGTAATAGCCAATATCTGATAATGCCCTTCAGAAAGAGCGAAGCGTTGGCTTGCCACCTCCTGCGCACTGCCATAATGTTTTTCCTCTACTAAGGAGCCGTCATCGGCATTGAATATCCAGAGTTTCACATCCTTCACTTCCGTACCTTGGTCGGCTTCATCTGCCCAAGTGAGCGATACTGACAAACCACCTTCATCCTCATCAGAATGAACATCATGGTCGCAACTTGCCAACAGGCATGGGATGCATAACAGCACCCATAACCAAATATTAAATCTTCTTTTTGCTTTCATTCTCTATCTTGTTTTATGGGTTACTGATTATTGTCTTTAGTCTCTACTCGGCGAGCCTTATCCGCATCTTGGGTGTCATCGCTACCATTTCCTATGGCAGTAATGCGATTTGCCTCTATGCCATTCTTCGCAAGCCAAGTTTTTACGGCTTCGGCACGCTGGCGAGATATACGTTTATTGACAGCCACGCTGCCTTTTGTGTCACTCCAACCTGTTACCGTCACCTTCATGTTCGGATTCTCTTTCAATGTTTTGAGAATATCATTCAATTTAGTCTCTTCATTTTGTTGGATGTCGATACTATTGAAGGTGAAATATATGACAGGGAAAGTCACCTTTGCAGATTCTTTTATGTCTTGTTCAGCAACTTTTGTTTCTGCCTTATCCACAGTTTCTTTCTGATTGACATTCTCCGAAGAAGTTGGGTTTTGTTGTAGAACCTCCTTTTGTGGAACTGATGGAGTTTCTGCTATCTTGTTCTTCTTTTTAGAGAGGTTTATCCCCAATCTTACTCCACTTTCCCAAACAAAGTTGTTCTTATGCAGATGCTCTGGCATTCCATCCATACGTTCGCCAGTAAGACGAGTCAAACCGGAATAGATGCCCAATTTCAGACATGAGGTCAGTTGATAACCCACCTGCAAGTCTGCGCCATAACCCAAATGCCAGTTAGCAGAACCTTTCATCACCTTAGCATCATCGGCTATAGTACGGATGTCAGCCTTGGTAGTTACTGCATATATATGAGGTGAAACTGCCAAATCCCATCGGCTGTCAGCTGTTTGAGGGAACAACCCAAGGAGGTTGATATTTACTCTTGCCCCATATTGTCCCATCCTGACATGGCTTTTCAGATTGGCATATTCCCAACTGTCCATGCCTAAGACACCTGCCTTGTAAAGCACACCGTCGCTACCCAACCAATAGTTACGTTCTACGCAGCAGTCTTGTGCAGACAAGTTCATCTCTCCATACTTGGCAGATAACTCTGCCGAGAATATGGAGTTGAAACGATAGCCACCATATAAACCAGCAGCCCAACCGAGATGCGTCTTGTCGTGTCCGAAACTTGAGAAAGTAGAGAAACCGAAAGGCATTCCACCCTCAATACCGACGTACCAGCCATGCGAAGTTGCCTTTCCATCTTCTTTTACTTCTGCTTTCGCAAAAGAAAATGGAAGAATAAATGCAAGCATTGCGACCAGCAACCGATTTTTTGTTGTCAAATAATTTATCATATCACTCATTTATTTTTTATCGTAAAAGTAAGGAACTATTTCCAATTACAGGACAAGTATCCACCACAAAGCCAAATCATCCATTCTAACCGAAACTCACTCCAGAAAATACAAGAGGTTTGTCAGCAAGATAAATATGGATGCAAACAGCAAAAAGATATAAAAACGTTCTCTCTTGATGAAGTCACGAAAGCTATAGCGAGCCTTCCAATGATTCTCAAGATACATTCTGTACTCATGTATCATGGCATATCCGAAGATAATACATGATATGAGTACAAACACCCCGATGATGATCAGGGCTAATTCAATCCTTGGCATTGTTTCTATTACTTCTTTCATGTTGTAAATATAGAGTTTTTCTACGAAAGAAGGTGCATTTTTTCCCTGTTCATGTGTCGCATTCCTACCAAAAAGGTGTCGCATTCGTAGGAATGCGACACCTTTTTGGCTGTTTTTCGATAAAAGTTTTGCTTTTTCTTTGGAATTTTACAAAATGATGGTTATGCTCAATTTGAGTCATTTTGTGCTGCATTTGTAGAGTGGAAGTCTCTCCATTCTGTAGGAGAACAGTCTTCTTTTGTCTTGAAGATCCGGTAAAGATGAGTGCGACAAGAGAATCCACACTCGGCTGAAATGATGTCGTTGCTATAATCCGGATATTCCAACATCATCTTTTTTGCAGCGTTGAGACGTATCTCGCTGAGCCATATTCGGAAGTTAGAGTGCAGGCATTGATCGAAAAACAGGCTCAATTCGTTCTTTGATATACAAAGTGTACGAGAAAGCGTCAACATGTTTACATTACAATCCTTATAGCCCAAATCCATACACCATTGGTCAAGACTGTTTTGAATAAAGTTTCTGCGATCCTCAGGCAATTGCTGTAAAGGTTTTTCTTCTTTCGCCCCCCCACATCGTTGAATGTTCTCTTCTTTATCCAATAGCTCTTCTGTTGGAATATAACTGCTGCCAAGAGCAATAAACGTAAGATTGAAGAACAACAAGGCAAGCAATTCGGCAGGACCTACTATATATAATAAGGTGGTAGAAAAGATGGCAACTGGCATAGCGAGAACTGCGAGCCATAGAATGATTACACTTGCACGCGAATATCTTACGTAAGGCAACAAGTCCGTTGCCGCCATTGTCTCCAACATATTTTTACGCCTAATCATCTCCTGAATAATCATGTATATGCAATAGAAAACACTTACGCAAAACAGAGTCAGCATCAAATAAAGCCCTTCTCTGATATACAGGCTATGATGAAGACTGATACCCACGCAAAAGACCACAATGATGGCAGCATAAATGCCACTACACATCAATATCATCTTTCTGAGTTTGGAACTTGTGGTCTCTATGTTGTAGATTCCCATGGAGATAAGCGAAAAACAGGGAGTATAAATTAGAATATTGACGATTGCCCCAAGACTGTCGTCGGCAGCACGGAATCCGAAAAGCATCTGCACGGCATATTGTATCGCCAATCCTATTAAGGCGACAACAATCATCCATCGTGAACGCTCATACCGCTTGTTCTCCCATTTTACATGCAGATGAGAGAGTGCCACGAAGAAGGCATTGATGAGCATGAAGATGAAACATGCAAACTGAAGTAGAAATAATGAATCCATAGTTTTCTTATCTTATGTTTACTTTCTTGTATTTCTGGTTGCTTGCCGTAGGATTATCCGGATTAGTCATCTGCAAATATCCTGCTGCGACAAGGGAGGTGATGTATTTGGCTATATTTTTTGTATGATAGACAACACCGGCTCTTTCCAAAATTTCCCTACTTGTTCTTGGCACGCTACAGAAGTTTACTATATCCTTCTGTTTATTCGTCAATGACACTATTTTAGTGTCATGGTTAGTGTTATGGTAACTATGTATAGTGTCATGGTTAGTGTTATGGTAACTATGTATAGTGTCATGGTCTTCGACAAAAGTGTCATGGTCGGTGGCTAAGTCAGTGTCAGAGTGTCTAAATCCAGTGTCATGGTCTTCGACTTGGGTACTTTTTTCATGGACTTCGTTACCGACTTGGTTACTTTCTCCTCTCCAAACCGTGATGACAAATTCCTGTGCCTTGTTATTATTCATAAATGTGACATTGATGTCTTCGTCCAGAGCACGAGTGATGCCGCTACCTACACCAGTGTATGGCAGCAAGTATATAGCATTGTTAAAAAGGAACATATTGCGAGGCATGGAAGTTCCTGCCTTGATGTCATCAATAGTGAGTCCGTTAGGCAATGCACCTGGACTGTGAATCTCAACACGATTGTCGAAAATGAAAATGCGAACAGGAGCTTTCATGTTCAACGAGCGATGCACAAGGCTGTTTACCGTGAACTCAACCAAGCTTGTGTAAGGTATTTCCAACTTACCCATGCTGTTGAATTCATCTCCCACCTGCACATTATGCAGATTACGAGTGAAGAAATCCATGATAGTTTCATACTGATGAAGCAGGTTTCCCTCCATATCTGCATCATTCACCTTGTCACGAAAAACCTTGCTGCCGACACTGTTGCCTGCAAAACAGATACACTTGGCTGTCATCATTGGCATCCAGCGTTGGGTGTATTTGCCAAACAGAAGCATGGCAGCAACGGTCAGGGTACCATCAGGACGGATAAATCGCAGATTGCGAAGTATCTTCTCACAGTCATGTCCCTTAGCTATGGCAGAGCAAATCATATCAAGTGATGCTTCATTAAAAGCGTCACCTGTCAAGCCTTTCTTCTCCAACACTCTCTCAAAACGGTTGCCAAGAAACAGCTTAATGGTCGTTGCATCAAGGTCGTTGAGAGTAGCACCTTTGATGCTTGCCTCGTCAGGGGCAAAACTGCCACAATCGGTCATCATCTCGGCAAGTTCTGCATTATCGAACACTTTACGCTTGTCGGCACCATTCTTCACCCATACGATACCCTTATTGTCATGATAAGGCTTGTTGACTCCTTCCTTGATTGTTGCTACTACCAAACAGCCGTCTTCCACGGCAACAGTTTCGACGTTTATCAGAATGGATGGCACTACGTTTTCTGAAGCAATGTCACTCAACATGTTGGTTGTTTCTTGTACCTCAGAATACGACAAGGCATTGATCTCTCCTGTTTTATCCTTTATACCAACTACTAACTTTCCACCATGTGAATTACTAAAAGCCACTAATTCACAGGCAATATCATATTTGTCGAGAATGCGTTCCTTAAACTGCACTCCCGATACCTCGCCTGCCTTTATCTGTTTCAATATATCGTCCATCATTCTTTGATACATTCTTTGTTCAATAAATCGTTTACATCCACTTTCAGCAAATCAGAAATCCGTATTAAGGTTTCCAAGTCTGGTTGTCAAGTGTTGGTGCACCATTTGGAAATGGTTGCTTGGTCTTTACCCAACATTTCTGCCAACCATTTGTTTGAGTGCTTGGTTACTGCCAACATTATCTTCAATCTGTTTACATCTTTTTTTGCCATATATTTATAGATATGATTCGTATGCAAAAATACAATAATTATTCTAACAATAGTTCGTTAAATTTTGGATAATCACGCAGCGTCCGAGACGCCATAATATAAGAGTTCTTTGAAATCGTTGGTATTTAATAGCCTGTGTGGGTGCTTTCCAGACATACGAATAAATCTCTGTATCATATCCGCATTATGAATCAGCGTCTTTACATTGGAGACAGAAAGATGCACGCCGCAACTCCGGGCAAAAGCCCTTGCCACGTTGACAGAGGAGAGCGACATGTTGAACGCAAAGTCCAGTGATTCCCTCTTCCGTGACTGGCAGTGGGCGAGTCCGGTAAACTGCTTTGCATCGCGGTAAAGGTACTCAATCTGGAATCGGGTTCGGTAGATGTCCATGATGTCTCTGGCAGACATCGAGGTGTCTGTAGAGAAGAACACCTTCCTCTCCTGAGTCTTCCTGCCTGGCTCGAGGCAGTCAACAATGACCACCTTGACCTTGCGCTTGAGACCTGCCGACCAGACAACCGCAGAATAGAGTGTTACCACCTTGTCATCCGAGGTGATGTCTTCACTCACAAACGCATTCATGTCGAGATTCCTGATGTCCACCCTGTCACCATAGACCTTAGGTCTTCCACGCTTGCCGGTCTTGGGACCATCATAAAGATAACGCAGTCTTACATCGCTCCTGAATCTGCTTATAAGGTTGAATCCCAAAGCAATGAGACCATCCACAAAAGGTTTCTTCGAGAAATAGGCATCAGCAACTACCGTCTTGCAGACTTTCCAAAGTGCATCTTTCTGAGAGGCAATGACCTTAAGATACCATGCCAGCAGTGAATTTGGATCATCCATTCCCGCAAGGTACTTGGGAGGACGGCCTCTGGACACGATGTCCACCGTCTGCACAGCCCTGAGATGTACGGCATCACGCTCATCGGCATCAACAAGCGCTATGCCCAGAATCTCAAGCCCCCATTTCGCGGCAGATGCGCATCCACTCCAGAAGTATCCCGTGCCGGGAGTGTGCTTTCCCGACTTGGGAATGTAGCTCGGGTCGATGGCGATGGCAATCCTGTGCTGGAGTTTCTCCCTGCAGTACGCAAGGTTATATCCCACCCAGTCAAACTTCTTCCGGAAGTTCTGTCTGAAACGGCTCTCGCAGCAGTCGCTGGACAGCGCCATTTGGGTGAAGTTCTTACGTTTCGTCATGCTTAGGAAAAGAATTGAAGTAATGACGAAGAAAGTTTTAAAACTTTTGCGTAACTTTGCAGTGCCATCAAGGGCATCATTGATGATCTTGGTGAGCTGGTCAAGTGGCTGAATTTCCATTAGCAAATTGGTTTGTCTGGCAACTGCTAATTTACTAATTTTTAGCGACTTGGCCAATTTTTTTAGACGCTTATTTTCAGTCTTTCAGGCTATTATTCCCATCTATTTTAAGATTCGTTGTTTATGGTTGTCTGACAGGTGTACAAGTTCCTGTCAGAGGTGCTGTATATATGACGTAATATATTATAAATGAGTCTCTAAACTAAAAATTAACTAAGTATTGTTAAAAAAGTTCTTTGTGCTTTTGTCAGGGAACTTTTTTTTCGTAAATTTGCGTTCAATTATGCGGCAGTAATAATATACATATTAATACGAGTTAAGAATCCTGTAGTTTTCTACATGCTACGAGGAGGTATTAAAAGGTGCGTTTCGGCAATGCATCTATTGTAGTATATTATTGCTTAATCAAATGAACATTATAAATTTAGGAATTCTTGCTCACATTGATGCAGGAAAAACTTCCGTAACCGAAAATCTGCTATTTGCCTGCGGAGCAACGGAAAAGCGCGGCAGTGTTGATAAAGGTGACACCATAACAGACTCTATGGATATAGAAAAACGTAGAGGAATTACTATTCGGGCTTCTACGACATCTATTGTTTGGAATGGTGTGAAATGCAATATCATTGACACTCCGGGACACATGGATTTTATTGCAGAGGTGGAGCGGACATTCAAAATGCTTGATGGTGCAGTCCTCATCTTATCCGCAAAGGAAGGCATACAAGCGCAGACAAAGTTGCTGTTCAGTACTTTACAAAAGCTGCAAATCCCGACAATTATATTTATCAATAAGATTGACCGTGCCGGTGTGAATTTGGAGCGTTTGTATATGGATATAAAAACAAATCTGTCGCAAGATGTCCTGTTTATGCAAACTGTTGTCGATGGATCGGTTTATCCGGTTTGCTCCCAAACATATATAAAGGAAGAATACAAAGAATTTGTATGCAACCATGACGACGATATATTAGAACGATATTTGGCGGATAGCGAAATTTCACCGGCTGATTATTGGAATACGATAATCGCTCTTGTGGCAAAAGCCAAAGTCTATCCGGTGCTACATGGATCAGCAATGTTCAATATCGGTATCAATGAGTTGTTGGACGCCATTTCTTCTTTTATACTTCCTCCGGCATCAGTCTCAAACAGACTTTCAGCTTATCTCTATAAGATAGAGCATGACCCCAAAGGGCATAAAAGAAGTTTTCTTAAAATAATTGACGGAAGTCTGAGACTTCGAGACGTTGTAAGAATCAACGATTCGGAAAAATTCATCAAGATTAAAAATCTAAAGACTATTTATCAGGGCAGAGAGATAAATGTTGATGAAGTGGGTGCCAATGATATCGCGATTGTAGAAGATATAGAAGATTTTCGAATCGGAGATTATTTAGGTGCTAAACCTTGTTTGATTCAAGGATTATCTCATCAGCATCCCGCTCTCAAATCCTCCGTCCGGCCAAATAAGCCCGAAGAGAGAAGCAAGGTGATATCCGCTCTGAATACATTGTGGATTGAAGACCCGTCTTTGTCCTTTTCCATAAACTCATATAGTGATGAATTGGAAATCTCGTTATATGGTTTGACCCAAAAGGAAATCATACAGACATTGCTGGAAGAACGATTTTCCGTAAAGGTCCATTTTGATGAGATCAAGACTATCTACAAAGAACGACCTATAAAAAAGGTCAATAAGATTATTCAGATCGAAGTACCACCCAACCCTTACTGGGCCACAATAGGGCTGACTCTTGAACCCTTACCGTTAGGGGCAGGGTTGCAAATCGAAAGTGACATCTCCTATGGTTATCTGAACCATTCTTTTCAAAATGCCGTTTTTGAAGGGATTCGTATGTCTTGCCAATCTGGTTTACATGGATGGGAAGTGACAGATCTGAAAGTAACTTTTACTCAAGCCGAGTATTATAGCCCGGTAAGTACACCTGCTGATTTCAGACAGCTGACCCCTTATGTCTTCAGGCTGGCTTTGCAACAATCAGGAGTGGATATTCTCGAACCGATGCTCTATTTTGAGTTACAGATACCACAAGTAGCAAGTTCCAAAGCTATTACAGATCTGCAAAAAATGATGTCTGAGATTAAAGGTATCAGTTGTAATAATGAGTGGTGTCTTATTGAAGGGAAAGTTCCATTAAATACAAGTAAAGACTATGCCTCAGAAGTAAGTTCATACACTAAAGGCTTAGGCACTTTTATGGTTAAGCCGTGTGGGTATCAAATAACAAAAGGCGGTTATTCTGATAATACCCGTATGGAAGAAAAGGATAAACTTTTATTCATGTTTGAAAAATCAGTATCATCAAAATAATGGAACGATCCAGGAATTTCTATAAGACAATACGGTTGGGGTATATACTTATCTCCGTTCTTATCGGATGTATAGCATATAATAGCTTCTATGAATGGCAGGAGATAGAAGCATTAGAACTTGACAATAAAAAAATAGACGAGTTCCGAAAAGAGATAAACAATATCAATATTCAAATGATAAAATTCTCTCTATTTGGTGAAACAATACTGGAATGGAACGATAAAGATATCGAACATTACCATGCACAGCGTATGGCAATGGACAGTATGCTCTGCCGTTTCAAAGCTACCTATCCGGCAGAGCGTATAGACAGCGTACGCCATCTTCTCGAAGATAAGGAACGGCAGATGTGCCAAATCGTGCAGATACTTGAACAGCAACAAGCCATCAACGATAAGATACCCCGTCAAGTACCCGTAATCGCGCAGAAAAGTGTGCAAGAACAACCCAAGAAACCTAAACGAAAAGGATTCTTGGGCATCTTCGGCAAAAAGGAAGAAGCGAAACCAACTGTGACTACCACGATGCACCGTTCCTTTAACCGGAATATGAGAACCGAACAACAGGCGCAAAGCCGTCGCTTATCGGTTCATGCCGATAGCCTTGCCGCACGAAATGCGGAACTTAACAGGCAACTGCAAGGACTGGTTGTTCAAATAGACGGGAAAGTACAAACTGACCTACAAAAGCGGGAAGCCGAGATAACAGCCATGCGGGAACGGTCGTTCATTCAGATTGGGGGCTTGACAGGGTTCGTTATACTGCTACTGGTCATATCATATATCATCATACACCGAAATGCCAACCGCATCAAGCGATATAAACAGGAAACCGCAGATTTAATTGAGCGACTGCAACAAATGGCAAAGCGAAACGAGGCACTGATAGCCTCTCGCAAGAAAGCCGTTCATACCATTACCCATGAATTACGTACACCACTGACGGCAATAACGGGTTATGCCGGACTGATGTTCTATGGAACTATAAAAGAAAAAGATTACCGATAATTTACCGGTAATCTATAATAGGGAGATGTCTTCTTGAAGAAGATGACATATATAAGAGGTTGTCCGTCTTTAGTAGGATAGTGAGAGATCTTTAAGCATGACAAACTCCTCTTCAGTCTCATGGATGATCTTAAATCCAAGTTTTAGATACATTCGGACGGCATAGTTCGCCTTTTGTACGGACAGAGAGACGCGACTATATCCTTTGCTCTCAAGTAATCGAAACATTTCACGCATAAGATGGCTTCCTATGCCTTTACTCCTGTATTCCTTATATAGGGATATGGAGAGCGATGGGGTCCTGTCATCCACATGTCCGTAATCATTCATAATACGTACCCACACAGCACCAACCACTTTGCCTTCACTGTCTGCGACCAGACAAAAGTCATCTTTTTTATTTCCGAAGTCCTCAATATACAGTTTCAGTTCAGGTAAATCCACCACGTCCTTTGAGGGCGGTTTGACTCCTTCAGGAATATAAATCGCTTCGTAAAGAAATTCTCTTAGCAAATGGTTCTCACTACCTTGCAAATGGCGTATTATATACTTGGCCGATCCGTTCATTCTTGTTCACATTTTCTTTTCAGGTCAGCTATATACCGTTTCTGCTGTAATTTCAAATACAACAATGCAAAAGGATATAACCACCATTTCTTTAGGTTAATTGACTCTGTAAAAATCACTTCCGTTCCATTTTCAGCCTGTCTGAAATGTCCCGTCCACTCCCCGGAAAAGTTCACATTATCCATAAGAAATGAATATTTTAGAAAAGGCTCTATAACAGTAACAGTAAAACAGGTGACATAGCCTTCATTACTTATCTCCCTGAAATGGCGCTCGTCGGAAACTTCTATGTCCTTTATGTCACTTCGCCATGAATAGTCGTAAAGTGAAGTGACAGAATGCCAGACAGATTCCAAATCAGCCTGTATAAATGATTTTATCGTAGTTCTTATCATGGGACATTTTTATATTTCTCTTACCGTTTTTTCCAGTCCTCTCTGGTAAGCAAAGTAAAATGTTCTGTACGGATATCTCCTAACGGAGAAGTCTTTCCTTCTTCTGTGTGATGGTACTTGAATCCACATTTTTCCATTACCCTGCGGGATTTGATGTTTCCGTCATAATGTCCACACCAGACCCGTTTCACATCAAGTTCGACGAAGCAACGCTTCAACAAACGTTGTACGGCTTCCGGTATAAGTCCCTGTCCCCAATAAGGAACACCTATCCAATATCCTATTTCTGCATCTCCATCCTGCATCTCCGCACTGTGTACGCCATCAGCGAACATAATTCCGACACTGCCTATCGGTTCATTGGTTTCTTTCAATACTACAGCGTATGTCTCGGGTGCAGAAAGGATATCGCGTATTATTTCTCTGCTGTTTTCCACAGATGTATGAGGAGGCCATCCGGCAATGGGGCCGATAGCAGGATCTTTGGCATAATTATAAAGAGACTCTGCATCGTTTTCTGTCCAGGGACGAAGTATCAATCTTTGTGTTTCCATATTCATCGCTATACAAGTAATTTATTGATTTCCTGCTGCAAGCGATCCAGGAACTTTGCAGCATGTGCCCCATCCATTTGAGTGTGATGGAATTGGAATGAAACCGTCAGTGTCGTCCTGAAGAACCCCTTACGGTACTTGCCCCATATCATAAACGGATTGTTGAAGATACCGCTGTACATACCTACCGCACCGTCAATTTCATATTGGGCCAGTGCGGAAGTTCCTATTACCATGCTTTCAGTCAAGTTGTGGTTCTCACAGCTTTGTGCTACATCCGTTGTCAATTTCAGATAATCTTCATTGAATAGCTGCAAATCATCAGAAAAGGGCACATCGCATGAACTGACCTCATTGTCCTTGTTCATAACAATGGTATTAACCGCAATGGCATCATATTGCATCAATTTGTCTCCGACAGGCAGCATATAAAATTCCTTGATACCGCTTGCCGCCTTGCCGATGCACCAGCACATCAGCATATTGAATTTCATACCTGACTTTTTGCTGATTTTGACCAGATGACTGACATCCAAAGTCTTGAAAAATGTAACCATCGGCATCGGGGCTTTCATCCAAAGCTTGTAGATACTAATTGAAAAGTGCGCCAATATTCCAATTGAAAAGTGCGCCGCCATAGGATAAGTATAATGACCTTTGTATCATCCAAATACAAAGGTAAAATGAAGACTATGGTAGAAAGACAATCAATAATACACATGTATAGAGTATGCGGTTATAGCAAACGGCGTATCTCTCGTGAACTTCATGTCAGCCGTCATACCGTTGACAATATTCTTTCAGAATACGAATCAGCCATCCGTACTGATAATCCGGAAGAGGCTTTGAGTGATTTGCTTACCGTCCAGCCCAAGTATGACAGTTCCAAACGCCGCCCTCGCCGCCTTACACAAGAGATTAAGGACGAGATCGGGTTTTGCCTGAAGAAGAATGCCGTTAAGGTAGCTACGGGGCTTCGCAAGCAGCGCATGCTGAAGAAGGATATCCACCAGTTTCTGTTATCCAAAGGATATACCATCAGTTATGCCACAGTGTGCAGTTATATAAAAAATATAGAGTCATACAAAGAGAAGAAAAAGAGCGAAGCCTTTATCCGGTTGTTCTATGAGCCGGGATGCATTGTTGAGTTTGACTGGGGTGAAGTCCTTCTTTTTATTGACGGTGTCAAGACCAAGTTTTATCTGGCCGTATTCACTTTCGGGCATAGCAATGGCAGATACGCCTACCTTTTCAGGCATCAGAATACGCTTGCCTTCATGGAATCCCACCGCAACTTCTTCAGGGATATACATGGTGTCCCCGCCATGATGGTCTATGACAATATGCGTGTAGCCGTCAAGAGCTTTGTCGGTGGTGACAAGAAGCCTACGGAAGCCCTGATGAAGATGTCCGGTTTCTATTGTTTTGAGTACCGTTTCTGTAATGTACGGGCCGGATGGGAGAAAGGGCATGTGGAACGCAGCGTGGAATATGTCAGGAGGAAAGCTTTCTGCCTGACTGACCATTTCAATGACATACGTTCCGCCCAGGAGCATTTGAACCGAATGTGTACGCAGGTCAACAACGAGCAGGGCAGTCTTTCAACAGCGGAGAAATCATCGCGTCTGGAGGCTGATTTGTCATCGCTGAAGCCTTTTCCCGGCAACCTTGGCTGTTTTGAGGTCAATGAGTACATCGTGGACAAGTGGTCGACTGTCAGCATGAAAAATGTTCATTATTCCGTACCTGATTCCCTTGTAGGAGAAAAAGTACATGTCAAGGTCTACAGTGAAAAAATCGTCATCCTGTACGGGAAGGAGAAAGTGGCCTCGCACCAACGCAGTTATTGTGGTGGCGACTGGTGCATCAAGCTGGAGCACTACTTGCGTACACTTTCCCGTAAACCGGGTGCATTACCTCATTCTGTGGTCTGGCAAAGAGCACCGGAAGAACTGAAAAGACTGTATGACAGCTATTTCAAGAATGACAACAGGGCATTCGTCCTGCTGCTGGACTATGCATGGGAAAATGGTTTTTCCGGGACAGACATCATCAGGGCATGCAGGGAACTGACCGGACGTGGTGTCAGAAAGATATCTCCGGAACAGGTAAAGGCCATGTTGCATGGCAACGCACAGGAAGAGATGGAAGAATCCATGGAGTCGCCTGTTCTTCCGGCACAACAAGAGAATATAGAAAGAGAAGCCGTGGATATGCTTGAAGGCATCACGGCACTCATGACAGGATACAATGAAGCGCATGATATAATACCAACCATTTAAGTTTATAATATATGAAATCAGAAAAAGAAACCATTTATGACTATGCGACAGAACTGAAGCTGCTGGCCTTCAAAGAGGAACTGGAATACACCCTTTCATTGGCAGCCGGAGAAAACTGGAGCCATCTGCATTTCTTGACCGAATTGCTTGGAAAGGAAAGTGTCAGAAGAAGGGAATGTAGAAGAAAATCAAGGATAAAATCTGCGGGATTCCCACAAATGAAGTATCTGCATGAACTTGTCATGGAAGACATGCCCAAAGAGGCACAGATAATATTGCCTGAATTGGAAACACTGGACTTCATCAGGGAGGGAAGAAACATAGTCCTGTATGGAAATCCGGGGACGGGAAAGACTCATATTGCTACGGCTTTAGGAATAAAGGCCTGCCAGCAGGATTTTACCGTATTGTTTACTTCAGTCCCTGTCTTGCTTACCCAGATAAGGGAAGCCAAATCCGCAAAGACACTGCGGGCGTTGCAATTACGGTTTGAAAAATACGATCTGGTTATCTGTGATGAATTCGGATATGTCAGTTGTGACAAGGAAGGAGGAGAACTGCTTTTTAACCACTTGTCCTTAAGGGCCGGGAAAAAGGCTACAATCATTACTACTAATTTGGCTTTTAACAGATGGAATGAAATCATAAAGGACAAGGTGCTTGTAGCGGCAATGGTCGACAGGCTTACACATAAAGCCTATCTGGTAAATATGACCGGACTCTCTTATAGGCTCAAAGAAACACAAAAAATGAGACAAGATAAATGAAGATTTTAAACTTATATGTAATTTTGTAACAAGTATGGATGGAGCTCTTTTCAATTAAAATACGGTGCACTTTTCAATTAGTATCTACAATCCAAAGCTCAAATGCGTATGCACGGGTGGTTTCTTTGGGATTTATTTCTCTCATAGTGCGTCTTTCAAATTTTCAATCATTTTTCATGCTTCTCCAGATATTCTCTCATGGCCTCGTTGACGATGTCACGGAGAGACATGTTCTTTTCGATGGCCAGGTATTTCATCCTGGTATGAATGCTCTTGTTAATGACGAAGTTGCAATGCACCGCCGGTTCCTTTTCCGCCTTGGCCGGAGCCGTTTCTTTTTTCTGCGGGGATTTTTTGGTTGATGAAAGCAGCCCGTCAAGGCCGCTTTTCATACCGTCTTTCAATAAATCGCTTTTGCCCATATTGTTTTTACTTTAGTTTCAGTACCTCCAGCGCCAAGTCCATATAATCCTTGGCCCCGTTGCTGTTTTTGTTATACTCGAAAATGTTCAGACCCTTGATAGGAGCTTCCGCCAGAGCCACGTTGTCCCGGATGACGGTCTTGAACACCTTGTCGCAGAAAGAATCGTTGATGAGCTCGGACACGCTTTTGTTAAGCGTCTTGCGCTTGTCGAACTGGGTGATCACGATACCTCCGATGCTCAGTCCCGGATTCAGGCGTTCCCTGACGATTTTAACCACATTCGTAATCTTTGCCATACCGCGCATGGCGAGGAACTGTGCCTGTACCGGGATAATCAAGAAGTCCGATGCGGTAAGCGCATTGAGCGTGAGCAGTCCCAGCGATGGCGGACAGTCAATCAGTATATAGTCGAATTTCCGGCTGTCAAGCAGCTTCGCAATCAGCCCTTTCAGTATCAGTTCCCGGCCAGGTTCGTTGATAAGTTCCGATTCGGCAGCCGACAGGTCAAGGCACGAGGGAACGATGGCAAGGCCGTTGTTCAGTTCGACCAGCGGCAAAGGGTATTCGCCCTTCATCGCCCCGTACACGGTCTGTTCTTCCTCGATGGACAGGCCGCAGGATTCCGTGAGGTTTGCCTGACCGTCCATGTCGATCAGGAGCACACGTTTTTTCTTCAGCTGCAGTGCGGCAGCGAGATTTATGGTAGTGGTTGTCTTTCCGACCCCACCTTTATGATTCAGAGCTGCTATAATTTTTGTCATGATTCAGAGTCTTAATGTTCTGGTACAAAGATAATACTATTTTTAGTATTCACTACAATTAGTATTTACTATTTTACTACTATAACATATTTTAGTATCGTAGTATTTACTACTCTACTAAAAGACTTAGCCACTAAATGTAGTATCTACTATTTTTCGTAACCCGGGATTTACTAATCTCCTAAATTACTACAATTAGTAAATACTACATCCGTGACCGTTTTCCGGAAGATGTCAGAACGGAAGGTCTTCCTCCCCGTCCTGTGGCATGTCCGCCGGAGGAACTGGTGCGTTATCGGCAGCTGCGGCTTGGCCGTCGGCTTCGGAGGTTGTACCTTCCCGCTTACCGGTATTGATGAACTCCAGGGCATCCGCCGTGATGGAGAGCTGGATCTGGCTGTCGCCGTTTTTGTCCTTCCACAGTGAAGTTGACAATGTTCCCCCGACAAGGACCATGCGCCCTTTGGTGAGGTATTCGGAGAGGCGGATATGGTTTTCCTTGTTGCTGCGTACCCTTACCCATGTGGTAACGGCGTTTCCGTGCGAGAAGTCATCTACTGCCATGTCAAAAGCTATAAACGAACCGTGTGTACCCTCGATAACCTGACAATCCTTTCCGATGCGACCGATAGTGTGAATGTATAGCATAATTTGAAAATGTTTTGCGGCAAGGTGGTTAGTCCTGCCATTACCTGTGACTTTGTTTTTTTCTTCCCTCTGGTCGGATCCTTTCTGCCGGACCGCCTTGGGGTTTTATGGTGCATGACAAGGATGTCGGTACAGCCCATTCGACGTTTTTTTGAAGCAAAATACTCTTGCCCGGCAAGGAAGATTTTCCTTCAAAATGCACTTCAAAACGGAAGAATCAGGCGCGACAGCCTACATTCGCACCTGATAAAACCTACGCGGCGGCAGGCAAGGTATGACGAGAGAAGGTAATCCCGATACAGATATAAAAGGCAGAATTGTCCCATATATATAAGGGGATGTTTATAAAAGTGATGAATGACGGCTTGGGCGGGTAAAAGAAACGGTCTGCCGGGCAAACAAAATGGGGACTCTTTCTGCCTGTGACATGCCGGAGGCACGACGGACGGCACAAGCAGAATGTGTCACCGTTTGCCCACGACGCCGTCGGCCCGGAAAGAAAAGCTACGGACAGAAGGCGGAATGTGCCGGAGCAACAACCAGGCAGGATGCCCATATAGCGGAATACCGGTTGTTTCGACAGGTCGAAGCTCCGGCATGAAGCGGTATGATGCAGACTGCCGTTGATCGGGCACAGCCTTCCGTACCTTGGAGTGGAGGGCGGACCGCGGCACAGACATCATACCTTAATTTTCGGGTGGGGAAAGCCGGATAGAAAAGGATTCAATTTTGAAAGATGTAGATCTTGATGTAATAACACATGTATTTACAATTGTTTTATCATATTTGAAATAGCTGTTGCACCGAGCGATAATACATTATTTGAAACCGACTGGGAATTTGATTTATCTTCATTTAAGCCGAAATACTCAAAAGCCCTTTTTTTGTCTTTATCTAATTTCTTACTATTTCGATGAAGCATATAGGAACGTAAGGATTGAAGATTCCTGAGAAATACAATAAAATTGTAGCCTTCAATATTGAGTGTTTCTAAAATTCTATCAAGATGTGATAAGGGTTTTTCTTTAGTTGATTCCTTAGTTTTTTCACCATTTACTACTTTTTCAATACTTAGTTAATTTTTAGTTTAGAGACTCATTTATAATATATTACGTCATATATACAGCACCTCTGACAGGAACTTGTACACCTGTCAGACAACCATAAACAACGAATCTTAAAATAGATGGGAATAATAGCCTGAAAGACTGAAAATAAGCGTCTAAAAAAATTGGCCAAGTCGCTAAAAATTAGTAAATTAGCAGTTGCCAGACAAACCAATTTGCTAATGGAAATTCAGCCACTTGACCAGCTCACCAAGATCATCAATGATGCCCTTGATGGCACTGCAAAGTTACGCAAAAGTTTTAAAACTTTCTTCGTCATTACTTCAATTCTTTTCCTAAGCATGACGAAACGTAAGAACTTCACCCAAATGGCGCTGTCCAGCGACTGCTGCGAGAGCCGTTTCAGACAGAACTTCCGGAAGAAGTTTGACTGGGTGGGATATAACCTTGCGTACTGCAGGGAGAAACTCCAGCACAGGATTGCCATCGCCATCGACCCGAGCTACATTCCCAAGTCGGGAAAGCACACTCCCGGCACGGGATACTTCTGGAGTGGATGCGCATCTGCCGCGAAATGGGGGCTTGAGATTCTGGGCATAGCGCTTGTTGATGCCGATGAGCGTGATGCCGTACATCTCAGGGCTGTGCAGACGGTGGACATCGTGTCCAGAGGCCGTCCTCCCAAGTACCTTGCGGGAATGGATGATCCAAATTCACTGCTGGCATGGTATCTTAAGGTCATTGCCTCTCAGAAAGATGCACTTTGGAAAGTCTGCAAGACGGTAGTTGCTGATGCCTATTTCTCGAAGAAACCTTTTGTGGATGGTCTCATTGCTTTGGGATTCAACCTTATAAGCAGATTCAGGAGCGATGTAAGACTGCGTTATCTTTATGATGGTCCCAAGACCGGCAAGCGTGGAAGACCTAAGGTCTATGGTGACAGGGTGGACATCAGGAATCTCGACATGAATGCGTTTGTGAGTGAAGACATCACCTCGGATGACAAGGTGGTAACACTCTATTCTGCGGTTGTCTGGTCGGCAGGTCTCAAGCGCAAGGTCAAGGTGGTCATTGTTGACTGCCTCGAGCCAGGCAGGAAGACTCAGGAGAGGAAGGTGTTCTTCTCTACAGACACCTCGATGTCTGCCAGAGACATCATGGACATCTACCGAACCCGATTCCAGATTGAGTACCTTTACCGCGATGCAAAGCAGTTTACCGGACTCGCCCACTGCCAGTCACGGAAGAGGGAATCACTGGACTTTGCGTTCAACATGTCGCTCTCCTCTGTCAACGTGGCAAGGGCTTTTGCCCGGAGTTGCGGCGTGCATCTTTCTGTCTCCAATGTAAAGACGCTGATTCATAATGCGGATATGATACAGAGATTTATTCGTATGTCTGGAAAGCACCCACACAGGCTATTAAATACCAACGATTTCAAAGAACTCTTATATTATGGCGTCTCGGACGCTGCGTGATTATCCAAAATTTAACGAACTATTGATTCTAAATATCGCTGTAATATTTTCAATAAGTTTATTTTAAAGGCTATTTATTGAATATTTCGCCATTTTTAGATAAAAACAGGGGTATCTTACGATAAAAACATCAAGATACCCCTATATCGACTTTACAGAAGATGAACTACCCCAAAAGTGCGGTCGTAAAAAGACCTTTTCTCCATTCGGTACATTGGATTCAAAGGGAAACACGTTGCATGGAAAAATAGACATCGCCCTGATACAGTCCTGTCTGGAGGGGAACGGGGTGAAGCCCTTTGTCCGAAACTACGGAATGGTGATTGTGGATGAATGCCATCATGTTTCGGCTGTGAATTTTGAACGGGTATTGAAGTATGTCAATGCCCGCTACGTCTATGGGTTGACGGCCACCTCCATCCGTAAGGACGGCCACCAGCCCATTATCTTCATGCAATGCGGGCCGGTCCGTTTTTCGGCTGATGCCAAAGTCCAGATGGCATCCCAAACCTTCGCACGCCTGCTTGTACCCCGTTTTACCTCCTACAGGGAACTGGCAGATGAAAAAATCCACTTATGCACGGATGGTGCAGAAAATGTCCGAAGACGTGAACAGAAACAGGCTCATCACGGATGATGTATGTGAAGCCTTGAAGGAGGGACAAACACCTATAGTACTGACCGGCCTTACCGCTCATGTAGAAACATTGACAAAAGCTTTGGCTCCTCATTGCAAACATGTAGTTACCCTTGTCGGTTCGGAACCGGCAAAGGAAAAACATCGTAGAATGGAATATCTGCAAAATGTACAGCCCTCAGAACCACTTGTCATCGTGGCAACCGGAAAGTATGTTGGCGAAGGATTCGACTATCCACGTTTAGACACCCTGTTTCTGGCATTGCCCGTTTCCTGGAAAGGGATTGTCGCTCAATATGCCGGGCGATTGCACCGGGAATATACAGGTAAGAAGGAAGTCCGCATCTATGACTATATTGACATCCGCATGCCGATGTGCGATGTGATGTACAGACGCAGACTGAAAGGATATGCATCTGTAGGTTATCGGATCAAGCAGGAGAAACCGGTGTATGTATCTGCTGAAAGCCTACAAGGCATTATTTTTAACGGACACACCTATCAAAAGTTGTTTCTCAATGATTTGTCCCAAGCCAAACATTCGGTCGTCATTTCTGCAACGAGGCTATGGCTGAGCAAACATTCCCCCATACTTGACATGCTGAAGGAATTATCGGCACGAGGCGTGGAGGTTTTCGTCTTGGTCAAAAACAAAACAGAGAAGGAAGAAAAACTGAAAGAGACAGGAATCCGGACCAGGGTCATTGATTCATTGTCGATGGACGCTGTTGTCATTGACAAGTCTTTGCTATGGTATGGAAGCGTCAATTATCTTGGTTACAATACGGATGAAAACAATGCCATACGCATTAGTGATTCAAAAGTGGCTGATCAAATTTTGGAAGTTCTATATACATAACATCTGTCGGTCTTTTATCCAACTTGTACAGAAGAAGTATATATAGATGGAATATCGTTTTTTCATTAAACAGCTATTGGTGTTATGTTCCCTGCGCAGCGTACCGTCAAACTCGTAGTACACGTCCTTTCCGTTTTTCATTCCTTCTTTGTAGAAGCGTTCCTTTTCCAGTTTCTCCTTTGTGTAAAACGTGCGGTGAGCACCGTCCAGTTTGCCGGATTTCTAGGATTTCTCTTCCGTTACCCTACCTTCATCGTCATACTTCCTGCAGGTTCCGTCCTTCCACCCTCCTTATAGGAACTTTTGGCTTTCAACTTGTTGTAGATGTACTCTTCATAATCGCCATTGAAAAGACCGCCCTTGAAACGTTCAAGGATATAGGAGGAATGGTAGCCGTCGATAATGCGGTGCTCTCCGTCAAGAGGCTTGTCGCCCGAAATTTCCCGGTGGAGAATACGGCCGTCTTCCAGGTTTATGCCTGTGATACCATCTATCGGCTACTCTTTCTGTGCATGAAACAGTAAAACACATAGTGCGGCTACCAACAGCAGAAAATAACAGTTCATTCGTTTCATACTTTTGTTGTTTTTAGATTTGTTTCTATTCTTTGATTCTCACTCTTTCTTTAAGGTACATACCCTTCGAACAGGATGCTGTACAATCGCAAATTTACACAAAGGAACAAAAAAACAACAGAGTGGGCTGTTTTTATGCTATAATAGTTTTCGAAAGGGAATTGTCACAGCCTTTATGGAAGAAAGGAATTAGATAATAGCACTATCAGGAAAGCAAGGAATGGTACTACATCAACAAGGAGGGGAAAAAAATAAAACCTGAATAAGGACTCAACCTTACCCACATTAAGATAGATTACTTTCCTATCAGAACCAAAAGAATCAGATGCACTGGATAAAACGCATAGAACCCATACTTCGCCACCTTGCCATGAATGAAGCCACGTGTTCCATCATAACAGGCAATCACCAGGCAAGCCAGCAAAGCGCCAACTATTCCATAGTGCATCATGAGTGGAAAGGCACAAAATAGCTGCGCCTTTCTACACGAGGGAAAAGAAGGATTGCTGACGTTCCCAAACAGGTAGAATACCACCATCATCAGTACCCCCCGCCACTCGTAGTCCACTCCGGACCAAGTGGCGAAGCCGGCTATAGAAAGGATGACAGCCCCACAGAGGATGCCATCCTTTTTTAATGCTTTTATCGCAGCCAGCGCCATCACGCCCAATGTCAGGGTAAAGAGTACATTGTGCGTCCCGTCTGCGCCATTCAGCAAGTACCACGGCACCTCACTGACTACAGCAAATCCCAGCAGCTGCAGGAAGTACTTCATCCGGTTTCGGGTATGCCGGAAGCCCTCTGCAATGAGAAAAGCAAACACCGGAAAAGCGATGCGACCGAAGCAGCGCATGACCTCGTAAAGAAGTGTGCCGTGCTCCATCAAGTAGTAGGCACTGTGGTCTGTCACCATCGAAAGGACGGCAATGACCTTCAGTGTACTACCACTCAATCGAATTGAAGTATTGGTGGAATGAAGTATCTTCATTTCGCTGTATTACAATATTCTACGTTTATCTGTAAAGATACTGCTTTAAGGTGGTTATGCCATACCCAGCAGTTCCTTGACCATCTTGTCCACCTCCTCGTTCACCCGTTTGAAGTTGCGGTTCAGCATGATTTCCTTCTCGCGGTCGTTCTTGAACTCATAGATTTTCGGCAGCGGTACATAGTGGTCCTCTTCGTCCTTAATCTTCTTCATGTCGAAGTGCGTCTTGCAGAAGTACTTCGTGGTCTTGAACTCCTCCGACTGCTCGATGTCGAAGTGGTTCAGCATGCTGTCGTCCGTAGCCGTGAAGTCACGGGCAGCCTGACCCGCCAGCCAACCGGTTGCCATGTCCGCAATCTTGGCGGCAGGCACCAGGTAATCCATCTTCTCGGAAATGGTGGTCGATACCTTGTTGTCGTTGATGGAGATGGATCGGGAAGTCTGCTTCGCCTTACCGAACACATCATTCTGCGCCCATTCCAGCGTTTCCTTGTTACGGGCAGCACCCATGAAGATGTTACCGCAGGTCGTAATAATTTTCTGCATGCCCACCTTGCCGTAGTCCGCTTCCAGCTGTGGCAACTCCTGAAAGCCCAAGGTCACCGCTACCTTGTTGGAGCGAGCCGTACCAATCAAGCGGTCTATCTTATGGAAGTAGAGTGTAGGCAGCTCATCCACGATGATGCTCACCGGGATGTTGCCCTTGGAATTGACTCGGGTAATCAATCGGTTCAGCACCAGTGCATTCAATGAACCGATGACCTGTTCCTTCTCCGGGTCGTTGGCAATCACGAGATAACTTGGATTTGCCTTGTCCGAAATCTTCAAGTCGAAATCATCTCCCGTAAACACCCAGTAGGCTTCGGGAGATACCAATCGGGCGGCATTGACACGAAGGGTACCCACCATACCTTCCAACTGGTCGTTCGCCTTGTTTTCGTAGGCACTCTTGAAGGGCGCCATGAGGGAAGCAATCTTGTCGTCCTGCATGAGGATGTTGAACACCTGGTCGTAAGACCTGCCAAGGAAGGAAAGCACATGCGGCATGTCCGAATACTCCCCTGTGATAGTGTCCGGCTCCACTTCCTTGCCTTTATCATCCTCGTACCAACAGCGTTCGATGTGAACTTGTTTACCCGTCCGGTCCAAATACGAGAAGCCGTTTAAATCTACAAACATCCGGTCTTCATCCGTTGACACGTCGTTGCCGTCTTTGTCCACAAAGTCCAGGATGGTGTTGCCTTTTTCATCGAGGGCATGGTAATCGTCCCAATTCCGTATCACCAATTCCAGTTTATTTCCCTCGGGTATGACCACTTCGGAGTCTGGTGCCAGGGAAACATAGCGTTTCAGCTTCTTGCCATTCTTGAAGCCTACCGGATGGAAGTTCACAAAGAAATAGATGATGGCTGCCAAAAAGTTCTCTGCCGAATTGGTAAAAAACGCCTCCGAACCGCCTTTCTTTTCACCGCCTCCCTTGTTCAGGGAAGCCAGCAAAGTAGCAGCGGTTTCCGATGCTGCCGCCAGGTCCGGAATATACTTGCGCTGAATCGGATTGATGCGGTCGGAATACTCCACATCCGTGAAGTTGATGATGCGAAAGCCGCAGTTTTGCGGCAGTTTACCTGCCTTGCGGTTCTTACAATACTGATAGAAAAGTGTCTTGGCCAACGTCGGGAACTTGAAATCGTAGCACATGATAGCAAATCCCTTGGCAGCGTGCTGACGGATAAAAGGATCGATGATACCGAACGACTTACCCGAACCCGGTGTACCCAGCACAATCGTCCCACGGAAAGGATTGATGATGTTGATCCAGCCCTTGTGCATCTTCTGCTTCCAGTAGTAAATCATCGGGATGTTCACCGAATAGTCATTGTCTACCAGAGTTTCTGATTGCTGGAACGATTCGTTCTCGAAATTGAAACGGTCTTCACCCACCTTGTAGTTGTAGTACTTGGCAATGCCATCTAGTCCCTGATGCACCAGCATGGTACCTACCACCGAACAGAGCGCATACAGGATGCGGTTGGCTGGGAAGCCAAACCAGCTCATGCCGATATTCATGCCGTGAAAGATAAAACACATGCCGACCAATGTCAATCCGGCCAGCACCGGATAGATGACCATCGTCTTCACGTTGAACTTCAATGCCTTCTTTGCCTTGGTGCCGATGCAGACTACACAGATGCAAATCAGCTCAGCCACCTTGCAGCCTGATACGGAGTTGAACACCTTGAAGCGTGCCAGAAGGTCCAGAATAAACTGCGTGCCACGGTTATCCGCCGTAATAGGAAGATTCATCACAATCTCGATGATGAGAAAGATGTAGATGCAACTGCGGAAGTAGTTGTACATCTGTTGCTGTTCCCGGGTTTCTTCGAATGCCATTGTTATTGCATTTAAAATACACGTTAAACGATAATCAGAACGGAATCTTCACACCCAGTAAGAGTCCGTTGCGGAAGGTATCTCCATGCAGGAAGTTGACGTTGTTCTTCTGGATCAGCGAAAACTCCCAGCCGTTCTGAAAGACATAGCTGTATTCAAAGCCGGCTTCCACACCGAGGAAGAACTTCTTCTGGGTGGCACCGAACTGAGGCCCCAAACGGAAGCGGAGCATGCCGTTCTTGTAACGTACCAGTCGCTGCTTATAGACCAATCCGCCATCCCAATAGTAGCCCTTCCAGAATCGGCAACATGTGGGTTTTTGCCAATGATTCCCCACTTCACCATAGATTTCCACGGCATTGCCATAGCTCAACGGATGCTCGTAACCAATCATCGCATTCAAGGTATTCGGGAACAGGAAACCGGCATTCAGCGTGAGTTTCTTGTCCTGTGCGGATGCCGAAAGCACGGCAAACGCACAACAGATAATCATTAAAATCTTCTTCATATCGGATAGGTTTTAACGGTAAATGTAATAGTATGGATAGCACGAAGAGTTCTTCAAAATGTCCGAATCAAAGCCATCGGCATTGAGGATGTCTTCGTATTCAATGGTGAGCGTAATCACACGGCCACTGATTTGGTTCTCTGAGATTTCCAGACGGAGTACCTTCTCATCCGGGAAGGTCAGCTTCTCAATCACCAGCACATTGCGGTAATTCTTCTTGAATTTCTTGACCGGGTTCAACGAGTAAATCGGTGTCAGTTCGATGGTCTGCGAGTTGGTGGCTTTGGTCTCTTTTTTATCCGTCAACTTCACGCGGAGTTCCTCAATGTCGTAGGCTATCTTCGTCTTGTTTTGTAACGAATAATCAATAAAGAAATAGTCACCGATGGTATAGATGTTGTTGACGATGGCCTTCATGCCATGGGCGTTAGACACCACCTGGTTGTACTTGCGTTTGCTGCCATACACCGCCCACGCATAGCGCACCATTTCGGCCTTGGGCATCGACACCTCGGGGTTGATATAGGACTGGGTATCGCTATAGACCACTTCAAAAATGGAGGCTGCCATGCTGGGATAATGGGTATAAACCACGTCATACTGAGCGATATGGCGCTCTCCAATCAGGGTGATGGTGCCTAAGAGCTCATTCTCGCTGAACGCTGATTTCACTGAATCCTGCTCTAGATAAGGCTTGATGCGTACCATGTTGTCGGCACACTGGTTGCCCATAATCTTGGTCGTGGAGATGTCCACCAACTTGATGTTTTCTGGCATGACGATGTGGGTAGTGACCTCACTGTTCACGTAGATCTTCTCCTTGGCTGCAGCCTGTACGACAAAACCTAGAAGACCGAAGAAAAGTAAAAATAATTTCGCTTTCATATTATGTAATTTTTATGATTTACTGATTTGATTATTTGTTGATTCCGTTACTTGTAAACTTACTTACTCTATTACTTGTAACCTTACTTACTCTGTGATTAGTAAGATAGTTTACCTATTTTCATTCTTGACCTTTACCTTGCTTCCTCCGAATTTATCAGATACACAATCGTGTTGTACTTGATTTTCGCTTTATTCTTGCGTATGTTGGACGAGATGGCCGAAGAAGCTGAGTTATAGACGTTTTGCAAGGCTTGCAGCGCCAAGGCTTCACCTGAGATACCGGAACCATAGCCATCTTCCGACTGGAAGTTGATGTTCTGCTGCACGGCACTGGAGCTGGCATCCTTTACAAACTCACGGAAAGAACTTTCCGGTACATAGAACCCTTCCATGCCGTCATTGTCAAATACTGAAAGCTTCACGTTGATGAACTTATCACCGACCAGAATGCTGGTAATCGTGGCCTTCACACGCTGCTGTCCGAAGCCTGTCACTGTACCATAGAGATAGGTGCCTTTCTTCAACTTGGTGTTGCTGACGGTAATATCATCCAGCAACTTGAAACGAAGTCTGGTTCCTTCTTTTGCCTTGGTGGTCTGGTCAATCATAGCGCGAATCAACTTGGCTTCAGCTACATCATCGGGGGATGTTACCGTGTGGAACTTCTCCGCATTGGTATCACCGGATTTGATAACAAGCTTGGGGCGGTTGCGTTCCTTTTCAGCCTGACGGACTTTGGCGATGGAATCAGTACTTTGTTTCTCAGCCAACTCATCCCGGTCAAAGCGACCGATACCCAATCCGCTTTCAATGGCCTTCTGGCGCTCGTAACTTCTGCGTTGGATTTCCTCCAGGTCACGGGCGAAGTCATCCTGTGAGGTATAGCCTTCGGATGTTCCGGAAGGATTGCCTCTCTGACCTGTACGGGAGTTTCCTGTACTGCCAGGAGCATTGTCCCCGTATGCAAAGGAGTTGATGTGTCTTCTGGACTCGGCCAACGACCTCTCCAGTTCCTCCATTTCCCGTTGCTGACGAAGCCGTTCCGCTTCTGCTGCATCCAGTTTGTTGAGTTCGTCTTCGCTGTAGCCATGCTCCAGTTCCTCGTTCTCTTTCTGTTCTTCACCGATGGCACCAATCGCAGTGAAGGCATCTTCGTCCCCGAAGCGGCGCGACATCTCATACATTTTATCTCCGGCTTCCTCCGCATTGGCTTGCGGCAGTTCCGTATTGATGCGGTCGGTGGCAACCGTCTGTTGGGCGTCCTCGCTGCCTCCGAAGGTCTGCATCACGAAGTACACCAGGGCACACAGGGGAATGAACACCACCAACGGGAAGATGTACTTGGGCTGTTTGAAATTGATTTTTCTGATCATGGATGGTCATTGTTTTGAAGTGATTTGACGATGGATTCCAGCCGGTTGTAACTTTGTACGATGTGGATGGAGTCCTGATGGCTTTTACGCGGTATTGCAATGAGCGAGTCCAGTTCCTCCCTAAGCAACTGCCCTTCATGGGTCAACTTTGTTAGCGTGGAACGGTGTACGCTCTTGTTTGTCTGAATGGTACGGAATCCGGAAAAGATGGGTTCCAACTGGGCAATGCTGCTGACATCCGGCTCACGTTTGTCTGACAAGGTCATGCTGTCAATAGCCACGGTACTTGCCAGCAGGAAAAAGAGCGAACCGGTGACATAGGCAAAGGTGCGTTTGGGATGCTTCCTTGCCCAGATGTTAGCCAGACGGATGCGTCCTGCCAGGCGATATCTGGTGCCGACGGCTCTCAACTTGGGTTGCAGCCAGGAGCGTATCAAGTGATGCGTCTTGAGCCTGCTTTCCTGAAGTGTCTTTCTAAATGATTTCATGGGGTACTTATTCTCTAAATGTTAGTAATCGAGGTCCTTGTTCTCCAGTGTCCTCCAGTTCGTGATCATCAAACCGTGCGGATTGTTTCGGGTACGGGGGACTGATTCGATGTAGCCTGTAGTAACCATGGAGCGTTTCAAGTCCCGGGTACGGCGCTTGATGAGCTGCGTTCCGTAGTAGGTGAACTTCCGTTCGTGTTCGTCGAACTGAATGGAGTCACACATGATGGTACACACCGCTGAAGAGGAGATGATGTCGGAATAGAATCCGTTCTCATCCAATGCCTGCTTCTGCTTGAGGGCAGTACCATCTGCCATGTACATTGCCTTGCCGACCGTCCACTTGATGTAGTCGTTGTCGGGAGGCAGGTTAAAGAAATACTGATGGAAGAGCTGGATATGCGCCTTGGCTTCCATCGTGAAGTTCGCTTCCAACTGGGCACGCTGTGCCAGGAAGGGAATGTCACCGTCCAGTATGTAAATCTGCTCCCGTTCTTTTGTCACGAGCGAGATGCAGCACCAGACGGTGAACCCGCAGATGAGGGTGCAGCCACCTATCGTGGCCAGCACCGTCATCAGGGCGAGTTTCGTTTTCTGTGCTAAGGATTCTATAAGCATAGGGAATGGTTTGAGTGATTACTTCTTGTTGTTGCTGTTCTTGGATTTGCCCGGTCTGACCAGAGAAGCGGCACCGCTGGCTACAGAGCCGACCACACTTCCTGCCATACCTCCTGCCATTGCTGTCATGCCCATCACGGTACTGCCGGCTGCTGAACCTGCACCGGAGCTGACACCGCCCGGAATTAGCCAGGAAGCCACTTCGGGCACAAAGCGGATGATATAGGCACCCACCAGCATCCCCATGGCATACATACAGTTGGAACCGATACCCTGCAGTCCCAGTGCGCCGATCTGTTCCCAGGAGTTTACCGAACCATGAAGCAGGTGGTTGTAAGCTATGAGGTCCTGCTGCAGGTTATAGAGCAGGATGAAGTCAATGTAGTAGATGCACATATAGGTGACAAAGCCCCACAGCGAGAGGGAAAGGAACTTCGACATCCACTGGCTCCAGGCCGAGTTCCAGGGCGGAGCCAGAGACAGGGCGAACATGATGGGACAGAAAATCATCATGATGGCCATGAAGATGCGCTGCGCCACCAGAATGCCGTAGTAGGACATCTGGAATATCAGTTCCCCCACAAAGCGTATGACATCGTTGATCCATTCGCTCATCTTGGTTTCAGCCGCCACCGCTGCCCGCTGCGCATAGTTGTTGATGGTGTTGCCCAGATTCTCCACGTTGTAGATGAGTTTGTCCCACCAGGCAGCATCCTGTCCGATGGCGGCTACCTGCTGGGCGGTGGAAATGGAGTCCTGTACCTGCCGCAGGCGGTCGAGGTATTCACTCTGTTTCTGTGCCACCTTCAGCTCGAAAGCGGCCACTTCCTTGTTCTTGGCTTTTGCCATGGCCTTGGTAGCGGTTTCCAGTCCTTTGCCGGGAACCTGCAGGGCCTGACAGATCCACGAGGAAGAAGAGATACAGATGGAAATGCCGATGATGCGCAGGAGTTTCATCACGTCCATGCCGCGCCGTCCGAGCATCATCATCCAGCATTCGTAGGAGCCTACACAGAGCGCCAGCAGCAAGCCGATGATGCGTGCCAGTCCGACGGCATCCCCCAGCACCGCCACATTGGGAAAGGTTTCCATGGCGACCAGCAGCTTGTCCAGACTCTCGTCAATGGCAGGCAATCCGATGGTTAATGGTACTAACAGTAGATTCATATTTCATTCTATTTTTATTACATAATCCTTTTAATAGTGTGTGGAAGCCACTGCACAGAGGTTGGCGGTCCGTTTGACCAGTTCCTCCATCTTTTGCCGGGCTTCCTCGTAAGCCTTCTGCCGTTTGGCATTCTCCAGTCCGTAACCGACTCCCATCTTGTGGATGTAGGCGATGTCGGCACAGAGGATTTCATTCTGACGGCTCAGTTCGTCCACCTGGTACTGGAGCTTGCCCTTGCTTTTCTGCATGCAGTAGAGCAGTCCGTCGGTGATACAGTCCTGCATCCGGTTGAACTCGTCCTTGTAGGAAGGAAACATCAGATCCACGTTGCGGTCTGCCTCGCGGAGCAGTTCCTCCTGATAGAGTTCCTCCATCTTCTGCCGCTCTTCCTCCACTTTCTTGATTTTCTGCCGCTGGGTCTCTTCCGCCATCACCCGGGTGGGCATGATGCGTTTCACGTTGGACTTGTGCTCCTTGAAGCGCACCCGGAAGCCGGATTGAAATCCTGCCCACTTCCAGTACATTTCCGCTCCCGAGTATTTCTTATGAAGGAAGAAATAGTACCAGTCCGGTGCGAAATTCCAGGGGCCGTTCTCCATGGAGCGCCACTGCCGCTGTTTCTCCTTATCATTGGCCTTTCGCTGGGCATGCAGACCGGAAGCCATCGTCATGCCCAGCAAGCAGAGTAATAAAATTCTATACCGCATATCCTTTGTTCCATTGATTGATGACACGATTTGCTATCTCGTCCTTCACGTTGGAGTTGAGTATTTCCCAGATGTAGTCGGGCTTCCAGCCGCAGTCGGTGATGAGAAAGCAGTAGAGGTTCGCATTGTCCACGATGTAGCGGGCCTTGTCGATGGTGGCTTTGAGCGTCATCACCAGATTCAGCTTCTCGTCCATGGAAGCCTTCATCAGGTTGATGCCCGAGGCGGCCACGGAAGCATAGAGTTTGTAGCAGTGCTGCACTTCCCGGGCTATCGCCACGTTGGCATCGGCATAGTACCAGCCTACAAAGGGCTTCTTCTTGACATGCTTGAAAGTGTTGGAGGTAAAGTCCTTGTACTCCTTCACCAGCATGTAGAGCGAGTTGGCGGTAGAGGAAATGGCTCCGGCCAGTACCAGATAGGAATGGGCATTGCTCATCTTGGTGTTCAGCGTGGTCCGTACCTCGTTGAACTTGTTGGCACCTTTCGTCACCAGCGACTGTTCCCCGAAGCTGGTGACCACTCTGCCCAGTGCCTGGTCCTCGTCCTTCTTGATGCACTTGTGCAGGGCTATCAGCGCTTCAATGGTCGGCAGATCCTTGGGGATGACCACAGCAGTGGCCGTACCCGGCACCAGAAGGGACAATACCAGACAGACTGCGCCCAATTTCTTTTTCCAGTGTTCCATAGCTTTTTCATCTTTTAGTTAGCAGCCACTAGTCCGTTCCAGTCCGATACCAGTCCGTCCACATGGTTTTTCATGGTGACCATGTTGGCCCATCCCTCGGGGTCGATAGCAAAGCAGAGGTCATTCAGCGTGGCATACTGTGCCATGAGCATCATGCCGTCCACCTTGTAGCGGATCTCATTCATGTGGGTGTAGATGGAGTTGGCCAGCGACATCCGTTCGTAGCGGTCGAGCATGTTGTAGCCGTCGCTCTTCTTCTCGGCAGTGCCTTCTCCCTTGAGCGGATTGGAAATCCTCGCATTGTTCACGATGTTTACGAAGTTGCCCACCAGCTGCTGTGTTTCCATCACCAGCCCTCCCAATTCCGTCAGGCAGTAGAGCTGGTTGGTGAACTTCGCCTTGCTGACCGTCTTTATCAGTTCCGGCACATTCCGGATGATGTCGAAGGCGCAGCTGCCGATTTCCTTGTAGTACAGGCTCTTCGTACCGAAGCCGGAGATGTTCTGCATCGACAGTTTGTAGAGTTCCTTCATCGTGGCCATGCTGACCGAATAGAGTTCCACCTTCTGCTGCTTGGCGGCGATGGTGTCCAGCCGGGCATTGTGCTGTTCCTCGATGAGTTTCTGGGCGGCAAGGTTGGACGATACGATTTTGATGCAGTTCTTGTCCACAACTACACGCCAACCTGCAAATGATTGAATAGATGCTGTAAGAAACAACATGACTAAAAAAGCAAATTTTAACTTGACCATAATGACATGACTTTTTGATGTTGATTGACTTTTCTGGCAAATTCCAGATACTTATGGCCACCGTCCCGTTTGCGGTCCGCCTCGATATGCGTGATGGCTTCCTGCATGGTTCCGTAGTGGGCCAGATAGAGTTTGAGGGCTTCCTTTTCCGTGCGTTCGGTAGTGTAAGCCCAGTAGCATTCCGGTGCTTCTTCCACACCGTACACATCCGAGTTTTGTCCCCGGCATATCCACACCTCCTTGAAGTAGCTGCGTCCTTCCCGGTTGTTCAGGGCATTGATGGTAAATATCTGCTGCCGCTGAATGGGGGTCAGTCCCAGGATGGCGGCAATGTCCTCGTAGCGGTCCTTGAACTTGGTCTGGTCGAGCAGTATCTTCACATCGGAGTTGTTGATGATGGCTTCCTTCACAATGGGCGAATCTATCACATCGTTCAACTCCTGGGTAACGACACCTGCAATGCCGTGGAACTTTCTGACCGTTTTGTACAAATATTTTATATATTCTGCCATGGTGGGTGAAGCAATCGCCTTCCACGCTTCCTCGATGATGAGTGCCTTGCGTCCTTTCTTGATGCGCATCTTCTGCAGGAACACATCCATGATAATCAAGACAACTATCGGGAAAAGCACGGGGTCATCCTTAATCTTGTCGATTTCGAAGACGATGAATTGCTCATCGAAGAGGTTCACGTCCAGGTCGGAGTTCAGGGTCATCTCCAGTTCGCCTCCCCGGTAGAACTGCTTCAGGATAGCTGCGAAGTCGCGGATGTTGAACTGAATCTTCTCCTGTGCCACGATTTGCGGAATGCGTTCCAGGGCAAACTCATAGAAGGAATTGAAGGACAGTTCACGGACTTTCAGTCTGCGTTTCTGTTCCTCGATGTGGTCTATCTGCTTGTCTATCTTGATAAGCATGGAGTTGTTGTAGAGTTCCTTCTTGTAGTTCTCGATAATCTGCAGGGCACGTTCCTTTTCCCCTTTGCTGGCAGCTTCATCTTGGGCAAGGGCATAGAGCGAACGGCACTGACGGAGCAGTTTGAGTCGCCGGGCTTCTGCAGGAAGCATGAGTGCCTTGCTTTCCGCCTGCTTGTCCATTTCAGCATCCTGAATCTGGGCATCAATGTCCTCCATACTGTGGGAAAACTTGTCGTAGTCTTCTTCCATCTTGGAGGCAACCAACAGCTTTTGTCTCAACCCTTCACGTTCCTTTTTGGTGAACTTGGTGAAGGGATGGAAGTAGGCTTCGTAGTATTCCACGATGGTCTGGTTAATGAGCATGTCCTCAATCTTACTTGGAAAGTCGTTTCCTTTGAATATCAAGAATATCAAAGACTTCAAGAAATTCTTCTTTTCCCCGAAGTTCAAGTCATACTCTTCCTTTGTTACCTTGAAAGGATTCATGGAGATGGGCTTCTCCTTGGAATAGGATATGTAAGTGCCCTTGTAGTAACCGCAGATACCTTCATAGGAGTCGCCCGTATCAACCATAACCACATCCGTCTCTTGCTCCAGCAGCTGTCTGACCACGCTGTTCATGTGGAAGCCTTTTTATATCTCCTAACACGCTGAGCTACAGCACTCTCTTGAAAACAACAAATTCAAAACGGTACAAATTTTGAACAGGCGAAAATCTATAGTTCAAAGCACTCGGCAAAGAGAAAAAACTATGACAGGGGTAAAAAGTGGTTTTAAGATTATTTATGAAAATATTTTGGGTAATTTTGGCTGATTGCTATCCAAAGAGCGCATTTTTGATAATAAGTCCCACCTCCATCAGCCATAAAGAGTGTGACAATCGAAAAAGAAAAAGAGGGATGAGAGAGCCTTCTTGGTGGCTTCAACATTGGGCGAAAATGGATGTCTTGTACCTCAGTTGTATCTCAGTCGGCATATATTGCTGATAGACAATGCAGGTTAATAATTCGGCGGCAATAGAATAGCGTTTGAAAGACGTATTCATTGTTTAGTAGTTTTCCTGATAAAATGTTAAATTTAGGGTAGTTAGATTAGTTTTTCTTCCAATTGTTTGGTTTTTTGGAATTGAATGCCTACCTTTGCATTGACAAATCCCGCTCGCTTCCCATAAGAACAGCGTACCCAGCGGGACATTTTTTAAATTGTAGGTATATGAAAGTTATAAAGAACAAGACAATAGATTTTGCAACCGCAGTTCAGGCTCCCGTCATTAACGGAAATAGAGCTGCACGGACAGGTTATGTCCGTTTGGTTCGCCTTATCACTGACGAGCCTGTTCCTCAACAAACTTCATATACGGGAAAAATTGAGTTGAGGTAGGAATGGCTGTATATACAAAAGAATACGAATCCCAGCCAGAGGCTATTCTTACAAACGTCATTATCTGTCCAGCCGTAGATTTGTCGGCAAACGTGGCTGTTCCTGTTCATTGCCAAGTTGAAAATGTATTGTGGGACACAGGAGCGACCAATACATTGATTTCACAGGAAGTTGTAAATGCTTTAGGGTTACAACCGAAGAACAAGGCTCTTATTTCGAGTGCAGGAGGTGATGTCGAATCCTGGACTTACCTTGTTCATGTTATCCTTCCAACAGGAACAGCAGAGTTGAATGTTCAGGCTCTGCTTAACGACAATTCAGACTATGATGTGGTGATTGGCATGGATATTATAAATTCATGCGACTTCTGCTATACAAACAAAGACGGCAAAAGTACATTCTCCTTATGTCATCCAGCAAAGGAGAAAATCATTCTGAAATAAACCAGCCATAGGCTTTCTTTCAAGAAAGACATGTGCGACAACAATAATGACAGATGTGACATTCGCATCTGTCTTTTGCTTTTTACGCCAATAAGAGGCCATTTCCTTACACAAAATATACGAGATTTGAGCAAGAATTTAGTTAATTATGGTTAAATTTAAGGTTTATACATACTTTTCCATAACAAAATGAGGTTGTATTGAGATTTTCTTTGTACTTTTGCAGCGGACTATTATCGCCATGTTTATAGCCATTGAGGTTAGACGTGTTCTTTCGTGATGGCATACAAGGCAGCCTACGCCGTGCTGAGTATGGCGGAGTCATAATGACAAAGCGGTACAAAGCGGGCATTGGGTGGGAAAGATAGTCCAGACATAATGAAGGCGTTTACTAACGCTCTGTTTAAGACAGTCTGTAATCTAGCAAATTAACAGTTATCATAGTCTTGAGCAAAGCCAACGGTAGATGTCCCGGGTGTGATAATATCGCTCCTGCGGAGACCTGTAAGCACGGATTGTACCTTTTCGGGCACAACAATTGTTTATTATGGTCTCCTAATGGAAATGATTATTCATATCGGCGTGGGCTCTGACGTTGTCTGTTCAACTATGATAGGCAATTGCTAGAGCCTCAGACTGTGGAATAGACAACAGACGTTTCCACGCTCTTTTTATGTCTATATTGCTATTAACGAGCAACGACATATAAGCCGATATGAACGCATTGCTTAATGCGCATACCAAACGAGGTTGCGATTCACCTCCTCACATTGGATTTGCCTCCAATGTCTCCCCCGAAGCCCAAAGCTCACAAACAGGGGTGTCCTCGGAATATGTCCAGCAGGAAGGTTACAACTGGTTTGTTCTTCGTGCTACTTATAACAGGGTAAATGCAGCCGTAGAGAAAGCAAAGAAGAATGATATTAAGACATACGTGCCGATGCACTATGTACTAAAAGTGATTGCTGGGAAGAAGAAGCGAATACAACAGCCTCTTCTTCCCAACTTTCTTTTTATATACGCCACAAGGGAACAATCAGACAGTTTTGTGAAAAAGACAGTTGATGCCCCAATCTCTTTTATAAAATATTATTTGGATAAGACGCTTCCTCCAGAGGCAAACGGTAAAAATCCTCCGCTTATTATACCATACAATGCAATGATAAATTTTATCAAAGCAACAAGTACTGATAGTGAGCATGTACGCATTGTTACAGCGGAACAGTGTCACTATAAAAGTGGAGATAAAGTACGAGTAATAGCTGGTGACTTCAAGGGAGTGGTTGGAAAAGTTGCCAGAATAGCAGGACAACAAAGAATTGTTGTTGAGATCTCGGGATTGTGCCTTGTCGCTACTGCGTATATTCCTACTGATTTTATTGAGATTGTCAAATAATGCCGAAAGGCATATTGTTTAATTTAAATTTTTTATTTTATGAAGAAAAATGGTAAGAATGAAGAACTTCAGTCTCGTCGTGAGTTCTTTAAGAGAGCCGCTAAAGGTGCTCTGCCTATTTTGGCTGGTGCAGCTCTCCTGTCAAGTCCTATCTTGTCAGAAACTGCAAATGCAATGTCATGCGCAGGATGTAACAACCGTTGTATGAACAGTTGCTTCAACACATGTCATGGTACTTGTAGCAGAACTTGCTCCGGTACTTATAAATAAAGTTAAATCAAAGTGTTGCGGAATTAAGGATGACAAAAAAGAAATTGCCCGTTCGTTTTACGGGTCAGCACTTTACTATTGATAAAGTGCTAATAAAAGATGCAATAAGACAAGCAAATATAAGTAATCAGGATACGGTTTTAGATATTGGGGCAGGCAAGGGGTTTCTTACTGTTCATTTATTAAAAATCGCCAACAATGTTGTTGCTATTGAAAACGACACAGCTTTGGTTGAACATTTACGAAAATTATTTTCTGATGCCCGAAATGTTCAAGTTGTCGGTTGTGATTTTAGGAATTTTGCAGTTCCGAAATTTCCTTTCAAAGTGGTGTCAAATATTCCTTATGGCATTACTTCCGATATTTTCAAAATCCTGATGTTTGAGAGTCTTGGAAATTTTCTGGGAGGTTCCATTGTCCTTCAATTAGAACCTACACAAAAGTTATTTTCGAGGAAGCTTTACAATCCATATACCGTTTTCTATCATACTTTTTTTGATTTGAAACTTGTCTATGAGGTAGGTCCTGAAAGTTTCTTGCCACCGCCAACTGTCAAATCAGCCCTGTTAAACATTAAAAGAAAACACTTATTTTTTGATTTTAAGTTTAAAGCCAAATACTTAGCATTTATTTCCTGTCTGTTAGAGAAACCTGATTTATCTGTAAAAACAGCTTTAAAGTCGATTTTCAGGAAAAGTCAGGTCAGGTCAATTTCGGAAAAATTCGGTTTAAACCTTAATGCTCAAATTGTTTGTTTGTCTCCAAGTCAATGGTTAAACTGTTTTTTGGAAATGCTGGAAGTTGTCCCTGAAAAATTTCATCCTTCGTAGTTCAAAGTCGGGTGGTTGTCAAGATGATTTTTTTGGTTTGGTGTCGTCTTTTTTTAAGCTGCCGCATAACGGCTGGCAAATTGGCGATGGAGCCGACTTTTAGCACAAATGTTGAATAGAATTACTAATCTTCAACATTGCACAAAAGTTCAACCTCAAATCCGCAACCGCCCTCATAAGATGACACAGAGGTCAAAAAGGTAGCGACACTGTGGCAAAAGAGGGTGCAACGCAGCAAAAATCGCCACAAAGACGCATTAAATCCCCTTACCCCACCATGCGACTTGAGGCAATACGCAAAATCACGACCATAAGTTGTCGGTGTCATCCAAAGTCATTCTGGAACACATCAGCATAAGCGTTGTTGCATGAATAGATATTCAGCACATACTGCCTTGATGTCCTGACCCATTTGGCTGGCACAGAGATGAACTTGAAGACAAACGCCTTGATGCGGCTTGTTGCTTTGAGTCCGAACCTCTTCACGTCAAGCCTCGCCATGATGAATTTATAGAAGTTGCGTATGAGTGCCGTAAGCAGAAGAAACACCGTGTTTTCTCCCATGAAGGATTTTGGAAGCCTGTTCCAGCCGAATCCGTTATTCATGTCATCGAAGATGCGTTCCTTCCCTCCACGGAGGTTATAGAATTCGACAATCTCTTTCTCGGAAGACTCGTAGTCATTTGTAAGGATGCAGCGGTAGGTGTATTCTCCTTCCCACAGGTCGAGTTCGCCGTCTATCCGCTTCTGTCTTTGAATCACAAGACGGTATGCCTTCCCTTTCCATTTCTCGATGAGAATGGAGGCCAGCTCAAACTCAATGCCGCCCAATTCCACTTTCTTCCAACCTCTGAGGGCAAAGATGTCATTGTAGAGCGAACTGCATCGGTTGGCACGGATATAGAAGGTCTTGCAGTGTTTAGCAATCTCTTCCACTATCTCTTCAGAACACGAGCCGCAATCAGCTCTGAAACGGTTGATAATAAGCTTGTTCTGTTCAAACCTTTCAAAGAACCTCTTCAGCGTGTCCTTCTGGTGGAAACGGACATTTGTGTTGCCGTCGCTGTTCTCAATGCCGACAATCAAGTCGCCAATAACCGCCACGCCAGGGTGATAACCAAGGAACTTCTTGTATGTAGGCTTCGCATCATACTTCTCAGCCTCTATGAACTGGTGGTCGAAGTCAACGTCATACCCCTCGCCCTCTTTCAGTTGCCCTGTGGACAATAGGCAATTGAGGAGCAGTGTATTCAGCTTGTCTGCCGTGTTGAAGTCGTAGGTCTTGCCAGTGTCGGATGTGTAGGAAATGTTATCCTGGGTCAGTTCCTTTATGGCTCTGAGAATCGTGTCGGCACTGCATGTGCGAAGTGTCGGATGAAGCGAGAGGTGGTACATCAGATGAGTGGTGACATCCTCTATGCATGAGCCGCCACAGAAATAAACGCTCATAAGCGAACGGATGATTTCGCTGTATTGATAACCATACAGCCTGCATCTCATACCGAGGGTTGAGTCGATTACAGATGAGAGATTGGAGTCAAATTGCTCCATTATTGAAAAAATTCCTCCAAAAGGAGAGAGTTTCTCAGATTTTATTGCTACCTTTGCCATGTCTGTCGGGTTTGATACATATTTTGATTTGCAACACTAAGATAGGTGAAAAATCTGACATAGCAAAATCCTGAGCAACTTTTTGTTGCTCAGGTACTTATAAAATAAGTTAAACTAAAATGCTGCGGAATTTAGGATATCTTGAAGAAGAACGTAATGAACAAATTAGAAAAGAAAATGAGAGACGATTCCAACAAGAGCAACAAAGGATAAACAATCAACGTCTTCATGAGATTAATGAACGTAATCGCATTGCTTTAGAACGGGAAAATGCGAGGAGAAGAGCAGAGGAAAAAAGAAAAGCGGAACAAAAGCGAAAAGAAACCAGTCGCACAAACACAAATGTTCCTCCGTCGCAACCGAAGAATAATCGTTGGTCAATAGGCTCTAATCCAACTCTTCTTCCACGAGCAACCTCATCAAAAACAGCAACTACAAAAACAAACTCATCTAATAAAACCGATGGAAAAGAGGGAAAGTAAGTAATCTTATTGCAAAATGAATTGTATATGCAGTCAATCGCCAGTCGGTTGGCTGCATTTTTTCTGTGTGCAAGGATGGTCTATTCGCCACCGATGGAGGGGCGGTTAGCACCGCTCGCCTCCAGATAGTCGTTTACTGCGTCACGCATGGTGAACTCTCTCATGCCTGTCTTTGCCCAGTAGATAAGGGCATCAACAGCGGCTTTTCTTGCCTTGCTGTATTCGTTGTCTGTCATGATTCTGATGTTTTGAGTTTTCTAAAAAAGTGTGATGCATATCCAAATGGTGATTTCAACAAAGATGATAGACCAACTTAGGAAAGCCAAGCCGAACATCCAGGCATAGGTGCTACCGTTGAAGTATGCACCCTCCTCGATATTGCGGATTCGTTTAAGCTCTTTCTGCTGGTGAGTGAACAGGTCGTTTATCCGCTTCTCATGCTCGTCAAGGGCTTGCTTGAAAGCAGAAATGGCGGTGTTGTTCCGCTTATCCAACTGGGCAACTCCTTCATCGTTGATGCCGACTTTGAGGTTGCTCTGCTCTGCCTTGACTATGGCATGGCATATACTATCCACGATGTTGTCCGTGCTCCTGTGGGCAGCCATAAGTGCCACTTTCGTTGATTCCAACCTCCGATAGGCATTGCCCAGTTCCTCCTTTGCCTCATAGAGTGCTTTCTTGGCTGATTCAATCTCTTTCAGGGTCACTTTGATTTCTTCCTTGCCACTCTCGATGTTCTCGTCCTCCTGCATCTGATTGTACAGGTTAAGCACATCCTGTGTGGCATCTTTCTTGTTTCTTCCCATACCGTTCTTGTTTGAAAAGTTATCGTTTCATGCCTCTCTTTATCGGCTTGCAGAGTGTGTTTGCTTGCATTGCGCAACGTCTTGCCCATTCACGGTCATCATCGTCCTTATCACGTCCCCAGCCACTGCCAGGACTGCCACCGCCACCACATGACTCAGACATCGATGTGGCAGCATCAAGGTAGTTCATGAAGAGCAGCATGGCTACATTCAGAATGTCAGTGTGGCTTGCGGATCCATTCTCGGGAACTTCGATACAACTGTTCATCGTGTCGTAAGCAGTTCTCGGCATGACTATGCTGAAACGCTCACCATCGACTTCAATAATCTTTCTCAATCCGGCAGGAAGGTCAGGTTTGGCAACATTGCTTGTACGAGACAGACCACCTTGCGATGCCGTATTTCTGCTGTCCAATGTGGTAGCGTTTGAAACAGAAGGAGAAGGTCTTTGACCAACTGCAACAGGTGTTGGCTGAGGGTGCAGCTTGCGGAAGGTATTCCCGATTTTCGATGCGGTGAGATTCCTTCCTACACCCAGTTCGGAAGCCTTGATGGTAGTTTTTCCGAACTTGAAGCGGTAGCCATGCACCCTGCCTTGACCATTCTTGTCACGGATAAGCTCGATGTCATATCCCTTTGCCCTCAATCGGTCGGCATATTCATCCCAATCAAAGAACGGCATTGAACGCAGCACATCCATACAGGCTTTGGTCACCTCTGCAATGCGTTCCTGACGAATATCCATGGCATCCTTCCAACCATGACGCTGATTGATGGCTTTCGCAGCCATCACGGCACGCTCACCGATGAACTTCACATCATTGAGATTACCGTCCATGTCGATGCGGTTCACCACCAGATGCAGGTGGGGAATGCCACTCTTGGAGTCACGGTGAAGGGCGGCAAAATATTGTGAGTTGGCTATGTTGGTCGGCTTGACCGAAGTTGCAGCCTTGCCTTTCTTCTTGCCGATGTGGTTCACCTTGGAGATACCATCCATCTCACGAATGAACTCGTCAAGGAATCTTCTCCAGTCCTCCATAGTCCAGTTACGTGCCTCCTCCTCAGATGGGGAAAGCTCAAAGCGGATGGACGTCAGTTCGATGGGCTTCTTGGCATACCTCTGCTTGAACATGGACTGATGCAGCACCATCTCGTCCCACATGCCCATCGGCGGCAGACCCTCGCTGAGATGGTTGGTCTTGACGATGTCCGCGCGATTGTTTTTGGTTGCGTAATTGGTCATTGCCTGACCATGCTGAATTGCTGACGCTTTTGCTATCATAACATATCCAAGAATTTGTCTCTAATGCGGCTCAATTCCTCTATCAGGGTGTTGATGCCTTGAAGCCAACGTTCCATGAAGTCGGCTCTCTTGAAGAGTTTTAGTCTCTCGGTCTGTGGCAGGGCATGAAGCGCATTGCGCACATAAACCAGTTCAGACCTTGCCCCGATTAAGCCCTTCAAGGCTTCCTCCTGCTCTGCGGTCATGGGTAGGGATGGCTTGTGTCCGATGCCTAAGTCATGAAGATATGTGCTCTTGCTCCTGCCTGACAGTCGGGCATTATGTACTACCAAGTCGTAGTGTTCTTCTGTGAAACGAACGTCAATGTGTCTGGTCTTCGGAGGTCTCTTCCTTGAGGTTTTCTCCGTGTTGTTATTCTTGTCTTTTGTCATTGTAGATGGGGTTTATAAAGTTTATACTTGATATAACAGGACAGCCAATGTGAGCCTGCGAACATTCAAGAATGCCAGTAGGAAGCGGTGGGCGAAGCGAAACCGTCTGACACTGGTACTTCTTGTTTAGACCTCCGAAAAAAAACTACGGCTAATAGAGGTAGCGGCTTCTGGATAGCTTGCCTGTCGGGAACGTCAATAGTCGAAATAAGGGAAAAGTAGAGATGACATCATGAGTGACTTGGGGTGATATGCGCGCCATGTCTCTCCGTGTGATCCTCGCATCGTCCTTCATGGGGCGGTGGCTGCAAGAGGTTGCCCTCGTCATCATAGACAGGAGACGGCAGCAACTCAATGGGTGATGCCCCTTCTCCTTGATTGCAGTCATCTTCTGACGGCTGTCCAACCTCATACTCAAAATGGTCATCACCTTCCTTTTCCCTTTGTTTGAAGTCTTGTGGTATCGGAGAAGGATCTGAAAGTCCATCCCCGATAACATGAGAATTAACGAAAGGGGAAGAGGTATTATAAGAGGCAGGAACATGGGGCTGCAGAATGTCAGTAGTGGCAGGATTGACGCTGCTGTCTTTCTGCTGACCTATGCCATTGGAAAGATTGCCTTCCGAAGAGCAAGCGGTATCGGATGGGACATTGGACACCGATTCCTCTTGGGTGGCGGAAGTCACGGATTGACGGTTGTAGAAGGGGTTCTTGATGGCTTCCTTGATGCCGTCAACGTACCAGAAGGCGATGCATAGTATCGTATGTATGGAGGTGCGGTTGTTCCTCTCGGTTGAGAGGATGCCCACCTGATTGAACAGTTCCACCACCTTTGCCGCTGTCTTGCGGTCACACTTCCAAAGGGCAGACAGCTCAACGGTAGAGATGGCAAACTGCCCGATGGAGAGAGAAGCGGAGAAGCCTGTCTTCAGATAAACACTTGGCTTGGTGGATGCCATTGATACAAAAGTGCCGAAGGCGGTCATGCGGTGGAAGCCCTGCCTGTCATCCTTCAAGAAATCGAGCTGTTCCTTGGTCAGCAGGATTCCGTATTTTATGCTTTGGTTACTCATCTTGAAAAACTGATTATTAGTGAAACGGATTACTCAGCAAAGAAAGAATGAATAGTTTCTCTTTCCCCTTTCGTAAAAAGTAGATTACATGATTCTCTTATCCGTCATGCCATTCTTCCCCATCAGGATTTTTCTCGCCCTTGACCCTCTTCATGGAGGCAGGCTTGTTCTTCTTGCTTTTCTGCAACATTGCCAGATGAGCCTCGAAGTCTGCCTGTTCCTCCTGGGTCGATTCGTAAGGCTTGTCCCATGAGCCACCTGCCTCAATCCATTTTATCAGCTGGTCTTTGAAGAAGTAGAGCGTGTTCCCTCTCTTGTAGAAAGGAATGCGCCTTTCAGATGTGTAAGCATAAAGCGATGAGACTTTCTTTCGGACGAAGGCACTTGCCTCTCTGATGTCCATAAGAACATGGTCATTCTCGCTCGGAGCATTGCCTATTCTCTGACCAATGTCATCAAGACGAGTCATCATCGTATTGACCTTTGTCAGAAGTTCGCCAACTGCACTGGGCAGTTGGTCGAACGATAATGATTTGTTTTCTTCCATTTGTTATCCTGATTATGTTTTTCACTTATGTCTGGTCACTCTCTTCCTTTGTTGGTATTTTGAGCGAGATACGTTCTGCCGCATCACGTTTGAGTTCGTCCACCACATCGGCATACACCTGAGTAGTGGCAAGATTGCTATGGGTAAGCAGCTTGCTCACGGTGTAGATGTCCGTTCCCTCTGCCAACTGCAAGGTGGCAAAGGTATGACGGAAGCAGTGGAAGGTGATGTGTTTCTCGATGCCGGAAGCCTTTATCCACGGTTTGAGATACAATGCCACTGTACTGTTCGTGAGATTCTTGAACACCTGTCCAGTGCTTCGCTCGCCACAGAGCTGCAAAGCCTCTTCGCTGATAGGCAGGATTGCAGCGGTGGAAGTCTTCTTTGTGATAATGTCCATTCCCCAGCCGCCATCAGCCAACTTGACGATATTCTCCCACTGGAGTCTGATGCAGTCAGAAAGGCGAAGACCTGTAAGGCAGGAGAAGAGACCTGCACGGCGAAGGACATCACTCTTGCAAGGAGTCTGAGACAACTGCAACAACTCTTCCTTGGTGAGGAACTGCCGCTTGTTGCCATGAGCCTTGGCACGCACAAGTTTCTTGGCGATATTCTCTTTGAGCAGTCCGTCCTCGTATGCGATGGCAAGGATGCACTTCAACTTGGTAAGGTTGTTGTTGGCTGTTGTTCCCATCATGCGCTTGCCGTTGTGCATACAGGCATCCGACAACAGGTAGTCGAGGAATCCCTGGCAGTACGGAACGGTAAGGTCGCAGAAGCGGCACTCGCCATGCGTGTAATTGTGGAAGTGCATGTAGGCGGTTGCCCAGTTCTGGCTGCTGCCACGCTCAATCATGAGGTTCTTGAAATATTCCAAGAAGCTCTCCTTGCCCTTGTTGCGGTCGAGGAAGCCATACTCCTCATTGATGATGGACTCAGTCCTGCGGCACTTGATGATTTCCGCTTTCTGAATCATACTTTTGTTGTACTCCTGCTGAAAGCGTTCAACAGGGTTGGTGTAGATGTAAAGACCAAGGTACTCCCTGCGTGAGAGCTTGCCTGTCTTCGGGTTGCGGATTGGAGGATAGAAATCCAGATAGAGGGAAGTCTGTCCGTTCTTGATAGGTCGTTTCCGCACGGTGACCTTTGTACAAATGTTCGTCATATTGTTATTCTTTTATTATTCTTACCGATGTGTATCTGTGGATGCGAATAGCCATGGTCGCAACGCTTTAACTCTCAAATCCGATGCAAAGTTAGATTGCCGTGAAAAGAGAAAAGCAAAGATGGCTTCAAATACAGCCAGAATTTAACCTGAATTTGCTTTTGAGTATGATTTTACGCTCAAAATCAGACTAAAAGCAGGTATTGGATGCGTTTTTTGTCTTATATCCGTTACTCTGCGTTGTGGGTTTGTTTCGACCGACATGGATGGGTGCTGCATAGCAATTGCAACGGCATGGGTCGTATATGAGTTTGTTTGAACCATCTCTTGACTTGTGTCTCACTTCCGTTTTGCCTTGGTCGTAGTACTGCTTTTCTCTGCCTTCTTGCGTGCAGCCTCCCAGTCTGCTTTCAGATAGTAGTTGGCTCTTCCGCCTTTGAACTTTCGGATTCTCACTCCATGGGTCTCCGCAAATCTGCGTACCTGTGTCTTGCCTAATCCGTAGAGTTTCATGATGTCGAAGCAGGTGTACCAGTCATCGGAAATGTTCTTACCCTGTTCTTCATTATAAAGCCCGATAACCCTTTCCACGTCTTCTTTCTTGAAGCAGGTCGTTCCCCATGCGTGAACTGACTGGAGTTGGTAACGATTGCGGACTTCATAGAATCTTCCATACTTGATATTAAAGGTGCTCAACACCTCTGCCATTGTGTAATGGGTGTCGTGGGTTACTCCATCAGGTGCTCTTTCACCAGCCCTGGGAGTCTTGCGACACTTTGCCAACTTGTTGACTGAGCCAGTCTCGGCATCTTTTAGCCTCTGTGCTTTCTTGGACGTTGCTCCTTCTAACGATAGGGAAGAAGGGAGAACCACCTGATAACCTTGTCCCTTGGCTATTTCAAGAAGGTCTTGCAAATAGATCCTGGTCATGCGTGTACCGAAATTTACGGCTCTTAGCCTGCCTTGACGAATAAGACTGCGTACTGTCTTGACGCTGATGCTTACTGCCTGCGCTGTTTCCTCTACGGACATCAGCACGATTGGAATGCGAGTTGTAGTATTCATTTTTACCGTTATTTTTGAATTTTGCAGTGACTCATGGGGGATGGTCCTTGACGGAAACTTTTAAGAGGAAACAAGGGGAAATAAGAGGAAATAAGAACCCTCATTAAGAACCGTGTGTCCCTCTGCCCATGGTACAACTGTGGTACAAAATTACTATAAACGGATGAAACTCGCAATAGGCGGTTGGAGCGTTATGTTAATGAATATGTATTGAAAATGAGCTATTTATGACGTTTCTCTAAGTTTTGTTTGGAGTTCTTTTCGATGCGTTTTAGTCCATATGACATGCATGTGGAAGCTCTTACCACTGCCACTCGGTCCGATACAGAAGAAGTTGGCATTGTCCGTCATCTTCACCTTGCCCTCTTTCCCCGTGATGTCAATACATACCGGCAGCCCCTGGCGATCGGTATAATAGGTAGTCAGCGGGGTATCTTCCGAACCTTTCAAGTGTTCCTTGAAGAAGAAGCACAAAGCTGCATCAGATAAAGTAAGGAACAGGTCATAGTCCGGATTGAAGGCATAGCCGTTTCCCGGGAAACTATCTGTAAACAATTCCAACTGGTTGTAGGCGGTACGGGACGGCATGATGCCGCACTCATACAGTTTGGTTTCCAGATAGGAAGTGACCGGAGTGACCTTGTCTGCCGGGCAGCTCACCAGGATGTTGAAATTGCAATAGACCAGCTGCGTGCTGTCCACCGCCAGGCGGTCCAGCACTTCCTCGATGTCCTCCTTGGCAATCTTGTTGCTCGGGTCGGGCATGGAGCCGTGACGCTTGGCTTTGGCCTGGAGTTTTCTCAGCAGTTTCCGTTGGTTCGGTATCTGTACCACCTGGTTGAACACCACACAATCGGCATGGGGCACACTCGTCAGAAAAGAGAACAAATCCGTGGCGATGCCGTAGCCGTTGATGTTCATCTGTGTGTAGGGCTTCACCAGCGAAGGCAGGTTAATCTCGTCTATATCCACCAGCGGATAAGAACGGACTACCCGGTCGCCAATTTTCAGATATTCGTCTGATGCCTTGAAGTTGGTCATGGAGAACGGGCCATGCCGGAACTGGAAGGCCATGAAGCGGTGGCAATACTCATCGACTTCCGTCTTACTGAGTTTCCGGTGCTTGATGTTCTTCTCCTTGAGGATGTCGCTCACCTTGGAAACCTTGGAATGGAAGTCCAGCCATTTCTTCGGGTCGTACTGCACGAACTGGCTGCGCTGCACCTCCTGCGTGAGGATAAGGTAGGTACGTATCTCCGTAAATTCTCTTCCCTCAAAGTAACGGAAGTAGCTTTTGGTCAGGAACTCCGCATCCTCCGGCACCTCATGGTGGTAGGACTGCTTGCAGAGCACGTCCTGTTTCTGCAGGGCATAACCCTCGCCGAGCGTCTGTACCACATTGGAGAGCACATCCTGAAAGAGCATGTACTGCTCCGCATCGGTACAGAGCTGCTGCACGGGATTGGTTATCTCGAAAATAACCGACGGTTCCCCCTTGGCTGAAAAAAGGACGACATTGCCGTCCGTTTCCTCCAGCTGCGCATAAAGGCCGTCAAATATTCTTTTCTTGGTACGTGCCATAATCATTCATTTTATTTTACGAGTTGCGTCTCAGATTCTTGTAAACATAGATACCTTTTGCCCGCCGTTTGTTATGGAGACCGCCACGCTGCTTGACGTAAATGGTGACCAATCCGACCACTGCCATCACCAGCATGGCGATGAACCCTGCAAGCTTTCCCAAGGCGATGGAGAAACCGATAAAACCCACGAACGACACACCGATGGCCGCTGCTGCCAAAGTCAGAAAACGACCGCGTATGCCCATGAACTCCAGCGGTTTCTGCAAGCCTTTGAAAACGGGATAACCCTCTTGATTCATCGTCATAATTCCGGATAGTATATTGACAGATTGGATTACTTAAAGAAGAGCGGAAGAGCCTCAGAAAGAGCGATAAATGCGATACAGCCACCAATCGTCAGCATGATAGTTTTCTTGACATCCTGGTCACCGTTCTGCATCTTGAAGTAGACGTTAAACGCCCCTACAAGCACAATAACGGCCGCAATCGCTTTCATCAAATTTGACACCGGAGTCTGGTAGGAACTCACTTCCTGCGTGGCTTTGGTAAAACCTGCGGCCCCCTTGCTGCCTGCCATCGCTTCACCGACCGATATCGTAAGGGCAAAGATGAACATGAGGCATTTCTGTGCCGCACTGCAGACCATGAGGCGGTTGACTGCTTTTTCAGAAAAACGCTGGATAGAGCGGAAGATGTTTGGGTTTCCGCATACAAGTTGATTGAATTGTTTCATTGTATATTTCTTTGATAATGGATTTCATCGCCAAAGGAACAGAGGTCGCCAAAGAAACAGAGGTCATTCAAGTATCAGAGGTCGCTAAAGGAACGGTGGACTTTCGTCCAAGTAGTATCTGGTGTATTACCCGGCATATCGCATGCTTTCGCAGTGATAGATAATGGTACCCAGGTCACATTCACCGGTTTCGGCCAGCTGGTCGATGGCTTTGAAGATGTCATCTACCAGAATACCGTCTGTCAGGATGGGTTCCCGGTAGGTCGGTGAGAAGTTAGATCCGGCCGAAGTTCCAGCTTCCGATGGGGCTGTTTCGGCATCTGCATTGGAAGTATCTTCAATTTCATCTTCATCAGTAGCTTCTGAAGAAGATATTTCTTCTTTATTATCAGGCTCAGCAAATTGAGTCTGTGATCCTGTTTCGGATGAAGGATTCTCAGTTGAAGATGTTTCTTCCGAAACGAGAACATCTTCACCACTTTTAGAAGCATTCTCATTCGGTTGTTCATCAGATGTTGTCTGCTGTTTATCCGTGTTGGAATCATTTTCATTCCCTGCTTCTTCCTGCTTCTTTTCCTCTTCCTTCTTCTTATCGTCCCGGGTCACCTGCTGGGGCTGGAAGGAACGGGCTTCATCCGTGATGTCTATTTCCTCTTCGGATTGATTCTCCTGCGCTGCCGCCTCGGCTGCTTTCAGGTGCTGGATGTCCATGAATATCAGAAAGCCGTAGTAGCCTATCAAGACCACAAAGAGGATTAAGATTACTTGTCCGTAGGTCATAGCTGTAGTTATAGGAGGTTTGACAATACAAGGGTTTCCTCTGACGGATAAGGCAGAAAACGGAAGCCCAGTTTGGCTCCTCTCAGTTCTGATTCCTGAATCCGGTGAAGGTCATCCGTATAATAAAGGATGCCGTATTCCTCTCCGGCAATGTAGCCTTTGGACTTGAGCCATGAACGGAGTCTTACCCGTGCCCGGTTGGACACAACCTTAATGCGGGTGATCGGACTCAGCCCGAATATAACCCTGCGTCTTTCCCTCCGCATCATGTCGGAATGGATTCGTGAAAGCACCTTAAAATCCTCCAACGCAGTACGCTTCAATCCCATTCTAACAGCAATGCGCCGGGCATATTCCCGTGAAATTCCCAATTCCTTGCCTATCTCAGCATAAGACCGGTGAGCAAAATGATTGCGTACATATTCTGCATGCTCCATCCAACGGCTTTTGACCGCTTTCTTCAGCCCCAAGCTACGGGCCTTTTCCTTTACAGCACGTTCGCACATGCCCAAAATCTCTGCGGTTCTCGGGGTTGTTTCTATGGGATAGAGCTGGATAAGAACCGCAATCTTCTGCTCTGTCCAATTAGTTCTTTTCTTTCTCATAATCTTTCTGATTGAAATTTGTAAACAATGATTTCTTTTCTCTGCGAAACGGCACAAGCTGTAGAAGGTAAATATCAAAGAATGTACGGACAATGGCATTGACCATATCCGAACGGCTGCGGTTATGGATGTTGCAGTCATCCAGCGAGTCTGCCAGATCCCGGTCTAGCCTGCATACCAGTCGTTCGCTTTTGACATTACTTTCATCGGAAATTTCCAAATTTTTCAGAAATCCTGTCCAATAATCTTCCACCTCCTTTGAGGGAGAAAGAAGGATAGGTTCTCCGTCAGTTTCCGTTTTCTTCTCACTTGTATCATTCGTCCGATCCTGGAGGCCGGATGATTTTTCCAACATTTCGGGCAACTCGTGCGTCAGGATAATGTCAGAATCATTGATGCCTTGTGTCAAGTCACCAATTTCCGGAATGTCTTTTTTCATGCGCTATGTTATTTGATGGTTACTGATAAATTTAATCTCGTCATTCATATTCCGATTCTTCCTTATCGGTTGTATCAGCAGACAGACCTCCTGCTTCGCGTTCTTCTTCATTTCCATCTTCATCCATGGCAATATGTGTAACACCTTCTTCCCGATTTTTTTTCTTGCCTATTTTCTGATTAAGATTATCCGTCAGTTGTATTCCGGTAAGCTTTACCTCCCTCACTGGAGTTACCTTGCCGAAAATGCTGAAATAGATCTTGTCGAAAACATTGCCAACATAACGAATCTGCATATCCAGTGCAGCCACTGTACTGAACCGCTCCATATCAGCACGCTTCGGTATTTTCCCGGTTACATAACCGTAATTAGAAAACGTTTCCCGTGTATTGTCCCAAAGTATCAGTTCTGAGCGCTTTCCTACGCGGTTGTCATTGAGGTTGGGAATGATGAAGAGCTGTGCATTCATACGGTCTCCAACTACCTGACGAAGTCTGTCAAGAAAAAGCAGAAAACTGGCTGTGGAAGGAACGGTCACCAGATCATAGTGGAAAGGAACAACGATGATATCTGAATTGACAAACATGGGGACCAGACCTTCCGCTTTCAGACTTCCCGGTGAATCCATAAGCACCACATCAATCTCCGGATCATTATGCAACTTTTCAATCAGGGAGGTCATGGCCGTCTTGTCATCCGGTTCATAAGCCCATACTTCGTAAGGCACCTGTTCCTCTCCATATTTTTTAAGGTCTGTCTTACGGCACTTCATAATCGAGTGCTGAAAATCACAGTCGATTATTACCAGACGGACACCTTTCGTCACCAAGTAATTGGCAAAGGTCACACAAAGAGTAGTCTTTCCGACTCCTCCTTTCTGGTTGGCAAAGGTTACTATGACAGGGGACTGTATCATGTCGTTTTTACTTGAATTAAATTTGCAAGCAAAAATATGTGCAGAGATATTGAAAACCTAAATGCACAACATCAATGTGCTTGAGATTGCAGAAACATGGGTAAATAAGTCGGATGAACCTGAGTTTTTCAATCTATATGCCCGAATTGGTTGCAGTAGGCAGTCCCATGAAAGTCTTTCAAAAAAATAGTGGTCCCCATTGGTTGTCCGGTTACGGATTATAGCCATAGCCTGTTTAATAAATATTCGTTTATCTGCATGATTAAAACAATGTTACTTTCCCGTAAGCAAGTGTTTCCTTCTTCCGCAAAGAACCAAAAGCTCCTTACATCTTTAATGAACGTCCATCATCTACATCATTGTAGTCGGTCTTATTTCCAACCTCCCATTCGCGGTTGGCGCTGTGACTGCCTTCTCCTTCTTTCCGGAGTTTGCCCAGTCCTTGATGAGACTTCCGTTGCAGACTCTTGACCGGATTGAGCGTCTTCTTCTTGGACTTCTTGAACGGCACCCCCTGGCGCTTCTGCTTTTTGGATTTCTTCTTCACCCGTTCCACATCGAAGCCTTCTTCATTCAGGTTGATCAGGATATGCTCCTTGAAGTTGATGGCATAGTAGGTATCATCTACCTGACGGATGATGAAGCCTTCCTGGTACATGGCACTGCGGGGGGACTTCATTTCGGGATCATTGAAGATTTCATGCATTCGGCCGACGGAATCGGCATACTTGGGAGGACGTTCTGTTGAGATGTCCACCAGATCCGGACGGTCCACCTTGAAAACCTTACAGAGCAAGTCCACTTCCGCGTCATTGGTAGGGCGGAACTTCTCGATGAAGCTGATGCGGTTGTTGCGGTCAATGGCCTTGGCCATGAAAGGGGGCAAGGGTCTGCTCTTGCCATCGTAGTAGATGACACCTTTCTTTATATAGGCACGCTGTTTCTTGAGTTTCTGGAAGATTTCTCCCTGAGTGGTCTTGGGATTGAGGGTCAGCAGCTGGTCTATGAATGCTTCTATCCGGTCAAAGCGTTGTTCGGGAGTAGCAAAGTCCAGCAGTTCTTCTACGGCAAGGACTCTGGCCCCATGAATGACCGTCTTGTTGGCATGGTCTATCAGCATATAGCCATAGGGTTTGTCTTTCTTTCCGAAGAAGACCACATCCACTCCGAAGTTCTTCTTCATTTCCTTCTGTAGTTCCTCTTTGTTAGCGCATACGTCCCGGTATTTTTTCAGATAGGCTCTCAGCTGTCGGTTGCGTGACTTGTCCTGATAACCTTTCTTGAACAGGGCTTCAATCTCTGTCAGGGGGAGTTTCTTTTGGATTCGGCCGCCTTGCTTGACGAAGACGTTCCCGTCTTTCTGGAAGACTTCATAGCCCATGGTTCCCATCACGGCCTTGAACTGGGCAAAGGAGGAGAAGCTGTACTGCTTGGCAGCCTCGATGTCCTTGTCTGTTTTCTGCTGCCGGTCCATACCGAGTATCTTGTCAATGACCGCCTGCGAGCGTCTGCGTTCATGGTCATGCTGTATCTTACGACCGTCGGGCGCCACTCTCGAAGTCACAATGTGCAAGTGAGTGTTGTCTGTATCGTGGTGTGCATAGATGAGCCAGGGTTGTCCGGGCTCGGCATACCCCATTTCCTGCAGATATTGGTGCGCGAAATCAAGTAACTGCTGTTCCGACATTTCATGCCCTTTGCAGGAAATGGCTACATGGAACTGCGGTTTCTGAATCCGGCTGTTCTGGGAACTGTAGAACTGGAGAAATTGCACCAGCTGTTTGGCGGTCGGATGTTCCGAGGTATCCAGTCCACCGAAGTTCTGCATCTCCAGCAGGGTGGCCACTCCTTTATAGACCTTGTGTTCGTTATAACCGACTGCATGGAAGTCTGCACTTCCGGGAAGTATGGTTGCTATCATAATTTATATATTTGTTTGCTGACTCATGAAACTTGGGGTTGCGGACCAGACAGACTAAAAATCCCGGTCGCTTGTAAAACTGGATACAGGTTAGTCTATTCATCACACCCAAATACAAAATATCCGTTTACCTTTACTTAATCAGCCGTGTTCTGTTGTTCAAAGTTTCCAAGTCATCCTTTATCCTTTTCAAGATGTTCTGTACATCCTGAATCGAAGGGAGCAAGACTTCATTCACATAACCGGGTGACAGCAGTCCAGCAACCGCCAGTTCGTTGACCCGTCTGACCGACTGATTCAGGTTGCTGCCAGCCCAGGACAGTTCGTTCTGGAACTTTCGGTAAAATGCACACAAGTCCTGCATCATCTCAATCTGTTGTTTGACATCCACATGGGTAAATTCTTCAACAGCTTTGCGGATATAATTGCTCACGGACTGGTAGGGAACTGCTTTTTCCTTCAGGTTCAACAGTTCGTCCGCTGTAAGCCGCAACTGAAATACTTTGGTACGCTGGTTCTTCATATTCCATAACTTTAGTTGTTCGGATTCCCGGACACCTATTTCGCGAAGCGAAACAGCGATGCACATCGCTCCGCTGCACGGCAGTCGGCAAGTTACCCTTGTGAGGACAAAACTTGTTTTGTAATGACAAGGGTACAACTTGCTTGGCTCCATATGCAACGCAGTTCGATTTCTTCCGGGATGATTTCAGACCCAAATTACCGCAAAATTTTGCGAAGCGCAAAAATGCACAACATCTTTCTGAGAGAAAATCTTCTGTTAAATTCACCTGTGTATCAAGCATTCTTGTGACTTGCATTCAAAGGTTTCCCAAGTTCCTGTTCATTGACTCCTTGTTCATCCATATCATGGTGAAATGTTCACAAAGCATGAAGTAAAAACCGACGGTTGTTCATGTGGCTATAGAAACAAGGCTTGAAGTTTAGCTGTCGGAGGCATGCCAGTTACATGGCTGCATCATCCTGCGTTTGTTTGCTTGGTGTTGCACAGTTTTCATAATGAGTGAAACAAGAGATAGAGGAACAACAAATCTGTAAACAGAAGAATGTGCAATCATATTGCCATGTGAGCATTAGCTGAAAGACAATAGGATATATAACTATGGCATCAGTCTTTATTCAACCTATGTTTATTTGCTTATCATCCAAATAGCCATGACAGCACAAGGAAAAGAGCATTCAGCAATGAAAATCTGTAAACATGCGTTCTGTGATAGAAGGAGAAAAAGAACAATGATACCGGCTATTATGGAACTGAACCCAAAGGGAAAAGAAGAATAAGGTGTAATCGTATTGTAGAACCTACACATTCTGGACATTCAAAACTTCGGGCATATCAGCATGGTATTCAAAGTTGCAGGATGACAATGCTTGACAAGCACAGAGTTCATGGTCATCAAATACAGAAAAAGAGGTTGAAAAAGCATGTATAGGTACGAATAAAACGAAGATAAATCCTTGCGTATTTCATTGATTTTTAGTATATTTGGTAATAACAATCTACCTCGTAGAGATTATTTATAACTAAAAAACAGATGACCATGTTTGAACTGTTGCTCCTTATATATATGTTGCCGGTCTGCATTCTTATTGGTTTGCTGATACGGTTTGCACTTTGGCTTATTCGCGTAATGCTGCGGTTGGCATTATGGCTGGTAAAGAAAACTTTCGTCTTGATATGGAAGCTGGTGACGCTTGCGTTTGTGCTGGTTATTTCTGGCAGTCTGTTCCGGCAGCATTCGGACGGATAAAAGTGGCATGAGGAAAGGTATAATATGGGAAAAGCCGTATCTTCCTGTTGGAATGATACGGCTTGGTAAAGGTGTAACGGGTCTTTTCCCTCGAAGTAAGGATTGAACAGAAGCAAGTCGGTTAATTGATGAAACAGTTTTTGAAGCCATCAAACTTGTCGGCGACTTGCATCATATCCTGCTCAATTTTCTTGTTGGTGATACGCGCATAGATTTGTGTTGTTTTAATGTTGGTATGTCCCAGCATCTTCGAAACGGACTCAATGGGAACACCCTTGCTGAGCAACATCGTTGCAAACGTATGACGTGCAAGGTGGTAGCTGAGACGTTTCTTGATTCCACAAAGGTCAGCAATCTCTTTGAGATAAGCATTGATCTTTTGATTTGACAGGACTGGAAGCAGCCTGTTGTCTTTAGTCTTTCCTTTATACTTGTCAAGAATCATTTGAGGTATCTCCAACAAAGGGATATTACTCTGCACATTGGTCTTCTGACGGTTGATGATAATCCACGGACGGTTATCAAGGGTGATGATATTTTCCTGCGTCAGGTGAGCCACGTCGATGTAGGCAAGCCCACAGAAACAGGAAAAGATAAAAACGTCCCTCACCATTTCAAGCCGAGGTATCTCAAAATCTTTCTGCATGATGCGCTGTATTTCTTCATCCGTAAGAAAACCCCGATCCACCGGTTCCAGGTGAAAGTGGTGGTTCAAGAAAGGGTCGTGCGTCATCACACCGCACTTCTGGGCAAAGATAACTACGGTCTTGAAGAATTTGAGCGTCTTGGTAGCCGAATTTGACTTCAGGGAAACCACTGTCTTCAGGTATATTTCAAAATCATGGATAATCAGATGCGTCAGTTCACCCGGCATGAGATCCTTTCTGCCGTATTTGGCATGGAGGAAATTCACAAAATGGCTTCGGGCTGCCGAATATTTGTGATACAAGGCTATGCTTTTACCTGCACCAACCTGTGCTTTGATGTCCTCCAGATACTTGTCATAGAACTCCACAAACGTAGTCTTGACCTTATTCTTGCCCAAAAAGATACTTTTGATTTTGTCAAGGGTCAGGTCTTCGTCAAATTCATGCTTCTTGAAAATCATCTGCAGCGAATTTGAGATGTTGTCCAGCTGAGCATTCAGATTCAAGGATTCGCTTCCACGCCCCTTTACCCGGTTGGTGGAATTGTTCCATAGCTTCTTGTCAATGTAGATACCGGAAGAACCGACATTCAGCATTTCACCATTCAGGAAAATCCGGATCATCAAGGGAGACTTTCCCTGCTTGTTTTCGTAGTTTGAACGTACATAGTACGACACTTTAAAAATCATTCTCATAACGACTCAAATTTAATGTAGCACCATGGCTACAAAGTTCTACATAATCAGTTATGAATCAATGATTTTATAGGCTTCAAAATGGGCTTCATTTTTCGGTCACTGCTACATTTTTTTGAGGGGTCTTCAAAGTGTAGCAGTAAATGTAGCAAATAATGACCGAACTTTGAAGGCTAAACCCTACATTCAGGCCTTCACCTTGTTGGGGCGCAAAAATAAAAAAGCACCGTAATCAGCTGATATACGATGCTTTGAATGACTTTTTGAAGGCTTTTGTGAAGTCCTTCGTTTTTGTTTCAGCGGAGAGAGAGGCTCCCGAACCTACGCTTTCAGAAAATATCATAAAATTGCAAATCATTGATAATCATATATTATCTACAATGCAGAGTAAATCTAAATCTTTCTAAATGCCTTTTGCTATTTCAATTTTTGGGTGTATATTTGGGTGTAGAATTTCAAACGCACCCAATTATGAATATCAAACGTAACATCATTTTTGCATTGGAGAGCCGGAAGAAGAACGGTGTGCCAATCGTAGAGAACGTGCCTATCCGTATGCGTGTCATATACGCAAGCCAACGCATCGAGTTTACAACAGGCTACCGGATTGACGTAGCCAAATGGGATGCCGACAAACAACGGGTAAAGAACGGATGCACCAACAAGCTGAAACAAAGCGCATCCGAAATCAATGCAGACTTGCTGAAATACTATGCCGAAATGCAAAACGTGTTCAAGGAGTTTGAGGTGCAGGAAACCATGCCCACCACCCAACAGCTAAAGGATGCGTTCAATCTGCGGATGAAAGAGAGCAGTGAAGAACAACAGGAAGAAGCACCGATTAGTTTTTGGGAAGTGTTTGATGAGTTTGTAAAAGAGTGTGGCAACCAGAATAATTGGACGGCATCCACATACGAGAAATTTGCAGCGGTGAGAAATCACATCAAAGAGTTCAAGGAGGATGTAACCTTTGAATACTTCAACGAATTCGGGCTAAATGAGTATGTCAATTTCTTGCGTGACAAAAAGGACATGAGAAACAGCACCATCGGTAAACAAATGGGATTTCTCAAATGGTTCCTGCGTTGGAGCTTCAAAAAAGGACATCATCAGAACATTGCATACGACGCATTCAAACCCAAATTGAAAACAACCCCTAAAAAGGTAATATTCCTGACATGGGATGAACTGAACAAACTGAAAGATTATCATATACCGCATGACAAACAGTATTTGGAACGTGTCAGGGATGTCTTTCTGTTCTGCTGCTTCACGAGTTTACGATATTCGGATGTTCGTAACCTTAAAAGAAGTGATATTAAACCCGACCACATTGAAGTCACCACAGTCAAGACTGCGGACAGCCTGATAATCGAACTGAACGACCACAGCAAAGCCATTCTTGAAAAATACAAGGATGTTCATTTCGAGAACCACATGGCATTGCCTGTCATAAGCAATCAGAAGATGAACGATTATCTGAAAGAACTGGGTGAACTGGCAGAAATCAACGAACCTGTACGGGAAACCTACTACAAGGGAAATGAGCGCATAGATGAAGTCACACCCAAATACGCATTGTTAAGTACCCATGCCGGAAGAAAGACTTTCATCTGTAATGCGTTGGCACTCGGAATTCCGGCACCGGTGGTTATGAAATGGACTGGACACAGTGATTACAAAGCCATGAAGCCCTACATTGACATAGCGGATGACATCAGGGCAAACGCCATGAACAAGTTTAATCAACTATAAAAGTATCAATTAGTTTCATAGATTACCACCATTGAAGTATATTTGTATTCTGAAAATATCATAAGATGAGCAACAACGGACATAACATAGAAAAGACGAACTTTGACGCATTTATAAATGCTGTCGGTTCGGAAATACAACAGGCGCAAGTACGGCTGATTACCGCAGCCAATGCGCAAATGCTGTTCCACTACTGGAAAATGGGCAACTATATTCTTTATCATCAGCAACTGCATGGATGGGGAAGCAAAACCATCAAACAGTTGGCAAAGGCTATCCGGCTGAATTTCCCTGAAAAGAAAGGCTATTCGGAACGCAACCTTACCTATATGTGTCAGTTTGCAAGAACATATCCATTGAGAGTATTGCAGAATTTCATTGAAACGGATGCAAAACTAATAGCTCCAAGTGTGAAGAAAATTGAAGATGAAGTACACTACTTAAACGATTCGCAATTTACGCAAGAACCTCTTGCGCAAATTCAATCTACTGGTAACAAGGAAATTACAATCACGCAAGAACCTCTTGCACAAATTCATAATGTTGCTAAAACCGTATCCGACATTTACCGTATGGAAATTAAGGATATAGAAAACGTATTTATGGCATCACCTGTTGCAAAAACCAATTGGGCGAGCCATGTGATTATGCTTAACAGTTCGCTTCCATTGGGTGTAAGCTATTGGTACATGAAACAGTCCGTAGAAATGGGCTGGAGCAGCAATGTTCTTAAAATACAAATTGAAACCAATCTGTATAGCAGACAAATCAGCAACAACAAGGTTAATAATTTCACAGTCACGCTTCCTGCACCGCAAAGCGACCTTGCCAATTACCTTCTGAAAGACCCATACATCTTTGACTTGGCTGGAACTAAGGAAAAGGCAGACGAAAGGGACATAGAAGAACAACTGGTTAAGCACGTCACCCGTTACTTGCTGGAAATGGGAAATGGCTTTGCTTTCGTTGCCCGACAAAAACACTTTCAAATTGGCAACAGCGATTTCTTTGCCGACCTGATTCTGTATTCAATCCCCCTGCACGCATACATCGTAGTGGAATTGAAAGCAACCCCATTCAAACCGGAGTATGCAGGGCAACTGAACTTCTACATCAATGTGGTGGACGACAAACTGAGGGGAGAGAATGACAACAAGACTATCGGATTGTTGCTGTGCAAGGGGAAAGACGAAGTTGTAGCGCAATACGCATTGACAGGCTACGACCAGCCGATAGGCATCAGCGATTACCAGTTGAGCAAGGCTATACCTGAAAACTTAAAATCGGCTCTGCCAAGTATAGAGGAAGTGGAGGAAGAACTGACTTCCTTTCTTGATAAAGATAAGAACCCATAAACCAAGCGTATATGGCAGGAGAAATACAGATTATGATTCCCCAATATGGTGAACTCAATCGGATATACAACGACTTTTTAATCAGCCATACTTTCTCTTTTGACAGGCAGAAATTCATCACGGACTTCTACAAGCAATACAATAACACAAAAGCTTTCGAAGCCGCCATCCTTGAACTGGTGCTTGACAAACCGAAGGAACAATATACTCTAGTTCTCAACAGCCTGAGAACCGAAATAGAGAAAAACATACTGATTTACGAAAAACATCCATTGTTTGATAACGAGGTAATTTCTCGTGTATGCTACAACTTCGCAGGCAGATATGACGCTGATATAAAGGCACAATTGGAGGTTACACAAAAATTAAGCAAGCCTTTGAATGAAGCATACAACAGGTATGATTCCATTGGCTATAGGGTACATACGGCAGCAGAAGAAAAGCAAGCCGAAAAGGAGTATGAACGCTGCAAGGCTGAATATGAGAAGGAAAAAAAAGAACTGGAAAGGCTTTATGAATTGGAAAGGCAGGCAAGAAAGGAAGCTTTCCAATACATTGAGAACTGTTGCGGAGATATTTATAAACTGAGTTTTCATTTTATGGAAATATTGGCAAAATATATTCCCGTAGCAAAAGACAAGCCGGATGAACCGAGCAAGCAAGAGAAACAGCAGGATGCGCCAAAGGAGCAACCCGAATATTTCGATGCAGAATTACTTTCGCTTATTCATAAAGTCTGTGTGGGGGAACAGTTTGAAGATATTGCAACGCAGGACTTTTATGCCAACATGAACCTCTACTCCTGTAAAAAGGAATTAAAAATCAAGGCACGAGAAAAAATACGGGTGTGTTACCTGATATTCCTGATGAGTGAAAGACTGCCCAAACAAGACAGGGATAAATGGAAGAATATAATCCTGAAACAGTTGGATATTGACGAGAACTACTACAAGTCAAAGTACAAGGAACCGGTGTCGGATTTTCCAAGTGACAGTAACCAAAAGTTCGCTAAAGAAATGGACGCAATATTCCGATAATCCGTGATATGTCCTGACATTTTACGAAATCACCACTTTTACCACTCAAATTAATTTTTGAGTGGTATTTTTATTATTTGATATTCAGAGAAATAACAGGATATTCCATTTACACCAACCACATCCTTACCACTCACGCCCCTACCTAATTTTGCATCGTTCGAGAACAGAGATAACAGCCAGTGCGCAGGGCTGATTGTTTAACGGCTAAATAGATTGAACGATGACAAATCTTCAAGAGTTATTATTAAAACCCGTCTGGCAGATGACAGGCGAAGAGTTCATATTCCTGAGCAAGCACGCTTCCGGTCAAACGGAAACGCAACCACGACCCGTTACGGACACAGAAAGAAAATATGTGTACGGAATACTGGGCATTGCCAAACTGTTCGGGTGTAGTCTGCCCACCGCCAACCGTATAAAGAAAAGCGGTAAGATAGACAAAGCTATTACGCAAATAGGGCGCAAGATTATCGTTGATGCGGAACTTGCCCTTGAACTGGCAGGAAAGAAAACCGGAGGACGGAAATAACGGGTGGTATGGCTATGGACTATATGAAAGAGATTAAGGACATATCGGCAGAAGAAGCCGTAATCCTTTGGCAAGCCTCACGTTTGAGCCTGTCGAAAAGTTATGAGAAAGCACCCGAAATCCTCAAAGTGCATGGTTCTGTCATTGGGACATTGGGCAACTTCAGCGCATCCATCGGCAAAGCCAAAAGTAAAAAGACATTCAATGTATCGGCTATCGTAGCCGCTACATTGAAGAATGGCACTGTGTTGCGGTATGTGGCAGAGCTCTCCGACGGGAAGCGGAAAGTGCTTTATGTTGATACGGAGCAAAGCCCTTATCATTGCCTGAAAGTCATGAAACGCATTTTACGGATGGCTGGCTTGCCCGATGACAGGGACAGCGAAAACCTTGAATTTCTCGCTTTGAGGAAATACACGCCTGAACAGCGTATCAGGATTGTCGAACAGGCTATCTATAATACGCCCGACATTGGTCTTGTAATCATAGACGGCATCCGTGACATGGTATATGACATCAACAGCCCCGGCGAATCCACACGCATCATATCCAAACTGATGCAGTGGACGGACGACAGGCAGATACACATCCATACGATACTGCATCAGAACAAAGGGGATGAGAATGCGAGAGGGCATATCGGCACGGAGTTAAACAATAAGGCGGAAACCGTATTGCTGGTGGAAAAGGACAAGAGCAACGGGGATATAAGCAGTGTTTCAGCCATGCACATCCGGGCAATGGATTTCGAGCCTTTTGCCTTTCGCATCAACGACAATGCCTTGCCCGAACTCATAGAGGGTTACAAAACAGAAAGCAAGAAACCGGGAAGACCCGAGGAAGAAAAGTTCGACCCTTACAGGCATATCACCGAACAGCAGCACCGCATCGCATTGGAAGCCGTTTTCGGGCTGAAAGAGGAATACGGTTACAAGGAACTGGAAGATGCTTTAATCAAAAGCTATACGTCAATAGGTGTAAAACTGAACCATCAAAAGGCAGTACCGCTCATCACCATGCTTCGCAACAAACGGATGATAGTGCAAGAGAACGGCAGAAAATACACATTCATGCCCGACTTCCACTATTAACCCGTTACCTGCAATCGCTTCACTTCATTCTGTGGGTCTATATATTAAGGATAAAGCGAAGTGATGCAAGGAATGGATAAACCGCTTCACTTTATTGCCGTATTCTATATATACGACAATTTAGTGAAGTGGTTATATAGACCGTACTTCTTAAAATGGTACGGGCGAAAAGAAAAATAAATCAATTCACCAACTACTCAAACAATTATCTTATGGATATACAGACAGCCAAGCAAATCAGGATAGCAGATTATCTGCACAGTTTGGGATATTCTCCCGTCAAACAACAGGGTATCAACCTATGGTATAAATCACCGTTAAGGGAAGAAACTGAAGCCTCGTTCAAGGTAAATATCGAGCGTAACCAATGGTATGATTTTGCACTCGGCAAAGGCGGCGGCACCATCGAACTGGCGTCACACTTATATGCTACCGACCATATACCTTATATATTGGAACGCATAGCGGAACAGACACCACATATCCGTCCTGATTCTTTCTCTTTTGGCAAGCAGTCATCTTCCGAGCCACGTTTTCAACAACTGGAGATTGTACCGCTTTCTTCGCCTGCCCTACTCTCATATTTGCAGGAAAGGGGAATAAACACGGAACTGGCGAAAAGAGAATGCCGCGAAGCTCATTTCACCAACAACGGCAAACGGTATTTCGCCATTGCCTTTCCAAACATATCGGGCGGCTATGAGATTCGCAACCGTTATTTCAAGGGCTGTATTGCCCCTAAGGAAATCTCCCACATCAGACAGGCGGGAAAAGCGAGGGAAACGTGTTATGTGTTCGAGGGATTTATGGACTATCTTTCATTTCTTACTTTGAGATTGGAAAATTGCCCGAAATTTCCCGAACTGGACAGACAAGATTATATGGTATTGAACTCTGTATCGAATGTGAGCAAGGCTCTCTATCCGTTGGGTAGCTACGAGCGCATACATTGTTTCTTTGACAATGACCGTGCAGGGATGGAAGCACTCCGGCAAATTCGTATGGAATACGGCAGGGATTTATACATCCGTGACGCTTCGCAAACCTACAGCGGATGCAAGGACTTGAACGAATACTTACAGAAACAGGCTGAAAGAAACAGGCAAGTCCAGTCCGTAAGAGAGACGCACACCCAGCCACCGAAAAAGAAGAACGGTTTTCGGTTATAGCCCACTATAACTACACGCTCCGCTTTCGTAGTTGTGGGCTCTCCCGAGGGGATTAGGGCTTTGCCCTAATAACCCACTCAGGGCGTTCACCCCTGAGAACCCCGAGCAAAGAGTGACCCTCTCTTTGCAATCACCGCTTATGGGTTGCACCCCTAAGAACCCCACTGCGGAAGCGAACAAAGTAATCTAATGTAAACAAAAAAACTATGGCAACAAAATCAAGCATACATATCAAGCCTTGCAACATCGCATCGAGCGAGGCACACAACCGAAGGACTGCCGAGTACATACGCAACATCGGAGAGTCCAGAATCTATGTCGTTTCCAAACTTTCCACCAATAACGAGCAGTGGGTAAATCCTGACTTCGGCACTACCGAATTGCGGACACATTACGACAACATCAAACGGATGGTCAAGGAAAAGACCGGACGTGCCATGCAGGAGAAAGAACGTGAACGCAAAGGCAAGAACGGAAAAATCATCAAGGTGGCAGGGTGTTCACCTATCCGTGAGGGGGTGTTGCTCATCAGAGCGGACACCACATTGGCAGATGTGCATAAATTTGGCGAGGAGTGCAAACAACGCTGGGGTATTACTCCGCTGCAAATCTTCCTGCACAAAGATGAAGGACATTGGCTGAGCGGACAACCCGAAGCTGAAGACAGAGAGAGTTTCCAAATTGATGGAAAGTGGTTCAAGCCGAATTATCACGCTCATATCGTTTTCGATTGGATGAACCACGATACAGGAAAAAGCTGTAAACTCAATGACGAGGATATGACCGAAATGCAAAGTTTGGCTTCTGACATTCTCCTGATGGAACGAGGACAATCTAAAACCGAAACAGGCAAGGAACATCTGGAACGTAACGATTTCATCATAAAGAAACAGAAAGCCGAACTGCAACGTATAGAGGAAACCCAAAGGCACAAGAAGCAGCAGGTAACTCTTGCTGAGCAAGAACTCAAACAGGTAAAATCGGAAATACGCACCGACAAACTCAAAAGCGCAGCTACCGATGCAGCCACAGCCATAGCAAGCGGTGTCGGTTCTCTTTTCGGAAGCGGAAAATTGAAAGATTTGGAACAAACTAATGAGAATTTACGTCATGAAATTGCCAAGCGTGACAAGGGTATTGATGAATTAAAAGCCAAGATGCAACAAATGCAGGAACAGCACGGCAAGCAGATTCGTAACCTACAAGGAATACATAATCAAGAGCTTGAAATCAAAGACAAGGAAATATCACGATTGAACACCATTCTTGAAAAAGCGTTCAACTGGTTCCCTTTACTCAAAGAGATGTTGAGAATGGAAAAATTCTGCTATGCCATCGGATTTACCAAAGATATGGTAAACAATCTTTTGACAAAAAAAGAAGCAATCAGATGCAATGGGAAAATCTATTCCGAAGAGCATAGACGAAAGTTTGACATAAAGAACGATATTTTCAAGATTGAGAAAAGTTTGGTTGATAATAATAAATTGGTGCTTACAATAAACAGGCAACCGATAGGCGAATGGTTCAAAGAGCAATGGGAGAAACTCCGGCAAGGTTTACGACAATCAGCGGAAGAGCCAAGAAAAAGTAGAGGATTCAAGCTATAATTCCACTCTATATAATGCAAAACATCAATAAAATAACTAATTTTGCATTCGGATAGGGGCAACTCTTTCCAAGACATAAGAAAAAGAAGCGTTATGCTCATCTTGTAACTTGAAAACCTGAGAGCCTTTCAAATTTGATGCAAGAGATAGCATAGTGGTTCTCACGCATATAGCGTGGGCTGCTATCGTTGTATCTGCATCATAGGCTTTCTCAGGGCCGTCAAGTTAGATTGACATAGGTAGTCCACGCTTTTGTATTTAATAACCTACCCTGTTGGACTGATGGGCGAAAAGGAAAACGATATGGAACAAAAATTCTGTCAAAGCTGCGGAATGCCGCTAACAAACGAAATCCTCGGTACGAATACCGATGGCACACTCAATGAAGATTATTGCATCTACTGCTACAAAGATGGCAAGTTTGCGCAGGATATGACTATGGAGCAGATGATTGACCACTGCGCCCAATTCACTGATGAGATAAACAAACAGTCAGGACAGAACTTGACACAGGAACAGGCTAAAGACATGATGCGTCAATTCTTCCCTCACCTTAAACGCTGGAAAAATAGACTCGTTATGTTTATTGCAATTCTCACATACAAAAAGCCGTTGAGCGAGGTTGATAACTATCTGAGTGCGCACCGTGAATATCTCGCCAAACATTATGCCATCGGAGATTTCATAACATCTGGGCCACAGATCCCTCGCATTGGTGGCGTGATAATGATAAAAGCCAACAACCGTGAAGCGGTTGATGCTATTATTTCCGAAGATCCGTTCCACATCAACGACATTGCCAACTATCAGATTGTGGAATTTACCCCGACAATGTTTTGCAATGAAGAGTTGAAAACAATTCTATAATGATGCGCCTTAGTCTTAGACCATATCAGCCCACAGATGCCAATGTAATTACTACTTGGCTAAAAAACGAATATCTTATGCGCCAATGGTGCGCTGACAGATATGAGTGTTACCCGGTCACACCAGAAGATATGAATATCTATCACGAGCGGTATATTGACGGACAAAGTCAACGCGCCCTGACAATGTTGAATGGCAATAACATTGTGGGATATATCACCCTGCGCACTCCGGCAGATGATTCATCGGAACAACGCTTGGGATTCGTCATTGTCGATGATTCAAAACGTGGTCAAGGTTTTGGTAAAACTCTTGTTTCAATGGCAGTCAAATATGCTTTTGAGACGCTTGGTGCTACGAAAGTATCACTCGGTGTCTTTGAAAATAATCCGTCAGCCATCCATTGCTATAAGTCTGCCGGATTCAGGCGCGTGATTGTTCCAACAACAGAAAGCTATTCTTGCTTGGGCGAAACTTGGAATTGCATTGAAATGGAACAATACAAAGGACTATGAAAGTAATTGGAATTAACGGCAGCTCACGGAAAGATGGTAATACAGCTATCATAATCCGCACGATATTTGAGGAACTGAATAAGAGAGGTATTGAAACCGAGTTTATCCAATTGGCCGATGTCGATATAGAGCCATGCCGTGCTTGTTTTGCCTGTAAAGGTAAAGGTAATTGTGTATTCCGCAAAGACGGTTTTGCCGAGGTATTTAGCAAAATAGTTGGAGCTGACGGGATAATTCTCGGTTCGCCGGTTTATTCAGCAGATGTTTCCTCTCGAATGAAAGCATTGTTGGACAGAGGTGGCGTTGTCGCTGCTGTCAATCCGGGAATATTGAAACACAAACTGGGCGTGGCAGTTGCCGCCGTTCGTCGTGCCGGAGGTATGACGGCGGTCGATACAATGAATCATTTTTTCTTAAACAAGGAGATGATAGTTGCTGGTTCCACATACTGGAACATGGTTTATGGGCGAGAAATTGGCGATGTTCTTAAAGATAATGAAGGAATTGCCAATATGCGCAATCTCGGTCAGAACATGGCTTCAATCCTGTTCAAATTAAATTAATGGTAACGAATCCGATAGCAAGTAACCCATGATTGAAATAAAAAACCTCGAAGGCATTTCATTCGAGCAAATATATACGGCTTTCAAGTCAGCTTTCTCGGATTACGAAATCAGCGTGGATAAGACAGAATTGAAGTCAATGCTGAAACGGCGAGGCTTCAATCCGGCTTTATCATTCGGTGCATTCTATGATGACAATATCGTGGCGTTCACGTTTAATGGTATTGGTAAATACTATAATGGCAAACTTACTGCATACGATACGGGAACAGGTACAAGAAAAGAGTTCAGAGGGCAAGGACTTGCCAAAAGAATATTTACGCACTCTATGCCATTCCTGAAAAATGCCGGTATAGAGAATTATTTGCTTGAGGTGCTTCAACATAATAAAAGAGCGTTAAAAATATATGAAAGTCTCGGTTTCGAGATTTTACGAGAATTTAATTTCTTCACTCAAAAGAAGCAACTGGTTGTTAACCATCTATCTGACAAACCTGCCAAATGCTCCATCGTCGCGCTGAAGTCTGAAGATATTTTGTCAGCCCAATCATTCCATGATTTTACCCCATCCTGGCAGAATGACATTGAATCTATTAAGAGAGCAGGTGATGATTTGGTGACGTTGGGAGCTATGGTTGATTCTGTTTTGTCAGGATACTGTGTTTTCTCTCCAAAGTCCGGTGACATTACCCAGATAGCTGTTGATCCGACTTTCCGCAGAAAAGGCGTCGCATCTTCCTTGCTAAAACAAATGATTGAGATGACTGAATCTGAAATAGTAAAAGTAATCAATGTCGAATCTCCAACTCCTTCTTTGGACGCATTTCTCGCGTCCAAAGGTGTTTGCCTCGCCGGTAAACAATTTGAGATGGTTTTGACATTATAAAAATGTAACATCAAATGACACCGAAAGAAGTACTGGAGAAATGGATTGATTGTTTCAACGCGTCCGACGTGGAGGGAATCGCCGCGCTATATGCGGACGATGCCGTAAACCATCAGGTGGCGAACGCTCCCGTGGCTGGAAAAGAAGCCATACGCCGGATGTTTGCCGGGGAGTTCGCAACGGCTAAAATGGTTTGTATTGTTGAAAATATTTTTGAAGATGGAGAATGGGCTATATTGGAATGGAAAGACCCATTGGGGTTGCGTGGTTGCGGCTTCTTCCATATCAAAAACAATCTTATTGTATATCAGAGGGGCTACTGGGACAAACTTAGTTTCTTGAAGCAACACAATCTTCCAATCGAATAGACGTTTTGTAATGCCAAAACACTTTTACAATGCCATACATATCAGTTGAAAGCGGAGCATTGACCGCCGAACAAAAGAAAGAACTTATTGAGCGGCTGACAGCGACAGCCGCCGAAATAATCCATATTCCGGCGCAGTTCTTCACCGTAACCATTAAGGAATTGCCGGATGAGAACTTTGGTATCGGCGGCAAGTCGATTGACGAAATCAAGCGAAATTATAAATCTTGATTTGCAAATAGATGGATAATGAAATTCGAAAATAAGAACTATATCTATTGGCTATGCGCCACAATTATCGTCATGTTCATGCTACCTTTCGTTGAGGCTCAGCTCGCATCGGAGTGTAGCGGCATGGTGTTGTGTATGATTTTGTTTCATGACTTCATAAGGTAATTGTAAATGGAAAGAATCACTGATCAATGCATAGTCGCTCGGCAGTTTTCTTAAATAATACAAAAACACCCAATTTTACATTATTGGGTGTAAAATTGGGTGTTTGTTTTGTAATTTGCTGATTTCCAACATTTATTGCGGAGAGAGAGGGATTCGAACCCCCGGTGCCTCTCAGCACGACGGTTTTCAAGACCGTTGTAATCGACCACTCTACCATCTCTCCTTTGTCGGATCGACAAGCTTTGTGTCTCAAAAGCGAGTGCAAAGGTAAGGAGTTTTTATGTAATCTCCAAATTTTTCCGCAACTTTTTTCAAAAAAAGTGTATTTTTCTTGTTTTCATGGTGATTTCATACGCTTTTGGATGGCTTAAAAGCATGCGTTGATGCCGGACATGGCGACACGGCGAGAAACGAGAAAAAGTTTTTGTTAAAAACTCGTCACTCGTCACATTAGAGTTTAACCCACTGACAATCAAAACGTTACAGTGTGACGAGTTGCATTTTCAACTCGTCACACTACTCATCACAACCAGCCGAAACGTGAAGATTTTCGGGCAAAAAAGGGCGGAAATGGCAGGATGTGATGAGTTGAGAAACCAACTCGTCACGCCTTATCAAGCTGACATTCAACGAGTTAAACCGCATTGTGACGAGTGACGAGTTTTTAACAAAACTTTTTTAGTATTAGAGTCAACCAATATCAGTAAAAGGATTACCAGAAGTTGACTTCCGACAGGAATAAGCAAAAAACATATCTATCGAAATCAGGAAAAGGCGTCAACGGCAATGAATTTATATGCTTTACATACAGAAAAACATGAAAAAGGCAATATGAACGGATATGCACTGTAAACAAAAGACAACAACCAAGAAATATTAAAAAGACACCTGCGTGCTGCCAAAAGAGCATCTTTCAACATACAAAAGGATACATTTCATACGGCAAAAGGGCACCTTTCAGAAGGCAAAAGGATGTCTTTTAAGATACAAAAGGGCACATATCATGCTGCGAAAAGACATATTTTAAAACGTAAAACAGACATGATTAAAGCCTGAAGTTTGGCAACTCTTATGCTGCGACACGGCGAAAATCAATGCGCCATACATGCGCACGATATAAAGATGTGATGATTTTATTTGGCATTTCAGCAGGGTTGCACTACCTTTGCAGCATGATTTACCCAAAGACGTTTGAAACTAAGATAGGATTCGATGAAATCCGCACGCTTCTGCGCGAGCGCTGCCTCAGTACACTCGGCAAGGAGAGAATAGACAACATGACATTCTCGAGCGACGCAGAAGTGATAAACGAATGGCTGCAACAGGTGAAAGAGTTCAGACGGCTGCAAGAAGAAGCCGACGACTTTCCGATGCAATATTTCTTCGACGTGCGCGAGTCGGTGGCACGCCTGCGACTTGAAGGCACTCATCTCGACGAAGGCGAACTGTTTGATCTCAGGCGCTCGCTCGAGACGATATGCAACATCGTCAACTATCTTAACCGCACGGACGGCAACGACGACGAGGAAGAAAGGACATACCCCTACCCCGCGCTACACCGCCTGACGGCAGACATTATAACATTTCCGCAACTGATACAGCGCATCGACCAGATACTCGACAAGTTTGGAAAGGTGAAAGACAGCGCATCGGTCGAGCTGCAGAACATAAGGCGCGAGCTGTCGCGCACCGAAGGCAGCATATCGCGCACACTATACAGCATACTGCGCTCGGCACAGAGCGAAGGACTGGTTGACAAGGACGTTACGCCTGCCATACGCGACGGCCGACTGGTGATACCCGTAACGCAGGGACTGAAGCGCAAAATAAGAGGTATAGTACACGATGAGTCGGCATCGGGCAAGACCGTGTTTATTGAGCCTACCGAAGTGGTAGAGGCCAACAACAAGGTGAGAGAGCTTGAAGCCGAGGAGCGACGCGAGATAATACGCATACTGACAGATTTCTCAAAACTTGTACGTCCGCACGTAAAGCCCATACTGGAGTCGTACAGGTTTCTGGCAACGATAGACATGATACGCGCCAAGGCCGAACTGGCACGGCTGATAAAAGGCATTGAGCCGGAAGTCGGGAAGAAGCCCCACATAGACTGGATTCAGGCACGCCACCCGCTGCTGCAGCTGTCGTTAGAAAAGCAGGACAAGAAGGTTGTGCCCCTCGACATAATGCTGACCAAAGACAAGCGCATACTGATAATATCGGGACCTAACGCCGGCGGAAAGTCGGTTTGCCTGAAGACGGCCGGACTGCTGCAATACATGCTTCAGTGCGGACTGTCAATCCCCGTAGGCGACCGCTCGCACACAGGAATATTCAAGAACATACTTATCGACATAGGCGACGAGCAGAGCATAGAGAACGACCTGAGTACATACTCGAGCCACCTCATGAACATGAAGTACATGATGAAGTTTGCCAACAACAGCACGCTGCTGCTCATCGACGAGTTTGGTACGGGCACGGAGCCTCAGATTGGCGGTGCAATAGCCGAAGCCGTGCTGAAGCAGTTCTGCAACAAACAGGCTTACGGAATAATAACCACCCACTATCAGAACCTAAAGCACTTTGCCGAAGACCACGAAGGAGTGGTAAACGGAGCCATGCTATACGACCGCCAGCAGATGAAAGCGCTGTTCCAGCTCTCGATAGGCAACCCCGGAAGCTCGTTTGCAATAGAGATAGCTCGCAAGATAGGACTGCCCGAAGAGGTGATAAAAGACGCGAGCGACATAGTTGGAAGCGACTATATACAGAGCGACAAATATCTGCAGGACATTGTGCGCGACAAACGCTACTGGGAAAACAAGCGACAGAACATTCATCAGCGCGAAAAGACAATGGAGCAGACCATTGCAAAATATGAAAGCGAGGTGAAGGAACTGGAGCAGAGCCGAAAGGACGTGATACGCAAGGCGAAGGAACAGGCCGAAGAACTGCTGCGCGAGAGCAACAAGAAGATTGAGAACGCCATAAGGGAGATACGCGAAAGTCAGGCCGAAAAGGCGGAGACCAAGCGCATAAGGGAAGAACTGAATGCGTTTAAGCAGGAAATCAACGAGGTTGACACTACTGCCAACGACGAGATGATAGCCCGAAAGATAAAACAGATACAGGAGCGCAAGGAGAGAAAGGAGAAGCGCAAGAAGGAGAAGGCCGAGAAGAACAAAGACGCAGCTGCCGCACTGAAAGAGGCCACGCTGAAGAAGAAAGAGAAAGACGCACCGCTGGAAGCCGGCGAGACAGTGCGCATAAAGGGCCTTACATCTGTGGGACGAATAGAAAGCACCGACGGCAAGATGGCAACAGTGATATTCGGCGACATGCGCACCAAGATGCGCGCCGACCGCCTGGAGCGTGCCGAAATGCCAAAAAAGGAGGAGCCGAAGACCTACGCGTCAGTGGGACGACAGACGCGCGAGACGATAGACAACCGCAAGCTGAACTTCAAGCAGGACATAGACGTGCGCGGAATGAGGGGCGACGAAGCCATAAACGCCGTTACATATTTTATCGACGATGCCATACTTGTGGGCATGAGCCGCGTGCGCATTCTGCACGGCACAGGTTCGGGCATACTGCGCCAGCTTATCCGTCAGTATCTGTCGACCGTGCCAAACGTTGTTTCTTACCGCGATGAACACGTGCAGTTTGGCGGTGCCGGAATAACGGTGGTTGACCTTGAATAAACAGACAGACAATAATCTTCACAATATAAAAATGACTGCTGAGCAAATTATAACATTGCCCAGCAGTCATTTTTGTTTATTATCGCTTACCGAAAATATAAAAACAGAGATAAACAATATCACAATTCCGGCACGGATACTCAACTACAAAAAGCACAATCACAATGGGTCAACAAGCCGCATCGTGGGTTATTATGGCGTTATACCTATGCCTTCAGCCGCTTTATAGGTTTGCGACAAACACAGGGGAACCAGCTTTGCTGTCTACCTCGCTGTAAGAGAAGCCCTCAAAATCGAACGACTTCAGCTTGTCGGCATTGTCAATGCGGTTTTGAAGCAGATAGCGCGTCATGGCTCCGCGGCACATCTTGGCGTAAATGACAATAGTCTTAAGCCGTCCGCCCTTGCTGACATAGAATTCCGGGCGAACAACATCAACCTCGCGCGCCACCTTGCGCCAGTTGAACAGTCGCCTCATCTCGCTGCTCGCAAGGTCGACAAGCAGTCCGCCGGAAGCCTTAACCGAATCGATAAGCACATCGGTGAGCAGCGGTTTCCAATAGTCGAACATACTCACACCGTTATCCGGCAGCACCACGTTGCCTTCAAGTCTGTAAGGCTTTATCATGTCGGCGGGGCGCAAAAGGCCATACAAGAACGAAGTTATCCACAGATGCTCCTGTGCATAAGTCTGAACTTCGGGCGTAAAGCCCGGCGCATCAAGATACTTATAAACCACGCCCGTATATGCCAAAACAGCCTGAAGCCTCGGTCCTTCGCCCGCAAAGTGCATATACCTCAGCCGGTTCTGCCGCGCAATGTCTGCGTTGCAGTGAAGCATGTCAGCCAGTTCGGCCTCATCATATCCCGCCATCTGCAATGCGTTGTGCATAGCCTCGCCGGCAAAACGCGGCTCGGTCATAATGCCATAATTGCCGTCATCACTTCCGCGCATATCCTTCGCGCATCCAATAAGAATCTGCATATTTGATATTTTATTTAATTCGACATAAAATAATTTATCCGGCGAGAGTCAGACGATAAACACCGTCCACCGCACACTCACGCCACAAGTGCCCAATAAAGCCATTATTCTGTCAGTGCCTCATATTCGCGCTGCATCTTTTTAGGCATCTTCTTCACCACCTCTTCAACCGAATGAAGTATAAGTTCGCAGATAAGACTGTCGGGCACATCGCTATCAAGAGCCACCGTTATCCAATATTTTCTGTCAGAGTGGCGACCGAAGAATATGCCGTCATATCGCTCCATGAGTTCAGCCGACCGCTCCGTGCTGCACTTCATGTTGGCGATAAAGCAGCCGTCTTTGGGCTCCAGACCGCAATATGTGAACATCTTTCCCATAATTTTATACACAAGCACGTCGCTGCCGAAAGGGAAACATTCTTCAACACCCTTCACTGTAAGGCAAAAATCGCGAAACTGTTCTATGTTCATATCTTCAGAGATAATGTTTATGGCGATGCAAATATAACGATTTTGCCGGTTTAATCCAAACCTGGCATGGCGCAATAACAACTATCAAGAAAACAAAAGCCGCAACCTTATTGGCTGCGGCTCTATGTTGTTGCACGGGAAGAGAGGCTCGAACTCCCGACACTCGGTTTTGGAGACCGATGCTCTACCAACTGAGCTATCCCCGTGTTTGCGGCTGCAAAGGTAATGTCTGTTTTTTAATTCTGCAAATCTTTGATAAATTTATTTCATGCAAAAGCGCATAATTTATGCCATTTTGTGCTGCAGACGCCTGCAAAGCGGCATTTTTCAGCCACAGAAATGCAATATTAATGCTTTTCAGCTTACCAGCATTCAAGGTCCTGCTCGATGTCCTTCATGCTTTCCTTACGGAAGACAGGACTCTTTATGCCCCTTCTCTTCTGAACAAGATAGTCGTCGAGCAGTCTGAAAGCATATTTGCCCAAAAGCAATATTGCCACGAGATTGCAGAGAGCCATCAGGGCCATAGTTACGTCGGCAAGGCTCCACACAAGGTTAAGACTTGCCAAAGAGCCGAACATGACCATGCCGACAACCAGAAGACGATAGACAAACACGGGCCACTGGCGCGACGTGAAGAAACGTATGTTGGCCTCGCCGTAATAATAGTTGCCGAGAATGCTGCTGTAGGCGAAGAACAAAGTGGCTATGGCAACATAGATAGTGCCAATGCTGCCAACCTCGTTGGTGAGCGCAGCCTGAGTGAGCTGTATGCCGTCGAGACTGCTGTCTACGCTGTCTTTGCTGAACAGAATGATGAAAGCCGTGCACGAACAGATAAGCAATGTGTCGGTAAACACGCCCAACGCCTGTATGAAGCCCTGCTTGGCGGGATGGGTTACGTGGGCTGTGGCGGCAGCATTGGGAGCCGAGCCCATGCCCGCCTCGTTGCTGAACAGTCCGCGCTTTATGCCCTGCATAAGTGCCGCGCCCATTCCGCCGCCCAAAGCCTGATGCCAGCCGAAGGCGTTGCCTACAATGAGAGATATGACATCGGGTATGCGGCCAATGTTGGTCAGCACGACAAACAGTGCCAACAGGATGTAGCCAACGGCCATTATGGGCACTATGACGCTGCTGAACGCCGCGATGCGATGGATGCCTCCGAAGATGATAAACAGCGTAAGCACCGATATTACTGCGCCCGACAGCACAGAGTCAACGGCAAACGCGCTCTGCAGAGCAGCGCTCATGGTGTTGCTCTGCACCGAATTAAACGCAAAGCCGAACGTTATTGTGATAAGCACCGCAAAAAGGATGCCCATCCAGCGCTTTTTAAGTCCTTTCTCCATATAGTAAGCCGGTCCGCCTATATACGAGTGCTTGCCCTTTATCTTGAACAACTGCGCCAATGACGACTCGACAAATGCGCTGCTTGAACCAAGCAAAGCTATAATCCACATCCAGAACACTGCGCCCGGACCGCCCACGGTTATGGCAGTAGCCACTCCGGCAAGATTACCCGTGCCGACGCGGCTTGCCAGCGACACGGTGAAAGCCTGAAAAGAAGATATGTGCTTCTCGTGTCCGTTTATCTTTGCCGTAGAGTCGCCCAGCAGGCGTATCATCTCTCCTATCATGCGAAACTGCACAAATTTAGTCTTGATGCTGAACCATACGGCACAACCCAGCAGCATTACTACAAGTATGTAAGTCCAGAGAATGTCGTTGGTCTCGTTGATTATCTGTGTGAATAGTTCCATGACGCTTATTGGTTTTGTTTAAGTTTAAAATAAAATATATGCTCTCTGAAAACAGTCTCCACCAGGTCGAAACGGATAAAATCGGCCAAAAGGCTGATTACCTGACGGCGGGGAATATGCGACAGTCTGACACACCGGTTAAGCGTAATCTCGCCATACTTCTCCAAAAGGCGCAAGATGCACTGCTCCCGTTCGTTACATCTTATCATCACATCCTTATGGTCATGCCGCCAAATATCGAGATGCACCGGACTGGCAAGTATCGTTTCGTCCTTAATGCGAATGTATGCCTTAGGTTTCTTGTCCTCGTCAACGGCATATACGGGCTTATGCTGACTCTCGGCCACGCTGACTTCAAGCACATCCTTGCCGTCGACCTTATATATATGGCTGTCGAGAGTAACCGAAGGCCGACAGTATCGCGTTGCGGCAACCTCAATCATGTATATCTCCTCGGCCGAACGTATGCCGGCAATCTTGCCGTTATCCTTAACGCCCACAAGCAGCCGCCCTCCCTCGGTGTTTGAAAAGGCAGAAAGACTGCGTGCTATCTTGCATGCGTCTGTTATGGCAAACTTAAAGTCCTGATGCACATGCTCGCCTTCGGTAACAAGCTGCAAGATATGGTTTCTGTTCATTTTCATATTCCAGATGCAAAGATACTGAAAATAAGCATACTTCACAAACATACGGCATGGTAAATTATGGCCATCGGCCCCGCCGCAATACACGAGCAGACACGAAATAAAGCCGGACGACAAAGGGCGCAATGGCTGCCGGCATACTGAAAGCGTATTACGCAAAATGCTTTCTTTCTGATTTCAGATAACGTCCTGTAGCCGCGATATTCTGAAATAAAAATCATCCGGCCGTGAAAACAGCGCGAAATCGTGTGCAAACGTAAGCGGTTATATCACAAGCTGTTACGCACGCCGCACAGATTTTGTGCAGTTATTTCAGCGTAAAAACAAGCTGAAACCACTGTTTTTGACAGCAAAACAGCCTTATTTTTAGCTGCAATATGCCTGAAACGACTATGCAAAAGCATTGCTTTTACAGCATGAAAGCACAACTTTTGCTTCATAACGTAAACATTCTTTATCTGTAAAGCGGATTTTAGTGATTCTGATTTTCTATTTTATCCAAAAACAATGACACAGACCAACTATCATAAAGATACAAAATCTGCGTCATGGCTTTACAAACAACATGCGGAAGCGGCAGCCTATATTTGCTTGACAAAATAATATGAAGTTGGGTATCTTTTATGATAACCACAACTTAATAGTTGTTTAGTTGGATTTACATTGATTATGTTAAAGTTTTCATTGTGTACTTCGATGAATACTGATAGTTTGAATTAATTTCAAGTGAAATAGACAAAATACTGAATGAATCATACAAATTACGAGGCAAATAACATTATTTTACATTTTCTGATATTATATTTGGAAAAGAAGTTGCATATTTGTAAAAAATTTTGAAACACAAGCCTGTGCGGTCGCTTTTGCCGTAACAGTAATAGTAGGTGCCGTAGCAGTAGTTTGGGCTGTTGTTGTAGAACATTTTGGAGTAGCTAATGCTGTTGGAGCCGTAACGGCTTTAGCATGGAAAGTCGCAGCGACAACAAGCGGAAATAAGAGGAGAAAAAATGGAGCACTTGTGGAAAATCTTATGACCTCTAATACAATAGAGGTATGGAATATCAAATCACAAAATAAAGAAATGGCTTATATTGTAGCAGATGAATTTACAAATGAAACAGTAAATTCACTTATGCAATATATTAAAAAGAATTTTCCTGAGGAATACTCAAAATATAATGAAGATGTTTTACGTAATGCTATTTTGATAAATTTACAAAATGCCGAAATTGAAAAATAATACAAATTTGCTAACGATCTTGTTGGTTGTTGTGCAAATTGGACTTTGTGTTGTGGTCATAATGACACGGCAATACGTGCCTACGCACTGGAACATACACGGAGTTGCAGATGAATATGGAAGCCCTTTTTACACTTTGATACTACCGCTTATAAGTGTTTTAATTTATTTTTTTATGACATTTTTCGAGAAGCATCCACATTATTGCAACTTGCCACAGAAATTTAAAGATAGGCAAAAAGGCTACAGTTTGATAGCAAAACTGGTAGCGTGGTTGAAATTGTTGATCATGATGTTTCTTGCTTTTGTGACTTATGAAGTTTATTGCGGTGGCAGTTTTAACTATTTAATAGCCCTTTTAATTCTGATTACCTCATTTATTGTCATCATTGTATATGCCATCAAGTTGCGTCGGGTATGATGCCAATGCATGGGACTTGGTTATAGGCATTCTTGAGTAACTTATGGCCAAGTGTGGAGACACCAATGTCAGCATGAGGCTTACCGGTTCAGTGGATATGGGCTTGTCGGAGAAGCATTTGTTCCCGTTCGTGCAGGAAGTGGTGGCAGCCGCCAAGGCCACACTGCATAAGGCCAGACATAAAAAAGGCAAACACCCTAACAGGTATCTGCCTTTAATCGTTCAAATTCTTTTGAGCCTCTTGTCGGATTCGAACCAACGACCCCGAGATTACAAATCACGTGCTCTGGCCAACTGAGCTAAAGAGGCGGGTGGGCAAGCTACTTGTATCGCGCCGCTACAACCAACTACCTTTGCTACGTTCCCGTCCTGGAGGATTCGAAGGGAGCTGGCCGTACAAGACTTACCCGTCTTTGCGGCTGCAAAGGTAATAATAAAGTTTAACAACAAAGCATTTTTGCATCGTCTTTCGCGGTATTTTAACTTATTTTTTGAAATCAGCGATATCTTGCAGCATGCGGAATCGGCACAGGCGACATGCACAATGGCCATATATAAAGGCGGCACGAGGCCGACGGCATAACGCACGCCGACGGCACATCTTTCACATAAAAAAAACAAAAAAACTCATACAGCTAATAATTATATGGTGAAAAATAAGTAATTTTGCACCCGATTATGTTCTCGTGAGGCGTATGGCGCCGGGTGTCAAAGCTGATGCGACACCCCATAAAACACCACGCTTCAGACAGACAAACGAAAAAAATCAATTAATCCCCAATAATGACTACACGCGAGGAATACGAACAAATAAAAGCTTACGCGCGCATCGACGGCGCCATAATGGGCGGAATGTGGATATTGAGCTTTGCCTGCTTCATCGGACAGTTTTATGAGCCCGTGCTGAACATGGCATCGATGGTTCTTGGCATATCAGCCATTGTAGTATCGGCGATACGCTTAAAGAACTTCCGCGACAATATTCTTGACGGAGTGATATCTTACTGGAAAGCATACGGCTACAGCCTGCTGACATACTTTTACGCATCGCTGCTGATGGCTGCTGCGCAATATATCTACTTTCAGTTTATCGACCACGGCTTCATGCTCGCCCAGTACACGGCCATGACATCAAGCCCCGAGTTTAAGTCGCTCATGACGCTTTACGGGATAAAGGCCGATGAAATGAAGATGACAATGGACACAATAGCAACGCTCCGCCCTATCGACATAGCGCTGCAGTTTCTTACAACCAACCTGTTACTGGGAATTGTGATAAGCTGGCCGATAGCTGCGCTGCTGAAATCAAAATATAAACGTAAATTCTAAAACACAGATAAGATGGACATATCAGTCGTAATACCATTATACAACGAGGAAGAATCACTGCCCGAACTCTACGCATGGATTGAGCGTGTGATGAAGGAAAACAATTTCTCTTATGAAGTAATATTCATCAACGACGGCTCTACAGACGGTTCATGGAAGGTGATAAGCCGGCTGAGCGAGGAGCACGAATGCGTGAAGGGCATAAAGTTCCGCCGCAACTACGGAAAAAGTCCTGCCCTGTTCTGCGGATTCAAGGAGGCTCAGGGCGACGTGGTGATAACAATGGACGCCGACCTGCAGGACTCTCCCGACGAGATACCGGAACTTTACAGAATGATAACCGAAGACGGCTACGACCTTGTTTCGGGATATAAGCAGAAGCGCTACGACCCGCTGTCGAAGACAATTCCCACAAAGCTGTTTAACGCAACGGCACGCAAAATAAGCGGAATAAAGAACCTGCACGACTTCAACTGCGGCCTTAAAGCATACCGCAAGGACGTGGTAAAGAACATCGAGGTGTACGGCGAGATGCACCGCTATATCCCGTATCTGGCAAAGAATGCCGGATTCGACAGGATCGGCGAAAAAGTGGTTCATCACCAGTCGCGCAAATACGGCAAGTCGAAATTCGGCCTCAACCGCTTCTTCAACGGCTATCTCGACCTTATAACATTGTGGTTCCTGAGCAGCTTCGGACGCAAGCCGATGCACGTGTTCGGCTTCCTCGGCACAATAATGTTCTTCATAGGCTTCATTGCTGCAGCCATTATCGGCATAGACAAGCTGGTGGCAGTGTCAAACGGTCAGCAGATGCGCCTCGTAACCGATACGCCTTACTTCTATATATCGCTGACAATGATGATTATAGGCACACAACTGTTTCTTGCCGGATTCCTCGGCGACCTCATCAGCCGCAACTCTTCAGACAGGAACGACTATCAGATATCTGAAGAAATAAGATGTGGCGAAAACAGAAAATAACACATAGGAAACAACAACGCCACATAAAGCTGCTACAAGAACAAGCACGCCATGACAGGAATTAAGATAAAAACGATAAAGTCGGTCACGACAAAGGCAAGCCGCAAGGCACGCAGACTATTGCGTCCCTCACTGGCCGCACTGCCGCTATACTTCATAACGCTGCTGATAACCACCGCAGCGTGTTCGTCTATCGACTGCCCGCTCAACAGTCTTGTCTACACACAATATCAGCTGATGACGCCCGACGGCAAGGTTGACACACTGGCAGACACGCTAACGATATTCACAAACCGTGTTGACGGCAACGACTCTGTGCTGATAAACCGCAGCGTAAAGACCACCGAATTCTCGCTGCCGATAAGCTATGCGCAGAACCAGGACGTGTTTTTCATCGAAACGAAGGACACTTTATACAAGACTACAAAACTTGACACAGTGACCGTAGAGAAAGAGAACAAGCCCCACTTCGAGTCGGTTGACTGCGCACCGGCATTCTTCCACAAGATAACATCCGTAAGCTGCACGCACAACGCCATCGACTCGATAACAATAAACAATCAGGACGTGAACTATGACACATCGAAGAAACATTTTTTCATATATTTCAAGCATAGCAATTAGCCTGATGCTCCTACTGGCCTCAACGGCCAACGCGCAGGAAAAGAACGTGGAGAAGAAAGACAGCGTGCCCCTGTTAAGGGGCTTTGCCGTATCAGTAGACCTGGTCGGACCGGCACAGATGTTTCTTGGCGACTACGGACAGTATGAAGCCGCGCTGCGAATAAACCTGCGCGACAAATACTTCCCTGTGTTTGAGCTTGGCCTCGGCAAGGCAGACCACGACAACGACGTCACCAAAATATCATACAAGACGAGCGCACCATACGCAAAAATCGGTATTGACTTCAACCTGCTAAAGAACAAGCACGACATATACAGGCTTTATGCCGGCGCAAGATACGCTTTCACTTCGTTTAAATACGACCTGTCGCATCCTGATATCACCGACCCCGTATGGGGAAGCACTGCCGTATATTCAGCGAAAGGCGTGAAATGCAATTACCACTGGATTGAAGCAGTAATAGGAGTAGACGCAAAGATATGGGGACCTCTGCATCTTGGATGGAGCGTAAGGTACAAGAGCAGAATAGCCTACGATGACGGCGAACTGGGCAACTCATGGTATGTGCCCGGATTCGGAAAGACCGGAGGATCTAACATCGGAGGCACATTCAACGTATCGATAGACATATAAACTTCTGAAAGACAATAGACTAAAACAAGAACAGCGATGAACAGAGAAAAAAGCAAGAAGAAACTGGCCCTGCAGCTGGCTTTTCTCATATTTCTAATCATAGGGACAATAATCATTGTGCGGCAGCAGCGCACAATGCCTTATCAGCACAACACAGGATTCATATTCGGTACGGTGTACAACATCACATACCAAAGCGACAAGAACCTGCAGAAAGAAATTGAGGCAGAGCTGCAGAAGGTTGACGCATCGCTGTCTCCGTTCAAAAAAAGTTCAATAATATCAAAAGTAAACCGCAACGAGAAGGTTGAAGTGAACAGCATGTTCACAGACGTGTTTAACCTTGCACAAAAAATATCAGAAGAAACAGGCGGAGCCTTCGACATAACAGTGGCTCCACTGGTAAACGCATGGGGCTTCGGATTCAAGAACGACACGAAGCCCACGCCAGCGGCAATAGACAGTCTGAAACAGATTATAGGCTACAAGAAAGTAAGGCTTGACGGGAAACAAATAGTAAAGAACGACAAGCGCATAATGCTCGACTGCAGCGCCATTGCCAAAGGCTACGGAAGCGACGCCGTGGCCCGACTGCTGAGGAGCAAAGGCATAGAAAACTTTATGGTAGAAATAGGCGGAGAGATTGTTACACGCGGCATCAACGAGAAAAGACTGCCCTGGAAAATCGGCGTCACCAAACCCGTTGACGACTCGCTAAACACAAATCAGGAAATACAGACCATACTGAACGTAACCAACAAAGCAATGGCTACAAGCGGAAACTACCGCAACTTCTACTACAAAGACGGCAAGAAATATGCCCACACCATCGACCCCATAACAGGCTATCCTGTACAGCACAACATATTGTCGGCAACTGTTTTGGCCGACAACTGCGCCACGGCCGACGCCTATGCCACAGCCTTCATGGTGATGGGACTTGAAAAGGCAAAAGCCATTCTTGACAGGCATCCCGAACTGATGGTATATTTTATCTATTCAGACAAAAACGGCAAAAACGCCGTATGGTATTCGCCGTCGCTAAAAAACAAGATTGCAGAATAACAACAGCGCATACACATGCACACGGAGCTACAAGAACACCTGCTTGAACTTCCGCTCTTTCAGGGCATGAGCCGGAACGACCTGGAGCAGATACTCTCGGAAACGAAATTCAGGCAACTGTCGTTCGCAAGAGGAAAAGTAATTGTGCATGAAGGCGAAACCTGCAACAAACTCTTTTTTCTGGTTAAAGGTCAGATAACAACCACATGCCATTCGGACGACAAGAGCTACTCGATAACCGAAACACTCGCAGCCCCCAACATACTTCAGCCCGAAAGGATTTTCGGACTGATGCAGCGCTATACAAGAACGTTTGCGGCAAAGACAAACTGCGACCTGATATGCCTGGGAAAGAAAGAAGTGATGCTCATGTCTGACAATTACGAAATATTCAGACTAAACCTGCTTAACATCATCTGCACACTGTCGCAACGCTCAGACAGACAGATGTGGAAACTACGTCCGAAAGGCATAAGGCAAAAGATAGCCCGATTCATCGAAGAAAGAAGCCTGAGACCTGCCGGAGAGAAGATTGTAAACATAAAGATGGAGCGGCTCGCTGAAGAGATCAGCGAGAGCCGTCTCAACGTATCGAAAGCCCTGAAAGCCATGAACGACGAAGGGATAATATCGCTCAGAAGGGGTGAATTCTGCGTTCATGCTTTCGAAAGAATGCTCATGTAGGAAGCTTATCAGCCAATTTGATATACAAGCGGCAGACAAAAGCCGACATATAACAAATATTAGCTAAATTTTTCTTCCGTATTATTATTCAGAAGAAAGAAAATTACTACCTTTGTAAACAAAAATTAGGGAAACGTGAGTATGAATGAAGAGAGAATAGAAGAGCAACGCAAAAATCCTTTTTTTGAACAATATAACACGCCGCACGACACTGTGCCATTCGAGAAAATACGCCTTGAAGACTTTGAGGAGGCCTTCATGGAGGGCATACGCCGTGACGACGAACAGATTGAGAAGACTATAAACAATCCTGACAAGCCTACTTTTGACAACACGATAATCAACGTGGACGAAGACAAGGACGGATATTACGACTTGCTGTCGCGCGTGTCAACCGTGTTTTTCAATCTTCTCAGTGCTGAGACCAACGACGAGATGGACGCGCTGGCGCAGAAGCTGCAGCCCATACTGACAAAGCATGCCAACGACGTAAGGCTCAACAAACGCCTGTTTGAGCGCATAAAGGCCGTGCACATGCACCACCGCAAGCTCACGCCTGAAGAAAAGAGACTGCTCGACAACTGCTACGACGGATTTGTACGCAGCGGAGCACTGCTCGACGACGAGGGCAAGGAGAAGCTGCGCAAGCTTACCGAGGAGGCAAGCATGCTGTCGCTGCAGTTCTCTCAGAATCTGCTCAAAGAGAACAAGGCATATACGCTGCACATAACTGACGAACAACAGCTCGACGGACTGCCCGACACGGCACGCGAGGCTGCTGCCGTTGCTGCAAAGGAGCGCAATCTTGAAGGCTGGGTGTTTACGCTCGACTTTCCAAGCTACAGTCCGTTCATGACATATTCTACATGCCGCGAACTGCGCAAGCAGATGTATATGGCACGCAACACGGTGTGTACACACGAGAATACAGAAAACAATCTTGAAATATGCAAGCGTCTGGTTAATCTGAGACGCGAGATAGCACAACTGCTCGGCTTCAAGACATACGCCGAATACGTGCTTAAGAACCGCATGGCAGGAAACGCACGCAACGTGTATAAGCTGCTCGACGACCTCATAGACGCTTACAAGCCTACAGCCGTAAAGGAAGTGAGCGACATCGAGAAACTGGCAAAGAAGACTGAAGGCAAAGACTTCAAGGTTATGCCGTGGGACTTCAGCTATTATTCTCACAAGCTGCAGCTCAAGAAGTTCAACATAGACTCTGAGATGCTTCGCCCGTATTTCGAACTGTCAAAGGTCATTCAGGGCGTGTTCGGACTTGCCAACAGGCTCTACGGCATAACATTCAAGGAGAACAAAGACATACAGGTTTACCATCCCGACGTGAAAGCCTACGAGGTGTTCGACAAGGACGGCTCTTATCTTGCCGTGTTCTACGCCGACTTCCATCCGCGCAAGGGCAAACAGGGCGGTGCATGGATGACAGAATATCAGGGACAATGGATTGACCGCAAGGGCGAAAATGTAAGGCCTCATGTAAGCGTGGTGATGAACCTGACGAAGCCTACCGACGAGAAGCCGGCACTGCTGACACTGGGCGAAGTTGAGACCTTCCTGCATGAGTTCGGCCACTCGCTCCACGGCATGTTCGCAAACACAAGATTCGAGAGTCTTTCAGGCACCAATGTATGGTGGGACTTCGTAGAGTTGCCGTCACAGTTTATGGAAAACTTCTCTGTTGAGAAAGAATTTCTGCGCACGTTCGCCTTCCACTATCAGACAGGCGAGCCCCTGCCCGACGAGCTGATCGACCGCATTGTGAAGAGCCGCAACTTCATGGCAGCATACGCATGTCTGCGCCAGGTAAGTTTCGGACTTCTCGACATGGCCTACTATACAAAGAAAGAGACATTCGACGAAGACATCATACCGTTTGAAAAGAAAGCATGGAAGAAAGCCATGGTTACCGAACAGCTGCCCGACACCTGCATGACAGTGCAGTTCAGCCACATCATGGCTGGCGGATACGCTGCCGGCTACTACAGCTACAAATGGGCCGAAGTGCTCGACGCAGACGCCTTCAGCGTGTTCAAGAAGCACGGAATCTTCAATCAGGAGACAGCGCAAAGCTTCCGCGACAACATTCTTTCAAAGGGCGGCACCGAACACCCGATGACTCTCTACAAGCGCTTTAAGGGCAGCGAACCCACAATAGACGCCCTGCTGAAGCGCAACGGCATAAAAAAGCCTTCGAACAAGAAAAAGTAAGAGAAATAACCTATTCTTCACATATAAACACAATGAACAAAGAAGAAAAACAGCGTCTGCTTGACCTGAGATACCTGCGCATGGCACGCATCTGGGCAGAAAACAGCTACTGCCAGCGCCGCAAGGTAGGAGCCCTGGTGGTTAAGGACAAAATGATTATCAGCGACGGCTATAACGGCACGCCGAGCGGCTTTGAGAATGTCTGCGAAGACGACAACAACGTTACAAAGCCCTACGTGCTGCACGCCGAAGCAAACGCCATAACAAAACTGGCGCGAAGCTCCAACAACAGCGACGGATCAACGCTATACGTAACAGCTGCTCCATGCATAGAATGCTCAAAACTGATAATTCAGGCCGGCATTAAGCGTGTAGTATATGGCGAAAGATACAGACTTGAAGACGGCATAAATCTTCTTAAAAGAGCTGACATTGAAGTTATATATCTAAATCCAGACGAACATGAATCCGAATAAATCAAACCGCATGATGCCGTTGCTGATGGCTCTTTGTGTGATTATCGGCATCATAATAGGTACGTTCTACGCTAACCACTTTTCAGGCAACCGCCTGAACATAATAAACTCGGGCAGCAACCGCCTGAACAATCTGCTGCACATCATAGACGACCAGTATGTTGACGCGGTTAACATCGACTCGCTCGTCGACAAGGCCATACCTCAGATTCTGTCTGACCTCGACCCCCACTCTGTCTACATCAGTGCGAAGGACGTGCAGCAGGCCACCGACGACCTGAAAGGCTCGTTCTCGGGCGTGGGCATTGAGTTTGTCATAAGAAATGACACCATACACGTGCAGGGCGTAATAAAGAACGGCCCGGCTGAACAGGCAGGCATCCTTGCCGGCGACAAGATCGTGAGCGTGGACGGAAAGCCTTTCGTAGGCAAGGTCGTAACTAACGAGGAAGCCATGCGACGCCTCAAAGGACCTAAAGACACCAAGGTGAAAATAGGCGTGCAGCGCTACGGACAAAAGAGCATAAAATATTACACTATAACCCGAGGCGACATTCCGCAGAAGAGCGTCAGCGCAACATACATGCTCGACGACAACACGGGCTACATTAAGATAAAGAACTTCGGCGAGAACACTTATCCCGAACTTCTCATCGCCCTGGCGCAGCTCTCTCAGGAAGGCTTCAGCAACCTGATAATCGACCTGCGCGACAACACAGGCGGATACCTGAAGTCGGCTGTTCAGATGGCCAACGAGTTCCTGCCCAAGAACCGCCTCATTGTATATACAGAGGGCCGCAAGTCGCCAAGACAAGACTACAAGAGCGACGGGCGCGGAAGCTATCAGAACATTCCGCTGGTAGTGCTGATAAACGAGACATCGGCATCGGCTTCAGAAATTTTTGCCGGAGCCATGCAGGACAACGACAGGGCCACAATCATAGGCCGCCGCTCGTTCGGAAAGGGTCTCGTACAGCAGCAGATCGGTTTCCCCGACGGCTCAATGATACGCTTGACCGTGGCACGCTATTACACACCGTCAGGACGATGCATACAGAAGCCATACGTGATGGGCGACGACAAAGACTACGAGGAAGACCTGCTGGTAAGATATCAGCATGGTGAGTTCTTCTCACAGGACAGCATCAAGCACACCGGACCGGCTTATCACACAAGCATTGGCCGCACAGTGTACGGCGGAGGAGGCATAACGCCTGACATCTTCGTGCCGGAAGACACCTTAGGCATAACTTCATACTTCAAGGAGGCAAGCATGAGCGGACTAATACTGCAGTTTGCATTCGTCTATACCGACGACAACCGCCTTAAGCTCAACAACTTCACCGAAATGATGGAGCTTGCCGACTATCTTGTAAAGCAGAACACCGTAGACAAGTTTGCCACCTATGCCGACAAGCACGGACTGCAGCGCCGCAACCTGATGATAAAGAAATCGCACAACCTGCTCGAAAGATACATCAACAGCCGAATTATATACAACATCATGGACGAGGAAGACTGGATTGAATATCTCAATCTTGACGACAACGTGATAAAGGCTGCGCTGAATGTGTTTAAGAACAATGCGGCATTCCCCAAAAAGCCGGAGCCAAAAGACAAGAAAAAGGACGGCAAGACGGCCATGACGGGAACGACAGTGCCATACGTTGACATGAAGATGAATCTAAAAGCATAACCATGGAAAAAAAGGAACTGCGAAAACTCATACGCGAGAGGAAACGGCAATTCACCGGAAAGCAAATGGAAGAATTGTCGCTTCCGATCATGAACAGGCTGCTCGGCATGAGCGAGGTGGCCAATGCCGACACTATATTAATGTACTACTCGCTGCCTGACGAAGTGTTCACTCACGACACAGTGGAACTGCTGGCCCGGCAAGGCAAGACAGTGCTGCTGCCAAAGGTAATTGACGGCGAGAACATGGAAATAAGGGTGTATGAAAGCAAGGAAGACCTAGCCGAGGGCAGCTACGGCATAATGGAGCCCAACGGAAAACTCTTCACCGACTACGCCAAGATTACTACGGCTGTCGTGCCCGGCATGAGCTTCGACTCAAACAACAACCGGCTAGGACGCGGAAAGGGGTATTACGACAGGTTCCTGAAGAATATTCCACAGGCCTACAAAATAGGCGTATGCTTCGACTTTCAGAAAGAGAAAGAAATTCCTCATGAGGAAAACGACATAAAGATGGACACCGTTATCTGAGAATAACGGTGTCTTTCTTTTTATATAGCAACGCAGAAAATGCATAAAAGCATATTGCTGCCCATAACACAAAGCGCTGCGGACAAAACAGAAAAAGTTTTTTTTTGCAGAAACTCGTCACTCGTCACATCCATGCATAACAAACTGACAATCAATGATTTAAAGTGTGACGAGTTGCGATTTTGAAACGTCACACATGATTATCCGTGACGAGTCGGTGTCCTTTCCTAAAATTGGTTGACTTCTAACAAGCCATTCCCTGATTAAAGTTGACTCTGGTTAAACTTATAACTGTTATTGGTTGACTCTACTTTTAATTACTGATTAAAGTTGACTTTTACCGGGACAGAATCCCTGTTCATGGTGTCCTTGGAGGGCGTAGCCCGGAAAGGACACCATGAACAGAAGGCAAAGATAGTCCATCTTCTCCAATATCGGAGCATTCCTGTCTGTTTTTTATGGCCTTTGTCCTAAAACTGCTCCAACGCTTAGATATCTCACCCTGACATGAAGCAGCCTGTGCCGGTGTCATCATGTTGATGCTCATGTGCGGCCTTTCGTTGTTGTAGAAGTCCACGGCCGTTGCCACGGCTTCCCTGACCTGGCCGATGTCGGTGAACCTCATACCCTTAAGGAGTTCGTTCTTTATGGTACCATTAATACGCTCTGCCTGTGCATTGTCCTTCGGATCCCCGGTCTCCGTCATACTGATACTTATACCATTTTTATTAAGCAGCCTGACATATTCGGAACTTGCGTATTGTACGCCGCGGTCTGAATGATGTATAAGGCTGATGCCGTCCATGCCCTTCAGCCTTCCCAAAGCCATGCACAGTGCTTCAATGGGATAAGCCGTCTCAAGCGTCGGACCGACACAGTATCCTACAATCTCTTCTGTATATGCATCAAGTACAATTGAAAGGTAGCAGAAACGGTAGTGTATGTCGTCTGTCCAAATAATTATGTACGTTATGTCACTGACCCATAGCTGGTTAGGTCTGAGGGGCAACATTTCCTTTATAAGATTGGGATATGTCGGAAGACCGTGCCTTGAGTCAGTGGTACGTGGACGGCGCAACCTTTTACGGAGAATCATGCCGTTACATGACATTATTTCTATAAAACGGTCACGGCCGACGGGACTGTTGCCGCTGAAATCACGCCGGTACATGTGCCAGAGCTTCAATGCGCCTATTCCGGGGTCTATACGGCGCACCTTGCGGACATACTCAATCACAAAGGCATCACGGGCGGCCCTCATCATTGACTTTGACTCATCATACTTGTAATAGGCCTGCTTGCTTACGCCAAACAGCGCACAAAGATGTCTCACCCTGTATCGGACAGGGTTCTTCGTGTGCAGGAATGTTACTGTTTGGCGCCAGATTTTTTTCTTATGCTGATGCCTAACTCGGATTCGGCCACATTTATCATCTCGTCATAAGCCTCGGCCTTTATCTCGGCCTTGGTCAGTTCGGACTTAAGACGGAGTATCTCGGCCTGAAGGGCCTCTATGTCTGACGGGAGGCTGACTGAGTCACGAACATGCTTCTCTCTTAGTGTCTTTTTCTTTGTCATAAAATCGACATAATACAATTCAGGTGCAAATTTAGCACACCAGCGGCGAACTGTAGCCTCTGATACGGGAATTATTTTTGATATTCCCAAAAAACTTACACCTGAAGAGCGAAGATCTATCACTTTTTGAAGATATTGACCCTTTTGTGATTTATTTTTCCTCATAATTATTTTATTTATGAGTCAACTTTTTTCAGGGTAAGACAGGACACATATTACAACACAAAAGCATGCCTTTCGCAAATCAAAAGGCATGCTAATGCTAACATGAAGAATAAAAATAATGTTATAAAAATCTATAAACCTTATAAAATGAAAATATGTGATTATTACCTATTGAACTAAACCGCACTCAGGCATCATATCAGTCCTCTCACCCTGTCGTCGAAAGCAGAAAGGGCAGCCTTGGCACCCTCGCCCATCGCAATTATAATCTGCTTGTAAGGCACGTCGGTAACGTCGCCGGCAGCATACACGCCTACTATCGAGGTTCTGCAATAAGCATCTGTCTTTATCTCCTTCCGCGGTGTAAGCTCCAGCTGACCTTCAAACGACTTGCTGTTTGCAGCCAGACCTATCTGCACAAATATGCCGTCGAGCTCCACGGTCTTCACCTCTTCAGTCTTACGGTCTTTCACCTCAATGGCCGTCACCTTCTTGCCGTCGCCAATCACTCTCATTGTCTGCATCGACGTGAATATCTCTACATTGTCAAGACTTCTGGCCTTATCCTGAAGCACAGTGTCGGCACGCAACTCATCTGCAAACTCAAGTACGGTTACCTTTGAACATATTCCGGCAAGGTCTATGGCTGCCTCTATGCCCGAATTGCCTCCGCCGATGACTGCCACATGCCGGCCTTTATAGAACGGACCGTCGCAATGAGGACAGAAAGCCACTCCGCGGCCAATATAGTCGGCCTCACCTTCTACGCCCAGTCTGCGCCAGCTTGCACCTGTTGCTATTATCACTGCCGGCGAAACAAAGCTCTCGCCTCCTGCCGCATGGATATACTTCTGCTTACCGCCCAGTTCGGCTTTCACCACCGTTCTGTTTTCAAACACGTCAATGGCATAATGTCCGAGATGGCTCATCAGGTCGGATGCCAGCTTGTCGCCCGTGGTGTGAGGCACCGAGATAAGGTTCTCTATCCCGACGGTGTCTTTAACCTGACCGCCGACACGCTCGCCTACAACGGCTACACGGAGTCCCTTGCGAGCCGAATAGATTGCGGCAGACGCACCGGCTGGTCCTCCGCCAACAACTACAACGTCATAGCTTCTCTCAACAGGCTCGAAGCTGTCGACAGTCTGAGCAGTGCCGAATTTTTCTTCAAGTTTAGACAGCAATGCCGACAAGTCGCCGCGGCCTACATGGATAAGCTCGTCGCCGGCATAAACAGACGGTACGCCCTGTATGCCGAGACGCTCAACCTCGTCCTGCCACAGTGCCCCGTCGACAACTTCATGACTCACCGACGGATTGAGCAGTGCCACAACATTCAGCGCCTGAACCACGTCAGGACAGTTGGTACATGTAAGCGAGACATAAGTGCGCAGCTTTATATCACCACCGATGGCTCTGATGCGGCGCGCAACAATATCGTCGGGCATGTTCTTTCCCTGTCCGTCGGCATTGAGAACTGCAAGCAGCAGCGATGAGAACTCATGGCCGCCGGGGATGCCACGGAACACGATGCCTGTGTCGGCGCCGTCTTTATATAATGTAAACTCAAGTCTGAGACTATCCTCTACGGTCAGTTCAAGCTTCAGCTTGTCTGAACATGAACAGAAATCCTTCAAGAAGTCGCCAAACTCCTCTGCCTTTGTATGCGCAGCGCCACAAACGGCCTTAATTCCTATTTCAGACTTCAGTCCGCCCAAAAGCGATTTAACCTGATCTAATATACCTTTATCCAACATACCCGTTCTGTTTTTTCTATAAATTAAAAAATGCTGTCCGTAAAAGTCAAGAAAGGCCGGATTCGTTGACATGTCATATCAGAAAATCCGGCCGAACAATAAAGACTAAATCTTACCAACCAAGTCTATGCTGGGTTTCAGTGTTTCGCTGCCAGCCTTCCATTTAGCCGGACAAACCTCGCCGTCGTGAGTAGCCACAAACTGGGCAGCCTCAACCTTGCGCAGCAGCTCGTCTGCATTGCGGCCTATGCTGTTGTCCTGTATCTCGGCTATCTTGATAAGTCCCTCCGGATTAACAAGGAACGTGCCGCGATAAGCCACGCCTTCATCTTCTTTCATCACTCCGAAGCCACGGCTGAGCACGCCCGTCGGGTCGGCAAGCATTGTATATTCAATCTTCTTTATGCTGTCTGACGCATCGTGCCATGCCTTGTGGACAAAATGTGTATCAGTGCTGACAGAGAACACCTCCACGCCCATCTGCTTCAGCTGCTCATACTTGCCTGCAAGGTCAACCAGCTCAGTGGGACAAACAAAAGTGAAGTCGGCAGGATAGAAGAAGAACAAGGCCCATTTGCCTTTCAAATCCTCGTTGCTCACTGTCTTGAAACTTCCATTCTGAAAAGCCTGCACCTTAAACTCAGGCATCTGTGCGTTGATAATCGGTTCCATATTTCTATAAGTTTTTTAAATTGTTATTATTATAGTCAAAAGTAAGTGAAATGCGAAAAATCATTCAAAAAATAGTATCTTTGCACTATGGAAATTCAGTTGTCGACATCAGAAATGGAAGTTTTGCGTAAACTTCAACGGAATTTAGCCGGAAGTTCCGACTATGCCCGTGTGACTTGCATTCTGATGTTGGGCATGGGTAATACGCCCTCTTTCGTGTCCTCATGTCTTGGAATAGACGTTTCCACTGTATACCGTTATCGTTCCGCTTATTTACATGGTGGTGCTGATGAACTTCTGGAAAACCGTTACAAGGGTTATTGGGGGCTTCTTGACAGCCGTCAGCTGGCAGCCTTGTGCAAGGAACTACGCGAGCACATATATACGGATGCCAAAGGTGTGGCGGCCTGGATAAAGTCCGCATTCGGCGTTGAATACACTCCCCAGGGGGTTGCAGACTTGCTGAACCGCATCGGATTTACCTATAAGAAGACATCGGAAGTCCCTTGTGAGGCTGATGCCTCAAGGCAGGCGGCCTTTGCCGGGAAACTTTCAGAAATTCTTTCCGGTATGCCGGAAGATGCGGTGGTTTATTATGCGGACGGTGTCCATCCGACCCACAACAGCCGTTCCACTTATGCGTGGATAGAGAAAGGCGAGAGACTTGAACAGCCGACCGTCAGCGGTCGTGACAGGGTGAACATCAACGGGTTGCTTAATGCATATGACGTGACAGATGTGATAGCGCATGACTGTGAGAGCGTCAATGCCGAATCCACCCGGGATGTTTATCAGTCAGCCTTGGAAAGGCATCCCGAAGCTTCCGTCATCTATATCATCTCCGACAATGCCCGCTATTATCACAACAAAAAGCTCAAGGAATGGGTAAACGGGACGAAAATCAAACAGATATTCCTGCCGCCTTACTCGCCGAACCTCAATTTGATTGAAAGGCTTTGGAAGTTCCTCAGGAAGAAGGTCATTAACACCGGATTCTACAGGACAAAAGAGAAATTCAGACAGGCCATCAAGGATTTCTTCGACAATATCGGAAACTATAAAGAAGAGTTGGAGTCACTTCTAACTCTCAAATTTCGTTTGTGTAATTCGCAAACCATTTCTTTTTAACTATAAATTTCAGCTCTATGTCGTTTTGACAATGCAAAGATAGTTTGCGACACAAAACAAAGCAAACAGATTTTTTCTATTGCATGATAGACAAAACCTATAACGGCCCCGTAAAGCACATACAGACATGGAGCTACACCTACCTGAAACAGGGCAAAACACGCTGCTGCAGGGACTAAGCCGCATGCGGCAGCGGAACATACAAAACGGCATACCCACAAATGATGACAGCACAAAAATATTCGGCTCAAAAATTTATCTTTTCAGAATTTATGTGTATGTTTGCGGCCTGAAGACAAAAAGCAACAGCAACATGACACTACAACAAATGGAATATATCGTGGCCGTCTACAGACTGCGCCACTTTGCCAAGGCAGCCGAATACTGCAAGGTAACGCAACCCACACTTAGCTCCATGATACAAAAGCTTGAAGACGAGCTGGGCATAAAGATATTCGACCGCACGGCACAGCCCGTTACTCCTACCGACATAGGACAGAGAGTGATAGAGCAGTCGTGGAAGGTGCTGATACGCGCAAGAAAGATAAAAGACATTGTTGCAGAGGCCAAGCAGGCTCTTGGCGGAACATTCAGGATAGGCATACTGCCCACCATAGCGCCTTATCTGCTGCCGCGCTTCTTTCCTCAGCTTACATCGCAGCACCCTGAAATGGAGCTAAAGGTCATAGAGATGAAGACCGAAGAAATAAAGAGAGCCCTCGCAAGGGCCGAAATAGATGCGGCCATATTGGTAAGGCTGGACAACATGGAGCATTTTGCATCTACCACACTTTTCTACGAGCAGTTCATTGCATACGTGTCGCGCGAGGACAGGCTGTTTGAGAAAAAGAGCATACGCACGGCCGACCTTAACAACGAATTTATATGGCTGCTCGACGAGGGGCACTGCTTCCGCGACCAGCTGGTAAAATTCTGCGACCTTAAGGAGGCACGCACAAGCAAGACAACATATAGCCTGGGGAGCATAGAGACATTCATGCGCATGGTTGAGAACGGCAAGGGCATAACCTTCATACCCGAACTTGCCCTGCCGCAGCTTTCCGACAGGCAGCGAGAACTGATACGCCCCTTCGCCATCCCCATACCGACAAGAGAGATTATCATGATGACGACAAAAAGCTTCGTAAGGCATGCCGTGCTCAACATGCTCATAGATACAATAAAAAGCAGCGTGCCCGAAAACATGCTGAAACTTAACAACACCGAGCAGAGGGTGTAATGCTACGTCTGCAACATCGGCGCATAAGGGCCGGCATGGTCAAGCAGTCTGACTCATAATGCAAAAAGACTCAGCCATGCCGGCCCTTATGCCGTTATCACAGGCACAGTGCTATTCGGGACTTTTATCACCTTAACCTGCAAAAAGTCAATATAACACAACGCTGCCGACACAAAACACAAAGGTACACCTTATTATATAATACGACAAAAAAAGTGCGCAATGTCATAATTGTAACACAAATGAAACATCTGTTTAAAACCGCTGTAACACGTATTTTCTACTTTTGCAGCGTGAAATAAAACGGAATCACTCATAACAAATTACAGTTTATGACAGAAATTTATTTTTTAATTGTCGCATTTCTGCTTTTGCTTGCAGTCTTCGACCTGTTTGTTGGCGTCAGCAACGACGCGGTTAACTTTTTAAACTCGGCCATTGGCGCCAAGGTAGCCAAATACCGTACGGTGCTGATAGTTGCCTCCGTCGGTGTACTTATCGGAGCCGTGATGAGCGCCGGAATGATGGACGTGGCACGCCATGGCATAATGAGGCCGGAGAACTACACCTTTCAGGAAGTAATGACGATATTCCTGGCCGTAATGGTTACTGACGTCATCATACTCGACGTGTTCAACACTCTCGGTATGCCTACGTCAACCACAGTATCGCTTGTGTTCGAGCTTCTCGGAGGTACATTCATCCTGGCTATGCTGAAGATGCATGCCGATCCGTCACTCACCATCTACGACCTGCTTAACAGCGACAAGGCGCTGAGCGTAATCATTGCCATATTCGTGTCGGTGGCCATCGCCTTTTTCTTCGGAATTATCGTGCAATGGATTTCACGACTGATCTTTACATTCAACTACAAGAAACACCTGCGCTACACAATAGCCATATTCGGCGGTATAGCGTTCACCACACTTACATACTTCATCCTTATCAAGGGTATCGGCAAGTCGCCGTATATCGCTGAGACAGCGCGTACATGGATTGAGGAGAACACATCAATGCTGATGATTATCACACTGATAGCCTCAACAATACTCATGGAGATAATCCATCTTCTGCGCATCAACGTGTTCAAGCTGATTGTGCTTCTCGGCACATTCGCCCTTGCCATGGCTTTCGCAGGCAACGACCTTGTAAACTTCATCGGTGTGCCTCTTGCCGGTCTCGACTCTCTTAACGACTTCCTTGCCAACGGTCACGGCAACTACGACTCATTCATGATGGACTCACTCATGACATCAGCCAAGAGTCCCCTGCTCTATCTGCTTATTGCCGGAATCATAATGATCATAGCAATGGCCACATCAAAGAAGGCACAGAACGTGGTTAAGACCAGCGTTGACCTGAGCCGTCAGGATGAAGGCGACGAGATGTTCGGATCATCACGCGTGGCACGCAGTATGGTAAGAGCCACACAAGACATCGGCGAAACCGTATCAAAGATAATACCTGCCAAAGCCATCAAATGGATTGACAGCAGATTCAACAAAGAAGAAGTGATACTTGCTCAGGGCGCAGCATTCGACGAGGTGCGTGCAGCTGTCAACCTGGTGCTTGCGGCATTGCTCATCGTAGTTGGTACAAACTATAAATTGCCTCTTTCAACAACATACGTTACATTCATGGTTGCCATGGGTAGCTCACTTGCCGACCGCGCATGGAGCCGCGAGAGCGCCGTGTTCCGCGTAACAGGTGTAATATCAGTAATCGGCGGATGGTTCGTAACAGCCGGCGTTGCCTTTGCTGTCTGCGCAATAGTATGTGCCCTGATGCACTTCGGCGGATTCATCGTAATGATTGCCTTCATGTGCCTCGACATCTACCTGCTCTGGAGAAGCAACCGCAACTATGCAAAGAAGGTGAAGGAGGAGAAGAAAGACGACGTGTTCCAGCTGATGATGCGCACAAAGGACAAAGAGATTGTATGGGATCTGCTGTCAAAGCATGTTGCCCGCACACAGAGCTTCGTAACAAGATTTGCACTTGAGCAGTACAACCGCATAGTTGAAGGCATCAGCAACGAGAGCCTGCGCGAACTGCGCCACTGCGGAAATGCACTGAAAGAGGAGCAGTCGCAGCTGAAGAAATTCCGCCGCAAGGAACTTCTTGCAATGAGACGCATACCGGGAGACATAGCTATCGAGCGCAACACATGGTTCCATCTGGGAGCCAACAGCAACCAGCAGTTTATCTACTGTCTGAAACGTATGCTCGACCCGATAAAGGAGCACGTTGACAACAACTTCAACCCGCTGCCTAAGGTTTATCTCAACGAGCTTGAAAGCGTGCGCCGCAAGATAAGCGAACTGATGAACCACACAGAGCAGATGATTTCGACCAACAGATACGACCTGTATCAGGAGACTCTCGCCATAGCAGAGGAACTTAAAGAAGAGCTGTCAGCAATGCGCAAGAATGTGATAGACCACATGTATCAGGACAACAGCACAAACCTGAAAGTGTCGCTGCTCTATCTTAACATTCTGCAGGAGAGCCAGGAGTTTGTCAGCATCATGCGCCATCAGCTGCGCGCCGCAAGAAAGTTTCTTGAGGAAAGACAATAATAATATTCTCAGATAATCAAAACTGTTTAAACTGGGGTTGGCAACGGCCGTAAGGCCTGAGCCAACCTTTTTTCGTTTTTTATCCTGACCAGCCGTTGTCATCCTGCCGTATCTTTACGCTGCATCAAGCAGGCAAGCACCTGCTTTCTTTACCGGCACTACTGCCTATGCAGATAAAAGCAGACCGCAAGACAACCAAGGAAATTAAAAGACTGACAACAGCATCAATATGCAGAGTGAGCTGAACAACATACAGACCGACGTCCGACGGGATTCATAGTCTGACTTGCCTGATTATTTATTAATCCTGAAAAAAAGTCTGATGGCGTGCAACTTTTTCAGCTTCTGTTACGTCTTAATGATATAAAGAACAAAATAAAAATATGAAGAATATGAATATCAGACTACTTTTATTGCCGTTGATGGCCATTGCGCTACAGGCATGCAAGACGGAAAATGCCGTAAAAAACAGTGAAAATTATGTAGAAAGAAACATAAACGTAAACGACTTTACCGACATCAGCATTGAAGGAAGCAACAACGTCTACTTCATACAGGGGAACAAAACTTCCGTAAAAGTATCAGGAAATGAGGAAGACATAAAACGGATGAAGATATACAGCAAGGACAACACGCTGCACATCAAGGAAGAGTCGAAAAGCATATCACTGATGTCACTGCTAAGAAATCCGCGCAAGGATGTCAACGTATATGTAACCTCGCCCAACATAAGAGGCGTGTCTGTTCTCGGCTCAGGTAACTTCAGCGCAAAAGAAAGCATCGACACCGACAGGCTGAAGCTGAAGATAACCGGAAGCGGAGACATTTCTATCAACAGCATAATATGCAACGAATCGTCAATAGGCGTCGTGGGCAGCGGAAGCATTGAAATAAACAGTCTCACTACGGCACAAAGCGACATGGGCATTCCGGGCTCAGGCTCGATAAGCATCAGCAACGCAACAATTAAAAACGTTACCGGCAGCATAACCGGATCGGGCTCAATAGAGCTTAACAATGCCAACATCGGCTATGCAAAAAGCAAAATAACAGGTTCGGGCTCTATCGACATTCAAGGCAAGGTGAATAAACATGATGAGAGCGTAACCGGATCAGGGAGCGTAAATGTGAGATAAGCACCGACCGGATGTGTGCATAAATACTGAAGAATTATTATTTACCAAAATGTTTTCTGCCGGATGTGTTACTCCCTTAATCGCCGGAACATCTTGCCTGAAACAAGACCCGGACAACAGACACACACCGGCAGAAAACATTAATCAGCAATATGCGGCAATCAGATCTGCACATAATGCCATAAGACAAGCAGCAGACAGACCTGCATGAAGACGCAGATTGCGCCGGGTTCAGCTGCCCCGATAAGTAGAATATCCGTAAGGCGAAAGTGTTATCGGCACGTGGTAATGACTATCGTCCTTTATCTCGAACACCACGTCGATAAATGGATAGAAAGTGTCTTGTGCCTGCGACTCGAAATACGGGGCAACGTAATATGTAAGTTTATACACGCCACGGTTGTCTGCACCTGTCCTTTTCTCAAGAAAATCCTTAACGCGTCCGTTCCCGTCGGTAGTCCTTTCCTCCATGACGCTCCAGTTATTTTCACCTGACAGCTTAGACAACACAATCTTTACGCCCTGCGCAGGGCGACCGGTGTTAATGTCAAGTATATGACTCGACAACTGATAAACCTTGTCTTGAGCCATGACCGAAGATAAAGACATCATGAGCGCAATGACCGTAAGAATAACATTTTTTCTCATTACCTTAAAATTTTAGAGGTTAATATCAAATAAAACAAACAATGTTTACTCGCAATGAGCCGAAACACCGAAAGGTTTTTAGCTTGCACCACATCTCTGTCTGCCAATAGACACGTGCCTACAATCGGCGTATGACATAACAGAAAGAGAAACGGGCACTACCGCCGACGGCAAAGATAGCGAAATATTTTATATACAGGCATCATGACCTAATATTTTTTCAACTACATTACTTTTAACCCAAACCATAATGAAAGCATCTGCCGCCATATGCTTTCATTATGATTTTTGTCGACGTTCCACAACGAGGATATTTGAAAATTAAAATCATTTATCCGAAAATAGCGCAGAAATAGTGTGCAGACGTAAAGCATATTAAATCAGCGTGTTAGTTCAAATTCTGGCAATCTGTGCAACAAATCATCACATAAAATCCATATAAAAGGCAGCAAAATGCACTGCAAACTCACTGCTTTTGAAGTCAGAAACGTGGCTTTTGGAACGGTAAAAGGCATGCTTTTACAAAAAGAAACGTAACATTTGCCGCATTTTGTAAACATGCTTTACCAAAAGCACTGATATGAACGGCAAAGCATTTCTATTTCACACAAAAACTCAGACATAATCCGTCTGACACTTTGCTATGATTATCCGGCAGACATATTGCAATATGATGTACGGCGAGCACAAGCGCCTCATCAATCCATAACCATCCTTTATACTATAAGGTCACCACACACTCCATGCCGTGCATGACACAAATGATGAATATACTATCTGAAATACAGGCTGATACAGCTGCGACCTGTGCTGCCACACCTATATAAATATATATAAACGAACGGCATTGCCGCCGCTTGACGACATTACAGAACGGCACAAACCACAATAACAGACCTGCCGACATATTAAATTTTATTAATGACACTGATATGCAGATAAAATAACAAGGATATTCAAACACATTAATTTTAGGCACATTCAGAGCGGAAATGCGGCTAAGATATTGTAATTATAACCTTTATACAAAAACAAAAATACACTAAAAAGTTTTCTACTTTCACCAATAATGGCTAACTTTGCGCACTCATTGAGTAAAAAGATATCTTTATGAAATATGCCATTATTGCCGCCGGCGAAGGTTCACGGTTGGCAAAAGAGGGCGTAAATGCCCCCAAACCTCTGGTCAAAGTCAACGGCGTTTGCCTGATTGACCGGCTGATTAGCGTGTTCATGGATAACCACGCGGAACAAATAATCGTAATATGCAACAGCAACATGACTGCCGTCAGCCAGCATCTGGCAGAGCTGAAGGAGAAAGGTCTTAACGGAACAGCCGTGCCGCTTGAATATATAGTGAAGAGCACGCCGAGCTCGATGCACAGCTTCTACGAAATAAGCAAATATCTTGAAGACGGCCCGTTCTGCCTGACCACGGTAGACACTATATTCCACGAAAAAGAATTTGCACAATACATCAAAGAGTTCAACAAATGTGTTGAGAACGGAACAGCCGACGGAATGATGGGCGTAACCGACTTTATCGACGACGAAAAGCCGCTGTATGTAGGAGCAGACAGCGACATGAATATAACGGGATTCTTCGACGATCAGAACGGCTGCAAGCTTATTTCCGGCGGAATCTACGGACTTACCCCCGGAACAATAACCATCCTGCGGCAGTGTATAGAACGCGGAGACAGCCGCATGCGCAACTTTCAGCGCGCGCTCGTTGCAGCAGGATGCCGCCTGAAGGCAAGGCTCTTCAGCAAGGTGCTCGACATTGACCATGCCGGCGACATAGCCAAGGCTGAAAAGTTTTTGAACGGAGAGTCATGAAGAAGGTGATAGCTATATACCGTGCCGAAAAGTTCTCACCTAACTCCGTTGAAAAAGACAAGGCCATAATGGACGCCGTATGCTCAAGACTTCAGGCAAAAGGGCACGAAACAACAGCCGTAAAGGAAGAGCAACTGGGTGAATGCGGACACGCTGACATGATTCTTACCATGGGACGCCTCAGCTCAACGCTAAACTTTCTGGAGGAACAGCTGCGTCTAGGCACAACGGTGATTAACTCGCCCGAAGGCGTAAGGGCATGCGCAAGGGCCAACATAGACAGCGTGATGCGCAGCAACGGCATACCCGTGGCACCGCTCACCGGCAACAGTGGCTACTGGATTAAGCGCGGCGACGAAGCAGCACAGAGCAAAGACGACGTGGTGTTCGCAGCAGACGAGACTGAAAGAGACAACAAAATAGCCGTTTTTGCGGCAAGAGGCATAACGCAGATTGTGGTAACCGCACACGTCATGGGCGACCTTGTGAAGTTCTACGGCGTCAGAGGCACCGACTTTTTCAGGACATATTATCCCGGCGACGACGGCGTGTCGAAATTCGGCGACGAGCGTGTCAACGGCAAGCCTGCCCACTATGAGTTTGACACCACACACCTTAAGGCCGACGCCGAGAAGGCTGCATCGCTGATAAACATCGACATATACGGAGGCGACTGCATTGTGCGCGAGGACGGCTCGTATGCAATAATAGACTTTAACGACTGGCCCAGCTTTTCAAGATGCCGCGAAGAGGCTGCTGAGGCCATGGCAGAGATAATCTGCAAAAAGATGTAACGTTATAAAAAACAGAAAGAAACTTATGAGTAATTTTAAAGAGATGCTTAACGCATCACTGAAATCACAAGATACGGAAGAGTGGCTCGACGTTCACTTCACGCGCCCCATCGGACTGATGTTCGCCCTGATGTGGAAGAAGCTAGGCGTCCACCCTAACACGATAACAATACTGTCAATATTCTTGGGCGTCGGCGCAGGATGGATGTTCTCATACACCGACATAATGCACAACATTGCAGGCATCGTGCTGCTTATGTTTGCCAACTTCTGCGACTCAACCGACGGACAGCTTGCACGCCTTACAGGACAGAAGACGCTTCTTGGCCGAGTGCTCGACGGCTTCTCTGGAGACGTGTGGTTCTTTGCGATATATGCAGCCCTTTCATACCGCATGATGGGACAGGCCATCCCCGGACTTGACATACAATGGGGCCTGTGGATATGGGTCATTGCCTTCATAGCCGGAGTGATGTGCCATTCGCCTCAAAGCTCGCTTTCCGACTATTACCGTCAGATACACCTGTTCTTCCTTAAAGGCAAGGAAGGCAGCGAACTCGACACTTACGAAAGTCAGATAAAGATATACAAGTCGCTGCCCAGGCGCGGAGCCTTGTTCGAGCATCTGTTCTACTACAACTACGCCAACTACTGCAAGAGTCAGGAGAAACGTTCGCCTGCTTTTCAGAAGATGATAAAGGTGATGAAAGAAAAATACGGCAGCGCATCGCAGGTGCCGGCCGACATCAGAGAGGAGTTTCTTGAGGGAAGCCGTCCGCTGATGAAGTACACCAACATCCTGACTTTCAATACACGTGCGATATGCATCTACGTTACATGCCTGCTCGGCTGCCCGTGGGTGTACATGCTCATAGAGATAACGCTGATGAACATTCTATATATCTATATGCACAAGAAGCATGAATCACTGTGCAAGAAAATAACAAAAAAGATTCAATGACAAAAGGATATATCTTCGACTACGGCGGCACGCTCGACACAGCCGGCCGCCACTGGGGCAAGGTGCTATGGCATGCCTACAGCCGCCACAACATACCTGTAACTGAAGAACAGTTTCGCGAGGCATACGTTCATGCTGAACGCACGTTAGGCTCACACCCCATAATTCAGCCTGAATACACTTTCCACAAAACGCTCGACACAAAACTGCGCATAGAGATGGAATATCTCATGGCAGAAGGCTACTGGAACGTGTCAGAGGATGAATATGTAAAAAGCCATAAGACCATACTCGAAGACCTTTATGAAGAGGTGAAGAGAGAGACGAGTCACAGCCGCGAGGTGCTGACCCGCATAAACGAGAATCATCCGATGGTGCTCGTGAGCAACTTCTACGGCAACATCAGCGTGGTGCTTAAGGAGTTCGGACTCGACAATCTGTTTCTTAATATTATAGAGTCGGCCGTCGTTGGCATACGCAAACCAGACCCGCGCATATTCACTCTCGGCGTAGAGGCATTGAAACTAAATCCCGCCGACACAACCGTAGTAGGCGACAGCTTCTACAAGGACATCACACCTGCCAAGAAAGCCGGATGCAAGACTATATGGTTCAAAGGCGAAGGCTGGACCGACGAAAAATATGATGAGACCATACCTGACAAGATCATAACCGACCTGAGTCAGATTCTTTAATGCAAAGGACACCGGACCCTTCATACGCTAAAAACAACAACGGTTCAAAATAAACAGAAAATCATATAATGAAAAATATTCTGATATTACTTCTTTTAATACTGGTACAGGCAGCAGGCGCACAGACAATAACAGGTGTTGTTGTTGAAGAATCCACCGGCGACACCATTCCGTTTCCCAGCGTGCAATATAAAAAAGAGAAGATTGCAACGTCGGGAAATGCCTACGGACGCTTCTCTATAAAGCGTCTTAACGGTGAGAAGCTTACGTTCAGCGCCGTTGGATATCAGGAACTCACCATTCTGATAGGCCCGAACACGCCTTCAGAAATGAAAATCACGCTCAAGACTGACACCAAGCAGCTGAAAGGCGTAACGGTGAAGACGAAGCGAAGCAAATACAGCCGCAAGAATAATCCGGCCGTAGAGCTGATGAAGCGTGTCATTGCGGCTAAGAAACGCACCGACCTTGCCAACCACGACTATTATCAGTTTAACAAATATCAGAAAATAACGTTCGCCATAAACGACATTAAGCCTACCGAGCTTGAGAACGAAAAACTGAAAAAGAAAAAATGGCTGATTAACCAGATTGAGACTTGTCCGTACAACAACAAGCTCATTCTGCCGTTGTCTGTCGACGAGACTGTTACAAGAAACATATACAGGAAAGACCCTAAGACCGAGAAGTCGATAATAATGGGACAAAGTTCATCGGGTGTCAACGACCTGATTGAAACAGGAGACATCCTGAACAACGTGCTAAAAGACGTATTCACAGACGTAGACCTGTATGACGACCAGATCCGTCTGCTGCAATATCCGTTTACAAGCCCTATCGGCAAGGACGCCATATCATTTTACCGTTTCTACATTGTCGACACCGTATACGTTGACAGAGACAAGTGTTTCCATCTGCAGTTCCTGCCCAACAACCAGCAGGACTTCGGATTCAGGGGCGAAATATGGATTCTGGCCGACTCAACGCTGCACGTAAAACGATGCAACCTGACGCTTCCAAAGAAAAGCGACGTCAACTTTGTCGACAATCTTCAGATTATACAGGAATACACCCGCCTGCCCGAAGGTGACTGGGCTTTGACAACCGACGACATGTTCGTTGAAATGTCGATAGCCAAGTTCCTAACCAAAGCCATAGTCATACGAACAACACGAATGAGCGACTATGCCTTTGACGAACTGCCCGACAAACTGTTTAAAGGCAAGACGAAAGTACTGCATGAGTCTAATGCCATGATGCGCGACGAAGCTTTCTGGGACAAATACCGAAGCGTGGAGCTGACAAAAAGTGAAAGTTCGATGGATGCATTCATCAACAACCTGAGTCAGCAGAAAGCCTTCAAGTATATCATCTTTGGTGTAAGGGCATTCATAGAGAACTTTGTTGAGACAGGAAGTCAGAATCATCCGAGTAAGGTTGACATAGGACCTATCAACACGATGATAAGTTCTAACTTCATCGACGGAGTGCGCACTCGTATCAGCGCACAGACAACGGCTAACCTTAACCCGCACTGGTTCCTGTCTGGATATTATGCACGCGGATGGGACAGCCGCAAGAACTATTACAAGGGCGAGCTGACATACTCGTTTAACAAGAAGGAATATCTTCCGCGAGAGTTCCCGAAACGCACGCTGACATTCACTTCTACTTATGACGTATGTTCACCTTCAGACAAATTCATGCACACCGACAAGGATAACGTGTTCACGGCTCTGAAATGGACTAAGGTTGAAAAAATGATGTTCTACAACCGCCAGCAGCTCTCGTTCGAACGTGAAGAGGAATGGGGATTCAGAACGACCATAAGCCTGAAGACAGAAGAGAACGAAGCCTGCGGCGACCTTTTCTTCAAGCCTTTGTCTATGGTCGGCATGGAAGACGCCATGATCGGACAGGGAAAATTCAGGACAACCGAAGCACGCATTGAACTGAGATATGCTCCGGGTGAGACATTCATAAATACGAAGCAGCGCCGTCTGCCCGTAAACCTCGACGCACCAGTATTCACACTGTCGCACACCACAGGTATAAAAGGTTTCCTCGGAGGCGACTACGACTACAACTTCACCGAAGCAAGCATATACAAGCGCCTGTGGCTGAACAGCTGGGGAAAGATAGACATCCTGGCAAAGGGCGGCATACAATGGAACAAGGTGCCGTTCCCGCTGCTCATAATGCCGGCCGCCAACCTGTCGTATATCATCAGTGACGAAACTTTCAACCTGATAAACAACATGGAGTTCCTTAACGACAGATACGCAAGCCTTGACATATCGTGGGACTTGAACGGAAAGATATTCAACCGCATACCGCTCCTCAAGAAACTAAAGTGGCGCGAGTGGCTTGGCATAAAATGCCTTTGGGGCACACTTACCGACAAGAACAACCCTACCCTGGCAGCAAACGCAGGCGACGGTATGTTAATGGAATTCCCGGAAGGTTCATACATAATGGACAGCAAGCGTCCGTATATTGAGCTAATTGCCGGAATCCACAATATATTCAAGATTATACATATTCAGTATGTACACCGTCTGAACTACAACCATCTGCCTACGGCAACCAAGAACGGCGTAAGGCTTATGATGCGACTTACGTTCTAAGACATGGTGACACTGAAATCAGATAACAACCATAAATAATTTATTGCCTATGAGAAAGATTAAAAATCCATGGATGGATAAGGAAGGATACAACTGTTTTGGATGCAGCCCCGACAATCCGATAGGTGTACATATGGAGTTTTTTGAAGACGGCGACGACATAATAAGCTTCTGGAAACCGCAGACCCACTATCAGGGATGGATAGACACCATGCACGGAGGCATATTGTGCACGCTCATTGACGAAATAGCCGGATGGGTGATTTTCAGAAAACTGCAGACAAGCGGAATGACCACTCATCTCGAAATAAGATACAAGAAGCCGGTAATGACAACAGAACCGCAGATCACGCTGAGGGCGCACATAGCCGAACAAAGACGCAACCTGGTAACTATTGAGGTTACGCTCGAAAACTCAAAAGGCGAGATATGCACGGAAGGTAAAGCCACATACTTTGCATTCAACAAAGAAAAAGCAAAAGAAATGGGATTCACTTCATGTGAACTTGAGGGCGAAGAGCTTCTGCCCATGTAATCTCCTTATCTGCAACAAAAGTATAAATTAAATTGTCTCGACATAGCACGAACCCTTAAGCTAACTACAGAACGGCTTAAGGGTTTGTGCTTTTTCACACATTCTGCCCCAAATGGGAGAAACAATATACTCACCATCTGACCGGACATCAGGAAACTGTCATACCCACAACCGGTGCCGCAGGCGCAAATCCCGGTATCAGTCTACACGCTTCAATAGTGCTCCTGAAAACAATATTTCACCGCTGTCAGCAACATCATTACATCTACGCATAACCTTCAGTATGCCATAAATCCGGCAATGAACCATTGCTATTTGAGCGATTTTTATTAAAGTTACGTAAACGTTTGCGTATTTTATTTTTTTTGATTACATTTGCAATAATCATTTAACTATTCCTTCAACAATTCGACAAACACAGGTAGCAATGGCAGCACGCAGAACGTCTTTAAAAGAAATGGCTGAACAGTTGGGAGTCAGCATTGCGACAGTGTCGCGCGCATTAAGAAACAGCCACGAAGTAGGTGAGGAAATGAGAACTCGCGTACAAGAGCTTGCCAAGAAGCTCAACTACCGCCCTAACCCATTCGCACAAAGCCTGAGGCAACAGAAGCCCAAAGTAATAGGCGTAGTTGTGCCGAATCTGGTAACACATTATTATGCGGCCGTACTCGACGGAATAGAAGATTTTGCCACGAAAGCCGGATATGCCGTTGTGGCAGCCAACAGCCATGAAGACCATATTAGAGAAGAAAAAGCCATTGACAACTTTGTCAGCATGTACGTTGAAGGCATTATAGCATGTCTGGCGCAGGATACTGTAGACTATTCTCACTTCACAGAAATCAACAAGATGGGTATACCGCTGGTATTCTTTGCCCGCACTTGCCTTCCTGACATATTCTCATCTGTCGTGTCAAACGGAGATGAAGCCGCACTTCAGGCTACACGCCACCTTATCGACACCGGCAGCAAGCGCATCGCATTTATCGGCGGACCAACACATCTCGACATGGTCAAGCGCCGCAAACACGGCTACCTGGAGGCTCTGCGCGAAAGAAACATCACCATTGACCGCTCTATTGTCATCAACGGCAATATCGACTACGAAAGTGCGCGAAACGAAACTCTGAAATTGCTCAAACGCGAAGACAGGCCCGACGCAATCCTTGCCTTCAACGACATCATAACCTATGCTGCCTTTGACGCAATAAAGACCCTCGGACTGCACATACCTAAGGACGTAGCCATCATCGGCTTTACTGAAGCAGAGTCGTCTGCCTTTGTAACGCCAAAGCTTTCGGCTATAATGGACCAGGCGCATCTTACAGGCGAAAAAGCATGCGACCTGCTTCTGAGAAACATCCGCGGCGACAAAAAGATTTACAAAGAAATCGTACCGATGATTCTAAAAATACGCGAAAGTTCTAACAAGCAAGAATAGGCTTGCTGCAAAATGATGACGCAATCTGATTGCTGCTATGTTTTTTTTAAAGCAATCAGCACATCGCTACACATGTCGAAATGCGGCATGCGAAAAAACATCAGAAGAACTTTATGTCGACAATGATATTGGCGCCCACCTCCATGTTCAGATTTTTCACAAGTCTGTCTCTCATCATCGTAAGATCGGCACGCAGCGCTGGATTAAGAATCTTGACGAACAACGTCTGGTTCTTGATAAACTTTTCTGCCGTATATCCGGCAATAATCTTACCTACAACCTTATCCCACGAGTCGATGAGACGCTTCTGCTGCAGTGGCGTTTCTAGTCCGTCCTGCCTCAAACATTTCTGCAGGATATCCGCCAGAGTCTGAACATCACGCTTAAACATCGGCAACCTCCTTTGGCATAATGTCGCCGTTATCAACATAAAAGAGCCTGTAATCAAGCGACGAACTGCTCAATATACGGTCGAGATGGTCGCGGTTGGTGTCTGTCAGGAAAATCTGCCCGAACTCGTCTCCCGCAACAATCTTCACAATCTGCTCCACTCTCTGCGCATCCAGTTTGTCGAACACATCGTCAAGAAGCAGTATCGGAGTGGTCTTTGAGCCAGTGCGCTTAAGAAAGTAAAACTGAGCCAGCTTCAGGGCTATGACAAAAGTCTTGTTCTGTCCCTGGCTGCCCTCACGCTTTATCGGATATCCGCCAATAAGCATTTCAAGGTCATCGCGGTGAACACCATGGAGAGAATAGCCCACGGCAAGGTCTTTCATGCGGTCGCGACGGATAACATCAAGCAACGGACCTCGCTGACAATGAGACACATAGCCCAACGAAACCTCTTCCTTATCCTGAGAGATCCGGCTGTAAAACGTCTGAAACAAAGGAGTCAGCTCGGCTATAAAGTCGTTTCTCTTGTTATAAATTGTCTCTCCGTAAAAAGCCATCTGTTCCTCAAGCAGCGACAACAATTCAATGTCCGGCCCTTCCTCTGTCTTAAGCAGCGTATTTCTCTGCTGCAGAGCCTTATTGTAACGGTTAAGGGCATCAATATAAGAATTGTCATACTGCGAAATAACCACATCCATAAGCCGGCGTCTCTCTTCGCTCCCACCCTCAATCATCACCGTGTCCGACGGCGAGACAAATATCAGAGGTATCATGCCTAAATGCATCGACAGTTTCTTATATTCTTTCTTATTACGCTTAAAATGCTTTTTTGAGCCGCGCTTCATGCCGCAAAACACAGAATCCTCATCGCCATAATCGTTTACATAAACAGCATCTAACACGAAGAAATCCTCACCGTGGCGTATCACGTTGGCGTCGCTAGTTGTGTAAGCGCTGCGGCAGAACGACATATAATATACAGCATCAAGCATGTTGGTCTTTCCCTCGCCGTTATGCCCTATGAAACAGTTCATCTTGGGCGACAAGTCGAGAGTGGCCTCCCTGATGTTCTTATAATTGACTATGGATATCTTCTTTAAAAACATATTTACCGACAAATTATCAACTTGAGGACAGCAATAAAAATCATATACCGGCAATAACACATTTACGATTGCCCAATGCTGCTTTTGTCATGCAAAGTTACTTGATTTATCAATGAAAAACAAAAAAAGTATGTAATAAATTTCACAATACCAGATAATTTACGTAATTTTGCCACGCTTTATAAACCGCTAATTATAAAAATAAATATAAATGGCAAATCTTAATGAACAGAAGGGCACAATGAACGACGCCCTCAACCAGAAAGAGGCTGTTTTCTTGAGACATAAGAAAACAATCTCAATCGCCATCGTGGCGATTATCCTTGTTGTAGCAGGTATCATCTGCTATGAGACCTATGTTTCAGGCCCAAAAGAGCAGGAAGCAAGCACAGCACTGGCTAAAGGTCAGGAGTATTTCTCTAATCAGCAATACGACAAGGCGCTGAAGGGAGACGGAGCCGGATATGTCGGATTCGTAAACATCGCATCTGACTACAGCAGCACAGATGCAGGCAACCTGGCAAACCTCTATGCAGGACTCTGCTATGCAAACCTCGACAAATGGAACGACGCAGTAACATATCTCGACAAGTTCTCTCCTGCCGATGATCAGATGATAAGCCCCTCTGCTGTAGCTGCACTTGGCAATGCTTACGCACACGTTAAGCAGCTCGACAAGGCCGTTGAATATCTCAAGAAGGCTGCAAGCATGGCCGACAGCGAAGCTGCCGACAACACAAACAACAGCATTTCGCCTATATTCCTGCTCCAGGCCGGCGAGATTCTCGAGAGCCAGGGCAAGAAGAGCGAAGCTCTGCAGATTTATCAGGATATAAAGACAAAGTATCTTAACTCTGCCGTTTCGCAGGATATTGACAAATATATTGAAAGAGTTTCTGTAAAATAATGGCTACCGCACTGCACAATCTTTCTGACTACGACTACGGTAAAGTACCCGACGCAAGCAACATGTGTTTCGGCATCGTCGTTGCCGAATGGAATCCTGAAATAACAGGAGCACTGCTCGAAGGTGCCGTAAGGACACTCGAGAAACACGGAGCACTGCCTGAAAACATACACGTAAAGACAGTTCCCGGAAGCTTCGAACTTATCTACGGCGCACACCAGATGACGCTCAACGGCGGATATGACGCAATAATCATCCTCGGAAGCGTTATCAGAGGCGAGACTCCTCACTTCGACTACATCTGTCAGGGCGTAACCTACGGCATTGCACGTCTTAACGCCAAGAGTGAGATTCCTGTAATCTACGGACTGCTCACCACCAACGACCTGCAGCAGGCTAAAGACCGCAGCGGAGGAAAGTTGGGCAACAAGGGTGACGAGTGTGCAATTGATGCCATAAAGATGGCAAAATTCTAATTCTACATAGAAACCGATTAAAAGTATAAATGAGGGCAGATTTAACAAAGTCTGCCCTTTATTTTTTAACCCATATAAAACCATTCACCATTATGAAGCTAATTTCATGGAATGTAAACGGACTGCGGGCCTGTGAGGGAAAAGGCTTCAGCGACATATTCAAACAGCTCGACGCCGACTTCTTCTGCCTTCAGGAAACAAAGATGCAGGAAGGACAGCTCGACCTGAAGTTTGACGGCTATGAGTCTTACTGGAACTATGCCGAGAAAAAAGGCTACTCCGGCACAGCCATATTCACTAAACATAAGCCGCTGAGCGTAAGCTACGGACTCGGAATAGAGGAGCACGACCACGAAGGACGCGTAATAACTCTCGAGATGGAAGATTTCTACATGATAACCGTATATACGCCAAACTCTCAGGACGGACTGAAGAGGCTTGACTACAGAATGAAATGGGAAGATGACTTCCGCGAATATCTCATGCGCCTCGACAAGGTGAAGCCCGTAATAGTATGCGGCGACATGAACGTGGCTCATAAGGAAATCGACCTGAAGAATCCGAAGACAAACAGAAAGAACGCCGGATTTACCGACGAGGAGCGCGACAAGTTCAGCCAACTGCTTGCAAGCGGCTTTACAGACACCTTCCGCTACTTCTATCCCGACAAGGAAGGCATTTACTCATGGTGGTCTTACCGCTTCAAGTCGCGTGAAAAGAATGCAGGCTGGCGTATCGACTACTTCGTCGTGTCAAACCGCCTGACAGAAAAAATAAAATCTGCAAGCATCCACACCGAGATATACGGCTCCGACCATTGTCCGGTTGAACTTGTGCTGTAAAATACTCATTGTTATTGAAAAGCAGGCTAAATCTGTCTTTAGATTTAGCCTGTTTTTTTATTTTCTATAAAGAACACTGAAACCAAAACTGCATTAACGACAAATAAAGCTGATAAAACTACTCGCATAAACAATAATATTGTAATGCGATATGCCACCTTTTGCCGTGCGAAAGACGGCATATTGCGATGTGAAACATGGCATATCAGGATGCAAAAGGGGCATATTGGAAAAATGAGGAGCGTTGTTTGGATAAATAACAATATGACAAGAACGTGGGGTAAATGATGATAATGGTATAAAAATCTGATATTCACAACACGGTATTAAACCAAAATTTTCAATGATATTGTCAACCAATAACAGTTATAAGTTTAACAGGAATCAACCTAATCAGGGAAAAACGGTTTGAAGTCAACCGAAATCAGGAAAGGACACCGTCTTAAGTCCGAACTGACCAAGGCCGAGATAAAGGCCGAGGCTTATGACGAGATGATAAATGTGGCCGAATCCGAGTTAGGCATCAGCATAAGAAAAAAATCTGGCGCCAAACAGTAACATTCCTGCACACGAAGAACCCTGTCCGATACAGGGTGAGACATCTTTGTGCGCTGTTTGGCGTAAGCAAGCAGGCCTATTACAAGTATGATGAGTCAAAGTCAATGATGAGGGCCGCCCGTGATGCCTTTGTGATTGAGTATGTCCGCAAGGTGCGCCGTATAGACCCCGGAATAGGCGCATTGAAGCTCTGGCACATGTACCGGCGTGATTTCAGCGGCAACAGTCCTGTCGGCCGTGACCGTTTTATAGAAATAATGTCATGTAACGGCATGATTCTCCGTAAAAGGTTGCGCCGTCCACGTACCACTGACTCAAGGCACGGTCTTCCGACATATCCCAATCTTATAAAGGAAATGTTGCCCCTCAGACCTAACCAGCTATGGGTCAGTGACATAACGTACATAATTATTTGGACAGACGACATACACTACCGTTTCTGCTACCTTTCAATTGTACTTGATGCATATACAGAAGAGATTGTAGGATACTGTGTCGGTCCGACGCTTGAGACGTCTTATCCCATTGAAGCACTGTGCATGGCTTTGGGAAGGCTGAAGGGCATGGACGGCATCAGCCTTATACATCATTCAGACCGCGGCGTACAATACGCAAGTTCCGAATATGTCAGGCTGCTTAATAAAAATGGTATAAGTATCAGTATGACGGAGACCGGGGATCCGAAGGACAATGCACAGGCAGAGCGTATTAATGGTACCATAAAGAACGAACTCCTTAAGGGTATGAGGTTCACCGACATCGGCCAGGTCAGGGAAGCCGTGGCAACGGCCGTGGACTTCTACAACAACGAAAGGCCGCACATGAGCATCAACATGATGACACCGGCACAGGCTGCTTCATGTCAGGGTGAGATATCTAAGCGTTGGAGCAGTTTTAGGACAAAGGCCATAAAAAACAGACAGGAATGCTCCGATATTGGAGAAGATGGACTATCTTTGCCTTCTGTTCATGGTGTCCTTTCCGGGCTACGCCCTCCAAGGACACCATGAACAGGGATTCTGTCCCGGTAAAAGTCAACTTTAATCAGTAATTAAAAGTAGAGTCAACCAATAACAGTTATAAGTTTAACCAGAGTCAACTTTAATCAGGGAATGGCTTGTTAGAAGTCAACCAATTTTAGGAAAGGACAGTGACTTTGGCAGACCGGGATTTTCACTGCAGTGTGACGAGTTGAAACGCCAACTCGTCACACTGCAACATATTGACAATCAACATGTTAAAAGCAAATGTGACGAGTGACGAGTTTTTAGGAAAAAGTATTATACTTATTGCTCTACAGATTTTATCAACCATTGTTCTATCGAGCCGAGACATCCAAAGGCCTAAATAAAAGGATGCAGCAAACACGATAGCGGCAGGGCGGAACGGCGGCTGAAAGATAAAGCCAGGTACCGCATGCCACGCTGAAAAGGCTACGCACTCTTCTTATAGCTGCATATAGCCCATGTCCACGATACAGCGGCATAAGCCAGCATGGCGAAAAACTGCATCTGAAGGTCGGCAAAGCCGCTGCCTTTAAGATAGAGCGCCCGCAACACCTCGATAAAATAACGCAGCGGATTGACATAGGTGATGAGCTGTGCCCACTCGGGCATGGCAGACACCGGCGTGAGCATGCCGCTCATAAGGATGAATATCACGAGGAAAAAGAACATAAGCAGGGCCGCCTGCTGCATGGTGGAAGAATAGTTGGACACTATCAGACCAAGACTCGACACGATGAGCAGAAACAAGGTGGCATGGAGAAACAGCAACAGGATGCTGCCTGCCGGGAGCATTCCGTAGATGAGCCACGCAAGAAATACCGACCACGCAAGCATGAACAGACCTATGAGCCAGTAAGGAATGAGCTTGGAAAAGATAAAACTGAACCGTCCCACCGGCGTTACGTTTATCTGCTCTATCGTGCCGCTCTCCTTCTCGCCGACGATGTTCAGCGCAGGCAGAAAGCCTATGAGCAGCGTGAGCAGCATGGCCATAACAGCCGGAATCATGAACATCTTGTAGTCGAGCTGTCCGTTATAAAGAAACCTCGGCCTGACGTCTGCCCCGGCAAGGCTCACACCCGAAGCATCAATGCCGTGTTCCTCGCCAAGCTGCGCTGCATAGTCGGCTATTATCTGAAGCATGTATGCCTGAGCCAGCATGCCCTTCATGCCGTTGACAGCGTTAGCCTCTACATTAATGTCAGCCACGCCCGTCTTTACAAGATTCTGCTCAAAGTCGTGCCCTATCTCAACAGCCACGTCGGCACTGCCGCCGTCTATGCTGCGCATGGCTGCCGAATGACTGCCGCAATAGTCTGCCAGCGAGAAATATGCCGATGCGTCTATCTTCTGCACAAGGCGCTGCGAAAAAGAGCTGTGGTCGTTGTCGACGACACAGAACTTAAGGTTCTTTATCTCTTGATTGGCGGCAAACGGAACCACGATGAGCAGGACAAGAGGCAGCATAACGAACAATCTGGGCAGAATGGCGTTGCGCCTGATCTGCAAAAATTCCTTCTCTATCAAATATCTTATCACCATAACGCAGTTATAATCTTACTTTAAACAATTTAAGAGATACGCCAAGCAAAACCGCCTCCATGACAGCCATTACGGCAGCGTCGGCAGCCACATAAACGGCATCTGCCCCCTGAATCATCAGCTTGCGCGCCGCATCGATATACCACCGCGCCGGAACAATGGCCGAGATGTCGCGCAGAACTGCCGGCATGCTCTCGAGCGGAAACACGAGTCCTGACAGGTAGATGGTGGGCACGATGAGCAGCAGCGACAGTATCATGGCCGCAATCTGCGTGCTGACAAGCGTAGAAATTAGCAGTCCGAGCGTGAGCGACACGAGTATGTAGAGCAGCGTTACGCCGAGAAAGCATATCAGGCTGCCCGCCATGGGCACATGCAGCATATAGAAAGCCAGCAGCAGTATTGCCGCAAGGTTTATGCAGGATATCACGAAGTAAGGAACGAGCTTGGCAAGGATGATGCAAGCCGGCGGCAGGGGCGACGCCAGAAGCACCTCCATGGTGCCGCTCTCCTTCTCGCGCACGATGGCTATGCTGCTCATCATGGCGCAGATAAGCAACAGAATCATGCCTATAACGCCCGGCACAAAGTTGTATTCGCTCTTCTGCTGCGGATTGTAGAGCATGCGCGTAACGGGAACTATCGTGAAGTCACGGCCTGCGGCATCTTCCACGACATCGCTCTTGGCAGCCGCAAGCACCTGCTCGACATACTGAACACGCACGGCAGCCTGGTTAGGCTCACTGCCGTCGGCAAGTATCTGCACACTGGCATCGCCGCCATGGCGAAGATTGTCGGCAAAGCCGCTCTCGAAAATCACCGCCACATCTATGTCGCCGCGCCTGAACATGGTTTCAACCTCCGGACGGCTGTGAGGCGCGGCTGCCATGACGAGATAACGGCTGGCGGCAATATGCCCGCAAATCTTAGACGTAACAGCGTCGTGAGACAAGTCGAGCACTGCCACGCGAACATTCTTAACCTCTGTGGTGACGGCATACCCGAACAGCACTATCAGCACTACGGGATAAACCAGCAGGATAAGCATGGTGCGCCAGTCGCGCAGGATATGGCAAAACTCCTTGTGGACAAAAGAAATAAACCGTCTCATATCATATAATTATCATTAACACGAAAAACAATACTGACACCGCCCAGCCCTAAGTGCGCCTGGCCCTGCGGGCAAGACTGAAAAACACATCATACAGACTGTCGGCCCCGAAGCTCTTTTTGAGCGCAGCGGGAGTGTCGAGAGCCTCAATCTTGCCGTCTACCATTATCGACATTCGGTCGCAATATTCGGCCTCGTCCATATAGTGAGTGGTGACAAACACAGTTATTCCGCGGTCGGAAGCCTGATATATCTGCTCCCAAAAGCGGCGCCGGGTAACAGGGTCGACGCCTCCCGTAGGCTCATCAAGAAACACTATCTCCGGCTCATGGAATATGGCAAGCGCAAAAGCCAGCTTTTGTTTCCAGCCGAGCGGCAATGACTTTACGAGAGAGTTGCGCTCGCCCTCAAGCCCCAAGTCGGCAAGCATGCCGGCTGTACGCTCGGCTATCTGTCTGCGCCCCATGCCATATATGCCGCCGAAGAGTCGCATGTTCTCAGCCACGGTCAGGTCGTCGTAGAGCGAAAACTTCTGACTCATATAGCCAATGTGACGCTTCACCTGCTCTGCCTGCGAAGCAACGTCGAAGCCTGCCACCACTGCCCTGCCCTCCGACGGGCGGCTCAGACCGCAGAGCATGCGCATGGCCGTGGTCTTGCCGGCACCGTTGGCACCGAGAAATCCGAATATCTCGCCGCGTCTTACGCTGAAAGATATATGGTCGGTGGCAACAAAACTGCCGAAGCGCTTTGTAAGGTTTTCTGCTATTATAACTTTTTCGTCTGTCATTTTTCTGATGTTTTCATTAATGCCATGAAGCAGTCTTCAACCGAAGGACTTATCTCCGTTATGCCCACTTCGGCGTAGCCCTTTGCTGTGAGCCACGAGCGCAGGGCGTCAGGGGTTGCACCGGGCGCGAGCGTAACATGATAGGCTGCACCGAACGAGAACGAAGTGGCAACGAGCGGACATGCCTTCAGTCCGGTCATAAGTCCGTGCATGTCGGTAGCCATGACAGCAAACAGCCTGTCGGCATAAGCCTCAACAATGCCGACAGGTGTGTCGGTCTGCATAAAGCGGCCGCCTTGCATCAGCGATATGCGGTCGCACCACGACGCCTCGTCCATGTATGGCGTTGACACAAGCACGGTTAGTCCGTGTTCATCTCGCAGTTTTTTCAGCATGGTCCAGAACTCCCGGCGCGACACAGGGTCGACACCCGTTGTAGGTTCGTCGAGGAACAGCACGCGCGGAGCATGGATAAGGGCGCAGCAGAGCGCAAGTTTCTGTTTCATTCCGCCCGACAGCTTGCCCGCCCTGCGGTCCTTGAAAGGCTCTATCTGACGGTAGATACCAGCCACAAGGGCATAATTTTCCTCAACGGTAGTATTGAACACAGATGCAAAGAACTTTAGATTTTCCTCGACCGAAAGATCCTGATAAAGCGAGAAGCGCCCCGGCATGTAGCCTATGCGGCGGCGTATGTCGCGATAGTCGGCCACGACATCAAGTCCGTCTACGCCTGCCTTGCCCTCATCAGGCAACAGCAACGTGGTTAGTATGCGGAAAAGAGTGGTCTTGCCGGCGCCGTCGGGACCGATTATGCCATATATCTCACCCTCGTCAACGCTGAATGAGAGCTGACTGAGAGCCTCGGTCTTGCCATATTTCTTGCAGAGACCGTCGGCCCATACTATGCCCCCGGCATCAGAACCTGACGTCGCCATACATTCCTATTTTAATTAGACCGTCGGTGTTTCTTACAGAAATCTTCACCGCGTAGACGAGGTTTGAACGTTCGTCGCGGGTCTGTATAGTCTTGGGAGTAAACTCCGCCTTGTCTGATATCCACGTTATCACGCCCTGATACTCGCGGCGCTTGTCCTCGCCCTCGTCGGCATACACCCTGACTTTCTGCCCTGTCTGTATCGAATTGAGCTGACTGGCTGTTACATAAGCCCTGAGTTTCATGTCAACAACATCGGCTATCTTAAACAGAGGCTTGCCCATTGTGGCATACTCGCCCTGCTCAGCGTACTTCTCGAGCACCGTGCCGCTGATGGGCGACACGACATGACACTTGCGCAACTGGTCGATAACCTCGCGGCGCTGTATCTCTGTGGCAGTCATCTGACTGTTAAGACTGCTTGTGCTCTTGCCGAGCGACGACTGTTGAGCGGCAAGACGGCGGCGCAGCACACGCACGTTGCTCACTGCATCGTCTAGCATCTTGCAGTTGGCGGCATTGTCCTTCACCAGAGCCTCATAGCGGCGCTGCTCAGCCTCGGCCTTGGCCAGTTCCTGACGCGTGGCTGCTATCTGTGTCTCTATGTCAGGACGCTGCGTGGCATACACATCCTTTGTGGCACCGAGCTGCAAGGCGCGCAACTGGAGCTGAACGGTGTCGATTAGTCCGACCTGACTGCCGGCCTGAAGGCGGTCGCCCTCTTCTACGGTGAACGAGAGCAGGCGGCCGTTCTGCTCAGCAGAAACTATCACCTCTGTGGCCTCAAACATGCCCGTGGCGTCATAGTCGGAACTGCCCGAAGAACATGCGGCAAGGGCCACGGACAAGGATATAAATGCAAACTTTTTCATACGGCTAAAAGTTGTTTATGTTTTTAAGTTTATATATTTCCTGTAAAAGCTGTATCTCATGAAAGGCCTTTGTGAGCCTTGCCTCGCTCACGGCATTGATGTCGCGCAGCATCTCGTTGACGGTCTCGGTGCCGTTTGCCACCTTGACATCAGCCTTGGAGCGTATGTTTTCACGCAGGGCTATTATCTCGTCGTCCTGACTGATCTGGCGGCGCAGACTCTCTATATTGCCGCGCTGCAGCTCGCTCCGCAGGCCGGTATTGAAGAGAAAAGCCTCACGCTCGGCCTGTATGTTGAGTCTTTCGGTCTCAATCTTGCGCTTATCGTTGGCACGTGTATACAGACTACCAAAGTTCCACGTAAGCGTCGCGCCAACTTTATAATAAGCCTCAAAGCCATTTTTAAGCATGTTAAGTGCCGGATTGCCATAGCCGCCCTGCAGGAACAGACCTAAACGCGGGCGCAGATACGTGTCGAGACTCTTGAGCTGCTGGTCGAGCAGACGGTTCTGCGCACTGTAAAGGGCGAGTTCAGGACGATTGTTGACCATACCCGAAACATCCGACTCAGCCGGACGGACAAGGCTCACGCTGCCGGATAGCGGCTTGCCGATGAATGTTGAGAGCATCTTCAGATAAGTGGCACGTGACGTAACAAGACCCGTTTCTGTCTGAGCGGCCTTCACCTGCTCCACCTTGACTGCGTCAAGGTCGGTCTGGTTGGCCACTCCCCCGCGCACCATTCCGCTTATAGCCTGATAGCTCAGCGACAGGTCGTCTTGCAGAAGCCTTACCTGCCTTATCTGTTCGTCAAGCAGCAATATGCCGAAATAAAGCTGATCTATGCGCTCGTAGACATCATAAATGGCCACGTTGACCTGCTCACGCTCCACGTCGCTGCGCGCATCTTCAAGTCTCTTCGATGAGCTGACGCTGCCGCCGTCGTAAATCTGCTGACTGACATTAACGCTGACATCATACTGGTCTTTAGGAAGCGGGCTGATTTCTACGCCCGGTATGTCTACCGGAAGCCGCGTAACCTCGCTCTGATAAGAGGCGCGGGCATTGAGAGAAACCTGCGGAAGCCATGCCTTGGAGGCATTGCTCACCGACAAAGAGCGACTCTGCTCAACCAGGCGAAAACGCTTTATGAGCGGATAATTAGCCCGGGCGAGCTCCCTGCACTCGTCGAGCGTTATCTGAGAGAAGGCCGACACGAACGACAAGGCCAACGCAATAAAAACAATTAAACGTTTCATATCACTGTTATTCACATATAATTAATATTTCACACCAATAAGCCCGCTGCAAGATGTAGCAACTAATGCAATACAGGCAACTAAAAGAACACAGTGCAAAGGTAGCAAATAATAACACTACAAGTATTATCCTATAAAGCTATAAAATGTCCCTTTTGTACTTAAAATATCGTAAAAAAGGTGTAGATATGAGTATTTTATTGCCTTTATTCCACATTTTCATTATTTTTGCACTCAAAAAACACGTTTTATGAAGACAAACAACATGTATCCTGAACGTTTTTCATTCTCCGAGATAAAATCCATGCTAGGAAATATCGACGAGCAGAAAAACGCACTACAGATTATAGGCCGCGACGTCGGCATGCTGCGCACAGGACACAAGCTGTTCAGTAGCCTGCTTCAGACAGGCACACCTTATATTATAGAAGACTGCCGCCTGGCATTTATCAAGGCGGGAGAAGCCAGCATAACGATAAACCTGAGAGACTATAAACTGGAAAAAAACTCGATAGCATTCATAGGAAGAGGGAGCATAATACAGGTGAACCACTTTTCGGATGACTTCGAGATGTGCGGCATGATGATAAGCAACGAGAAGATGAACATGGTGTTCAGCGGAAAAATTCCGGGCGAATACAACCGCAACGCCTATAACTTTGTGGCCACACCAGGACAGAGCGACATAAACATTGCCGACAGGATGTTTCTGTCGGCATGGGAAATGGCACGCCAAAAAGACTGTCCTGACGAAACTATAGACGGGATAATATATTCGCTGATCCACTACTATAAGTTTCTGAAAAACAAGCACAACGACACCGACGAGCACAACAAGCCACACAACAGGGAGATGTTCGACAGGTTTATACAGCTGGTGAGCACCTACAACAAGAAGGAGCACGCGCTGTCGTTCTATGCCGACAAGATGTGCGTAACGCCGCGCTATCTCGGCGTTGTGATTAAGGAGACCAGCGGAATAACGGCAAAAGAATGGATAGACCGCGCGCTGATAACCAACGCAAAGATAATGCTGAGATACGGCAACACACCGATAGCGCAGATAGCCGAGGAGCTAAACTTCCCCAACCCGAGCTTCTTCTGTAAGTTCTTCAAGCGCATAACCGACATAACTCCGCATGAGTTCAGACAGCGGAAATAGCCAATCAGACCGGCATACATATTCTGCAAAAATACAAAAGCATACCTTTCACACTGCAAAAGGTATGCTTTCGGCATGTAAAAGGCCGTCTTTTAGCTTCTAAAAGACGGCCTTTTACAATCTATTGATTATCAATATGTTACAATAGCCTATACACCTTCATCCTCATAGTCGGGCTGATCGCTGTTAGAGTCGATGCGCGAGTCTTTCTGAATGCTAACTCCTCCTGTACGCGAAATAGTGATGATGAGCGGCACATAGTCGTCGCTGAGCACGTCGGGGGCGCCCACACTGGCCGCAAATTTCAGGTTGTCGCCGTCTGCCTTTTCAAGCACGATGCCGAGCAAGGCGCTCTTCTTTGCATACTCTTCACCGATATATGACGAGAAATCAGACTTGGTGAACTTGCGGTTGAAAAACTCTGACCCGTCGGGGCGTACGACGTTCAGCGTTATCACGTTGTCGTAATACTTGTTGCCGCTGTCGTCTACAATCAGCGGCAGACCTGTGTCTGACCTGCGGCTTATCTTGACATTATAAGAACTTCCTATCCAACTCACGGCATCCTCATAATCAGAATTCTGCATCTTCACAGGAGCTGAGGGCGCCTTCTTTACAGGTTTATGGGCAATGATGTTGCTCGGCTGTTTCTTCTCGCTGCAAGACACGGCGGCGACCGACATCAGCGCCATAAAAATCAATGTGTGCGTTAATTTCATTTCAGTATTTTAAGAATTACTCGTGCAAAGATAATGCAAATAGCACGAAGAACAAAATAAAAATAATTAAACGAGCCTTAAATTTGATTTGACGGTTACACAATGAGAAAAACAAACGGGCTTTAACATCAAAATAATATAAAAGACGCAAAAAAATAACGGTTGAATGACGCCGTAATTATAACTTTTTTGATTAACTTTGTAATCAAGTATGAAAACAATAATATTATATCTGGCACTCGCGGCAATGATGCTTACGGCATGCACAGACAGAAAGCCCGTGAAAAGAGAAGCCGAAAAGATAGACACCATACCTGTCATGGTGATGCAGATAAAGAAATGCGCCAAGCTGTACACGGCTGAATATCAGGTGCACAAGATTGTAACGCACGACGACCAGGTGAAGCTGAAAGGCTCGTTCCTGCAGCAGAAGTTCGACTTCTCCGTGCCGCTCACGACGAGAAAGATAGCCATACCGATAGACGCCACGCTGAAGGCATATATCGACTTCGGCAACTTCTCTGAAAAGAACGTAAGGCGCAACGGCGACAAGATAGAGATAATACTGCCCGACCCGAAGGTTGAGCTGACCGGAAGCCGCATTGACCACAACGAGATAAAGAAACACGTGTCGCTGATAAGGTCGAACTTCAGCGACGCCGAAATGGCCAACTACGAGAAACAGGGACGGGCGGCGATAATCAGCAGCATACCGCGGCTGGGCATACTCGACATGGCCAAGGAGAGCGCAGCGCATGCCCTGATACCAATGATAACCAAAATGGGATACAAGGAGGAGAACATAACCATAACGTTCAGAAAGAAATTCACCGACAGCGACCTGCCGATGATTCTTGAAAATAACACTATCGAAAATGGAAGAATTCAATAATAACTACCGCCGCAAAAGGAGCAAATGGGCCAGCATGTGGCTGATGATAGGACGCCTGAAGCTATCTATAATATTCATCGTCATCCTTGTAGCCATCATTGCGTCGGCATATCTTGTCAGGTCGTGCAGGGGCAACGAGGCCACGGTATACGTAGACGACAAGATCGACATAACGCCGACACAGGTGCTGGCGATGAAAGAGATAGGCGAATGGGAGTTTCTGTCTATTGAAAACGAGGAAATGATAGACACCGTGAGGAAAGGCTTCTTTAAAGACGACGAGCTGATACGAATATACTACGGCACACTGCGCCTCGGATTCGACATGAGCGAAGCCAAGGCCGACTGGATAAAAGCCGACAAAGACACGCTCGTGATAACCTTGCCGAAGATAAAGTTGCTCGACGAGAACTTCATAGACGAAGCCCGCACAAAATCGTTCTTCGAGTCAGGCTCATGGAGCGACAAGGACAGGGCCGACATGTATAAGCGCGCCTATGCAAAAATGAAGGCAAGATGCCTTACAAAAGAAAATATAGAAAACGCACAGGACAACGCCAAAAGGCAGTTTACGCAGATGCTGAAGGCAATGGGCTTTGAGCATGTAAACATAAGCTTTGAAGGAAATCAGGCACGCTGACACCGGAAAGACCGACAGCCGGAAGGCATCAGAAGAACAGGCAGAACACTCCTGCCCCGATAAACAGGACGCCCACGCCGACACTGACCCAGCGCTGAAGAACATGCATGCGCTCCTTCATGGCCGACAAGCCGGCAAGGCCGTAAGCCACAGCCCAGGCCATAAGCACCGTAGGTATGGCTGTGGCAACAGAAAATACTACGGGCAGCATGAATCCGCCGTGCGACTCGACAGAAAGAGGCATGAGCATGCCGAAATAAACCACGGCACTCTCTGGACAGAACGACAGGGCAAGAAGAAGCCCCAGAGCCATGCTGCCTCCGGCCCCATGGAAGCGATGTCCGCGTGAATGCACATCGGGACAATGCTCATGACGGTGGATCAGATGGCCGAGCATGAAATATAATCCGATGACTATAAGCACCGGAGCCAGCAGGCGCTCGCCCCACTCGCTGAACCAGTGGCCCAGCGACAGCATGTCGGCACCGTTGCGCAAAACAACGATAAGCACCATGCCAAGCACCGAATAGGCAATCATCCGGCCGAAGGTGTAGAAAAGTCCGTTAAGAAACACTCGGCGACGGTTAGCCACATCGCGCGCAATATATCCCATGGCTGCAATGTTGGTGGCAAGCGGACAGGGGTGAAGTGCCACTATAAGACCAAGCAAAAACGCCGTCAACAAAGGAAACTGAGTATGCTCTATTATGCCGTGTATCCAATCCATATCATCTGAAAATAATAAGAATAAAAAACAAAAACAAGCCTGAAAACCATGCAGCAGTATGCCACATTAAGCATAGGCATCGCTTTTCGGCATGCAAAGATAATGCAAGTTGAGAGCAGAACAAAACAAATTTGGCTGTTTTTTGACAAAGCCGGCCCGACAAGTTGTATGCCTGCCAATGTCAAAACATATAAAAACCAAAGCTAAACAGCATGACGCCACATGCCGCGAAACCGCACGGACAAGCCACATGCAACATCATATAACGGATATGAAAAAGTCAAACGGAATAAAAGTAAAAAAAATTTGGCTTTTAATTATAAATGAATTAATTTTGCAGAAATTATAGATATAAAAATTGCATGAGCACTGATAATTTAACGAAGATTCTCACCACGACAACAGAACGACTGTCAAAGCCGGAATCTCATAAGGAATTATTTCACCGGCATCGTGACGGGGATCGGCTTCCTTCAGGCAAGACGCTTAAAGAAATCATAGAGCTTTCGCGTTCTATCTTGTGTCCCGGATATTATGGGAAGCCGACGGTAAATATCAGAACAATCACATATCATATCGGAGTAAACATAGAGCGGCTGCACAAGTTGCTGTCAGACCAGATTGCAGCAGGCCTGTGCTTTGTAGCCCAAAAGACATAGAACTGCAAAAAAGGAAATATAAAAAATCAAATTAACCCAATAAAACAACCACTCGCAAAATAACAAAGAAAAACCTTTATAATGGAACAAGAATTTGAACTCATCGCCAAAACGTTCATGGGTCTGGAGCCCGTTTTGGCACAGGAGCTGACAGAGCTTGGAGCTAACAATGTGCAGACAGGACGACGCATGGTGTCGTTCACCGGTAACAAGGAAATGATGTATCGGGCTAACTTTCAGTTGCACACGGCAATAAGAATTTTGAAACCTATTGCACACTTCAAGGCAGACACGGCCGACAAGGTGTATGACGAAATAAAGAAAATAGACTGGACACAGTATCTCGACCTGAAAAAGAGTTTCTCGGTTGACTCGGTTGTGTTCTCTGAGGAATTCAGACATTCCAAATTTGTGTCTTACAAGGTGAAAGATGCCATAGTAGACCAGTTCCGCGAAAAATTCGGAAAGCGTCCTAACATATCTGTGGCCAACCCGGACATTCGCCTGAACATGCACATCGCCGAAGACCAGTGTACGCTGTCGCTCGACTCGAGTGGTGAAAGTCTTCACAGAAGAGGATACAGACAGGAGTCTGTCGAGGCTCCTCTCAATGAGGTTCTCGCTGCCGGAATGATTCTTATGACCGGTTGGAGAGGCGAAACAGACTTTGTTGACCCGATGTGCGGATCGGGAACTCTGCCCATAGAGGCTGCCCTGATAGCCCACAACATGGCCCCAGGTCTGTTCAGAAAGGAATATGCCTTCGAGAAATGGCCCGACTTTGACCGCGACCTCTTCGACCAGATTTACAACGACGACTCTAATGAGCGCGAATTTACTCACCACATATATGGCTATGACATCGACCTTGCAGCCGTTACAAAGGCGCGCCTCAACGTCAAGGCCGCCGGCATGACAAAATGCATAACCATAGAACAGGCTGACATAAAGAACTTTAAGCAGCCTGCTGAAAAGGCTATAATGGTGACAAACCCGCCTTATGGTGAAAGAATATCTACACCCGACCTGCTGGGAACTTACCGCACTATAGGCGAAATACTGAAACATCAGTTTAAGGAGAACGATGCATGGGTGCTCAGCTATCGCGAGGAGTGCTTCGACCAGATAGGCCTGAAACCATCAATAAAGATACCTCTCTACAACGGTTCGCTTGAGTGCGAATTCCGTAAATATCAGATATTTGACGGCAAGCTGAAAGACTTCAGAAGCGAGGGAAACATCCTGAAGACAGAAGAAGAGAAACGCGCCATGGCCGACAAGCACCGCTTCAAGAAAAACCGCGAGTTCAAGAAGCGCATTGAAGAGGAGGATGACAACGAGGAAGGCGACATCCGCACGTTCAAATTCCACAAGATTTCGTTCAAAGACAGCGGCGACGGCGGACGCGAGCGCAGAAAAGGCGGCCGTGAGCGCAGAGACTTTGACGACCATAAGGATTTTAGCTACGACAAGCGCAAGGGCCGCAACTTCGACGACAACGGCGACAGGGGCGGACGCAAAGGCGGAAAAGGCTATAAAGACAACAAAGGCAAACGCGATCACCGTAAAACGTTTTGATTATGAAACATAAGAATATTGCGGCTTTAGCCAAATTGGGTTTATTTTCATTACTGATGATGCTAACAACAACAGCTGTAAATGCCCAGAAGCAGTTTACGCTCGAAGACCTTAACTTCGGCGGCAAAAACTACCATAACATGGTGCCTAAGAACAGGTATCTTACATGGTGGGGTGACCAACTCGTGAGAACAGACACGGAAGAATGCAGCCTGGTCAACAAGAAAACCGGCAAAGAGACCGTGATGTTTACTGTTGACGACATCAACAAATGGGCAGGAACAGACGACAGCACAAAAATCCGTCACCTGTTCTATGCCTCATTCCCCTATCCCGAAAAATCACTCGTACTGATCAACGGCAAGAAAGAGCGCATGCTCATCGACTTCAAGTCGAAAAAGGTTGTATGGCGCCAGAGCTGCGAAGGCGAAAGCAACGCAGAATGGAACGCCGCATCAAGAGCAGTTGCTTTTGTAAAGGATGACAACCTGTTTGTTACCGACGGCGAAGGCAAAACCACTCAGCTGACAACCGACGGAAGCAGGGAGATTGTTTACGGACAGAGTGTACACCGCGATGAATTCGGAATATATAAAGGCACATTCTGGAGTCCCGACGGACAGAGTCTGGCTTTCTACCGCATGGATCAGAGCATGGTTGCCGACTATCCGCTCGTTAACATCGACACCAGAATAGCCACCGAAACGCCAATAAAATATCCTATGGCGGGCGAAACAAGCCATAAGGTTACAGTGGGCGTTTATAACCTGAAGACAGGAAAGACAATATATCTGAAAGCAGGCGACCCAACAGACCGCTATTTCACAAACATAGCATGGAGCCCCGACTGCAAGAAGGTTTATATGATAGAGCTTAACCGCGACCAGACTGACATGGCGCTCGTAAGCTATGACGCAACAACAGGCAACAAACTCGAGACTCTCTATAAGGAACATAACGACAAATATGTTCATCCGGTAACTCCTATCACATTCTTGCCTTGGGACGACAGCAAGTTCATACTGCAGAGTGAGAAAGACGGATATAACCATCTGTATCTGTTCAATACCAAAGGCGAACAGCTCAAGCAGATAACAAGCGGCAAATGGCTTGTACTTGAACTCGTAGGATTCAACGAGTCGAAGAAAAGCGCAATCATACTTTCAACAGAATGCAGCCCCATCCAGAACAACCTTTATATGGTTAACATAGAGACCGGCAAGCGCACTCTACTTGACAACGGCAAAGGCTTCCACGCTTCAACACGCGGCGCAGGCGGACATTGTGAGATGATTCTGTCAAGCACCGGAAAATATCTTTATGACAACTACAGCGAACCAGATGTGCCGCGCAAGATAAACATTGTAAGCACAGGCGACGCTAAAAACGTCAACTATTTTACAGCTGCCGACCCATGGAAAGGCTACAATGTACCTGAGTATTCTTGTGGAACCATCAAGGCTGCCGACGGCACCACAGACCTGTATTACAGAATGGTGAAGCCGATAGGCTTTGATCCTAACAAGAAATATCCTACCGTTGTATACGTCTACGGAGGCCCCGGCATACGCAACGTGGAGGCACGCTGGCACTATGCGAGCCGCAGCTGGGAAACATATATGGCTCAGAAGGGCTATCTGCTCTTCATCCTCGACAACAGAGGTTCGTGCGACCGCGGACGCGACTTTGAGCAGGCAACATTCCGCCACCTTGGCGTAGAGGAGATGAAAGACCAGCTCAAAGGCGTAGAATATCTGAAGAGCCTTGCTTATGTAGACACCACACGCATGGGAGTTCACGGCTGGAGTTTCGGCGGATTCATGACAACATCGCTCATGACCACCTACCCCGACGTATTTAAAGTAGGCGTTGCAGGCGGTCCGGTAATCGACTGGAAATGGTATGAAGTGATGTACGGCGAGCGTTATATGGACACACCGCAGGCCAACCCTGAAGGTTATGCAGAAACAAGCTTGATAAACAAGGCAAAGAATCTGAAAGGCAAACTGCAGATAATAATAGGCACGGTTGACCCGACTGTAGTTCCGCAGCATGCCATCTCATTCCTTAAGGCTTGCATAGAGGCAGGCACGCAGCCCGACTTCTTTGTATATCCCGGCGAGGGACACAACATGATGGGGCATCAAAGCGTACACCTGCATGAAAGAATAACACAATATTTTGAGGATTATCTAAAGTAAAAACGATAAACAAATCTTATCATAAAAATGAAGATATTATTATTGGGCGGAGGCGGCCGCGAACATGCACTGGCATGGAAAATAGCTCAAAGCGACAAAGTTGAGAAACTATATATTGCTCCGGGCAATGCCGGAACAGCCAATGTAGGCGAGAATGTTGACATAAAGGCTGACGACTTCGGATCACTGAAGGACTTTGCCGTAGAGAAAGGCATCAACATGGTTGTCGTAGGACCGGAAGATCCCCTGGTAAAAGGCATCTATGATGAATTCAAGAATGATGCACGCACAGCCAACATCCCCGTCATCGGTCCGTCAAAGCAGGGAGCTGTTCTTGAAGGATCAAAAGATTTTGCCAAGGGATTCATGCAGCGCCACAACATACCGACAGCAAGATACCAGACATTCAACGGCACAAACATTGAGGAAGGACTGAAATTTCTCGAAACGCTCCAGCCTCCTTATGTTCTAAAGGCCGACGGCTTGTGTGCCGGCAAGGGTGTTCTTATTGTTCCGACACTTGAAGAAGCCAAGAAAGAATTCAAGGAAATGCTCGACGGAATGTTCGGCAACGCATCGGCAAATGTTGTAATCGAAGAATTCCTGAGCGGTATCGAATGCTCAGTATTTGTACTGACAGACGGCAAGAACTATAAGATTCTGCCTGAGGCAAAAGACTACAAGCGCATAGGCGAACACGACACAGGCCTCAACACCGGCGGAATGGGCAGCGTAACTCCTGTACCCTTCGCAACAAAAGAATGGATGCAGAAGGTTGAAGACCGCATCATCCGCCCGACAGTAGACGGACTTGCAGCAGAAGGCATCGACTATAAGGGCTTCATCTTCTTCGGTCTTATTAACGTAAACGGCGACCCGATGGTTATCGAATACAACTGCCGCATGGGCGACCCTGAGACAGAGAGCGTGATGCTGCGTCTGAAGAGCGACATCGTAGACCTCTTTGAAGGCGTGGCCAACGGCGATCTCGACAAGCATGAAATTGAATTCGATGAACGCGCAGCCGTATGCGTAATGCTTGTAAGCGGCGGATATCCCGAGAAATATGCCAAGGGCTACACCATCAGCGGCATTGACAAAGTTGACGGAAGCATCGTGTTCCACTCCGGTACTGCCATCAAAGACGGCAATATCGTTACGGCAGGCGGACGCGTGATAGCAGTAAGCTCTTACGGAAAAGACAAGGAAGAAGCCTTGAAGAAATCGTTTGAAGAAGCTCAGAAAATTGAGTTTAAGGACAAATACTTCCGCAGCGATATAGGACAAGACCTCTAGACGGAAGGTAACATTGAAGGTCAAGACGGTGTGTCAAAATATGTAGTTACAGGAAAAGGCTGAAATAAGTTCGTGCCCGATGAGCAGAAACAAAACAAACAGCCCGTTAAAACAGCTTTACATCTGCCTTAGTTACAGGGGAAGACTGTTACAAATAACGGAAGCATCCTTTAACAATATTTTGTCACACCATCTTCTATTATAATAATGTGTTCTTATTGGAACATATATTTCCATTATAATTAAAGAATTTAAGGTTTTCAGAAGTGGTAAAAAGATTACAGAACAAAATAGCGGGAAGCCGCTTCGCACTGCCGGTGACGGCAGTTTATTCAATTATGATATGGCTGGCAGGCGGTCTCATCGCAAATCAGCTGTATCTTCATTTCCTGTTGTTCGGACTTTCTGCCTATTTGATGGTCGAACTCAACAACAGCAACTCGCTCATACGCATCTACAGCCGTATGGTTTCCTGTTCGTTTATGGCACTTACGCTCATGTCTGCTTTTCTTTTCGATTCCACAGACGTGTGGGTCGTCCAGTTTTGTGTTGTTGCCACATATCTTATTCTGTTCAAATGCTATCAGAACAAGCGCTCGCAAGGCTTGGTGTTCTATGCATTTTTCTTCATCGGCATTGCCAGCATCTTTTTCATTCAGATATTATACTTCGTACCATTCCTATGGATAATGATGCGTGCCAACCTCATGTCGTTCAGCATGCGTTCGCTCCTGGCGTCACTCATCGGCATAACAGCGCCATACTGGTTTCTTTCGGGATATTTCATCTTCAACGGCACGGCCGATCTTCTGCTCGCCCACATAGAGTCGATAGCTCAGTTTGCATCGCCATTCCAGTTTGACTTCAGCAATTATCACATAATAGCTACTTTTGCTTACATCACGATTATCGCCGCAATAGGCAGCTTCCATTTTCTGCGCAACAGCTATAAGGACAAGATAAGAACCAGGATGATTTATGAGATTCTCATAACAATGACAGCCATAACCTTTGTCTTTATAATATTACAACCGCAGCACATAAAGCCGCTGTTAAGCATCATGACAATAAGCACGAGCATACTGGCTGCCCACTATATAGCACTGACAAATACAAAGCTGACAAACATCACGTTCTGCTGCCTGACAGCAGGCACTTTAGCACTAACTGCATATAACTTATGGATTCCCTAATAGAAATTCTGACAAACTACGGATATGTAGGAATGCTGATTTCTGCATTCCTTGCGGGCAGCATATTCCCCTTGAGCAGCGAGGTGGTTATGCTTGCGCTTCTTGCTGCCGGACTCGACCCGTGGCAGCTGGTTATTTACGGCACAATAGGCAACGTGCTCGGAAGCATGCTCAACTATGGCATCGGCATGCTCGGACGCATAGACTGGATTGAAAAATACCTGCACGTGAACAAAAAAGAACTCGACAGAGCCAAACGGTTCATGGCCGGCCGTGGCGCATGGATGGGCTTTTTCTCCTTTCTTCCGGTCATCGGCGAAGGCATAACAATAGTACTAGGCCTGATGCGCTCTAACGTTGCCATAACCGTCATAAGCGTTATAATCGGAAAATTTCTGCGATATGCGCTCATCATCTACGGCGTTGAAATTTTCGTGTAGCCTAAAGCGGCGGTGCATATATGATAATGCATTGAATATCAAAAAGTTACGCACACAACTATAAAGCACACACAGCACATATTGACATGCCGCGAGATGCGGCAGGGGGCCAAAAGCCACACAACATGTTATGCCTTAGGCAGTTACACAAACTCAAGATAATATTAAAACAAATTAATTTATTTTGTTTTATCTCTGATTTACATTATCTTTGCACGTATTTTATTGAAAATTGAAATTCATAAAAAACAGTTATATTCAATGAAACAATTTAAATTAGTGGACAATATTCTAGGCTGGTTAGCTTTTTTTATTGCAGCCTTCGTATATTGTAGCACCATTGAGCCGACAGCCAGTTTCTGGGACTGTCCGGAGTTTATTACAACAGGGTATAAGTTAGAAATCGGTCACCCGCCCGGTGCACCTTTCTTCATGCTCACAGCCAATCTGTTCTCTCAGTTTGCCAGCGACCCGTCGCAAGTGGCTCTCATGGTGAACACTATGAGCGCACTTCTCAGCGCAACATGTATTATGTTCCTCTTCTGGACCATAACACACCTGACACGCAAACTTATTCTGAAAGACTGGAGCCAGCTGACAACAGGCAAGCTCATTGCCATTGAAGCCAGCGGCCTTGTGGGAGCATTGATATATACATTCAGCGACACATTCTGGTTCAGTGCCGTTGAGGGTGAGGTTTATGCCTACTCTTCAGCGTTCACGGCCATTGTGTTCTGGCTCATACTAAAATGGGAAGACCATGCCGACGAGCCTCACAGCGACCGCTGGCTGGTGCTTATCACCTACATGACCGGACTGAGCATCGGTGTCCACCTGCTCAACCTCCTTTGTCTTCCGGCCATTGTCCTGGTGTTCTATTACCGCAAGTTCCCCAATGCCAACCTCAAGGGTTCTCTCATAGCACTCTTCATATCGTTTGTACTTGTTGCAGCCATCCTCTACGGCGTGGTTCCGGGCATCATCAAGGTTGGCGGATGGTTCGAACTGTTCTTTGTCAACGTGCTGGGCTGCCCGTTCAACACCGGCGAAATTATCTACATCATACTGCTCGTGGCCATCGTCATATGGGCTATCTATGAGAGCTACAACAACAAGAACCAAAAGCGCGAGAACATTTCGTTCCTGCTCTCTGTTGCCATGCTCGGCGTGCCGTTCTACGGTTTCGGCATATCTGCCTTCATCATCGGCGTAATAGTTCTTGCTGCCCTGTGGTTCGTACTCAAATGGAAGCGCGGTAAAGAGCTGCTCGTAAGCTCACGCATCAAGCACACAGCTCTGCTCTGCATGCTTATGCTTATGATCGGATATTCAAGCTATGCACTCATCGTCATCAGGTCTTCGGCCAACCCTCCTATGGACCAGAACTCTCCCGAGGACATCTTCACGCTGGGAAGCTACCTCAGCCGCGACCAGTATGGCGACAGCCCGCTGCTCTTCGGACAGGCTTACACCTCTCAGGTGCAGTTTGACCGCGACGGCGAATACTGCAAGCCGCGCATGAAGCAGGGCGCACCTATATACCAGCGCAAGGAGAAAGCTTCTGCCGACGAAAAAGACTCTTACTTCATAGTTCGCTATAAGACCGACTACATCTATGCACAGAACATGGTGTTCCCGCGTATGTGGGATGCCGCACACGCTAGTGCATACGAGAGCTGGATGGGCGGAGTTGACGGCACACAGGTGCCTTACGACCGCTGCGGCGAGCCTATAACCGTGAAGATGCCTACACAGATGGAGAACATACGCTTCTTCCTGTCTTATCAGTGCAACTTCATGTACTGGCGCTACTTCATGTGGAACTTTGCCGGACGTCAGAACGACATTCAGGGCAACGGCGAACTTGAACACGGCAACTGGATTTCTGGTATTCCGTTCTTCGACAACTGGCGTCTGGGCGACCAGAGCAAGCTGCCTGATGACCTGAAGGACAACAAGGGACACAACGTGTTCTATTGTCTGCCGCTGCTGCTCGGTCTCATCGGTCTGTTCTGGCAGGCTTACCGCGGACAGCGTGGCATACGCCAGTTCTGGGTAGTGTTCTTCCTGTTCTTCATGACAGGTCTGGCCATCGTCATATATCTTAACCAGACACCTATGCAGCCGCGTGAGCGCGACTATGCGTATGCAGGCTCGTTCTATGCTTTTGCCATCTGGTGCGGTATTGGCGTTGCAGCCATCATCGACCTTCTGAAGCGACTCAACATCAACGGCACAGCCGTGTCTGCAATAGTGTCTATCCTCTGCCTGCTCGTTCCTATACAGATGGCAAGCCAGACATGGGACGACCACGACCGCAGCGGACGCTACACATGCCGCGACTTCGGACAGAACTATCTGATGTCAATGCAGGACAAAGGCAACCCGATTATATTCACAAACGGAGACAACGACACATTCCCGCTCTGGTATAATCAGGAAGTTGAGGGAGCAAGGACAGACGCACGCGTCTGCAACCTGAGCTATCTGCAGACCGACTGGTATATCGATCAGATGTGCCGCCAGGCTTACAACTCTCCTTCAGTGCCTATCACATGGCCGCGACTCGACTACTGCTCAGGCACCAACGAGTATGTTGAGGTTGTACCCGAACTGAAGCAGCAGATTCTCGACTTCTATAAGACTAACCCGAAGGAGGCAAAGGCCACATTGGGCGACAATCCGTTTGAAGTAAAGAACGTTCTCAAGCATTGGGTACGCGACGGCAAGGACGACATGCATGTCATACCTACCGACACGCTGTATCTGACCATTGACAAAGAGGCCGTAAGAAAGAGCGGCATGATGATGGCGAGCGACTCTATACCTGATCAGATGATCATCTCGCTCAAAGGCAAGAACGCTCTTTACAAAGGCGACCTGATGATGCTCGAGATGATTTCACAGTGCAACTGGACACGTCCTGTCTACGTGGCTATCACTGTTGGTCAGGAAAACTATATGAACCTTGGCGACAACTTCATACAGGAAGGTCTGGCTAACCGCATCACACCGTTTACGACAAATGCTCCGGGCATGAAGAACTTCGACACAGAGCGTGTTTACACCAACCTCATGACACGCTTCAAGTTCGGCGGTCTCGACAAGAAGGGCATCTATCTCGACGAAACTGTGATGCGCATGTGCTACACTCACAGACGTCTCTTTGCGCAGCTTGCGCTCAACCTGATACAGGAGGGCAAGAAAGACAAGGCTGCCAAGGCCCTGGCATATGCAGAGAAAGTCATACCGGCATACAATGTGCCGATGAACTATCTCAGCGGAGGTATCGACATAGCCAAGGCTTACGCCCTGCTGGGCAACAAGGCAAAGGCTAAGGAGGCCATCAACTCAGTGTTCAAGAACGCACACCAGTATATGGTTTGGTACAACTCGCTCAGCGGAAGCCGCTTTATGCAGTCGCAGCAAGACTGCATGATGCACCTATACGTCATGAACTCTTGCATCGACATAGCCCACATGATAGACAACAAATGGGCAGAGAGCCTCATGAAGCAGTTTAACGCCGACGCTGCCACATATCAGAGCAAAGGCGGACGACTGATGGGCGAAGAATGATTTATAATTGATAATTGAGAGTTGAGAATGGATAATTATGATTGCTCTCACGACCTTTAAGCCGACTGTCAAAGAATTGGCTTAAAGGAATATACGAGAGAATGCCTCTAAAGGCAAATCATAATTGGCTTACGTCGAGCTTAATTTCTCCATTCGCGACTCTCAATTATAAATTTGAATAAACTTAACATCAGAAAGAAAAAGAAAAAAGATGATTATAGAACAGCCGGCCAAATGGCTACGTTGGCTCTACCCGAGGGCAACATGGAGAATGGACAAGAACGAGAAGGCGGTATATCTCACCTTCGACGACGGGCCTATACCCGAATCAACGCCGTTTATCCTGAAGACCTTGGCCGAATATGGGGCTCACGCCACATTTTTCATGGTTGGAGAAAACGTAAGCAAGCACCCCGAGCTGTTCAGGCAAATCGTCGAAGCCGGCCATCAGGTGGGCAACCACACATACAACCACTGGGGCGGCTTTAAGCACTCTACCAAAGCCTACAGCGCAAACACCGAAAAGGCAAACCGCCTTATCAACGCGCATCTGTTCAGACCGCCGCACGGGTGGATGCTGTGGGAACAGTATTTCTGGCTGGGGCGCAAATACCGCATCGTGATGTGGGACCTCGTTACACGCGACTACAGCAAATGGCTTACTGCCGAAGACGTGCTGAAAAACGTTAAGCGATACACGCGCAACGGCTCTATCATCACGTTTCACGACTCGCTGAAGAGCATCGACAAACTGAGATACGCTCTGCCGGAGGCACTGAAATGGCTAAAAGAACAGGGATATGAGTTTAAAACTTTCGAGTGAAACGATAAAAGCCGAGGCACGCAACCTCGGCTTTTTTGCATGTGGCATAGCCAAGGCTGAGCCAGTTGAAGCCGAAGAAACAGCAAGATTCGCTGCATGGCTCGGCCGTAAGGGCCATGCCGGCATGGACTATATGGCTGCCAACGTCGACAAGAGGCTCAACCCGCAGCTGCTCATGCCGGGCGTAAAGAGCATTGTCTGCGTTGCGCTCAGCTACGCTCCGTCAAGCCGCATACCCGCCGACGAGCCACAATTAGCCGCCTATGCCCTGGGCCAAGACTATCATTACATAATGAAAGACAAGCTGCGCAAGCTGGCCTCAACGCTCGGACTAACTGAACGCACAGACAACAACGCCACACTGGCGGCAACACTCCCCAAAGCAGACAAACCATGCAGCGCAAATGCCGCCTCACAATCCTCACTCGGCAGCAGCCCAAATAACCTACCCGTCCACAACCAAAAGAGTAATCAAAATTTTCAATTCTCAATTCTCAATTCTCAAATCCCTACCTTCCGCGCCTTCTGCGACACAGCTCCGGTGCTCGAACGCTATTGGGCGATGAAGGCCGGATTGGGTTGGATTGGGCGCAACCATCAGCTTATAATCCCCCATGCCGGCAGCATGTTCTTCCTCGGAGAGCTGTTTGTCGATGCAGAACTTGAATACGACAGTCCCCTGCCCTCACGTTGCGGCAACTGTCACGCCTGCACAGACGCCTGCCCCACCGGCGCCATGCATCTGACAGACGACAGCCGGCGCACAGAGTTCAGCTCAGACCGCTGCCTCTCTTACCTGACCATTGAGAACCGAGGCGACATTCCGCAGGAATATGCCTGCAAGATGGGCAACTGCATCTACGGCTGCGACCGCTGCCAGGACGCCTGCCCGTGGAACAGGTTTGCACAGGGCACAACAGAAGAGCGGCTCCGCCCGCGCGAAGAACTGCTCAACATGACGCGCGAGAAATGGACATCACTGACCGTGGACGACTATCGCCGGCTCTTCAAGGGCAGCGCCGTGAAGCGTGCCAAATACGACGGACTGATGCGCAACATAAAGGCTGCGCTGCAAGACAACAACAACAATAACAATGACAAGATATGAAACAGATCAGCAAAGACATCGTGCTGGCGGCCGTAGTGAGAAGTTTCTTCAAATACTTCGTCACCGGAATAATAGAGTCGCAGCACGGCACCGACATCCAGAACGGCTTTGAGCCGATAAACGTAAAGAAAACCATGCTCAACCACTATGAGCACATTTCGCGCTATTTCAATCGCGAGGCCTTCTTTGCCCTGATGCGCCTCAACTTCGCAACAGAGGAGATGGAGCAGCAGCTGCGCGAGTTTATGAAGCCCGGAACCAGCGACATGGAGCTTGTCCGCTTTGCCTGCCGCACTGACGACTTCTATCAGGCCATGGTGAACGAATATAAGCGCAACTTCGAACTGCTGTTGTGCGGCCGTCTGGAGCAGCAGGATGAGCACGACGCCAACTACACACGCCTGCCCGAAGGCGGCACGATAGACGCCGAAATGGCAGAAAAGATTATCGGCGAAATTGCTGCACACGCTTACTCGCACGGCAAGAACATCGGCAAAACCCATTGACCGCGAGAGCTGATTAATAAGGGTAAGAATTCCCAAACAGCACCTTTATCCACACAAATCACAATGCAAGTAAATACAACAATTTGCTTACATTGTGATTTTTTGTAAGCATCAGTAACCACATTCTTCCCGAAAAAGCGCAATCAGGCACGAAAAACAGCCAGTTTTTCGTGTGCATCTGTAATTATCTTTATACCAACACGATATGCATATATCAATAATTTTGTGCAAAAATCTCATACTGTTAAAAAACATTACTCGGCCACTTTTGGGTCGTAACTCATAGAGTAACGGTTAAAAACCCTGGCACTTTTGATAAGGAACTCACCCATCTACCTCGCCAAAAACAGCATAATAATGCACAATATCATGCTTTCTGCACCTAAAAACCCATCATCTTAGCACTCAAAACGCCATAAATTGCATAACTGATCCAATAATAAGCAACAGAATCACTCTATTTTCCTACTTTCACATGACAATAGCCAACTGACGTTTTGAAATACAATAATCAAAAACAGATATCAAAAGTTCATATCCACATCGCTACATTATTTTAATAAAAACTAATCTACTATCGCCGCATTTTACCAAAATTTTTAATATATTTGAACAAGATATGATGCGGCTCGGCAATGCAAAATCAAAAACACCGGTTTTTTGTTTGCCATTGCTCTCGCCTTTTTATATCTTTGCATTTATCACAAATGAAAACACGGACATCATGAAATTATTGCGGATTATTGTTGCCGTCGTTACGGCATTGTACTTCTGCTCATGCCAACAAAACGACATACGGATTAAGCAGTTGACAAACATTGACAGCGTTGCAGACAACGACGCCGAACGGGCACTGAACATGCTCGACAGCATCGGGCCATACATGAAAAACGCTACTAAGGCATCAAGAAACTATTATGAACTGCTGAAAATCAAGGCTCAGGACAAGGCATACATACCGCAAACATCCGATTCTACGATAACAAGGCTCGTAGAATATTATGAAAATAAAGGCGACAAGAGACTTCTGCCCAAGGCATACTATTATGCAGGAAGAATATACAGGAAACTCCATGATGCCCCACAAGCTGTAAAATATTTCAATATGGCTGAAGCAACTGCTAAAAAATATTCAAAGGACACAAAGCTGTTGGCAAACATTTACGCACAAGCCGGATACACTCTGAGATATCAGGAATTTCATAAAAGGTCACTTATAAAATTTATCAATGCATATAAAACTGACAAGATAAACAATGACACGTGCAACATGGTGTTAAGCCTGCGTGACATAGCCGACACCTACCGGAATTTGGAAAATCCGTATAAGGCATTGGAATATTTCAATATTGCAAAAAGGCTGGCATCAACACTTGACGACAAAAGCTACGCTTCGTCTATAAAAGACCAGATGGCTTCCTTATATTTATATGAATTAAAAGACACAGACAAGGCATTTAAACTTCTTAAAGAATCAGATCCTTACAGAGATTCCATAGAGATAAGTCCGGCCCTTTCTATATATTCTGAATTATATAGAATAACCGGAAAGGAAGACTCTGCACTGATGTGCTATAAGAAACTGCTCAAATACGGAAATATTTACGGAAGACAAGGAGCATACGACGGACTGACAAGACACTGCATAAAGAGCGGCAAGAACAAAGAGGCATACAAATACTTTGAGCTGTACATAAACATATCCGACTCAATAAGAAAATTAAACGCATCTGACGCCGTGGCAAAATATCTCGCTCTTTATGACTACAGCATAAGGGATGAGCAAAACAAAGAACTTAAATTGAAAAACCAACAGGAAAAATCAAAGACAACCATCTTCGTTATTACAAGCATACTGCTGGCTACAATCCTGATATCGACAATTATGCTATACAGAAAAAGATTTGAAATAATAAATCTTAAAATCGAGAAACTGAAAATAATTAACAGCGGAATTAAGGAAAACAAGGCGAAACCGACCGATGATAAAATAAGAAAAATAAATTCGTCAGAAATATACAAAACCATACAAAAGAAAATTTCTGCATACCCGGAAAAGAACGAAAACCTGTCAGAAACGGAATGGGACGAACTTGACAATGTGGTAAACTCTGTTTACGAGAACTACACAGAGAAACTTCATAACATTTACAACAGAATGAGCAGTTTTGAATATAGAGTGTGTCTGCTTATTAAGATAAATATCTCCCCCGTAAACATATCACATCTTACCAACCACAGCAAGGAATCAATATCTTCTGTCAGAAGAAGACTCTACTACAAAGCATTTAACCGCAAAGGCAGTCCGGCTGACTGGGACGAGATAATCAGCTCACTGTAAGGCATTTACACCGCACAATCATGCCACATAATATAATTATGCACACAAAATGCACACTGTAATAATGATATACAAATATTGAAAAAGGCTAAATTTGCAACTGCATGTCATATCACATATAAACGCGAAATTATGAAAAACATCGTTATCATCATTAGCCTGTCACTTTTTATGTGTGCCGCATCCTGCGCACAAGACATAAAAGACAATCCGCAGTTTGCTAAAAGCGTTAAAAGCAACATACGCAAAGCCAGACGCTCATCGGGCATAAGCCGTCCGTTCAGCATCAGCAAAAAAGACATGAAGGACATCGACTCATGCAGGATAAAGGTTTACTATGACGTTAAATTCGTAAAAGACACTGCCGACCGTGCATCCGTATGCAAAGACCTGCAGAGACTCGATATCGGCTACAACTACACTTACTGTTACAGCAGACTGCTGCATATTAACGACTCTCTGCGCACGATAGCATACGAAAAAGACGAGAACTATCCTTCGAAACTAGACGAAAACGACGTGCTGCCGGAAGAAATACTCACCAATACGAAAACAAAAAACCTTAACGTAAGGCGCAGGATGTATTATAACTATACAAACCTATGCTACAATGAGGCTGCTCCAAAAATTGAATGGAAGCTGGAAAGCGGAAGCAAAACAATAATTGGCTATCAGTGCAAAAAGGCATCGTGCACGTTCCGCGGACGTAAATACACGGCATGGTACACACCCGACATTCCCATATATAGCGGTCCGTATAAATTTGCCGACCTGCCAGGACTCATCATGCAGATAAGTTCAGACGACAATGACTACATCTGGACATGCGTAGGACTGGAGAAAGGACGGCCCGGCGACATGATAACAACTTATAAAGCCCACAACATGAAAGAAAAGGTGATGACAAGAGAGAAGATTATGGCTCTGATAAAGAAGATTTATAAAGACCCGGGAGGCGCACTGGCCGTGGGCGGTCCAAAAGAACTGTTTGTCAGCGACGACAGAAAAACCGTACACATGGTTACATCAGGCGACTATCCTCCTGAGCCTTACAACCCGATTGAGCTTGAATAATGAGTCATAACAAAACGAAAAAGGAAAAATCGCTGATGAAACGTTACACCATACTGCTCTTGATATTAATGTCTGCCTATAGTGTAGCCTTCGCGCAGACCATATTCACAGGCAAGATTACCGACGGCAAAGGCACACCACTGACTGACATAACAGTAATGGCGCTGTCGGAAAAAGACACGACAAGCGTCATTGCATACACGTTTACGGAAAGCGACGGACGCTATAAACTGCAGTTTGACAGCAACGAGAGTGAAATAAGGCTCATGGTGTACGGCTTCAACATAAAGAAAATAAGCGAAACCGTAAAGAACATATCGGCAACACATAACTATAAGACAGAAAAAGAGTCGATAGAGCTACAGGAAGTAGTGGTGAAATCGGGTAAAATCTGGCAGCTTGGCGACACGCTCAACTATTCGGTCGACGCCTTTATCGGCAAGAACGACATATCAATAGGCGATGTGCTAAGGCGTATGCCCGGCATTCAGGTTGACGACAACGGACATATTTATTATCAGGGCAAGAATATAAGCCACCTTTACATCAACGGCATAGACGCTCTTGCCGGACGTTACAGCATTGCCACCAACAATCTTGCGGCGCAAATGGTGGCAACGGTTCAGGTGATGGAGAACCATCAGGGAGTGAAAGCCCTGAAAAAACTCGTTATTCCAGACGAGGCAGCTATAAACCTGAAACTGAAACCTGAGGCAGCCGGCACGTTAAATATGGAAGCACTGCTCGGCGTCGGTGCCGACGACAATGGCATGATGTGGCACGAAGAAGCTGTCATGACTTATTTTTCAAAAAAGAGACAGCACATAGCAACATATAAGACGGCCAACGACGGCACTGACGTGTCGTCAGAACTTGCATCATGCAACAACAGTGGCGAAGCTGAACAGTTTACCGACATTGTGCGCCCTACTCCGCCTGGTATAGACAAGCACAACTATTATTTTAATCAGTCGCACGCAGCAAGCATTAATTCCGTATGGAAAAACGACGATGACCACGAAACTCGGCTTAACATTGTTTACTCCAACGACCATGAACACAGAAACAGTTATGACAAGACTACATATTTGCTTCCCGACGGGAGCAACACCGTGATATCGGAACAGTTGGCCGATGCTGCTACAGAAAACAGGGCTGAAGGCGACTTTGAATATAAGATAAACAAAGAGAAACTATATCTCAGCGAAACGGCCGGTATGACAGCTCACTGGAACAGCGGCAAAGGCTATACCGAAAACAGTGAAGCACCCATAAGTCAAAGTCTGTGGACACGCAACATAAGCATGCAAAACCGCCTGAGCATGATAATAAAGAAAGACGACTATAAAGGCGTGGCCGTAAACTCGCTCGTCACCTATGAAAAAAAGCCGCAGGCGCTGACGGTTATGCCTTGCATGTATGACTCAATCTTCGGCAACGGAAATTATACGGGGATGAGACAAGACGTAAAGAGCCGCAGATTCATGACTGAAAACTCAGCTGAAATGTTGTCTGCAATTAAAATAGGAAACTTCAGAATATCGCCCAAAGCCACGCTCAACTATAACCACAGCGGCATGGAAAGCGTACTGAACACAACAGGAGCAGCCTCGACGAGAGTAACCGATTTTGCTAATGACACTTATCTGTCGCACCTTAAAACGGGAATAACTGCGATGCTAGACTATTACGACGGCAGTCTTAACGCAGGAATAAACGTTCCGCTGATGTACGAAATGCTGAGCCTCAACCAGAAAATACAGCAGAACAGCATCAGCCGCAACGACTTCAACGTTTCGCTCACAGCTTATGTCAGATGGAAAGCGCTGTCAAATCTGACAATAAGCGGCCACTATACAGCCGACCACAGATACCCTTCATTGTCAACTCTTTACGGAGGATATATCCTCACCAACTATCGTCAAATAGCATCTTACGAGGCTTATATACCACGCATGACATGGCAGGCAGCAGACATTGACATCGACTTTAAAGATCCGTTCAACATGATATTCATAACGCTCAATGCCTCTTATTCGTGCAGAAGTCCAAAAGTGATATATGGTGAAACGTTCAACGGAATATTATCTCACATGTATGCCCGCACCACATCAAGCCGTGGTGAAGAATTTGCCGTAATGCTTTCGGCAGGCAAAAACATAAGTTGGAAAAACATAAGCATAAAACTGACTGCCCAATACAGCAAAGGACACATGCCCGTATTGCGCCAGGAGCAGATAACGAGATATAACTCTGAGGCGGCAGTATTCACAGCCGGAATAAAGGCAGAGCCGTTCAACTTCATGTCTGTCGATGCCGGCAGCAGTATGTTTCTGTCTAAAGGAAGCACGACAGACGGATATTCAATGCCGGCAATACGCACAATGAACAACAGCTTGCTGCTCAGCCTCAGCATGCCGATGAACATAAGTATTGACACTGGACTGAACCACTATTACAACAACTTGGCAATTGGCAACAAATCATTTGCGTTGCTTAACTTAAAATTTAACCTGAATCATAAACGAGTGAAATATTCTCTTGAATGCAACAATCTGCTCAACACACACAAGTATGTCTATTCTTACAACATTGCCATGTCTGAATTTTATTCCGAATACAACTTGCGCGGCCGCTCCGTTATGCTGACGGCAAGGATGAATTTATTTTAGTGGCAAGACAAAGCACGCATATTATTGATTAAAGCAGCGTTTGAATACAGCAAAACAGCCATTCCATATCTAGCAGATTGTCATCTGTTTTTTACAGACACAGGCGAACGTGCCAAAGAAAAAATTAGAGACAGTACGCCTCCCCAAAAAAAATAAAACATCTGCAGACACCAATATTTTTGTCGAATTAAACAATATGCTGGCCTGTGAACAATTGAAATTTAACTTACCTTGCATATCGCCACATGCACAGCCGACGCATTAAAGTAAACAAATTTTATTAAAATTAACGTCCAAAATAGCCAAAAAGGGCGTTTATATAAAAAAATTAAGGGTTTAAGGTCAACTTTAATCGCCTTGTAACATAATATATCTATTTTTTAATTAATTTTGCATGTGGAATAGTTGTAAGGCGCATTCTGACGTAACAGAGGCGCCTTAGAAAAGAAAAATTAAGTCAGATTATTAAAATTTTATTTTTAATCATAAACAATAACAGTATGAGAAAACGTCTAGAAATTCTATTCGTGTTGATGTTGTTCTCTGCGACCGCCATGCTGGCCCAGATGACAACGTCAGGAATCAACGGTATGGTTACGGCCGGAGGCGACAAGGCTATCGGCGCCACCGTAACAGCAGTGCACGAGCCGTCGGGAACCACCTATAACACCGTGGTGAACGAAAGCGGCCGCTACTCTATCAACGGTATGCGCGTGGGCGGCCCCTACACCGTCAAAGTGAGCTACATAGGCTACACAACGAGCGTTACAAAAGATGTGACGCTGCAGTTGGCAGAGTCATACAGCCTGAACGTAAAGCTCGCTGAAGACGCCAATGAGCTGGGCGAAGTAGTGGTTTCGGCCAAGGCTACAAAATTTACTGCAGAAAGAACAGGTGCCTCTACCAACATCAACCTGAGACAGCTGGAGAACATGCCTACAGTAAGCCGCTCAATCACCGACTTCACACGTCTGTCTCCCTACGGCGGCAACGGAATGAGCTTTGCCGGTACTGACGGCCGTACAGCCAACTTCACCGTGGACGGTGCAAACTTCAACAACAACTTCGGTCTGAGCGACGGTCTGCCCGGCGGCGGCAACCCTATATCTATCGATGCCATCGAAGAAATGCAGGTTGTGATATCACCCTACGACGTACGTCAGACTAACTTCATAGGCGGTGGCGTGAACGCCATAACCAAGTCAGGTACGAACACCTTCAAGGGTACTGCCTACATATATCATCAGAACGAGAACATGCGCGGTGATGCCATTGAGCGCGAGCAGATAAGCGGTGCACGCGAGAAAGACCAGAAGACAACTTACGGTTTCACTCTCGGCGGTCCGATCATCAAGAACAAGCTGTTCTTCTTCGTCAGCGGAGAAATGAGCAAGACTCCTACAGTGGTTAACCGTTGGCGCGGTTCTGTGGACGGCGTGGCCGACGCAGACAACTATATTTCACGTACGACATTGGCCGACCTTGAGAAGGTGTCAAACTTCGTGAAAGACAAATATGGCTACGACACTGGCTCATGGACAAACTTCCCTGCCGACGAAAACAACTACAAGCTGTTGGCACGTCTTGACTGGAACATCACCAACATGCACCATCTGTCATTCCGTTACAACTATACGAAGAACCGCAACTGGAACCCCACCAACGCATCTTCAATGGACGGAGGTACGCGCTCGGCTTACGGCCGCTTCTCACAGATGTCAATGAGCTACGCCAACTCTATGTATGCTCTCGACAACCTTGTTCACTCTTTCTCTCTCGACCTTAACAGCCGCTTCGCCGAGAACCTGTCTAACCAGTTCTTGGTTACTTACTCAAAGCTCGATGATGTGCGTTTCACCAATTCGGCTGACTTCCCCTTCATAGACATCATGGACGGCACAGGCACTAACACTGCCTACATTTCACTCGGTAAGGAGCTGTTCACACACAACAACGCCGTGCGTAATAACATCTGGAACATCAAGGACGATGTTACCTACTATGCCGGCAACCACAAGATTATGCTTGGAGCCAAGTTTGAACACCAGATGGCGCTCAACTCTTATATGCGTAACGGTACAGGATATTACCGCTACTACTCACTCGACGACTTCCTCAACGGAGCTGCTCCTGAGATTGTAAACCTGACCTACGGCTACGACGGCAAGAGCGATCCGGCTGCGAAAGTAAGCTTCAACACTCTCGGTATCTATCTGCAGGACGAGTGGTCTATCAATCCACGCTTCAAGCTTACTTACGGTTTGCGCTTTGACGACATGTTCTTCAGCAACGCTGACCTTATGACAAACAAGGCCATATACGACCTCGACTACGACGGACGCCACATTGACACAGGCAAATGGCCGAGCTCTAATCTTACTGTAGCTCCGCGTGTAGGCTTCGTATGGGATATCCTCGGCGACAAGACCCTCAAGCTGCGTGGAGGTTCAGGTATATTCCAGGGCCGTCTGCCGCTGGTATTCTTCACCAACATGCCTACCAACTCAGGTATGGTGCAGTATCAGGCAATCATCAATGCCGCAAACGCTGCAAAGAAAGGATTCACAATGGAAGAATTTGCCGGAGGACTTGTTACAAACGAGAACGGCTATCCCACTATCGACGCCCTGCAGAACAAACTCTTCGAGCTGGGCTATCCTAAGACAATCAGACCTGAGGACGGTACTCTGCCTTCACAGATATCAGCCGTAGACCCCGACTTCAAGATGCCTGAGGTATGGAAGACGTCTTTGGCTATTGACTATGTTGTACCAGTAGGCTTCCCTCTGACAATCACAGCCGAAGGTATCTTCAACAAGACAATATATGGCGTTACAATGCAAGACTGGTCAATTCCAGATGTAGGCGGATTTGCACGCTTCAACGGTGTTGACAACCGCCCGATATTCCCTACCGGATACAACAAAGATGTTGTGCCTGCTTATGTGCTGTCTAACACACACAAAGGCTACGGATGGAGCGCAAGCTTGTCAGCATACGCATCTCCTACAAAGAACATCGACGTCATGGCTGCCTATACACACACCTGCTCTAAGGAGCTTACAGGTATGCCCGGCTCTAACGCTTCTTCTACAATAGCATATCTGCCTTCAGTAGAAGGTCCTAACAACATCAAGCTGCACAACTCACAGTATGTTGAGCCAGACCGCGTGATAGCACAGATCACTGCTCACGACAACAGCCATAACCACTTCAGCCTCATCTATGAGGGATGGCGCGGCTCTTACAACTACACATACATGCTGCAGAACGATATGAACGGCGACGGACAAGCTTACGACCCGATCTTCATCCCGACGGACGAGCAGGTTGAGAAGAACCAGTTCCGCTTCAAGACAGCTGACGACCGCGACCGCTTCATGGCTTATGTACACAACAACAGCTACCTGAAGAATCATCAGGGCGAATATGCAGAGGCTTACAGCGTTTACTCTCCATGGGTTCACCGCTTCGACTTCAGCTACAAGCACGACTTCGTGTTCAACACTGGCGCATGCAAACACATGCTGACCCTGAGCTTCGACATCAAGAACGTCGGCAACCTCTTCAACTCTTCATGGGGTGTGGCCAAGACTCTCAACCCGGCTATCGGCACAGAAGCAAAGATCCTGAAATATGAAGGAGCCGACGCTGACGGCTATGCTGTGTTCTCTACTCCGTCATCTATCAACGGATCAACAAAGACATGGACAGCAAACCATGCAATCGGTCAGTGCTGGTATATGTCTATCGGCATCAAGTACACATTCAACTAATTTTTAAAACGGAAGTATAATTATGAAACTAAAAAATATATTTTCCCTGCTTCTGCTGAGTGTTGTGGCTTTGTTCACAAGCTGCTCAAACGACGATGACATCACTCTGCTTGACGACATTCAGGTGTCAAAATCATACATATCCATCCCCGAGGAAGGTGGTAACGACACCATCATTGTAAAAGCCAAAGGCGACTGGATACTTGAGAACAAGCCCAATTGGCTTAAATTTAACGAGCATTCTGACTCAGTAGGCAAGGCCGGTGAAACACAGCTCGTATTTTCTGCAGAACCTTACACAGGCGGCCGCAGCTCTGACGCCATGACAATAACATGCAACGGCAAGGTGCAGCATCTCAACGTCGTACAGGGTGAAGTAAGCATCACAAACGCCACTTGCGCCGAGGTTATTGCCGGACCTGACAACAAGACTTATCAGGTAACAGGTACGGTGACAGCTATCGCCAACACCACCTATGGAAACCTCTATCTGAACGACGGCACAGGTGAGATTTACATCTACGGAACTCTCGACGCGTCAGGCGCTGAGAAGAACTTCCTCAGCCTTGGCATCGAGGTAGGCGACGAGATTACAGTTCAGGGTCCGAAGCTTACTTACAACGGAACTGTAGAGCTGGTAAACGTTACTGTTGTTGACATCAACAAGAGCCTTATCAAAGTTGACTCTCTTTCTGCAGACGCCATTTCTAAAGATGGCGGCACCATTACAGCATATGTAACCACAAAAGGCTCTGGCGTGTCAGTAGACATTCCAGAGGATGCCAAGGAATGGCTGTCTATCGCTTCAATAAAGCAGAACGGCACATCTGCAGAACTGACCTTCAAGGCTGCACCCAACGAAGGAGGCATACGCTCAACAGAGCTGACACTTGCTACTGTGGCAGACGGTAAGACATACACCACACTGACTACAATCACACAGCAAGGCGGCATACAGGACGTATCTGTAGCTGACTTCAACGCTGCTGCCGACGGCGATGCACAATATCGCCTTAAGGGTGTGGCAACAGACGTTCAGGACAACGGAAGTTTCACGCTGACCGACTGGAGCGGCTCTACCTTGGTTTACAAGAGCACCAATGCTGCAGCCAAAGGCGTTAAGAACGGCGACATCGTAACCGTTGTAGGCACACACGACACATATAAAGGCACAGTAGAACTGGTAGGCGGCGACGTTACAGAGCTGAATCCAACAACCACCATCTCTATTGCCGACTTCATGGGTCTTCCTGACAGCGACACCAACTATATGATAACCGGTACAATCACAAAGATAGCCAACGACCATTACGGCAATGTATATATCTCTGACGGTACAAACGAGGTTTATCTCTATGGTTTGTATCCCGGATATGGTGCAACTGGCGACAACCGCTACGACTTTGTTGCCAACAGCGGTCTCAAGGTTGGAGACGAGATTACAGTTATCGGCGCTCACCTGACATACGGCGAAACAATTGAAATAAAGAACGCCATATTCGTCAGCAAGAACAACTGATAAGCAGAATAAAAAAAGCTGATGCCGCTTGCTGCATATCAGATAAGAACAGAAATGGCTGTCCATAAATGAATCTTTGGACAGCCATTTCTGTTTCTATCAAAATCACCATTAGGCTGCAATAGCTTTATCAATTTTGCTCATTCATGCTTACGCCGCAAAATATAAATCTCAGAATATTTTCTTTTCCAGACAACCACTTTTATCACGCCTTGCTTTCCGTTCTCGTTTTTTAGTTGTATTTTTGTCAGGTTAAGAAACAAATAACGGTAATATGTCCTGACTTCGTCACTCAAAAAAACTAAACATTATAATTCGTTGATAAACAATATTTTGTAATTTTGTGTCACCCATTTTAGGGTGACACGATGCAAAAAACATGTTTATACGTAAAAAGAAATACCCATCAGGCAATGTAGGTGTCATAGTGGTTGAAAAGGTCAAGGGCAAGATGAATGAGCTTACCACTATAGGTATAGCGCGCACTCAAGAAGAGGTAGATTCTCTCGTAATGAAAGGTCGTAAATGGATATATGAGGAACAGGAACACCGCCATCCACGGCTGGATCTTTTCGGTGAGGAACGTAAGAAGTGTGATGCAGAACTTCTGAGTGCCGAACAGATGCTTTCGTGCATAACCAACATCTCGATCAATGGAGCGGACCTGATACTTGACCGTGTCTTTGACAGCGTTGGATTCAACAGGATAGATGATGAGGTATTCCGCCAACTTGTAAAAGCCCGTTTGTCTTATCCTGCAAGCAAAGCTGCGACAGTGGAGTATCTGAAGAATCATTTTGACGAAGATGTCAGCCTGTCGAAGATCTATCGTTATTTGGACAAACTGAGCGATAACCAACATAAGATAGTTCAGGACATAAGCGTCCTTCACACGAAGAATATTTTAGGCGGCCACATCGGTGTGCTGTTTTATGATGTCACCACACTCTATTTTGAATCGGACTATGAGGACGAGCTTCGCAAAACCGGTTTCTCCAAGGAAGGGCGTCATCAGAACCCTCAGATTATATTGGGACTGTTGGTCAGCATTGGCGGCTATCCGCTTGCGTATTGCATCCATGAGGGCAACAAGTACGAGGGGCACACGATGCTTCCGGTAGTGACTGAATTTGTCCGGAAATATGAGCTGGAAGATTTTGTCGTGGTGGCTGACTCAGGGTTGATGAACAACGATAATATAGCCGACCTTGAAGCAAACGGTTACAAGTATATCATCGGTGCGAAAATCAAGAACGAGAGCAGGAAGATACAGGAATGGATACTGGAGCAGCCTAAGACGGACTGCCAAATGGTTGAATACGATAAAGGTAACGGACAGAGGTTGTTGGTCGGATATACAGAAGAGCGTGCCCGAAAGGATGCTTATAACCGTGAGAAAGGTATACGCCGTCTGGAGAAGGCATACCACAGAGGTACGCTTACCAAAGACAATATCAACAAGCGTGGATACAACAAATTCCTGAAAATGGAAGGAAATGTAAAGGTGACCATCAATTACGAGAAACTGGAGAAGGATGCGAAATGGGATGGTCTCAAAGGATACCTTACCAATACGAATATACACGTCAATGACGTATATGCCGCCTACCATAACCTGTGGCATGTTGAAAGAGCTTTCCGCATATCAAAATCAAAGATTGAGATAAGACCAATGTTTCACTTTACAAGGCGCAGGATAGAAGCACATGTCTGTATCTGCTTCGTGGCCTTGAAAGTTTACAAGGAATTGGAGCGTCTGCTGAAACTATCAGGCATAAATATGAGTGTGGACAAGGTGCTCGAACTTGCTAAAACTATAGTGACTATACAGATGACATTGCCTCAAAGTAAGCAGACTATCAACAGAACTATGCTGATGAAACGTCATCAACGCATTGCTTCATTGTTTACTGATGATTTTTGGGTGACACGTTGACGAAGTCAGGAAATAACGGTAATATGTCAGATTTCAGACTAAAAGCATTCTACAGCGTGGCCAAGAACCTCAGTTTCACACGTGCGGCTAAAGAGCTGTTCGTAAGCCAGCCAGCAATAACCAAACACATCAACGAACTGGAACGGCAATACTCCGTAAGACTCTTCGACCGCACAGGCGGAAAGATAATGCTCACCGATGCCGGACGGCTCATGCTTGAACACTGCAGCCGCATACTCGACGAGTATAACCGCATGGAATACGACATGAACCTGCTCAACGAGCGCAGCAGCGGACACATAAGCATAGGCGCAAGCACCACGGTGGCGCAGTATGTGCTGCCGCAGATACTGGCAGAATTTACCGAAAGATTTCCGCAGATAGAGGTGTCGCTCACCAACGGCAACTCGCGCGACATAGAGAATGCACTGCTCAACCACGACATCGACCTTGGCATGGTAGAAGGCATCACCCATTCAGCCGGCCTACAGTATGAGCCGTTTCTTGAAGACGAACTCGTGGCCATAATAAAGCAGTCGGGCAACGAGTCGATGCCCGAAGAAATTACTCCGCAGGAGCTGTGCCGCCAACCGCTCGTCATACGCGAACAAGGCTCAGGAACACTCGAGGTGATAGAGACCGAACTGGAAAAGCACGGAATAAGGCCCCAGGAACTTAACATACGCATACGCCTCGGAAGCACCGAAGCCATCAAGGCCTTTCTGCGCCACAGCCGCAGCATGGGCATAGTGTCGGTGTTCTCCGTGAGAGAAGAACTGGCCAGAGGCGTGTTCAGAGTCATCGACATTGCTGGTCTCAACTTCAGCCGCCACTTCTGCTTTGTGGCCTCTGCCGGCAAGGATTCGCCGCTTACCGAAAAGTTCAAAGACTTTACACGCCGCAGCATAATAACTTCAGGTTATAGAGTATAAAAAATTAAGATATACTACATAACAAAAAATTAATTACCTTTGCAGCAGTAAACTTAAAGGCAGCCCGACAACAAGACACGAAGGTCTGCCCGGCAAGGAGAAAAAGAGAATAAAATAAATATTATTAACAAAGGTAATCTATCATGTTTGAAAAAGGAAACAGGGCAAACACCCTTCACGGAATCTTGCTGATTGCATTATTTTCGTTTGCAGCATTCTATCTGGCAGACCTGCCCATCATGAAGCAGCTCTCGCTCAGTCCGCTCATCATCGGAATCATCCTTGGTATGCTCTATGCCAACAGCCTTCGCAACAAACTGCCCGAAACTTGGGTGCCGGGTATTAAGTTCTGCACGAAGCAACTTCTCCGCACGGGTATCGTGCTCTATGGTTTCCGCCTTACGCTGACACAGGTTGCGGCAGTAGGAGTGCCGGCAATAATCGTGGATGCCATAATCGTTACAGGAACAATATTTCTTGGCCTGTGGTTTGGCCGCATGCTCAAGCTCGACCGCGACACTACGCTAATGACCTCTACAGGAAGCGCCATATGCGGTGCAGCAGCCGTGCTCGGAGCCGAGCCCGTAGTGAAATGTGAAAGCCACAAGACAGCCATTGCCGTATCAACTGTGGTTATCTTCGGAACAATATCAATGTTCCTCTACCCCATCATGTATCGTTCCGGAATACTTTCAGGCCTGAGCGACACAGCCGTTGCAATCTACACTGGAAGCACGCTGCACGAAGTGGCACACGTAGCCGGAGCCGGCAACGCCATGGACCCGACAGACAGCCTGGGCATAGCCGGCACTGCAACTATCACAAAGATGATACGCGTAATGATGCTTGCCCCGGTGCTCGTCATAATGAGCTTCGCGCTTGCCGGACGCAAGAAGGCCACAGCCGACGGACATAAGGAAAAGAGCAAAATCACAATACCATGGTTTGCCTTCGGCTTCATCGGCATAATCTGTGTAAACTCCCTCCTGCAGTATCTTTTCGATGCACCGACAGTTAAGGACATACCGCTGAACGGCGTCATTGAATACATCGACACCTTCCTGCTGACCATGGCAATGACTGCTCTCGGAACAGACACAAACATACAGAAGTTTAAACAGGCCGGAGCCAAGCCGTTCCTCCTTGCCGGCATGCTTTACGTATGGCTCGTAGGTGGCGGATACTTTATAACAAAATACGTTGTAGGCTTTTTCGGATAATACGTTTTATAACGACATACTCTCTTCAAAGCACAATTCAATAAACTTAAGCACAAACCGGCGGACAGATAATCGATATCAGTCTGTCGGTTTGTGCTTTTCATCATAAATAAAAAGCCATGACCTGCTCAATGAGGTCATGGCCTGTAGCCCGGACGCGGGCTTACGACATATTATCACAAAAAATTAATCGTTGTCTGTGCTTATCCGGCAATATTTCTTGTGCCAGAACGCAAACAGCACTCCCGACAGCAGCAGCACTATGACGGCAGCTATATAGCCGGCAACATTGCTGAGTGCAAACGAATTTTTAGAAACAAAAAGGAATGCCACACACACGGCCGTCATAAACATAGCCGGGATAAGCGTTATGATATACGGCTTTGACTTACGCGCAAGATACACCGTAAGCGCCCAAAGCGTAAACACGGCAAGCGTCTGATTGGCCCATCCGAACCATCCCCATATAACGTTGAAGCCGTCTTCATCGGCAATGTTAAACCACAAGAAGCCCAACGTGACCAAGAACAGAGGTATGCATATATAAATGCGGTGGCGTATGGTGTGCTGCTCAAAGTTAAGAAACTCCGCAATAATCAGTCTGGCACTGCGCAATGCCGTGTCGCCGCTCGTTATAGGAGCAGCCACAACGCCAAGTATAGCCAATGCACCGCCAAACATGCCGAGCCATCCCGAAGACACGGTGGTTACCACCTCAGGTGCCTGAAGCGTAAGAGGAACGCCAAGCTCCTGTGCGGCTCCGCCATAAAAGAAATAAGAAGATATTGTTGCCCATATAAGCGCAACGATGCCCTCGGTTATCATCGCACCGTAAAACAGCGGACGTCCCTGTTTCTCATTCGCCATACAACGTGCCATAAGCGGACTCTGAGTGGCATGGAAGCCGCTGATGGCACCACAGGCAATGGTTATAAAAAGACATGGGAATATCGGGCCCGATTTAGGCGACAGATTGCCAAGTCCGTCGGTAAGCTCTGGCAGCTGCGGCCATTTGACAAACAGCACCACCATGAGCGCAACAGCCATAAACAGCATGGCAATGGCAAAAAGCGGATAAATCTTGCCGATAATCTTATCAACAGGAAGCATCGTGGCAAGAAAATAATATGCAAAAATTATCAGACACCATACATAAACCCATGTAACTGAGTCGCCGCATATTGTACCTAATATCAATGCCGGACTATATACAAACACGGCACCGACCATTATAAGCATAAAAACAGAGAACACCAGCATGACCTTCTTAGTTGACTTGCCGAGATAACAGCCTACAAGCTCCGGCAAACCAGCACCGCCATGACGCTGCGACAACATTCCGCTGAGATAATCGTGAACCGCACCAGCAAAGATACAGCCGAAAACTATCCACAGATAGGCCGAAGGGCCAAACTTGGCACCCATGATGGCACCGAAAATAGGTCCTGTGCCGGCAATGTTAAGAAACTGAATCATAAAGATTTTCCATCCCGGCAATACTACATAGTCTACGCCGTCGGCCATACTTACAGCCGGTGTAGGACGGTCGTCGGGAGCAAACACACGCTCTACGATGCGTCCATAAATGAAATAGCCCACCACAAGGGCAACCAAACTTAAAACAAATGTGATCATAGATTAGATTATTATTCTCTTTTGAACATACTAATTATTGGCAAAAGTAAAAATATAAATTTAAAAATGCAAAGAAAAACCTGATTTTATATATAAAATATATAAGCCGCACAACAGCTTATCCCACTGAGACATTTCATGTTGTTTTAAAGTTTTATCCTAAAAAATGCATCACTGACAAAAACAAGACTACGCAAAAATGCCATAAACGTGATATCCGGCACAACAATATCTTAACATTCAAGCTGAATATCAAATAATTTTATTTTACAACCCAGAAAAATCGAAAGCAAAACATACATTTATTATTAACAAGCGTTCATATCAGACGACTATTCAACAAAAACAATAAGCAAAACGATGCGTATTAGTTTCAAATCATTAACCTATTGTTTTCATGTCGTAACTCGGCCACTTTTGAAGCGAAAACGGCCGAGTTTTTCATCAAAAACTAATTGTTTTTTTATGAGAAATCAGTATGCTCCGCAACCGTAAGCCAGTCCGTAGGCTATGACTTTACAAATCGCAGCACCTGTTAAGCCTACATAAAATAAGCCTTGCCATACAGCCAACGCATCATTCACATGCAAGAATATCGTCCGGCCATGCACATGGCATAAAAAATTTACCTTCTTGTAGCTTCCGTATATTTACTTCTCTTTAGTCGCCAGCTTTTTATACATGGCTGGAGTCATGCCGTTAATTTTCTTAAACGTGCGGTTAAAGCTTGTCGCATTGGTATATCCCACCTCCTCATAAATAGCCTGAATGGTCATATTGCCATAATGCTCATTATCCGAAAGCATTCTGCATGCCTCCATTATACGTTTCTCGTTAATGTATGTTCTGAAGTTTTTATTGTATGTCTTGTTGATGACAAACGAAACATACTTTGTGTTCGACTTTGCCATGTCGGCTATAATCTTCAGACTGAGGTCAGGATCAGAAATTATTTCGGGCGTATTTATAATCTCATTGATTTTCGCAAGAAGCGCGTCTGCCTGTTCCTGCGTCATGTCAACCCCACCGGCATTTCCGTCAAACTCGTCGTCGCCGGCCTCATCGCCTTCATTGTAAGACGGCACAATAGCCACCTTGCTTCTGTCTGATTTTATCAAGTCGTTGTTCTTGTTGATAAGCAGGCGCTGTGCATTTCTTAAATTACGGTTCTTGCGTATAACCACCACTGCCAGCACAATCGTGATTATCAACAAAATAGAAATCAAGATAACAGCCAAGGTGTAAATATTGATAATCGAGGTCAGCGAACTTATCTCCTCCGTACTTTTACGCGACTCATACTCCTGCAATTTTCCCCTTGCCTTATTCATGCCCTTTGCACTAAACACCGAGTCATAAGTCTCAAGATACAACACTCTGTATTTTCTGGCAGAATCGCTATCGCCATTTCCGGCATACGCCTCGTAAAGAATCTTGTACGCATTGATTTCCATCTCGGCATTATCCATTTCAACAGACATATCCCGGCATTTAGCTCCATACTTTATAGCATTGCCGTAATCATGCTTTTTGACGAGAATATTTCCTATCTCAGACTCCTGATACAATACATAGATGTCGTCCAGCTCATTTTTCTCTGCGTATGCGGCAGCCCTTAGATGATCCTTCACAGCTTCGTCATACTTACGTTCAGCCTGCTTTATTCGGGCAGAATTATATATTAGGAAATACTCCCATTGTGTTGTGTTCTTGCTTACCTGCATCTTCTTGGCTATATCATAATATTCCTTTGCCTTTTTAATATTCCCCAGATGACAATATGCAGGCACTATATTAGTAAGGTATTTGCCTATCAGCTCTTCGTCATTAAGCTTTTTCGACATCTTGTATCCTTTCAGCAGATAGAAGAGGTTTGCCTCATAATCGCCAAAAGCTTCATAAATATTGGCAATATTACCTATGCATGCCATGTATGTGCGCTTGTCGTCTTCCTTTTCAGCTATTTCCATACCTTTTATATAATATGTAAGGGCCAAAGGATAATTGCCATCCTTATACAAGCCGTCGGCTATTATTTTTGTCATGCCTGATTTTGTGTTTGCAGGCATCGACGCATAAGAATGACATACAGGACATACAAATAGAAATATTATGAAAATAATGTATTTAAACATATCGTATTAGGCTTTTAATAAATTTTAATCGACAGACTATTAATCGTCTTACATTGCAAAATTAAACAAAATATAAGAGAATAATATAGACAAAATCGTAAAATGCAAGTTTTTTTTTAATATTTCGTGAAATGTGAAGAATTTGAATGTGTTTATTTGTATAATCTGTAATAAAAAATATAATTTAGCAGACGTAAAAATTTAATAAATCCATTGTTCTGATAAACTTAACACCTACAATATTATGAGAATCCTTAACGTTTTTATTACCATTGCAGCTTGCCTGATTTGTTTAAACGGCGCATACGCTGCTCCTGCCTGGCCAAACAAAATATCATACACCCAGGCAGACGGAACTAAGGTAACAGTGTATTTAAATGGTGACGAATACATGCACCATTATGTAAGTGAAGACGGATTCATCCTTCTACCCGATGCAAACGGAAGTCTTAGATATGCAGAAATTGTTGACAACAAGGTGATGCCGACAGGAATGGTGGCACACAACGCAACAAGCCGCAACGCTAAAGAACTCCAGTTTATAAAGACATTAGACCAGCAGGCTATCAAGCAAAAGCTTGCCGTAGCCTATAGGGACAAGCGCCAGGAGATAGCCTCTAAGGCGCAAAGAGTAAAAAGTCAAAGCTCGCCAAGCGTCATAGAGCCCGTATTCCCTACAATAGGCAATATCCGTGGACTTATAATCTTAGCCCAGTTTAAGGACCAGAAGTTTTCTACTGACAACATCCATGACATATATAACAGCATGGCAAACGATGAAGACTATTCAGGCCCGTATGCTTCAGGAAGCATAAAGAGCTATTTCACCGCGCAGTCTGCCGGAAAGTTTGTTCCTACATTTGACATCGTCGGCCCTGTTGACCTTCCTCACGAAATGGCATATTACGGCTATGACGAGAGAGCAGCAGAACTGATGATAGATGCATGCAGCATGGCAGACGCAAACACAGACGTCGACTTTTCTAAATACGACTACAACGGCGACGGATATGTTGATTTTATCTTCGTGGTGTATGCCGGCTACGGACAGTCGCAGGGCGGCAGCGAAGAGACCGTATGGCCACAGGCCGTAGACCTGACTTACGAAAGCTGGAACATGTACGACGGACTGTATTTAGGACAGGCAGCATGTTCATGTGAGCTGAGAGGCCATGAAGGAACAACTCTCGACGGCATCGGCACATTCTGCCATGAGTTCAGCCACATCCTCGGACTGCCTGACATATACGACGCAGCATATTCAGGAATGCAAGGCATGCTTACATGGGACGTGATGTGCAACGGACTCTATAATGACGACAGCAAGACTCCTGCCGGATACACAGCAATGGACAAATATACTGTAGGATGGCTCGAACCTGTAGTGCTTAGCGAACCTGCCAAGGACCTGACATTAAACCCGTTGTCTGAATCAAACGAGGCATACTTCATTGTATGCGGAACAGACAACAATGAATACTTCACCTTGGAGAACCGCCAGCAGACAGGCTGGGACAAGGCTCTCGACGGTCACGGACTGATTATTTCGCAAATACATTATGTTCCTTCTCTTTGGAATACCAACCGTGTCAACACCTCATCGTCAGGCTATGAGCATGTTTCTCTTATCCCTGCAGACGGGCATGCCTCTGACGGTACCGAGGCCGGCGACCCGTTCCCCGGAACAAGCAACAACACACAGTTTACCGACACGTCAATGCCTTCTGCAAAATGGCATACTACATCTGACGCGGTAAACTGTCCGATAACAAACATAAGAGAAAACAACGGTGTGATCACTTTCGACTTCAAGAGCGATGCAACAGGCATTGAATCACACGAAGCAGGACAAGAACTGGCACGCATCAGCACAACCGGAGGAACAATAAATATTGACAATCCGCAAAAGTCTGATGTACTCATACTCTCAGCTGACGGCCGCATTATACAGAAATCAGCCCAGAGGCATATAACATGCACTCCTGGATGTGGCATGTACATTGTAAAATGCGGTGAGTTAATTAAAAAAGTTATTTTAGCAAGACCCTAATTATTAACATTTAAAAAGTACCATTATGAAGAAAATTTTATTCTCCATGCTTGCAGTTTTGGCTATTATTTGCGCCAACACATCTGCGTATGCTGCTGACAGCGGCTCAGCATCAACCGTAAACAGGAAAATGTATGGATACTTTAACTACAACGGAGCTCTGGCAGGTGCTTACGGCTTTTGTTCATTAAACCTCAATGATCTTTCAAAAGCTGACGTAATATATCCTTATGGAAACATGAAGAGCATCTATTCGGGAGCTGCCGTAGACGATGTCTTCTATGCATACGAGTATGTCTACGACTCATTTATGGGTCCTCAGAACAGCGACTTCATATCATACAATATAACGACGGGCCGTTACACCGTGCTGGGTTCGGAAGGACTTGCCGCACAAGGCACTAACTTCAAGACACAGGACATGACCTATGACTACAGTTCTAAGACAATGTACGCAATAGGTTTCTATCAGGGAGAATCGGCCCTGTATAGCGTCAACCTTAAAGACGGTATGCTTACAAAGGTTACAACGCTGCAAAAAACTCTTGGCGTAATTGCTGCCGACATGGACGGAACATTATATGGCGTAGGCGCCAATGACGGCGTGCTGTATAAGGTGAACAAAAATGATGGTTCGCTCACAAGAGTATTGCAGACAGGTTTCGGAGGATTGTCACAGAATCAGACAATGGAATTCGACCATTCTACTGGTCTTCTGTATTGGGCAGCATGCTCATATGATTATGACAAGGGCATACAAGCACACATGCTGTGCATCGACCTGACATCTGAAAATGTAACAATGAAGAATCTCGGACAGATTGGTATCAACTCATCATTCATGGCTCTCTACATCCCGTTTGCTGAAGGCGGAGACAACGCTCCTGCTGAACCTGCAGAATTCACAGTTACACCAGGAGAGAAAGGTGCAAAGACAGCACACATGACATGGAAAGCTCCTACAACTTCTTTCGGCGGCGAGACATTGGCTGATGCCGTTACAGGTTATGTGATAGAGCGTAACGGAGAAAAGATTGCAACTCTGGAAGCTAATGCAACGTCTTATGACGACACCAGTATTGATGCTGACGGCGACTACGCATACGTTATTTACGCTGTAAACAAGGCCGGCAACGGCGGCAAGGCCCGCGCAACGGTATTTGTAGGCAACGACATGCCGGGACAGGTGTCTAACATGAAATTCGTCGTTGGTGAAGGATGTGCTTCAGCCAAGCTGTCATGGGACGCACCTACACAAGGCTTTAACGGAGGATATTTCTCTCCAGACGGACTGACATATAAGATCGTGCGCCAGCCGGACAACAAGACTGTTGTTGAAAACCTGAAAGAAACCACGTTCACAGACGACCAGATGACACGTATCGGACGCTACACATACGTCATCTATGCATGCAACGAATATGGTGAGACAGCTGCAAACATGCCCGAAGCCTATGTACTCGGCAAGGCAATGACTCTGCCGATGTCACAAGACTTTTCAAACATGACATATTTTGAAAATCAGTGGATGGCTTATGATGCCAATAAAGACGCATACAGCTGGACATATACATCTGAATGGGGACCGCTGCAGTTTGACGATACTACACCATGCGCAGAATACATTGTCAACCCAGGTATCGAAAACTACGGAAATGACGCCGACGAATGGCTGATAAGTCCTCCGCTCGAGTTTAATGCCGCAAAGAGCTACAAGATTAGAGTGAAGATACGCTGCACAGCCGAAGAGAAACTGCAGTTCACTTTGGGCAGCAACAACATTTACACAGAACATGCTATGTTTGATGAATTTACGTTCAAGCCGCAGTTGAATGAATCAGGCGACAACTGGATTTATTCTGAGTATGAGTTTAACGTTCCGGCAGGAACAGACGGAGCGCGCTGTATAGGTATACACCTCGTAAGCCCGTATCCTGTAAATGGAATGTCTTATTTACAGATAGCAAATGTAACTGTCGAAGAAGGTGTTGCATCAGGAATCAAGCAGACAATAAATTCTGATGAAGCAAAGAACGACAACGACATATATACCATCAACGGACGCTTAGTGCGCACCGACGGCAACCTTAAAGGCCTCACAAAAGGCATATACATCAAGGGCGGCAAGAAATATGTTATAAGATAAAACCTTTCCAGACACTATATATAATATTTGCAGCATGGAATATTTCCCTGTGCGATTTATTCCATCGAAACTGAAGATAATATTCCATGCTGCAATTCTTGTTTAACTTTTAAAACTTACAGCTTATGAAAAAACATTTTTTTGCAACAATGTTGCTAGCTGCAATGTCAGGCTTAGCCATCGCACAAGACTCGCCCGAAACAGCGATAAACCTGCGTGTCGGTTATAACGAATATACGCCTGATACAAAAGAAGAAGTGGACGTTTACTGGAAATACACAGCTGAAGAGAACAGCATACTTACGATTGAGGTAACCAGTATACAGCAATTAGAGGCATTTGAACTCGAAGGCAACGAACGAGTTCCTGTAAAGCCAGCTCAGAGTGAATTCTACATCACACAGAATTTCCCGTTAAAGGCCGGCAGTACAATTTATTTTAAAATACCTGTATACGATGGCAACAAGGCAAAATTTGACTTAAAGACAACTTCTTTCCCTGAACTTGGTAAAGGCCTTGAAGAAAACGACCCCATGCCAATATCACCTGGAAGAAAGTATTACATGGGAAATCAGTATGTATTTTCTGATCAAGTTTTCTATGCCACTTATACGGCAGACAAAGAAGGGTTGCTCGTCATGACTGCACCTACAGCCGTAATGGGCATTGCAGTTGAAGGATCTATTGGACTCAGATTCGACCCGACATTCGCCATCGACCGCGGTTCACAACATCAATGCAAGATGCCGGTAGAAGAAGGAAAAACATATCTGATAAGATTCGACAACTATTCTCCTTTCATGCTTGACATTACATTTGAAGATGCCGAGCGCGGCTCGCTCTACATGCCGTTCCGTCTGAAAGAAGGCGACAACACTGTTCCTGCAGCAGCCGGTACTTATTACTACATATACTCAAACGAAAGAACCGGATATGGAGTTGTCAGCAGCACAAGTGAGCTTCCTGGCGGACAAGTTAAGATTTTCCCGGAAGACAAGAGTTTGGTTGAAGCCGGATATACTTTGGCCACATCAGAAGAAGGCAGCTTCAACACACGTTGGGAACTGGAAGAGCCAAACACTATATATTTCGTATGTGTAAACAAAACTGAAGTTACGACAGAAGAGCAAATTATGACCTTTGCATGCGAAGACTATAAAGCAGGAGACAAAGAGTCGAACCCGATTGTAATCAGCGAAATTCCATCAGAAATCACAATGGAAGCGTCTAACAAGACAACATTCTATGCGGTAGATGTTCCGGCACAGTCGAACAAGATTCTTGATGTAAAGGCTGTTTCTGAAATACAAAGCGGATACACTAAGGTTGAAATTTATCTTGAAGGCAACAGCTATAACACAGTTTCTGACAATAAGGCTGTTTACACACAGGTCAGCGGAGGCGAGCAGGGCCAGCGCTATATCATCAAATGGACTTCAAGCGAGACAGAGCCTATCACATTCAAAGTTTCAATGGAGGACATAATGCAGGGAGACATCATCACCGATCCTATAACAGCCGTGAAAGGTGAAAACACTGTTGAAAACAAGAACGGATACATCAAGTATTATAAGTATACAGCCACAATAACCGGCAAGCTGTATTTCAGCGGACCGTCTAATATGTTTGTTTCATTCCCGAAGGGCACCGGCCCATACGATGGCTCTTATTCTACTACAAGAGACGAAAATATGGCATACGTACTTGAAATTCTTGAGGGAACAACATATCTCATTAAGATAGACGGAGCCTTGGACGGACAGAAGTTCACCATAGAGGAAAAAGATTATGATCTCGGAGAAGGACGCACTAACCCGATAATAGTAGACGGCGATACATACACATTCGGAGACGAAGTGCCGAGCAACCTCTGGCTGCAATACACTATGAAGAAAGACGGTGTTCTGACCATCGAGAGTGACAAGCCTTACAATACAATGGGCTATGACGAAATTTATTACTGCAAGGGCAAGGACGGTGAACCTGTTGCAATATCAAGACCATACTTCGACGGAACAACAGCTTCTACTATTTACTATGTTGATCTTTCGGCTGCTGCAGGCGACATATTCCTTGTAAATGTTAAAATAACAACAGCGTCAAAAGGCAACAACGTAACCTTCACCGAAAGAGAATTCAAGGAAGGCGAGTCTGTCAATACGGCTATCGAGCTTAAAGACGGAGAGGCTGTAGAACTACCGGAAGTTGAGGCAACTAAACCGTTATGGTATGTCGTTCCGCTTGAAGAAGGAGAAGTTACTGTTACAACCAACGCTCCGTTTATGACCAACCCTGTATGGTTTGCCAACGAAGAAGATGCACTCAACGGAACTAATGGAGTTGTAATGGAATTCCAAAACTCATTCGACGAGGATTACAATATGCTATGCACTTGGAAAACCACTGTCACTACTCCTGGCAAGCACTATATAAGAGTAGACGAAGCATACACAGGCATCAGCATGACACTTACAGGACCGGTAAGCACTAACATATACCAGATGAACGATATGCAAGAAGGCATAACTGCAGGTAAAGGCTACATCAATGTCAGCGCTGCTAATAAGCCGGTTGCTATTTACAATGTTTCAGGCGTAAAAGTGGCAGAAAGCAATGTTGACGGCAACTGTACCTTCAACCTGAACAATGGTATATATATTGTAAAAGTAGGAAACTTGGTAAAAAAAGTTTTAGTTAAATAATAATGGGGATTTTCACATCATAGAATGTGGATATAGTAAAAGCAGCGCCTGTCTTTCCAAAACGGAAAAGACAGGCGTTTTTTTCATCATAAATTATTGACTTTCAAACATTCTGACACGTATCATTCCGCATTGCAAAAGCATAGGTTTTAGAATGCGAAAGGTGGCCTTTTACATTACGAAAGGGCACTTATCATATTACTGTCTTACCCTGAAAAAAGTTGACTCATAAATAAAATAATTATGAGGAAAAATAAATCACAAAAGGGTCAATATCTTCAAAAAGTGATAGATCTTCGCTCTTCAGGTGTAAGTTTTTTGGGAATATCAAAAATAATTCCCGTATCAGAGGCTACAGTTCGCCGCTGGTGTGCTAAATTTGCACCTGAATTGTATTATGTCGATTTTATGACAAAGAAAAAGACACTAAGAGAGAAGCATGTTCGTGACTCAGTCAGCCTCCCGTCAGACATAGAGGCCCTTCAGGCCGAGATACTCCGTCTTAAGTCCGAACTGACCAAGGCCGAGATAAAGGCCGAGGCTTATGACGAGATGATAAATGTGGCCGAATCCGAGTTAGGCATCAGCATAAGAAAAAAATCTGGCGCCAAACAGTAACATTCCTGCACACGAAGAACCCTGTCCGATACAGGGTGAGACATCTTTGTGCGCTGTTTGGCGTAAGCAAGCAGGCCTATTACAAGTATGATGAGTCAAAGTCAATGATGAGGGCCGCCCGTGATGCCTTTGTGATTGAGTATGTCCGCAAGGTGCGCCGTATAGACCCCGGAATAGGCGCATTGAAGCTCTGGCACATGTACCGGCGTGATTTCAGCGGCAACAGTCCTGTCGGCCGTGACCGTTTTATAGAAATAATGTCATGTAACGGCATGATTCTCCGTAAAAGGTTGCGCCGTCCACGTACCACTGACTCAAGGCACGGTCTTCCGACATATCCCAATCTTATAAAGGAAATGTTGCCCCTCAGACCTAACCAGCTATGGGTCAGTGACATAACGTACATAATTATTTGGACAGACGACATACACTACCGTTTCTGCTACCTTTCAATTGTACTTGATGCATATACAGAAGAGATTGTAGGATACTGTGTCGGTCCGACGCTTGAGACGTCTTATCCCATTGAAGCACTGTGCATGGCTTTGGGAAGGCTGAAGGGCATGGACGGCATCAGCCTTATACATCATTCAGACCGCGGCGTACAATACGCAAGTTCCGAATATGTCAGGCTGCTTAATAAAAATGGTATAAGTATCAGTATGACGGAGACCGGGGATCCGAAGGACAATGCACAGGCAGAGCGTATTAATGGTACCATAAAGAACGAACTCCTTAAGGGTATGAGGTTCACCGACATCGGCCAGGTCAGGGAAGCCGTGGCAACGGCCGTGGACTTCTACAACAACGAAAGGCCGCACATGAGCATCAACATGATGACACCGGCACAGGCTGCTTCATGTCAGGGTGAGATATCTAAGCGTTGGAGCAGTTTTAGGACAAAGGCCATAAAAAACAGACAGGAATGCTCCGATATTGGAGAAGATGGACTATCTTTGCCTTCTGTTCATGGTGTCCTTTCCGGGCTACGCCCTCCAAGGACACCATGAACAGGGATTCTGTCCCGGTAAAAGTCAACTTTAATCAGTAATTAAAAGTAGAGTCAACCAATAACAGTTATAAGTTTAACCAGAGTCAACTTTAATCAGGGAATGGCTTGTTAGAAGTCAACCAATTTTAGGAAAGGACATACCAACGCATATAATAAAAATGTTTTTCTTTAAAAACTCATCACTCGTCACAATTGGGCATAACTTATTTATCTACAACGATTTACAGTGTGACGAGTTGACTTTTCAACTCATCACACATGCATATTTGGTCAACCAAAACAGGATTAATTATGCTCAGAAACTGTTGTTTGTCTGAATTCTGCATTATAAAAACATCAATAAAAGCCTGAAAAAGCTGAAAAACAGATAGTGTGATGAGTTGAAAAATTAACTCATCACACTATAACCACCTGACAGCAAGCATCTTAGAGCAGAATGTGACGAGTGATGAGTTTCTAAAGAAAAAATTATTCTCCTATTTGCTCCACGATATAACGCACTCCGGTGCGCGTGTGGCGCCTGTTGAAACCTAGCCGCTTCAACGTTATGCCTACACTTTTATCAGACAACCCTGACAATGGCAGACGCGGATAGGCACGGCAGACTACGGACACAATGTCGTCAACAGACATCTCATGCCCTGCCCCATCGGCTTCAGGAATGCGGAAGAGACGGGCTACGGCCGAACCAAAATCAGAAACACGCATGAAGCTCATGTTGTCGTCCATCAGGCGTTCAGTAGCTGCCGCATTGAGATAACACAAGGCGCCGCCACGTATTTCGCTTATAATCTGGGCATAAAGCTGCTGATAATCAACAGCCGAAGTGAAATCAATGCTGCCCGTAACTGCCACGCACGCAAACCTTCGGCTACCGGTAAGGTCGGTCAAAGGATGCCTGCTGTTGGTTGTGGCTATGAAACTTGCATAACGGCGTTCGGTTGAAAAATTGCTGCGATATGCCTTCACGGCAGTTACTTCACTCTTTGAAATGATGTATTTAATCAGCGGCTGTCTACTGGCCGAATAGCGGTCGAACTCATCGATGTTGATAAGGGCAAAGGATGACAGGCCACGCATCAGCGTGTTGTCGTTGCGGAAGTCGATACGGTCGTTGTAATAGGCGCGGAGCTCTGGCGGCAATATAATCTTGGCAAACGACGACTTGCCACAGCCCTGACTGCCAATGAGCAGGGGAACAAGGTCGTTGCCGTGCATGACATCCAGCCCCATCCAGTGAGCAACCATTGAGCGCATCCATACGCTGAAGTATTCCGGCCAACGGGAATTGTCGGTAGGAACACGCTGCGCAAAGGCCTTTAGGCGGTCGCGTCCGTCCCATTCGGGCAATGAGTCAAGCCAATGGTTCAACGGATCAAAATCAGAAACAAGCGTAGAATTCACGCGTTCCTTGATGTCACGTGCCCACACCCTGATGCCCTCGCGCTGAGCCTTCACGGCTATGGTGTTGATAACTTCCTGCGTAACCGGCCTGTAATCGGCATCGCAAGCCCCGATGTGCTTATACTGCACCACACCCGTAAGCACATTGCGGCGCATGACATAACGTGTACTGAAAAAATTATCAAGTTTCATGGCCTGAAGCCGGGGAACCTCGACATACCTCAACGGATTAGGATTATCTTCTGCCTGACGATATGCCTGCGCAAAAAACAACTCAACCAGGCCGCGCTCTACATTAATCGTGCCAAGGTTCATTGTGCGGTCAACACACATCTGCTGCGGCAAACCTGACTTACGGCACAGGTATGCCAGCTTCTGTATGGCGCGTTCAGCATAATAAGGGTCGTCCTGATTAAGTTCTGAATCAAGCACATGGTTCCAACAGCAATAAAAGATATAGCGATAAGCCTCTGAAGACGATTTGCCCGGAAGAGGCGACTCATCGGCTTCAAAAGCATGCGAACGGCATACATTAAAAGTGTCATACACATCATTCTCACACACGATCAATGTCAAAGCCTCACGATTGTAATAAATGCCGGCATCGGCACTCATAAGGCACATAGCCTCGGCAGTGCCTGTCTGCATAGATATTTCGGTCTTTAGCTGTGACGAATATATATAATGCAGAAGTCTGTACCCCTTTGACATTAGCCTGCGCCAGGCCTCCGTATCGCATGGAACAGTGCCGTCAGCCTGCGAAATAGAACAAACCACAATGACAGACAATCCATTCGCACCGATAAAAGCCAACATTGTGTATGGCTGGCGCGATGCAACACGCCGTATGCGCACGGCCTCATCAAAGCTCTTTAGTCCTGCTATCTCGATGAAAAGCAGTCCGTTGCGTCCGACTACAATTCTTTTTACGTTGCGGCGCTTATATACGGAAGAGAAACAAAGGCGCGGAATGCGGTTGTCGGCTGTCATTACATCGCTCCGGGAACATGAGACGGGCTTGCCTGAAGACAGCAACGGACTATAACAACGATAGTCTGACAAAGCATCGGCATAGCGTCCCTGCCGGATCATAACCACCAATTCGTCCAACTCACAATTAGCAATAGTCTCCCTGTTAAGGAAGTTCTTAAACAAACTTACTTTAAATGTATTATTCATGATATAAGAAATTATTTGTTATCCTTGCCGCAAAAATACAACATCAGAAAAGCGATTGCAAATTTTATCTATATCAAAAACACGCTAAAGTTCTAATAAGTCAGCAGCCGCAACAGTCTCCCCGCACACAGGAGCTCATCCACTGCTGCATAAGCAAACAAACAAATCAACAAGAAATGACCATAACTGATACTGCAAATATGGAAACTGAGATTAAATCAAAACATACAATCAGATCAAGCAAATATACGACAAACTGTAAGCAGCATAAAAAATGAAGGCACAAAAGTGTTAACAAATTTGTATATCAGTTAAAAACGATATACCTTTGCACCCCGTTAGGTAAAAAGATTATTTGTTTTAAAGGTTATGATGATTAGACAATTGGCCATATTGTTTGGCTGTCTCGCATTAGGTGAGCTGATAATATGGCTCACGGGCATACCTTTGCCGTCGAGCATCCTGGGCATGCTAATTCTTACTCTTCTGCTGAAGCTGAAGATAATACGTCTGGAATGGGTAAAGACCATATCAGACTTTCTTGTAGCAAACATCGGATTTTTCTTTGTTCCGCCCGGCGTTGCCATTATGCTCTATTTCGACATTATTAAGGCCGAATTCTGGCCAATAGTAATCTCAACGGCCATATCCACGGTAATTGTACTGGCCGTAACGGGATGGGTTCATCAGATTTATGGAAAAGCCGTAAACAGGAAAGGAGGCGACCAATGAGCTATCTGTCAAACGAATTTTTTCTTATCGCCCTCACGTTCGGCAGCTATTTCTTCGGAAAGCTGCTCCGCAAATGGACTCATTGGACAATAATGCACCCCATTCTGGTGAGCATCTGCGTGCTGATAGCCTTTCTGAAGATATCAGGCGTAAAATACGAAACATACAACACGAGCGGACACATGATAGAATTCTGGCTTCAGCCTGCCGTCGTGGCGCTTGGCGTACCGCTGTATCAGCAGCTTGAAACGATAAAGAAACAGTTTCTGCCGATACTTATGTCAGAGCTTGCAGGCTGTCTGGCAGGCATTATATCGGTAGTGCTTATAGCTAAAGCGCTCGGTGCGTCGAAGCCGGTGATAATGTCGCTCGCACCAAAATCTGTAACCACGCCTATCGCAATGGAAGTTACGAAGAGTATCGGCGGAATACCGTCGCTTACGGCAGCCGTAGTGGTGTGCGTAGGTCTGCTGTGTGCGGTGGCTGGCTATAAGACAATGGGATTTGCACGCGTAAACAGCCCTGTGGCACAAGGTCTGTCTATGGGAACGGCGGCACACGCCATGGGTACGGCAACATCAATGGACGTGAGCAAGGTGCACGGAGCCTACGCAAGTCTTGGCCTTACGATCAACGGCATCCTGACCTCACTGCTAACTCCGTCAATTCTGCCGCTTATGGGTATCTGATTTTACACTTACTTTCTAACATTCATAAAATGCAGACGGACAACAGCCGGAAAGATACATCTAACGCTGTTGTCCGTTATTTTTGTATAGAAGTCATATCGGCCTCAGATATTTTAGCTTATAAAAATACATCCGGAGCCACAGCCCCGGATGCATAACAAAGATTATAATCAATTCGATATTATTTCTGCATGTCGTAAACCACCTGCATTATCTTCTTGCCCAGTGCGTCAGCCTCCTCCATTGATGAAGCCTCGCTATAGACACGGATAATCGGTTCAGTGTTAGACTTGCGCAGATGCACCCACTTGTCGGGGAAATCAATCTTAACGCCGTCAACATCGTTTACCTGCTCATTGCTGTACATCTGCTTAACCTTCTCGAGTATCGCGTCAACATCAGTTGAAGGAGTAAGGTCTATGCGGTTTTTGGCTATATAATAATCAGGGAATGTTGCGCGAAGCTCACTTACCTTACAACCCTTATGAGCCAAAGACGACAGGAAAAGGGCAATGCCTACAAGTGCGTCACGGCCATAATGGCTCTCGGGATAAATAACTCCGCCGTTGCCTTCGCCGCCGATAACGGCACCAACCTCTTTCATCTTGGTTGTAACGTTTACCTCGCCTACAGCAGATGCAGTGTAGCAACCGCCGTGTTTCTCGGTTACATCGCGCAGGGCACGTGTACTGCTGAGGTTGCTTACGGTGTTGCCCGGTGTATGACTGAGCACATAGTCGGCAACGCTGACAAGCGTATATTCCTCGCCGAACATACGTCCGTCCTCACAGATAAACGCAAGACGGTCTACATCAGGATCGACAACGATACCAAGACTGAACTCGCCACTGCGCATACGCTCCATTATACCACCGAGATTCTTCTCCAACGGTTCCGGATTATGGGCAAAATCGCCAGTAGGTTCGCCGTTAAGTATTTCGTAATCAACGCCCAATGCCTCAAGCAGTTCGGGCAGGATGATGCCTCCCACGCTATTAATAGCATCAACACATACACGGAAATGTGCCTTCTTTACAGCCTCAACATCTACAAGGCTGAGAGCCAGCACAGAGTCGATGTGGCGGCAGTTGAACGAATCGTCTTTTATATAATGGCCGAGAGTGTCTACATCGGCATACTCAAAGTCTTCCTTTTCTGCAATGTCAAGCACTTCGTTGCCGGCAGCCTTGTCGAGAAACTCGCCCTCGCAGTTGAGCAACTTAAGGGCATTCCACTGACGCGGGTTATGGCTTGCCGTAATGATTATACCGCCGTCGGCACCCGACATGCGCACAGCAAGTTCTGTTGTAGGCGTTGTGGCAAGACCGATGTCGATGACATCATAGCCAACGCCCATCAACGTGCCGCAAACAACGCTTCTGACCATTTCGCCTGATATACGGGCATCGCGTCCTACTACGATCTTGCCGCTTGACGACTTGCCGCTGCGGCGGATATATGTGGCATAAGCGGTTACGAACTTTACGATGTCAAGCGGATTGAGCGTGTCGCCCGTATGTCCGCCGATGGTGCCGCGAATGCCTGAAATTGATTTAATAAGTGTCATTATTTATCTTCCCCTTTCGTAAGTTATCGTGTAATAGCAAGGATAAACGCCCGAAGAAGCATAGGCATGTCCCTGTGTGTGCGGAACGATGAGATTAACCTTGGCTATCTCGTCTCCTGCTTTTTCAGGACGTCCAACCTTTATATAAGTCAACGGAACAAGCCAGCCTGACGGAACTGACGTTGTGCCATAGAACATGGCCATGACGCTCTGTCCGTCGATAAACGACGCTGTAAACGATCCGCTGCTGTTTGTTACGGTCATCTTGTCAACAATAGAAGAAAAACTGAGGATGTCGTTTGTCAGCTGCAAAGAGTCGGTTAGAATGTTATATTCGGTGAAGCGGCAAAGCACGGTTGTGGTCTCGCCTTCCTTTATCTTCTCACCGCATCCCTCTCTGACAATCTGCATGTAAACTCCTGAATTCTGCATCAGCACAAACTCATTCTTGCTCACATCGGTCTTGTATCCCTGCTCCTTAAACTGCGACTCAGTTATGACAGTTATGGCCGAATCGGCAATAAATCTACTAATTGCAGCACGCTCCTTATCTTTCTGCTCTGCATAAGTCTCTGTATCATCACAGCTTATAACCGTTACGGCTGCGATAAAGGCTATGAAAGCCAAAGCTAAATTTCTCATTCTATTTTTTATAATATGTAAGTACGACTGGCAAAATTACAAAAAATACACCAATTACGCCACATCGCAATTTATAATTATGCTACTTTAACTGATATTCGGCAAATTAACGCGGATATTGCCTTTTGACAGATAAAAAAGCCGTATGTCAGAACTTGAATTCGGTTACGGCCTTCCTTACCAGCGCCTCTGCCTCTTCAACCGAGCACTCAAGGCGTCCGCCTGCAGCGTTTAGATGGCCGCCGCCGTTGAAATACTGTTCTGCAAGCTTGTTGCACGGGAAGTTATCAACAGAGCGTGTGCTCACCCACACAAGATTGTCCTTCTCGGTGTCCTGTCTGAGCGATATGCTCAGCCTCAGGCCTTTTATCTGCAGGGGCATGTTAACCAGTCCTTCGGCGTCGCCCTTGATGTAATGAAAGCGCTTAAGATCGTCGCGCGTCAGTACGAAATAGGCTGCACGCTCCTCCTGCATAACCACCATTTTCTCGTTAAGCACATAGCCGATGAGCCTCATGCGCCACTCGCTGTAGTTGTTGTAAACGTTGCGGTAGATTTTGTCTTTATCGATGCCCTTGGTAAGCAGCTGGCTTATAATGAAGAAGATCTCGGGGCGTGTTGAGTTGTATGTGAATCCGCCCGTATCGGTCATCATGCCGCAATACAGCGGAACAGCACACTTGCGCGTCATCATGTCGAAACTGCCGAGCTGCCATATCAGGCGGAAAACCAGTTCGCATGTGCTGCATGCCTCAGGATGCGACACACACAACTCCGTGTCGATGTCGGGATTAAGGTGATGGTCAACGAGAACCTTTTTTGCAGGCGAGGCAGCCAGCGTGTCTGCCATGTCGTCAGTACGTGAGAAGGTGTTGAAGTCGAGACAGAACACAAGATCGGCCGAAGCCAACAGTCCGTCGACAAAGCTTTTATGCTTGTCGTATCTTATGATGCGCTCCGTGCCCGGCAGCCACTGCAAGAAGTCGGGATAGGCATCGGGGACGACAGCCACGGGCACCTTGCCCTGCTGACGCAAAAACTCTGCCATGCCGAGCAGCGAGCCAAGAGCATCGCCGTCGGGACTGCGGTGGCAGCAAAGAATAATATTGTCTGAACTGAGGATAAGGCTGCGGAGGCTTTCGGTCTCCGCAGCTGTAAGCAAGTTAATGTCCATTATTTATCAAAATAGGAATGTGTTTCAAGTGCGGGCATAACAACATGAGCCCTGCACTGCAACATATTGAAAGGCGGCTAAACGCCGCTGTTTGTGGCAATATTCAGTTTTAAAAAAGTTTGTTGGGATAAACGCCTTCGTCAACAAGACTCTGAATCTTGTCTACAACAGCCTGACGGTCGGCAGAATAAGTTACGCCAAACCACTTGCTGGTTGTGTCAAGCACCTTCACTGTGGCTGTCTTGTCGTTAATCAGCTTATTCACCATAAGCGGAATAAAGAACTCGGCCTTGAGGTTCTCCATGTTTTTCGGATCAGAGAGGAACTCCTTGAAATAAGCCTCGCTGTGCTCGAAATAATCGGGAGTGAATCCCCACATATTCATTGACACCGGTGTGTTGTCCTCAACTGCCACCCATTCGCCCTGCTCGTCCTTGTAGCATACAGGACCGTTTACGCGCATAATCTCAGTGCGCTCAACCACAGTGGTCAGATTGCCGGCATCATCCTTTGAGCAGATGCCACGTGCCACGGTTCCGTTGTCAGACAGAGTGTTGCCAACGCGGAAACCTACCATGGCATAATTGCCGCGGCTGCCCTCAGGAAGTTCAGACAGGAACTTGCCTATAACCATGAATGCATCGCGGTTGTAGAAGTCGTCGCAGTTGATCACGCAGAACGGCTCCTTGATAACGTCTTTTGCCATAAGAACGGCATGGTTTGTACCCCACGGCTTTACACGGCCTTCAGGACAGCTGAAGCCTTCAGGCAGACTGTCGAGACTCTGGAAGCAAAGCTCAACAGGCACATGGCCTTCGTACTTGCTAAGAATCTTCTCGCGGAAATCGTCTTCAAAATCTTTTCGGATAATAAAAACAATCTTGCCAAATCCGGCCTTTATGGCATCATAAATAGAATAGTCCATGATTGTCTCGCCGTTAGGACCCAGTCCGTCGAGCTGTTTCAAACCACCGTAACGGCTTCCCATTCCGGCTGCCAGCAATAATAATGCAGGTTTCATATTGTACGTAATTTTATTTTAAGGTTTAACTTTATGTCCCGGCAATGCGTGTTAAACAGTTATGTCAGGATATTGTTCATAAATAACAGAATGCAAATATACTCATTTTTTATGAAAGGCGGCGTTTTTCGTGGCGTTTTCGGCATAAAAAACATTGGCAAACAAACAAGGCGTAACTTATCATGCCGTGTTCCACAAAGTCTGTTTGTAAGCAGACGCAGGAAATAACAGCGCATTGTGTCACTTTGACTTTATCACAATTTCAGCCTGAAATAGAAAAAGCGGAGCATGATTTAAGCACCAACAGGTAAAGCATATTTACAAAAGAGAGTCAAACGGCAGGTTAATTAATGGTAAACCTATGAGTTTTTACTCAAAAACGGCACATCTGGCAACGCAAAACAAGGCTGTTTTTAGGCAAAAATGCAGATTTTTCATATCGTTTCGGAACAAAAATTGATGCACATTATTTTGGATATAAGCATAACGTCTTATATCACAAGACATTGCAACTGCACACGTATTTTGCCCATATTTTCGTCCGAATGATTTTAATTTTAAAATAACGCAGTATGAGAGCGCCAACAAAAATCACAAAGAAAGTAAAATCATGTCATACATAACATTATGACAAACCGGCGCAGCAAATCAATGCTGTTTCTCTTCAGCATGCAGAACGCCAAGATGCAGCGCAGGAACACAGGGCCGTACGTCTTACAGAATCGGCAGATTTGTGCTTTTCCTACAGGAGAATCAAGCAGAGCCGGACACAACAGAATCAGCCATTAACACTGTGTCCGGCAAATAACGTTAGCAAAAAACTGCATCAGAAAGGATAGCCGACGGCGATATGAATGGCCTGGCCATCGCTGAACTTGGGAATGTTATAGAATCCGCTCTTGCCCGTATCGAACGGCACGTGAAGACCTACACCCCAGTCGAGACGCAACACGAGGAAGTCGAGGTCGTAGCGCAGACCTACTCCCGTGCCGAGAGCCATTTCCTTCAGGGCGTTTTTAAACTGGAACTTGGCGCCCTCGCGATATCCGTCGTCACGCAGGGCCCACACATTGCCGGCATCTATAAAGGCTGCTCCGTAAAGGTTGCCGAAAAGATTAAAGCGATACTCAAGGTTAAGCTGCAGCTTTATGTCGCCTGTCTGGTCGAGATACGACAGTTTTGACTCGTTGGTGGTGTAGCTTCCCGGACCTATGCTTCTCACCGCAAAGGCTCTTATGCTGTTGGCTCCTCCCACATAAAACTGCTCGCTGTAAGGAGCTGCCAGACTGTTGCCGTAGGTGTAAATCACTCCGGCACTGATATGCCACACAAGCTGCGACTTCTGCCCCAGCTGCCATATCTTGCTGAAGTCGGTTTCTATTTTGAGGAACTGCGCGTATGGATTCTTAAACAGCTGCTTGCCCACTTCGCCCCATTTGTTTCCGGCAGCCATATAAGCAAGCGACAAGATGTTGCCAGACTCCGTGATGGTGGTCTGCCATACAACAGGGTTGCGGTGTTTCACAGTGCTGCTGTATGCGAGCATATAGCGCATCTTTGGGATAAACGTATTTTGCATTGATGTCTGCAAATACGGATTTTCCTGAAGTATGGAGTCGAATTTAGCCGTGGTGTAGTTAAGGCGCTGATACTGCAGCGTCAGCGGACTGAACTCATGGCGCCACGTAGCCGAACGCTGCCACTTATAGGTCCATTCGGCAGAGAAGGTGTGCATCTTGAAATAATCAGGACGCTTCATCACGTTCATACCGATCTTGGCGTATGTTGTAGGCGTTGTGAAATAGCGGCGATGCTTAAGGAACGGGACAATAAGGCGCGGAAACTCTATTGATGCGTCTGCACCATACTCGTATGAGTTCATGTCTGTCGACGAGCCGCTGACGTTGCCGCCCTTCTGCCATTCGTAAGAGCCGTGAAGGTTTATGTCGAGCTTCTCGCCGCCACGGAAGGCGTTGCGCTTTGTGAAACCGATAACAAGCTCGGGACCGGTGCGGCCGTTTATCTTGTTGGTGTAGTTGGTTTCTATATAAAAGTCATAAGGCTTGCCGAACGTACACGACAGGTTAAGGTCGAGCGTGTCGCATGTTGCTGTAGTGTCGCGCGGCGTAAACGCAAACTCAACCGAGCTGAACTGCCCCGATCCGCTAAGTTTGTTTGAAGATTCCAAATAGTCGTCGTATCTGAAAAGCTTGCGCGGACGCAGTTTCAGGTCGCTCAAGATTATTCGCGGACGTATCGGCGGCTTGCGGCCATTGAACCTGACCGTGAAATAGCGATGGCTGAACGAGTCTTTCAGCACCTCCATAAACTGTTTGCGGATGTCTATTCTGATTTTTCCTATATACCATTTGTGCTTGGCAAGTTCCGGCAGATTGTCGGCCATCTGCAGACGCAGACTGGCCTTGCCGGGCGTGATGGTTGTGTCGGCAAGATAAGAGGCGAAACTCGGCTGATAATAATAATAGCCGTTGTTGCGGAACAAAGTGGCTATGCGGTTGCGCTCTGCGTCAAGAGCAGAGGCGTCAAAAGGCGAACCGCTCTTTATTTTGGCCTCATCTTTTGTCTTCTCTAACAGCGTGTCGGCCATCTCCGGAAAGCCCACATACTGAAGTGTGTCCACCGTGAGCAGCGGTCCGAACTTTACGGTGTATCCTATCTTGCGCTTCTTTGGATTCTTCTGTTCCACAATCTCATACTCTACCGTTCCGTTCATATAGCCATGATTGCGTAGCACCGACTGCGCCACTGAGGCACGGAGCTGAGGATTTACCTGACTCATGAGCACGGGCGACTTGCCAAACGTCTTGGTCATCCATTGTGCTATCTTGTTCTTTGAGCCTGAAAAGGCGTTCCATATCCACAAGCCGTAAGGAAACGGCGTGCGATAATACGAACTGCCGAACAAGGCGCCGTTGGGAGCTGTAGCCAACGAAGCCTCAACCTCCTCACGAGTTGTCTCATAATGGTCGCTTTTCTCATAGTCCTGATAGTCGATCTTTGTCAGTCCGATGAACAACTGGTCGCCCTTCGGTATGCCGCTGGTGGTTGAGCACGACCACAGCAACACCGAAACGGCAGCCAACAGGCACACACGAAGCGCAAAAACGCGCAACGACGGAAACAACCTTCTGGCCACATATATTATATTCTTTACCGATAGTCTCATTTCTTGTCAGGTATTGTATCAGAGCGCAATGGAATAATCGCGTCCTTCTTCTTGAAACTGAATATATCCTTAAAATGCTGCAGGCTTCTTCTCCAGATAAAACCTACGCCATACTCGCGGGTGGTGCCTTCGAGCCAGTCGTAAGCATTGTTGTCATAGAACAGCTTGACGTAAGTGTCTGAAGAGTTACTCAGGCGGTATTCGAGCGTCACGTTGTCAAAGAACGACTCGTTCTGATTAGCCACGTCGGCACCCGTTGACACTTTTCCGCCTACTACAATCTTCATTCTGTTGTTCCAGAAACGCTTAGCAAACTTGAACGAATAGTCAGTGTGAGTGTTTCCGCTGGCGTCAGTGGCATTGTCCATACCGAAACTGAGGTCGAGCGTGCGCAACGCACTTCCCGTAATATTGTTAATCTCGCTCTGCAGGAACGAACTTAGCGCGTTGTTCATGGAGAATCCGCTAGTGTTGCCGTCGGCTATATACATGCCCGTGGTAAGCATCGTAACGGCTAGTCGGCCGCGCTGTTCCACGCTCATTGCCATCAGCTCGTTATGCAGCGACATATCCTCCGGCGCATCGAGCGTAAACTCAAGTCCCATGTCCGAAAGGGTCTTGGTTATAACCACGCCGCAGTCGAACTCAACCGTACGCCCTTGCTCCCCGCCGTTAGACACACTTGCCTTTGTTCTCTCCGTGGCCGTTATGTTTAGCTTCGGGTTCATCGGGTCGCCGGTAAACTCAATATTGCTTCCGTCCTGAATGGTAAACGTCTTAAGAGGAATAATAGGCAACGAATATTTCATCTCGCCATTGTCGAGAGTATATTTTCCAGTCAACACGATGTCGCCTGTCAAGCCATACTTCATGCGCAGGCTTCCGCCGCCCATAAGGTCGATATAGTTAGAATGGTCGGCGTTAAGGTAGCACATGACGTGTGATCCTTGGGCAATATTCATCGTGAGATCCATGCTGAAGCCCGACAGCGGCTGATGTGTTACAACGGCCTCTGTAGTGTCACTGAAGCTTGTAAACTTAACAAGTTCGTCCATCTGGTTGTCAGTAGACAAAGGCGAATCACGCAGGATGTAAGACATGTCGGTAGAACCGAGCACATCAAGTCGTCCTAATAGTTTAAGATTGCTAAGCGGCCCCTGCATAGTGCCGATAAAGTCGACAAAGGCCTTACCGAAAGCCACACTGCGCCTGTTTTCCTTGGCGTCAATTATCTGACAGTTCTTGGCAGCCATGCGCAAATCCATAGACATGTTGGCAACGTCAGAGAAGTCGATGTTTCCGTCGAGAATCAACGGGTTGTCATTGTTTGCAAACATCTTGAAATTCTCGAACAGCAGATTGCTTCCTACGATACGGATAGGTTCCTCGCTAAGACGCATACGTATGCCATACTGCGCACTGCGCATATAACAAGAATCCAACGTAAGCTCGCCATTGGCACGTGGATGCGACAGCGTGCCTTTCACATCAAGAGAGCCGTCGGCATAACCTTTCAGACGAATGATACGATCAGGAATGAATCCGTTGAGCAGACGCATCGGCAGGCGTGACATATTCATCGTAACATCCAGTTGTCCGTCACCTTCCGACTTATACGATCCACTAATGTCTGCCACCTGATTATCGTTACACATGAGCATTCCGTCAACGCTGTGGGTTCCGTCCGACTGAGGCATATAGACAAACTCAAGTCCGATGTTGCCCATGCGTGTCCGCTCGTATGTCATCTTGTCTACAGTTACTGACGATGACACAGAAAGTTCGTCCTTTGTCTGTATCAAGTGGAAGTCGCCGTTCATTATTCCGGTTATGCGAGGCATATACGGAACAACCGTAAGCAGCTTCGACAGATCAAACTTGTTAAGTCCTATCGTCAGGTCCTGAAGCGCATCGGTGTTTTCGTCGTTAGTATATGCATATATACCCGTTCCGTCGTCGGCCTTCAGGCGCAAGTCTGCCATGATGCGCCGGTCGGTTCCCATGAAGATATAGTTGTTCTCGTTAACCTCAAACTTCTTATATCCGAGAATCGGATCGTCAGTAAGCATGTGCATCTTTATGCCGTTCTCCTCCATCGAAGCCTCAATGCCCATCTTGAGTCCGAGGCTGTCTTTTGCATCATACACCTTGAAGTTTACGCCCGAGCCTTTCTCAAACACATATCCATCGAACAAGGCATTGAACACATACTGCTTGTTGTCGCTGTTATTGCGCACCTGTCCGTTGTAAGAGCATTGCGTAGAGTCTGACACGATATTAAAGCGCACGGTATCGAGCACCAGGGTGTTCTTCTGAAGTTCAAGAAGCTGAACGCTGCCGTTTAGTCCAGTATGCGGCGACGACTTTATGTCTATGCTTGCATCCTGGAACACATAGCCGGCATTGGCTATAAACCTGCTAAGAGGATTATTCTTTCCTGTTGTGAGATAAAGATCGGCCAAAGGCAGCTTAGACCTCAGCACGGATATGTCTATTTTCTTATTTTTAAGTTCGGCAGACAGTTCATCCATGAAGAATCCGCTCTGCTTAAGCACTTTCTTATATCCGCCGCTGCCGTTGAACCTCAGACGGAAGTCACCACAATATGCGGCAAAGTGAGTTGTGTCGCTGCTCGTGATCATGTCAATCTCAAGGTTATCCGGACGGTAGGTCCTTGCCGAATCTGTCATGACCAGATTCCTCAGATTACCCTTCACGCCCAGCAATGTCTTAAGATCTGTATACGCATCTATCTCACAGTTGAAAGATGTCGTGAACGGCGACTTCACTATTCCTAGTCCATACCAGTCGGCATGATTCAAGTCAGCCTTAAGCGAGGACATTATCTTCTTGCGGCTCAAGAATGCGTCAAACCTCACATTACCGTTAATAAGCGGATTGGCACTGTTAACGCAAGCATGCGCCTTGCCGTTGTTAAGGTTAGCGTCGAAATCAATTCCGTCAAAATTATACTTGCCATAACTGAATTTCCTTATGCCTGCCTTTGCCTGCAAAGCTGTGCGATGCGACAGGAAATCGAGTCCGTTGCCCTTAACATTCATGCTGCCTGTGAAATCGCCCATTCCGCTGCCCGGCAAGAAATGGCCCAGATGGAGATTATCGGCTGCAACAGAAGCCTTATAAGCCAAAGTGGCTGCATTAAAGTCGGCCTTTGCCTTAACACTGCCTCCGCCCTCACGGGCTATGAAATCTGCCGCATATTGTTTGCCGTTGGCTTTAAAGTCGCCCTTGAGAACAATTCCCGCAGGTATATTAAACGAGCCTCCACTGCTCGCAGCCAGCGCCTTAACAAAACTCAGATTATATGTTCTGGCGTCAAGGGTGACATTTGCACGCAGACGCTTATCGTCGTTAAGGTTTGCGGCAAAGCCACGTGCGTTGACATTGAACGCCGTAGGCAGCTTAAGGTTTAGTCCGGCAAACTTAAGATATTTCATGTTGCCGGATATGACTGCCTTGACCGAAAGCGGCTGATTAGGCCAACGCCGTATAAACGCTGTGGGCATACTGCCCATGAAGCGCATGATGTCCTGCTTGCCAAACTCACCGTCAGCCCTGAGCTGCAGCTTGCCCGGATTCTTGTCGCTGAACGCATTAAGGTCCATTATAAGATTGGCCTTCAGATAAGAGTCGGGAGTCTTCAGGCTGAAAGAAGGCAGGGATATCTTGACAGAATCCATGGCAAACGGACCTGAGATGTCATTGACGGTGATACCGCTCTTCTCCTTAAACGAGCAGGCACGCAATATCATGTCGAGCTTAGGCGCACAATAATAGAATGAATCAATGCTGATGTTTAAGTCTGACAGACTTATATGATTATAGTCTAGTCCCTTTGTGCGCACCTTGAAATTGTTGTCATAGCTTACGCGACTGTCGTCAAGCTTAAGGCTGTTCAGTCTGTAAAGGCTCGTACCAAGGTCGAAGAAGCCGCTGCGCGCCTCAGCCTTACCCAGATAGGCTCCTACCTGAAGCGTGTCGCCGGGCATGTGTACTACAACTCCCGTATTGGCTATATCAAGCTTCTCTACGGTTATTTTCCAATAGTTTTTGCTCTTCGACGTGTCGGGCGGAACCGTGTCGCTAAGTTCCACGTTTACAGAGGCATCTTTCAGTTCGGCCTCATTGACGAGTATTGTCTCCTTGCCCCAGTCTATTCCGTGGCTGCGCAGATAAAGTCTGTCTATGCTTCCCTTCACGCGGGCTTCATGAACAAAATCAGCCGTATTCACTTTAAGCCCGTTGAACTCGAAGGCGTCTATCTCCACCTTCTTCTTCAACAACGGCCAAAGCTGTATGTCAACAACAAGTTTCTTGACGTCAGCCACAGTGTCTTTCACCTGCGGCAGCGAGTCGTTCTGCTGAATCATGCGGAAGCCATGCACGCCGAGGTCAAGCGGAAACTCGAGCCGCACACGGTCTACCGTGATGTCCATGCCGGTTTTATCAGAGGCATACGCAACCACCTGCTTTACAGCCCAATTCTGTACAGCAGGGATGTAAAGCAGCACTGCAAGCGTAATAAACAGCAAAACCGGTGTCAGCACTATCACACCGGCCCACTTCAACGTCTTCCTCATCGGCACATGTAAAAAATTGTATCCAACCGTAATACATGCAAAGTAAGCAAATATTTCGGAAAAAAAGAAATTATTTGGCAACAAAAATGCCTAACGAGGCTAATATAACGTTACAGCATACGCATTTCGCGCCACAACCTGTCGTCAGGAAGCGGTGCCTCGGCGTATATCTTCTCCTTCGACACAGGATGCACAAACTCTATCTTGCGTGCCAGGAGCGATATGCTTCCGTCGGGATTGCTGCGCCTTGCGCCATACTTAAGGTCGCCTTTTATCGGACATCCGATGTTTGCCAACTGGCAACGTATCTGATGGTGGCGTCCGGTCATCAGATTAACCTCAACGAGCGTATAATTGTCCGAACGGCCTATCACCTTGTAGTGCAGCATGGCTTTCTTTGAGCCGGGCACCTCATGGTCGTAGGCATAACTCTTGTTCTGCTTTTCGTTGCGGTTAATCCAGTCGGTCAATACAGCTTCAGGCTCTGCAGGGCAGTTTTGGGTTATCGCCCAGTAGGTCTTATGAACGTCGCCTGTTCTGAACATGTCGTTAAGACGCGAAAGGGCCTTCGACGTCTTGGCAAACACGACAAGTCCCCAAACGGGGCGGTCGAGCCTGTGGACAACACCGAGAAACACATTTCCCGGCTTTGCATATTTTTCTTTAATATACTGCTTCACATCATCGGCCAGTGTCCTGTCGCCGGTCTTGTCGCCCTGCACAATCTCACCGCTGCGCTTGCTCACTATGATGATGTGATTGTCCTCGTATATAACCTGCATGTCTGTATTCTGTATTTATAATATGACTGATAATGTTTTAACAAAAGCAAAGAGGGAAGACTCTCGTAGCAATCTTCTCTCTTTGCGCAAATCTGTATAAACTGATAATTTATTACATGTTCATACCACCGTCAACCTGGATAACCTGGCCAGAGATGTAGCTTGACATATCTGAAGCCAAGAATGTAGCGCAGGCTGCGATGTCGTCAACTGTACCGCCGCGGCGCAGAGGTATCTTTGCAGCCCACTCCTTGCGAACCTCGTCAGACAGAGCCTGAGTCATGGCTGTGTCGATAAAGCCCGGAGCAATGGCGTTGGCGCGGATGCCCTTAGGACCCATTTCCTGTGCGATGCTCTTTGCCAATGCAATAAGACCTGCCTTTGAAGCAGCATAGTTAGCCTGGCCGGCATTACCGTGAACACCTACTACAGATGCCATGTTGATGATAGAACCCTTACGCTGGCGCATCATTACAGGAACACAAGCGTGTATGAAGTTGAACGCACTCTTAAGGTTGACAGCGATAACTGCATCCCACTGTGCCTCAGTCATACGCAACATCAGTCCGTCCTTTGTTATTCCGGCATTGTTAACGAGGATGTCTATTGAGCCGAAATCCTCTTTCACCAACTTAACAACCTCTTCTGTCTGAGCGAAGTCAGCAGCATTGCTGGCATATCCCTTAGCCTTAACGCCCTTAGCAGCTATCTCGGCCTCTGTGGCTTTTCCGTTCTCGTCAATAACAAGGTCTGTGAAGGCTACGTTAGCGCCCTCTTCAGCAAACTTCAGCGCGATAGCCTTACCGATACCGCGCGCTGCACCTGTAATAAGCGCAGTCTTACCTGTTAATAATCCCATTTTCTTTTTTATTTTATAAAGTTGTAGATAATTTTAAGTACATATTTTTTATATCAGGCACAAGCCTCCTACTTAGACATCGGCTTGCCCAGCGCACCATACACGACTTTTACCACAAGCGGCTTGCTGGCCTCGGGCGTCATGCCATGACCAAGACGGCCGCAGATAAAAGGCACCTCAAGACCCTTGATACAATAGTGCGTGATGTCGGCCACCAGCTCAACATTGTCTATGTCGAACTCTCCGTCGAGCTTACCGTCGGCATACACCTTTCTGAAAAGTTCTATTTCGTCTTCGTCAAAGTTCTTTCTCACCTTCTCCACCATCCATATATTTCTGAAGAAGGCAGCGCGTAGGTTGCCGTTGCGCATCACGGTTTCTTTAATCATGTTAAGGTGCGTGTAAATCAGCTCAATAATCTTGTCCTGAGGCCGTATTTTCTTGGCGGCCACCTCGTTCATCTTGTCCGAAAGCCGTTCGAGCTCCGACTCAATCACGGCATAGTAGACTTCCTCTTTACTTTTGAAATAGGTATAAAGAGTACGCCTGCCCTTGCCCGAAGCCTTGGCTATATCGTTCATCGTCGTATTTTCCAAGCCATTTTTGGCAAACAGTTGCCTGGCAACGTCTACCAGTTTTTGCCTTGTTTTAGATATGGACATCTGGTTGTTTCTCCTAATTTACTTTTGCACATACTGATTATCGTGTGCAAAATTATTATTTTTATTTGACTCCACAAACATTTTAACGCGTAAAAGATTAAAGAAACATTAAACTAAACTATAAATAAAGGCACTTTATGCGTTTTTACGCATGCTTAAAGCCTGCCGAACATCACGCCAGCAACGGATGGCAACACGCCTGTTCACAGAAAGACATCAACAAAATTGCCAAACAACGGCAAGCAGAGAGTTCACATTAATTATATTATATAGAAATGCTTTTATGATAAAACAAATGCTGAAAGCAGGCACACCAGCACCGGCAGCAGCGGCTTACGGACGAACAATCTACAGACTTGCCACTTTGACTTAATATTAGGCATTTACATGTCAATTTGAATTTCGCTGACGCCCTGAAACTTGAATATTTGAAAATTAAAATCATTTGGACGAAAATACGGGCAGAATACGTGTGCAATTGCAACAGTCTGTCGTATAAGGCATTATGCCGCCTGACCAAATAATGTGCATCATTTTTTGTCCTAAAATGGCATAAAATGACATGATTTGCGCTCAAAAACAGCATTGTTTTGCATTGCCAAACGTGCCGTTTTTGAGTAAAAAACCATAGGTTTACCACTAAAAAACCTGCCGTTTGGCTCTCTTTTGTAAATATGCTTTACCAAGCGACGGGCTTAATGGCAACATTTTTTCTATTTCACCATAAAATCCGTACATAAACAAAATGTCATAATGCTCGGCATTAAGGCAAAATGCTTACGCACGGCTAACCTCACAAATGCAGGCTAAAGCCATGTAAAGTATGAGCCAAGACGGCAAAAACAGCCGTTTTTATAGCCATTTTTTAATTTTCCATTAAAATTTTTCCCTAAAATTTTGCAGATTCAAAAAAAAGCAGTACTTTTGCAAACGCAAATCAGAAATGAGGCGCAAGCGAATAAAAAATTAACATCGCGGAGTGGAGCAGTTGGTAGCTCGCCAGGCTCATAACCTGGAGGTCGCATGTTCGAGTCCTGCCTCCGCAACTACAACGGATAATATACTTAACTAAGTATTTATCCGTTTTTTGTTTTTCTAAACTTTCCTATGCCCTGTTTCAGGGCGTGCAGCACAATATTTGTCGCTATATCCGCGTCTGTCAGCCTGTTCGGAAAAAGACTTTTTGCCGGCAAATCCATAGAAGACCGGTACATTATCGGGACAGTTCGCTGAGACATACTGACAGCCATGCATCATTACGGATGGCCTTCAGCATACCGTATCCGGCTTTATTATACAAGCAGACTGATGCATTCTTTCGCCATTCTGCTTTCCACTGCCGGCCTGTCATTTGCCTTATTTCGACATTTCCGCTATATATACGGAAGGCAGGCAACGGCAAGCTCTATATAAAAACGGATGTTATGCCAAATGACAATGACGATTGAAGACAAATAAAAATCTATGCTTCCCGGCAGGAAAGCATAGAGACTGAAACATTTTTCGGCTAAAGAAAGGGGTCGTCAGAATACGTATTGTATTCGTATCTGGCCCAGCAGCAGGTCTTTCTGATAAAACTCGTTGCAGTTGTCGCCCACAAAGACATAGCTGCAGTTGGCCTTCACGGCCAAATATTTGTTAAGATAGAAGTTGGCCCCTACAGACAGGTCGGTCTCCTTGCCTCCCGATATGCCGGCCTTCGGGTCGTTCATGTCAGTGTAGTTCAACCTCGCAGTAAGCTCAATAGCCTTTTCTGTCTTAGGGCGTCCCGGTATGCTGTACACCGGATCATACTCAAATCCGCGCCCCTTTATAAGATATCCGGCCTGAATATATCCGCCGTGAGGCATATAGGCTTCGCCCTGAGTGCGGTTATAGCGGTCGACAAAGTATTCGCTCTGAATCATAAACTTGGGCGACATGTATAAAGCTTCGAGCAGCCCCTTCACCTCCGTGCCAAGATGGTCTACCTTTGCGTTTAGCAGAGCATTGGGAAGCATCGACGTCACGCCTGCACTGCTAACTTCAGTTTCAGGGTCCCCCTCGGTGTTTACCGGCCGTGTGCGGAACGAGAAGGCGCCTCCTGCATGTATGAGATAGTCGCCCTTCTGCCTGCGCCACACGGCACGGCTGGTAGACACGAAGGCGTTTACCTGGCTGCTGCCAATCTTGTTGATGTCGTTGTGCGTATAAACGCCCGTAGCCAGATAGAGCGACGGCAGATAATAGTGTATCGTTGCGCCGAGCTTACGGCTGTTGGTGAACGCCAGCACCGAAGTTGCCGACTGATTGAAGCGCATGTCTACGGTGCTTATGAGCATATCCATCGAGAAAGGTTCATAGGCGTTGCCCACAGCCACCACGCAGTTTTTCATGTGATAGTTGAACAGCAGGTCTTTTATCGCCACCTTTCCGCCGCCGAAACCGATATCGGCCTTCAGCTCGAATTGACCATAGTTTGCCTTAAAGCCTACACGGAAATCTTCAAGGCGATAATAGCCCTGCACGTCTTCCTTGCCATAATCGGTAACCGTGGCATCCAACAATGCACGCGAACGGAACTTTATCTTGAGCGAATCGCCGGCAAGTGCCACACTGAAGGATGCCGCCAGCACGACGATACATGCTAATATCTTCTTGCTCATGCCTTTACAGATATTATGTCTACAAGCCTTGCCAGCGCTTCCTCGGCAGAGATGTTCCATCCGTAATCTGCCACGCTGAATATCGGAGCCTGCCTGTCGGTGTTTATCGCCATTATCTTTTTAGCTCCGACAATACCAGCCGTATGCTGTATCTGTCCGCTGATGCCTATTGCCACATAAAGGTCGGGGGCAACAGTATGACCGGTCTGCCCTACCTGAACCGATGCATCCACAAGCCCCATCTCAACGGCAGCCCTCGATCCGGCAACAGACGCACCTATGCTCTTTGCCCATGCGCTGATTTCGTCGGCACATTTACGCGTCTTCACTCCGCGCCCTATCGCCACGATAATCTTACTGTTGCTCAGCGACGAATGCTTCACTTCGCTGCTCAATGTCTCAATAAGCCTTACGCGCGCATCATTCATGCTCTCGTCGCAGTCGTATCTCACGACGCGGCCTCTGCGGCTGCCGTCTTTCACGGCCGGACGCATGATGCCGGGACGCACCGAAGCCATCTGCGGGCGATGCGCAGGATTTATTATCGTTGCCATAAGGTTGCCGCCGAAAGCAGGACGTATCTGTCGCAGCAATTTGGTCTCTTTGTCAATCTCAAGTTCAGTGCAGTCGGCCGTAAGTCCTGTGTGAAGCACCGAGGCAAGGCGTGCCGAAAGGCCGCGTCCGAGCAGGGTTGCCCCCATAAGGAGTATAGCCGGGCGATTCTGCCGTATCAGGCGTTCAAAGACTTTGGTGTAGTTTTCGTCGATAAAGTCGGCCATCAACGGCGAGTCAACCATATGCACACAGTCGGCGCCATACGCAATAAGGTCGTCTGCCAGCCCGCTCACGCCGTCGCCTATGAGCACTGCCTCAACCGGCTGCGCCAAGTTTTCAGACAGTTCTACAGCCTTGCCCAGCAGCTCAATGCTCACAGGAGCCAACTGTCCGTTTTCAACTTCAGCCCACACCCATATACCTTTACTGTTGTCGGCAGCGCTGTCTTTAGGCTGCTCCTTGTTTATCTTTAAGGCTCCGGCGGCACATGCCTGTACACAACTTCCGCACAGACGGCAGCTGTCTTCGTTTATCTCGGGAAAATCACTCATGGTTATAGCCCCGAAAGCACAGCTCTCAGAGCAGATGCCACAACCTATGCAAAGATCTTTATCTAAATTTAATGCGAAACTCATAATTCTTATTATCTGTTATTTTGTTTGACAAAGCACGTTGTTCTCTATAATGTCCATCACGGCATGTCCGTCCTCAATCCATTCTACCACCTTGTCGTGCTGAGGAACCTCTGTTGCCACTACCTGCGTTGGCGACGCACACAGTCCGATCTCGTCAGAAGAAAGGCCCAGGTCGTGCTCGTTCCATCTTGTAATGGACTGCTGGCGTGCCTTCTGCCATGCACGTAGCGTTACGTTCTCAAGTTCACAGTTTTCACGGCTCACCATGATGGCGCACGGCATCTTCACCTCAAGATGCTGAAGCTTGCAGCCAGCGTTTCTTGTAACACTTACCGAAGTGTCAGATATGGCCGTTATGGCTGTCAGCTGTGTTATCTGCGGAATGTCAAGCTGACCGGCCACCTCAGGGCCAACCTGTGCAGTGTCGCCGTCTACAGCCATCTTGCCGAAGAACAGCAGGTCGTAGTCGCCAATCTTACGTGCGGCAGCTGCGAGCGACTTGCTCGTGCACAACGTGTCGCTTCCGGCAAAAGCACGCGACGAAAGCAGCACAGCCTTGTCGGCTCCGTATTGCAGTGCCCCGCGCAACACCTCTACAGCCATCTCCGGTCCCATGCTTACGGCCACAATCTCAGCCCCGGTCTTTTTCTTAAGGTTAACGGCTGTCTGCAACGCATGCAGGTCGTCAGGGTTGGTGCGCGTAAGAGCCGACGAGCGCTTCAAGGTCTTTGTCACCGGATCTATTTCAACCTTTGTGGATAAGGGTACTTGTTTCAGAAAAACTATATATCGTTTCATTTTCTACATTTTTATATTTATGTTCGTGTTTTCTATATCTTCATTTGCAGCACAGGCCTATCCGCCCTTTTTGTTAGAACGGGCATCGGCACATCTCTTCTGAAATTCGGCTGAGAACGGATCAACTTCACCAAAACGCTCCGGTGCGAAAAGACCGGGTGAGACAAATGGTTTCTCGCCTGTAATAAGTTCGGCAGCCAACCGTCCCATACCTCCACCGGCAGCCACGCCACCGCCACAGCAGCCCGTAACGGTAAACAGACCTTCGTATTTGCTCACCGGACCGATGATAAACATTGCATCGGGCACATAGCAAGACGGACCGGCCATGTAGTGGGCTATGCCGAGGTCTTCTATATCCGGCAAGAAACGCTTCAGGAGCGGTGCACATTCGTCAAGCACTTCCCACTTGGCAGCCTTGTTGAAGTCGAAGTCCTGAAGCTGGTCTGTCATCGTAGAAGGGTCGAACGACTGGCACTGGCTTTCGCGCAAACCTATTATCAAGGCTCCTACATCCGATCGCGTGAAGGCTCTTGCGTCAGGAATGACAGAGAACGGATGGTTTACCGGGAAGCGCTGCTTGTCGATGCCGGTAATCCAGAAGTGGCTCCTTACGGGCGTAAACGGCAGTCCTACACCGAGCGGACGCATAAGCAGATTGGCCCATGAGCCGGCAGCATTGACAACAACGGGAGCACTTATCATCTCACCGTCAGGCAGTTCAACGCCGCTTATTCTTCCGCCTTCGGTCTGTATCGACCTCACCTTGCAGTTAGTTCTCAGTTCCACACCCAGCGCCTTTGCAGCCCTGGCATATCCAGAGCACAGCAGTGCAGAGTCGATAAAGGCGTCTGTAGGCATATATACGGCTACGTCAGCGGCAGTTTCGTTGATCCATGGCAACAGTTCTTTCACACGTTTCTGTGATATCCGTTCATTCGGAATGCCAAAGTCGTTGGCTGCACTCTCCAAGGCTTCCACACCCTTCAGCGAGGCTTCTGACGAAGCAATCGTAACGCTTCCGCACTGCTGCAGCTCGAGCGACTCTCCAAGAAGCTGTTCTATCTCGTCTATGCAGTCGTAGGTTTCCTGCACCAGTTCCATCAGCGCCGGTTTTGTCCGCGCACGTGTCAGCAGGCAGGCCGCGCGCGAAGAGGCCTGAGATGCAATCTCGTTACCGTCTAAAAGCAATATCTTACCGGCTTTGCGTTTTGCCAACTGATAGGCAGTGGCTGTTCCGAGCAGACCGCCTCCTATGATTATGATGTCGTAGTTCATTTTAAATTGTATTATATTGAGGGTTTATAAACAAATCCATCTTAGAGTTTTTTGTCTTGTTTCTGTTGTTAAGCGAATAGCGCTTGTAGATAAGTGTGGCTACTATTGTGAACAAGACTGTGCATACTGCACCGACGAAGAATGCCATGTGATTGAACATGTCGAACCATTCCATGTCGAAATTGAGGAACTCCTTGGTTGAAAGCAGTGTTACCGTTCCCATGTATCCGATAAAGTCGATTATCGCGATGAAGAATCCAACGTTGCCTTTTATCCTGAAACAGGCTATGAAACGGTCGAAGAATATTGTCTGGAACGTAAGATAGGCTATATAAAGGCACAGGCTCTCTATGAACAGCCACACAACAGGCTGCAGGTCGAGGGCTTTGTAGTTGAACGACACGTATGCCATGGTGATACAGCTCAGTATGACAATGCCCATGAGACACATAAGCGTCTTGATGTTGCTGCGGAAGAACACAAAGGCGGAGAACAGGGCAAGTATGGCCAATGTAACTATAGTGTCGACCTGTGCGAACAGCCATGACGACTGATTGCTCATGTCGAGAATAAGCACAAGGAAATCTTCCTTGATGTCGCGCAGGACAAGGAGCATGAAGTTGCCGATAAACAGCAGCGTGAGTATTGGCGCGAAACTCAGGAACAGACGCTTACGGCCTTCAGAGTCTAAGACAACGCGCTCGTTGCGCAACTCGATATCTTCCTGTGTAGGGCTGGGCAGACGCTTAAGCAGATAGCCCATAAGCACAAGCAGAGGCAGGGCCACGCCGCCAATGACTGCCGGCATCCAGAACTGGTCTATATTAAGTTCGTTCATGGCAAAGAGTCCGAAGCTCTTGGCTATTCCGGAACTGAACACCATGCTTACGCCCAAAAGGCTCGCCAGCATATCCGTAACCTTGCGGCCCTCAATGAAACTAAAGATAACGCCCCACATGCATCCGAGCGACAGGCCGTTGAAAAACATTGCTGCGGCATTGTAAGGAGCGCTGAGCACGCCGAAGCCTATCAAAGCCACCTCGGCCATTATTGCCGATGTTACAAAAAAGCGGAAGCGGTTTTCGCGTTTCAGCTCAGAGATAAGTTTTATACCGAAGAATTTTGCTATTACATACCCAAGTATCTGAATGGTTGTAACAGCTACCTTATAATCTGTTCCAAACAGGGTCAATCCCTCGAAAGAGGCTGCCGTATACGGCTTGCGCAAGGCATATACAAGCGAGTAAGACAGCAAGGCTGCACCTCCGGCCCAAAGTATAAGCAGGAGTTCCGACATTCTTTTGTTCTTTGTTGCTTTTTCCATAATTATATTGATGATTTTGTTTGTTCATTTTTTTAATTACGGCAGCAAAAGTATATCGGTCTGCAATATGAAAAAATCAATTAATCATATATTATAACGCCAAAAAAACGTGTATTCATTATGTAATTTTCATATCATGATAATGAATCAGAATGGTAATGTTTTTGTAATATCGTTTTGGTACATTCGCGCCAAAAATAAAGGATATGGATAAACTGGTATCACTGTATGAGCAACTGAAGAAACTGCGTGACGCAGGAGTGAAGATGAAGGACATTTCGGAGGAGACGAACATAACATCGAGCGTTCTGTCTTCTTTATATTCGTCTGTACTGCCCGCCTACATCAACAGCATATCCGGCGGCAACGACAGCGACTACGCGCTTAACAACGCCTTGCAGCAGGTGAACAATGTGTCTAAGAGAAAGCTGCTGGGATGCCTTGACGAACTGTACGACAAGGTGTGCCATATAGAGCCACGGCTGATAAGCGGAAAGAGCAACAGCCGTCCGTTTCTTGACGATATTGAAAAAGAATCAATAAAGTATCTTCCCAACGCAGGCATATACACAGGCCTGTACCAGTCGTACAGCGCTTCGTCGTATGCCGACGGACTGAAAGTTGAGCCCTACATGATATCATCCATTGCCGACGGCGACACCCTGCCGAAGGTATACTGCCAGAATATGGCCGGCGACTATTATGTAGGAGTAGGCCTGTTCTCGCCGTTCCAGATTGGCTATCTGATGTTCAACGAGCAAAAGAGGCTGCAGCTCGCACTGAAGGTTATTTATCTGCAACTGCCTATCATTGAATATCCTGAAGTGATTAAGGGCATTTATCTCACGCACGACTACAACCGCAATCCTATCGCAAGGCGTATTATCTTTGTACGCCAGGGAGACGAAATACCACTGGAGGAGTTTGAAAAACTAAGAACAGAAGTTATCCTGAAAGAAAAGCTCACCGGAGAACTTATTGACTATTATAACTACACGTGCGGACAAAACGACGTGATAAGGAGCATGATGCTCATATCGCCCGACAAGGGCTTGAAGGAACTGCAGCACGAAAAGCAGCTGCTGAAAATACTTCACTTCAATGGTGGTGATCAATGAGGCTATGCCTAATTGCCTCATTGATTTCTTATGAATTGCCACAGACGGCATAACTGTCGGGCCACGTTATTCAGACACTGGCGAGCCATGTCGCCGTAGAGGCTGAAGGCCGTTATCTCACATTAATTATTTTATGGGTCTGAAGCGAAAGACGCCACTTGGGATGCGAAAGGCAATATTCCACGGCATCTTTTAATATCACGGCATTCCGTCTGTCGTCATTCACGTCGCATGGCTGCAGGCTATACACCTGAGCCTCCATGCCGTCATATTGCGACATATCCTGCTCCGGCGTCTGAAACACCACTTTCAGTTCGTCGATATGCGTCAGAACGACAGGACGGTATTTGGGTGAACACGTAATCCAGTCGACACGGCAGCCTTCGGGCAGACGATAAGTGCCGTTTGTCTCTATCTGCACATACATTCCGGCAGCGTGCAGCCTGTCAACAAGCGAAGCTGTAAGCTGCATTGTCGGCTCGCCGCCGGTAATAACCACATGCGCAGCCGGATAGGCACACACCTCACGGACGATGTCTTCCTCAGACATTTCCGTAAACGACGTATGCTCCGTGTCACAAAAACTGCAACTGAGATTGCAGCCTGAAAAACGTACGAAGACGGCTGGTGTTCCGGTAAAGTGGCCTTCGCCCTGAAGCGAATAAAAAATTTCGTTTACCCTCATAAATGTCAGTCTTCGTCTTTAACGTACGACACCTTGTTGTTCTCGCTTTCTTCTATATCCACCCGATAGCAGTGTTCAACCTGACTGCATATCCAGGCTGCAATGTTTTCGGCCGTAGGATTGAACGGCAGCAGTTCGTTGAAGTTGCCATGATCAAGATATCCGTGAATTTTATCCTTTATATGCTTAAAGTCAACAACCATACCCTCAGCGTTAAGCTCACGCGACTTGCAATAAACCGTAACAATCCAGTTGTGTCCGTGCAGATTACAGCATTTGCTGTCATAAGAAAGAGTAAGGCGATGACAGCCAGCAATCTCCATTCGCTTAGAAACGTAATACATAATTTTATAAAGAAATTATCCGTTAATCATTCAAAAAAACAACATGCACGAAACAGGCCGTGCCTCTCACACTTGCCCGGCATGACGCATGCCGACATACAATTAAGCCTGCCAATATGGCATGTTTCAACAATCGTCAATGCAAAGGTAGTCAAAAATAGTGAAAGGAGAATGAAAAGACAAACGAAAAACGCAGTTTTTTAACCCGGGCAGGTCATTGGCAGCCGAATAATGAGCTGTTTGTCTTATTTAAATATTCTGAAAGCCAAACGCTTGCAGGCAGGAAATTTCATTGTCGGCCTTCAGAAAACACTGCTCAAGATACACTACGTCATCAGCCAACAGGAAGAATCACACAGCAAACTTATTAATACCGGCAGATTGGGATAAACAATATTTCTTTAGCAATGCCTGCACTGAAATGCACGGAACATCGGATTGGACATAAAAAACCATTTGTTTGCGACAAAAAACTCGGCCACTTTTGCATTAAAAGTGGGCCACTTACGGACCGTAAACAATAGGTTAATGATTCGAAACCAATAAGCACGATTTTGCTTACAGTCTGCATATTTCAAACTACCGTTCCGGCTTTTCGTTAAGGATAATAGCACATTTTCCTTTCAGTTTTTTGAGGTTTAATTCTGATGCCTGCAATCCTTACCCTATATCATGAAAAAATAGCGAAAGCGGGCACAAGGCAAAACTATGACAATAATTTACCTGCAAGACAAAGCGACATTGCCCCCTATTCACTCCTGCAACAATCTTAGCATAGTTATAGTCTATAACACTTTAACACGCAACATGATTTAAGATATAAAAATGGGCCGTTCCTATAACAACAAATGCCGTGAAACGTGCATTAACATTATGTTTCGCCTAAATTCGGGCGCAAGACGGCAGCCGAAAATATTTTACATATTTTTAAAGCAATTAGTTGATTTTCAACATGATATAAAATGCTTATTTCAATGCAAAATGTTAAAAAAACGGAACAAAGTTTGGATAATCGCATTTTTTTTCATACCTTTGCAGCGGTAAAAAGATTGAATGGCGTATCTTCTTTTGTTTTGAAAGCCGCCATTCGCGTTAGTATATAACTGGCATCCAGACTCGGTTCAATAATTTTTCTCATACGAACCGCTTGCCGCGGACATCCCTGTTTTTTTATATGTCCAGATGCCATAAACCGTAAAATATGGAGAGAATATTAAGAAAAGTATTAGTATTATTATTTGTATTTACAGCAAATTTATATGCTTTTGCAGAAAACAACGAAACTCAAAGCCCTCAATTCGACTGGAATCCGGTGATGGACGCCATTATTCAAGTCGAAAGCGAAGGAAACCCAAAAGCCGTAAGCGGCAACTCATGCGGAGCAATGCAGATAACTCCGATTCTGGTAAGAGAGTGCAACAACATCCTGAAAAGAAGAAAAAGCAAGAAAAGATTTAAGCTGTCTGACCGCTTTAACGTGGCAAAATCGAAGGAGATGTTCATTTTGTTTCAGTCGGTCCACAATCCGCAAAACAGCATAGAGCAGGCCATAAGGTCGTGGAACGGCGGACTCAGATACAGCATAAAAGGCACTCAGCGATACTTCAACAAAGTAATGAATCTGCTGAAATAAACATTAAAACTTAACATAACGCTCTGCATGTCATAGGATAAATCCTGTCATGCAGTTTTTTTTTATTTCATGACGAAACTAAACCGGCACGTGTCCTTATTGGCTACAACCTTCATATTAAATAAGAATAATAAACAAAAAGACTTAAAGAAACCTCAGATATTCATAAAATGGTATTATATTTGTAAACAAACTTATGAAACCATTTATCATTAAAAAATTATGACAACAGGAATTATTATTTTAGTTATCGTCGTACTGCTTGCAATTTGGTGTGTAAGCCTGTACAACAATCTTGTAAAACTTAGAAACAACCGCGAAAATGCCTTCGCAAATATCGACGTGCAGCTTAAGCTGCGCCACGACCTCGTGCCGCAGCTTGTAGCCACGGTGAAAGGATATGCCACACACGAGCGCGAAGTGCTGCAGAGAGTTACAGAAGCACGCACGGCAGCAATGGGCGCCACAACAATAAACGACAAGATCAATGCTGAAAATGCCCTGACAAGTGCGCTTGCCGGCTTGAAGGTGTCACTCGAAGCTTACCCTGACCTGAAGGCTAACCAGAACTTCATGCAGCTGCAGAACGAGATTGCTGACCTTGAGAACAAACTTGCCGCAGTACGCAGATTCTTCAATTCGGCAACAAGAGAGCTCAACAACGCCGTTGAGACATTCCCGTCAAACATCTTTGCCAAAATGTTCGGATTTAAAAAAGAACCTATGTTCGAGGTTCCACAGGAAGAACGCGCTATATACGACAAGGCACCTGAAATTAAATTCTAACATAAATCGCAAGCATATATGAGATATGTCGGAATGCACACCCAGATTATGCGCAACAACAGATTGACAATAATGTTGCTGATCTTGTTTCCCGTAATAATCCTGGGCATGGTATGGGTATTCCTCGCACTGGTAAACTATTTCGGAAACGGATACTACGACCAATACGGCAACATTGTACACCAGCTTGACGCCGCAACAGTAAACTATTACTTCATGAACACCATACCATGGGTCATCGTGGGCGTAGGAATATGGTTTACAATAGCGTATTTTGCAAATACGGCAATGGTACGTGCCGCTACAGGAGCAAGACCGCTTACACGTAAGGAAAATCCCAAAATCTACAATATCGTTGAAAATCTTTGCATGACATGCAACATGGATATGCCAAAGATTAACATCGTAGACGACCCGCAGCTGAACGCTTTTGCAAGCGGTATAGATAAAAAGAGCTACACGGTTACGCTGACAACAGGAATAATCGACAGGCTCAACGATGACGAACTTGCAGGTGTGATAGCTCATGAGCTGACGCACATCCGTAATCACGACACAAGACTGCTGATAACAAGCATCATCTTTGTCGGCATCGTATCAACCATAATGAGCCTCGTTATCCAAATGATGTATAACGCATTCTGGTTTGGCGGACTAAGCAGCCGCAGCAGTGATGACGAGGACAACCGCGGCAACGGACTGTCTATGATTGCGGTATTCATAATCGGAGCTTTATGCTGTGCAGTTGCTTACTTCTTCACATTGCTTACGCGTTTTGCAATATCGCGTAAACGTGAATATATGGCCGACGCCGGAGGTGCTGAGCTTTGCGGCAATCCTTTGGCGCTTGCTTCTGCTCTGAGAAAGATATCAGGCGATCCTGGATTGAATAACGTCAAGCGTGACGATATCGCGCAGCTGTTCATTATTCATCCGCAACACTTCGCACCGGGCATGATGAATTTCTTTAATTCATTATTCAGCACACACCCGGATACAAAGAAAAGAATAGAGATCTTGGAGCAATTCTAAGAAACATAATTAAAAGACAAAAGTGGGGTTAGTCATACTGCCTGACAATTTATGGCAGTAGTCTAATCCCACTTTTGTCTTTATTATATCTTTGCCACCAACAAATAATTAAATTTGCGTTTTACGGTTGGTTTAAGCGTATATTTTGCCATCATAGCATCAAAAATTTCAGAATTGAAAATCAGCGAAGCTAAATCGTCTGCCATACAAAATAATTCTATAACTTTACTCCCGGTGATCATGGCGATTATTGTTTGTAATACTTTGTTGTTCAGCACCATAAAGTTACAACGATTTTCGCTTATCACCAAACTTACAGGCATTTACAATTCGTCGAACTCACGTTATATTATTAAAAGAGATTACATGAAACAGAATCGTCTTGTATTGAAGGTTCTTGCTGCGAGAGTCTTGCAGGGAGAATGTTTTTGTTTAGCGTCCGTACGCTTTCCAATTTATTTAGTAATGTGACAGATGTGTTGGAATTTTTATTAATTTTATCATTCTGAATATATATTTATTATGCATAGATTTTTTATTTGCTTAATTGCTGCAATTACAATAGTAATTCCGTCTTTTTCCCAGAATATCGTTCTTCATGCTCCTGACCATTTCGACGGACCTGTGATGGATGGAATACGAATGTTTCCGGATAGCCTAGTTTACGACTCTCATGCCGAAGAAATTCATATTCCCGACATAATGACAATCGGAAGATTAGGAAATATTGGATTTACCAATCTGAAAAAAGTAACATTCGGCAATATAGATTATATCCTGGGAGGTCTATTTATGGATAATAACACTATTGAGGAGATTGTGTTTGAGGGAGCTATCGGTCATTTCGACTGCGCATTAGTGACAAACTGCCCAAACTTGAGGAAAATCATATTCCGAGGTCCTGTGTCGAGTACAGGAGGCCAGGGATTTGCTCATAACTGTCCGAAATTGGACAGTGTGATATTTGAAAGCACTGTGGTCTATTTCGATTTGGATTTATTGAAAGACTCCAAATGTCCTAATTTAACGAAATACATCTGTCCATGGGGCTTTTCTGAAAGTATATAACGACAAGATAGCATCAATAGCAGATATCAATTATCTGAAATCAAATCCTCGCCTGATAAAAGATTTGAAAAAGACTGCGCAGTGACAGGCACAGATTCTGACAGCAAAGAACTCTGACTGGATGAGAAGCAATGAATATCAGTCAGCCATAATACTTTATCCCGTACTAAAAGCTTTGAATAGTAAGGAAGCGGACACATTGAAAACAGCTATGAATTACGCATGGAGTCTGGGGGAAGAGGTCAAGACCAAACTTGATATTTTGAAAGAATCCCCAAAATACAACTCAGAACCATCCTTTGATATGGCTTTCAGATACGCAGAGCCTTCAGACAGAATGTTGAAAATGACACGCAAGAAGTTCAATCTTGACAAAATAGCCGGTAATGGGGATGACATCAGCAGAATGAAGAATCTCCTTTATTGGGTTCATGACAACATCGAACATGACGGAAGCAACGGTTTGGCTCCCGGAGCAAGAAATTTGGAAAATACATACGAATCTGCTCGTAGAAACAGTTGTGGTTACAACTGCAGGGCTCTTGCTATATGCTTGACAGAGGCATTGCTTGCTGTGGGGATTCCTGCAAAATATATAACATGTATCCAGAAAAGGATGGGAGACGGACAGCGATTGCCATGTCATCTGCATTGCCTGGAGTAAATCGCTGAATAAATGGGTTTGGGTTGACCCTACATTTGCAGCATATGTCACAGATGAAAACGGAATCATGCTTCACTCAGTAGAAGTACGTTATAGATTGCAGCATGATTTGCCATTGATACTTAATGAAGAAGCGAACTGGAACAACAGAGTAAAACAAACAGCCGACTATTATCTTAAGGAGTACATGGCAAAGAATCTCTACTTTCTTGAAACAAATATATGGAATCAAGCTGAACCAGAAGGAGAAAGCAATCATCCTCAAGGTAAGACTGTAACATTAGTTCCGGTAGAGGTTTGACATATCCTCATGCTAATTACAACACATCGGATGAAAAGTGGTTTTGGCAAGCACCCTTATAAAATAATTCCGATATTTAAGAGCCTGTTTAAAATTCTTCTTTGAAGGTTCTGGACAGACAGAGAGTGCGAAACCATTGGAAGAAAATGAATTTTCACTTGATTCACTTCTAGCTTGAGAGTCGCCCAGCGATAGCGTTTCATCAATCAAGTGCGTTTAACCCCAATTGGTCATTAAACCGCACATAATTTTATCTATTTTGTGCCTTCATGCTTTCATCCGCCCTTTTGTTTTCTATTGGCGACTTTTTGCCAGCTTCTTCCTGACTTGCCTGCTATGCCTGCGAAAAATCTAAGGAAAATCCGCTCAATATAAAGCAAGAATCCGTCTGAATTATAATACCCGATTCGGGGTTAAGTCAACTTGATTCAGACACACTCGGTGAAACACTACCCGAAAATGCTTAATGTTTCTTTGTTCAGCTTTTCAAACGTATGTGCATTTATGTGGTAGAATGTCTAAAGTGTACGGCAAGTCATTGGGGATGTCACCATATGTCTCTTTAAAAATAAGTCACATTAGTCTTATTAGTCTCATAAGTCCCATACTCCGTGAGGCCAAACAAAAAAAAGTCCCTGACATCACGACTGACGTCAGGGACTCAACTCTGAAAAAAAAGGCGGCCTCCTACTCTCCCGCATTGCATTGCAGTACCATCGGCGCAGGCGGGCTTAACTTCTCTGTTCGGAATGGGAAGAGGGGGAACCCCGCCGCAATAACCACCTAAATATGGCTTTTTGACGGTCTCGGCACAAGAACAAAACATTAGTGAACCTGGAAGTACACCGATGAAAGAGACTTCATCCTCTGTTACATGCACATCAAAAGAACATGCACAGGAAAAGCTTCGGGCAATTAGTAGCGCTCGGCTTTGACGTCGCCGTCTTTACACCTGCGCCCTATCAACGTCCTCGTCTGGAACGGCCCTCAAGGAGTTCTTATCTCGCGGACGGCTTCGCACTTAGATGCTTTCAGCGCTTATCCGGGCCAGACACGGATACCCGGCGGTGCACCTGGCGGCACAACCGGCATACCGGAGGTCTGTCCAACACGGTCCTCTCGTACTAGTGTCAGATCCGCTCAAAACTCCAACGCCCACGATAGATAGAGACCGAACTGTCTCACGACGTTCTGAACCCAGCTCGCGTGCCACTTTAATGGGCGAACAGCCCAACCCTTGGGACCTTCTCCAGCCCCAGGATGTGACGAGCCGACATCGAGGTGCCAAACCACCCCGTCGATATGAGCTCTTGGGGGGGATCAGCCTGTTATCCCCGGAGTACCTTTTATCCTTTGAGCGACGGAGTTTCCATACACGTCCGCCGGATCACTATGCCCCAGTTTCCTGCCTGCTCGGGATGTCTCCCTCCCAGTCAAGCGCCCTTATGCCATTGCACTCTGTAAGGCCGGTTACCAATCGGCCCGAGGGCACCTTTGGAAGCCTCCGTTACGCTTTTGGAGGCGACCACCCCAGTCAAACTGCCCGCCAAGCAGTGTCCGCGAATCACGCGTTAGACCTCAGACAGCCAAAGGGCCGTATTTCAACGGCGGCTCCACCAATACTGGCGTACCGGCTTCATAGCCTCCGGCCTATCCTACACATCGGATGACCAAGGTCAGTGCTAAGCTGCAGTAAAGGTTCACGGGGTCTTTTCGTCCCATCGCGGGTAATCGGCATCTTCACCGATACTACAATTTCACTGAGATCATGGTTGAGACAGCGTCCGGATCATTACACCATTCGTGCAGGTCGGAACTTACCCGACAAGGAATTTCGCTACCTTAGGACCGTTATAGTTACGGCCGCCGTTTACCGGGGCTTCAATTCAAACCTTCGGATTGCTCCTGAGCTCTCCTCTTAACCTTCCGGCACCGGGCAGGTGTCAGGCTGTATACTTCATCTTTCGAGTTCGCACAGCCCTGTGTTTTTGTTAAACAGTTGCCTGGACCTATTCTCTGCGCCTCACTCAACGTGAGGACCCCTTATCCCGAAGTTACGGGGTCAGTTTGCCTAGTTCCTTAACCATGAGTCTCTCAACGCCTTAGTATATTCTACCCGACTACGTGTGTCCGTTTGCGGTACGGGTGCCTGTGCGATTGCTTAGCGGATTTTCTCGGGAGCATGATTACCCGCACTATCTCCGTTGCCCGGAGGCGCCGGAGTACTGTCAGGGTCGGCTCGGAATGCGGATTTGCCTGCATCCCTCATAACCTACGCCCTTCAACGGGGACTTCCGTCACCCCGCGGCGGTTCCACTTCTCCGTCTCCACATCGCTCGCACAGGCAGTAACGGAATATTAACCGTTTCTGCCATCGCCCTCGCCGTTCGGCTTAGACTTAGGACCCGACTGACCCCGGGATGACTGGCATTGCCCGGGAAACCTTGGTCTTGCGGCGGGAGGGGTTCTCGCCCTCCTTGTCGTTACTTATACCTACATTTGCTTTTCCATGCGCTCCAGCTCACGTCACCATGAACATTCGACGCACATGGAATGCTCCCCTACCGATACTTTTATTATTACTATCCCGCGCCTTCGGTATCTGCCTTATACCCGATTATTATCCACGCAAGGACCCTCGACCAGTGAGCTGTTACGCACTCTTTGAATGAATGGCTGCTTCCAAGCCAACATCCTGGCTGTCTCAGGGACCTCACTTCGTTAGACTAACTCAGGCAGAATTCCGGGACCTTAGACGGCGGTCTGGATTCTTCTCCTCTCGGGGACGGACCTTAGCACCCGCCCCCTTGCTGCCCCGCTGCGGGCGTCAAGCATTCGGAGTTCGTCAGGACTTGATAGGCGGTGAAGCCCTCGCATCCTATCGGTCGCTCTACCTCTTGACGCTATCGCGGAACGCTGCACCTAAATGCATTTCGGGGAGTACGAGCTATCTCCGAGTTTGATTGGCCTTTCACTCCTACACTCACCTCATCCGGAAGCTTTTCAACGCTTATCGGTGCGGACCTCCATCCCGTGTTACCGGGACTTCATCCTGGACAAGTGTAGATCACTCGGTTTCGCGTCTGCCTCCACGGACTCTGCGCCCTATTCAGGCTCGCTTTCACTGCGGCTCGGCGCCTTAGGCGCTTAACCTTGCCCGTGACGGCAACTCGTAGGTTCATTATGCAAAAGGCACGCCGTCACATGCAACGCATGCTCCGACCGCTTGTAGGCGTATGGTTTCAGGGGCTATTTCACTCTCCTCGTCGGAGTTCTTTTCACCTTTCCCTCACGGTACTGGTTCACTATCGGTCTCACGGGAGTATTTAGCCTTGCCGGATGGTCCCGGCGGATTCGCGCAGGATTCCTCGTGTCCCGCGTTACTCAGGATACCGCTATGCCGGCATGAACTTCGCGAAGGGGGCTGTCACCCGCTACGGCCCGACTTTCCAGACGGTCACGCTCGCTCATGCTCGTACAACAGCGCGGTCCTACAACCCCGGATGTGCCTCGACACACCCGGTTTGGGCTCTTCCCCGGTCGCTCGCCACTACTGGGGGAATCATTGACTTATTTTCTCTTCCTGCGGGTACTAAGATGTTTCAGTTCCCCGCGTTCGCCTCATGACATTGCCATGATGACCGCCTTAAGGCGGCCGGGTTGTCCCATTCGGAAATCCGCGGGTCAAGGGTCATTTGCACCTAACCGCGGCTTATCGCAGCTTATCACGTCCTTCATCGCCTCCGTGAGCCTAGGCATCCGCCATACGCCCTTATTTGCTTTTCCTATGAAGATATCATCCCACATTTGCGGAACGACTCATTCAGCTCTGTACTTTAACGTTGTGTTCTCTACTGTTTTGCTTGTGCCAATATGTCAAAGATCGTTCGTCCAAAAAGGACACGTGGAGAATAACGGATTCGAACCGTTGACCCCCTGCTTGCAAAGCAGGTGCTCTAGCCAGCTGAGCTAATCCCCCGTGATTGAGTAGTCCCAGGCAGACTTGAACTGCCGACCTCCACATTATCAGTGTGGCGCTCTAACCAACTGAGCTATAGGACTATGTGTCTTAAAAAGACTAATCAACCAATATAGTAATACATACAAACAGATTCGTACAGAACATGAGAGTCCTCACACACACTAATGAAATACGACTCCAGAAAGGAGGTGTTCCAGCCGCACCTTCCGGTACGGCTACCTTGTTACGACTTAGCCCCAATCACCAGTTTCACCCTAGGCCGACCCTCGCGGTCACGGACTTCAGGCGCCCCCGGCTTTCATGGCTTGACGGGCGGTGTGTACAAGGCCCGGGAACGTATTCACCGCGCCATGGCTGATGCGCGATTACTAGCGAATCCAGCTTCGTGGGGTCGGGTTGCAGACCCCAGTCCGAACTGAGAGGCACTTTATTGATCCGGACGTACTTGCGCACATCCAACTCGCTGTATGCCCCATTGTAACACGTGTGTAGCCCCGGACGTAAGGGCCGTGCTGATTTGACGTCATCCCCACCTTCCTCACACCTTACGGCGGCAGTCTCCACAGAGTGCCCAGCACGACCTGATGGCAACTATGGACAGGGGTTGCGCTCGTTATGGCACTTGAGCCGACACCTCACGGCACGAGCTGACGACAACCATGCAGCACCTTCACAGGAGCCCCGAAGGGCCTCACCATCTCTGGATCGTTCTCCTGCAATTCAAGCCCGGGTAAGGTTCCTCGCGTATCATCGAATTAAACCACATGTTCCTCCGCTTGTGCGGGCCCCCGTCAATTCCTTTGAGTTTCACCGTTGCCGGCGTACTCCCCAGGTGGGATGCTTAACGCTTTCGCTTGGCCGCTGAATTCTAAAACCCAACGGCGGGCATCCATCGTTTACCGCGCGGACTACCAGGGTATCTAATCCTGTTCGATACCCGCGCTTTCGAGCCTCAGCGTCAGTTGCGCTCCGGTAAGCTGCCTTCGCAATCGGAGTTCTTCGTGATATCTAAGCATTTCACCGCTACACCACGAATTCCGCCTACCTCGTGCGTACTCAAGTCCTCCAGTTCGCGCTGCAGTGCCACGGTTGAGCCGCGGCATTTCACAGCACGCTTAAAGGACGGCCTGCGCTCCCTTTAAACCCAATAAATCCGGATAACGCCCGGACCTTCCGTATTACCGCGGCTGCTGGCACGGAATTAGCCGGTCCTTATTCGTGCGGTACCTGCAATATGGGACACGTCCCACACTTTATCCCCGCACAAAAGAGGTTTACAACCCATAGGGCAGTCTTCCCTCACGCTACTTGGCTGGTTCAGGCTTGCGCCCATTGACCAATATTCCTCACTGCTGCCTCCCGTAGGAGTCTGGACCGTGTCTCAGTTCCAGTGTGGGGGACCTTCCTCTCAGAACCCCTACCGATCGTCGCCACGGTGGGCCGTTACCCCGCCGTCAAGCTAATCGGACGCATCCCCATCTGTTACCGCTAAACCTTTAGTCCTAATTAGATGCCCGCAAAGGACCACATACGGCATTAATCCGCCTTTCGACGGGCTGTGCCGTGGTAACAGGCAGGTTGGATACGCGTTACTCACCCGTGCGCCGGTCGCCATCAAAGAATGCAAGCATCCTTCATGCTGCCCCGCGACTTGCATGTGTTAAGCCTGTAGCTAGCGTTCATCCTGAGCCAGGATCAAACTCTCCACTGTAAAATATCTTTATAATGTAATCAATACCCGAAGGTAAAGATTAATTTAATCTGCTCTGTAATGTACGCATTTCATTATCCAGTATATGTGAATTGCCATCTTTGCAAGAAATGAATCAAGCAATATGGACGGAACCCTACATGTTCTTTCCTTCATGTTTCTTATTAAGAAACGATTGAAGGCCTGTACTGTTTCTGTTGTATATGTAAACTTTTCAAAGAACTCTTTTCTTGTTCGCTATCACTATCGTTGTGAAAGCGAGTGCAAAGATAAGGGGTTTATTTTATTCTCACAAACTTTTTGAGGATTATTTTTCAAAAATATCGATTTTTCTGCTCAAAATTGATATAAATCAAGCAAAACAGGATAATTCTTCGTAAAATCTACGAATTTTACACTAATTTTAAAAATTTAGTCTAAAACCCAAAAACAGATAAAAAATTGGAGTTTTATTCATATAAAGAAGATATATTCTTTTTGATTTTCAAATATGCCATAATTCATTTTAGCCAAAATCTGTCATTAGGCCGCACATTGCATTACCAATTTTGTGCATTCATTCTTTCACTCCGTCTTTTGTTTCTATTGGCATCTTCTTGTTCGCTTTTTCCTGACATACCGAAAATGCGCTCAATATAAAGAAAAATACAATCCAAATCATAATAACAGATTTGGGTTAAATAAAAATCCGTTATCCGGAGAGACTCCTTCAAACGGATTTTTCTTGATATGTCTGGTTTTTATTTGTTCACCACTTTATATGACTTTACTTTCTTGCCGTCTGTAACCTTTAATATATATATACCCTGTGGCAGCGACTTGAAATCTTTTCCATTTTTCAGCAACACACCATCCACTGAATATATCTGATAACTTGCAGAAGCGCCATTCTCGATGTCAGCAGGACTTTCTATTGCAGTGGCTGAAGAAGATACAAACAAATTAATGTTGCGAGTCATTGTATACTCTGTCGTACCATCACCACAGAAAACAGGTATAGTGAAAAGTCCGTCGGCATTAATATCCGGCTCTATGCTGAGCGTACCGTCAGAATTATCCATCACATTCCATCCGTCAGGACACTCATAGCCATAAAATGCCGAATTTTTATCAAAGCCAACAAACAAGGCATTTAAGTCAATCTTGCTCTCAACACCAGGAAGAATCTGATAATTTGGCTCAGCCATCCAATTAAGATACTCTTCCAATGCTGTGTAACCTTCGGCATTAAGCGTATTATTATCTTCGAGATTCGGATTCAATCCCTTTGCCTTCTCCCACCAGTCTGGCATACCGTCGCCATCTGTATCAAAATCGGCACCGCGTGTCTCGCCTACTTCAGGGAAATAAACATATCCTTCAGCATCTGTCTCGCGGTCGATAAGTCCCAGTTTACCCGAAACGCTACCCTTTGTACTTGTCGTGCCATTGTATGTCTCGCTTACCATGCGCATGTCGTGCTCATCAAAATAAGGAAGATTGGCTCCGACGTCAGACAAAACCGACTTATAAGCATCCTTTGCATCCTGTATTTCAGCCTTGGAATCGAAGAAGGGCTTGTCTACGAACACCGTCCAATCAACCACCTGTCCCCCAGATGTCTCATATCTGTAAGTTTCGTCAAGCGCATCTTCTGTAACAGATCCGTCCTTATTTATTCTAAGATTGCCTTTAACATAATATGACTGCGAACCTGTGCCGGTGCCTTCAAGCTGTGCACGCAACAAGAAGCGCTGAGTGGTTGCAGGACCCATCTTATAATAGTTATTTACAAAATTACATTCATGTGTTCCGCCGTCTGTGGCACGTCCGCCCCAGTTATATACTACATTATTAAATACGTCATGATGTCCGGCATAACTTCCGGCTCCATCAAGTCCGCCGCTCAAACTCCAGTTGCGTCCTTCGTTATGAACAAGAAGATTATGGTGATAAGTGGCAGTGTCGCCGCCAATGGTAGCAGCATATCCGTGTGCCGCACCTGGACCATAATTAGGATGATTTGCCACGTTGAGGGCTTCAGAGATAAGTGTGCGCTGCAAGGTGATGTTCTTGGCATTGCGCGAACTGAAAGCCTCGTCGATGGTCCATCCTACAGAGCAGTGGTCCATTATCGCATTATTGTTGCCGGCCATACCAAGACCGTCGAGTCCTTTTGCCTGATCAGCCACATCGTCATTATGATATCCACGGCGCATACGGACGAAGCGTGTGATGCCGTCGCTTGCCACACCGATAGGAGCACCACGGAAAAGGATACCTTTGCCTGGAGCTGTCTGTCCTGCGATGGTAACGTATGGGTCAGAACATGTCAGACGAGACTTAAGATTGATTGTTCCGGAAACATCGAATACTATAGTACGGGGACCGTCAACTTCAGTAAGTCCATATCTGAAAGTACCGGGAACAGGAGTCTCTTCAGCAGAATAATCTTCAAGAGACGTTACATGATAAACACTTCCGCCACGACCTCCGATAGCATACTTTCCATATCCTTCGGCTCCGGGGAATGCTATGCGGCGCGGACGAAACGACCATACATCACTCGGATAGGCGTTACCTTCGGCATCGATCTCGTCAACACGCCAATAGTATGTATTAAGTGCCGACTCGGCGGCAGAGAGGTTGCTTACTGTGTAAAAATCATCATTTGTCTCGCCGACCTTCACCAGCTGATCGGCTGATGTGCCCATATATACAACGCTGCTGACTGCTATCGGCGCTTTAGTCCACCTCAGTGTGAGCGAACCGTTGTCTGCATCGACATGATAGTCGAGATTTGCGGGATAAGGATCTAAAGCCGTTGAATTAGGATTCGACTCATCCAGCACAATACCGCTGAGGAATATTCCGGAAGTACCATACGTAACACCTGCCTCTGGCTTTGACACAAAACTTACAGTTACGTCAGCACCCTCAACGGCATTAAACGTTATATAAGCCTGTCCGCTGGCAGACGGGCTTTCAGCCCTTGACGACATTATTATATTTTCGGCAACCTTTACGCCATCCACCAGCACGTCAATCGGTGCTACCGAAGAGATATTGCCATCAGTAACATTGAGATATGCCAACAAGGAGTGGCTGCCGGCTGAAAGTCCCTTAAAGACAAGGTTCATAGTAGCACTCTCCGTTGTAAGCTGAGGAGTGTTGCCGTCAGAATCAAATCCATATACAGCCACACAGTCGCCTACAAGCTTAGAATGCTTGTTCACTCCGTCTTTCCACCAGTTAGATTTCAGAGTTCTGTTTGTAACCGACTGGTCGCCACAGTTGACAACAAGTGTCAGTTTGCGGGTTTCGTCGCCCGGCACTTCAATGTCTGTAAGAGTGTCAGCAACTGCCTTATCTACTGTCCATCCGATATATTTGTCCTCGGTGTCGCGCCCGGGATTAAGCGGAGCGTTATCAAAGTCGATACGCTGTGCCTGCGCTGACAAACTCAACGCACACAAAGAAGCGCCTATTAGCAAATGTTTTTTCATAAGATTAATAAAGTTAATAATTTATATTTATATAATAAGACTTGCTTCATTTTAACGGCGATATAGCCATAATAATAGACAAATCATAAATATAACGATTACGCATAAGTGTTGTAATCACACTTTGGGAAGCAGTTCCACGCTATTAACATTTTTTAATCCGTCAAATCTTATGAACTATTTTCAACAAATACATCTAAACATTATGCACATATTTTGTTTCGATCAGCAAAACAATTTTTTCAAAAAAACTCATCACTCATCACATTGACACGTAACGCAATAATCTTCAATGAGTTACAGCGTGACGAGTTGTTGTGACAACTCATCACGCTGTAAAACCGGATACACATTTTACGTATATAAAAACAGCAGGATTATGATGATGTGACGAGTTGAGTATTCAACTCATCACACGCTAAAGCATTGAATATTAGTGAATTAAGGACAATTGTGATAAGTTACGAGTTTCTAAGAAAAACTTTTTATGAATCATGCAGTACACGCAGGAGCAGGCATCTTGCATTGCAATATGTGGCATATCAGCAGGCAATAAGCCGTCTATCAGAATCCAAAAGACCACATATTGCAGCATGCATAACAGGCAAAGTCAGAACATGCACTCTGCCACTGCACCACAAGACCTATACATTATATTATATAGAGCAGAAGAATGTCACCAGGAACGGCACACTGAAATCAACCAAGAAACCGTGAAATACAGACAGCATGACAAACTGCTGGCCTGAATAGCGCAATATTATAGGCAAAGTGGTGTCCATCGTCGTGGCTCCACCGGCAGAAATAGGAGCAAGTTTTCCGAAGAACTTAACCAGCAAAGGAGCACAAAGAAGCGCTATAAGTTCACGCGAGATATTAGCAAGGAGAGCCACCGTGCCCAGCTCAGCTCCACGATATTCCGTAATGAATATGCTTGACAATGAATAATAGGCGAACCCCGAACCGACAGCAAGACAGTCGGTAAAGCCGTGGCGCGGAAACAGGAATGAAGCTGCAGCGGTGCCTGCTAGGGTGCCTACAATGGTCATAAGAGGCAGAAGCATAAGCCGCGGATTGACCGAACGTATGCTGGCGAATATCTTAGAGTCGATGCCTACGCTGACGCCTACAAAAAACATCAGGGCGCACAAAGCACCAAAGCTGACGCTGCTATTGCCCACCAACGAGTCAGGGAGTATGTCGTTCATGCCGAAGACAATACCCAACACAAAAAAGCCGACTATAATAAGACTGTCTCTCATCGCTCACCGCTCCTTTCTGCATAACGCCATAAAGCCCATGCCAGAACGGCACTGCCCAACGTGCCTGCCACTGCAAGGACAAAAGCCTCGACGCCAAGCGACTTCAAATTACGTATTATCTCGGGGTTTGCTCCCACCTCTACTCCAAGCAGAAACAGAAGCACCCATATAAGGAACATTACAACGCGGGGCAAAAACGTCATGCGGCGGTTACGCAGCAAGCGCCCTAAAAGCATGCCTGAAAGCATGACCAAAATAACTGTAAACATTACGTCTGCAACTATCTTATAGTAAACCTAAGACCTAAATTAAGATTAAAGTTAAACGGCTTATCCTTATATATGTTAGACACACTGCTGCCGTTATCGAAATAATAACTTACACCCGGCTCCACATACAGACCCAGAAGGTTGCTGAAGTTGTACTGCACACCTGCGGCAGCATTCACCGACCACTGCGGCCTGCTGTCTTTCATGTCGGTCTCAGTGCGCTTCATTATTGTCTGGTCTGAAACATACTCCGTGCTCGAACGACCTGAAACGCAAAACTCGGCCATGGTGCCGGCAGAGGCATAAACCTCGAGGAAGTCAGTCTTCCAGATATCATAGTTCACACCCAAAGGTATACCTACATAATGAAGTTTCTGCTCTGTGCGGAATCCGCCTTCATCATCACCTGAAGCAATGTCAGACGACAGATAAGAATAGCTCATACCTGTCTCCACGCCAAGTCTGTCAAGCAACTTGAAACGCACAGACATACCAAGTCTGACGGGCTGGCGGTGCTTAACCTTCACCTCGTTCTCCTCTGTCTCGGCGGCTCTGAGGTTGTCGTTCATAGATGTAAGCATGACAAAATCCTTGTTCAAAACCGGATCAACGTAAGCGTTCATCTGCTGCTGAGACATCATGCCGCCATTAGAAGTGCCTCCAATAGACATGAAGTTGGCCCCATATACGCCTACCGACACGCCTGAGTCATGACGCTTGTGCGAACTGACAGCCAGCAGGTCATCATTGTCTGCACGATAAGGCGACTGTCTGCGGCCGGAAGGCTGATGTCTCACTACAGACACCTCCTTCTTTGCAGTTTCAGCAGCTTTGTTTTCTTTATCTGCGGCCACGCCGGCATCAGCCACGAGGTTTTCGTCAGCAGTCTCTACCCTTACGCTGTCTACGGCAGCACGCTCTTTTGCTCTCTCAACTACAGCCGCCACTCCGGCCTTTAGCCTAGACAGCGCGGGCTGTACGGCATCGCCGGCTTCATCTGTAGACACAGATTCATAAGCAACATTATCTGAAGACTTTGCGGCAGAAACGTCAGCCGACTTGTGAGGCGCACTGCCCACAGACGCCAACTCAGTAGGTGCGGGCTGACTATACTTAACCAGACCGACAACCAAGGCGGCACAAACGGCAGCTGCGGCAGACCATCGTCCCCAGAGAGGAACGATGCGTGCCCGGCGCTTGCCTGTGCTACTGTCTACGGCATCAGCACCTGCCTCGGCCATGGCAGACTCAATATCATCCCACAAGCCTTCCGGAACGGGAGCCTTTCTGTCGTCAAATCGTTTTCTGAGATCTTCTATCCATTGTTTTTCCATGACCTAATCATTTTTATGTGCTGTTTTATATTCTTTAATACGTTTTGCAAGCAGGGCCTTTGCCCTAGAGAACTGAGATGCCGACGAGCTTTCGCCAATGTTAAGCATACGTGCAATCTCTTTATGACTTTTGTTTTCAAACACATAGAGGTTGAAAACCATTCGATAACCAGGAGGGAGAGACAAAATCATCTTATTGATTACATCATCCGGCACGCCTTCTACTTCAGGTTCGTCGGCCGTGTCGGGCACATTCTCGCCATATTCAATAAAACTGTAAGTGGCGCTTTTTCTTATAAACTTCAACGACTCGTTGACCGTTATCCTTGCCATCCATGCCTTCAACGAACCGTCGCCGCGATACTCGAATGTAGAGAGCGACATAAAAATCTTGATAAAGCACTCCTGCAAGACATCCTTGCGGTCGTTTTCGTCTGCGATATAGCGACCACACACGGCAGACAAATATTCTGCATATCTGTCATAAAGGAATTTCATTGCACCCCGGTCTTTCTTAACTACCATTTCGACGAGGTCGTTCTCTTTATATCTGCCGTAGTTTTTTGTCATTCTTTAATATCGAAAAGGCCTGCGCCGAAACACTCGGCGGGGCCTTTTCTGAAATATAATCAACAAACAATAATAATCCGGATTACTTAACACGCGATGAATATGCCGGCTTTTCGGCTATATTCGTGCTTCCGGCAGCCTTACGGCTGCAATAGTCGAACTGTATTGACTTCTCGCCGCTGAACGACTTATATTTCAATGTCAGTTTCACGGTCTTGCCTTCTGTGTCAGGCAGGTCGCTCAGGCGGAAAGCCACAAGGGCGTCGCCCCATACTCCGTTGACATCGCCAAAGGCATTGTGACGGAACTCAACCTCATACGGGTCATCGGGATTAACTCCGGTGAACAGGTTGACGAAGTGTGCCACTCCATTGTTGCCCCAACGTGTGCGGAAACGCAGAGTGAGGTATCCGTCTTCGGCAATGTTTACCCAGTCTTTTACAATCTCTATCGGATCTTCACCATATTCAGCCTCGCCTTCTTCACCCGGATAAGGCACACCCTTCTTTGTCAGTATGCTGTCCATCCAGTTTATCTCTACCGACTTGGTATAGTCAGAGTTGACAGGCTTCACCTCTGTAAAGCATACCAGCGCCCTTACCTCCTTGTCGCCGTAAGGCGAAGTCTTCATGTTTGTGGGGAACAGCGTGGTGCTGTCGTCCAACTGAAGGTAAAAACCATTGTCGCTTACGGGCTTCACCGTAACAAGCGCGTTGGGATAAGGCGGATAATACCAATAAACATCGTTGTCGTTGTCACAAGAGGTGATTGTGAAAACCGACATCATGGCCAACGCTATCACTGTAAAGAATTTCATTGCTTTCATAACATATTTATTATTTATCTTACACCAATGAAATCATCAAAGTGCATTTTACTTGCGTACCGTCAAATGTTTTTAAATTTTATTCACATTTTCAGGAATGAAAGCGGGCCATGATGCAGGAAATATGGCTAGGAAATGCCTAATTACTTCTTAATATTCTCTATCTCTATGCTCTCAAGGCTGCCTGTTACAGGATTGAGAACAATGCTCGTAAGCAGTTTCTTGTCGAAAAGTCCTTCGTCAAGAGCCACCACCTGACCAAACTGAGCGGCATAAAGCTCGTATGCAGCCCATTGTTCGGTGCCCTTAAACAGAGTAACCTTTATCTTTCCCGGAAGATTTACATAAAATCCGCCATTGTCCTTGGCCTTCTTCGTGCTGAGCAGATTTTCCTGAACAGACGGCATGATATGCTTGTCTTCAACACTTACATAATATGGATTGCCGCCAAGGTCGTCGGCATCGGTTATGCCCATCCACTTCGAGAAGCGGAACAGCAGCTGGCGGTCGGTTTCCTTGTTAGGCACAAACACAATCTCGGTCTCAATAGTGTCCTTAACGGTAACGCCCGTAAAGAGCTGCATAAGTCCGCTCTCCTGCTCGTCAAGGTTGCGCATCATTATCTTGAGCTGCTCGCCGTCTTTAGGCATAAAGTCGGCCTGTCCCTTGCTCAGCAGGCTGCGGCTGTCGCGTATGTCATAAATCTCAAGAGCGCAAAGCTCAGCCATCTTGGCCGAACTGCCTGCCGAGAGAACATCCTCGTTCATATAGTCGCGCGGATTTAGCGGTGCAGGTTTCGGCGCGGGCTTAAACGGCACACGCTCCTTTATCTGTTTCGGTTCTGCATTTATGGCAAGCAGCACACCGTTATCGTCGAGTTCAAGCGTCTGTATATTATGTTTAGAGTCGACCGGAGCCACATAAAACTTAGACGTGTCGCGCTCGCCTTCAGAGTTAATGTCAAGTCCCAACATGCGGTAGGTAACAGATGGCTGCATGCTGACGTTTCTCACCTTCATATATTTTTCGGCATAAACGGCAAACTCGCCCGGTGTATAAGATGTCTTTTCCATCTTCACCGTAAAGCGCAACTCGGTGCGTGGAAGATAATACCCGGTTCCCTCTGCCACGTTCTTACCTTTCTGGGCAGACGCGGCATGAAGTCCCATTGTAAAAAGCAATGCACATGTTATCAGCTTCTTCATAATATCTCATTATTTTCGGTTCTAACTTATAATATATGGAAAAGGCAACGGCCATAAGGCCTGTTGCCGGTTTAATCTTCCAGACGGCGGAATGCCTGTGGCAGATATCTGATGATGTCGCCTGCCACCATACTCTCCATTCCTATCTCTTTTGCTGCGAGGTCACCGGCAAGTCCGTGCAGATACATTCCCAGCATACATGCGTCAGCCTGCCTGTAGCCTCGTGCCAAGAGTCCTGTTATTATACCGGTCAGCACGTCGCCGCTTCCGGCTGTTGCCATTCCGGCATTTCCCGTAGAGTTGAAAACGATGTTTCCGTCAGGCATACACAAGGCTGAATTGTGGCCTTTGAGTATGATATAAGCCTGCAGGTGCTCTGCCATGTCGCGGGCATTGCTCAGGCGCTCATAGCTGTCGTTGAATCTGTTTCCCGACAAGCGCTCAAACTCTCTTGGATGCGGTGTCATTATTATGCCCTTGGGCAACTGCTGCAGCCATGCCCTGTGACTTGCAAGGATGTTCAGGCCGTCGGCATCAACCACAACAGGAATCTGCGCACGGCGCACCTGACTGATAAATGCTATAGCTGCGCCTTCCTGCATGCCCAGTCCGGGTCCGATGCCTAATGCATCATAGTCTGCTGTCTCAACCGACTCTGAGAAGAAGGTTTCTTCCTTGTCGACATGCATTATGGCTTCGGGAACAGACATCTGCAGTATGTCGTTGTTGCGTCTTGGCGTGCAGACGGTCACTTTACCCACACCGCTGCGCAGGCATGCCTTTGTGGCAAGCACGGCGGCTCCGGCCATGCCATAGCTGCCGGCTACGATGAGCGCATGGCCCATGTCGCCCTTATGTGCAAAACAGTCGCGATGCAGCAGACGCGGCCTGAGGTCGTTCTCCTCAAGAATGCGATAATGTGATGTCATCTGCTCCATGCCTTCCTTGCTCAGCCTTATGTCGAGCATGCGAAGCTTGCCGATAAACTGTTGGTTCTCGGCAAAAAGGAACGACAACTTTATGTTTTGCAGTGTCAGCGTAAGGTCAGCCTTTATGATGTTTGCCCTTACGTTATAGGTGTTGTCCTCAGTCATCAGTCCTGACGGTACGTCGATGCTCACCACCGTAGCAGCCGACTGATTGATGTACTTGACAAGCGAGGCAAAGCCTCCGGCCAGCGGCTTGTTGAGCCCCGAACCGAACAGGCCGTCGATGACAAGCATGTTCTTTTCGAGTTTCGGAGGGTCAAACTCGTTCACCACCTCGTCAAACTTTCTTACAGCCCTGCATTCAATAAGCCTCTGCTTGTTGGTCTTGCAGTCTTCAGACAAGTTGCCGTTGATGTTGAACAGATAAACGCTTACATCATATTTCTGCTCAGCAAGCATCCTCGACACGGCAAGGGCGTCGCCTCCGTTGTTGCCCGGTCCGGCAAAAACAATCACCGGCATACCATTGCTCCAAGTTTCGGTAATGGCATGCGTTATCGATTTAGCCGCACGCTCCATCAAATCTATCGATTTAACGGGTTCGTGCTCTATTGTATATTTGTCAAGCTCACGAATCTGAGCACCTGTAAAAATCTTCATCAGTGCAAAAATACAAAATTAATGCCAATCGCTTATTAATGTTTGATATATTTTTAGTAATTTTGTGCCAAAATATAAAAAAAGCACTATGGACCCAATAACAATCCATGACAAAAAATTCAAGATTTCTTATCCCGAAGCCGAGATTATGAAGCGCGTCAAGGCGGTTGCAGACCGCATAAACAAAGACATGAAGGATAAGAACCCGCTGTTTCTGGCCGTGCTCAACGGCTCGTTTGTTTTCGCAGCCGACCTTATGCGGCTCATAACCATTCCGTGTGAGATTTCCTTCGTGAAGCTGGCCTCATATCAGGGCACAATGTCTACAGGAAAAATCAAGGAGGTTATAGGCATCAACGAGGACATCTCTGGCAGAACAGTAATAATCCTTGAAGACATTGTTGAGAGCGGACTGACAATGAAACGCATGATAGACTCGCTCGGAACACGCAACCCCGAGTCGGTGCATATCTGCACACTCCTGCTCAAGCCCGAAAAACTTACGGTTGATCTGAACATCGAATATGCCGCAATGGAGATTCCTAACGACTTCATCGTTGGCTACGGACTCGACTACAACCAGCAGGGACGCAACCTGCGCGACATATATACTCTGGTGGAAGAGTAAGACAAAATAACATAAAGTAAAAAGATGAAAAATATTGTAATTTTCGGTGCGCCCGGTTCAGGAAAGGGCACACAAAGCGATCTTATGATTAAGAAGTACGGATTTGGCCACATCTCAACAGGCGACGTACTGCGTAACGAAATCAAGAACGAGACAGAACTGGGAAAAACTGCCAAACAATACATCGACAAAGGACAGCTTATTCCTGACGAACTGATGGTAAGCATCCTTGCAAGCGTTTACGACAGCTTCGGAAAAGAGCACAAGGGTGTCATCTTCGACGGCTTCCCCCGCACAATACCGCAGGCAGAGGCTCTGAAGAGCATGCTCAACGAGCGCGGACACAAAATTGCAGCTATGATAGAGCTCGACGTTCCCGAGGACGAACTGATGACACGCCTCATCAAGCGCGGTCAGGAGAGCGGACGCTCTGACGACAACGAGGAGACAATAAAGAAGCGTCTCGACGTTTATCACAACCAGACTGCTCCGCTGATTGAATGGTACTCAAAAGAGAACCTTCATCACCACATCAACGGTCTTGGCGAACTCGACCGCATCTTCGGTGACATCTGCAATGTTATAGACAATCTGTAAATACGTAAGACATATTTATAATGTAAGAGGCTAAGGGAGCGTTGCTCCGTCTTAGCCTCTTATTTTTTATTGGCAATCCGCATTCAGATACATAAAGATGCATATAAATACTGCAAAATATTTTTGCATAACGAACACGGAATATAACGAAGAAAAGCTCAACATCATTTGTTTATATGCATACACATTATGTCGTCCACAATCAATCTTAAACAACAAAATGACATTACAGAAATGTTTGGATTTTCTGACGAAATAGAAAAGCGAGGCGGACACAAGGACATGAAATGGTAAAGGATATTTACAAAGAGAAGAAAACGGGGCACTTTCTGATGATAAACGTATCGGTTTTGGGGCAAAAGTGGGCCGTTTTTGAATCATGAAAAGGCTGTTTTTAAGGCAAAATCCTGGCTTTTTGCAGCCGTTTATTACGAAAAAAATTGCACACTTTATGTTTTATGCTGGCATTATATTGAGTAACAAGGCGTTACATTTGCACACGATTTCGGCAGTATTTGCGTACAAATATTTTTAATTTCAGAAAATGCCCGTTCTGGAGCGTCAACGAAAATCAGTTTGAAAGGCAAAAGCTGTGTTTACATATCAGAGCGTCAAAAGATCCTAGACGGAACAATACGGAATCAGCAACAGGGCAAAACAATATCAAAGAAATACTTAATTTTATTATCTGCACCGCTTATATATTGCACGTTTTGCAATAATTTCGTATTTTTGCAGCAAAATATTAACAAAGACGATAACAACATGCCGGAATCCAATTTTGTAGATTATGTGAAGATTTACTGCCGCTCAGGCAAAGGCGGAAGAGGCTCCATGCATCTTCGCCATGTGAAATACAACCCCAACGGAGGTCCCGACGGAGGCGACGGCGGTAAAGGCGGAAGCATTTACCTGCGAGGCAACCACAACTACTGGACGCTGCTCCATCTGAAATATCAGCGCCACGTGTTTGCCGAACACGGAGGCAACGGCGGACGTGACAAATGTCACGGCACCGACGGCAAGGACCAATATATCGACGTGCCGTGCGGAACGGTGGTGTATAACGCCGAAACAGGAAAGTATGTGTGCGACGTTACATATGACGGACAGACGGTGCTGCTGCTGAAAGGCGGCCGCGGCGGACTTGGCAACTTCCAGTTCCGCAGTGCCACCAATCAGGCTCCGCGCTACGCTCAGCCGGGCGAGCCGATGGAGGAAATGACGATAATATTAGAACTGAAGCTGCTCGCCGACGTGGGACTTGTTGGATTCCCCAACGCGGGCAAGAGCACGCTGCTGTCGTCGCTGTCGAGTGCGCGCCCAAAGATAGCCAACTATCCGTTCACCACGCTTGAGCCGTCGCTCGGCATTGTGAGCTATCACGACAAACAGTCGTTCGTAATGGCCGACATTCCGGGTATTATCGAGGGCGCAAGCGAGGGCAAGGGTCTCGGTCTGCGATTCCTGCGCCACATAGAGCGCAACTCACTGCTGCTGTTTATGGTGCCCGGCGACACCGACGACATAAAGAAGGAATATGAGATACTGCTCAACGAGCTGCGCAACTTCAACCCCGAGATGCTCGACAAGCACAGAGTGCTGGCCGTGACGAAATGCGACCTGCTCGACGACGAGCTTATTGAGATGCTGCGCGAGACTACGCCCGACGACATCCCTGTGGTGTTCATATCTTCCGTAACAGGTCAGGGCATCAACGAACTGAAAGACGTGCTGTGGAAAGAGCTCAACAGCGAGAGCAACAAGCTGCAGGACATTACAGCTGAAGACACGCTGGTTCACCGCGACAAAGACCTCAGCACACTGCCGCAGGAACTGCTTAAAGAGGGCGAGGACGAGATAGTGTTTGTTGATGATGAAGACATTGAGGACATCGACGACTATGAGGACCTTGACGATGTTGAGTATTTTGACATTGACGAAGATAAATAAAACATAAGACAAGAGCCGCATGACATGCCGCAACGGCAAACATGCGGCTCTTTTATATAAACAAAAACACTTTTGCTATGATGAAGCCACAGCTTACATATTATGACATATCGCCCGACACGACGGCATTCAGCACCACGCGCCACGGCGGACACAGCACCGGAAACTATGCGGAGCTGAACATAAACAGATATTGCGGCGACACCCCCGAAGACATTGAGAAGAACCTTGAAGACCTATGCCGTGAACTCGGCGTTGACAAGGAACGTGTCATTATGCCGCACCAGACTCACGGCACGGAAGTGATGCAGATAGGTGCCGACTTCCTGTCGCTGTCGGCAACGGTAAAAGGAATGATTCTTGAAGGCGTCGACGCTCTGATAACCGACGTAAAGGACGTGTGCATAGGCGTGTCTACCGCCGACTGTATACCTATATTAATATACGACTATGCACACCACGCTGCAGCAGCGGTGCATGCAGGATGGCGCGGAACGGCAAAGCGCATAGCATGCAAGGCCGTAAAGATGATGGAGGTGTCGTTCGGCTCACGTCCGGAAGACCTGACGGCTGTTATAGGACCGGGCATATCGATAGACGCCTTTGAAGTAGGCGACGAAGTTTATGCCGAATTTGAGGCTGCCGGATTCAACATGGCCGACATTAGCCGCAAGGAAGACAAATGGCACATCGACCTGCCCGAATGCAACCGCAGGCAGCTGGCAGCCATGGGACTGAAGGAAGACAACATAAACGTGTCGGGGGTATGCACCTACAACAACAGCAACGACTATTTTTCGGCGCGAAAGCTCGGCACTGAATCAGGCAGAATATTCACAGGAATAATATTGCGCTGACACCTAAGCCGCAAGGAAAATGCCTGAAGGCATACAGAATAAAACAGTAAAGGCCATATCCCGGAATGAATGGGATATGGCCTTTACTGTTGATATGATGCGGAAGGGCGACTATTATTCGCCCTCCTCCACCGTCTCGCGGTTAATCTTGTGACGGTCGATGATGCGCCACACATAAACTATATATGCAAGAACAAACGGTATGAGCAGCGACACTACAGACATGACGCTGAGCGTAAACTCGCTGCTGCAGCTGTTCTGAATGGTCAGACTGCTCTGCAGGTCAACGGCAGAAGGATAATACGCCGTGTTGTTAAGTCCGGCACACAGCAACAGACTCAGCACTACCATCACTTCACCAATGCCGGCTGTCCATATACCTGAATTGAAACTGGTGTCGAAAACGGTGCGCCCCGTTCCGTAAAGGAACAGCACAACGCCCACTACAAGCATAACAGCCAGCGGCCACAAGGCAAGGAAGTTTGAAAGATACTTGCCATTTTCGACAAAGATGTTGCCTGTTGCAGGGTCGTAAGCATATCCGTCCTTCACAAGGACATAAATAAGGAAAGCCAGGAATGTAACGAGGAACAGCAGCAGATTAACACGCAGCAGCTTTCTTGAGCGCTGGCGTATGTATATGTCAGAGACGCTGTTCACCGTATAGAGTATACCTGTAACCCTCGCAAGGAACATGACGGCAAGTCCAAGTACAATGTTCCACACATCGAGAAGGGCGTCAAGACCGTTGCTGCCGTTAGCCCAGCTGCTTATCACGGGCGACAGTCCGTTGGTGAAGTTTGCCTTCTCAACAACGAAGTTAGAGCCTGTGAAGAATGTTGCCACGGCAACACCAATAAGGAACGGAGCCACCCATCCGTTGATGACAAGGAAGGTCTGAAAGGTCTTTACACCGAGAATATTTCCGAGCTTTTTCTGAAATTCGTAGCTGACAGCCTGCAGCACGAAAGTGAACAGGATGATAATCCACAGCCAGTAGGCACCGCCGAAACTCGTACTGTAGAACAACGGAAACGAGGCAAAGAAGGCTCCGCCGAACGTTACAAGCGTGGTGAAAGTCAGTTCCCACTTGCGGCCGGTAGAATTAACCAGCATTCCGCGCTCAACATCGTTGCGCCCGAGAGAAAAGATAATAGAGTTTGTTCCCTGAACAAACATCATGAAAACGAGCAGCGCTCCAAGCAGCGACACCAGGAACCACCAATATTGTTGCAAAAAAAGATATGTCATAATTTTCTTTGTTTTTATCGTTCATGTTTATTATTGACACAGTTATGGTCTGGCAGCAACATCAGAAAACTCCGGACCTTGCTTTATGGCCTTGCACATAATGTTGATTTCAACCACAAGCAGAAGCGTGAACAGCACGAGGAACATAAAGAACGTGAAGATAACTGACCCTGAGCTGATGTCAGACACGCCTATCCATGTGGGCAGCATGTCCTGTATTGCCCAAGGCTGACGTCCGAGTTCGGCCAGCACCCATCCCGACTCGCTTGCCACATAGGCCAACGGCAGAAGAACAAGCCATGCAATATGCAGCCATTTGAGACGCAGGATGTCCTTACGGTAGACAACAAACAGCGTTACGGCAAAGGCTAGGATGAGCAACATGCCAAGACCTACCATAATACGGAAAGACCAGAAGCACACAGGTATGTAAGGCACTATCTGGTCGGGATTGTCCATATATCCGTAACCGATGTATTTAACATTGTCCTTAATCAGTGCACCATACTTATCTGCCTCGGCAGCATTGCCGTTTTTCTTGGCTTCGCGGTATTTGCCTATTGCGTCGATGGCGACCTTTCCGCGCTCCGACTTTTCCGCAAACGACAATGCAGTCGTACCGTCATGCTGCGTGTATCCGCCCTTAATGATGTCGTTTATACCAGGCACAAAGCCGTTTAGGTCTCTCGTTGCCAGCACAGAGAGCATCTTGGGTATTGCCACCTGAAGAGGCAACTCTTCAGAAGCGGCATAGTCAGGCTGCCTGAACGGATTTATTAAGGCCACAGCCGTAAGCGGCGCACCTTCTTCACCGTCATACAGAGCTTCCATTGCAGCAAGCTTCATGGGTTGTGTCTTTGCCACCATATATGCAGAATTGTCTCCTGTATAAGCTGTAAGCAACGTTGCGACGAGTCCTACGATTGAGGCGATTTTTATACTGCTGACAGCAAACTTTCTTGTCTTGGCGGCAGTAGCCTCGGGCATTTTGCCGCTGTTGGCCCTGATAAGATAATAACAGCTGACCGCCACGGCAAACACTGCACCGACAATCCAGGCTGAAAGAACTGTGTGGAAAAACTTGTCTATGGCAAAAGGCGACAGAGCCACATCTGCAAAAGACGTCATCTCATTGCGCATCGTGTCAGGATTAAACACCTGTCCTACGGGATACTGCATCCATGCGTTGGCAACAAGAATCCACCACGCTGATATCGTAGCGCCAAGTCCCGTCAGCCATGTCGACGCAAGATGAAATCCGTCTGACACCTTGCCCCAGCCGAAGAACATTACGCCGACAAATGTAGCCTCCATAAAGAAAGCCACAATGCCTTCGATTGCCAGCGGCGCACCGAACACGTCGCCTACGAGCCACGAATAGTTGCTCCAGTTTGTGCCGAACTCAAACTCAAGGATAAGTCCGGTTGCCACACCCATGGCGAAGTTTATACCGAACAGCTTCTGCCAGAAGCGCACAGTGTCTTTCCAGAAGACGCTCTTTGTGCGATAATAGCAGGTTTCCATCACTCCCATAATAAGCGCAAGTCCGAGCGTCAGCGGCACAAAGAGCCAATGGTATATGGCTGTAAGTGCAAACTGAGCTCTCGACCAGTCGACGGTCCCTGCACTAATGCTCAATAAAAAATCTGTCATACACTTTATTTTTTAATAGTTACTAATCTTGCTCTGTCAATCTGCACCGGTCATACGGCTGCTTATATAGTCGGCCTTACTGCCGCCCGCAGCCTTCTGGCTTAGCACGTCGGGCATGAAAAACAGCTTCACGACGAGAAATATTATCACAAGCTTTATGATAATGACAAGCCAAAGCTTCTTTCCTATGTCCATCGAGGTGAAACCGCTGTAATAGAAATCGAAAATCTTGCGCAACATATCCGTTTTATTTCATAATATTAGATATTCAGTACAAATAACCACTCTCAATGCTATATTCACGACAAAATGTAAACGCCGAATTAGCATAAGGCAAGTTAATTTCAACAAAAATACACATTAAATTTTAATTTTGTTCAAAAACACGGCAAAATTGACAATAATAGTTTTTTTATTTCAATAAATGCTTTGTCTTTTAAGATAAAAAATCTACTTTTGCAATTAAATATGCCGCTATGGCATTCAGTTTAATAATCATGATTAATTTAAAACAGAATTTAAAATGAAAAATAAGAAAATTATAATAATCTCAGCTGTCATTGGTGTACTTCTACTCGGTGGAATAGTTTACCTGTCTATAAGTCTGCAGCAGCAAAAGCAGGCTAACAGGGACATGCAGGAACTGGCCGAACTCGACAAGAAAGAAATGGAAAACGAGTATCAGCAGTTTGCCGACCAGTACAGCGAGATGAAGACTCAGATAAACAACGACTCTATCATAGAGCAGCTCACGCAGGAGCAGATGAAGACAGAACAGCTGCTGAAAGAGCTGAAGAACGTGAAGGCTACAGACGCACGCGAGATTGCACGTCTGAAAAAGGAGCTTGCAACATGCCGCGCCGTCATCAGAAGCTATATTCTGGAAATAGACTCGCTCAACCGTCTTAACCAGAACCTTACAGCAGAAAACACACGCGTGAAGGGACAGTACGCTGAGGCAACAAGACAGATCGAAGGTCTTAATGCCGACAAGCAGTCGCTTTCTGAGAAGGTCGCCATTGCTGCTCAGCTTGATGCCACAGGCATATCACTGACAGCCAAGAACAAGAGAGGCAAGGTTACAAAGAGCCTGAAAAAGTGTAAGACTCTTCAGGTAAACTTCAGCATAGCCAAAAACGTTACAGCCCAGAGCGGCATGAAGACCATCTACGTGCGCATAACTACGCCAACCGGCTCTGTGCTCACCAATGGCGGAACATTCAACTATGAGAACCGCAGCCTGCAATACTCAATGAAAAGAGACATTGAATACACCGGCAACGAGACTGCTGTAACAACATACTGGAACGTAAACGAGTTCTTGAGCAACGGTACATACAACGTCAGCATATTTGCCGACGGAAACATGATTGGTTCTCGCAACTTCTCATTTAAATAACCCCTGACCTCAGGATCATCAAGAAGAATTAACCGCTATTCGTTTATGAAGAATGTTGCTGCCATATTTCTCCTGATATGCGCCCCTGCCACAGCGGCGGCGCAACAGGTGCTGTCGCTCGACAGTTGCCGCGCCATGGCCTTGCGCAACAACAAGCAGATAAACATTGCACGGCTTAAGAAGGACGTGGCGCAGAACACACGGAAAGCCGCACGCACAAAATATCTGCCACACGTTGACGTGCTCGGCGGATACGAATTCATGAGCAAGGAGATTTCTCTCCTCAACAATGAACAGAAAGGCGTGCTCGGCAACCTCGGCACTACAACTGCCGGCCAACTGGGCAACACCGTATCGTCTGCAATAACGGACATGGTAAGTCAGGGCGTTATAACACCGCAGACAGCCGAAGCGCTTGGAAATATAGCCAACAAGATAATGCCCGGACTGGAAAATGCAGGCAACGCCATAGGAAAATCCATAAGCGACGCTTTCAGGACCGACACGCGAAATATCTTTACGGCATCTGTCATGGTGCGCCAGCCGATATTCATGGGCGGAAGCATCGTTGCGGCAAACAAGATAGCCGACATAAGCGAGCAACTGGCTGAAAACGACATAACGAGCAAGACGCAGAACACGATATACGACATCGACAATGCCTACTGGACCGTGGTGTCGCTGAAACATAAGGAGAAACTGGCTAACAGCTATCTGAACCTCGTGAAGAAACTGAGCGGCGACGTTGAAAAGATGATACGCGAAGGCGTTGCCACCAGAGCCGACGGCCTGAAGGTTGACGTGAAGCTAAACGAGGCTGAGATGCAGCTTCTGGAAGTTGAGAACGGAGTGTCTTTGGCAAAAATGCTGCTCTGCCAGCTGTGCGGCATGCCGATAAGCAAGGACATAAGGCTTGAAGACGAAGATAAAGAAGACGCATTCAGCAAGGTGGAAATGACACCGCTGGTTGACACGGATGCCGCCAAGGAGAACCGTGCAGAACTGAAGATGCTGCAGAATGCGGTTGACATAAGCAAACAGACAACAAATATAATCAGGGCCGCGTATCTGCCGCAAATAGCGCTCACCGCAGGCTATCTTGTAACAAATCCCAACCTTTACAACGGATTCGAAAAGAAGTTCTCCGGTGTATGGAATGTCGGGGTGATAATGAGAATACCTGTATGGAACTGGTTTGAAAGTTCATACAAGATAAGGGCCAGCAAGACTGCCACGACGATAGCCATGCTCGAGCTCGACGAAGCACGCGAAAAGGTGGAACTGCAAGTGAACCAGAGTTCATTCAAAGTAAGCGAAGCCAACAAGCGGCTCAACATGGCAAACAAAAATACAGAACGTGCCGACGAAAACCTGCGATGTGCCAACCTCGGCTTCAAAGAGGGCGTAATGGACGTTACGGATGTCATGACCGCACAGACGGCATGGCTGCAGGCACGCTCACAGAAGATAGACGCTGAAATTGATGTTAAGCTGTCACAGCTCAACTTAAAGAAAGTTCTTGGAGAATCATTATATTAGAAATCATGACAAAAAAATCACAACATAACAACATCTTGCTTACAATAACCGGATTTGCCATAACCGTCATTATTGTAGGAGTTATAGGTTTCTTTGCTTTTGGCAAGACAACTGAAACGATACAGGGCGAAATTGAAGTATCAGAATACAGGGTGTCGAGCAAGGTGCCCGGGCGCATTCTTGAACTTAGAGTCAAGGAGGGCGATTATGTAAAGGTTGGCGACACGCTGGCCATAATAGACGCTCCTGACATTGAGGCCAAGAAGAAGCAGGCTGAAAGTGCCGAAGACGCTGCTGCCGCCATGAACGAGATGGCAGACAGGGGCGCACGTCAGGAACAGATACGCGGAGCCTACGAGATGTGGCAGCAGGCCAAGGCCGGACTTGACATTGCAAAGAAGTCATACGAGCGTGTTCAGCGTCTGTTTGACGAAGGTGTCATGAGTGCCCAGAAACGCGACGAGGCATTTGCCAACTATAAAGCGCTCGAAGCTCAGGCAAAGGCTGCCAAGAGCCAATACGACATGGCAGTAAACGGCGCACGCCGCGAAGAGAAGCGTGCAGCTGCGGCTCAGGTGAACAGGGCAAAGGGTGCCGTACAGGAAATAAACTCATACATACACGAAACCGTGCAGATAGCACAGGTTGAAGGCGAGGTAAGCAGCATTTATCCCAAAGTGGGCGAACTTATCGGAGCCGGCTCTCCTATCATGAGCATATCAATAATGAGCGACCTGTGGGGTACATTCAACGTGCGTGAAGACCAACTCAACGGACTCAAGAACGGCGACACATTCACAGCATATTGCCCGGCTTTCAGCAAAGACCTGAAGATGAAGGTCTACTACATCAAGGACGAAGGCAGCTATGCCGTATGGAAAGCCACTAAGAGCAACGGACAGTATGACTTGAAGACTTTCGAGGTGAAAGCCCGTCCTGTAACAAAGCTTGACGGACTAAGACCGGGTATGTCGCTAATAATTAAAAACAGATAAAACCAGAACGTGGGTAACAGTGTCAGCATAAGGAACATCATCAGCGTGGCATGCAGAGAATGCAGAATATTGAAGAAGAATCCGATGTATCTGTTCTGCATGCTGATATTCCCCGTTATTGTCACCATATTTTTTACTTCACTAATGAGCAACGGGCAGCCGACCAACATGCCCGTTGGCGTGGTAGACCTCGACAATACATCTACCACACGCTCAATAATAAGAAAGCTGGACGCATTCCAGACAACAAAAATCGTAAAACGGTATACTAACGTAAGCGAGGCTCGCAATGCCATACAGCGCAACGAGATTTATGCCTTCCTGTATATTCCCGAAGGCACAACGTCTGAGCTGCTGTCAATGAGACAGCCTAAAATATCGTTCTACTACAGCTCCACCTCACTTACTGCCGGAGCGCTGCTTTACCGCGACCTCAAGACCATATCTACGCTTGGCTCTGCTGGGGCAGCGTCGTCTGTGCTGCAGGCAAAAGGACTTACAGAAAGCCAGATTATGAGTTTTCTGCAGCCTATCGTCATCGACCTGCATACGGTGAACAATCCCGCCGTAAACTATAGCATCTATCTTAACACGATGATCATTCCGGGCTGCCTTATGCTCTTCATCTTCCTGATAACGGTCTACTCGATAGGAACGGAACAGAAATTCGGCACATCGAAAGAATGGATGGAGACAGCCGGCAATAACATTCACAATGCACTCATCGGCAAGATATTGCCACAGACGCTGGTGTTCCTGGCCATATTCTATGGCTACATGATGTATGTGTTCGGCATATTGCAGTTTCCTCATCCCGGCGGACTGCCGGCTATACTGCTGCTCGGACTGCTTTCAGTCCTCGCGGCTCAGGGCTTCGGCATATTTGTCTTTGGGCTCACGCCGTCGCTCCGCATGTCTATGAGCATCTGCAGTCTGTGGGCCGTATTGAGTTTCTCGCTGTCGGGCACAGCCTTTCCGCTGTCTGCCATGTCGCCGGCAATAAAATCAATAGCCCAGCTGTTTCCGCTACGGCACTATTACATGATTTATCAGCTCAATATCTTCAACGGCTATCCGCTTGCTTACTCGTGGATAAACATAACGGCAATGGTATGCTTCATTATGCTTCCCGTGCTGGTTGTATCCAAGATAAAGAAAGCCGCCTTAGAATATGAGTACTTGCCTTAAGCGCTTTTAACTGAAGATAAAAACAGAAGAAGAATTAAGATATAAAACCTGATGAAAAAAGCCAAAAGCTTAATACAACAGATCAATGAGGGCATACATGACATGTGCTACATCTGGGCTGAAGAGATGAAAACCACCTGGAAAGACGAGGGTGTGCTTATCTTCTTCATCCTAGTGCCGCTGCTCTATCCGCTTGTCTACTCGTGGATCTACACCAACGAGGTGGTGCGCGAGGTGCAGGTGGCTGTGGTCGACATGTCGCACAGCAATCTCAGCAGGCAGTTCATCAGACAGTTTGACGCGTCACCCGACGCCAAGATTACATATTACTGCAACAGCCTGAGCGAAGCAAGAGACCTTGTGGGCAGACAGGAAGCCTCGGGCGTGCTGTATTTTCCAGAAGACTTTCAGACCAACATCAACCGGATGGAGCAAAGCCATGTCAACGTGTTCTGCGACATGAGTTTCATGCTCTACTACAAAGCCATATTCCAGACAGCCACTGCTGTAGCCGGAAACATCAATTCAGAAATACAGATTCAGCGCGCCGGCAACACTACCGAACGCGAGAACGAGATAACGATAAAGCCGCTTGACTTTGACGAAGTGCAGATATTCAACACAACTGGAGGATACGGCAACTTTCTTATACCAGCGGTGCTTATACTCATCCTGCAGCAGACTCTGCTGCTGGGCGTAGGTCTGTCGGCAGGAACCGCAAGAGAGAAGAACAGGTTTAAGCAGCTCGTTCCCGTAAGCAGGCATTACAACGGCATATTCCGCATCGTGCTTGGCAAGTCGCTGTGCTATCTTATGATTTATGCCGTGATATCAGCTTACATCACTCTTGTTGTGCCACGCATATTCGGCTTCACGTCGCTGCTCCATGCCGGCGACCTGGCATGCTTCATGCTGCCCTATCTGCTCTCATGCATATTCTTCTCGATGATTGTCTCATGCGCCGTGAGATACCGCGAGAACATCATACTTCTGGTTGTATTCACCTCACTGCCGTTCCTGTTTGTGTCAGGAGTATCATGGCCGCAGAGCGCCATACCGGAGTTCTGGCAATGGGTGTCTAACCTCGTTCCTTCAACCTTCGGCATACGCGGCTTTGTCAGAATGAACGGCATGGAGGCACGCCTTGGCGATGTGCTGTACGAATACAGGGCACTGTGGATTCAGGCTTTCGTCTATTTCCTCATAACGTGCCTGCTTTACAGACGCCAGATAATAAAGACGCGACGAAAGGAAATTGAAAGACTAAGAACTGAAAGAAACTACGAAACTGCCGAAACAGAAACGGCAGAATAGACATATAAAATGCAAACAAAGACGCACATAAAAAAATGTATGTGCGCAAAATCAATAAGTTAGCATAAAAATAAACGGAAGTCGGGCATGCACTTGCATGCTGACTTCCGTTAAATTTTTATCTGCTATCAGGCCGAATATGTCTTTACATGCCGCAAGCAGACAGAGATTTTAATCTGTCTCTTTGTTTTCCGCAGCCCGCTTGCCGCTGCATTGTCCTGACATAACCAGAGCCATGCCTAAAGGACATCGAGCCAGAACCGCATATAATAATCACAGCCCATAAGCCATCAGCGTTCAGACGGCATCATGGCGTCAGCTGTTCTTTACCTCAACAATCTTTGTAGGCGCCTGCTCGGCATTACGGCGGTTGACAACAGTTACAACAGCCATGGCCAGATTGATAAATGCCTGACCGGTCATGGTGTCAACATTAAGGGCAGCCGGCTTGCCGTCGTCGCCACTCTCGCAGATGCTCTGCACAACAGGTATCTGAGCCAGCAAAGGCACGTCCATCTCCTTGGCAAGATTCTTGCATCCTTCCTTGCCGAATATGTAATACTTGTTTTCAGGAAGTTCGGCAGGAGTAAACCACGCCATATTCTCAACAAGTCCGAGGATAGGCACATTCACCTTGTCGTTTCTGTACATGTCGATACCCTTGCGTGCGTCTGCCAGTGCCACCTTCTGCGGTGTGCTCACTATAACTGCACCCGTTATGGCCAGTGTCTGCAGCAGCGTCAGATGTATGTCGCTTGTTCCGGGAGGCGTATCGAGTACAAAATAGTCAAGCTCGCCCCAGTCAGCATCACCTATGAGCTGCTTCAGCGCATTAGAAGCCATTCCGCCGCGCCACAGTGTAGCTGTGTCAGGATTTACAAAGAAACCTATACTCAGCAGCTTCACGCCATACTTTTCAACAGGCTCAATGAGGTCGCGTCCGTCTTTATGAACTGCATAGGGACGGAAATCCTCTACGCCGAACATCTTAGGCATTGACGGACCGAAGATGTCTGTATCGAGCAGTCCGACCTTATAGCCAAGACGTGCGAGAGATATGGCCAGGTTGGCAGCAACGGTGCTCTTGCCCACTCCGCCCTTGCCAGAACTTACGGCAATGATATTCTTTACGCCCGGAAGCATCTTTCCGGCCTCGGGCCTGGGCTTCGACTTAGTCTCCACCTCTATGGTCACCTCAACGTCCTTGCTTACATGATAGTGTATGGCAGCCTCGGCAGCCTTGATGGTAGACTTCATAAAGGGGTCGGTGTCGCGCGGAAATATCAGCGAGAACGACACCTTCATGCCGTCAATACGCAGATTGTCGGCCACCATCTCACTCTCTACAAGATTCTTCTTGGTACCCGGATACGTAACGGTAGCCAAGGCATCCATTATCAGTTTTGGATATAATGTCATAATGTTTATTTTTTATATTTCACAACAAGGCAGTCAGTGTCTGCTTCATATACTTATTCCAACAAAATTCATGCCTAAAAGCGGGCACACTGCACATTATCGTAATTTTACTGCAAAATACGCAATAATTATGCAAATAAACAAATTTTTAATCTGAAAATACTCCGACAAAACTATATAACCAACAAAATCATCATAACTCATAAACAAACTGGCAAAGATGCCATTCGTCCAGTGATGCCGCAGCCTTTTAGCCCCAAGACAAAAAGTTTGACCTGACAACCGCATACTGCTGTCAACCGATAACAGATAAACACCAAAGCGAAATCAACTTTAATCAGGGAAAGGACACTTTGAAATCAACCAAATTTAGAAAAGGCCCCAAACTCCGAAATACAAAAAACTTTTTCGCAAAAAACTCATCACTCATCACAACAGGGTTTAACACTCTATCAATCAGCTACTTAATGCGTGACGAGTTGAAAAAGCAACTCATCACATCACTGTTATTTCTCCATTTTCCGAACAATATAAAGCCAATATATTAATACTTTTAGCCGCAAAATCAGCCTCAACAGGCCAAATACAGCTGTGTGTGACGAGTTGAAAACACAACTCATCACACATTAACATCCTGTCATTCAACGTCTTACATACGATTGTGACGAGTGACGAGTTTTTAACAAAAATATTTTCTGCATACACCAGGCTGTGTCCTTTCCTAAAATTGGTTGACTTCTAACAAGCCATTCCCTGATTAAAGTTGACTCTGGTTAAACTTATAACTGTTATTGGTTGACTCTACTTTTAATTACTGATTAAAGTTGACTTTTACCGGGACAGAATCCCTGTTCATGGTGTCCTTGGAGGGCGTAGCCCGGAAAGGACACCATGAACAGAAGGCAAAGATAGTCCATCTTCTCCAATATCGGAGCATTCCTGTCTGTTTTTTATGGCCTTTGTCCTAAAACTGCTCCAACGCTTAGATATCTCACCCTGACATGAAGCAGCCTGTGCCGGTGTCATCATGTTGATGCTCATGTGCGGCCTTTCGTTGTTGTAGAAGTCCACGGCCGTTGCCACGGCTTCCCTGACCTGGCCGATGTCGGTGAACCTCATACCCTTAAGGAGTTCGTTCTTTATGGTACCATTAATACGCTCTGCCTGTGCATTGTCCTTCGGATCCCCGGTCTCCGTCATACTGATACTTATACCATTTTTATTAAGCAGCCTGACATATTCGGAACTTGCGTATTGTACGCCGCGGTCTGAATGATGTATAAGGCTGATGCCGTCCATGCCCTTCAGCCTTCCCAAAGCCATGCACAGTGCTTCAATGGGATAAGCCGTCTCAAGCGTCGGACCGACACAGTATCCTACAATCTCTTCTGTATATGCATCAAGTACAATTGAAAGGTAGCAGAAACGGTAGTGTATGTCGTCTGTCCAAATAATTATGTACGTTATGTCACTGACCCATAGCTGGTTAGGTCTGAGGGGCAACATTTCCTTTATAAGATTGGGATATGTCGGAAGACCGTGCCTTGAGTCAGTGGTACGTGGACGGCGCAACCTTTTACGGAGAATCATGCCGTTACATGACATTATTTCTATAAAACGGTCACGGCCGACGGGACTGTTGCCGCTGAAATCACGCCGGTACATGTGCCAGAGCTTCAATGCGCCTATTCCGGGGTCTATACGGCGCACCTTGCGGACATACTCAATCACAAAGGCATCACGGGCGGCCCTCATCATTGACTTTGACTCATCATACTTGTAATAGGCCTGCTTGCTTACGCCAAACAGCGCACAAAGATGTCTCACCCTGTATCGGACAGGGTTCTTCGTGTGCAGGAATGTTACTGTTTGGCGCCAGATTTTTTTCTTATGCTGATGCCTAACTCGGATTCGGCCACATTTATCATCTCGTCATAAGCCTCGGCCTTTATCTCGGCCTTGGTCAGTTCGGACTTAAGACGGAGTATCTCGGCCTGAAGGGCCTCTATGTCTGACGGGAGGCTGACTGAGTCACGAACATGCTTCTCTCTTAGTGTCTTTTTCTTTGTCATAAAATCGACATAATACAATTCAGGTGCAAATTTAGCACACCAGCGGCGAACTGTAGCCTCTGATACGGGAATTATTTTTGATATTCCCAAAAAACTTACACCTGAAGAGCGAAGATCTATCACTTTTTGAAGATATTGACCCTTTTGTGATTTATTTTTCCTCATAATTATTTTATTTATGAGTCAACTTTTTTCAGGGTAAGACACTGCAACACCAATGCAAAAGCATACATTCCGCAATGCAAAAGGGCACATATCGCGATGTAATATGTGCCCTTTTGCAAGGTGATTAGCGACCTTTGGCAGCATGGATTTGCCATTCAAAACTAAAGATCCCCATAAAAACAATCATATATACAATAAAAAATCCGTAACTTTAGCCTTTGAGAATATCGGGGGAAACCTTGATATATCATAATTAATATAAACCTTATCATTAACAATTAAACAGATACACTAAAAATATCATCTAAAATTACAAAAAAAGAAATTCTGCTGTTATGTTTTCCGTATTCATTCGTATCAGTAGTATATGGAACGAGATATATTGACATCCTCATTCATGGACTTGCGCGACAAGCTGCACCACATCGCATTGAGATATCTTCAAAACGATGAGGATGCAAAAGACGTACTCCAGGAATCATGGCTAAAACTTAAACTGAAAAATAATGTGTCAGATCCTAACGAGGCGAGAAACAAGCTTGTCTGTGTATTGCGAAATGTTTGTATAGACAGACTAAGGAGGACAAATATGAAGACTATAGATGAAGTAAAAACACCGGTCTCTCTGCAATACGAAATGGAAGTGGAAGACATAAATACGTTGGAAAATCTGTTGAAAGAAGAACTGACACCTCTACAACAACAGATATTCAACCTTGTGACACACGAAGGTTTTGATTATGAGCAGATTGCCGAAGAGTTGTCAATGTCGGTTGAGTCTGTAAGAATGAACATGAGCCGTACACGCAGAAAAATACGTGAAACTTACAAAAGATTAAACAGATGAAACAGGAAATGAATTTAAGCATCAAGGAAATAGAGACACTATGCCTTCTTTATAATGAGTGCCGGCTGTCTGTGCAGGAAGAAACTGAACTGGAATATATATTGCTATGCACGGCATACAGTTCAGACATTATAAGTGAGACGAAAGAGCTTATGGGCCTGTCGCGTCAGATGAAGCTTGCAGATGATACTTCAGCACGCCACAGACGTACGCCTCTACAAAAAGCTCTTATATGGACTTTGTCAGCAGCTGCAAGCGTTGCCATAATATTGACAGGAAGTGTTTTCCTGTCTAAAATAAACGAAATGGGCACTTCAACTGGCGACAGCCATTATGTCGCATACGTCAAAGGTAAGCAGGTAGACGAAAAGACTGCACGAAAAATAGCAGAAACAGAAGCAGCCAAGGTAGAAGAGTTCATGCAGGCTATAGAAAGACAAAAGGCCGCAGAACAAAACAAAGTAAAACAATTTTTTAACAATCAAAATAGTAAGAGATGAAACGTTTTCTGATTTTTTTCTTTATGGTCCTAATAGCACTGACAGCCAGTGCAAGGCCCCCGAAACTGAATGTGGAAAAGTTATTTGACGGCAGATATAACAACAACAAGAGTGTAAGCATCTCTGTCTATAAAAGTAACGGCAACTATTATCGCGGAATAACCGTGAAAAACAATTTGAAGATAATAAAGGCTATAGCAGACGCTATAGAAAAGGATAAGCCGCGCGCTAAAGACTATTCCGACTATCAGGGAGATGACGGAAGATACACGTCACTGCAGATTGTCAATAACGGTGAGACCATATATATCGGACTGAAACGTGACAAATCAGGCGGCGGTGCGTTCTTCTTTATTCAAGGAAAAGAAAAGGCTTTTAAATAAAAGATTTTATATGAAACCATACGTTTTCACTTTATGGTCACTATTTTTTGCCATCCCCATGTCAGCTCAGGACCAAGCAGACTCTACTGCAACAAATTGGGAAAGACAGCTCGAACTGAAAGAAGTTGTAGTGATGGCATCACGCACCGTTATAAAACAGGCTCCTGACAGGATTATATACCTGACTAAAAACGACCAATATGCCAAGGGTATGAACGGTATAGAGGTGCTTGACCGCATACCGCGCGTATCGGTTGTGAACGATATGGTTACAGTAGCAGGTAAAAGTTCTGTAAAATATATCATCGACGGACATCTCATGGAGATATCAGACGAGGCTATGGTCTTGCGTCTGAAGAATCTTCAGGCAAGTGGAATTGAGAAGATTGAGGTGCTGACTACTCCTCCGGCAAAATATGGAGCGAACAATAACGTAGCCTATATCAGCATTACATCTAAAAATGAATCTTTAGGCACACGTGGAAACATATGGACAAACGGAATCATCCGTGAGTCTTTCTGTTATCAACTTGGAGGAAATGTGTCGCATACGACACGTAAAGTAGAATTGTCGGCAGATGCCAGTTGGAATGATTCTAAAGGCATCAATGACCTGGACCGCACTTACATTTTTCCTTATTACACGAAGATTTCACAGCGCACAACAAATTACAGGAACAGAACTTTCGGAGCGAACGGCTTGTTCAAATATAAATTTACAAATACACTGAACGCAGGCGTCATACTTAATTTTTATACGAACAGACTGAACAGCAAACTTTTTGATGTAACAACAGACCGGGGTAATGTATACAGTTCTACAAACTATTCTCCTTCACGCCCGGATAACGCATTAACAATTACTGCTTTTTCAGACTGGATGCTGGATACAAAAGGAAAAATGCTCAGCCTAACTTACAATTACTACGACAAGCAAGCGCAGAGTTTTTCGGACGTAACAACATCAGCAAACAATACGGATACAAAACTTACAAACACAGGCGACAACAAATATCATATTCATTCAGCCAAACTGGATGCCATACTGCCATTAAAGTTATTCAAAATGGAAGCAGGACTGGCTTTTACATGCATAGGCAACAACACAGCTTTGGATGTACGGTATCTGGAGAACAATTCTTGGATGTCAGATACAAAACAAAGCAATGCCTTCGAATATGATGAGAGTACGGCCGTAGCGTATGTCAGCGCAGAGAGAAATTTTACAAACTCTTTTTTCGGTAAGCTCGGGCTACGGTATGAATCTACACGCACCAAAGGATATCAGCGGGTAAAAGATGAAGAAAGCAGATATAGCTATAATCATCTGTTCCCAACAGTTAATCTCAGTTGGAACAGCCATAAAGCAGGACGTTTCACACTCTCTTATTCTATGGGAATAACAAGACCAAACTTCAACGACTTGAATCCATATAAATACTATACTACAACGAGCGACTACGTGTCTGGCAATCCTGACTTACGCCCCAGTGTTGCCCACAATGCAGAGATAAACTATAGTTTTAAAGGAATATATGCCGTTTTATATAATTCATACAACAATGATGCCATCGGCTACATCACGCGGTTCAATAACGACGGCTCACAATACACCATACCGGAAAATCATATCAACAGCAATAAGACAGGACTATATTTATCATATTACCGTTCTTTTTTCGGATGGTGGAACCTCAACCTTGGCGGCGAGTTTTTCCACACATATGCCAAATCAAAACTTACTGATTACAAAGATGCTGACGATAGCAGTTGGAGCGGGAAAATTGAATTAAATACATCATTCATACTGAACAAACAGAAAAATCTGATTCTAGATATGAGATTCAGCCATTATTTTCCTTATCATGAACGCATGATAAGATACAAGGCTATGTCATTGCTCGGCTGTTATTTAAGATATAACCTGCTGAACGACAGACTCACACTGACAGCATCTGTTACAGATCCTTTTGGATGGAACACAACAAAATCAACAGCTATTTATAACGATTATAAGGTTTACACACGAAACGACATTCACGCCAGCTCTGTATCATTTCGCATATCATATAACTTTGGTAGAGACAAAGTAAACAATGTCTACAGGGATACAAAAGAGCGAGAATCAAAGAGGGCAAACTAAAAAATAATGCCGCATGAACTCGGACTGAGTCATACGGCATTGATTTTATTCTATATAAAGGAAAAACTTTACACTCACTTCATCTTCACCTTTCTAACGGCTATCGTCCTGCCATCTCGCGTTATCTCAACAACCGCAACACCCGACACAGACGCCTGAATGTTCTCAACAGAAGATGATGCCACGCATGAAGCAGCCTGGACACCGTCAGCAGAATAAACGGCTATGCGGTCGCCTGCCTCAACACCGCTAACGCTAACCCTGTCACGCAAGGGCGACCATGCGCGTATGTCCGCATTCTTATCGTCATCGAGCATACGGTTGAAGCTTATAGTAAAGCGTCCCGATATATCGCCGCCTTCAACAGAAGTGAAGTCATAGCCGCCATCAAGCAGATTGGTCTTTTTGCCAGTCTTGGCATCTTTAAGCACTACACTTTCATAGTTGCCGGCATCACAGGTTTCAGGTATATAGAACGTGTACATGCCTGGTTCGGGCAACGTAACGCCAACAGCCACCTCACCGCCTTGGCTGACAGCTGACAACAGCGAATAGCGTGCGCCCGAGCGTGCAGCGTAAAGCTGCGCTACGCTGTCGGCAGTCATCCACTTGACGCCATCAGAGGCGATGTCGAAATAGTTGCGTGACTCATTTTCAGGCACAGCGTTAAGCTGCAGCACGTCGGCCTTGTCTGCCCCGGCTGCACGCGTTGCCCCGGCCTGTCTCAGACCTACCGTAAGATTTGCAGCCGCGGCATAAGGCACGCCGTCTTTCTGCTCAGAGGTCTTGATGCCGACAATCTCTGCATCCTTCAAGGTTGCAGTCTGTGTGAAAACCGCATCACCGGCAGGAATATATCCTCCGGCAGTTTCGCCGGCAGTGTTTATCGTCTTATATGCACCCTCTGTGTATCCATATATCACGCGGCCGTATTCCATATCGCCATAATTCATTGCGCAGAGATAAGGCGAACCGAAGAGGTTCCAGCTCATGTTCTCCTTATGTGTGAACTTATTGCCAGCTGACGAACTTGAGTTCCATGGTTCATTATAGTTCCATTTATAAAGCACGACGCTCTTGTCTGCTCCACCCTCACTATACTGTTTTCCACTGAAACGCACCGTAAGATTATCGTTTGAGGTGTTTTCAATGAGGAAGCCCTCTGTTGTTCCTATTTGCGCAAAGCCGCCGTCTGTCCATGCCTTGCCGTCAGATCCGTCATACTGATAACTGTAAGCAGCACGCATCTGTCCACTGTAGCGCTTCAAGTTATAACCGCTTAAAGGACTCATACGCTTAACTTCAAACGGCATTACGGCCAGGTCGTTGCCATTTACTGTTACATCGCGTTCAACAGCAAAGTTTGTCAGCGAGATGTAATTGCCGTTGCCGCGCAAACCTGCCTGATGTTCCAGAAGCAGGTATCCGGGGTTGAAGGCGTTGCCATTAGGGTAAACTCCTGCTTTGACCGAAAGTTCCTGTCCCTTGCGTACATACACCACTGACCTGCCAACGGGATAGTCATCTGCCGTAATAGCGTAATCGCTGCTTATATTCCATGTCTCAAAGCAGCCGTTATCAACTGCGTTGCGGATTCGCCTGTTGCCTATAAGGTCGCGCTCATGGCCTACTTTCATTATATACTCGCTTATATCCGTCCGGTTTCCTGTCGGATCAATATCCTGCGAGGTCTCCATCAACTGATATTTCCAGTAATCGTCCGTAACATAACTGTTCGTTTCTGCAACAGAAGCCCGGTTGTTGCCGCTGCCGGCTGCACCGTTTATGGCTTCCGCCGACGTCACATTAACCGCCTTAACAGCATTGACTGAGCCCAACACCAACGAATTATACAACAAGCCGCCTGCGGCACCCTCAACACCATTATTAACAATCGAAGTGGAAAGCACACCGGCATTAACCACCGGTTTGCCTGTAATCTCAAATCCATCTATCACGCCGTCAGCACCTATGGCAACGTTCTCCAATGAAGAGCGGCTTGCGGCAACCAACATGCCTTTACGCTTGCCCAACAAGTCAGAAACAATGCGGTCAGTTTCTGTTTCAGCACTCCGCTCATCGTTCATGCTTCCATACACCTTGGTATTTCCAAGAGACATATTCAGCAAGCCCGTATCATGATAATTGCCGTGAACAAAAACGTAACCATTCTGTCCTGAATGTCCCAAAGCATACAAGCCGGCCAAATCAACAGCACCCTGCAAGTCGCCAAGAGCCGTCTCCCAGCTCTTTCCGTCAGCAGTTGCCGTAAGGTCAGCCTTAACATAGACAATAGGCTGCAGCGGTGCTTCATACTCGTATGCACCAACATCTACCGACCCGTCAACAACTCGCTGGTTATTACCAAGATCCTTCTCTTCAGCCGGAATTGTCTCTGCTGCCAGAGCCTGCTCTGCATAATTGGCATTGCTGCCCTTATTGAGCAACTTCACACTTGGGCGTATACGATAATCGCGATTATAGACATCTGCATTATCCGGATCGCGGAAGTTAGGACCTTCATTGACATTATCGTTTGCCACACCACGGGTTATTGCCACATTCTTGTTGTCATCGTCTGTTGTCAAATTCTGTGTATCGTTATTCCATGAAACAGAGTTATAAACAGACGGCACTGATGCAGAAGTGGTAAGATCTGCCTTGTTATTGGCAAACGTTGCATTCACCACCGTAACCCGGCTGTCGGCTCCATTAAGTCCTGTACCTCCGTCGGCAAACAGCGTATTGACAAGCAGAATTTTGCCCGACGAACCAGAAACTATATTCAATCCATTTGCCTTATTGCCACGGAAGCCTGCATTTTTAAGCGTAACCTTGCCTCCGCCCGTACTTGCCTGCATTCCTGTTCCGCCGTTTGAATTTTTGTTTATAAAGGTAAGTCCTTCTATCGTTACAGGCTTGTTGTTGGCCGCAACGTCCATCAGCAGGCTCGTCACGTCGGCATTGCTCTCCTGAGTTGTAATTACTGTAGGCTTGCTGAAATCCTGAACACCCGACTCATTATATGAGCCTTTTACATTCAGCGACTCGCCATACTGAGTATCACCCATAGACACTGTAAAAGCCGTACCTGTTGACATTCTTGGCAATGAATACTCACCGGCTTTAATATAAACGGCCTTATCCTTAACTGTACCTCCTGTAGGATTGGCCATAGCCGTCAGAGCTCCGCGCAAGTCAGAAGTTGCATTTGCCCAGTTTGATCCATCTGCCTTTCCGCTCTCTACCGTTGCCACATATATAGCATCCATCTGCGGGAACGTTATTTCGTACTGATATTCATATAAACCTATGTCTATAGGCTTATCGGCAGAAGTTCCGTCTTCTTTCAAAGGACCAGCATAACGGAGATATGTGTCCATATAGTCTTTATATCCCATGTATTGTGTGGCATATTCGCCGGCATTGCTCCGCATCCAGTCTGCGTATGCACCGTCAATAGTTCCGCTTCCGGTTGCCACCTTATGAGTTCCGTCTCCGGCATCAGTCAATACAGATATTGCAGCGGGATTCCATTGATTGTTGGCATCATTGCCGGCTACACCTGCTGTTGATGAAGGCTTGGTAAAGCGAGGTCCGGTTACAGAAGTATTGTCTGTAGAAAGAAGAATATTGGTATCGCTGTATTTTGACAAATCAACAGCATCGCTCGCACTGTGAGTGATCGACGTGTTTGTTTCGTCTGTCTGCGGAATATTCTCACCTGTAATTTCATTACCCCACATTAACGTATTTGTAATAGTATTTTTGCCATTGTGGTGGTAAATCACCGCATTGCTTTGGGCCTTATTTCTGACAAAAGTATTATTCATTAATGAAACTTCAGGAACATAATTCGGTCCAATTATTCCATCTGCATAATTTGTTCCGATGGCTCCGCCCTGGCCTACAGTCTCATTATTCACCCAAAGCGTATTTACAGCATATAACCCTGCATAGACTTTAGGAGCATCAGAAACGCCCGCTACATATACAGCCCCACCTCTTGGCAGCTGAGTGGGCACTACAGGCTGGGCATTATCCACCGTGCCGTTACCGGCCAGGATGGAATTTACAATGGTCAACTTGGCGTCACGCATATAGACAGCTCCGCCGCGAACTGCAAAATTATTGATGAGACGGCAGCGGTTAAGCAGATAAGACACTCCGTTAGAATAGATGCCTCCACCTCGACCGATTTCGTCAGTATCAGCCGCATTACTTAATATGTTTGAAGTTTCACCGTCCATAATGGTCAAGCCGTCTAATATAACAGGATTAAGCGGTTCCTGATTTTCTTTTGCATCAGAATAAACTACATGATAAACATTCTTAACCTGCTCTGACACGTTGACATTGCCTGAGAGAATTACCTGACTGGCAAGTTCCCACGGCTCGTTGATGCCATTCTGATTAAAGTCAGAATAAGCACGGTTAGATAAAATTTCACTGATGTCTCCCATGCAAGTAAAGCTGCCAGTTACCCCCGGAATAGATACAATATCCTGACCATCGGCTGACTTAGAGGTAATTTGTTCTGTTCCGTTAAATCCTCCATAGATGCTCACACCTTGCGGAATAACATAAGAGTTCTGTCGCTGGTCTACAGTCTCAGTGCTTGCATCCATACGACGATAACTTGGTTTATATGTGCCGCCGGCCAAAAGGATTTCAAACCTGTCTGTTTCTTTTGCAACACCATTTTCACGAACAGCCTTGATATACTCCAACGCATCATCAAGCCATGTCAGCGATGTATAGAAAGAACGCCCTATATATTTGTCCATATCCTCACCTTCGGGCAACTGCACATTTGCACCTTGTGACACGAAGATGCGGGTAAGCAGGACGTCTGTAGGTATGGTTCCGCCTTCAAACGCGAACGCTCCGGCATCAATACGAGGCATATCAGCCTGAATACGGGGTATGCCCTGCATATCAACAGAAGAGATACCTAACCGACTGGCCATAGCGTCCTGATATTCTGTATCCATGCCATGCTTTATCAGTGGCGAATAGGCCTTCAACAATCGAGAAGACGATGCAAAGTAAAGATCTTCATTGCTTTCCATTGTCGTATTTTCAAAATTAGAAGGCATCTCATATGTCTCAACAAAAGAATGGTTGACAGGATAAAATGCGGAAATGCCATGCTCAACAGAAGACCACACATCATCCTCTAAAGCTTCTGTCAAGACACCACTGATATTTTTGTCAGAAGGTGCCGTATTACCCCACAATATTGAATTGGTCACCATCATAGCACCATCCTCGAGGAACAAGCCTCCACCTATAGATGAAGCAGTATTGTCAGTCACTGTACATGACACCATGTGAGCTCTGCTGTCTTTACCGGCATTTGTATTATCTGCATATACCCCTGCTCCATTTTCTGCCGTATTATCCATAATAAGCGAGCCTGACACAATACCTCCGGGCAAGACATAAAGTCCACCTCCTTCAATAGCCTCGCAACGGGCCACAACACAGTTGCGCACATGTGCCCAAGATGGTACTACAGCACCGCCTCCACGCGTATTATGATTGCCGTTACCGGCCATAGATGTTGCCTTGCCGTCAATAAGATAGATACCGTCTATGATACTCTTCTTATCGTTGCCGTTCCAGTCAGAAGGCTTCTCGCCGAACGTAACGGTATGATATCCGTTAACCTTCTGTTCCAACGAACTACTATTATTTATAGCCGACAAAACAGTTTTATATGTAATCGGATCGCGCTTATATCCGTCGTTGTCTTCATCCCAGTTGCCATCCTTATCGCTGAACCCGCCCATCACTGTAACGCCATAAGGAATTACGTAAGTGTAGCTCTGCGGATCGTCCTGATTACTTAGTGTATTTGCGTTATAAACAAAAGAAGCGCTTTCATAACCGGCTAATTTCACAATTGCATCCATTCCTGTCTTTGCACGCTCACCTGCAGCATTAAGCACACGCTGCAGTTCCATTGCACAAGACGCATTTTCTAAAGAAGATCCATCTGATGTTCCGGCTCCATTCTGCGTAACATAATAAACTCCATTTTCATCCGGCTCAATCTGTATGGCATCTGCACTTTCATAAGCACCTTTGTCAACAGTACAATACTGAATACGTGTGACACCGGCTGCATCGACATAAATGTCGTTATCTTCAACATAAATATTGTTTCCTTTATTAATACAATGTAAACCGGTCGTATTATTCAATAGTTTATAATTATCATCAAATGGCTGATTAGCCTTTGCCTTTGAAATCATCTGATTATAATCATTGCTACCGATATTCATTTGGAATGTAGCATCAGGATTATTCCATAATTCAGATGTAGTTTGAGAGCTTTCGGCAATAGAAGCATAACAGTTGATCAAATTTTTGTTTGCTGCAGCCTCTGTTCCACCATCAGAATATCCAGGTCCTCCCACCTGAATAGTATTCTCACCACCGGTTCCATTGCCTGCATTTCCCCAAAATATACAATTATAAAACTTTGAATTCTTCGAATCATCCCAAACGCCACCTACAACAGCGGATTTACCATTTGTATTACCATAATTATATGCGAATGTGCAATTATAAAAAGTTCCTGCACTATTTATAAATACAGCAGCTCCAAGTATATTTGAGCCCCAATTATACCACTCTGCGCCATTTGTACTTGTCGCAACATTATCCACAACAATAGAATTAATGAGCGTGCCTCCATTCATGTGAATACCCGCACCACAGGTATATCTGTCATTATTTTCTTTATTCGTTTTATTCGCTTTTATGATACAGCCATCAACAATAGAACCAGATGACATACTAATACCACCGCCACCTATAGATTTTGTATCACTTCCCCATGAACTATATGTATTTGTATGCGTATTATTTTGAACAAGACTATTTTTTAACTTACCGTTGCTCATCAACTTAACACCAGCTCCGTTACTGTCAGCATTGTCTCCTTTTGTAGCTCCATTCTGAATAACAAACCCTTCCCAAGTAGTAAGTTTATTAAAGTTTGCAGGCTGTGTCAAGACTCGTCCACCACTCTGTCCATCTATAACAGTCATAAAGTTGCTGTTGGCATTAGATATGTCGCGGTTTACACCATCTAGCTTATTGTCAGGATTGCCTGTCTTGGCAAAACCACCAAGCACATTGACACCATCCTTCATTGTTACACGCTCATTGTATGTTCCTGCAGCTACCCATATAGCTTCAGTGGCAGTTGAAGCCGTATTCAGTGCCGCAGTAATTGTTTTCTTTGCACTACTCCAAGACAAGCCATCATTCTTATCATCACCATTTTCACTACGTACATAAATTACAGTTCCGTCCACAGGGAGCTGTGCCTCATAGGCACCTAAATCGGGTGCACCTCCACGACTACGGGCTGACAACGTAATGTCCGTTGTTATTCCACCAATAGTTTTTCCAACATTAACTATCGGGTTCTGATTGGTAGGCTGGAACGACGAGTAGCCGCCTAAATATGTGTCAAAACCCAACGAAGCACCAGATGTCTTTGTAGGGTTAGAGAACTGAGCTGTAGAAATTTCTATGGTGTGAGTATTTGCTGATGTGTTTGCCGTTGAGAATGAAGAAATCAAGGAAGCATTGTCAGAATAAGCCTTGCCATTATTATTAACTATAGTAACAAAGTTCATCTTCAAATTTGCTCCATCACCGTTTACCACAGCTGCAGCTTCAGTTATATTCGTATTGTTATTTACGACACAGTTATTCATCGTCAAAGATGCATTACGTGCATCAATAGCCGAACCTTCTTGAGCCGTATTGTTCTCAAAGATACAGTTGTTCACCGTAACATTTGCTCCATCATGCACAAGCAGACCTGCGCCATATTGACGGCTTGCCTCACCTGCAGCGTAACCGTTAATAATATGAAATCCGTCAAGACAAACTGCAGCTCCTTTAGCAACAGTTATACAATGATACAATCCATCTTCAATATTCTTACCTTCATGGTTACCGTTTATAACAGAACGATAAGTCAGCGGATTACGTTCAACCGAAATCTTGTCGTCTGATCTATGATAGCCTCCATAAATATACAAAGTTGCCCCACTTGCCGCTGCAGGAATGTCTATAGTTGCAGTTTGCGGATCAAGGTTCGTAAAAGCATAACGCGGCCATATATCACCCTCCATCACATGCACCTCAAGGCGTTTGTTTCCAACCGTTTCCTTATCTAGACCTGACAAATAGGCAATAGCCTCATTAAGTGAGCGATAGCCATTTGCCCATGAACTGCCGTCATGAGTAGCCACAGCACATTCAACATCAACATATACTTTCAAGGCATCTCCTGTATCTTCAGGATTAATATTGGTAGCCTCAACCGAATAAGCACCCACAGCCGGTTTCTGAGCAAATCGTGTCCCGGCAATATCTATTTCAGGAGCAACCAGCACATCATCTGGGAATGTACCTAACGTCATACCACGAGCACGCAGATTTGCTCCCGTTACAGGTTGCCAGAAATAATTAACATCTTCCAATAAACCTGTTACACCTGTAGACTCAGGCAGGCCTTCGGCAACAAAGTCAGGACTGAGCACGCCTTCTTCAGCAATATTATTGCTCTCTGCCAACGAGATTACTTCCTGCTGAAGCACATTATTCCAAACAGCATTGTTTATACCAGACAATGCTGTATACAAGAAACGTACATTAGACGGTGTTGGATTCTTTGCATACATCGGTATATTACGTTTCTGGATAGTGTTGTTCCACAAAACAGAATTGATTACAAGTCCATATGAATCAACATACAATCCACCACTCTGTGATGCATTGGCAGAAGTATTGTCTGTTGCCGTAGGACAATCGTTGTTAGTTATAGTATTCTGCATCAACACTCCGCCTTTTGCACAATAAACAGCACCATTAAGACGACTTGTATTATTTGACACAACAGATGTTGAAAGGATGAGATATTCAGGATGCGGTTTGCCGTCTGTCCAATTGCCGGTGTGTGCAAGATAAGCGCCCGAGCCATTGTTGGCAGAATTGTTAGTAAGCATCGAGGCCAACACTATACCGGCATTGTCAACATATACAGCTCCACCGTCACCGTCGGCATTGTTATTATATATCAGCGAATTCATAACACGTCCGCCGTACATATAGACAGCACCGCCATTGCCCGTAGACGAGTTTTCTGTAACAATACACTTCTCCAGTGTTGCATTAATACCCATGTAAACACCGGCTCCACGGTCTGTCATGAAGTCTGCCACGCCTTCACCTCCCTGAGCATAACCTCCACGTATGGTTACTCCATTAAGTATGGTTGATTTGTCGAAACCGCTTTTGCCTTCTGAAGGTAGCGGTGAAAAGAAAACAACATGACGTGAGTCGCTCGTCAAAGTCCATTTATGATTTGACTCATTCCAAGATGTCTTGCTGTGTTCATAATAAGAACCTTCGAGAATGGTCTTATTAACAAAATTCCACGGCATTTTGCCCACTTCACGTTCCTGCTTACTGCTTTCATCGCCAGCAAAGCCTCCATAAACACTAATTCCGTCACGCATAAGGAACGATGCAGAATAAGTTGTTCCACTGATAACCTGTACCTGTGGTACATAAGTTCCGGCAGCCACCCACACTTCTCCAGGAAGATTCTGCGGATTGTTCTTGGCCAGTTCGTCTATCATATTCTGCAAGTTACCAGAAGCATTTTCCCAAGAAGAGCCATCGCCTGTTCCGGTTGCAACAGGTTTGACGTAACGTATACGTGTCGACAACATCTGCTGAAACTCATATGCTCCGATATCTATCGTAGAGCCGTTAAAACGCGGATTGCCGGCCATATCCTCACTGCCGTATGCAGACTGGTCGTAAGACTGCTGATCACCCTTACTTAACATTACTGACCCTTCAAGCACATTCCACGACCAAAGCGGATAAGCTGTCTGACGCCAGTTGAAATCACGGTCATAACTTGTCTTCAGCGACGGTGCGTCAAACATTGGAGCATTAGTGTCACCGCGGTTTTCTGCAGTAACATATATGTTTCCGTCTGAGTCACCGGCCTCAACTTCATGGAATGCGGAATTTTTGAATTTCGGTCTGTATTGCGTCGAAAGAGTTGAATTTCCCCAAATAATAGTATTTGCAACATTATATCCTTCGGCCTTATCGTCTATCATATCGATGCCACCACTTGAATTTCTCGACACAGTACTGTTCACAACTTTCGCACCGTCAGCAAGGCGCAGTCCTCCATTCTCATTATTGAATATTGACGAGTTAACCACGGTGGCCTCGCCTGCCAGATACAGACCGCCACCGGCGTTCTCTACTGCAGCACGCTCTCCGGCTGCATTGTTATAAACAACACACTGATTTACAAGTGATGTGCTGTTGTTGACATTCTTTACTTCAACATCAACATATATGGCACCACCTTGTGTGGCATAGTTGTTCAACAAGAAGCAGCGTTCTATGCGGAAGATGCCGCCGCCCGTATTATCGCCATGTATATATATACCGCCGCCCTTCTCGCCAGAGCCGTCAGCATGGCCGTTGCCTATTGAGAATCCATTTATTATAGTGGGCGAAGTATTTTTATTGTTTCCTGAGGCAGGTGCCATATTAACATTCAGCACATGTGTGGCATTGTCTGAACGTGTTGTATTGGCAGGGAAGATCAAGTTTGTATTGTCAACAACATCATCTCTCTTGATATCACCCGAAAGCACGGAACGATATTTCATCTGATATGGCTTTCCGAGCGTCTCACGGCTGTTGACGTTAGTTTCATCGCCCTTAAAACCGCCGTAAAGCTGAACGCCTGACTTCAAGCTGAACCCATCTGCAGGAGCTATATACAGCTGGTCGGCGCTCGTTATCTGTTCAAAGCCCTGCACCCATATCTGGTCGCCGGCAACGGCATTCTGCAATGCTGTTTGCAATGTCGTAGTAGTTTCCCACGACGTGCCGTCGCCAACACCTGTCGGGCTGACGTAATAAATCTTTGTTTGTGCCATAATTCCTAAATAAGAACCCAGGAATAAAAGCAACATATAAAATCTGAATAAAGTCCGCATCTTTATCATTTCATTATTCTTTTACGATTATCTTTGCAGATACTGCTACATTAATATTTTTTGTTGTCTTTACTGATATTATCAATTTCTCAGTGTGTCAGTTTTTATTCATGTCTGCCGGCTCAATTCATGCTCAGCGTGATACTTCCACTGCCGGTTACGCCCTTTATCGTTGCGTTAACCTTATACCAGGCGGCCTGCTGCAAGACATAACTGAAATTCATTGTATATCCGCTTCCGGTAATATCATTGCCGTCTTTTCTTGCAGAAATATTAAATGTCACACTCGGTGTCGTTGCACCATCAGTGAACGTATAATGATACACGCGACCGTTGCGCTGACTTATCTCTGAGGTGTTATAGAATGTCCATGACTTATCTTGATTATCCGGTGTCACACCTGTAATCTCCGGGAACAATCGGCCATATTCCTTTCCTTTATATGTAAAATCTGTAACCTTCACATCTGTATATCCTTGATCGTATGCATCAGCAGCATCCCACTGTATGTCTATTTTAGAGGCAAGACGGGTAAGCGTCATTGTCGGTATGCTGCCTATCTCACCCGTACCGCCAACTTGTATTTCAAACAGAGCCGGCTGGTCGCCGCTAACAGCAGTTTTATAATACCCGGTGGCTACGCTGACAAACTTAGCTGAAGCATTATCGTCTGTTCCGGCATAATCATTAGATATTGTCAAGGCTTTCACCTGCTCATTATCTTTACAGTCACTTATGCTTTGTTCCGGGTTATACAGAGCATCACTGCTGTATGTTACGCCGTAAATATATGCAGAACCAATTTGTGCATCGATAGTAAGAAGTTTTACTCCTTCACGGCCGTCATAATTAGGAAGTTTGTCAAAATCATCTTTTGTTATAATTGTTTTTTGCACATACGGTCCGTCTTTATACGCCAATATCACCGCCAGCCTGTCCCAGTCAGCTCCTTCTTCCACGCCCGTCCCCGGATCGCCTATACGCGTCAGCCCTGACGTAGCAGGAACTGTCACAAGAAGTTTGACCGTTTCCATATCAGTCTCCGGCGAAATAGAGTCTTCGCTTTGGCATGCCGTTATGGCTAAAGCTGCGGCACATAAAAGAACATGTATTTTAGAGATATACCTCATGTCTGAACGTGTATTTTCTTTATTTTACTTACATAAATTATTCCGGAAGGTTCTGCTGTAACATCATCAAATTTCAATATCAAAATCGCCTCCGGGCTTCCAATCCAACTCAACCGATACACCGACTTCGGGATTTTCTGTCACAACACCGCCTTCATCATTCAGCTTCACTTTTATGATCTGCATCTCGCCTGCCTTAAGCGGATTTTTCATATACAGTGTGTTTTTGACATATTTTCCGTCGGGCATCTGTGTTATCAGATCCATTTCCCATATACTTCCCTCAGCCACTGTGGGGTCGTCTGTTGCACGTGATTTTGCAGTATTTGCCGACGGGAAACATACAGAATGGAACGCAAGCAGCCCGCCGCCTTCCGTGCGGTGTGTCCTGATTACGGCCTCGTTGTCGTATACAAAAGTGCTGTCTGAACAATGCAGACCTGACGACGTGCGGCGTGTATACGCCACAAGTACATTTGCCGGTGAATTGTTTGGACTTACAACCAACACAGGTACTGAGTTGACCATATATAAGGGCACATAGAAATGTCCCGAAACATTGTCCATAAGCATACGGCCATATCCCATATAGATAGCAGCACTGTGTGAGTCGAGCGTATCGGCCTGTGCCTGGCGCAGACTGATGCCTGTGTAGGTTGATGCGCCGCTGATAGTTACCTCACTGACAGAATGAGTAGCTGCAAGGGCTATATTGTGGTAGTCGCCACGATTCATATAGATGGTCATTGACAGGCTGTTGGCATCAGGCTCAATGGTCTGATGCTGAGCCAAGTTGCCGTCTTCTAATGTAAAGAACGAAAGATCCATCACAGCGGCACGCTCGCTCATAATGTCAGTCATATCAGAACGCAACGCCGCAGCCAGTTGCCGTTCTGCCGGTGTGGTAAGCTGCAGGTCGAGCGTCTGACGAAGTGATGCGGATAATTCCAAACGATAATCAACGGAATAGTTTACACCGCAACGCGACAAATCTTCATCTATACACGAAACAAAGGACAACGGAAACGCTGACAACAGCAATGCCGACAATCCTGCACAAAACTTTGAACAATAATTCTTATTTTTACGCTTCGTCATCATTCTTAACACCATTATTATTTCTTCTTTTTCTAAATCACCGCACTCACGGAAGATTAACGGTTATCCGCAAGCGTTTTCCGGTTGTAGGCGGAAGCCCTACGAAAGGCTGCCGCCTGGTTAGCATTTTATACAAAAAATCCTTTCAGGACAAAAAGATCATTTGTATTATTGAATATCTACGTCAAACGTATGGCCTTCTTCCCAATTCAAATCAACAGACATACCGAGCTGTAATGACGGTGTGCGAAGATCAGGCAGACCATTATAAGCTGACTTCAGATTTGTAATATTAAATTTGGCAATAGTATTATAGTCTTGTTTAAAGATTTTTTCGCCAGTTTCTGTAGCTGCGCTTGACTTCAATTGTCCAACTAAATAAAATTTACCGCCAGCAGGAATTATCATACCGTCTTTGCCATAAAAATCTTTATCACCGTTCACAAGTTCTATAGCCACATTGACATCCTTTTTTGACTCTGTTTCAAAAGCCAAAGTATAGTTGGTTATTGCACCTGTAAAATCAGAAGAATATTTTGCACACATTCCTTCTGTCATAGACTTATCATATATTGTTTTGCTGCCAGTTGCTGTCGGTATATAATTCCAGCCAACTTCGCCCTGTCCGCCAATCAATATACCTGTAATCTTAAATCCTTCACCGGGAATTTCAACAACAGAACTATTATGACCATCATCCTTTGAGTCAGGAACACGCTGTGCGCCAAACTTAACCTGAGTTGAAAGACGGCCAACTCCATAATTAATGGGCTGTTCAATTGCTATCGAACGAGTTGTCGGAGCCACAGAGCTGCCTGTCATTGATCCAACAATCGCTGTCCAATCAGAAGCGGCGTCCATATCAACTTCTGTATCAGCAGTCTTCACATTGCTATTCACGTAATAACATAAAGCTGCAGGATAAACATAGCTGTCTAATGATGCAACATTAATTCCTGTATTTCCTGAAGCTGCAACAACATCAAATTTATCCGAGTTCCATACAACCTGGGCTGCACCATCAGGCAAATTTATATTTTCAGGATAACCGGCCAATGAAGAGCCTTCTCCATAGCTCAGTTTTCCATCAGACTCTACGACACCATTACCGGCCTTAATAGCAGCCTTAATAGCAGTAGCCTCAGCACCATCTTCTTTTGCCAAAGCATTATAAAGATACTGCATCAGGCACAATACACTGTTAGAAGAACCTACAGTCGTTTTCAGAAACTCATCACGCAAATCTTTCAACGTACCTTCTCCGGCAGCATCCCAACCTTCAGCATTTGCTACAGATGTCATCCATGCAGCCAATGCCGTAGCCTTTGCGTCTGTCTCGTTGGTTGTTATATTTACAGGAGAAAATTTAATATTTGACAAAACAGAATAATCGCTCGGCATTGTTACTGCACCTTTATCAAAATTAGTTCCTGCCTCTTTATTTGCCTGACCATAAAGAATTACAGCACCTGTACCTACAGGAATGGCTACATCATTATAAACCTTAGCATTAGAAGTTGCAGACAGATTGTCACTGATATTACCCAAAGTAATAACAGAACCAAGATTCGACTCTGTTCCTGATGCAGGCATTGAGGCAAAAGGTATCAGCTTTATATCTTTCATACCGAGGAAGTTTCCATCCTGCTGGGTGTACTCTCCTGTCATCCTCGTCTTAGCTGCTGCAGGAATATTAATTGCAAACTGTGTTTTTACGCTCTCTCCATCATAGGTTGGATTTGTGTTAGACAACTCATCCTCAGAAGAGCATGCAGTGAAACTCACTGCGCCAATAAGCAGCGCTGCTGCTCCATAGGCAAAATTTCTGTTATAAAACTTTTTCATAAAGAATAATTAATTTAATTAAGTTATAATATTTTGTTGTTTATTTCTCTTTCAGCTGTTCCGCCTTCATTATAGCTTCATACTGCTCAAGGTTTCGCTTAGCCTGTACGTTTCCGTCGGCTGCGGCACGCTTCATATACTCCAGACCTTTCTGCCTGTTGCCTGTCATGTAGTAAGCCACTCCAAGCGGACTGAAGGCTCTCTTGTCGTCCTTAACTGTAAGCAGTTTTCTGAGAGCTTCGTCATATTTCTCCTCCTGCATCAGTTCTGTAGCCTCGTTTATGGTCTTGGCAGCCGTGTCTGGCACATAGTCATAATATATCCGCAGATAGCCCGAATTGCGCTGGTCGCTCAACACGTTGTCGCGCAGATACGCATACGGACGTCCACCGTCTAGCTGTCTTATCATCTGTTCGCGCTTATCCGGATTTTTCTCCGTATCTATTATGTGCAGAAGCTCGTCGCGCCCATCAAAGCTGCCGTCGGCTATCTGGTCGCGCAGCTCGGTCCAAGCCTCGCCGCCATTGGCGCAGTCAAACAGCTTGTCTGATATTTTCACCCTTTTCTGTATATACGCCTTCAGGGCATCGGCACGCCGCCCTGCCAGACTGACATTGTTTTTCTGTGAACCTTCAACAGAAGCCAGACCAACAATCTGTATGATCTTAACCGACGATGTAGAGTCGGCCATTATGCTGCGCGTAATGTCAACAATACGGTCGAGCGTCTGTGCGTTGTCGCGGAAGTCACGTTTAAGCTCCGAACTGTTCAGCGGATAATGAACATACAGAGCTCCTTTCTCCTTGCGCAGTATGCGCGTGTTGTCGTAGGGCTTATACTGCGATACGTGCATCAGCACCGGATTATCCTTCTGCAGCTCACCAGCCTTGCCTGCATTGTCCTCGACAACGGCAAGTGCGGGCACAAACTGCGGCACATACACCATATCGCCCATACGCCTTCCGGCCATATCCTCAACATTGCAGCACCCTTCTTTCTCGCGTGCCACGTCGAGGTATACTTTATCCTCCCATATCCAGGGACTTTCGGCACGCCTGAGCATGACGTCATACCTAACTTCTGAGCCTAAAGCCACCTCATCTGCCGTGGCCTGCTGAGCATTATCATAAAATCGTGCACGCTCCGTGTAGCGCATGTTGCGCTTGCCTCTGAACACTGTCGGCTTCAGCATCAGGGTGTCGCCCTTAGCAGTTACAAGACGGGGCGTGGCTATAACGGCATAATTGCTGCCTACCGAATCGCCTTCAGTCAACACGAACGACAGCCTGAGAGCCGTAGAGTCTATCCACTGAGCATCAACGCCGTTGCCGCGCAATGCGGACGCATTACAGACAGATGAGCCCAATGCCAGTAAAAGAATTGAACTTAAAGATCTCATCATTGTTGTATCTTGAGATTGTATTAAATTAGTCGAGTATGCAAAATAAAATCACACCGACAGAAATCATCAATGCGACTTACTTAATGTAATATATAACAGAGATTGCAAGTTTAGTAGGCATGAAAACACCCTTTGTGTCTTCACCAATTTTGCTTCCGCACACAGCACATGCATATTTGTCATAACGGGTTATGCCATATCCAAGGCCGACAACGCCCTCTATGCTCCATCGCTTTCCGGGCAACATCCAGCTGTAACCATAGACAAGGCCTACGGCACCAAGGTCACCCTGGAACCTGTACTTCTCAAGGTCTGAAAAAATGCCGAAAGGCATCTTCACTCCGCCGGCATTATAATGGGAATAAAGCAGGTTGGCACCTACAAAATGCCCCGAAAAAGGAGAACAGAGCCAATAGCGTGCCTCAGGCTGAATGGCAAAATGCTTCAACTTTTTGTTATCAGAAAATGTGAACGGATTGTAACCCGCCGAAACATCAAGAGTCCACTTTGACGACAGACGTGTTTCTACAGATGCATTAAACGTTGCTGTTGTCCAATACAAAACATTTTGTCTTACCCTGAAAAAAGTTGACTCATAAATAAAATAATTATGAGGAAAAATAAATCACAAAAGGGTCAATATCTTCAAAAAGTGATAGATCTTCGCTCTTCAGGTGTAAGTTTTTTGGGAATATCAAAAATAATTCCCGTATCAGAGGCTACAGTTCGCCGCTGGTGTGCTAAATTTGCACCTGAATTGTATTATGTCGATTTTATGACAAAGAAAAAGACACTAAGAGAGAAGCATGTTCGTGACTCAGTCAGCCTCCCGTCAGACATAGAGGCCCTTCAGGCCGAGATACTCCGTCTTAAGTCCGAACTGACCAAGGCCGAGATAAAGGCCGAGGCTTATGACGAGATGATAAATGTGGCCGAATCCGAGTTAGGCATCAGCATAAGAAAAAAATCTGGCGCCAAACAGTAACATTCCTGCACACGAAGAACCCTGTCCGATACAGGGTGAGACATCTTTGTGCGCTGTTTGGCGTAAGCAAGCAGGCCTATTACAAGTATGATGAGTCAAAGTCAATGATGAGGGCCGCCCGTGATGCCTTTGTGATTGAGTATGTCCGCAAGGTGCGCCGTATAGACCCCGGAATAGGCGCATTGAAGCTCTGGCACATGTACCGGCGTGATTTCAGCGGCAACAGTCCCGTCGGCCGTGACCGTTTTATAGAAATAATGTCATGTAACGGCATGATTCGCCGTAAAAGGTTGCGCCGTCCACGTACCACTGACTCAAGGCACGGTCTTCCGACATATCCCAATCTTATAAAGGAAATGTTGCCACTCAGACCTAACCAGCTATGGGTCAGTGACATAACGTACATAATTATTTGGACAGACGACATACACTACCGTTTCTGCTACCTTTCAATTGTACTTGATGCATATACAGAAGAGATTGTAGGATACTGTGTCGGTCCGACGCTTGAGACGGCTTATCCCATTGAAGCACTGTGCATGGCTTTGGGAAGGCTGAAGGGCATGGACGGCATCAGCCTTATACATCATTCAGACCGCGGCGTACAATACGCAAGTTCCGAATATGTCAGGCTGCTTAATAAAAATGGTATAAGTATCAGTATGACGGAGACCGGGGATCCGAAGGACAATGCACAGGCAGAGCGTATTAATGGTACCATAAAGAACGAACTCCTTAAGGGTATGAGGTTCACCGACATCGGCCAGGTCAGGGAAGCCGTGGCAACGGCCGTGGACTTCTACAACAACGAAAGGCCGCACATGAGCATCAACATGATGACACCGGCACAGGCTGCTTCATGTCAGGGTGAGATATCTAAGCGTTGGAGCAGTTTTAGGACAAAGGCCATAAAAAACAGACAGGAATGCTCCGATATTGGAGAAGATGGACTATCTTTGCCTTCTGTTCATGGTGTCCTTTCCGGGCTACGCCCTCCAAGGACACCATGAACAGGGATTCTGTCCCGGTAAAAGTCAACTTTAATCAGTAATTAAAAGTAGAGTCAACCAATAACAGTTATAAGTTTAACCAGAGTCAACTTTAATCAGGGAATGGCTTGTTAGAAGTCAACCAATTTTAGGAAAGGACATTTGTCTTAACTGCCAAATTTTGAGCAGTTATAGTCATTGTATCGGTCAAAAACAGCATGCCCAACACTAAAGCTAATTTTAAAAATCTTGACATTCTTATTAATAATCTAGTAAGTTCTGCAAAGTTAAACCTTTTTAAATTGAATAATCTATTCCACTTATATATATTAAATCTTATTAACTAGTGTCCGATAGTTTTAACAATATTAAAAAATTCCGACAGCAATCTAATCTGTAAACATAAAATTTACACATAATGACGCAGAACGTCAGGAATTATTTTAAACACTAACCGGGCTATAGGCTGCATCCCGTTTAATCAAAATAATGGCACCAGCCGATAACAGACACCAACGTTTACATAAGTCAACTAAAATCAGACAAAGCCCTGCTTGAAGTCAACCGAAATCAGTAAATGGCAAGAAGTAAAACAGCAAAAAAAAGTTTTTTTTAAAAACTCATCACTCGTCACAACAGGCTTTAACTCACTGCAAGCCAACCATTTACCGTGTGACGAGTTGCATTTTCAACTCATCACAGAGCAGCATATAACATATTTTTAGCTGAAATTCCATATTCACAGAGCCACGTTACGGCTCAAAAACGGCACAGGACAGAGCGTTGTGACGAGTTGAAAAAGAAACTCGTCACACATCAACTCGCTATCAGCCAACAGGTTACAAGCGCATGTGACGAGTGATGAGTTTCTTTTAAAAAATATTTTTCAGTAATATCCATAAAGCAAAAGCATACCTTTCATGCTGCAATATGCCACATATTACACTCTGATATGTGGTCTTTCACAATATGACTTGCGGCCTTTTACATTTCAGACAACACTCTCCTGCCCCATAGCTCATCGCCTGGTGAACAGCGTTACGGCAAGTGAGGCCAGCGTGAGGCATACGCCTACGGCCACCACACCCGTCCAAGAGGCGGCATGCCAGCCCGTGCCGGCAAGGAATGTGCCGAGAGAACCTCCGGCAAAGTATGTTGTCATGAATATGGTGTTCACTCTGTTTGATGCTCCGGGGCATACCTCGAACATGCTTGCCTGATTGCTGAGCTGTATGCACTGCATGCCTATGTCGATGATTATCACGCCTGCTATCAGACCAACATAGGTGTCACCAAGAAACAGGACTGATGCCCATGCAAGCAGCATAAGCGCACAGCCAATGAAGTTGAAGCGGCGCACGCCTACGGTCCTGACGTGCTTGCCTACCGACGAGGCTGTCAGAGCCCCGGCAATGCCGCACAAGCCGAGAAAGCCCACCACGTCGCTGTCGGCATAGAACGGTGCCTGTGCCATCTTGAACGACAGACAGGCCCAAAGCGAAAGAAACGAACCGAAAGCCAGTCCGGCTCTTACGGAATATACGCGCAGGGCAGGATAATCGCGCAGCAGCGAGAAGAGCGACGCCATGAGCTTGGCATAAGAGCCCTTGAACGTAGGCCGTATGTCGGGCAATACCTTCATTACGACAAAGGCGCATACGAGCATCAGCCCCGACGCAATGAAATACATGGCGCGCCAGCCGAGCACATCGCCCACCACGCCACTGACCACACGCGAGGCAAGAATGCCGGTGAGCAGTCCGGAGATGACAATGCCCACGTTGCGCCCCTTATGCTCCGGACGTGAGAACTGCGAAGCTATGGGAACAAATATCTGCGGTATCATTGAGCCTACACCGGTAAGAAACGATGCTGCCCATATAACATAAATGCTGGTTGAGCAGGCTATGGCAAGGAGCGAGAACACGAGCACGCTGAAGTTTACGAGCACTATGTTCTTGCGGCGGCAGAGATCGCCAAGGGGGACAATGAAAAGCAGTCCGACGGCATATCCCACCTGAGTGATCATGGCTATGAGGTTGGAACTGAACTCGCTCACGCCCAGGTCGCGGCCTATCACGTTGAGCAGCGGCTGATTGTAATATATATTGGCAACTGACACACCTGCAACAATGGCAAGTGTCCACAAAATTCGGGCAGGAAGACCGCCGTTCTCTTTAAGTTCTACTGTCATCTTCGTTACAAAAAGTTATGTGCATGTAAAACATTCTTACAGGCATATCATTGATATAATATGAAAAGAGGCAGACATGACCGAAAAGATGTCTGCAAAAGACAAGGCACAAACACATGTCCATGCCATGACAGCAATGTCGATACACTGCCGCGTAAACGCACACCTGACTTTAGCACATTCGTGTATGCGCCAAAAGTCAACTGCCGCCAAGACAACTGCCGTGGCTCTCTACTTGCGCATGTCTACGCCGCTGCGGCGGGTGCGCTTATAGCTGCGGTAGTCGTCAACAGGAATTTCTACGTCGGGCTCTGCCATGTCGCATGCCGACGGAAGACGGAACTTCATGTACTTGATGTTGAGTCCGCGCTCAATCCACTGACTTTCATAATACGTCTGAATTGAAAGTATGCGCATGGTGTCGGCATCAAGTCCCTCGGCATGATAAAGGTCTGTGGTTGAGAACAACACCGGGAAGGCGTTGCGCTCTGTCATGTATGTGGTGTAGGTGAAAAGGAAATTGCTGTCGGTCTTGACATGCACGATGCCTCCGTCGACAAGGAAACGGCGATAACGCTCCATGAAGTATGTACTGGTGAGACGCTTGCGCACATTCTTCATCTGAGGATCGCTGAACGTGAGCCAAATCTCCTGCACCTCGTCAGGACCGAAGAAGCGGTCGATGATCTCGATGTTGGTGCGAAGGAATGCCACATTCTTAAGTCCGTCGTTAAGAGCCTGCGTTGCACCTGTCCACATACGTGCGCCCTTGATGTCTACACCGATGAAGTTGACATCCGGATATAGCCTTGCCAGCTCAACGGTGTATTCGCCCTTGCCGCATCCCAGCTCAAGCACAATGGGGTTGTCATTGTGGAAATACATGTCGCGCCAGTGGCCTTTCATTTCAAAAGGCACATTCTCAACGACCGAATAAGGGTATTGAAACACGTTCTCGTATCTCGCCATGTCGGCGAACTTAGCCAATTTTCCTTTGCTCATCTTAAAATAAATCATAATTCATAATTCATAAATCATAATTATTTGTCAAAAGACAGGCTATCGGTAATCAAAGAAATAGCCAATTATGAATTATGAACTATGAATTATGGATCAGTAATTTATAAATTATGAATTGTAAATTATCAATTATTCAATTACAACCTTTGTCCAGTTATGGATGTCAGGTTCTGTGCCATACTGTATGCCGCGCAACTTGTTGTAGAGCTTAGTGCTGATAGGTCCGGGCTTGCCGTCCTTGCTGATAACATAGCTCTTCTTGTTCTCGAGGTCGTCAATCTTAGAGATAGGACTGATAACGGCAGCTGTACCGCATGCACCTGCCTCCTCGAATGTAGCCAGCTCGTCTTCAGGAATCTGACGGCGCTCAACCTTCATGCCCATGTCTTCAGCCAGCTGCATGAGGCTCTTGTTGGTAATACTCGGCAGAATGCTGGTAGACTTAGGAGTAACGTAAGTGTTGTCCTTGATACCGAAGAAGTTGGCAGCACCACACTCGTCCATATATTTCTTCTCCTTTGCATCGAGATAGAACTCGCATGCATATCCGAGGTCGTGAGCCATCTTGTTGGCACGCAGAGAAGCAGCATAGTTACCGCCCACCTTATATATACCTGTACCGAGAGGAGCAGAACGGTCGAACTCGCGGATGATGACATAAGGATTAGTTGAGAATCCGCCCTTGAAGTAAGGACCTACCGGAGTAACGAATATCATGAAGAGATACTCGCTGGCAGGATGAACACCAACCTGTGCTGACATGCCGACGAGCAGCGGACGGATGTAAAGAGTTGCACCGCTCTCGTATGTAGGTATGTAATCCTGGTTCAGGCGCACTACCTTGGTAACCATTTCCTCAAACAGTTCTGTAGGAACCTCAGGCATCAGTATGCCGCGGCATGTGCTCTGCAGACGTGCCGCATTCTCATCCATACGGAAAACGCGAACCTTGCCGTCAGGGCAGCGGTAAGCCTTTAGACCTTCGAATGCCTCCTGGCCGTAGTGAAGACACGTAGCAGCCATGTGCATCTTTATATATTCGTCAGAGCAAACTTCAACTTCGCCCCACTTGCCGTCGCGATAGTAGCAACGTACGTTATAGTCTGTCGGAATGTAACCGAAAGGCAATTTTGACCAATCCAGATTTTTCATATTCATATTATTTTTAAAGTATACAACAAATTTTACTCAATCAACAAAGCCACTGGGGTTAACTATATGTAATGTCAGCCCCGGACTTACCAACGGCAAAAATAATAATAATATTACTAATCAGCAATTTTTATGACATAATTTATTAAAAATGTCATTTTTATGCTGTTTTGCCGCCTGCCTGCGGGCATGTTCAGCCGTTGTTGTCGTCCTGAAGTATTTTCTTTATGTCGCTGTCAGCCCGGCTGAGCTTGTCCTTACACAGCTTTATAAGCTTCTGGGCAGTCTTCAGCTGCTGGCTCAGGCTGTCTACGTCAAGCTCGTTGCTCTCCATCTTGGCGACAATCTCTTCAAGCTGTCTTACGGCCTCTTCATATTTCATTTCTTTAGGCATAGTATTTCGTATAATGATATGTTTATTTTTTTCTTTCAATGTTACGGATGTTTTCCGCCGGCAGCCACACCTTTATCTTTTGACGGCTTATCAGCTGCCTGCACCACAGACAAGGCTGAGCCATGGGCAAAGCGTGTCTCGATGACATCGCCCTCGGCAAGCGCGGAGGCGTCGGTAACGGCGCGGCCGTTGTGAAGCGTAACTGAATAGCCCCGGCGCAGAAGCAGCGAGGGGTCGGAGGCGGCCACACGCTGGGCAAGAAGCTGCACACGATGGCTCTCCACAAGCAGGCGGCGCGAGGCAAGCGGTGCGAGCGACGCACCGACAGACTCGATATGCGAGCGGCGAACAGCCAGACCCGACGATGCTGCAGCGCAAAGACGGCCGTAGAGCGAGGCGAGTGAGGCCTGACGCCTGGTGATGACAAGCGACGACAAGGAAGGTATGCCGGCAGCAAGACGCCCAAGGCGCATCGACTCATAGTCGAGACGGCGGCGCACAGCCGTAGTGATGCGGTCGCCGGCAGACATGATGCGGTCGGAAACACGCTTAAGATTTTCAATAAGGAATGCAGCGGCTGCCGTAGGCGTCTTTACCTTTGTGTTGGCCACCATGTCGAGCACCGACTCGTCGCGCTCATGACCAATGCCGGTGATGACCGGAAGCGGAAAGTTTGCCACATTCTCGGCAAGGGCAAGAGTGTCGAATCCCGACAGGTCGCTCGTGGCTCCTCCACCACGGATGATGACAACACAGTCGAACAAGTCGGCACACTCGTTGATGCGGTTGAGGGCAGCAATGACGCTCTGCTCAACCTGTTCGCCCTGCATGACAGCCTGAAACAGCTCAACGATAAAGTCGAAGCCATAGGCATTGTTGCTCAGCTGACTGCAGAAGTCGCCATAGCCTGCCGCCGTGGCACTGGATATAACGGCAATGCGCTGGGCGAAGAGCGGTATTGACAGTTCGCGGTTAAGGTCGAACACTCCTTCCTCTTTCAGTGTGCGCACTATCTCCATGCGCTTGCGTGCCATGTCGCCAAGCGTGAAAGTGGGGTCGATGTCGGTTACGATCCACGAAAAGCCGTAGTTCTCATGAAACTGTGCATGAACCTGCAAAAGCACCTTCATGCCGGCATGTATGCGTTCGCCCGTTACGCGCTCGAAATGCGGACGGGCAAGCATCCACGTGCTGCGCCAGCACTTAGCCGAGGCACGGGCAACGGGAGTGCTGCCGAACTCGTCTTTCTGCACCAGCTCCATATAGCAGTGACCGGCCGACTCGCGCACGTCTGCCAGCTCAGCCTCAACCCAATAGTCGCCGAGCATGCTTAGCTCGAGCGCATCTCTTACGAGCCGGTTGAGTTCAAGAAGCGATACGGTGTGTGTCATTTCGAGCGGTTTTGCTGCCGGCCCATGACGTAGGCACGCCAGAAGTCGGGCACGCCATAGCCGTAAATGTTGTCAGGAGTAGAATAATTGTCGGAACAACGCCTCACAAGGTCGATAATCTCCAATGCCGTCTTGTCGCGCAGCGCCTGCCAAAGACAGGCCACCATGCCCGACACCACAGGCGTTGAAAACGAAGTGCCCATATCCTTGATGATGGTGCCTCGCCCCGTGATAACCGACGCCGGACTGCCAAGGGCCATTATGTCGGGCTTGACACGGTTGTCGGCTGTAGGGCCTACGCTGCTGAAAGCGGCATTGCGCATGTTGGGACTCACGGCGCCTACGGTCAGTATGTCGTGTGCATCGGCAGGCACATTGATTTTCTTCCATGAAGACATGCCGTCGTTTCCGGCGCTGTTTACAAGCACTATTCCCTTTGACGCCAGCATCGAAGCTGTGGCGGATATCAGTGCCGTATGGCCGTCGAGCTGAGCATATTTATAATTGAACGAGCTGTCGTCGAAATCATGAAATCCTAAGGAGCTGCTAATAATGTCAACGCCGACGCTGTCGGCAAACTCGGCAGCTGCAGCCCAGTAGTCTTCCTCGGCAAGGCTCTCGCCTGTCTCGTCCTCACATCTCAGAAGCCAGTAAGCCGCATCGGGCGACGTGCCCACAAAGGTGTAAGGCACCTTTACGGCCATTACCGACAGCACTTTTGTGCCATGCTCCATCTCCTTGAAAACGCTCTTGGACTTCGGCACGACGAAATCTTCCCACCCGAGGATGTTTACATTCTGCAGACAAGGTATCAGATCGGTGTTCATGAATCCTCCGTCAAGAACGGCAATGGTGATGCCCTTGCCCGTAAATCCGTGATTATGCATGCGCACACCGCCTATCATTTCAACTTGCTCACGCGTAACGCCATAGTAGTTTTGCTCCACAGTGTCCCAGCGGTTAAACTCGGTGTGGTATTTCATTCTCGACGAAACCTCGCTGACAGAATCAGGCGACGTCCATACTTTCCTTACGTTTCTGACAAAAGGCAGCGACAACAGCTGCCTGACACGCTCGGGCTGCTTGCAGCGCACGAGCAGAGTGTTGTTCCACTTGCTGCGGCTAACCACCTCAACTCCGTCGGTACTTACGGCTGATATGTATGCAGGATTTATGGGCAGGTCGGTTGAGTCAACCTGCAGTCCCTGGCGTCTGCGGCGGTCGAGCGACTTCACCGATAGGTAATCTTCAGGACGAGCAAGGCTGTAAGGCGTGCCTGTCTTGTCCTTAAGCTCAACGCGGTACATGTATGTCTTGCCCCCGGGATATTTTTTCTTGCGTGCCCCGTCTGTGCCATAAGCCGACGAAGGCATGACAAGGGATAAAAGCATCAAAAGTGTTATAAGTTTTTTCATCTGCCTACATAAATTTAAGCAGATGCAAAGTTAGCTTTTTTAAGCGTAAACGCAAAGACTATGCAGGGTTTATTTTCGCGTTTTCCCTACAGCACCGGCAAGACCAGCCGATGCCCCTTAAGCCATGTTAAGACCACGACGGCACGTGCCGAAAATGTTAAAACGGCAACAGAAGAATGTTAAATATTAACACTTAACAGGGCCTTTACGGCATGCTTACCTGCGTATGGCGACAAGTATATACACAAAAAGCACAAGTTTTAAGCACGAAAAGCAGTGTATCACGATGCAAAACATGGCCTTTCGGAAGCCAAAAGACGGCCTTTTGCAAGACAGGACAAGGTTAAACGGCAGGCAGTTTCATACATCATGAATCAAGACAGAAGGCCAGAAGTTCACGGAAAGGACATAAAATATGACAGAAAGAACATTCTGCACATAAACAAGCCGTAAACGGCCATGGCCAAATCACACAAAAAGCAGCAGGAAACAGACTGCCGCAGATTTTCTGACAACGAAACTGCTGCAGGGCAAAACAGGCAATTTAGTTAACAATTATCAACTCAGGAAATGACACACATATTATAAAATAATGACAAAATCATGCGCCGCGAAACAAAATAAAACAGCTTTTTACAACTTTTTGCTTTGTATTTAGGCCAACATGCAGTAACTTTGCACAGAATAAGATTGGTAAACATTATGGATAATAAACAAGCAACACTTGAACTGGGAACGAAACCGGTCGGCAAACTGCTTATGCAGTATGCCCTTCCTGCCATCATAGCGATGACGGCAGCCTCGCTGTACAACATGATCGACAGCATCTTTATCGGCCAGGGCGTGGGTCCGCTGGCCATATCCGGACTGGCCATCACCTTTCCGCTGATGAACCTTTCGGCAGCGTTCGGAGCAGCCGTGGGCATAGGTTCGTCTACATGTATCTCCGTCAAGCTTGGCCAGAAAGACTACCGCAAGGCTGAGCTTATATTCGGCAACAGCATCGTGCTGAACATCATCGTCGGAGTGGCATTCGGCATAATATCGCTGATGTTTCTCGACCCGATACTCTATTTCTTCGGCGCGAGCGAGAACACAATACCCTACGCACGCGAATATATGCTGGTGGTGCTGGCAGGAAACGTGTTTTCGCAAACATTCTTCGGCATGAACGCCATACTGCGCGCCGTGGGCAAACCGCGCCATGCCATGTTTGCCACGATGTCGTCCGTAGTGCTCAACACCGTCCTTGCGCCTATATTCATCTGGCCGCTGAAGATGGGCATACAGGGCGCCGCACTTGCCACCGTGATATCTCAGGTAACGGCACTTGCATGGCAGCTATGGCTGTTCAGCAAGTCAGGCGAGATAGTACACTTCAAGAAAGGCATCTACAAGCTAAGGAGCAACATCCTGAAAAACATCATAGGCATAGGTATGTCGCCCTTCGCCATGAACGTATGCGCATGCATCGTGGTGATATTCATCAACACCAGCCTGTATAAATACGGCGGCGACATGGCAGTAGGCGCCTACGGCATAGCCAACAAGGTGGCCTTCGTGTTCATAATGGTCACGATGGGCCTCAACCAGGGCATGCTCCCCATAGCAGGCTACAACTACGGAGCACAGCGCTTTGACAGACTTATGAAGGTGCTTAAATGCGCAATAATAGCAGGAACCGTCATTACAACAACGGGATTCCTCATTGTGCACATCTTCCCTTACGAATGCGCACGCCTGTTTACGACAGACGCCGAACTGATAGACAAGGCCATGAGGGCCATAAAGATCAACATGGCAGCATTCCCGTTCGTGGGATATCAAATGGTTGTAACCAACTTCTTCCAAAGCATCGGCAAAGCCAAGATAAGCATATTCCTGTCGCTGTCACGACAGATGCTGTTCCTGCTGCCGCTGCTTATCATCCTTCCGCAGTTCTTCAAGCTCGACGGCGTGTGGATGTCGCTGCCAACAGCCGACACAATAGCCTCGCTCATGGCTGCCGTGATGATGACAAAATATATGAGAAAATTCAAAAAACAACATAACGCCATAGCTTATGGAAACCAAGAAGAAAATAATAATTAACGTAGGAAGACAGCTCGGAAGCGGCGGAATGATTATCGCCAAGATGCTCGCAGACGAATTCGGATGTAAGTTTTACGACCGCGAGCTGCTGAATCTAGCCGCAAAGGAAAGTGGATTCAGCGAGAAGTTTTTCGAGCAGAACGATGAGAAAAAAGGATTTTTCAAGTCGCTTTTCCACATGCACGTACCTTATATTTCAGACAACTGCTTTTATAACAACAAACTGTCGCAGGAAAGTCTGTTCCAGTTTCAGAGCGACGCCATACGCAAGGCCGCAGAAGCCAACTCGTGCGTGTTCGTGGGCAGGTGTGCCGACTATGTGCTGCGCGACTTCGACAACATGGTAAGCGTGTTCATCACAGCCGACATCGACGAACGCATAGAGCGCATATGCAAGAGACACAACTGCAACAGGGAAGAGGCCAAGAAGATTATAGAGAACAAGGAAGACAGCCGCTCGTCTTACTACAACTATTACACGGGCAAGAAATGGGGGCACAGCACATCATACGACCTGTGCATAAACTCAAGTCTGCTCGGCATCGAAGGCACGGCCGGATTCATTAAAGAGTTTATCACAAAAAGCCTCGACCTGAAATAAAACTTATGCAGCACGGCATGACCACAGCAGAATGTGCCGGCTGCACACTGCACAAACAAGTCACAGACAAAGAATGAAACGCATAGGAATAATAAGCGACACACACGCCTACTGGGACGACAAATACCTGAAATACTTCGAGCCGTGCGACGAGATATGGCACGCAGGCGACATCGGGTCGCTTGAGGTGGCACAGAAGCTGGCAGAATTCCGCACTCTCAGAGCCGTCTACGGCAACTGCGACGGGGGCGACCTGCGACGCATGTTCAGGGAGACTCTGCGATGGAAATGTGAGGACACCGAAGTGCTCATGAAGCACATCGGAGGCTACCCGGGCAACTATGACGCAAGCATAAGAGGCTCGATATATGCCATGCCGCCACAACTCTTCATCAGCGGACACTCGCACATACTTAAAGTTAAATTCGACAAGACGCTCAATCTGCTGCACATCAATCCCGGTGCAGCAGGCCTGCAGGGATGGCATAAAGACCGCACACTGATAAGGCTCACCATAGACGGAAGCACGTTTAAAGACCTTGAAGTGGTAACACTGTCTGACCCAAGAAAAGCAGACGTACACAATTTTTAGGCGAAAACTGAGTTATCTTAAATAAGAATACTAACAATTAAAATCAATAATATGAAAACTTATCTTGTTACCGGAGCTGCCGGATTCATCGGCTCAAACTTTATTAAATATCTTCTTTACAAAAAATATAAGAAAGAGGAGATTAAGATTATAGTGCTCGACCTGCTGACATATGCCGGCAACTATGGCACGATAAAAGACGACATCGACGGAAAGAGATGCGTGTTTGTGCACGGAGACATCCGCGACAGAGAACTGGCAGACAAGCTGTTTTCAGAAAATGACATCGACTATGTCGTAAACTTTGCTGCTGAAAGCCACGTTGACCGCAGCATAGAGAATCCGCAGCTGTTCCTCGAGACCAACATACTCGGCACGCAGAACCTGCTCGACGCTGCAAGAAGGGCATGGGTTACGGGCAAGGACGAAACAGGATATCCTGTATGGAAAGCCGGCAAGCGATTCCATCAGGTCAGCACCGACGAAGTGTACGGCTCGCTGGGCAAGGACGGTTTCTTCACAGAGAACACGCCGCTCTGCCCCCACAGCCCTTACAGTGCGTCAAAGACAAGTGCCGACATGATCGTGATGGCCTATCATGACACATACCACATGCCCGTGTCTATCACAAGATGCTCTAACAACTATGGCCCTTACCACTTCCCAGAGAAGCTTATTCCGCTGATAATCAACAACATACTCGAAGGCAAGCAGCTGCCCGTATACGGCAAGGGAGATAACGTAAGAGACTGGCTCTACGTTGAAGACCACTGCAAAGCAATCGACCTCGTGGTGCGCGAAGGCAAGGAAGGCGAAGTGTATAATGTCGGAGGCCACAACGAGATGACAAACATCGACATCGTTAAACTGACCATAAAGACCATACACGACATGATGGCCGAAGACAAGGAGCTGCGCAAGATACTGAAGAAACAGGTGAAAGACGCTGACGGCGAGATAGCCATCGACTGGATTAACGACAGCCTTATCACATTCGTCAAAGACCGCCTGGGCCACGACCAGCGCTATGCCATCGACCCGACAAAGATAAAGAACGACCTGGGATGGTATCCTGAGACGATGTTTGCCGAAGGAATTGTGAAGACGATTAAATGGAACCTTGACAACCAGGAATGGGTGAAGGAGGTTACGAGCGGCGACTATCAGAAGTATTACGAACAGATGTATTCAAACAGATAACCCAAAAACGATGTCAGAAAACGTGAAAACGAACTGCGTTTCCTGACATCTTACAAATCAAACATAATAACAACAACTTTTCATTTATCAAGATGGACGCACTGTCACAAGAGCTTCAGGATTTTCTGATAAGGCTCGGTAAAGAGCCTCACTGCGTGAGTGAGAAGGTGGAACACTACATTAAGCACATCATGCACCTTATCTACGCCGACGACGAAGCCGTGCTTCAGCAGTATTACGGACTGTTCGGCAACGACGTCAAACCGCTCGAAGACATAGCAAAGGAACATGGCGTAAGCCCCGAAACAATGAGAAAAATCATAGAGGCAAATGTAAGAAGAATGGCCGTGTCGCCTGAATGGCAAATGGTAAAACAACTAATTAAAGAATAAACAATGAAGAAAATATTGCTTTTAGGCTCGGGAGAACTGGGCAAGGAGTTTGTAATTGCGGCAAAACGTGCCGGACAATATGTTATAGCATGCGACCGCTATGCCAACGCTCCGGCCATGCAGGTGGCAGACGAAAGCGAGGTGTTCAGCATGCTCGACGGCGATGCGCTCGACAAAGTGGTGAAAAAACACCAGCCTGACATCATCGTTCCGGAAATAGAAGCCATACGCACAGAGCGCCTTTTCGACTTTGAGAAAGAAGGAATACAGGTAGTTCCGAGCGCACGTGCCGTGAACTTCACCATGAACCGCAAAGCTATACGCGACCTGGCAGCAAAGGAACTCGGACTGAAAACTGCCAAATATTTTTATGCAAAGACGCTCGACGAACTGAAGGAGCACTCAAAAGAGATTGGTTTCCCGTGCGTAATCAAGCCGCTCATGTCGTCATCAGGCCACGGTCAGAGCATCGTAAAGTCGGCAGATGAACTCGAGACAGCCTTCAATGCAGCCATGGAAGGCAGCCGCGGAGACGTCAAGGAAATAATAATCGAAGAGTTTATACACTTCGACAGCGAATTTACGCTCCTTACAGTTACACAGAAAGACGGCCCTACTCTCTTTTGTCCACCGATAGGACACGTACAGAAGAGCGGCGACTACCGCGAAAGCTGGCAGCCGTTTGCACTGAGCGAAGCCGACCTTAAGGAAGCGCAGCACATGGCAGAAGCCGTTACAAAGGCGCTGACAGGAGCCGGAATATGGGGCGTGGAATTTTTCCTTAGCCGCGACAAGGGCGTTGTATTCTCAGAACTTTCACCCCGTCCGCACGACACAGGCATGGTAACGCTCGGACACACACTCAACCTCAACGAGTTTGAACTGCACTTCCGTGCCGTAATGGGACTGCCTATTCCGGCCATACATCTTGAGCATGCAGGCGCAAGCGCCGTCGTTCTGGCAAAGGAGGAGGCAAACCACGAACCAGAATACAACATGCTCGACGTGCTGAAAGAGGACTATACACGCCTGCGCATCTTCGGAAAGCAGGAACAGCACGTGAACAGACGCATGGGCGTAGTGCTCTGTTACGGCGATGCTGATGCTGACACAACAGCACTGAGAGACAAGGCCAAGCGACTGGCAGAAACCGTAATAAGATAACGGAGACACAACAAAAAGAATGATAGAGACATTACAAGGCTGCAGAATAATATTCATGTTTCTGATATTCATGTCACATTTTACATGGATGAACTCAGAAGAATTTTGTTTTGGAGGCGATTGTGGAGTCTCTTTCTTCTTTATGTTAAGCGGCTTTGTGCTGTGCCATGCACACGGGAAAGAGGTAACAGACAGCAGATTTGGCCATAAAAGGTTTATCCTCAGACAATTATCCAAGATATATCCGCTGCACATTGCCACACTGCTGGCTACAATATTAATAGGAATAAAGGCCGGCATATATCCCGGCATAGGCAATCTTGCACTAAATGTAACGTTGCTTCAGAGCTGGATACCAGACCCCGACATACATTTCGGTTTCAACAGTGTGTCGTGGTTTCTGTCAGACATCATGTTCTTCTACCTTATGTTTCCGTCGCTCGTAAGATGCACGATGAAGGCTAAGAAACGTCATCTTACATTCAGAATCGCAGCTGTTGCAGCTGCATACATATGTGTTCAGACCGCCGTACCAGAGGAAAAGACAAACAGTCTGCTGTATGTCTCGCCTGCACTGAGAATCATCGACTTTGCAATCGGCATTATTCTATACCGGCTCTACACGTCAGATTTCACGAAATCTGCTGTCAGAAGAATAAAAGCAGGCGGCAAGCTGCAAGCCGGGCTAATTGAATGTGCGGCTATAATAATGATGATTGCCACCTATGCCGTATATCAGACGACCGAAGAAAGATGGCGCTGCGCAAGTCTGTTCTGGCTGACCATGCCTGTATTTATTTACATAATGGCAACTGCAAACGCAACAGGCGGATTCGTGGCAGACATTCTTAAAAGCAGAACAGCATTATGGCTGAGCCGACTGACAATGGAGATTTTCATGACGCACAAGATTGTCATAGACGTAATTAAATACATCCTGATAAAAATTGGCGCAGATCCCGGCTATACAGCAACCTGCCTTTTATGCATAGGCGTAACGGTTGCTACAGCTTATCTGACAGAAAAATATTTTGTAAGACATACGAGCAATTACCTGAAAAGAAAAATATTTAAGCCATGAACAAAATAATTGACCTTCCGAAAATAATCGACCCGAGAGGCAACCTCACCGTTACTGAGGGCGAAAACCATATACCATTTGCCATTAAACGCACTTACTGGGTGTATGACGTACCGGCAGGAGAAAGCCGCGGAGGGCATGCACACAAGGAATGCAAAGAGTTTCTTGTAGCCATAAGCGGAAGCTTCAGCGTTACGCTTGACAACGGAAAGGAGAAGAAGACATTTCTTCTTAACCACCCATATCAGGGACTTTTCATCGACGTGAACATCTGGCGAACGCTCGACGACTTCTCATCCGGAGCTGTATGCCTTGTGCTTGCTTCTGAAAGATTTGAGGAAGAAGACTACATACGCGACTATAACGACTATCTGGAATACGTCAAGGACAAGTCGCAAGAGCTATAACATGCAAGCAAAAAATGTAAAGATGAACAAGATTATAAAATATTCTGACCTGACAAAAAACACCGAAAGATACTCATCTGAAATTGAAGAAGCCGTCAAGAGGGTGGTAAACAGCGGATGGTATCTGCGCGGCAAGGAAACAGAACGCTTTGAACACGACTTTGCGTCATACATAGGCACGGCTCACTGCGTGGGCTGCGGCAACGGACTCGACGCGCTCACGCTCATTCTGAGAGCCTACATAGAGATGGGCGTAATGACGGAAGGCGACGAGGTTATCGTTCCGGCAAACACCTATATAGCATCGATACTGGCCGTTACGGAAAACAAACTGGTGCCTGTACTGGTTGAACCGGACATCGAGACACTGCAAATAGACGACAGACTCATAGAGCAGGCCATAACCGAACGCACCAAAGCCATAATGATTGTGCATCTTTACGGACGCTGCGCATACACCGAGAAGATAGGCGAACTGTGCAGAAAATATAACCTGAAACTCATTGAAGACAACGCACAGGCACACGGATGCATGCACAACGGCATACGCACCGGCGCACTGGGAGATGCCGCAGGACACAGCTTCTACCCGACAAAGAACCTCGGCGCACTGGGAGACGCAGGCGCCGTGACCACAAACGACAGCAAACTTGCCGACATGGTGCGCTCGCTTGGCAACTATGGTTCAGCCAGAAAATATGTATTCGACCACATAGGACGCAACAGCCGCATAGACGAACTGCAGGCTGCCGTGCTTGACGTCAAGCTGAAATATCTTGACGAAGACAACGAAATGAGAAGAATAAAGGCGCTGCGCTACATAAATGGCATCGACAACAAGAGCATAAAAGTGCCGTCAGAAGGATATTGGGAGAACAGTGTTTTCCATATTTTCCCCATTCTTTGTGAAAAGCGCGACGAACTGAAAGCCTATCTGAGCGGGCACGGAGTGCAGACAGAAGTGCACTACCCCATAGCACCTCACAGGCAGAAATGCTACGAAAGCTGGGCCGGGATGCAGCTGCCGGTAACAGAACAGATACACAGACAGGAACTGAGCCTGCCCATGAGCCCTGCACTCGACGAGAAGGAACAGGACTACGTGATAGAACTTCTCAACAACTTTTAAGCAGAAAAGCCGTATGCAACTATACGAAGTTACAGCCGAAGAATATGCTCAGGCAGGATTTTATGCCCATGTCTACAACACGCCGGAGTTTTCAGAGCTTAACAAGGCCAAGACCAGCGGCCTTCACTACATTCTGATTAAGGACAACAAGACCAGATTCTCGATTGTTCTCGGCGAGAAAGGCGACAGCATGTGCAGTCCGTTCTCTGCCCCATACGGCGGTTTCAACATGAAGACGCCGCAGCGCATTGCCTACATGGACGAGGCCGCCGCCCTGCTGAAAGACTGGGGCAGAAGCCATGACAAGAAGATAAAGATAACGCTGCAGCCGTCGGTCTACGACAATACGCAACTATCGAAATGGGCAAACGTGATGTTCAGAAACGGCCGGCTGACCAACATTGACCTCAACTATCACTTCGACCTGTCGAGATTTCCGCATTATGAAGACTTCATAGACCGCAGCGCACGCAAGAACCTGCACAAAGCCATGGCCGAAGATTTCGTAATATCTCATCTCGACAGCAGTAATGCCGACGACATATCGAGGGCATACGGCGTGATAAGCATCAACCGGAAGGAACACGGCTATCCGCTAAGAATGAGCCTGCAGAATGTTGCCGACACGGTGAAAATAATTGATGCCGACTTCTTTGTGGTGTCGCACAACGGCACCGACGTGGCTGCCGCACAAGTGTTTAAGGTAACGGACGACGTGGCACAGGTGATTTACTGGGGCGACTTGAGGCAATACGCCAACCTAAGGACGATGAATTTTCTTGCATACAAGGTCTTCGAATACTACTATCAAAAAGGCTTCAGGATTCTCGACATCGGCCCGTCGACCGAAGACGGGGTGCCCAACAACGGTCTCTGCGACTTTAAGGAGGCCATAGGATGCTCTGTAACGCAGAAGCTCTTCTTCGAACTCTGACGCCTACGATAATCATAACAAGCAAAAAAGTAAAGCCCAAACCGGTTATTACTCTTTCTGAAAGATGTAATATAACAACCGGTTTGGGCCTAATTTATGTATTGTAGACTACAAAATTTCAGTCTGTAAGTATCACGGTTACGCCTCGCGCAGCCTGCGCTCCCATGACAAGAGCCTGCGCGATGTCGGCCGTCTTGGACGGTCCTGATATGAACGAGCCGTAGCCATAGTCGGTAAACTGTATGCGCTCGTATGCCTGATGCATGTTGCTCACGATGCTCTTGCGGCTGAGCAGTATGACAAGATATTCAGAGATAAAGCATACGGCCTTCTCTTTCATGGTCTGCGGAATCCACACACAGCCGTTCTCTGCCACTCCTATTTCGCCCCTTACAATGCCAACGTCGGTTCCGTTGAGGTCCTGCGCCCTATCAACGGTGTCGGGATTGCGGTCGGCAATGGTTATTTCGGGCAGACTGCTCGCAAACACCTTTGCCTCGGGATACAGGCCCTTGATAACACTATTTATGTCGTCGCCGGCGGACAGGTCTACCACATGGCTGCCCACATTCTCGCTCATGGCTACAAACTGCGCCAGAGGATTGTCGTACTCAACACCCTTCAGAGTGCCGAAGTCGGGCATGTCATACTGCCCCGTAACCTTCATGTTGCGGCGGTATCTTGAAAGTATTTCTTCCTTCGTGCTCATTTCACTTCTCCTTTCTTCCACATTGTCTGGAACGATTCGCGCGGGAACTCAGGCATCTCATGCCCTATGCCCCACCCGTTAAGTTTGTTATACATCAGCAGTCGCGGCAGATGGTTGGCCAGCGGCGCAAATCTGAGCGACGTGCTGTAGAGGCCCGGATGACCGAAGAGATACTCCATGCCTGCCGACATGGCTTTCTTCATCGGGTCTGCCTTGCCTAGCGAGTCGAGGTTCTGACGCCATCTGTATATCTGTTCCGACAGGTTCACCTTAACGGGGCACACATTGTCGCACGAACAGCAGAGCGAGCATGCGCTCACGTTGTCGGAATATTTAACCGGGCTTTTCAGCATTCCGAGGTTTATTCCGATAGGTCCCGGAATGAAGTATGTGTATGAATAGCCTCCGCTGCGGCGGTAGACGGGGCACGTGTTCATGCAAGAGCCGCAGCGTATGCACTTCAGCGTCTCCCAGTGTTCCGTGTTCGCTATGATGTCGCTGCGTCCGTTGTCCACCAATATTATGTGCATCTCGCCGTCCGGACGCGCCTTGCGGAAGTGTGATGTGAAGGCTGTTGTAGGCTGACCTGTAGCCGCGCGGCAGAGCAGACGCTGGAACACTGCCAGCGAACGGTAGTCGGGTATCACCTTCTCGAGGCCCATTGCAGCTATATGCAGCTTAGGCACAGAGGTAGACATGTCGGCATTTCCCTCGTTGGTGCACACCACGATGTCGCCCGTGGCGGCAACGCCGAAGTTGGCGCCCGTCATGCCTGCGTCGGCCGTCATAAACTCGTTGCGCAGGCTTATGCGTGCCTGGTATGTAAGATATGTGGGGTCATAGTTGCCCTTCTCGCTTCCGAGCACGCGCTCAAAGAGATGTCCCACCTCTTCCTGCGTGATATGTATGGCCGGCACTACGATGTGGCTCGGCTTCTGCTTCATAAGCTGAAGGATGCGCTCGCCGAGGTCTGTCTCAACGACGTCTATGCCGTGCTGCTCGAGAAAGGGGTTCATCTCGCACTCCTCCGTCAGCATCGACTTGCTCTTCACGAGCTTCTTCACGTTGTGGGACGTGAGTATTTCAAGCACAATGTTGTTAAACTCTTCTGCGTCTTTTGCCCAGTGAACCTTCACTCCGTTCTTCTCGGCATTTGTAGCAAACTGCTCAAGATATTTGTCAAGATGCGTTACGGTGTGGCGCTTTATGGCGCTGGCCGTGTCGCGCAGGCGTTCCCACTCGTCTAGTCCCATGGCCATGTTGTCGCGCTTGTCGCGCAGTGCCCAGAACGTGGCGTCGTGCCACTTGGCGTTCTCTCCGTTCTTCAGGAACGTCTGTGCTGCTTTTCTGTGTAGTGTGCTCATAGTCCTGCCGCTAAAATTTGTACGATGTGAATAAACTTTATGTCCTTCTGCTGCCGCTTTGCCACGCCCTGCAGATGCATCAGGCACGAGCTGTCGGGGCCTGTTATATACTCAGCGCCCGTGGCCATGTGGCGTTCCAGCTTGTCGATGCCCATCTGTGTAGACACCTCAGGCTCCTCAACCGAGAACATGCCGCCGAATCCGCAGCACTCGTCAACGCGCTCCGGCTCGCAGACGGTTACGCCTTCCACGAGAGACAGCAGGTCCTTGAGCTTTGAATATTTAGGGATATTGCGCTCGCTGGGCGACGAAAGGCCAAGCTCGCGCACTCCGTGGCAAGAGTTGTGCAGACTTACCTTATGATAAAACTTGCCGGGCAGCGACTTTACCTTCAGTACGTCGTGCAGAAACTCGCAGATGTCCATTATCTTGTCTGACGTCTCGCAGAAATGCTTGCCCTGAAGCAGTCTGGGATAGTTGAGCTTTACAAAAGCCGCACAACTGGCCGAAGGGGCCACCACATAATCGAAACCCTTGAAGATGTCCTCAAAATGCTCGGCCAAGGGCACAGCCTTGCTCTCAAAGCCGGCGTTTGCCATAGGCTGGCCGCAGCATGTCTGCTTTAGCGGATACGTTACGTCTACCTGAAGATGCTTCAGCAGCTTGTAGCAAGCCACCGCCACCTCAGGATACAGCGCATCGACATAGCAGGGAATAAAAAGTCCTGTTTTCATATCTTTTGTATTTTTCTTGTCCGCACGCGGCGACTGCAAAACTACATGCCAAGAGCCTGCCACGCATTCGGGCGCAACCATCTTAACCGCCGGCAAAAAACATTTCAGTCATTGTGCGGAGGCTGCATGCCCACCGCAAAGGTAATAATTTTAAAGCGAACGACAAGCACAACGGGACGACAAACTGAGCCTCTCTTGCGCAAAGAAAATCACTTTGGCAGCACAATGCTCCAGACTGCAAAACCGACATTGCAGACTAGCACCGACACGACGCATCCAGAGCCTTCACTGCAGACCACGCCCTCGCAGGCATGACGGCACCGGGCAGATATGGCACGCCGGACGGACGGTTTGCAAAAGGTGGCCTTTCAGACTGCAAAAGGCCATGTTTTACGCTGCAAAAGGTGCCCTTTTGCAACGTAAAACGGCACCTTTTAGAAACCATCTGATTATCAATCACTTACAAAGGCATATTTTATCCGTTTCCGACCGGCGTGAACCTGCCCGTAACATGCGTACGGCAGGAGTGTTTCAGCTGTCCTGACGTCGCGCCGACGGCGGCTTTATATATAATAGGTGGAAAGTTTTTTTATAAACAATGCTTAAAAGTCAACGATGTATGAAGCAATTTTATTAATTTTGCACTCCTGTTTCACACCAAACATATAATTACAGAAACATTATGACACCTAAAGAGATACGCAACGAGAAGCTCGCTGCAAAGATGATTAAGAACCTGAAACGCCGCAATTTTGAGGCTTGTTACTGCGCCACGGCGGCCGAGGCCGTAAAGGCTGTGTCGGCCATGATTCCCGACGGAAGCAGCGTTACGTGGGGCGGCTCGATGACCATAAGGGACATGGGACTGACAAAGGCCCTGCACGAAAGAGGCCTGAAGGTGCTCGACCGCGACGAGGCCAAGACGCGCGACGAGGCGCAGCAGATTTACCGAGAGGCTTTTTCGTGCGACTACTATCTGTCGAGCGTCAACGCCATAAGCGAAGACGGAGTGATAGTGAACATCGACGGCAACGGCAACCGCGTGGCAGCGATAACCTTCGGACCCAAGCACGTGATATTCGTCGTGGGACTCAACAAGGTGGCACAGGATGTCCAGAGCGCACTGGCAAGGGCACGCTCTACGGCAAGTCCGATTAATGCGGCACGCTTCGACATCAAGACTCCGTGTCTGACAGACGGCGTATGCCATAACTGCAACTCGCCCGAGAGCATCTGCAACTATATCCACTTCACACGCAACTCTCATCCGGCAGGACGCCACACCGTGGTTCTCGTCGGCGAAGACCTGGGCTACTGATGCACTTCTGCCGCCGCAGGCAACGGCCATACTGCCCAACCTGTGCGACAGCATCATCTCACATAAAACAAAAAATACATCTTATAAAAGCATAATATATGATTGTCTGCATTGCAGAGAAACCAAGTGTAGCAAAAGACATAGCACGAATCCTGGGCGCAACAAAGCCGTGCGACGGATTCATGGAGGGCAACGGCTATCAGGTTACATGGACCTTCGGTCATCTATGCACCCTGAAAGAGCCCGACGACTATACGCCCCTATGGAAGAGGTGGAGCCTGAGCGCACTGCCGATGCTGCCTCAGCGGTTTGGCATAAAGCTGATAGACGATGCCGGCATCCGCAAGCAGTTCTCGGTGATAGAGAAGCTCATGCAGGCAGCAGACAGCATAATAAACTGCGGCGACGCCGGACAGGAGGGTGAACTGATACAGCGATGGGTCATGCAGAAGGCTCAGGCCAAATGCCCCGTCAAGCGTCTGTGGATATCGTCGATGACCGACGAGGCCATACGCGAGGGATTTCAGTCGCTGAAAGACCAGAACGAATATCAGCCTCTGTATCTCGCCGGACTGAGCCGCGCCATAGGCGACTGGATTCTCGGCATGAATGCCACAAGGCTTTACACGCTAAAATACGGACAATACAGGCAGGTGTTGTCCATCGGACGCGTGCAAACGCCCACCCTCGCACTGATAGTGAACCGGCAGAAGGAGATAGACAACTTCAAGCCGGAGCCTTACTGGGTGTTGTCAACGATATACCGCGACACGCTGTTCACGGCCACTTCGGGCAAGTTTACCAGCAAGGAAGAAGGCGAGCAGTCGTTCGACAAGATAGCAGGCAAGCCCTTTGTCGTAACCGACGTGCAGAAGAAAGCCGGCAAAGAGGCTCCCCCGCATCTCTACGACCTTACGTCGCTGCAGGTAGACTGCAACAAGAAGTTCTCCATGAGCGCCGAACTGACGCTCAACACCATACAGTCGCTCTACGAGAAGAAGCTCACCACATATCCCCGTGTGGACACTCAGTATCTCAGCGACGACATCTATCCCAAGTGTCCCGCCACCCTCAAGGGACTCAGGGGCTATGAAGCCTTCACGCTTCCGCTTGCAAACGCCAAGCTGCCAAAGAGCAAGAAGGTGTTCGACTCGTCTAAGGTAACCGACCACCACGCCATCATCCCCACCGGCGTTCCGGCTTCTAACCTCACCGACCTCGAGCGTAACGTCTACGACCTGATAGCCCGCCGCTTCATCAGCGTGTTCTACCCCGACTGCAAGTTCTCCACAACCACCGTCATGGGCAAGGTTGAGGACGTTGACTTTAAGGTCAGCGGCAAGCAGATAAACGACCCGGGATGGCGCGTTCTGTATGACAAGGAAGCGCAAAACGCAGACAACGATGCTGCAAACAACTCCGACGAGGAGCGCACATTGCCGGCATTCACAAAGGGAGAGAGCGGCCCCCATACGCCGACACTCACCGAGAAATGGACCACTCCGCCCAAATATTACACCGAGGCAACACTGCTCAGGGCGATGGAAACGGCTGGAAAGTTTGTCGACGACGAGGAGTTGCGTGCCGCCTTGAAGGAGAACGGCATCGGAAGACCGTCTTCGAGAGCCAACATTATCGAGACTCTGTTCAAGAGACGCTACATCAAGCGCGAAAGAAAAAACATAGTTGCCACTCCTACGGGCATAGAACTCATTGACACCATTAAGGAAGAACTGCTCAAGAGCTGCGAACTCACGGGTATATGGGAGAAGAAACTGCGCGACATTGAGCACAAGAAATATGACGCCGGACAGTTTATCAACGAACTGAAAGAGCAGATCACCACGATAGTCAACGACGTTCTGGCCGACAACAGCAACCGTCACGTAACAATAATGAGTGACGAAGACATGAAGAAAAAGACGCAGAAGAAGGCGTCGAAACCAAGAAAGAAGCCGGAAAGCAAGACCGTAAAGACTGCCGAAAAACAGCCTGACGCAACGCAGAATGCCGATGCGGCACAGACAGCCAAGCCCGAACCGGCACAGCAGACGATGCAGGCCGACGACTCGATAGTAGGCTCTGCATGCCCAATATGCGGCCAGGGACATATCATAAAAGGCAAAACGGCCTACGGATGCAGCCGCTGGAAAGAAGGATGCACATTCAGACTGCCTTTTAAACAATAAATCAGGCCTTTTTGTGTTATTATATAATAACGAAGGGCTTTACAGCTCTTGTACATTGGTTTTATATATAACAACTAAGGTTTCGTGATGAAAGAAAAGCTTTACACACTCATAATAATATGCTTTACGATGCTGCTTACAGCGTCGTGCGGCGCCGATCACTACATGAAAAAAGGCGAGAAATATCTCGCCTTGGGTGAATATTACGACGCTGCGGCCGAATTTAAGACGGCATACAACAAGACTTCGCCTAAAGACAAGGACAAAAGAGGCGAACGGGCAAAGAAACTTGCCGGATGCTACGACCGCATAAACTCAACACAAAAGGCTATTGCGGCATACCGGAACACGATAAGATACAACAAGGCCGACATAGAAACGCACCTTTCCTTTGCACGTGTGCTGATGAAAAACGGCAGCTACAAGGAGGCTGCAAAGGAGTTTCAGCTCGTGCTCGACTCACTTCCCGACAACGAACTAGCCAAGACAGGACTGCTGTCGGCACAGACAGCACAGGCCGAAAAGGAAGCCGGCTCGAGATATATAGTAAAGAAGATGGACGTGTTCAACTCGCGCCGGGCCGACTATTCGCCCATGCTCTTCGGTGACGAATACGACCAACTGTACTTCACATCAACGAGAAACGAGGCCGAAGGCGACGAACTTAGCGGCATAACGGGCACCAAAGCCGGCGACATATTTGTGTCGCAGAAGGACGACAAGGGCAAATGGGGCAAGCCGGAAGCCATTGTTTCGGGCCTCAACACTGAGTTTGACGAGGGCGCATGCTGCTTTACGCCGGACCAGAGTCAGATGTATCTCACACAATGCACCACCGACCCGAACTATCCGAGATATGCAACCATTGTAACATCTAACCGCTCTGACGCAGCATGGGGCAAGGCTTCGGCCCTCGAGATAACACGCGACACGCTGTCGAGCTATGCCCATCCTGCCGTATCGCCCGACGGACAATGGCTCTACTTCACATCGGACATGCCGGGAGGAAAAGGCGGATACGACATATGGAGAGTGAGACTTACGAGCAACGGGCTTGGAGGCGTGGAAAATCTGGGCGAACCTGTCAACACGCCGGGCAACGAGATGTTCCCTACATTCAGGCCGAACGGCGACCTTTACTTCTCGTCTGACGGCCACAAAGGTCTCGGCGGACTCGACATATACATAGCCAAGGTGGACAAAAAGACAAAGAAATTTGTGCTTGAACACCCGGGATATCCGCTCAACTCGTATGGAGACGACTTTGGAATGACCTTCGAAGGTCCGCATAACCGCGGCTACTTCTCGTCGAACAGAGGCGACGGCAGAGGCTGGGACCACATATACAGCTTTGAGAAACCTGAGGTAATACAGACCGTGAAGGGCTGGGTATACGAGATGGACGGCTACGAACTGCCCGATGCCCTGGTGTATATGATAGGCAGCGACGGCACCAACCTGAAGCTGAACGTGAAGGGCGACGGCTCTTTCACACAGGTGATAAACCCGAATGTTGACTACATGATGCTTGCCACATGCAAGGGCTTCCTCAACCATAAGGAAGAACTGAGGGTGAAACCGGTGACAGAATCAGAAGAATATGTGCTGCAGTTTCCGCTCGCCTCGATACGCGTGCCGGTGCTGATAGACAACATCTTCTACGACTTTGACAAGTATTCGCTGCGCCCGGAGTCGACCAAGGCGCTCGACGAACTTATCAAGCTGCTGAACGAAAACCCCAACGTTACCATAGAGTTGAGCGCACACTGCGACTATAAGGGCAGTGCGGAATATAACAAGACGCTGTCGCAGAAGAGAGCCGAGGCCGTGGTAAACTATCTGATAGAGCACGGAATAGCCAAAGACCGCCTGTCGCCGGTGGGCTACGGCAAGGAGAAGCCGAAGACAATACGCAAGAAGCTGACGGAGAAATATCCGTGGCTGAAGGAAGGCGACGTGCTGACAGAAGAGTTTATAAAGAAACTTGACAAGGACAAACAGGAGATATGCAACCAGCTGAACCGCCGCACCGAGTTCATAGTGCTGAGGATAACATACGGAATGTTTGACGAAAACGGCAACCTGAAGAACCCTCCAAAGGCTAAGGAACAGGATAACGGAGGCTCTGAAGACGACGGCTTCGTGATAGATATGTAACACGATAATCCCTGGAACGGCATGTGCAGTTCCGGGGATTATTGTATCTGATAAAGCTATATGCGCCTTGGCGGCAGGCACGGACACATAATCCGCCATGCCGGCAAGGCGCAACATCATATCATGAAGCCGCAGATAAACGCCAGGCACGCCGCTCACCGCTCGCGGACGGCAAAGCCTACGCCCCACAAAAGTATCAGCACCATTGCCACAGGCAACAGCAGATGAGGATTGTTGAGCTGCTCATGGCGGGCAAGGACATCTGAGAATATGCCGTCGAAGCACGACACAAGAACCGAGAAGCCCTTGTTTCTGAAGAAAATCAGCAGTCCAATAACGACACACACCGCTGTCCACAGACGGCTGATGCGCCGTGTGCGGTCGGGCAGACGGCGCATGACACGCCTTGAAAATCCATCGTCGGGCACGTCAATGCGGTTTTCGCTGAAGAACTTTTTTACCAGAACATCGTCATTGTTATCTGTCATATCCATTATCCTTTAAATAATTTGCAAGTTTGTGTTTACTCCTTGAGAGATGCGACTTCACCGTACCCAGCGGCAGTGAGGTTATCTCTGATATCTTGTCGACGGACAGTCCGTCGATTATCTGCAGCGTCAGACAGAGCCTCTCGTCGTCTTTCAGCAGTTTCAGTGCCGAGTAGATGTCGATGCTCAGGCCCTTGTCAGCCTGCGCCACACTGCGGTCTGCCGGCACAGAGCTTACGTCGTCTGTCACCTTATGCGACCGCCTGTAGTCATAAAGCACATTGTAGGCTATGCGATAAAGCCACGTGGAAAAACCTGACAGCCCCCTGAAACGCCCTATGTTGGTGTAGGCCTTGATGAAGGTGTCCTGCGCCAGGTCGTCGCTGAGCTGCGCATCGCCCAGCGTCTGGCTGAGGAAGAACCTCCTGACGGCCGCCTGATATTTCACGACAAGCGCGTCGAACGCCTTCTTGTCGTGAAAAACGGCCACCCTCGTAACCAACGATATGTCATTAAGCTGTTTCACCTTCAACCCCGTAATATTACTTTTCCTTATCGCCGTCCGGCTCGTCTTTTATGTCGTCCATGAAGAAATCGCTTTCGTCATTGCGCTTTCTGCGGCCTGTGGTGCGGGCTATGATACACTGACCGAGACCATAGAAGAACACGAGCCAGCCTATGCCGGTGAGCGGATTGGCGCCGATGATGTAGAAGCAGACCACAAGACCGATGCCGAGGCAGCCGTTCTTTACGCCTTTCTTCCATAGAGCCTCATTGCTGAAGTCGTCTTTCTTCAGCAGATTATCGGGTATAGGGCGCCCGCTCTCCATAGCCTTCTCCGCCAGACGGTAGCGCTGGTTGCGGTTTTTCAGCACCAGATAGATGATGAGTGCGACAAAAAGGAACGGCGAAAGCACCACCAGGATGCACAGCAGCACAAAGGCAATGGCCACCAATACGCTGCCCGGGCCGCCCAAATCGGCCAGATATGCAATGAGCGTAAACGGGTCGGACACGTCGTCAAACTGCTTTACGCTTACTGCCTCGTCTTCGTCTGAGGCTGTTGTCTGAGCCGCACTTGTGTCGCGGGCTGCGCCCGTTGTGTCTGAATAGGCCACCACCTCGCCCGTGTCGGCAGCCGCCTGGCTGTTCACCACCTGCGGATTGTGCCTGTAGAGCGACTTCTGAGCCTGAACAGGAGCGGCCAGCGTGGCTGCCATGGCTAAAATGATAAATAACTTTTTCATATCTTAATTTTATTTTTTGTTCTATCCGTTAGACGTATGAAAGGGTGAAAAGGTTGCACGGAAAACAAGAAATTTTCAAAAAAATGCATTTTTATCTCATTTCTTCCGTCATGCAAGAATAACGCCACCAAACGCCTTCAATAAAACAGCCCGTGAACGGCGGTTTTGCAAAAGGTATGCTTTTACCTTCCAAAAGGCCACAAATTGCACGCTAAAAGGGCACCTTTTAGAAGGCAAAAGCATACCTTTTGCAAACACGCTGAATATCAATGTGTTACGCAGCGCAAAACTCTGACATTTCAAAGCGCCGCAAGAGAGTCGCGCCATGACACAAAAATGCGTTGCGGCACGGCACATACGCACGAAGGCATGCATATAAGGGCCGGCACAAAAAAATCAAGACACCTTTTTGGTTGCGCACATTAAAATTATTTGTAACTTTGCCAGCACTAATCACACTGCATATTTAAATGACACTGCCGGAAGATTTTATAAATTACACTAAAGCGCTTACAGGCAACGAGTTGTGGAGCATCATAAGCCGCGGACTGGCCGACGAGCCGCCCGTGAGCATAAGGCTCAATCCGTTTAAGTGTGCCTGCGGCTCACCTGCCGAAAGTCTTTCTGACGGAAAGGTTGGCTGGTGCGACAGCGGATATTATCTTAACTCACGGCCAAACTTCACGTTCGACCCCCTGCTCCATGCCGGACTGTATTATGTTCAGGAAGCATCGTCGATGTTTCTCGACCGTGTCATGAGGCAGTATGCGTCCGACGGACCGCTGACCATGCTCGACCTATGTGCCGCCCCGGGCGGAAAGTCGACCGTGGCGAGGGCAGCCCTGCCCGAAGGCAGCCTGCTGATAAGCAACGAACCGATGAGGACGCGCGCGCAGATTCTGGCTGAGAACATGCAGAAATTCGGTCATGAGGACGTGATTGTTACCAACAACTATCCGCGCGACTTCGGCAAAAGCCGTCTTATGTTCGACGTAATTCTCACCGACGTGCCATGTTCGGGCGAGGGAATGTTCAGAAAAGACGACACGGCGATAAGCGAATGGAGCGTGCAGAACGTGGAGAAATGCTGGCGGCTACAGCGCGAGATTGTGAGCGACGTGTGGCAGTGCCTGAAGCCTGGCGGCCTGCTGATTTACTCAACATGCACGTTCAACACCAAAGAAGACGAAGAAAACATAAGATATATAACCGAAGAGCTGGGCGCAGAGCTGCTGCCCGTTGACATTGACGAAAGCTGGAAGATAACCGGCTCGCTGCTAAGCGGATTCGACAAGCCTGTGTACCGTTTCCTGCCCGGACTTACTCGCGGCGAAGGAATATTCATGGCCGTAATGCGCAAGAACGGCGAACGAGACGCCAACGACACGCCACGTAAGGACAAGAAGGCTAAAAAAGACAAGCAGCGCAACAGCAAGAAAGAGACGGCAAGCTGCAACCGCGACTGGATTAAGGACCCTGACAGATTCGACTTTGTAACCTCTGACAACATCACGGCAGCCATACCTAAGGCGTGGCGCGACGTGTATGACGCTGCTGCAAAGTCGCTTAAGATTTTGTCGGCGGGAATAACCATCGGCGAAAGCAAGGGCAAGGACATCATTCCGGCACAGGCGCTCGCCCTGTCGAGGGCACTCAACAAAGAAACTTTTGCGCAGGCAGAACTCAACTACGCACAGGCAATGAGCTTTCTGCGCAAAGAGGCTGTAACCTTACCGGCCGATACGCCGCGCGGCTATGTGCTGGTAGAGTTCAACGGCGTGCCGCTCGGATTCGAAAAGAACATAGGCAACAGGGCAAACAACCTTTACCCGGCAGAATGGAAGGTAAAGAGCAGTCATGTGCCTGACGAATACAATGAAATAATCAGAACAAAATAAACAACGATGAAACAATATCTCGACCTGCTAAGACGCATCAAAACCGAAGGCGTTATGAAGCACGACCGCACGGGGACGGGCACCATAAGCATCTTCGGCAATCAGATGCGCTTTAATCTTGACGACGGTTTTCCGCTTCTTACGACCAAGAAACTGCATCTGAAGTCTATCATCTACGAGCTTCTGTGGTTCCTTAAGGGCGACACCAACGTTAAATATCTTCAGGAACACGGCGTAAGGATATGGAACGAATGGGCCGACGAGAACGGCGAACTCGGTCCGGTCTACGGCCATCAGTGGCGCTCATGGCCCGACCACAACGGCGGACACATAGACCAGATAAAGAACATCATCAACCAGATAAAGAACACTCCTGACTCAAGGCGCATAATAGTAAGCGCATGGAACGTGGCCGACATTGAGCAGATGCACCTGCCGCCGTGCCACTGTCTGTTCCAGTTTTACGTGGCAGAAGGCCGCCTAAGTCTTCAGCTTTATCAGCGCAGCGCCGACACATTCCTCGGCGTGCCGTTCAACATTGCATCCTACGCACTGCTTCTGATGATGGTTGCACAGGTGACGGGACTAAAGCCGAGCGAGTTTATCCACACCACCGGCGACACACACATATATCTTAACCATCTTGAGCAGGTTGACCTGCAGCTCACGCGCACCCCGCGCCCTCTGCCTGTAATGAAGCTCAACCCCGACGTAAAAGACCTCTTCGACTTCAAATACGAAGACTTCACTCTCGAGAACTATAATCCCTGGCCGCATATTGCAGGAAAGGTGAGTGTATAAATTTCTGTAGTTAAAGTAGTTAAAGAAGTTACTGCTCACGTTGTTCGCCAAGTAGTTAAAGTCATTAGTCTTACCGGAAAAACATCCGACAACAAGAATATTGACAATAACAACAGCAGAATGCAGCAACAAAGGTAATGGCTTTAACTACTTTAACTACTATAACTTCTTTAACTACTGACATATCATGCAAATAACCATCATTGCCGCCGTGGCACAAAACCGGGCGATAGGAAAAGACAACAAACTGATTTACTGGCTGCCTAACGACCTTAAACGGTTTAAGGCCCTTACCACAGGACACACAATAATAATGGGACGAAAGACCTTTGAGTCGCTGCCGAAAGGGGCACTGCCCAACAGACGCAACATCGTTCTGAGCCGCAGCAAGCGCGACTTCGCCGGATGCGACTGCTACACATCGCTCGACGAAGCCCTGGCCAACTGCTCTGCCGACGAGGACATATATATAATAGGTGGGGCAAGCATCTACGAACAGGCCATAAAACGTGCCGACAGGCTGTGTCTTACGGAGATAGATGACACGCCGGAAGATGCCGACACATTCTTTCCTGAGTTTGACGGATGGAGAGAAGAAAAGCGTGAAGACCACGACATAGACGAGAAACATGCCTACAGATACGCTTTTGTAGACTATGTGAGATAATAAAATTTGTCGCCAAAGACAACCGGTTGGTTCTCTTTGGCGACAATTTTAAGATAAGCCCCAATAGTCATTTAAGCCCAATCTGTCATTATGATTCGGTCGGTATTTTTGCTTTATATTGAGCGGATTTTCGTTAGATTTTTCGCAGGCATAGCGGGCTATGTCAAGAAAAATCTGACAAAAAGACGCCAATAGAAACAAAAAGACAGGCTGAAAGCATCAATGCACAAAACTGATAAAGTAATATGCGGTTTAATTACCGAATTGGGTTAAATCCGTCCTAACACTATTTGCCTGAAGGCACGTCAGCCGTGGCGATATGTTCGGATATATATTTCTCTATCACTCCCTTACTGTAGCCCGACCACTTCTTGACAACTTTCCCGTCTGGCGACAAAAGTACGAAGGAAGGTATTCCGCGAACGCCATATTTAGCGGCAATGCCCGTATTGAGATTTTTGTCGCTGAGGTTCATCCATGTAATGCCTTCAGTGGCCGAATGCTCCTTCCACACCTTCTCATTGTCTACCGAAATGCTCACCGCCACAAGTCTGTCCTTATACTTGTCGGCTGCTTCCTTTATCTCAGGAATGGCCATCTTGCACGGACCGCAGCCACGGCTCCAGAAGTCGATAAGCACGTATCTGCCCCTGAAGTCAGACAAATGCCACAATTTTCCGTCAATATCATAGAGGTCGGCATCAGCAGCCTCCTCTCCTACCTCAACGACATGTTGGGGGAAAAGAACATTCTTGGCTTCACGGCCAGAGTAGGAATCACGCCACACATCAGGTATATAGGCATAGAGAGCCTTAGCCTTTTCCAGATTATCCTTGTTCTTGGAGATATTCACCATGTATGCCGTGTTAACATAATTCAGCATCCAGGCCTGGTCGACATCAAGCTTCGCCATAGCCTCAAGTTCTACGGCTGAGATGCGGTCCTGCAGCATGCTTTTCGCCTGCTTCATGCTGTCGAGTCTCGCTTTCTGCCTTTTCTTTTCCTCACCGGAATACTTGCCCGATTTTATCCTGCTGCGCAGAGAGTCATAATCTCCATCTAAAATCTGATATTCGTTCCAGAGATCGCGCGAACTTGCAAGTATCTTGCTCCTTGTCTGCTGCTCTGGCACATCGCTTTCAACGTTCCATGTATACACAAGAAGATTGTCGGCAGAGATTCTTATCGAACTTCCCGGCCGTACCCAAAGATACAAAATCATGCTGTAATAGTTTTCCGTTCTTGCCGTCAGGAACATCCAGTCGGTGCCGTTGCCTGAAGTTTCTTCCTCAAAACGGAACTTGCCGTTCCGCAAGGTGTCAGAAGCCACAAGCATTCCTACATTGTCTTCATTACGCAGAAGTTCAACGATAAGGCCGTCGGGCACATTGGCTACTCTTCCTTCAATAACAAACTTATTCTCGGCATGAAGGTTAATGGCCAAGAATAAAGATAAAATAAATAAGACTTGTTTCCTCATAATAACAAATTAACCAAGGCAATTACGCCTTGGTTTAAATTTTTATTCGATTACATCATCTTCGTCCTCATCGTCAACCGGTATGTCCACAATAGGCAACTGTCGGTCGAATGCCGAATTGAATGATATGATAGTCTCGCTTCGTGACAATCCCAGCGGCTGCAGACGGTCGTGAATGATGTTGAGCAAATGGTGATTGTTGAATGCGTAAATCTTAATAAACATATCGTAGTCGCCCGTTGTATAATGACATTCAACGACTTCAGGTATGTTTCTCAAAGCCTCAACAGCCTTGTCAAAATCTTCAGGATTCCTGAGGTTCAGACCTATATAAGCACATGTTTCGTAACCAATTTTCTCAGGGTCGATTATAAATTGTGAACCTTTCAACACTCCGAGACTATTGAGTTTCTGTATACGCTGATGAATGGCAGCGCCGCTTACGTTGCACGAACGAGCCACCTCAAGGAAAGGAATACGAGCGTCCTCAGCAATAAGCCTAAGGATTTTCTTGTCTAATGAATCTAAATTGTGATGCGCCATTTTCTAAGTTTTAGATTAAAACAAACATAAATACAGCCATGGATAAAGAGTGCTTTTGTTTTTATGCCATACGTCCGCCACGGCAAACGCCGGCATCTGTGACGCAAGAACATGCTGTTATCAAAATCCAACTGACCGATTAATTTGTGCAAAGATATGATAAATTTATCATTTCTGCAATAGATTTAAAGCAAAATTTTACTTCTTGATAACAGATTATAACATCTTTACAATAACAAAAATTACTTTTTGCTTTTTTCAACGGCTGAATAATTCACGCGCAGGGCACCAGCCTCACGCAGAGCCTGACGCAAATCGCTCATAACTCCCATCTCTGTCTCGCGGTCAGCCTTGACCGACACGCTCATTATTTTTGCGTCTTCAGGCGACATGCGGCGGCGTTCTTCAGTAACAAAGTCCACTACGGCAGGAATGTCTGCATACTTGTCGTTAATCTGTATGCGCGTATTGTTTCCAGCCTGCGGCCTCATCTCTTTTGTAGGCTTGCCGATATAAATATGTGTAATGGCAGATTTCTTTGTAAGTTTAGTAAGTTCTGTTCCCTCCGGCACTCTGTATTTCACCTTCAGAGTTACCTGGCGCATGTGTGTAACGGTGATAAAAAAGAACAGCACCGTAAATATAAGGTCGGGCAATGCAGCCGTGTTTAGCATCGGCACGGTACGCCTGCTGCGTCTGAACATTGTCATATCTCACCTCCTTCGGCTTCAGCCACCGTTGTCTCAGCTATACGCTGAGGATAATATTCTCTTACTTTTTCACGCTGCGCGGCCGTACAGCGTTCGTACTCCCGCCCGTATGTCTTCAGTGCATATCTGTTTCTGAGTGTTTTATACGCCGCCATTATCTCATTCTGTACGTTGAAATAAAGGTCATAACTGGTCTTGCGGTCTACCGTTACCGATATAATGTGACGCTGGCGGTCGGCCGTCTTGCCGACAAACGTCATCACACGCGAACGCAGCTGCGCAACATCAAGCGGCTTGCCGTCAGCAATAAGCTTGTTGGACGACGTAAGTTGCAGGTCGAGCATGTTGCCTTTGCTTATGTCAGCCACCTCTTCTGTCTTGTCACGGTCAGGCGGAGGCAACTGGCGTTGCAGTCCCTTATCCACATCCATAGACGTCATGATAAGGAAAAACACCAACAGGATGAAAGATATGTCAGCCGTTGACGTGGTGTTCAGCAAAGGTACTTCACGTTTGTTATGCCTCAGAATCATTTTCTTTGACCGATGTTATATTCTTCTTTATGCAAGTGCATGTACGCCATATCGCACACATTTGATGTCATGCCGTTTGTCTTAACGTATATGTCTGATAAGGCGATATTCAGTACGACTGTGCACTTTATTTATTCAGATTTACTTTTCTGTTGTATCCCGAAAGTCCGAACACTACGCCGCAGACGGCAACAAACAGCAATATCAACGCCGTATTGATGAACATGTCGGTAGCTTTAAGCCAGAACACATCAGCATATTTCACTCCGTTGACCATGACTGGCTCTGACGAACCAAGCAGGAATGTAAGCAACAGACTTGCTGCCGTAAGTCCTGTTGTAAGCCAGACAATCTTAGCCGCCGGAATATTGTTGATTGTGTCAGATGTCTTGTCGCGTCCCTTGATGCTTCTGTACACGGCATAAGCCGTAATGCCCACCGTAGCCAGAACAAGCATATAAATAAACACAAGCACGGCATCAGTAAACATAGGAGCATTAAACGTCGGATCTTCATCATACGGAATGTCGTATCCTATCAGAAAGAACGCGCCGAACAGAAGCACAATGACGGCAAGCAGAACATACAGCACACGTGTGGATATCTGCTCTGCCGAAAGTTGTCTAATGCTTTTTAATGAGATGCGCATCATCGTGTAAGTTTATATTTCATTATGATGTCGAGCAGCGTTATAGCCGACTCTTCCATCTGACTCGTTATGTGCTCTATCTTTGAAAGTATGTAATTGTAGAACACCTGCATGATCAGGGCGGCAATAAGTCCGAATATTGTGGTTATCAGCGCCACCTTCATACCGGCAGCAACGATAGTTGGACTGATGTCGCCTGCCATCTGTATCTGCTCAAACGACATGACCATACCGATAACCGTACCGAGAAATCCGAGCGACGGAGCCATGGCTATGAACAGCGTTATCCACGAACATCCCTTCTCAAGGTTAGCAGCCTGTACCGAACCATAAGAAGTTATGCTGCGCTCAACGTCATCCATCGACTCGTCTATGCGCATAAGACCCTGATAACAGATTGAAGCCACCGGGCCGCGTGTGTTGCGGCAGATGGTCTTTGCCCCTTCAATGTCGCCTTTCATAATGAGAGACTCCAGGTCGATCATAAGCTTTTTGGCGTTTATCTCGGATAATGTAAGATAAATTATGCGCTCAATGCAGAACGCAAGACCAAGCACCAGCACCAGTGCCACAAACGACATGAATCCGGCGTTGCCTTCAATATACTTTACCTTCAGTGTTTTATGAAAACCTTCACTCTCCACCGGCATCATCGTAGAGTCAGGCACTTCAGCCATGTCAAGGTCTAGCGAGTCGGCAGGTGCTGACTGCGCAGCAGTGTCTTGCTGTTCTTTTGCAGTGTTATCTTCCACAGCTTTCCCTGCAGGAGTTTGTGTTTTGTGCGACTTGGGCTGATCGGCTGCAAGAGTAGACACGGCTTTCGACTTCATCTGCCCGGTTATTTCACCATTCTGAGCAAACGCCGAATGGCCGATAGAAAATGCGAGGATCGTTGTTATTGCAATCTTTGCAATCAGATTACTCATATCTGTTATGAATTAGAAAAACATTACGCGGAAAGAGGGGGATTCGAACCCCCGAAACGCTTTTAACGTTTACACGCTTTCCAGGCGTGCCTCTTCAGCCACTCGAGCACCTTTCCTTACCTGAACTTCATTTAGTTTACGGGATGCAAAATTATCTTTTTTCCATCTATTTTCATCATAAAATCACATCTTTTTTAGCTTTACGCCGGCATTTTTGATATTTTTAGTTTTTACCGGCTTCCACATGTAATACTGCCACGCATGACATATTCAGACGCCCAATGAGAATAAGCGGAAAGAAAGAACGCACCAAGCGTCATTCGCATTTATGTCAACAGCATCTATCACACTGAAAACACGCGCTTTACGTTGGCATTTGTAGCCTCAGCCACCTGTTCCTCGCTCACTCCGTAACATTCTGCCATACGCTTCAGCACATAAGCCACATAGGCACTCTCATTACGTTTTCCGCGCATCGGAACCGGAGCCATGTACGGCGAGTCGGTTTCAAGCACAATTCTGTCGAGCGGAACCGTGGGCAACACCTCCGGCAAATGAGACTTCTTGAAAGTCAGCACTCCACCGATGCCGAGTACAAACCTGTCGAACGACAGCAGTTCGGCAGCCTCCTTCTCGTTGCCTGTAAAGCAGTGGAAAACACCTCCCGGCAGTTCCTTCTCATAACGGCGCAACAGACGCACCATTTCGTTCTGTCCCTTCCGGCAATGTATCATCAGCGGCAGCCGATACTCTATCGACCATCTGACCTGCTCCTCAAACGCCAACAGCTGCTCCTGCTCAAACTCACGGCTCCAATAATAGTCGAGTCCCACCTCGCCTACAGCAATAACCTTGTCGCGGTTGGCATCAAGCACAGGCTTCATTTCTTTCAATACATCCTGCCAGTCGGCTCTTACTTCTTCAGGATGCAGCCCTATCATCGGATAAGCATAGCCGGGATAACGGTCGCACACGGCAAGCACCCTGCTTACCGACGGCATGTCGATAGCCGGTATAAACACCTTGCTCACACCGGCATCCTTTGCTCTCTGTATTGTCTCATCACGGTCGGCATCAAACTCTTCGCCGTCGAGATGTGTATGTGTGTCTATAAAATTCATTCTCCAAACATTTTTTCAATTAAGACATCATTGTCCGTTACGGCTGTAGTGCAAAGAACAGCAGGCATCAGCAAGCCGGCAAACGGCAATGAAAGAACATTCAGCAGAATAGCACCAAAGCTTCAAATCAATATAAATGCTCTTCTTTTCTGCGGTAATAATATATTATGCCGTATTTGCGGCATTCGGCAAATCTCACCTCAGGCGGCTCATTCTTGAAGTTTTCCTCTATCTGATTCCACAGTTCCAACAGCACACTGTCTACCTCCGGACGTATTGTCTTCAAAGCCTCAAGAGCCTGAGCGGTGCGGTCTTGCAGACGCTTTTGCTGATCGTTGTTCTCCTTGAATATGTCAAGATGAGTGCTGACCATGCCTATCGTAGGGTTAAATATCGGCCGTCCGCCTTTCTTTATCCGGGCTTTCTCGCCTTCAACAACCTGCGTGCCCCACTTTATCAGACCTGATATGGTCTTAATGTTTGGCAGCGACGTTGTACTCTCATCAAGTCCATACAGCTTGAGGTTCGACTTCTTAATCTCTCCGCGCTCTACCGACATCAAAAGCACCTGCACAAAATGGCTTACATACATCGTGGCATTGCGCTGCAGCTTGTCGCCCTTTCCGGCTCCTCTCAGCTGGGCTGCATAGCTCACCTTATACTGCTCAGAGGCTGTGAGCAGCCTGTCGTATGCCGGCTGCGCACGGTTAAGGGTTTTCCAGTCTATGAAGCGGTTGCGCACGGTGTAGATATCGTTGTTGTCGAGCAATGTCTTCAGTGCCCTCAAACGGGCTGCGTCTGTCTTCGGTAGTCGTCTGTATGGCATTTCTTTTATATCACATAAAAATATTATTAAATAAATCTCACGCCGGCAAAGCCTCTTGCAGGCCCGGCCGGCATCCGCATAATCATCCCGCACAAAGACATGGCGGGGAAAGGAACTAAAGCAGACTGCCGCCTAAGCCTTGCGGCCCATCATGGCATCGGTGTATGCACGGAGCACGCTCTTGCGCTCATCGTCAACACTGACGAGATCGAGATATTTGCGGCTTTGCTCAAAATAGTATTTTATTCTGTCTTCAGCCAGGCGGTCGATACCCAGTTCGTTATATATCGAAGTAACGGCCTTTATCTTCTCCTCAGGATTAAAGTCAGTGGCCGTAATCCATTTAACGAGTTCATTGCGGCGCGCCTCGTCGGCTCTGTTATATGCATTGATGAGCATATATGTCTTTTTGTTGCACAGGATATCGCCACCAATGGCCTTGCCGAAAACCTTCGGGTCGCCATAGACATCGAGATAGTCGTCCTGCAGCTGGAAGGCCAGACCTATCTGCTCGCCAAACTTATACAGATTGTCGGCATCGCTCTCTGAAGCTCCGGCCAGCACGGCACCTATCTTCAGGGCGCATGCCAACAGCACGCTCGTCTTGAGGCGTATCATCTCTATATACTCTTCCTCAGTAACATCGGTGCGTTTCTCGAAATCCATGTCATACTGCTGTCCCTCGCCTACCTGCAGAGCCGTCTCGATAAAAGTGTCGAGCACGGGCTTCACCTTGTCGGGTGCGCTCTGCGCCATGCGCTTGAACGCCAGCACATACATGCTGTCGCCTGAGAGCACGGCCGTATTGGCGTTCCATTTAACGTGTACGGTCTGGTGGCCGCGCCTCATGGCAGCGTTGTCCATAAGGTCGTCGTGCAGCAGCGTGTAGTTATGATAAATCTCAAGGCCGCAGGCCTGAGACAATATGCTCTCTGGGTCATCCTTATATAAATTGTAGGCCATCAGTACCAGCGACGGGCGTATGCGCTTGCCGCCCATCGACAGCACATACTTAATGGGGTCATAAAGGCTCTGCGGCTTACGTTCGTAAGGCATGTTGTCAAGATACGAGTTAATCTTTTGTAGTATTTCGTTTGCCGTTAACATAGTGATAAAGGTTTTTAAGATTGCAGAATAATTATTACAACTTAAACACGACGGGAATGCAGAAGTACGTGCGGCATGGCTTACCGTGGTCCTCGCCCGGTTTCCATTTCGGCATTATGCGTATCACGCGCAATGCCTCGCGGTCGAGCTCGGGGCTGACCGATTTAACCACCTTCGGACTGCTTATCGTTCCGTCTTTATTTATTATGAACGACACAAGGACCTTGCCCTGTATCTTCTGTTGCTGTGCAATGACAGGATATGAGAGATTCTTGGTGAGCCACTTCATAAACTCCACCATGCCACCGGGAAACTCCGGCAGGCGCTCTATAACCTGAAAGTTGAGAGGATTGTCGTCTTCGTCAACAGCCACAGGCGACAGTGCCGCTGTCTGGCTCTCTGCAGCCTCGCTGCTTCCGGCAGCTCCGGCCTGCGCGTCATTATCGGTGTCTGTGCCGTCATGCTGTTCCACCACGTCGGCAACCTGCTCGTCCACTACCTTCATTTTCTCTGGCACGGCAGCCTTGGGAGCAACCTGAGGGGCGGCAATCATGTTCTTCTGCTGCAGCACAGGCATCATCTCAATGTCTTGCGAAACATCGTCAAGAATATCGTCAGCTACGTCAGTCGACGGGCTTGACGTGGTAAATTCAAGACAAACCAGAAACAGCGACAGCACTACTATCAGACCTAACAAGAAGCCTGATGCGCGCTGATGTTCCAAGTCGGCCTTATATGATTTCTTAAGTTCCACCTGACCAATGATGATTAATACCTTAGGGCCTGCACATACTAATCTGACTTTTTTGGCGTTATTATCAAGAACAAATGTGCATGACACCTTATTTTCACTCTACAAAAGTAACGTAGATATTTGAAAAAAGGTGTATCTTTGCCGTAAAAATAACAGAAATCGATGAAAAAAACCGTTTTTTTGTTTTTGCTGACGCTTTTTGCCGTTACTGCCGGCGCGCAGGACAGCCAGACCGGATACAACTTTCTGCGTATTCCGGTAAGTGCCCACGCTGCAGCTCTCGGCGGCGAAAACATCACCATAATAGAAGACGACCCTTCGCTGATGTTCAGCAACCCTGCACTGCTTGCATCGGTGAGCGACAAAAGCATTAACCTCAACTTCATGACCTACATGGCGGGTGCAACCACAGCCAGTGCATCGTTCAACCGCATCATAAAGGACAAGGCCTCCGTGGCCGTCATGGCTCAGTATATGGACTACGGAAAGATGAAGGAGACTGACGAGAACAACGTCATAAAAGGCGAGTTTTCGGCCAAGGACATTGCCATAAGCGGAGTGTTCAGCTATATACTGACCGACAAACTGGTGGGCGGCATAACGGCTAAGTTCATAAATTCTTACATCGGCGACTACAGTTCGCTGGCCGTGGGCATAGACCTCGGACTCAACTATTATGACCCAGACCGCGAATGGTCGGTGTCGCTCGTGGCAAAGAACCTGGGCGGACAGATAAAGGCCTATGACGAGGAGTACGAGAAAATGCCGTTCGACCTGCAGGCAGGAGTTAGCAAAAGGTTTGCGTCGCTGCCGTTCAGGCTGTCGGCAACGCTGGTTGGACTTACCGACTGGGACTATGGACTGATAAATCACCTCGTGATTGGCGCCGACATCATCCTGTCGCAGCAGATATACCTGGCTGCCGGATATAACTTCAGGCGTGCCGACGAGATGACGATAGGCAGCGGCACCGACGACGAGAGCAGCCACGGAGCGGGATGGTCGTTCGGAGCGGGCCTGCAGCTCGAGCGCTTCAAGCTGCAGCTGGGCTACGGCAAATATCACGTGTCGTCAAACTCGCTGCTCGTAAACGTCAGCTATTCGCTGTAAAGGGCCGCACAGAGGCTGCATGCGGCAGACATCAATAAAAGAAAAAATATCAAGAACAAAATAAACAAGACATGAAGAAAATAACAATAGCCATCGACGGTTATTCGTCATGCGGCAAAAGCACTATGGCCAAAGACCTGGCACGTGAGGTGGGATATATCTATGTCGACACGGGCGCGATGTACCGCTCTGTCACGCTCTATGCCATGCGCAACGGCCTGTTTAACGCCGACGGGAGCATCAACACCGGCGAACTCGAACAGAAGATGGGCGAGATAAACATTTCGTTCAGGCTGAACAGCGAGACCGGCCGGCCGGACACTTACCTCAACGGCGAACTTGTTGAGAAAGACATACGCACAATGGAGGTATCTGCCCGCGTAAGCCCTATAGCCGCACTGCCGTTTGTAAGAGAGGCCCTCGTTGCCCGGCAGCAGGCCATGGGCAAGGAGAAAGGCATAATAATGGACGGAAGAGACATAGGCACCGTGGTATTCCCCGACGCCGAACTCAAGATATTCGTAACGGCATCGGCCGAAGTGAGGGCGCAGAGACGCTACGACGAACTGAAGGCCAAAGGCATGCCGGCCAACTTTGACGACATACTGAAGAACGTCAAGGAGCGCGACTATATCGACTCTCACCGCGAGGTGTCGCCGCTGCGCAAGGCCGACGACGCCATAGAGCTGGACAACAGCAACATGACCATAGCCGAACAGAAGGCATGGCTGATGCAGAAGTTTAACGAGGCAACAGCCTGACAAATAACTACAGCAAGGGGACATGAAGCAACTGAAAGAGCGCATAATGCGCGACGGAAAATGTTTTGAGGGCGGCATCCTGAAGGTTGACAGCTTTATCAACCATCAGATGGACCCTATCCTGATGAAGTCTATAGCAGTGGAGTTTGTCAGAAGGTTTGCCTCTACCGACATCAACAAGATTATAACCATTGAAGCCAGCGGCATAGCTCCGGCCATAATGACGGGCTATCTGCTTGAGCTGCCGGTGGTGTTTGCCAAGAAGAAAAAGCCGGTAACGATGGAAAACATGCTCACCACGACGGTCTACTCGTTCACCAAGAACCGCAACTATGACATCTGCGTGAGCAAGGACTTTCTGCGCAAAGGCGACCACGTATTGTTCATTGACGACTTTCTGGCCAACGGCAATGCTGCCAAAGGCATAATAGACCTCGTAAACCAAGCCGGAGCCACGCTTGCAGGCATGGGTTTCATCATAGAAAAAGCCTTTCAGCACGGCGGCGAATATCTGCGCAACGCCGGCGTGAGAGTTGAGTCGCTGGCAATAATTGACAGCCTTGACAACTGCGAGATAAAGATAAGATAACACCAAAAAAGAAATATACATAGAAGCATCATGGCGGCGGCTCACAGTTGTGCCGCCGCCATAATTATTCCATTTGTCCCATTACTACAATCACTCCCACTACTCCCATAATCCCCATCCCCCAACAATGCCACTCACCCCTCGAACAGCCCACGAGCTGCACACCGTGGAACTGATGATACGCCTGTATTGCCGCCATAAGGAGGGCAACAGGGAGCTGTGTCCTCAATGCCGCGAACTGCTTGAATATGCCTCGTCGCGCCTTGCCCGTTGTCCGTTTCAGGACAACAAGCCGACATGCCGCCTGTGCAAGGTGCACTGCTACAAGCCCGAAAAGCGCGAGCATATACGCCAAGTGATGCGCTATGCCGGTCCGCGCATGCTCTTATATTATCCGGCAGACGCCATAAAGCACATGGCAAGGGAGATTGCACTGAAAATGAAGCGTAAGGGCAAGTAACTTATACCTAAATATAATATGCCACATATTGCGGTGCAAAAGGGCATCTTTTACAATGCAATATGTGTCCTTTTGCAGCATAAAAGGATACCTTTTGCAAAAGGATATTGCGAAAGATCAAACTAAAAATAATTTTATCAGAAACTCATCACTCGTCACATCAGGTCTTAACTTCCTGAAAGACAACATATTAAGGCGTGATGAGTTGCGGTTTAAACTCATCACACGGCTATAATTTCACGTAAAATTTGTGCTTGTAACATATATGCGAGCAGATTTACCTACGGATAGCTCCATCTTCACAATGTATGCACATTATTTCATGATAGCAGATGCTGCTCCATATTGCTCGCCCACCTCATTTCCACGGTTTACCTTCTTGCCATATCCAAACGTATATGTAACAGACAGGTTTAGACGCCGGTGAAAATTGTTGCCATTAACGAACTGCGTCTCTGAATAAAGAGGAGTCGCCAGTTTGCTGGTTGAGCACAGCCAGTCGTTGCGAAACATATTCATCGCACTGACGCGTATATTCCAACCCGAACGGCTCCATCCGGCAAGCATTTGATAAAAATCACGGTCTTCGTATATCACGCCCCGGTTTCCCTGCACAGTGAGGTTCTTTGTCTGATAAGATGCCTGAAAATAGAAGTTGCCAAGATAATATGTTGCAGAGGCACTGCAATAAAACGGCGAACGCCTGATGTCGAATAGTCCTGACATGCGATATAACGACACAGAAGGAGAGGCAGCCAACTGAAGGTTGCCGTTAAGCAGTTTATAATTAAACGACATGCCTATCTGTGTACGGTTATAGTTGCAATCTGTCTCAAAGGTTCTCAGCAGGGCCGTGCCGCCATTATATGGCTTATAAACAGGTACATAAAGATTGAACTCGCCGAAATACTGCACAAACGCCGAAGCCGAAAAAGCATTGACCGGCATCCAGTTGTACGACAGATTGAATGTAACCTGCCTAGAAAGTCCGAGATTGGGATTTCCAGTATAATACATCAGCTCGTTTTGCTGAAGCACATTAGGTGTCTTTTCACTTGCGCCCGGATAGTTTGCACCGAAATGAAAATATGTGCGGAACGAGTGTTTACGCGAGGGAGAGAATCCTACTGACAGATTGATTAACGGATAAATTTCAGCAACCGAAAGGTCGTTTATTTTATTCCTTTCCCACTGAAAGGCTGCGTCAGCACTTATATTCCACACCTTATTCAGAAACTTATAGCCGATGGCAGCACCTGAATAGGTATCAGAAAAATCATTGTCATAAGGAGATGTGCCGAAATAGCTTACCTGATTGGACGTGGAGCCAAACCAGGCGCGGAAGAAAGCCGTATGGCTGTCGGTAAATTTCTTGAAAAGCGTTGCACTGCCGCGAAACTGCCATACGTCTTCTTTTGAATTGTTCGCTATGGCCTCACTGCCCGGCAACGAGGTCTGATAGTTGTATGAATAATTGGTATGGCCGTAATTTATGCCGGGAGACACGCTGACATGAAAGTTGTGTGGCAGGATAAAATAATAATTTCCCGACCATACGAAATAACGGCTCACGTAGGGTTCGTTCTTCAAATAAGAATAGTCTGCATTATTCTGAGGAACAAACGACAATGTTCCGCCGGTCCGGGCCATCGCCGACTGGTCAAAATTAAAACCTATGGTGTTGGCTATCTGCATTTTGTCGGTATCGTAAACAGCACGGAAAGAAACAGGATACTGGTTATACTTGAAACGTGAATAGTCCAACGCCTCGTTTCTTGTTGTCTGAAAAGCCTGACCATTTTCATCCTCAATACTGTAAATACCCTCAACAGAATTGCCGTAATGATTAATGTCGTGATTGGAGGTACCGGCATATAAATCGTATGTCATGCGTTTATACACAAACTTTGAATATACCGAAGCCCGGTTTGAAAGTCTGCCGGTAAGGAAATTTTCATTCAGAGTGGCCTTGGTATAACCTCCGTATTCATATTTCTGCACTATGAAATTAACGACATGCTCACTTCCCTGAAAACGCGGATCTGCGGGAAAGTCAAGATATTCAACTCGGCGTACATCTGAAGTCAAGATGCCTTCCATCTCTTCGGCCGACGCAGGAATATAGTTGATATATATAGCCACACTCTGCCCGCTTGTGGTAGTTACGGCATTGTCCATCAGATTAATGTTGATCTGAGGCAGGGCGAGCTGTTGTAGAAGGTCTATCGCATTTTGCGCTGACTGTCTCTGCTTCATCGTCGGAATGTATGTTGACGACATGGCATTGGTGTGCTGCATCTTGGCCTTGACCACCACTTCGTCAATTTCTTTTGTGCGTATGCTGTCTGAAGTTTGAGCCGTCATTTTTACAGGAAATGTGCATACTAGCCATAATGACAAAAATGCTCCCGGTAAATATGCAATATCATTTTTTACAAAATCTTTCATATTTATATTCATATATTGTTTTTATTTCCATTAAACCTGCTCAACCTGGATGAAAGCAGAATGTGATGAGTTGCAGCATCAACTCATCACATTGTAACATTCTGACATTCAACGTATTGAAACAGAATGTGACGAGTGATGAGTTTTTAACAAAAATATATTCTGTTTCAGCCGCCATTATGATAAACAGAATGACGACTGCCGGGCATTTCCGTATTTACCGGCACTGCTAAATGCCGTTAATTATTCTGTCGCGGCACCTCTCCATTAGCCATTTGGGCGTACTCGTGGCTCCGCAAATGCCTATCGTGTCGATGCCTTCAATCCATTCGCGCTTAATCTCGTCGGGGCCTTCAATAAGATGACTGTTGGGATTGACGCTCCTGCACTCGTTGAAGAGCACCTTGCCGTTGCTGCTCTTGCGGCCGCAGACAAAGAGAATGAGGTCGTGGCGCTTGGCAAACGAACTGATGTTTGGCATGCGGTTGGCCACCTGACGGCATATCGTGTCGAAGCTCCTGAACGTAGCTTCAGGCGAGATGTGCTCCTGGATATAGTCGATTATGCGGTGAAACTCGTCGAGCGACTTCGTTGTCTGCGAATATAGATATATGTCGCGCTTGAAGTCGAGCGCCTTGGCATCGTCTATTCCGGCTATGACGATAGCCTTGCTGTTGGTCTGTCCTACAAGTCCGAGCACCTCGGCGTGGCCCGGCTTGCCAAATATTACGATCTGCGCATCCGGATTAGAATCGTATTCGCGCTTGATGCGCCGCTGCAGCTGCAGCACCACTGGGCATGTGGCGTCTATTATCTCTATGTTGTTGCGGCGCGCTATCTCGTAAGTCTCGGGCGGTTCGCCGTGGGCACGCAGCAGCACCTTCACGTCATGAAGAGCCTTCAGCTCGTCGTGGTTAATAGTTATAAGTCCCATGCTGCGCAGGCGTTCACACTCCATTCCGTTGTGCACAATGTCGCCCAGGCAGTATAATGTTTTTCCGGCCGCAAGCTCTTCTTCGGCCTTTCTTATGGCAGTGGTAACCCCGAAGCAGAATCCGCTGCCGTCATCGATTTCTATCTGTACCATCTTCTTGATGTTTCTTATAAAACAATCCCAAACCGTCATTAGACCGCACATAGTATTATCTGTCTTGTGCATTCATGCTTTCAGCCCGTCTTTTTGTTTCTATCGGCAGATTTCCGTTAGATTTTTCTTGAATAGTCAACTATACCAGCAAAAAAATTAACGTAGATCAGCTCAATATAAAGCAAAAATCAGAGCCTAATCATAATAACGATTTGGGATAATTCATGACCGGACTGAGCCGGTCATGAATAAAAACAAACAGGCATTCTGACCGTAATAATATATTCCTATAGCTCTATATTTGCCTGTCGCGGCATAAGCCTTACGGTCTTTCTGTGCCGAAATATGTGTCGAGCAGTTCTTTTGCTGCCACGAAGCTAGTCTTTGTTCCAGCCAGCACCGAGTCTTCTGACGCCTTCAGTTTCTGCTGTATGAGCGGATTGTTATAGAAGCTGCCGCGCAGATGCTCGTTTATGGTTTCATACATCCAATATTTGCTCTGCTCGTTACGGCGGTAATTGAAGTAGCCGTTGTGCTTAACAAAGTCGACATACTGATAAACCATGTCCCACACTTCCTTTACGCCTGTGCCGTAGAAGCCGCTGTAGCAGAGCACCTTGGGCTGCCAGCCGCTGTCTGATGGCGGGAAGAAATGCAGGGCGTTGCGGAAGTTGGTGGCGGCAATGTGGCACTTGTCCACGTTGTTGCCGTCGCACTTGTTGATAACTATGCCGTCGGCTATCTCCATGATGCCTCGCTTTATACCCTGAAGCTCGTCGCCCGTGCCGGCCAGCTGAATGAGCAGGAAGAAGTCAACCATAGAGTGACATGCCGTCTCGCTCTGCCCTACGCCCACCGTCTCGACAAATATCTTGTCGTATCCGGCAGCCTCACACAGTATGATTGTCTCGCGGGTCTTGCGCGCCACGCCTCCCAGCGAACCTGCCGTAGGACTGGGACGTATGAAGGCTTCTTCACGCAAAGAGAGTTTTTCCATACGGGTCTTGTCGCCAAGAATACTTCCCTTGGAGCGTTCAGAACTGGGGTCGATGGCCAGGACGGCCAGCTTGCCGCCAAAACGGTCGAGCACATGCACGCCAAACTGGTCGATAGAGGTACTCTTTCCGGCACCCGGCACACCGCTGATGCCTATGCGCAGCGACTTGCCGCTGTAGGGCAGGCACTTCTCGATAACCTCCTGAGCCTTCTGCTGGTGGTCGGGATTAACACTCTCTATCAGCGTAACGGCCTGGCTTAGCACCGTAACGTTGCCTTTAAGGATGCCTTCCACCATCTCGCCCACTGTATACTCACGGCGCCTGTAGCGTGCGCGGTTAAGATAGGGATTCACTGTTGAAGGCTGCTCTACTCCGGAATTAACCGTAAGCCCCTTATACTCACTGCTGTTTTCTGGATGTTCCATAACAATATTATTTCACTTTTACATGTATAACAACCTTTGGTTTTGCCGGGTCGTTGGTTATCATCAGCACACGCGGCTTGCTCCTTGCGCTCTTCAGCTGCTTCTTGTAAGCCGTGATCTTCAGTTTTGCCGATTCGCCCGGACGCAGCTTCGACTTGTTCAGCTTCACCTTCAGACCTGTTGTGAACATCTGCATTGAACGTATGTCGAGCCTGCTCTTTCCGTTATTTTCAATGATTATCGTTCCGCTCTTGTCGTCCTTGTCGCCGAACGTGCCGAGGTCGAGAGTCTCTGACGACAGCTTTATCACCGGCGCATTGTGCTTCTGTGTCTCCGACATGTTTCTAAATCCGGGGAGCAGAACGGCCGAAACCGATATTTCCTTGTCGGCGCTGACCTTGTCGCCGGGATACATTCCGAGATATACCGACGACTGCGTAAGTCCGTAATCACGCAGCTTCAGCGAGTTGAGGGTTATCGTTGCCACGCCGGTGTGTCCAGGAGCAATGGTTGTAGGCGACACTGACGCCGTAAGGTAATCAGGCAGGTGCATAACAACCGGACTGACACTCTCTGAGCCGCTGTTGATGATGTGTATCTTCTGTATAGGCATGTCGCCCACGTTGACATCATCAAACTCGATGTTGTTGTTGTCTGTCCTCACGCTGCCGATAGTGTAGTCATACTTTCCGGTGAAGTCGATAAGCTTGTCAACCACCACTCCCTTCATCTTCAGATAGAAGGGCTTGTCGGAAGCATTGCTGTAAACGGCTACTTCCTTTTCAAAATGTCCGAGCTGACGTGCATCATAAGTAACCTCAACCGTAAAGTTGTCGCCCTTCATGATGCTGCCGCGCGGATAGCTCGCAATGGCACATCCGCAACTCGTCCTAACTGTGTCGATTATCAGTTCGTTGCCCTTGTTGCGCAATTCAAACTTCGCCGTGACGGGCTGTTCATAAAGAACGCTTCCGCAGTCGATAACCTCATGCTTGGCAGATATGCGCTGTGCCGCCATGTCGAAGGCAAAGGCGGCAACCAGGGCTGTCAGTATTATTTTTCTTTTCATAATTCAATTCTCTTTCAATCATTCAATAACAATAACCTTAGACACTGCACGTCCTGAATATTCAGGCGAGTAAGCACACTGCACGGTGCATGTACCTGTCTCGTAAGTGCCTTCACGGTCAACATAATATTCTGTCTCTATAACATGCGTTCCCTTGCTGAAACGGTCGAAATAATAGTTCGTAACGTTGTCTTTCGGCGTGCAGTAATATCCGCCGGCGTATCCGCTGAGCTGTCTGAGCGGCTCCATGCAGGCGGCACGCTTGTCGCTCACCTGAACAAAGTCGTAATCGCGGTCGGCTACTATGGTTATGCGCACCTTGATGCGTGAGCCTACTTTCAGACTTGCGGGCGTAGTGCCGTCGGCAGAAAGTATTTCTCTTGTAACCTTGAAGCCCGATGAAGCGGCGTCTATATCAGAAACCTTGCATACTGACTGGGCATAAACGGCGCCCCATGATGTGCCTTCAGATGTCTTGCTTACGGTCAGCTTGCCAGGGTTGGCAACGCTTGTTGCCGACTTGACGTAACCCAGACCTGCGGTGGCAGGCGACATGTCGAGTTTCTTGCCGTCGAGCGTTATCTCTGCCTTCTCGCCCTTGTTCAGCACCGACATGTTGTCGCTTAAGAATGCATAAACGGCATTTGCGCTGTTGACCGGTGTGTTCCAGCCCTGCACTCTCTTCTGCTGCAGCAGCCATTGTCTCATCTCGTCGATTTCTGCCGAATAGCCATTGGCGTCAACAAGCTTCATCGCCTCTATTGCTGCAACCTGTGTAGGTATGCGGTAATCGAACCAGTTGTAACCTGCGCGCGGCGAGTCGTAGTAGCGGCCCATAGTCTCTGTCTTAACCGAATATTCCTCAAGACTCTTCAGGTATTCACCTGCGAGCTTGCTCTCGCCGTTCTTTGACAATACAACAGCCATGAGAGCCTTGCCGTAAAGGTTAAGTGAAGTGTTCTTTGTCTTAAGATATCCGAGCAGATAGTCTGCCGCAGAACGTTCTGCCGACGTAAGTTGTCTGTCGCCAAGGGCGCAGATATACAGATACTGCAGTGCCGAGTAGTCGCGTATTCCGTATGCGTTGCCTTTCTTTTCGGCCTCCTTTATCTTCTCAACTTCATCCACAACGACGCGTCCGAGATAAGTCATTGCCTTGTCGAGCATGCCTTTTGTCTCGTTCTGAACGCCTATCATTGTGTTCAGACGGGTAAGCAGCTCAGCAATGCTTGCCGTCAGCGACGGCGAGCCGTAAGGCATTCCCTGCCACCACGACCAAGAGCCGTCGGCCTGATTCTGCAGCTTTTGCAGTTTGCCGAGCATCAAGCTAATGTTGTTGTTGAGCGAAGAGCTGTCGAAATAGTTGGCAAGGAGACGTTTCTGCTCAGCCTCATTGTCGGCATCTGCCACCCAAGGCGTCTCGTTGAGCACGATGTCCTTAAGTTCCTGATTCTTCTCCAGACTGCTCAACAGACTTGTCTGTTCTGCCTCACGCTTCCACTGTTCGAACGTTGTCTTAGCCTGCGGAGCGTTCTTCAGTATGTAGTTGCTTATGCTGCTGGCATAATATGCCGTGGCAAGACTTATGGCGTTGTTGTCGCTGGCGGTGCCTATGTAAGGCAAAGCCTGAAGCACGAGCCATGCAGGATTGTTGGTGTATTCAACCGTCAGTTTGTTGTTTCTGCCGCCCTTAGCGAACAGATTGCCAAGGTCTATCGTCTTCTGGCCGGGCTGCGTCTGTGTGAACGGCACCGTATTGGTTACAAGTTCCTCGTCTGCCAGTACCGGAAGATAGTGCTGCTCGCCGTCGCTAAAGTTGCGTCCGTTTGCAAATATCTTGCACACAAGCATTGAACTGTTGGCGTCAGGGCAATATTCGAACGATACGGCTGTTGTCTGTCCGGCAGCAACCTTGAACGATTTTTTCTGCTCAAACACCGTTTTGTCTGTCTCAGGATCTACGAGCTGCATAACAGCCGTACCCTCTGCACTCTTCTCTGAAGTGTTGAATATTCTTGCTGCTATCGAAGCACGGTCGCCTACACGTACAAAGCGCGGCATGTTGGGCTGCACCATAACGGTCTTGCGCGCAACGGTTTCACTCTCGATAAGTCCGAAGTTTACGTCCTTGTCGTGAGCAAGTCCCATAAACGTCCATGTTGTTATGCTTTCGGGCAGAGTAAACTTAACGCTCACGTTGCCTTTGTCGTCTGACTGAAGTGCGGGATAGAAGAACGCCGTCTCATTAAGGTTCTCGCGCAACTGAACGTTGTCGGCAGAACGGCCCTGAGCAGAACCGTTGTCGGCTGTTACAGGAGGCTCTGCAAGCTCTTCCTTGCTCTTAACCGAAGCAGATTCGCTCTCGCCGGCCGACATGGCTGAATCGGAAGCCACTGCCTGCTTCTTAACTGCGCTGCCAGCAAGACTTAGTCTCAGACCTCCATTAACCCCATAGCCTCTCAACATTATATTCGACACGAAGAAATTATCAATGTCAAACCTGTTCATATCGAAGTCGTCCACATCGAGCAGCTTGATGTCGGCCGCACTTGAGAAGTGCAGACCATTCTGATATACAGAACGCCACTGAGTGTAAGGCTCACTGATGGCCATGTCATTGTAGAACCACCAGCTGAACGGAGTTATCTGGTTGAGCGAGCTGTCATAAAGCGTAACCATGAGCTGTGCCTTGGCAGCAGTGCCGTCGGGTCTTGTTATGTTGAGCGTCCACTCTTCGCTCTGTCCCGGAGTAAGTCTGTCGCGGAAAGTGGTCCACTTCAGCATCAGTCGTCTGTCGGGAACAGGACGTGTGATATACACGCTATGATTATAGTCCTTGCCGTCCTTCACCCATACGAGGTTTATCTTCAGGCCGTCGCCATACTCTTCCTTATATGTCAGAGCGCGTGTTGACAGCTGGTTGCTAAGGTCTGTTGCGCCGTCGGCAATTACCTTATCGCCCGAAATGACGGTGTAAAGGATATGTGTGTCGGCATCAGACGAGCCTACCTGCAGATAAACCGGACTGCCGTCTGACGGGAACTTGGTGTCTGAAAGATAGAACCAGTCGTGTGTTTCAACGCAAGGCTTAGTGTCGTCGAGGCTGAACACGACGAAATCCTGCTTCAGCGTGTCTGTGCCGCAGATAGCCACGAGTTTGTGACGGCCCGACTTTAGCTGCGACGCCGTGTTCCATGTGATGCTCTCGTCGCGGTTGGTTCTTGCCTTGAAGGCATTGAACGAGCCGTCGATGTAATATCTCACGTTGTCGTCGATGTCAACACCGGCCATATTCTTGTATACAAACTTTATTGTCTTCAGACTGTCGCGGAGTATGCGTCCGGGCAAAGTGGTGCTCAGTGCGGCGGGCTTATTGCCCAAAGGCAGCGCCAGCTGTCCGCTGCGAGTCTCGCCTGCCTGGTCGGTAACTTCGGCATCAGCGGTTATTGTATAGAAGCGTGCAATGCTGTTGAACGTGCGTTCGTCAATGCCGCCGTCGGTATCTGCCCATGCGGGGAGCACCATAGGCATCTCTATCTTGAAAGCTCCGTCAGCATCGGTAACGGCCTCGCCCTTTACGAGCACGTCGGTTCCGGAACCGTTAGTGTAAGCCGATGCATAATAGCGCCACCACAGCGACTGGCTGCGCTTAACCGTGTAGCTGACCTTTGCGCCCTGAACCGGCACGCCGGCATAGGTCTTTGCATGAGCCGTAACCACAAGCGTGTCGCCACTCTGATATCTCTGGTTGATCTTGGGGAACTCTACCTGGAATGTAGGACGCTTGTATTCTTCCACCGTGATGTTTACAGAAGCATTGATGCCGAAGTCGCCCTGTATGGTGTAGCGGCCCGTAAGTCCGCCCGAAGGCAGCGCAAAGTCGGTGCTGGCCGTACCATATTCGTCGGTGGTTACAGTGGCCTCGCTCACCACCTTATAGTTAGCGTCTCTCATGGTGAGCTTGAATGACTTGCCTGCAACGACCTTGCTTTCCATGCCTTTCTGAGTGTTATATGCCACGGCTGCCACATGAACAGTCTGTCCCGGACGGTAAATCTTACGGTCGGTGAAGATGTTCAGCACGTCGCGGTCGCCCTTCTGGGCATAATAAGAGAAGCTGCTCCATGTGCCAAGCATAGGCGCCGCCTTGTCTCTCTCTGTGTAAGCGCGCAGCATTCTGATGCCGTCGCCACCCATACTGAACACGGCTTCGCCCTTATCATTGCATGTAAGAGTATGCGTCTTCTTGCCGTTTGTCTGCACGACGATGGTTGCGCCGGGCATAGGCTGGCCGGTTGTGGCACTAAGAGCTGCGAGGCGCAGCTTGTTGCCGGGCAGCTGATGATGCACCACGAACATGTCTGTTACATACAGCAGGCGCCTCTGCGGCTCAAGATTCTTATTGTCTGAAGAAACTTCAACCATATAAACGCCTACCGGCATGCCGGCAAGCACGATCGAGTCTTTGATTATCTTGTATTCAGGCTGACCGGGATAGCGCTTCGTCTGCACGTTCTCTGTCAGCGGAACAATCTTCTTGCGAAGTTCCTTATATCCGTCATCCTGCGAAGGATTAAGCTCTGTGTCGCCGTCAACGGCCAGACGCGCCACCTTAACCTTAATCTCACTGACATTACGCAGATTCATTTTTATGACGTTGCGCTTGTAAGGCAACACAACATTATTGGTGAGACTGATTACAAACTGCGGATTTGTCAGCCTTTTAAGTTCGTTGCGCAGCACGTTCATACGCGGCCATTCGCCCCAGCGGTTAACGGCGTTATTGATGTAAGCCACCAGGTCGTCGGCGTTAACGTCATTGCAGTTCTGCATAAAATTATAGCGTTCAACGGCCACTTCGCCACAAGCATTGAGATCAGAATAGATGTTTATGAGCGAATCGAGCGACACGGCATAGCGCGACTTCTTTAATTCGCGGAAATAGATGCCGCCGTTGCGCTGATTGTTCTGCCTGACCATAGCCAGAGCCGTCAGCAACGTAGCTGTGCGGTTCTGCGTAGTTGCATAGTAAGAATGCATCGTGGCATAGTCTTCTGCCGTATATCCGATAAGACTCAGAAGGTCGTCGTTGAAGTATTTGCCGTCGCGTCCCTTTACGACAAACGGCTCATAGCAGAGTGCCTTCTTTGATGCGAGCAACGCAGGGTCGGCCAGCGACTTGCGGAAGAACTCGGCTGCCTTGGCCGAATTGTCTATTCCGACAGCGGCATACGGACTAAAATTGCGGTAAGAACTGTATATCTTGCCCAGCGCCGCATAATAGACAGCCGACAGAGCGCCGTCTGACTTGCTACATGCTTCGGCCTTGTCTTCAAGCCGGGCAAGCCTTGAAGGAAGCGAGTCGGGCGAGATAGAATACCAAACCGACGCCATGCACGTCTCTGCCTTAAGCAGATGGCCATAGTCGCCGCCGGCCTCAGCCTTGTCGGCAATGGTCTGCAGCAGTTGTATCTGTGTCTTCGGCAGGTCCTTATTGGCTGCCTCGTCTACCTGTTTCCATAATTTCGAATAGCTGTCGCCAAACATTGCAGCCGGCACCAGCATAAAAGCCGTAAGTAAAAGGAAAGCGGTTTTTCTCATAATCAACAAAGTTTTTATTCTTAATACAACACGGCATCAACGTCCGCAGGGCTGCATGATGCATGCTTTGTGCCCCTGCTGCGGCGTCTGCCGCCGATGTTTCCTATATTTCTACAAAGGTAACTAATTAATCGTAGCTGACAAAACGATTTAATGTTTTTTGCCGTTTAACTTTCAAAAACTAAAACCTGATTATTGTCGAAGATTACGCATTGGGCACTGATAAATTAACTTTATTTACCAATACAGAAGTTTTAAGCAGCGAGATTTTAACACGCCGGAAGCCGGCATTATAGGAATAACGTCAGCGCAGATATGCCGTTTTATCATGCAGACGAAGCCTCTGCAAGGCAAGAAACATGTAAACAGGATGCAAAAGCTATGCTTTCAGGATGCGAAATGCGGCATATTGGAGCGCAAAACATTGCCTTTTGCATGACAAAAAACAGTTGTTTTAAGTGCAAAAAGCAATGATTTATGGCCTTTCTGGAGTATTTACGGGATACAGAAAAAGAACTTTTAAATCACAATCAGACATAAACCTCTGATTATCAGCAACATACTAAAACAATCGAAAAAATGCGAGTTTTTCATACGGAAACGGCATTTCGGCCGTAAGATTGCAAAAAGTGAGATAAATATGTTAACGCAAAAGCACTTGCGTTAACATATTTTTACTTATCATTTTACTGCTGGCAGCATAACAACAACGGTATGCCGACACAGCAGAAGATGCTATTTGACAGGAAGAGCAAGCAACTGATACATCAGCGTTGCCGCCATGCGCTCCTGCCCTTCGGTTGAAGGATGCAGGCGGTCGGTGGCCTTGTCGTGGAAATAAGGCAGCTGAGCCTCAACCATCGGGTTAAGTCCGCTGACCGAATTGAGGTCAATCACAGGTACGCCCCACACGTTTCCGGCTTCCTTTACAGCCTCAACATAAGCGTCGAAATACTCTCCACAGATGTTCTGCCAGCTCTCGTCGGGCTGTATGTTGGTGTCGCCGAATGTGGCGTAAGCCCTGTGCAAGGGTGTCAGCAGCACAATCTGCTTGTCGGGGAAGAGCGTCTTCAGCTTGCTTATGCCTATGTTTATGCGGCCCTTAAAGGTGTCGCCGGTCATCACCGGAGTACGTTTTTTGCGCTTATACACCTGCTTCTTGCCATGCACGGCAGCAGTAACGGTGTCTTCAGTTTCAACATACCACTCACCGACGGGCACTCCGGCGTTGAAGTCGTTTGTACCCATGAACACCACTACGGCGTCAACCTCATTGCCATGTTCCTTGCTGAGCTTCTCTGCCTGACGCGGAACGTCGTCCCACTGGCGGCCGCTTATGCCGTAGACATAAGGCGTTATGCCGAGCCACTGCTGCAGATATGCCCAGTATTTCTGCCTGATATCATTGCTGTTGTTCTTCGGGTCGGTAATCGAGTCGCCGATATACCCCACCCTTTTGCCTGCCCACGGATGGCGCACATATCCGCTCTTAACGGCAGTGTTGTCGTTCAATACAGTCTGACACGAAGCCTCTGGCGCCATGCACGCCATAAAAGCAAGAGACAATAAAAAAAATTTGTTCATTTCAATTAGTTTGTTAATCGGCCGTAAAGGTAACAAAAGTTATTCGTAACGACAAGACTTATCCTGACAAATAGAGCCAAACGGCACATATAACGGCAACGGACAGCTCCGCCACGCCACATCTGAGGCAGCAGCGCTGACAAGTATTAAGAAATATTATCCTTTCATTTTAGGCAGTTTCTCATTTTCTTATTGTATATTTGCAATGTGGTTGCACGCACAGGCATGATGCCGTTCTGCAGCGCAACAGGCAACAGCGCAGATGCGTCAGCCGCCACAATAAAAGCAAAACAATTAAACACTGCGAGATATGAATATTGGAGACAAGGCGCCCGAAATACTCGGGCACGACGAAAACGGCAACGAGATAAGGCTCAGCGACTTCAAAGGCCGCAAGCTGGTGCTATATTTCTATCCTAAAGACCTTACGTCGGGATGCACCACCGAGGCGTGCAACCTGCGCGACAACTACACAAAGCTGAAGGAGCTCGGCTACGAGGTGATTGGCGCAAGCGTGGACGACGGCAAGCAGCATCTTAAGTTCATAGCAAAGAACGAACTGCCGTTCCACCTCATTGCCGACACAGAGAAGACTCTCGTCGAGCAGTTTGGCGTGTGGGGCGAGAAGAAGATGTACGGCCGCACCTACATGGGCACCTTCCGCACCACCTTCATCATTGACGAGAACGGAGTGATTGAGCGCATAATCTCGCCAAAGGAGATCAAGGTGAAGAACCACGCCGAACAGATTATCGGAGAACAGAAATAACATAAAAGATAACAGCCGCCACAACGCTCCCGCTACAGCAAGGGGGCGCAAGCGGCAAAACCCTATTAACCCTAAACATAAAACTCATGATTAACCGACAACTTCTGCACCCGGAGAGCATCGTCGTAATCGGCGGCTCAAACAACGTTCACAAACCCGGAGGCGCCATCGTGCGCAACATTATCAACGGAGGCTACAAAGGCGTTCTGCGCATTGTCAACCCTAAAGAAGACGAAGTGCAAGGCGTAAAGGCATTTCACGACATAAGCGAACTGCCGCCCACCGACCTGGCTATTCTCGTAATACCATCGCACATGTGCCCCGAAACAGTAGACCGCCTGGCTGAAGACAAAGGCGTAAAGGCCTTCATAATAATATCTGCAGGCTTCGGCGAGGAGACAAAGGAGGGAGCAAAGCTCGAACAACACATACTCGACACCTGCGAACGCCACGGAGCAGCACTCATAGGACCTAACTGTATCGGTCTGCTCAACTCATGGCATCACAGCGTGTTCACCAAACCAATACCTACACTGCACGAAAAAGGCGTCGACTTCATCAGCGGTTCGGGCGCAACGGCAGTGTTTATCCTCGAGTCGGCCGTAACAAAGGGCCTGCCGTTCAACTCTGTATGGAGCATCGGCAACGGCAAGCAGATCGGCATCGAGGACGTGCTGCAATACATGGACGAGAACTTCGACCCGGAAAAAGACTCACACGTCAAGCTGCTCTACATCGAGAACGTGAGCAATCCTGACAAGCTTCTCTTCCACGCCTCATCGCTCATACGCAAGGGATGCCGCATAGCAGCCATCAAGGCCGGCAGCAGCGAGAGCGGAAGCCGTGCCGCATCATCGCACACAGGAGCCATTGCCAGCAGCGACTCAGCCGTAGAGGCACTGTTCCGCAAGGCGGGCATCGTGCGCTGTTTCTCAAGAGAGGAACTCACAACCGTGGGCTGTATCTTCACACTTCCGCCGCTCACAGGCCGCAACTTTGCAATCGTAACCCACGCAGGAGGCCCCGGCGTGATGCTTACCGACGCGCTGTCTAAAGGCGGACTCAACGTTCCGAAGATTGAAGGTCCCGACGCCGACGAGCTGAAGAGCCTGCTCTTCCCCGGAGCATCAGTGGCTAACCCCATCGACATCCTTGCAACCGGAACACCCGAGCATCTGGGCATAGCCATCGACTACTGCGAAAACAAGTTTAAGGACATCGACGCCATATTCGTAATCTTCGGCACACCGGGCCTCGTCCAGTTGTATGAGGCTTACGACGTGCTGCACAAGAAGATTCTGGAGTGCAAGAAGCCTATATTCCCCATCCTGCCTTGTCTGCACACAGCAGGACCGGAAGTGGCAGAGTTCCTGAAGAAGGGACACGTAAACTTCAGCGACGAGGTTACGCTCGCAACAGCCCTCACACAGATTATGAAGACGCCAAAGCCGGCATCACCCGAGATAGAACTCTTCGGCGTTGACATCCCGAGGATAAGAGAGATTATAGCAGGCATCAAGGAAGACGGATACATCGCCCCCGAACTGGTGCATCAGATATTCGAGTGCGCAGGCATCCCTATGGTGCCCGAAATGGTGAGCGACTCTAAAGGCGAACTTACTGCATTTGCCGACAAGGTTGGCTATCCGGTAGTGGCAAAGGTCGTAGGCCCTGTACACAAGAGCGACGTGGGCGGCGTTGCGCTCAACATAATGAGTGCGGAACATCTCGAAATGGAGTTCGACCGCATGATGAAGATTGAAGGCGCAAAGGCCATCATGGTGCAGAAGATGATCAAAGGCAAGGAGCTGTTTATCGGAGCCAAATACGAACCGCGCTTCGGGCACATCGTATTGTGCGGACTCGGCGGCATATTCGTCGAGGTGCTGAAGGACGTTTCAAGCGGACTTGCTCCTCTGTCTTACGACGAGGCCTACTCAATGATACGCTCTCTGCGCGCATACAAGATAATAAAGGGTACGCGCGGACAGAAGGGTCTCAACGAGCAGAAGTATGCAGAGATTATCGTGCGCCTGTCAACACTTCTGAGGTTTACCACCGAAATAAAGGAGCTCGACATCAACCCGCTGCTGGCCGACGAAGACAACGTTACGGCAGTAGACGCCAGAATACGTATTGAAAAATAACAATAACAAACCATCGGGCGGCGTCGGCAGATGCCGCCCGACGTTCATTAAATGCCCCTGGCATAAAACTTATATTTAAAGGAAATGAAGATACTCGTAATAGAAGACAACGCCGACCTGAGAGACATCATTGTACGCTCGCTCGAAAAAGAGCGCTACGTGGTGGAGACAGCCCCCGACTACGCTACGGCTCACACCAAGCTGTTTATTTATGAATACGACTGCATACTGCTGGACATTATGCTGCCCGACGGCAACGGCCTTAACCTGATGAGAGAACTGGCAGAACGCGGCAAGCGCAAGAACGTCATCATAATATCGGCAAAGGATTCTATCGACGACAAGGTGGCCGGACTCGAACTCGGCGCCGACGACTATCTGGCTAAGCCCTTCCATCTGGCTGAGCTGCACGCACGCATCAGGAGCGTGATGAGACGCCACACACAGAACGGCGAGAACAACATAAAGTTCGGCAACGTGACCATCCATCCCGACACATTCAAGGTGGAGGTGAACGGACAGGACATCGACCTCGGACGAAAGGAGTATGAAATCCTTCACTATCTTGTCAACCGGGCAAACCGCCTGATAGAGAAGCAGACGCTGGCCGAAGGCGTGTGGGGCGACGACATCGACCAGGCCGACAACTTCGACTTCATATATGCACAGATAAAAAACCTGCGCAAAAAGCTGAAGACGGCTGGCGCCGACATCGAGATAAAGACGATATACGGTTTCGGATATAAGCTCATTAAGGTATGAAGCTGCAGAACGTCCTAACCTTCAGACTGTCGGTGCTAAAGGCCATAGGCATTGCCCTGTGGGCCGTAGGCTTCTATTTTGCGATAATAAAAGAAATCAACAACAAGACCGACGACAGCCTGACGAGCTATGCCGAAGCGCTCATAACCGACTATCTGGCAGGAGTGCCCCTGCCCGACACCCACAACGGCGCAGGCAACAACTACTATATACACACCGTGTCGGACGAGTATGCCGAGAGCCATTCGCACATAAGATACCGCGACATGGAGACGTATGTGCCCAACGACAACAAGTTTGAACAGACAAGGGCCGTAACGTATATCTTCAAGTCGAACGACGACAAGTATCATGAGCTTACGGTGTTCACGCCAACGATAGACAAGCAGAACCTTAAAAACTCTATTTTCATATGGCTTGTGGTGCTGTATTTCGGTCTGCTCACGGGCATGATAATCGTCAATCTGTGGACCATCAGGCACAGCATGAAACCGCTGAAAAGGCTCTTCGGATGGCTCGACACGTATAAGCTCGGCAAGAACATAAAGCCGCTGGAGAACGACACGAGGATAACCGAATTCAGAAAGCTCAACGAAACGGTGATGAGGAGCATTGAGCGAAACGAGAAGCAATATGAACAGCAGAAGCTCTTCATAGCCAACGCGTCGCATGAGATGCAGACGCCGCTGGCCGTATGCCGCAACAGGCTCGAGATGCTGCTCGACGAAGAAGGACTTACGGAGAACCAGATGGCGGAGATAATAAAGACGCTGCACACACTGAAAGAGCTGACGGAGACCAACCGCTCGCTGCTGCTTCTGTGCAAGATAGACAACGGACAGTTTGCCGCTCACGGACCTGTAAGCCTTAAGGAGGTTACGGCGCATGCCGTAAACAATCTGAAACCAGTATACTCGCGCATGAAGATAACCGTCAGCAACATGTGCGAAGAGGCTCCCGTGGCAGACATGGACGAGCAGCTGGCCAACGTGCTGATGACCAACCTCGTGAAAAATGCCTTTGTGCATAACATAGAAGGGGGCGAGATAAACATCACGTCGGACAGCTCACACATAAAGATAGAGAACACCGGACAGCCCGAGCGGCTTGACAGCGACAAGATATTTGAACGCTTCTATCATTCAGCCGGCAAGAAATCGTCAACCGGACTGGGACTTGCCATCGTCAAGGCCATCTGCTCGCAGTACGGCATGGAGATAACCTACAGCTTCAGCAACGGAAAACATGCGTTCGAAATAAGGAAAAGCAAAAATTAGTTAAAAACCTGATTCCGAACCGTTTTTTCAGATTCTTTTCAGAAACCCCTTGCATCTTTGCATCAAACAAAAGAACAAACAATGATTACAAACCCTAAAAAAAAGAAGATTATGAAAAGAATTATCCAGACATGTGTAGTTGCATTAGTTTGCATGATAGCGTTCCAGGTTAAAGCTGTTGCCGACAACGACAAGCCAATAGCAGTAAGTCAGCTTCCGGCTGTTTCGCAGCAGGTGATAAAAAGTCACTTCGCAGGCAAGAAGGTGGCTATGGCAAAGCAGGAGACAGGACTGTTAGACAAGAACTACGAGGTTGTGTTCACAAGCGGCGAGAAGGTGGAGTTTGACAAGAAAGGCAACTGGAAAGAGATTGACTGCAAGCTCTCAGCCGTGCCGGCAAAGCTCATCCCCGCAAAAATAGCAAGCTACCTGAAATCCAACTATCCGGGAGTAAAGGTGCTGAAGCTTGAAAAGGGCAACAACGAATATGAGGTTAATCTGGCCAACGGCATGGAGATAACCTTCAACAAGAACTTCGTTGTCATAGACATCGACTAAATAAAACTGACATGACAATAAAGCATCTGATGCCTGCAATGACAAAACCGGCGCTATAGCAGCCTTAAGGCGTCAGAACTGCAAAAAGCTGACAGACAGAGCCACAGCAACAACGCAAGGCACATGTCTGCCAGCTTTGCCCCAAGTAAGCCATAAGGCTGCGCCGGGCTAGCCCACAGGCGTATGCCGACTGATATATTACACTTTGTGTATTTGCCGCAGTCTGTTTGACCATTTTGCGTTGACGTAGCCAGCTACGCCTGCGTCAAAACGGACAAACAGACATATGACATAAAACGGAAAGGCAACAAAACAGCAGACGGCAATGTGGCAAACGGGCAGAGGCAACCCTCCGGGACAAGCCGGATAATCTCTATATGACAGACAGTAACTTAACAAAACCCGCAGAATACATTATGAAAGATTACATCAAAAAAGCTGCAATGATGATAACATTGCTCCTGGCCGTAACACTAAATGCCGCGGCCGGCAACGAGAAACCTATCAGTGTAAGCCAGATGCCGCATAATGCACAGCAGCTGCTCAGCAGGCACTTCAGCAACAAGAAGGTGGCCTTGGCGAAAGTGGAATCGGGATTCTTCTCAAAAGAATATACCGTTATCTTCACCAACGGTGAGAAAATAGAGTTTGACAGCAACGGCAACTGGACCGAAATAAGCTGCAAGCGCTCGGCCGTGCCGGCAAGCATAGTTCCGCCGCAAATAAGTTCGTATGTCAAGAAGAACTATCCGGGGTGCATAATAATTAAGATTGAAAGAGACGCAAAGGAATACGAAATAGACCTGTCGAACCGCATAGAGATAACGTTCAACAAGAAATTCCAGGTCATAGACATTGAATGATAAACCTACATTCTATAAAAGCAAACAGCAACAGGCACCATGGCCGACGCATGACATACTGAAAACGATATATCTACAATCTAGATAATAATGCAAGAGCACACCTCCCGACTTTATGTGAGGCGTGCTCTTGCCGTATAATTCCTTACCGTTCATCCGTACATATGCGGCATATTGCCCTCCAAAAGACGGCCTTTTGCATTGCAATATGCCGTCTTTCACACGGCAAAAGGGCACCTTTCATAATGCAAAAGACGACATTAGGGCATGCAATACGAATATACATCGGCACACTGTAGGCAGAAAATATTTTCTTAAAAAACTCATCACTCGTCACATTCCTGCGTAACATTCTGGATATCAACAGGATATACTGTGATGAGTTGACCTTTCAACTCGTCACGCCACGCCCTGACATTGTTATGTGATGAGTTGAGAATTTAACTCATCACGCTTCAAATCATTGACAATCAGCGCATTATATGCGAATGTGACGAGTGATGAGTTTTTTAAGAAAATAGTTTTACTTCATCAGTATAACGCCAGGTACCACGCTGCTCATTTCACCCTGACGACTATCCTACGGTATGACGTCAGAGCCGGACTGCCGTTGTCTGTAACTTCCTGAATGAGGTGTATCGTAGCCTTTGACACTGATTCCGGTATTGACAAAGACGGACGCGCCGTGGCAGCATCGCTCACTTCAAGACGCTGACCGCAGTCGGTAGCGTCATCATAGACATAAAGCCTGTAGCTTATCTCGTTGCCGTCAGGATCATAAGAGCCCGAAAAGTCGAACTGCAGCCGGTCGCCGGGCTTAGCGTCAACATATCTCACAGCCTTGGTGTCAGTATTCTCGTCACTGAAACGTACTACAGGATGATGGTTGGCATCATTATAGTCAGCACACACACTCCATTTTACACGTGCCGCAAAATCGTTCAGTATGGCTGTCTTCCATCGGGCAATTGCCTCACTGCCCTCGCCCGAATTGGTGAACATATAGTAAGGATCATATTGTTTCTCGTCAAGATTATTCTTCTCAACCCAGTCCATACCTCTTACACCTGCCACCTTTTCCGTGCCGAAGCGTCCGCCCCAGCCGCCGTATTCAGGCTCCGACGGCACATTCAGCCCGTTGTCAACAAGATACATGAAGGCAGGGCTGTCGCCCTCTGTGGCCCACATCCTGTCAGGATAAGCAGCGCCGAGAGGGCCATACTTCTGCACATTGTCGTCTACCCAACTGTCTGACGGCGCCCAGCCGTACACGGCAGTATTGCGAAGATATACGATGTCGGGAAAGGTTCTGGCTATCCATGCTCCGGCATCACACTGCCCAAGCACGTCATAGATGCGCAGCTTCGACACAAATTTGGCCACATCTGCCGCACCCCTTGTGTGCTTCACCTTCCACAACGCCTGAGCCACCGTGTTCATGCCTCCCCATGCGTTAACCCATACCGGGCGGGGATCTTTGCTGTCAACGGCACGTATTATGAGTTCTGAGCCCGGAGTGTCGTGTCCCTCACCTACGTCGGCCATGCCCACTCCAGCCTGACCGGCAACGGCTACAGAGCGCAGACTGGCGGCCGAAGGATAGCCCTTGTCGTGAACAATAAGATTAGGATAAGCCTTCTCGTATGCATCTATAATCTTATTCAGCACGGGCAAGCCCAGAGGCGTCTTCACAAATGCCACGTTACATATAAGTCCCTCGATGTCAACATCATCAGACATGAGCAAGAGATGCACCATAGACTGCTCGTCGTCGGGATCGGTTCCGCCGATGTCGGTAGTAACGATTAGCCTGTGCTTCTCCGCAAACAAGCACGAAGGGGCGGCAAGCATGAATGAAGATGATAAAAGAATAAATAATAATCTGAATAAGGAATTGTGTTTAATCATGGATAATAAAATTGATGATAAAAAATCTTTATATGTTATTGACGTTATATACAAATACGGCAAAAGGCAAGTGCAATGACAGATAAGAAACCTGTGATTTTTAAGCAGACTTTGCCTAGCCGTTTCATATCTTTTTCAAAGATACAAAAAAATTATCATATCCATACGAAAACAATCAAGCCGGTAATTCTGTTTCACAAAAAATAACCTTTCTGCACATCGCCCCGAAATCAGGACAAGGCACAAAAAGGATAAAAATGCAGTAGGCAGATTGCCTGACGACCGGACACGGCATGAGCCTGACACAGGCTATTCTATGAGTTCGATGCTTACTCCGTTGAACTCCTTGACAAAATCGAGAATGCGGGTGCGGTAATTCCTGCGGCGCAGCTTCATCTCGAGCGTAACCTCATATTGCCGTTCTCCGTCAACCACAATCTGCTTCATCCCGTAGTTGTCAAAGTCAACGCCATCAGCCTGCAGCTCGCTGAGCAGCTGACGCACTGTGTCATGGCTACGTGTGGAAAACGTTACGGCTATCTTTTTCATTCCGAAACGGTTAACCACAAAGGAGAACACCTCAAGACAGCACAGCACAAGCACCGTGCTGCCTATGGCGAGGGCATAAAGCCCGGTGGCAGCAGTCATGCCTATGGCAGCAGTAGCCCATAGTCCGGCAGCCGTGGTAAGCCCTTTCACCACATGTTTCTGAAAGATTATGGTGCCGGCACCAATAAATCCGATACCCGTAACCACCTGAGCCGCAATACGCGACGGGTCGAAAGAGGCAAACGAGCTGTAGATTTTCAGCGACTCGTCGAAGCCATACTGTGAAAGGATGGTGAAAAGAGCCGACCCCATCGCCACAAGAAAATGTGTACGCGTACCGGCTTCCTTAGCCCGCAGCTCCCGCTCAAGGCCGACAGCAGCGCCCAGCACACCGGCAATGGCTATGCGCAAGATGAATTCGGTAGTAGTAAACATAAGCATATAACTATTTTATGCAAAGTTACTACAAAAAAGTGAAATGCGGAAAGATATAGTGATAGAATTGAGTTACAAGGGTTTTGGTTGAAGTGGCGATAATCCGTGAAGCCATTACAATCCCTGCCGAAGCCAAATCCTGACGCCGCTACGTTACTTGTTCGTAACCATGCCCGAAAATGCGACAAACGGGTACGAATAGCGAAACAAGGCTCTAAGGAATAGTGAGTTATCCATAACTCATGCGAAAAATCAGGTTACGGAAAAAGATTGCGCCGTTCCTCCCCGTTTTGCGTACCAACACCGGACTCTTCACCAACTAATTTTGAAACCCAAAAATTAAGGACAATGAAGAGTACATTTTCAGTAATCTACTACCTCAAGCGTCAGGTAGTGAAAAAGGACGGGACAGTTCCCGTCATGGGACGCATCACGGTGGACGGCAGCCAGACACAGTTCAGCTGCAAACTGACTGTCGATCCGAAACTGTGGGACACCAAAGGTGGACGTGTCACGGGCAGAAGCACGGCGGCACTCGAAACGAACCGTATGCTTGACAAGATGCGGGTACGCATCAACAGGCATTATCAGGAAATCATGGAGCGTGACAACTTCGTCACGGCGGAGAAGGTGAAGAACGCCTTTCTCGGACTGGAACACCGCTACCACACGCTGATGCAGGTGTTCCGCCAGCACAACGAGGACTACGAGAAGCAGGTGGAGGCAGGCATGAAAGCCAAAGGCACGCTGCTGAAGTACCGCACCGTTTACAAGCACATGCAAGAGTTCCTCGACATCCGCTACCATGTGAAGGACATCGCCCTAAAAGAGCTTACCCCGGCTTTCATCTCCGACTTCGAGATGTTCCTGCGCACGGACAAGCACTGCTGCACCAATACCGTGTGGCTGTACGTCTGCCCGTTACGGACGATGGTATTCATCGCCATCAACAACGAGTGGCTGACGCGCGACCCGTTCCGCGAGTATGAAATCAAGAAGGAGGAAACAACACGCAGTTTCCTGACCAAAGATGAGATCCGCCTGCTGATGGAGGGGAAACTGAAAAACGCCAAACAGGAATTGTACCGCGACCTCTACCTGTTCTGCGCCTTCACGGGGCTGTCGTTCGCGGATATGCGCAACCTTACGGAAGAGAATATCCGCACCTACTTCGACGAACACGAGTGGATAAACATCAACCGCCAGAAAACGGGCGTGGTGTCCAACATCCGCCTGCTCGACATCGCCAACCGCATAATCGGCAAATACCGGGGACTGTGCGGGGACGGCAGGATATTTCCCGTTCCGCATTATAACACGTGCCTTGCCGGTATCCGTGCCGTCGCCAAGCGTTGCGGCATCACCAAGCATATCACGTGGCATCAGAGCCGCCACACGGCAGCCACGACGATATTCCTCTCCAACGGTGTTCCCATCGAAACGGTCAGCTCCATGCTCGGACACAAGAGCATAAAGACGACGCAGATTTACGCAAAGATAACCAAAGAGAAGCTCAATCAGGACATGGAGAACCTTGCCGCAAGATTGAACGGCGTCGAGGAATTTGCAGGTTGCACCATCTAAAAAGAAAAGCCATGAAACGTGACACAATCATCATCGAGGACAAGGCAGTCAGCGTAACCGGTAACGACGTGTGGATGACCGCCACCGAAATAGCCGGATTGTTCCATACGACCGTCCCGGCAGTGAACGCCGCCATCAGAGCCGTCCGCAAGTCGGACGTGCTGAACGACTACGAGGTGTGCCGCTACATGCAGCTTGAAAACGGGCTGCACGCGGACGTGTACGCCCTTGAAATCATCATCCCGGTCGCTTTCAGGGTGAATACCTACAACACCCACCTGTTCCGCACATGGCTGGTGGGAAAGGCACTCTCACAAGAGAAACGGCAGACATACGTGATGTTCATACAGAACGGAAAAGCCGGGTATTGCTGATTGCACATACCCCATAAGACAAGTAAACGGGTAGCACCACAAAAGGTGTCACCCGTTTACTTTTTCATGAAACCGCCTCACTCCAGCGGCTTGCGGTAGTTCGCTTCCAGTACCCCGCGCAGCCCCGTTTCCGGGTAAAGCACCTTCCCTCCCAAAAGTATGAAGGGCAACACGCGGTTGTTGCGGTATTCCTGCAAGGTGCGCCGGCTCACACGGAGCAGTTCCGACACCTCGCCGTCCGTCAGGTAACGTTCCCCGTCCAGCGGAGGACGGTAGCTTTCCAGAAATGCGGACAGCCATTTCGAGCCTTTGCGCATATCCTGCACCACAGAGGCTATCGGCTCGTCTTCCATCGTAAAAACATCGTTGTTCTCGTTCATCATAACTTCGGATTCAGTGGGTGAATAAATCAAATCATCTGCCGTGCGGATAGAGCGTGCCGACAAGCGGTATCAGCCGCTTCACCTCCTCTGGCTTGTAATAGAACCTGCGGTTTATCTGCGAGTAGCCGATAAGCCGCCTGTCACGCAGCGTCTGCAACGTGCGCGGGCTTATTCTCAACTGCCCGCAGACCTCCTCGCCCGTGAGCCATCTTTCCATGCGCCCCGTGTCGCTTTTGCGCCTCAGGGCGGCGACCTTCTCCGAGAGTGCGCCGAATGCCGCCACCATCATCTCGAAAGTCTTTTTCTCGATAGATACTATTTCCATATTCATGTCATTTAGAGTTTGCCGCAAAGGTAACGAAACGGCATACAAGACGTATCGTTTTCCGCTGAAAGGCTGCCTGTTGCGCCGTTTGACCGGGTTACGGAGCCATCTTCCGCAAAAATCTTACGTGAGTCACGTAGTGAGTTGTTAAAGCCCCTTTTGTTTATTGCCGAATTTTGTCGCAGAAACAAAAAGAAAGGACTGAACATGAAAGTGATAACAATGGAAAGTTCCGCCTACAAGGAGATGATGGCGCAGATTGCGAACATCGCAGGGTACATCCGCGAGGCAAGGGACGAGAAGAAACGGAAGCGGGAAACCGAAGACAAGCTGCTTGACACGGCACAGGCGGCGAAGATGCTCAACGTGAGCAAGCGCACCATGCAGCGTATGCGCACCGACCACCGTATCGAGTATGTGGTGGTACGCGGAAGCTGCCGCTACCGCCTTTCCGAGATACTGCGGCTATTGGAGGACAACACAGTAAGGAACGAGGAAGGGACAATAGACACCCTGTTCCACAACCACACGCTGCGCACGGGCGGCAAACCAAAAGGAAGGAGGACATAGGTCATGGAACTGCTCACACGAAACAACTTCGAGGGCTGGATGCAGAAGCTGATGGAACGGCTCGACCGTCAGGACGAACTGCTGCTGGCGATGAAGGCTGAGGGGAAACAGCCCACTATCACGGAAAGCATCCGCCTTTTCGACAATCAGGATTTGTGCATGTTGCTCCAGATAAGCAAACGCACCCTCCAACGCTACCGCAGCGTAGGCGCATTGCCCTACAAGACGCTGGGCAAGAAGACCTATTACAGCGAGGAGGACGTGCTGACATTCCTTTCCAACCATATCAAGGACTTCAAAAAGGAAGATATAGCCTTCTACAAGGCTCGTATCCATAATTTCTTTCATAAATAACCCATTAAAACATTTTTCAGATGGCAAAGAAAAAAGACGAAAAGGACGTGCTGGTAGTCCGTGACGAGAAGACAGGCGAGATCAGCGTGGTAGCCGGGCTGAACGCGGACGGCACACCCAAGCGCACCCCCGCAAAAGCGGAGAACGCGCAGAGTTTCCTGCAATTCGACCGACATGGCGACGTGCTGGACAACTTCTTCAAGAACTTCTTCCGGCAGTGCAAGGAACCCAGCCGCTTCGGTTTCTACCGCATTGCGGCAGACCAAGCTGAAAATCTCTTAGAGGTGATGAAGCAACTGCTGAAAGACCCCGAAGCGAACAAGGAGCTGCTCGCCCCTCACAAGGTGGACACCTCCGACTATGAGAAGAAGGTGCAGGAAGAGATGGCAGCACAACAGACAGAGAAACAAGAACCTCAAAAACAGGAGAACATGGAACAACGGAAAGAACAGCAACAGGACAAATCCGAACAGATGCAGGGCAAACGTGGCTACCAGCCCATCGACGAGAGTAAAATCAACTGGCAGGAGCTGGAGGACAGATGGGGCGTAAAGCGGGACAACCTTGAAAAGTCCGGCGACCTTACGAAGATGCTCAACTATGGCAAGTCCGACTTGGTAAAGGTCAAACCGACCTTCGGCGGCGAATCATTCGAGCTGGACGCCCGCCTCTCCTTCAAGAAGGACGGTGAGGGAAACATCAGCCTCGTGCCGCACTTCATCCGCAAGGAGCAGAAGCTGGATGAGTACAAGGAACACAAATTCTCCGACAATGACCGGAAGAACCTCCGCGAAACGGGCAATCTCGGTAGGGTCGTGGACATTGTGGACAGGGAAACGGGCGAGATCATCCCCTCCTACATCAGCATCGACCGCAAGACGAATGAAATCACGGACATTCCGGCAAGCAGGGTGCGCATCCCGGAGCGCATCGGCAAGACGGAAATCACCACGCAGGAGCGGGACATGCTCCGCGCCGGACTGCCCGTACGCGACAAGCTCATCGAGCGCAACGACGGCAGAAAGTTCGTCACCACCCTGCAAGTGAACGTGGAGCAGCGCGGCGTGGAGTTCGTGCCGGGAACCGGCAAGTCGCCCCGTACCGCACAGACACAGGAAACCAAAGGCGACACATCGAAAAGTCAGGCGCAGGGCGGGGAAAATGCCGCACAGACCAAGAAGGAGCAACGCCGCAACACGTGGACGAACGAGGACGGCAGCATCCGCCCCATCAGCAAATGGAGCGGCGTGAGCTTCACCGACCAGCAGAAAGCCGACTATGTGGCGGGTAAAGCCGTGAAGCTGGAGAACGTGACCGACAAGCAGGGCTTCCATGCCACGATGTATATCAAGTTCAACCCGGAGAAGGGACGCCCGTACCGCTACGACACGAACCCTGACAATGCACAGCAGGTTGCTCCGTCCAACGAGAGCCGCACGCAGGTGGCGGTGAACAACGATGGCAAGACCAACGAGGCTACAAAGAATCTGAGAGAGCCGTTGCAGAAAGGTCAGACCAACCCGAAGGACGCCCGCCAGCAACAGCAGCAGGAGAAGCCGCAGAAGAAAACGGGCAAGGGCATGAAAATGTAATCCCGTGTCCGCCACTGAATCCAAAATAAAATCCAAAGTATCAACAAAAAAGAAGAAGACATGAAGACAATCATTGCAGAAAAGCCCTCCGTGGCACGTGAAATCGCCCGCATCGTGGGCGCGACAAAGAGAGAGGAAGGATATTTCGAGGGAGGCGGTTATGCCGTGACATGGGCATTCGGACACCTCGTTCAGCTTGCCATGCCCGACGGCTACGGCGTGCGCGGATTTGTCCGTGACAACCTCCCGATTATTCCCGACACATTCACGCTCGTCCCCCGTCAGGTCAGGACGGAGAAAGGTTACAAGCCCGACAGCGGCGTGGTGTCGCAGATAAAAGTCATCAAAAGACTGTTCGACACAAGCGAACATATCATCGTGGCGACCGATGCCGGACGCGAGGGAGAGCTTATCTTCCGCTACCTCTACCACTATACGGGTTGCACCACTCCTTTCGTGCGCCTGTGGATCAGCTCTCTCACCGACAAAGCTATCCGCGAGGGACTGCGGAAACTCGAAGACGGCAGCAAATACGACAACCTCTACCTCGCCGCCAAAGCGCGGAGCGAATCCGACTGGCTCGTGGGCATCAACGGCACACAGGCGTTATCCATCGCCGCCGGACACGGCACGTATTCCGTGGGGCGGGTGCAGACACCAACGTTGGCTATGGTATGTGAACGCTACTGGGAGAACCGCCGCTTTACGTCCGAAGCATTCTGGCAGCTCCATATCGCAACGGACGGTTGCGACGGCGAAGTCGTGAAATTCTCATCCTCCGAGAAATGGAAAGAGAAAGAACCGGCGATGGAACTATATAATAAGGTAAAGGCGGCAGGTTGCGCCACTGTCACGAAAGCCGAGCGCAAGGAGAAGACGGAGGAAACTCCCTTGCTCTACGACCTGACCACGCTCCAGAAAGAAGCCAACGCCAAGCACGGCTTCACGGCGGAACAGACGCTTGAAATCGCGCAGAAACTCTACGAAAAGAAGTTGATAACCTATCCGAGAACGGGAAGCCGCTACATCCCCGAAGACGTGTTTGCCGAAATTCCCAAACTGCTCGCTTTCATCGGCACACAGCCCGAATGGAAAGACAAGGTGCGGGCAAAAGCCGCCCCGACACGCCGCAGCGTGGACGACGGCAAGGTGACAGACCACCATGCCCTGCTCGTCACGGGTGAGAAACCGCTCTTCCTCTCCAAAGAGGACAATACCATCTATCAGATGATTGCCGGGCGCATGGTCGAGGCATTCTCTGAGAAATGCGTCAAGGATGTGACCACTGTCACGGCGGAATGTGCCGGAGTGGAGTTTACCGTAAAAGGCAGCGTCGTGAAGCAAACCGGATGGCGTGCCGTCTATGGCGAGGAAAAAGAGGAAATTACCATCCCCGGCTGGCAGGAAGGCGACACGCTGACACCGAAAGGCTCGTCCATTACCGAAGGAAAGACCAAACCCAAGCCGCTGCATACCGAAGCCACCCTGCTCTCGGCAATGGAAACGGCGGGCAAGGAAATTGAGGACGACGCACTGCGGCAGGCGATGAAGGACTGTGGCATCGGTACTCCCGCCACACGCGCCTCCATCATCGAAACGCTTTTCAAGCGCGGTTACATGGAACGCTGCAAGAAGTCGCTTGTTCCCACCGAAAAAGGACTTGCCCTCAATTCCGTCGTCAAGACGATGCGCATCGCCGATGTTGCCATGACGGGCGAATGGGAAAAGGAGCTGGCGCGTATCGAGCGCGGGGAACTGTCCGACGACACCTTCCGCAAGGAGATAGAGGCGTACACACGTGAGATAACCTCCGAACTGATCTCGTGCGACAAGCTCTTCGGCAGCCGTGACTCCGGCTGCGCGTGTCCCAAGTGTGGCACGGGCAGGATGCGGTTCTACGGCAAGGTGGTACGCTGCGACAACACGGAGTGCGGACTGCCCGTGTTCCGGCTGAAAGCGGGACGCACCCTGTCCGACGATGAAATCAAAGACCTGCTCACCGAAGGGCATACCAAGCTGCTCAAAGGGTTCAAGAGCAAACAGGGCAAGAGTTTCGATGCTGTTGTCGCCTTTGACGGGGAATATAACACGACTTTTGTGTTCCCGGAGGCTAAAAAGGACAAGAAATTTTCAGGACGGAAGAAATAGTATTAACTTTGCCACTTGTTCAGAGTAATGAATTGTTCTTCGATACCGGATTACACTCATACTTTGGATTTAGTGGTGGCACTCGGAGGGATACCGAGTGCCTTTTTCTTCCTTTTTCCAACCGATTATCCCGTTAATTATCAATCCGCTAAATCCAAAGTAATGAACAACAAGAAGAAAAACGAGGGTCAGACCGACTTTTCCTATTACGGTCTGTACCTGCTGGACTATCTCCGCACGAACAAGTTTGAACAGGCTGACGACACCGCTTTCATACGGGAACGGGCCGACCGTGCCGCCGAAACGTATGAGAGGGCACGGCTTGAAGGCTATCCCGCCGATGGTGCGCAGGAACTGGCGATGGACACGCTGCTGCGCGGGCTGCATTATTCCCGTTACGCCATCCTCCGCGAAGTCGTGGAAAACGAGTTTGCCGATGAAGTGCCGGAAGAGAAGCGTGAAGCCTTTGTCCTGAAACTGCTGCCGCTTGTCGGCAACGTGTTCTCCGTCTATGACCTCTCGGATGACAATTTCGCCCTGTCTTCCGATTACGACCTGCTCTACACGGAGCTGACGGGAGCAACCGTCCTTTACTTAGACGAATATGGCGTTTAACCGCAAACAGAAACTGCGGGACAACATCGAGGCGATACGGACGGCATTCATCCTTGACAGGGAAAATAGGACAGCGACAACCGAAGAGCGTGCCATACTTCAAAGGTACTGCGGTTTCGGCGGTCTGAAATGTATCCTCAACCCTGCAAAGGAACTGACGGATGCCGTCCGGTGGGCGAAATCCGACCTCGAACTGTTCGCCCCGACGGTGGAGCTGCACAGGCTTATCCGTGAGAACAGCAAGGACGAAACAGAGTACAAGCGGTTTGTGGATTCGCTGAAAGCGTCCGTGCTGACCGCTTTCTACACCCCCAAAGAGATAACCGACACCATCGCGGACGTGCTGGCAGATTACAGCGTCCGCCCCGCCCGTATGCTCGAACCGTCGGCAGGTGTCGGCGTGTTCGTGGATTCCATGCTGCGGCACAGCCCCAATGCGGATGTGATGGCTTTCGAGAAGGATCTGCTCACGGGTACAATCTTGAGGCATCTCTATCCCGACCAGAAAATGCGCACCTGCGGTTTTGAGAAAATCGAAAGACCGTTCAACAATTATTTCGACTTGGCGGTGTCCAACATTCCGTTCGGTGACATTGCCGTGTTCGACGCGGAGTTTCAGCGGAGCGACTCTTTCGGCAGACGCTCCGCCCAGAAAACCATCCACAACTATTTCTTTCTCAAAGGACTGGATGCCGTGCGTGACGGCGGTATCGTGGCGTTCATCACCTCGCAAGGGGTATTGAATAGCACCAAGACCTCCGTGCGTAACGAGCTGTTCAGTCAGGCCAATCTGGTATCCGCGATACGCCTGCCCAACAACCTGTTCACGGACAACGCGGGCACGGAGGTGGGCAGTGACCTGATTGTCCTGCAAAAGAACCTCAGCAAGAAGGAAATGTCGCAGGACGAGCGGCTGATGACCGTGATACAGACGGACACGAAAACCGCCCTGACCGACAACGCCTATTTCATCCACCACCCGGAACGCATCGTGCATACGATGGCGAAACTTGACACAGACCCCTACGGGAAGCCCGCTATGGTTTATCTGCACGAGGGCAAGGCAGCAGGCATCGCCGGGGATTTGCGCCGTATGCTCGACGAGGATTTCCATTACAGGCTTGCCATGCGCTTGTATTCGGGTTCAATCCGGCAGGCAGGAACGGAAGAAAAAGTTGCCGTTCAAAATAAAGTAGAGCGTCCTGCCATAAAATTGGAAACAGTATCCTCGGCGCAGACGGTGGAAACTCCGACAGAAAAGCCGCAACCCGCAGATGAAAAGCCGGAGATAGAACCGCGCCCGCAATATTCCGCAGGCGTGCAGCTCACCCTGCTTGACCTCTGGGGGATGACGGAAGAGGTCAGCCAACCGAAAACCTCCAAAAAGAAAAAGACGGTGAAAAAGGCAGTTACGGCAAAGTCCACTCCGCCCAAACCGAAAGTCACGGTTACACCGACAGCTCCAACTGCAAAACCCGCAATGGAGAATAAGGAGGTGAAAGCGGAGAACACCGCCAAGCCTGCCGACCCGGACGACATCTATGCCACACTGGACTGGGATACCAATCCTCCCATCAACGGTTTCTATGAAATGATGATGGGTTTGACGCCGGAGCGTAGGAAAGAACTTCGGGAACTGGCAAGGCAGCATAAAGAGAAACAAGTGGCGGAAAAGACGGAAGTGAAAGCCGTGCCGGAAACTTCCCGTGAGCAGCCACGACAGGAGGAAACACAGCCGGAGGCAGTCGCCGCACCTGCCGTTACAGATACCCCATCGGAAGCGGTGGGGACTTTCCTTTTCCCCGACATCGAAGCGGAAAAGCCGAAGGAGGAAGTCGTGGACCTTTCTCCGCGTGCCTACCACCGCACGCCGGAGATGCACCTGCGCGAAGGGTCGCTGGTGGCTGACCGGGGGCGTCATAACATCGGCTACCTGAAAGACATCACGCCATACGGGGCGACATTCCAGCCGCTCGACCTGAAAGGATACCAGAAGGAAAAGGCGTTGTTGTATGTGTCGCTGCGTGACGCCTACGAGCGTCTGTACCGTTATGAATCGCTCCGGCGCGAGGCAAATGTTCCGTGGCGAGAGCATCTGAATACCTGTTACGATGAGTTTGTCATGCGCTACGGCAACCTCAACGCCAAGCAGAACGTGAAGTTAGTGATGATGGATGCGGGCGGGCGCGACATCCTTTCGCTGGAACGGATGGAAAACGGAAAGTTCGTCAAGGCGGACATCTTCGAGCATCCTGTTTCCTTCGCGGTGGAGAGCCATGCCAACGTAGGCTCTCCCGAAGAAGCCCTGTCTGCGTCGCTCAACAAATATGGTACGGTCAATCTCGACTATATGCGGGAGATAACCGACAGCACGGCGGAGGATTTGCTCACTGCCCTGCAAGGGCGCATCTACTACAATCCGCTCGTGACCGGTTACGAAATCAAAGACCGTTTCATCGCCGGAAATGTCATAGAGAAAGCGGAACGCATAGAGGCATGGATGGGTGACAATCCCGAAAATGAGCGTATGCCGGAGGTGAAGCAGGCGTTGGAGGCTCTGAAAGATGCCGAGCCGCAGCGCATCGCCTTCGAGGATCTGGACTTCAATTTCGGGGAACGCTGGATTCCGACGGGTGTCTATGCCGCCTACATGAGCCGGCTGTTCGACACGGAGGTGAAAATCGCCTATTCCGCAAGCATGGACGAGTTTTCGGTGGTGTGCGGCTACCGCACCATGAAAATCACGGACGAGTTTCTGGTGAAGGGGTATTACCGGAACTATGACGGTATGCACCTCCTAAAACACGCCCTGCACAACACCTGCCCTGACATGATGAAGTCCATCGGCAAGGACGAGCATGGCAACGACATCAAGATGCGCGACAGCGAGGGAATACAACTCGCCAACGCCAAGATTGACGAGATACGAAACGGCTTCTCCGAATGGCTCGAAGAGCAGTCGCCGCAGTTCAAGGAGCGGCTTGTGACGATGTATAACCGCAAGTTCAACTGTTTCGTGCGCCCGCGCTACGACGGCTCCCATCAGACCTTTCCCGACCTCAACCTGAAAGGGCTGGCAAGCCGGGGTATCAAGAGCGTCTATCCCTCACAGATGGATTGCGTCTGGATGTTGAAACAGAACGGCGGCGGAATTTGCGACCACGAGGTGCTGCGCCCATAAGGGCATATAGTAAATGTAGGCTTAGCAACCTACCCGGCAAGGGTTTTCAACGCCGGTCATTAGCCAACTTATCCACTTAGCCGAAAGGCGGTGGGGAGTGTCGCATGTTGGAAACGGCATAAGTCAGCTAACTATCATGCTGCTACTGAATGTCTAAATGAAATGATAGATATGAGGATGAAGACTATACTGTTTGAACGACAGTCCGAGTTGTTAGTTGGTAAACCCCGACGGAAGATAGTTACAAACGTCGGGCTGCAATACTTCTACTTTCCTACCTCAAGTACGAGAGCCGAAAACCGATTGCAGAACAGCCGCAATAAGCGGAAAAGGACGAAAATCGCATCCGACAATCTATTGAGCTATGTTACTATATGTCTAAATGGGGATTGTCTAAGTAGGAATGCCGAAAGGCTATGGGGTTTGCCCCCTGAATATCCTATATGACAACAGAGTCTCCGTAGTAGTCCGAGCAAGGGAAAGCCTTGTACATGGCGAAGGGAGACAGTGAGTTATTATTTAATATGTTTAACGAATGATGTGTGAGACATTATGAGAGATTCAGCAAATGTATTAAACAGTCTGGCTGGGCACAGCCAAGACCCTAATTACAAGTTTGAACGGCTTTACCGACTGCTGTTCAATGAAAATCTGTACGCACTTGCCTATCAAAAGTTGTCGCAGAATGCGGGCAACTATACGAAAGGCACAGACGGGCAGACCATAGACGGAATGAGCATAAAGCACATTCACTCTATCATTGGACAGTTGAAAGACGAAAGTTACCGTCCGTGCCCTGCACGGAGAATTTACATTCCCAAAAAGAATGGCAAGCAACGTCCTTTAGGCATACCAGCCTTTAAGGACAAACTTGTACAGGAAGTTGTAAGGATGATTCTTGAATCCATCTACGAAGGTCATTTTGAAGACTGCTCGCATGGATTCAGACCACACCGTGGCTGTCATACGGCTATGGCTTCCTTACAAAAGGGAGGTACGGGAGCACGTTGGTTCATCGAGGGAGACATCAAGGGTTTCTTTGACAACATCAACCATGATGTTTTAATCGGAATCCTTGCTGAAAGAATCAATGACGAGCGTTTCCTGCGACTGATACGTAAATTCCTCAAAGCAGGCTACATGGAACAATGGGAGTACAAAAATTCCTATATCGGAACACCGCAGGGAGGCATAATAAGTCCGATTTTGGCGAATATTTATCTTGACAAACTCGATAAATTTATGCGGAACTACATAAACGTCTTCAATAAAGGTAAAGCACGTGTACGCAACCCCGAATATAAAAGGGTTGCAAATCGTAAGGACAAACGTGTAAAGAAACTGAAGAATGAAACAGACGAGCAGAAGAAAGAAGCATTGCGCAGGGAGATAGCCATTCTCCACCGTGAGATGCAACAACTTCCTGCAACTCTTGACATGGACGAAAACTTCAAACGCATGAGGTATGTACGCTATGCCGATGATTTTCTGATTTGCGTAATCGGAAGTAAAGAGGACTGTGTAAAAGCAAAGGGGGACATTAAGACCTTTCTGCAAGATACGTTGAAACTCGAACTTTCGGATGAAAAGACGTTAATCACCAACTCACACGACGCAGCCAAATTTCTCGGCTTTGATGTTACAGTCCGCAGTACGGACAAGACGAGAAAGGATTTCAGAGGAATCCCCATACGCTCACTTGACCATAAAGTGGTTCTTCTCCTGCCTTATGAGGTTATGAGAAAGAAACTGCTTGACTATAATGCGATGCGCATAATAATCAAGAATGGCAAGGAAGCATGGGAATCGACCTCACGCCCGTATCTCCGTAGTAATGATGACCTTGAAATACTCAACCGATACAATTCGGAAATTCGGGGAATCTATAACTACTACTGTATTGCAAACAATGTCAACATTCTCAATAGTTTCTATTACTACATGAAAGAGAGTATGTATAAAACATTATCATCCAAGTATGAATCAACCGTAAGGAAAATAATCCGTAAATATTGCCGGAATAAAGTCTTTACAGTAAGGTATGAAAACAACAAGGGCGAAATGTTGGAACGTACTATTTATCATGGAGGGTTCAAGCAGAGAAAAGACGCGCGTATTGACAATGCGCATATCATGCCCAGTTATCGCGGGACTGAAAGTACCAGCCTTATGGCTCGGTTGAAAGCCCGTGAATGTGAATATTGCGGAGCGGAGGACAACCTTAGAATGGTGCATGTCCGCAAGCTAAAAGACCTGAAAGGCAAACAGGAGTGGGAACGCTTCATGATTGCCAGACAGAGAAAAACAATAGCAGTATGTGAAAATTGTTATCGTAAGATTCATGAAAAGAAATAGACTGAAAATAACCATGGAGAGCCGTATACATGGAGACGTGTACGTACGGTTCGGTGGCGAGCGTTTAGAAACCTACCGTCCGAAAGGACGGCAAGGCGCTTTGCGCTTAGCCTGTGGAACCGGCAAGACGCTGATAATGTGCATAGCGGCACATGAGATGAAGCGTCTGAACTTGGCGCACAAGCCGATGATTATTAGGCTGAAATCGTATGTGGCGGAGAATGCCGCCACCTATCAGGCGGCATATCCCAATGCGAGGATTCTCTACGCTTCTGAAAAGGATTTCTCGACCGCCAACCGCGTGCGTTTTTTCAACAACATCAAAAATAACGATTACGATTGCGTCATCATGTCGCACGACCAGTTCGGCAAGATACCGCAGTCACCGGAGTTGCAGCAGCGCATCCTGCAGGCGGAGCTTGATACGGTGGAGGAAAACCTCGAAGTCTTGCGGCAGCAGGGCAAGAACGTGTCGCGGGCGATGCTGAAAGGGCTGGAGAAGCGCAAGCACAACCTTGTGGCGAAGCTGGAGAAGGTGGAACACGCTATCAAGTCCCGCACGGATGATGTGGTGGACTTCAAGCAGATGGGCATCGACCACATCTTCATTGACGAGAGTCACCAGTTCAAGAACTTGACTTTCAACACCCGTCATGACCGTGTGGCGGGATTGGGAAACTCGGAAGGAAGCCAGAAGGCCCTGAATATGCTCTTTGCCATCCGTACCATACAGGAACGCACGGGCAAGGACTTGGGGGCTACGTTCCTTTCGGGCACGACCATTTCCAACAGTCTGACGGAACTGTACCTGCTCTTCAAATACCTGCGCCCCAACGAACTGGAACGGCAGGACATCCGCTGTTTCGATGCTTGGGCTGCCATCTTCGCCAAAAAGACGACCGATTTTGAGTTCAACGTAACGAACAATATCGTTCAGAAGGAGCGTTTCCGCTACTTCATCAAAGTGCCGGAGCTTGCCGCCTTCTATAATGAAATCACGGACTACCGCACGGCGGAGGATGTGGGCGTTGACCGTCCTGCCAAGAACGAGATACTGCACCATATACCGCCCACGCCGGAACAGGAGGACTTCATACAGAAACTGATGCAGTTCGCCAAGACGGGCGATGCCACCTTGTTGGGCAGGCTGCCGCTTTCGGAAACGGAAGAAAAGGCGAAGATGCTCATCGCCACGGACTATGCCCGGAAAATGGCACTCGACATGCGCATGATAGACCCGAATTACGAAGATCATCCCGACAACAAAGCGAGTCACTGTGCCAAGATGATCGCGGAGTATTATCAAAAATACGACGCCCAGAAAGGCACGCAGTTCGTTTTCTCTGATTTGGGGACATACCAGCCGGGCGACGGGTGGAACGTCTATTCGGAAATCAAGCGCAAACTGACGGAGGACTACGGTATACCGCCAAGCGAGGTGCGCTTCATTCAGGAGTGCAAGACCGACAAGGCGCGGAAGGCGGTGATAGACGCCATGAACGCCGGGACGGTGCGTGTGCTGTTCGGCTCTACCTCTATGCTCGGAACGGGTGTGAACGCCCAGAAACGGTGTGTGGCTATCCATCATCTCGATACGCCGTGGCGACCGTCCGACTTGCAACAGCGTGACGGACGCGGAGTTAGGGCAGGTAATGAGATTGCCAAACATTTCGCCGGGAACAACGTGGATGTAATCATCTACGCGGTGGAGAAGTCACTGGACAGCTACAAGTTCAACCTCCTGCACTGCAAGCAGACTTTCATAAGCCAGCTCAAAAGCGGTGCGATGGGTGCGCGTACCATCGACGAGGGGGCAATGGACGAAAAATCGGGCATGAATTTCTCGGAATACATGGCGTTGCTCTCCGGCAATACCGACCTGTTGGACAAGGCGAAACTGGAAAAGCGGATCGCATCGCTCGAAGGGGAACGCAAGTCGTTCAACAAGGGCAAGCGTGATTCGGAGTTCAAGCTGGAGTCAAAGACCGGCGAGTTGCGCAACAACACGGCTTTCATAGATGCCATGACGGAGGACTGGAACCGCTTCCTGTCGGTGGTGCAGACCGACAAGGAGGGCAACCGCCTTAATATAATAAAGGTGGACGGAGTGGATTCCGCCGATGAGAAGGTCATCGGAAAGCGTTTGCAGGAGATAGCCAAGAATGCCACGACCGGAGGGTTGTACACGCAGGTCGGTGAACTTTACGGTTTTCCGATAAAGGTGGTGAGCGAAAGGATACTCAAAGAGGGATTGGAGTTCACCGACAACCGCTTCGTGGTCGAGGGGAACTACAAGTACACCTACAACAACGGGCATCTGGCGATGGCTGACCCGTTGGCCGCCGCCCGCAACTTCCTCAACGCGATGGAGAGGATACCCTCCATCATCGACCAGTACAAGGCGAAGAACGAGGTGCTGGAGATGGAGATACCGCAGTTACAGGAGATAGCGGGTAAGGTGTGGAAGAAGGAGGACGAGCTGAAGCAGTTGAAGTCCGAACTTGCCGCCCTTGACCGAAAAATTCAGCTGGAGCTTGCGCCACCCACGCCCGAAGTCGCAGAAAAGGAGAATGAAGGGCAACAGCTCAAGCCGGAAGCGGAAGATGTGAGGAACAGGCAGGCGCAATATCCCGAAAATGCACCGCCGCAGATACGCAGTCCGGCGGATAGTATCGTTGCCAACCATGTCATAATCGGGCGTCCGGGACTGTATGCCAAGGAGGAAACCCGGTCCAAAGGATTGAAAATATAACCTAAGGAATTTTATCTGAAGTATTAATAAGGGCTATCCCAAAAGGTCTAAAAGTAAATTTTATCCTTTCTGCAAGTATCTATAGGATGGCAACTGCATTTTTTTCTTTTTGGGCAGCCCTTATTAAAATTTATTCTTATTTTAGGTTATATACATTCATGTCCATTTATGTAAAAAATTCCTGCTGACCTTGTTTATGTCTTGTCAGTCACCATTTGCAAAACCATATTTGACCCTCAAAGAGGCTGAATTTGATAAGTAACTTGCTACATACTCATAATAAGGAGCTAAATAGAACACGAATGGGAAATACACAAATGCTAAACTAAAGAAGATATTGGCCAAAATAAACGCTATACCGAGAGAGAAACTTGATTTTTCAACTTCCTAAAACGGTGTTGTTCAAACATTTCTACTTATTTGTACTTGCCAGTTGAACCTACGCTTCCCTAATAAAATGTCTATGGTAAAAAGTTAAAAAATCCTCCCACTTTTGTTAGATATATTTTTTTGTGTAATTTTGTAATCGTTATGCGGCAGTAATAATATACATATTAATACGAGTTAGTAATCCTGTAGTTCTCATATGCTACGAGGAGGTATTAAAAGGTGCGTTTCGACAATGCATCTACTGTAGTATATTATTGCTTAATCCAAATGAATATTATAAATTTAGGAATTCTTGCTCACATTGATGCAGGAAAAACTTCCGTAACCGAGAATCTGCTGTTTGCCAGTGGAGCAACGGAAAAGTGCGGCCGTGTGGATAATGGTGACACCATAACGGACTCTATGGATATAGAGAAACGTAGAGGAATTACTGTCCGGGCTTCTACGACATCTATTATCTGGAATGGAGTGAAATGCAATATCATTGACACTCCGGGACACATGGATTTTATTGCGGAAGTGGAGCGGACATTCAAAATGCTTGATGGAGCAGTCCTCATCTTATCCGCAAAGGAAGGCATACAAGCGCAGACAAAGTTGCTGTTCAGTACTTTACAAAAGCTGCAAATCCCGACAATTATATTTATCAATAAGATTGACCGTGCCGGTGTGAATTTGGAGCGTTTGTATATGGATATAAAAACAAATCTGTCGCAAGATGTCCTGTTTATGCAAACTGTTGTCGATGGATCGGTTTATCCGGTTTGCTCCCAAACATATATAAAGGAAGAATACAAAGAATTTGTATGCAACCATGACGACGATATATTAGAACGATATTTGGCGGATAGCGAAATTTCACCGGCTGATTATTGGAATACGATAATCGCTCTTGTGGCAAAAGCCAAAGTCTATCCGGTGCTACATGGATCAGCAATGTTCAATATCGGTATCAATGAGTTGTTGGACGCCATTTCTTCTTTTATACTTCCTCCGGCATCAGTCTCAAACAGACTTTCAGCTTATCTCTATAAGATAGAGCATGACCCCAAAGGGCATAAAAGAAGTTTTCTTATAGTTAAAAAGAAATGGTTTGCGAATTACACAAACGAAATTTGAGAGTTAGAAGTGACTCCAACTCTTCTTTATAGTTTCCGATATTGTCGAAGAAATCCTTGATGGCCTGTCTGAATTTCTCTTTTGTCCTGTAGAATCCGGTGTTAATGACCTTCTTCCTGAGGAACTTCCAAAGCCTTTCAATCAAATTGAGGTTCGGCGAGTAAGGCGGCAGGAATATCTGTTTGATTTTCGTCCCGTTTACCCATTCCTTGAGCTTTTTGTTGTGATAATAGCGGGCATTGTCGGAGATGATATAGATGACGGAAGCTTCGGGATGCCTTTCCAAGGCTGACTGATAAACATCCCGGGTGGATTCGGCATTGACGCTCTCACAGTCATGCGCTATCACATCTGTCACGTCATATGCATTAAGCAACCCGTTGATGTTCACCCTGTCACGACCGCTGACGGTCGGCTGTTCAAGTCTCTCGCCTTTCTCTATCCACGCATAAGTGGAACGGCTGTTGTGGGTCGGATGGACACCGTCCGCATAATAAACCACCGCATCTTCCGGCATACCGGAAAGAATTTCTGAAAGTTTCCCGGCAAAGGCCGCCTGCCTTGAGGCATCAGCCTCACAAGGGACTTCCGATGTCTTCTTATAGGTAAATCCGATGCGGTTCAGCAAGTCTGCAACCCCCTGGGGAGTGTATTCAACGCCGAATGCGGACTTTATCCAGGCCGCCACACCTTTGGCATCCGTATATATGTGCTCGCGTAGTTCCTTGCACAAGGCTGCCAGCTGACGGCTGTCAAGAAGCCCCCAATAACCCTTGTAACGGTTTTCCAGAAGTTCATCAGCACCACCATGTAAATAAGCGGAACGATAACGGTATACAGTGGAAACGTCTATTCCAAGACATGAGGACACGAAAGAGGGCGTATTACCCATGCCCAACATCAGAATGCAAGTCACACGGGCATAGTCGGAACTTCCGGCTAAATTCCGTTGAAGTTTACGCAAAACTTCCATTTCTGATGTCGACAACTGAATTTCCATAGTGCAAAGATACTATTTTTTGAATGATTTTTCGCATTTCACTTACTTTTGACTATAAAATAATTGACGGAAGTCTGAGACTTCGAGACGTTGTAAGAATCAACGATTCGGAAAAATTCATCAAGATTAAAAATCTAAAGACTATTTATCAGGGCAGAGAGATAAATGTTGATGAAGTGGGTGCCAATGATATCGCGATTGTAGAAGATATAGAAGATTTTCGAATCGGAGATTATTTAGGTGCTAAACCTTGTTTGATTCAAGGATTATCTCATCAGCATCCCGCTCTCAAATCCTCCGTCCGGCCAAATAAGCCCGAAGAGAGAAGCAAGGTGATATCCGCTCTGAATACATTGTGGATTGAAGACCCGTCTTTGTCCTTTTCCATAAACTCATATAGTGATGAATTGGAAATCTCGTTATATGGTTTGACCCAAAAGGAAATCATACAGACATTGCTGGAAGAACGATTTTCCGTAAAGGTCCATTTTGATGAGATCAAGACTATCTACAAAGAACGACCTATAAAAAAGGTCAATAAGATTATTCAGATCGAAGTACCACCCAACCCTTACTGGGCCACAATAGGGCTGACTCTTGAACCCTTACCGTTAGGGGCAGGGTTGCAAATCGAAAGTGACATCTCCTATGGTTATCTGAACCATTCTTTTCAAAATGCCGTTTTTGAAGGGATTCGTATGTCTTGCCAATCTGGTTTACATGGATGGGAAGTGACAGATCTGAAAGTAACTTTTACTCAAGCCGAGTATTATAGCCCGGTAAGTACACCTGCTGATTTCAGACAGCTGACCCCTTATGTCTTCAGGCTGGCTTTGCAACAGTCAGGTGTGGACATTCTCGAACCGATGCTCTGTTTTGAGTTGCAGATACCCCAAGTAGCGAGTTCCAAAGCTATTACAGATTTGCAAAAACTGATGTCTGAGATTGAAGACATCAGTTGTAATAATGAGTGGTGTCATATTAAAGGGAAAGTTCCATTAAATACAAGTAAAGACTATGCCTCAGAAGTAAGTTCGTACACTAAGGGCTTAGGCATTTTTATGGTTAAGCCATGTGGGTATCAAATAACAAAAGACGGTTATTCTGATAATATCCGCATGAACGAAAAAGATAAACTTTTATTCATGTTCCAAAAATCAATGTCATTAAAATAATGGAGCGGTCAGGAAATTTCTATAAGGCAATACGGTTGGGATATATACTTATCTCCATTCTTATCGGATGTATGGCATATAATAGCCTCTATGAATGGCAGGAGATAGAAGCATTAGAACTTGGCAATAAAAAAATAGACGAGCTCCGAAAAGAAATAAACAATATCAATATTCAAATGATAAAATTTTCTCTATTGGGTGAAACAATACTGGAATGGAACGATAAAGATATCGAGCATTACCATGCACGGCGTATGGCAATGGACAGTATGCTCTGCCGTTTCAAGGCCACCTATCCAGCAGAGCGCATCGATAGTGTGCGCAGTCTTTTAGAGGATAAGGAACGACAGATGTTCCAGATAGTCCGGTTAATGGATGAACAACAATCTATTAACAAGAAGATAGCCAATCAAATTCCGGTTATTGTACAGAAAAGTGTGCAGGAACAGTCCAAAAAGCCAAAACGAAAAGGTTTCTTAGGCATATTCGGCAAAAAAAAGGAAGTAACTCCAGCAGTATCAACCACTATCCTTCATTCGGTCAATAGAAACGTAATCAGCGAACAGAAAGTGCAGGATCGCCAATTGTCGGAACAAGCCGACAGCCTTGCAGCTCGTAATGCAGAACTTAACAGACAACTGCAAGAATTGATTTGCCAAATAGAAGAAAAGGTACAAACCGAACTGCAAAGCCGGGAAAACGAAATAGTTGCCATGCGTGAAAAGTCATTTATGCAAGTAGGCGGTTTAATGGGATTCGTTCTTCTATTGTTGTTAATTTCCTACATCATCATACATCGTGATGCAAAAAGCATTAAACAATACAAGCACAAGACAACTGATTTGATAAGGCAACTGGAACAATCCGTACAACGGAACGAGGCACTGATAACGTCAAGGAAGAAGGCGGTACATACTATCACCCATGAACTGCGCACACCGCTGACAGCAATAACAGGCTATGCCGGACTGATACGGAAAGAACAGTGTGAGGATAAGTCCGGGCAGTATATCCAAAACATACTGCAATCCTCCGACCGTATGCGGGATATGCTTAACACTTTGCTTGACTTCTTCCGCCTGGACAACGGCAAGGAACAGCCCCGTCTGTCACCCTGCCGGATTTCAGCAATCACGCACACACTTGAAACGGAGTTCATGCCTGTTGCCGTGAACAAAGGGCTGTCCTTGTCCGTGAAGACTGGACACGATGCCATTGTATTGACCGACAAAGAGCGAATAATACAAATCGGGAATAACCTGCTGTCAAACGCTGTCAAGTTCACAGAAGAAGGCGGTGTTTCTTTGATTACTGAATATGATAATGGAGTTCTGACACTGGTCGTTGAAGATACAGGTACAGGCATGACAGAAGAGGAACAGAAACAAGCGTTCGGTGCGTTTGAACGTCTATCAAATGCCGCCGCAAAGGAGGGTTTCGGGCTTGGGCTTGCCATAATGCGTAATATTGTGTCGATGCTTGGCGGAACAATCCGTTTAGACAGCAAGAAAGGGAAAGGCAGTCGTTTCACAGTTGAAATTTCTATGCAGGAAGCTGAAGAACAGCTTGGATATACAAGCAATACACCTGTTTATCATAACAATAAATTCCATGATGTTGTCGCCATTGACAATGATGAGGTATTACTTCTGATGCTGAAAGAGATGTATTCCCAAGAAGGAATACACTGCGACACTTGCACCGATGCTGCGGCACTGATGGAAATGATACGCCAGAAAGAATACAGCCTGTTGCTGACAGACTTGAATATGCCCGATATAAACGGTTTCGAATTGCTGGAACTGTTGCGTTCGTCCAACGTGGGCAATTCACCAACAATCCCGGTGGTTGTGGCAACCGCTTCGGGCAGTTGTAACAAAGGGGAACTATTGGCAAAAGGCTTTGCCGGATGCCTGTTCAAACCGTTCTCCATATCGGAACTGATGGAGGTTTCCGACAGGTGTGCCATAAAAGCGACACCGGACGGGAAACCGGACTTTTCCGCCTTATTGTCCTATGGCAATGAAGCCGTCATGCTGGAAAAGTTGATAACTGAAACAGAAAAGGAAATGCAGGCGGTACGGGATGCAGCAAAAGAAAAAGACCTGCAAAAGCTGGATTCCCTGATCCACCACCTGCGCAGTTCGTGGGAGGTGCTCCGTGCCGACCAACCGCTGAATGTACTTTACGGATTGCTTCGTGGCGATGCTCTCCCGGATGGTGAAGCGTTAAGCCATGCCGTGACTGCCGTGCTGGATAAGGGAGTGGAAATAATACGGTTGGCAGAAGAGGAAAGGAGAAAATACGAAGATGAATAAGACAAAAATAATTGTGGTGGAAGACAACATCGTGTATTGCGAATATGTCTGCAATATGCTGTCACGGGAGGGCTACCGCAATATGAAGGCTTACCACCTCTCAACCGCGAAGAAACATCTGCAACAGGCAACAGATAATGATATCGTGGTTGCCGACCTGCGTCTGCCTGACGGCAGTGGCATAGACCTTTTGTGCTGGATGCGAAAGGAGGGAAAGATGCAGCCCTTCATCATTATGACCGACTACGCCGAAGTTAATACCGCCGTGGAAAGCATGAAACTCGGCTCGATAGACTATATTCCCAAACAGCTTGTGGAGGATAAACTTGTCCCCCTGATCCGTTCCATACTGAAAGAACGTCAGGCAGGACAACGCCGTATGCCTATATTCGCCCGTGAAGGTTCCGCCTTTCAGAAAATCATGCACCGCATAAGGCTGGTAGCCGCCACCGATATGAGCGTGATGATATTTGGTGAGAACGGCACGGGCAAGGAGCATATTGCCCACCTGTTGCATGACAAGAGCAAACGTGCAGGCAAGCCATTTGTGGCGGTGGACTGCGGTTCACTCTCCAAAGAGCTTGCACCGTCGGCTTTCTTCGGACACGTCAAAGGTGCATTTACAGGTGCGGACAATGCCAAGAAAGGATATTTCCATGAGGCGGAAGGCGGCACGTTGTTTCTGGACGAGGTAGGAAACCTCGCGTTGGAAACCCAACAGATGTTGCTCCGTGCCATACAGGAGAGGCGGTATCGCCCGGTCGGAGACAAGGCAGACCGGAATTTCAATGTCCGCATCATCGCTGCTACCAATGAAGATTTGGAGGTATCGGTGAATGAAAAGCGTTTTCGGCAGGATCTTCTGTACCGCCTGCACGACTTCGGGATAACCGTTCCTCCGTTGCGTGACTGTCAAGAAGACATTATGCCGCTGGCAGAGTTCTTCCGTGATATGGCAAACAGAGAGCTGGAGTGTAGCGTGAGCGGGTTCAGTTCCGAAGCACGTAAAGCGTTGCTGACACACGCATGGCCGGGCAACGTGCGGGAACTTCGGCAGAAAGTTATGGGTGCTGTATTGCAGGCGCAGGAAGGTGTTGTCATGAAAGAGCATCTGGAACTTGCCGTGACGAAACCGACCTCTACTGTCAGCTTCGCCTTGCGCAATGACGCGGAGGATAAGGAGCGGATATTGCGTGCGTTGAAACAGGCAAACGGCAACCGGAGTGTCGCCGCAGAACTGCTCGGCATAGGCAGGACAACACTATACAGCAAACTTGAAGAGTATGGACTTAAATATAAATTCAAGCAATCATAGCCCGTAATTCACTGAATTTGGCTATCTTTGCATAACATTTGAGAAAAACGGCGATTGGCAGGAGCTTTTCGCCGCCAACATATAGGATAAGACCGCAAGGCGTTTCAAGCGAAAATCTGGTAAATTGGAACTACGGAGACGATTGCGTGATGCTTATGCTATGCTTACGCATAGCGTGCATTCACGTACTCTCCGTAAAGGCTTTACCAGAGCCATCGCTTGAAGGTAGTGTGAATTGCACGCTACTTTTTTACCCTTGCCTAACGAAAGGAAACGATTATGGGTAAAGTTCAGATTCTCGCCGTACTGACGATGGACGGATGTCTTTCTTCAGAGTTATATGATAAAGCACATCAGGATTTGTGCCTTGACCGTTGCGGTCTTGATGAAATCAGGAAGAAAGCCTTTTACCGTGTGACACCGGACTATTCCATTTCAATGCTGCACGAATGGAGAAAAGACTGCACAAACATCCGTTACCTCGCGGAAGCCACACCGGACACGGCAGACTATATAAACGGACTGCTGCGGATGCACGCTGTGGATGAAATCATACTATACACCGTTCCTTTCATATCCGGAAGCGGACGACATTTTTTTAAGTCGGCTCTGCCAGAGCAACACTGGACGCTTTCCTCTTTGAAAAGCTATCCCAACGGTGTATGTCGCATTATCTATATCCTTGATAAAAAAGCAAGATAGCCAAAATGTGCGGCAAGCATACATTTCTATTTTCAGGAATAGAATAAATGTTCCGATTACAAACAATTTAAGTCGGAGATAATTTGTCCTTGTGAAAAAATACTGAATTTTATACCTCTGAAATCCAGCACTTTGTAAAATTGAGTGTTGGATTTTTTATTTTCTGCCGCGTTTTTTGCCAATTATATTCATGTGCGCACGCAGAAAACAAAGTGTAATTTTCAAAATTGACAGAACCATGAATTATTTCTTGCTGGCGGAAACCGACTTTTTCCGCCTGATAAACGAAGCCGGCGACTGCAATATGGAAACGGCATACACGGCTTTCGCCACCCAAGTGATCGAACTGTGCAACGGCGGCATGGACATGAACCTTACCGTCATCGCGCTTGCCTACATCGAAATCGAGTTGCAGCACCATCCCGTACGTAATCTGTCAGAAGAAAAAAGAGAGATTGCCGCCTACGTCAGCAAGGCTCTGTCTTTCGTAAGAAAGATGCAGAAATTCCTTGCCACGCCCCAAGTGCCACCACTAATATCCGCCAACAACGCAACAGAAACCACCGCCAGCCTTCTTCAATGGACGGGCAATGCCATCGACCTCGTGGAACTTATCTACGGCATAGACGTGATGGGCTGCATCAACAACGGCAATATGCCGCTCAAACAGCTCGCCCCACTTCTCTATAAGATATTCGGGGTTGATTCTAAAGACTGCTACCGCTTCTACACTGATATCAAACGCCGGAAGAACGAAAGCCGCACCTATTTCATTGACAGGATGCAGGAAAAACTGAACGAGAGAATGTTGCGTGATGAGGAGTTGGAGCGGATGAGAAAATAAAAAAATATCCATTACATATGAGAAGACAGGAATACTCGTATCCTGTCTTTTTATTTTCATTTAATTATATATTAATTAGCACAATATATGTGAGTTTTTCATTCCTATAAGGACAAATTTCAGAAACGTATGTCTGGTAAATTATTGAGTCATCATAGTATGAACATATATCATTACTAAAAACAATGAAACAACTTCCATAAGATTGTGGTTGTAAAAATCGCCATTTAATGGCCCGTTTTTTTTGTAAAATTCGCCAATTAAAAAAATATGATTATCTTTGCATTATATTTTATAAGGTATGGAAACAGTAAATAGAATACTTCAAGAGAAGATTACAGCACGAATCGCGCCCAATAAAGCAGTACTGATTTTTGGTGCTCGCCGTGTTGGTAAAACGGTAATGATGCGTAAAATTGTGGACAACTATTCAGGTAGGACGATGATGCTCAACGGCGAAGACTACGACACATTAGCACTATTGGAGAATCGCTCAATAGCCAATTATCGGCATTTATTGGATGGTATTGATTTGCTGGCTATTGATGAGGCACAGAACATACCACAAATCGGTAGTATTCTGAAGTTGATAGTTGATGAAATACCGGGAATAAGTGTCTTGGCAAGTGGTTCTTCGTCATTCGATTTGCTGAATAAGACTGGTGAACCGTTGGTCGGCCGCAGTACGCAATTTCTCCTTACACCATTCTCGCAACGGGAAATCGCACAGACGGAAACGGCACTTGAAACCCGCCAGAACCTCGAAGCGCGCTTGATTTACGGTTCCTATCCCGAAGTAGTAATGATGGAGAACTATGAACGTAAAACAGACTACCTACGTGATATTGTCGGTGCATACCTGCTTAAAGATATCTTAGCAATTGACGGCTTAAAAAATTCGAGCAAGATGCGCGATCTACTGCGATTGATAGCTTTTCAGTTGGGCAGCGAAGTTTCTTACGAAGAGTTAGGTAAACAACTCGGCATGAGCAAGACGACCGTTGAAAAATACCTCGACCTATTGGAAAAGGTCTTCGTTATCTATCGTCTGGGGGCTTATTCGCGTAACCTACGCAAGGAGGTTACAAAAGCTGGCAAGTGGTACTTCTACGACAACGGCATTCGCAATGCCATTATCGGGGCTTTCTCACCGCTGGCCATTCGGCAGGATGTCGGTGCGCTGTGGGAGAACTACATCATCGGAGAGCGGCGCAAAGCGAACTTCAATGAGGGACTGCACAGGGAGTTCTATTTCTGGCGCACCTACGACAAACAGGAAATCGACCTGATTGAGGAGAGTGCCGACAGTCTTACCGCCTTGGAGTTCAAGTGGGGAAATAAAATGCCGGCCGCACCGAAAGCCTTCCAAGAAGCCTATCCCTATGCCGAGTTTCATGTGGTAAATCGGGAGAATTATTTGGAGTTCGTATAATCAATAAATTACGTATATGGAAACAAAACTACAATCCAAACAGCAATATCCGCGGTTTATCCAAAATAAACCGTGTGGTATTGACAAATTCGATGGAGGTTCGCAAGAAAGGTTGGCAAAAACTATTGCTCGCCATTTTTGTCAGAATGATTCATTGGATGAGGAATGTACTTTACCTCGAATTATCGGCATCGAAGGTATTTGGGGATCTGGAAAATCCAACGTGGTTAAAATGTTGGAACGTGAATTATCAGACGACTATTACTTTTTTGAGTATGACGCATGGGGACATCAAGAGGACTTGCAACGCCGCTCTATATTGGAATTGCTTACAAGCAAACTTATTGATGATGGTATCCTATCTGGAAATGCAACAATAAAAGTCAAAGGTGGAGGTACGAAAACCGTATCATGGTCTGAAAAGCTGAAATATTTATTAGCCCGTAAAACGGAGACCGTAACCGAAAAATATCCCCTTATCAGTAATGGTATGGTTGCGGCATTTTTGGTTGCAGTTTTAACTCCGATATTTACATTTATTGCGTATGCAGTAAAACCTACACCCACAACATGGTGGTTTTCTTTATTGTCTATTATCATAGCTGCACTGCCAGTTCTTATTGCATTGTGCGTTTGGAAATGGGCATATAGCAAAGATCATAAATATGGATGGAGTTATATGTTAGCTATTTATCAAGATAAAGTCGAAAAGGACGTTTGCTATGAGACTTTGAGCGAAGACGAACCAACGGTTTACGAGTTCAAAACATGGATGCAAGACATTTCTGATTTTATCAAGGAAAAAGGACAACGTAAATTAGTCCTTGTTTTTGACAACATGGATCGTCTCCCCGCTGAAAAAGTAAAAGAATTATGGTCTTCTATCCATACGTTCTTCGCCGATAGCGGTTTTGAAAATGTTTGGGCTGTTATTCCTTTCGATGAAACACATTTAGCTTGTGCATTCGGAGATGAGACCGACGAACAAACGAAACAACTGACCAAGTATTTTATCAATAAAACTTTCCCTATTGTTTATCGTGTTGCTCCTCCTGTTATTACCGACTATCGAAGTATATTCAACAAACTGTTTGTTGAAGCATTTGGAGAAACAGAAAATGAAGCGAAAGAAACTATAAATCGGATATTCAGATTGGTAAATCCTAATGCCAATGTTAGGGAAATTATATCATATATCAATGAGATGGTCGCTCTTAAACAAGAGTGGTGTAACGAAATTTTGATGATAAACATAGCATTGTTCTGTTTGAAGAAGACGGATATTCTGGCAAATCCAGTAGAACAAATATTGTCCGGCGACTATCTGAATGGCATTCAAACAATAATTAACAATGATCTGCAAACACAACGCGAAATTGCAGCTTTGGTATATGGTGTCGATGTTGAAGATGCTCGACAAATTCCATTGAAAAAATATATTGAAGGCTGCATCAACGGAGAAGAAGACCACGACATAAATCAATATGCAGAGACTAATAAACAATTTGACACTGTATTAGAAGAAGTTATACAATGTATGGACAATGCGCTTATCGATAAGATTATACATTGTTTGCATAAATTAACTCGAAAGAGCGATGTTATTCTGCGTGTATGGCAAAGAATAGCACAATTGAAATTAAAAGAATCCATAGAGAAGCAGGTGTTCCCTGTCGAATACCAAGAACTGCTGTTGCATTTAGACACGGAAAGCCAAAACCATGTGATTGCTCAATTATATAAGAAGATAGTTCGGTTCAATGACTTCAATGGCGGCGACTATTTCAAAACGTTAGATGCAATAGACAGGTTTATTGCGCAAAATAAGTTGGCGTGCGATTTTACGTCATTGATTGAAGCAAAAACAGTCAAGCCAAATACATTTATCGATTATATTCAAGCTGCAAATGCAACAGATGCTGCCTATCGGGATAACGCGACAACTAAAGCATATAAATATTATCAAGTAGCAACAAATTCGGAGGCGCTCGATAATTATTTGGCAAACTTACTACCCGATAATTTCGACCATGCAGATATTGTAAAAACGTTAAAAGATAATTCTACCTATACGTTTCCAACGCTTTTGCAAGCGATCACGAATTGCATTGATGAACAGAATGTAAATAAAGATAATATAGGGGCTATATTTACAACCTATCGTTTATTGGCATCTGACGAAGAAAGACCTTTACCTGTAACGTTAGATTCAACCTACATAAATCAGTTGCATTCTGAATTAGAAACTGATGGCCGAAACATTAAAGAGTCTGGATATTACGATTTAGTCGCCATGCAATTGGCACATGGTCATTCCGTTTCCTTAATAGAGGGTGGAGATATAAAATATGTTGCAGAACTCATGGACTATTATGTGGATCATGGAGACTTATTAGTAAATAGTGTGGGATGGAATATACCGCTATTAAATGAAACACTACAATACATGGTAAATCATAAACTTGGCTATAAATTATTGCTCTCAGACATATTGCCCCAATTTGAAGATATTAAGAACAGAATAGGTGTAACGGATGAGGTATTTATCGAGCATTTAGCAGAGTGGAATACCGATTTGGATAAGTATATCACTAAGAACAATATTAAAGATGTAATTCCTGACGCATCTTTTTACGATTTGACCACTAAAATAAGCAATGTCCTGACCGATCATATCAATAAAATAGCGTTCGAAGCGTTGTCTGAAATAAGTGTTGATACATTATACGCCCAAAGAACAGCACATACATCATATTATTGGTTTGTCGTAATAAAACATTTACTGGCTAAAATCAAATCCTTGCCAGATAACTTGACTGAATTTGGCAAAAAGATTCTGATGGATATTGCTTCTGGAACTCAAAGTTTGAATCCTTTCCCTAATTGTTTCAAGAATATAGTTGAAAGATTGGATAAACGAAAAATTAAATCGACAGTTACCGATATAAGAAATGATTTCTGCATCGGTAAAAAGACTATCAATGCAATAAAGTTTCAATTTTTCGAAACATGGCTTAGATCGCATGGTAATTTGAAAAGTCAAGCTGGAGACGTTATTGATAAAATAGTGAAACCTGTAATTTCCGATGGGGCATGCCGTTCATTGATTCTGCAAAACAAAGATTTTTATATGGATTTAATAAATACAGCAGGGGATGATGCTTATGAATTGAAAAAGAGTCTCCGAAACCTCATACAAAAAGATTCAGATCCGCAATTGGTTAAATTTGTCAATTCGATAGATTCAGTACCTGAGGTTGAAACCGCGTAAGTATTTGTCTAACAAGTCCGAATTTTACGATTTTACCCGTCAGAACTGAAGTGCCCCCCAAAAAAATTGTATCCAACTTTTGGGGGTCACTTCAAACTTCGATAGGGATAATTTTCAATTTTGGGGACTTGTTAGACAGTCTCATTATCTGGTAGCAGTTTACACAGCACCGGATCGTTTTTGATACGCTCCAGTTCCTCCTGCACAATCTGCTTCACCTCTTCCTTGATGCGCCGGTAGTTCGCCTGCACCGTTTCCTTCATGCGGTCGTTGCCGTCCTCGTCCGTGAAGTTTGTAATGACGGGAATTTTCTTGTAGGCACTTTCTTCCCGTTTCACCTTTTCGGCATCCACCACAATCTCGCAATGAAAAATCTTCTGCTCGATACGCTCGTTGAAGTTGTCGGATACAGAACCGACAAACATTCCCTGCGTAAGCCCGGAAATCTTACTCGGTGGAATGAGCGCGTCCATCTGCGTGTTGATGGAGGTGGAAACATCCTGCCGGTTGATGGAGATGGACTGCCGTTTCTGCAACACCTTACCGAACCGCTCGGAGAGCGTCTTGGCTGTTTCCCCCACCACCTGACCGGAGAAAATATTGCCGACAGTGTTCATCACCACTTTCGCCTCTTTGTCCCCGTAGTCACGCACTAACTGGCTGAAATCCTGAAAGCCCAGACACACGGCAACCTTGTTGCTTCGGGCGGTAGCTATAAGATTGTCCAACCCTTTGAAGTATATTGTGGGCAACTCGTCGATGATGACCGATGACTTCAGCATCCCCTTCTTGTTGATGAGCTTCACGATACGGGAATTATACAGACCGAGTGCCGCACCGTAGATATTCTGACGGTCGGGATTGTTACCCACGCAGAGGATTTTCGGCTCTTCGGGATTGTTGATGTCCAGCGTAAACTCGCTGTCTGACATCACCCAGTAGAGCTGCGGTGAAATCATCCTCGAAAGCGGGATTTTTGCCGACGCTATCTGACCCATGAGCTGCTCCGCAGCCCCTCCAAGCCACGCATCCATGAACGGCGAAAGGTAGTTCTCCAGCTCCGGATAAGAGGTCAGTATCGGAAATATATCCTCGTAACGGCGGTTCAGAAACTCGATAGCATGGGGAAACGTGCAAAACTTCCCGTTCTGATAGATTTTGAGATACCAGATAATACTGGCAAACAGAATGATAGGTGACTCCACGAAGAAGTCGCCCTGCTTTTGCACCCACGTTTTATTGAGGTTGAGCATTATTGTGTAGGCACTCTCATAGGCATCCGTAATATCTTCCATAAAATCCGGGTGAATGGGATTGCACCGATGAGAGCGTCGCGGGTCGTCGAAGTTGATCACATAGAACTTCGGCTTTACCTTGTAGCCGTCCGGGTGGTTCAGCAAATGGTTGTAGGCAATAGTAGATAGGTCGGGATACTTGAAATCGTAGATGTATTGACTAAAGCCCTTTTCAATCTGTTGCTTGATAAAATTGTTTACCACGGCATAGGACTTGCCGCTGCCCGGCGTACCCAACACGATGGACGCACGGAAGGGATTAACTACATTGATCCAACCGTTGTTCCAGCGTTTCCTGTAATAGAAACGTGTCGGCAGATTGACCGAATACTCGCTTTCGATAAGCCTCGTTTCCTGCATGAAACTCTCGTTCTCGTTGTTGAAAACATCCTCCATCAAATTGTGTTTCAACAGGCGGCTCATCCACAGACCACCCATCAACAGGCAGACATAGCCCGTTCCAATGGTAAGGACATACAGTCCCGTCACCGCTTCAAGCGGCAGCGGCAGGGGCAGCAACCACCAGTTCAGGAAAAACAGCACGAACCCGACGGCAAATGCTGTCCAGATTCTCCCCCAAGTGATTTTCTCACCCTTGACACCCTTCGTACCCAGACAGGACAAGGCAAGCAAAAGGACGGAAAACAGCTTCGTGTAGAGAATGGAATGGAACAGCCCCGCCGTGCGGTCGAAGTTCAGAAGGATTTTGTCCACCACGCCGATGTTCACGCCCCACAGCCGGATGGCTTCGTAGCAGAACCAGTACACGTTCATGACCACTAAAATGATACTCACGGCACGCAGAAAATCCATGATTTTCGCCAATGCCCTCAAATCGTCTTCTTGTTGTGACATACATTGATTTTTTAATTGTTGATACTCTGATTACATACCCAAGCCCTTGCGTTTTTTCTTCTTTTTGCGCTTCATCGCCCGGATGAAAGCCTCTTCCTCGGCATCTACCGCCGGACCTTCGGGAGTGAGCAAGCCCATACCGCCCGATATATCTTCACTGTCGTAGGCGGTCTGCCCGTGTGCCTTGTCCGCAGCATCCACAGGGATGGATAGCGGTATCGGCGGTTGTCCGGCGTATGGCAGGGTGAAGTGTTCCTGCAAGGCATTCGCCGAAAGCTCCTTACCCATGCGCGAACCGTTCAGCACGCATCCCGTGCGGTGGTCGATGAAGGTAGCCCCATAGATGCGCCCTTCCTCTGTGTAGCGCAGTACGGTGTCGATGCCCTTCTCTTTGAGTTGGGATACAAATTTGTCCTTGTCATAAGTGCCTTGCAGCACGGAAAGGACGGTGCGTTTCGTCATGTCTGCCAGTTTCCTATCCTTGATTTCCGATTTGGAACGGACAAACTTCTTCTGTACGGCTTCATAGCCTGCGGACTTCCCGAAAAGCGAGGATTTGAACGGGTTGCCCACCTTGTTACCCTTGTCGTCCGTGACGGAATAGACCAGCCCGTGATACTCCCGTCCGCGCACGTTGCCCCTCGCTTCCTCCACCGTCATATTATATAAGGAAAGGAGCGCACGGTATTCGCCCATCGTCTGGAAACGGTACTGCCCATTCAGAGCCTTCACGGTGTTGCCTACCTGCTTCTTCACATCACCTGCCGATGCGGCCACCTTGCGCAACGGATTATCCAATCTCTGATTTTTACGTTCTGCCGGATGCAATCCGTACTTCTGTTCCAGTTCCCTGCGGATACGGTCGCTGCGGCGGTAGAGAAAATCCCGGTTGAGCCTTTTCCCGTTCTCGTCCACGTTGACCGTCACGATGTGCAGGTGGTGGCGGTCGATGTCCTCGTGCTTGAATACAAGATAAGGCTGGTTTCCGAAACCGAGTTTTTCCAGATACTCGCGGGCGATATTCTGCAACTCAATATCGGTCAGCACATCCTCCGGGTGCGGGTTGAGAGAGATATGCACCACCGGCTTCTCGATCTTCATCTGCGGTGGCAGGAAGGTGAGAAAACCCTCCATCGCCTTGCCTATGTCCACCGTTCCCGAACCGTCATTGTAGATGCGGTTGGTGGTGAGAAGCCGCCCCTGCGCCTCGTTAATCTTCTCCCCGTTGTAGGCAATCGCGCCGTACAACGAACTTCCTACACTGATTTTTGCGACCATTTTGCCTCCATTTCCCTTGAAAGTTCCACAATCCGGCGGCTCAGTTTCACGAGTTCGACGGTGTGTTGCTCTAATTTGTAGAGCAACGCCATCGCCTTTTTCTCTGAAAAATGCAGCCTCAGTTCCTTCACGACTTGGTTGTAATTCGTACCCACGGCACGGAATTGTGCATGAAAATCCGACAGTTTGGTGTAATAGTCCACCAACGTCTTGTCCACCTTCAGCACCTTGAACGGTTGCCCGAAGAAGTGCGCTTTGAGGAAAACAGACCGTGCATAGACACCCGATTTTCCGAACATGGCGAGGAAACGGTTGTGTTCCTCCTCGTTGAAACGGACGGTGTACCGGTACACCGCCGGATCAAGTTTGGGATTTCTCCCTGATTTGCTTTTCCTTTTCTCTTTCATATTACTTTGGATTTAGCGGATTGACGGCATAAGCCGCCGCTTCGGATTACAGCACCGCAGTTCTGAAAGGCTTCCCGACTTCGGAGGGAAAGCCCGCCCCCTGCAAGGGCAAGTGCTTTTCGTGGCTGCTCAAAATATTTTGAGCGGCTGAAAAGACATCTTGCTATGTTCCGGCGAACATAAAAATCCGTCGGGGACGGATTGGGGGAATGCCTTTCAAACTCCGGGCTGCGCCACCTGCGGCGAACCCTGCCGTTCGGGTGCAAAGTTACGCCCTTAAAGCGGTATCGGACAGAGGCTTGACCCGGACAGTCAGTGCCAACCGGCGCAACATGCCGCCACTTGCCGGGGAAGTGGTACGGATTCAAAAATATCCTTGTTTATTTGCAGCATGATTCAAGAAACGAACGATTTGAAGATATGAAAAATGAGGCTTTCAAATACCCGGCAAACCGCTTTGGCGGCTATTTGCCTGACCGGATACCCGAACCTTCGGATACCCGGCTTTCCAATGACGCGGTGATTCACGGATTCAATGACTTCATGACGCAATGTCGTCATTCACCAGTTATCCGAATCCCTGCCTCACCGTTGAAGCGGATACGTGACGAACCGGACAGGCGGAGATTCGCTGACGCGGATATACATGTCACCGATTCCGTATCGGAGCAGGAAAACAATTCATCAACCATTAAAACCAACAGAACCATGAGTAATGAAACATTCGTTGCATTCGCAACACAGAAAGGGGGCATCGGCAAATCCACCGTCACGGCACTTTCCGCCAACTACCTCCACAACGTGAAAGGACACAATGTCGCCGTCATGGACTGCGACGCCCCGCAACACAGCATACACGGGTTGCGTGAACGTGAAACGGGACTTATCGGCGGAAGCCTCTATTTCAAGGCACTCGCGTGTGACCACTTCCGCAAGATAAGGAAGAACGCCTACCCGGTCATCGCAAGCGACGCCCTTAACGCCCTCGATGATGCCGAAAGGATGCTTGCCGCAGAAGAGGTGAAACCCGACGTCGTGTTCTTCGACATGCCGGGAACCCTGAAAAGCAACGGCGTGGTCAAGACCCTCTCGCAGATGGACTACATCTTCGCGCCCATGAGTGCCGACCGTTTTGTCGTGGAAAGCACCCTGCAATTCGCCGTGATGTTCCGTGACAACCTCATGACGACGGGACAGGCGAAAACAAAAGGGCTGTACCTGTTCTGGACGATGGTGGACGGCAGGGAGAAGAACGGGCTTTACGACCTGTATGAGGATGTGATCGCCGAGATGGGGCTGCCGGTGCTGTCCACCCGCCTGCCCGACAGCAAGAAGTTCCGGCGCGACCTTTCGGAAGAGCGCAAGAGCGTGTTCCGCTCGACCATCTTCCCGATGGATGCGTCCCTGCTGAAAGGGAGCGGCATCCGTGAGTTCTCGGAAGAGATAAGCCGTATCATCAGACCTCAATAATCATGGGCAGCAGGAAAGTGAACACCGAAGGCATCGACGAGGAACTGTTGATAGCCTCCATCGGCAGACGCAGGCAGGACGGGATCCTGTACCACGCGCAGGAGCCGCCCGCGCCTGCTCCCGAAGAAGAAAGCGTCCCGGAAACGGAACCGCCGCCCGTGCAATCCACGGCAAAAGAAAAACCGCAGAGGGACACCGTCCGCCGCAAACGGCAGGAGGACGACTATTCCGGGCTGTTCCTCCGCCGCAACGAGATAAAGACGCGCCAGTGCGTCTATATCAGCCGCGATGTCCACAGCAAGATTCTCAAAATCGTGAACGACATCGCCGGACGTGAAATCTCGGTAGGCGGCTACGTGGACACCGTGCTGCGCCAACATCTGGAACAGCACAAGGAGAAAATAAACGAACTGTACAAGAAACAACGTGAAGACTTGATTTGAATATGGAAAAGAACCAGAAAAACAGAAGTCCGCAGCATGACGGCGGCGGTATGCTTGCCCAAGTGCAGGCGAGTGTGGAAATCCTCTCTCCCGTGCCGTTAGGCGGCAAATGCGGTGAGAAGGACTATGAACGGCTGTTCATCCGTGAAGCCGAAGTGAAGGCACGCGAGGGAAAGATGGCGTATGTGCGCCCGGAGTATCACGACCGCATCATGCGTATCACCCGTGTGATCGGGCATGACCGGCTGTCGCTGTCCGCCTACATCGACCATGTGCTTACGCACCACTTCAACCAGTGCGAGGAGGCGATAAAAAGCCTTTACGCCCGGAATTACGACGCAGTATTTTAATCCTCAAAAAGTAACAGACATGAAAGGAAAGAAGAATGATTATCGCGCCTTCCTGAAAAAATCAGGAATCAAGGCGAGAGAGGGAAAGCAAGTGTACATCAGTTTGGCAAACCACAGCGTGATAACCGAAATCACCTATTTATTAGGTAAGGGAAACCTGACCATCGCCGACTATCTGGACAATGTGCTTAACGAACATTTCCAGACACACCGTGCCGAAATCAACCGTATGTTGGATTCAGTCCCCAAAGTAGAGCTATGAACATGACTATGATTCTGCTGACCGTATCGGTCGGCTGCAACCTGTGGTTCCTGTTCCTGCTCCTTTATGACAGGATCATGGAAACCAGACTTGTCCGCTTCCTAAGAAGCATAGCCGGACTGTGGCGGTCGTTGGGCGGCACGGCTGCAAAGCCCGAAACGGCAAGGGTAACACCGCCCGCAGAGACCCCAGCGGACATCATCGGCAAGAGCCGTTTCAGGATGGCATCGACCCGGACAACCGCTGCCATACCGACGCAAGAAGCCGCCACTTCGGAAAAAGGCATTGAGCTGACGGAGGAAGAGGCTACTTTTGACGACGGAAACACGGAAACCGTATCCCGTCCCGCCCAAGTCCCGGAGGATAAACTCGACGAAACCTTCACGAGCCTCACGCCTTCGGAACTGGAGTTCGGGGAGGACGAGCCGGAGGAAGAAACGTCCGACGCACCGAGGGCATCCGGAAGCAGCTTCGACGAGATAGACGATGCGGTCAGAACCGCCAAGAACCCGGAAGCGACAACGACGGAACGGGAGCGGGCGGCAAAAGTCTTCACCGACATGGAAGGGACGGAGCTGTACGAGAAGCTGATGACCGGCTCGTCTGAAATGAGCATCCGCATCAAGGGGCTTATCGAAATCCGGCTGAAGAAACCGAAAAAGGATTTTGTAGTCCCGGACAATATTGAGGACTTCGACATCCGCAACTATGTATAACGAGTAAAAAAGAATGAAAATGAAAACGTAAGACGGCATCACCCACGCGCACGGCAGTACAAGGTACAGCCGGTCCGCAACGGACACACCCAAGTCCGTAGAAACAAACGGGCAATCCACTAAACCAAAGTAAAGTAACCGAGTATCAACTGCCCGACAAAGGACCATCCACTCTTTTGACGGCAAAAACAAGAACAGTTTATGAACAAGAACATCAGACAAAAGTTTATCCTCTCTGCGGCACTTATGATTGCCGCAACCGCCTCCGCCTTCGCACAGGGAAACGGCATCGCGGGCATCAACGAAGCCACCTCTATGGTGAGTTCGTACTTCGACCCCGGCACGAAACTCATCTACGCCATCGGCGCGGTAGTCGGGCTTATCGGGGGCGTGAAAGTATATGGGAAATTCTCGTCCGGCGACCCCGACACCTCCAAGACTGCCGCCTCGTGGTTCGGGGCGTGCATCTTCCTGATTGTCGCCGCCACCATCCTGCGCTCATTCTTCCTTTAATAAACGATGTATGGCTGAATACCCGATAAACAAGGGTATCGGCCGTCCGGTAGAATTCAAGGGCTTGAAGGCTCAGTACCTCTTCATCTTCTGCGGAGGTCTGCTGGCTCTCTTCGTCCTGTTCGTCATCCTCTACATGGTCGGCATCGACCAGTGGGTATGTATCGGCTTCGGCGTGGCATCGTCCTCCGTCCTCGTATGGCAGACCTTCGCGCTGAACGCCCGGTACGGCGAACACGGGCTTATGAAATTAGGGGCAACAAGGAGCCATCCCCGATACCTTATCAACCGGCGGCGGATCACCCGATTATTCAAACGGAAACGAAAGGAAGAAACGACATGAGGAATACATCCAAAATGACAACACTGGAAAACAAGTTCCCGCTATTGGCGGTGGAACAAGGCTGCATCATCTCCAAAGACGCCGACATCACGGTGGCTTTCGAGGTGGAGCTGCCGGAGCTTTACACCGTGACGGGCGCGGAGTACGAGGCGATACACGGCTGCTGGTGCAAGGCAATCAAGGTGCTGCCGGACTTCTCCGTCGTCCACAAGCAGGACTGGTTCATCAAGGAGAAGTACACGCCGGAACTTCACAAGGACGACATGAGCTTTTTAAGCCGCTCTTTCGAGCGTCACTTCAACGAGCGTCCGTACCTGAAGCACACGTGCTACCTCTACCTGACCAAGACGACGAAGGAGCGTAACCGGATGCAGAGCAATTTCAGCACGCTGTGCCGTGGGCATATCATCCCGAAGGAGCTGGACAAGGAAACCGCCGCGAAGTTCATGGAGGCTGCGGAACAGTTCGAGCGTATCATCAACGACAGCGGCTTTGTCAGGCTGCGCCGCCTCTCCACCGACGAGATTGTGGGGACGGACGGCAAAGCCGGACTGATAGAGCGTTACTTCTCGCTCATGCCCGAAGGCGACGCCACGTTGCAGGACATCGACCTCTCGGCACGGGAAATGCGCATCGGCGACAACCGCCTGTGCCTGCACACCCTGTCCGACGCGGAGGATCTGCCCGGCACGGTGGCTACCGACACCCGGTATGAGAAACTCTCCACCGACCGCTCGGACTGCCGCCTCTCCTTCGCATCCCCGGTGGGGCTGCTGCTCTCCTGCAACCACATCTACAACCAGTACGTGATTATCGACAACAGCGAGGAGAACCTCCAAAAATTCGAGAAGTCCGCAAGGAATATGCAGTCGCTCTCGCGCTATTCGAGGAGCAACAGCATCAACCGCGAGTGGATAGACCGCTACCTGAACGAGGCGCACTCCTACGGGCTGACCTCGGTGCGGGCGCACTTCAACGTCATGGCGTGGAGCGACGACGCGGAAGAGCTGAAACACATAAAGAACGACGTGGGCAGCCAGCTGGCAAGCATGGAGTGCGTGCCTCGCCACAACACCATCGACTGCCCGACACTCTATTGGGCGGCTATGCCCGGCAACGCGGCGGACTTTCCGGCGGAAGAGAGTTTCCATACCTTCATCGAACAGGCGGTGTGCCTCTTCACGGAGGAAACCAACTACCGCAGTTCGCTCTCGCCCTTCGGCATCAAGATGGTGGACAGGCTCACGGGAAAACCGCTGCACCTCGACATCAGTGACCTGCCGATGAAGCGGGGCATCACCACCAACCGTAACAAGTTCGTATTAGGTCCTTCGGGCAGTGGCAAGTCGTTCTTCATGAACCACCTCGTGCGACAATATTACGAGCAGGGCGCGCATGTGGTATTGGTGGACACGGGAAACTCCTATCAGGGATTGTGCGAGATGATACGGCGCAAGACGGGCGGCACGGACGGCGTGTATTTCACCTACACGGAGGAGAAGCCCATCAGCTTCAACCCGTTCTACACCGACGACTACGTGTTCGACGTGGAGAAGAAGGACAGCATCAAGACGCTGCTGCTGACGCTCTGGAAGTCGGAGGACGACAAGGTGACGAAAACCGAAAGCGGGGAATTGGGCAGTGCCGTGAGTGCCTACATCGAGCGCATCAGGGCAGACCGGAGCATCGTCCCCTCGTTCAACACCTTCTACGAGTACATGCGCGACGACTACCGCCGGGAACTGGCGGAGCGTGACATCAAGGTGGAGAAGGAGGACTTCAACATCGACAACATGCTCACCACCATGCGGCAGTATTACCGGGGCGGACGCTATGACTTCCTGCTCAACTCGGCGGAGAACATCGACCTGCTGGGCAAACGGTTCATCGTCTTCGAGATTGACTCCATCAAGGACAACCGCGAACTGTTCCCGGTAGTGACCATCATCATCATGGAAGCCTTCATCAACAAGATGCGGCGTCTGAAAGGGGTGCGGAAGCAGCTTATCGTGGAGGAGGCTTGGAAGGCTCTTTCTTCGGCAAATATGGCTGACTACCTGCGCTATATGTACAAGACGGTGCGTAAGTATTTCGGTGAGGCAATCGTGGTGACGCAGGAGGTGGACGACATCATTTCCTCGCCCGTCGTCAAGGAGAGCATCATCAACAACTCGGACTGTAAAATCCTGCTCGACCAGCGCAAGTACATGAACAAGTTCGACCAGATTCAGGCGTTGCTCGGACTGACGGAGAAGGAGAAGTCGCAGATACTCTCCATCAACATGGCGAACAACCCCTCACGGCTCTACAAGGAGGTGTGGATAGGCTTGGGCGGCACGCAGTCGGCGGTCTATGCCACCGAGGTCAGTGCTGAAGAGTATCTGGCGTACACCACCGAGGAAACGGAAAAGGTGGAGGTGTACCGTCTGGCAGAGCAATTGGGCGGTGACATCGAAGCCGCCATCCGGCAACTTGCCGAAAGGCGGAGAAACAAGCAATAAGTAATCAATAATCAGTAAAACAGATTTATCAACAAAAAAAGAAAAGCGTATGAGCATATCAAGAATGAAGATGCTGCAAGTCAGCAAGTGTTTAATCGGGCTGGCGGTCATGGTGCTGCAATCCTGCGACGTGGCGGAGAACCGCCGCGACCTGCTGTGCGGAAACTGGGAAAGCGTGGAGGGCAAACCCGACGTGCTTATCTACAAGGAGGGAGAAGCCTACAAGGTGACGGTTTTCAAGCGGAGCGGCATCCGCCGCAGGCTGAAGCCGGAAACCTACCTCTTGCAGGAGGAGAACGGCAACCTGTTCATGAACACGGGATTCCGCATCGACGTGGCGTATAACGAGGCTACCGACGTGCTGACCTTCTCACCCAACGGGGACTACGTGCGTGTGAAGCCGCAGCCGGAAACTCCGGCAGAAAAATAAGAACCGCTAAAATCCAAAGAAACATGAGAACAAGAATAACATTCGTCATCTGCCTGTGCCTGCTTTTCGCGGGCAGGGCTTCCGCCCAATGGGTCGTGAGCGATCCGGGCAATCTGGCGCAGGGCATCATCAACGCCTCGAAGAACATCATCCATACCTCGAAGACCGCCACGAACATGGTGAACAACTTTCAGGAAACGGTGAAAATCTACGAGCAGGGCAAGAAGTATTACGACGCCCTCAAATCGGTGAACAATCTGGTCAAGGACGCACGCAAGGTGCAGCAGACCATCCTGATGGTGGGCGACATCACGGACATCTACGTGACCAGCTTCCAGAAGATGCTGCGCGACGACAACTTCACGGTGGAGGAACTCGGAGCCATCGCCTTCGGCTACACGAAGCTGCTGGAGGAATCAAACGACGTGCTGACGGAGCTGAAGAACGTGGTGAACATCACCACGCTCTCCATGACGGACAAGGAGCGCATGGACGTGGTGGAACGCTGCCACTCCAAGATGAAGCGTTACCGCAACCTCGTGAGCTACTACACCAACAAGAACATCAGCGTGAGCTACCTGCGTGCGAAGAAGAAAAACGACCTCGACCGCATCATGGGGCTGTACGGCAGTATGAACGAAAGATACTGGTAGCCTATGGAGTTCGACAACCTTCACCAGATTCTCCGCTCGCTCTACGAGCAGATGATGCCGCTGTGCGCCGACATGGCGGGCGTGGCGAAAGGCATCGCCGGGCTGGGCGCGCTCTTCTATGTCGCTTACCGGGTATGGCAGTCGTTGGCGAGAGCCGAACCGATAGACGTCTTCCCGATGCTCCGCCCCTTTGCCGTCGGTCTGTGCATCATGTTCTTCCCTACGGTGGTGCTTGGCACGATAAACAGCGTCCTCTCGCCCGTCGTGCAGGGTACGGCGAAACTGCTCGAAACGCAGACTTTGGACATGAACAAGTACCGGGAGCAGAAGGACAGGCTGGAATACGAGGCGATGGTGCGCAATCCCGAAACCGCCTACCTCGTGTCCAACGAGGAGTTTGACAAGCAACTGGAGGAATTGGGCTGGTCGCCCTCCGACATGGTGACGATGGCGGGGATGTATATCGACCGGGGGATGTACAAGATGAAGAAGGGCATCCGCGATTTCTTCCGCGAGATACTGGAACTGATGTTCCAAGCCGCCGCCCTCGTGATAGACACCATCCGCACGTTCTTCCTTGTGGTGCTGGCGATACTCGGTCCGATAGCCTTCGCCATATCGGTGTGGGACGGCTTCCAAAGCACGCTCACGCAGTGGATATGCCGCTACATTCAGGTCTATCTGTGGCTGCCCGTGTCGGACATATTCAGCACCATACTCGCCAAGATTCAGGTGTTGATGCTGCAAAGCGACATCGAACGGATGCAGGCTGACCCGAACTTCTCGCTGGATTCGAGCGACGGGGTGTACATCGTCTTCATGATAATCGGCATCATCGGCTACTTCACCATCCCGACGGTGGCAGGCTGGATTATCCAAGCCGGAGGCATGGGAAGCTACGGTCGCAACGTGAACCAGACGGCAGGACGAGCCGGAAGCATGGCGGGCAGCGTGGCGGGTGCTACCGCAGGCAACATGGTCGGACGTGCCGGGAAACTGCTGAAATAGAGGCTGAATTACGGGAGAGGCATCCGCATAAAAGTAACATACGTATGTAGCCTGTCATGACATACGTATGTAGCAGCCTGTTACATACGTATGCAGCGGCTCATTACATACGTATGTGGTAACCCGTTACATACGTATGTGGCAAACGACCGCATACCAATCCTATTGTATAACGAATTAAGAACCGAAAAATAAAATCAGACAATGGAATTCAAGTCACTCAAAAACATCGAATCATCGTTCAGGCAGATACGCCTGTTCGGTATCGTCTTCCTCTCGCTGTGCGCCGTGATAACGGTATGGAGCGTGTGGAGTTCCTACCGCTTCGCGGAACGGCAGCGTGAGAAGATCTATGTGCTGGACAACGGCAAGTCGCTGATGCTGGCACTCTCGCAGGACTTGTCGCAGAACCGTCCGGCGGAAGCGAGGGAGCATGTGCGCCGCTTCCACGAACTGTTTTTCACGCTCTCGCCCGAAAAGAGCGCGATAGAACACAACGTAAAGCGTGCGTTGTTGCTGGCGGACAAGAGCGTGTACAACTACTATTCGGACTTCGCCGAGAAGGGGTACTACAACCGCATCATCGCCGGGAACATCAACCAAGTGCTGAAGGTGGACAGCGTGGTATGCGACTTCAACGGCTATCCCTACCGTGCCGTGACCTACGCCACGCAGAAGATTATCCGGCAGAGCAACGTCACCGAGCGCAGCCTCGTGACCACGTGCCGCCTCTTGAACTCGTCCCGTTCGGACAACAACCCGAACGGGTTCACCATCGAGGGATTCACCATCATCGAGAACAAGGATTTACAAACCATCAAAAGGTAAACGGATATGAAGAAAATCAAGAAATCATTTTGGGGCGCATATTGGAAACTCCACGACAAAAAGAAAATGCTGGTGGCAAGGCTCAGGGGCTATCTGGACGGCTTGCCGCCAAAGACACGCAGGCGCATCGTGCTGGCGATGCTCGCCGCATTCTCCGCGCTTGCCCTCTACACCTTCGGCAAAGCCGTGTATGACATCGGCAGGAATGACGGCAGCCGGATGGTGACAGACCATGCCGGACAGGTGGAACTGTCCGTGAAGACGGATAACAATCATAACGTAACACCTTATTTATATGGAACAGACGAAGAACGAAACGAAGATTGAGAACAAGACGGAGAGCAAGTCCGAAAGCACGGCTGCACCCGACAACAAGGGGAAGCCGAAAAAGGAGCGCAAGCCGCTGACCGAAGCCCAACGGCTGAAACGTCAGAAAATGATAGTGCTGCCCGCTATGGTGCTGGTATTCATCGGGGCGATGTGGCTGATATTCGCCCCGTCCTCCGGCAAAGAGCAGGAGCCGGGAACAGGCGGCTACAACATCGAGATGCCCGACGCGGACAAGGAGAACCGCCGGATTATCGGTGACAAGGCGAAAGCCTACGAACAGGGCGCAATGGAGGAAAGGCAGGAGAACCGCAGCCGCGCCATGCAGCAGTTGGGCGACCTGTTCGACCGCGAAACTGCGGCAGCGGATGGAGACAGCGATTTCGACCTTGCCAATCCCGGCGGAACAGAAGAGGCCGTGAAGCCCACACCGAAGACCATCCAATCCTCGGCAGCCGCCTACCGTGACCTCAATGCCACGCTCGGCAACTTCTACGAGCAGCCGAAAAACGACAATGCGGAGATGGACGAACTGCTGGAACGCATCGCCACCCTCGAATCCGAACTGGAAAGCGGAAAAGAGAGAAGCTCCACGATGGACGAGCAGGTGGCACTCATGGAAAAATCCTACGAGCTGGCGGCGAAGTACATGGGCGGGCAGAACGGCACGCAGGCGGCAGCGGGACAGACCGCAGAGCCGTCCCCCGTGCAGAAAGCCGGAAAGAACACGGCAAAACCCGTCAGGCAGGTGACGCATCAGGTGGTGTCCTCGCTCGGACAGCCCGTGAGCAATGCCGAATTTGTCGCTTCCTTCTCGCAGGAGCGCAACCGCAGTTTCAACACGGCGGTGGGCGTCACGACCGTATCGGACAGGAACACCATACCGGCATATGTCTATGGGACGCAGAGCGTGACGGACGGGCAGGCGGTCAGGTTGCGCTTGCTGGAGCCGATGGCGGTAGCAGACCGGATCATCCCCCGTAATGCGGTGGTGGTCGGCGCAGCCAAGATTCAGGGCGAACGGCTCGGCATCGAAATCACCTCTCTGGAACACGACGGTACGATTATCCCGGTGGAGTTGGAGGTCTATGACACGGACGGGCAGCCCGGCATATTCATCCCCAACTCGATGGAGATGAACGCCGTCAGGGAGGTTGCCGCCAACATGGGCGGCTCGCTCGGCAGCAGCATCAACATCTCCACCAATGCCGGGGCGCAGCTCGCCTCCGACTTGGGCAAGGGGCTGATACAAGGCACGAGCCAGTACATTGCCAAGAAGATGCGCACCGTCAAGGTGCATCTGAAAGCCGGGTACAGGGTCATGCTCTATCAGGAAGTGAATTAAGAAAACAATCAATCAAATTTTTATTTACCACTAAAAATCCAAAGTAATGAGAAAAGTAATCATGATGTTTGCCCTCGCTATGGGCATCGCAACTGCCAACGCGCAGGAAAACGTAACCGTTGGGCAAAGCAACGGAAGTGAACAACCGACCTTGACAAAGGAGGTCTATCCGCAGAAGGAGGCGGACGGCGACCTGTATCACGGTCTGACGAGAAAGCTGGGTTTTGACCGCATGGTTCCCCCGCACGGCTTGGAAGTGACCTACGACAAGACCGTGCATGTCATCTTCCCGGCGGAAGTGCGCTATGTCGATTTAGGCTCGCCCGACCTGATTGCGGGCAAAGCCGAAGGTGCGGAGAACGTCATCCGCGTGAAGGCTACCGTGAGGAACTTCCCGAACGAAACCAACATGTCCGTAATCACGGAGGACGGGAGTTTTTACACCTTCAACGTGAAGTATGCCACCGAACCGCTGCTGCTCAACGTGGAGATGTGCGACTTCATCCATGACGGCGAGGCGGTGAACCGTCCGAACAATGCGCAGGAAATCTACCTGAAAGAGCTGGGCAGTGAAAGTCCCATGCTGGTGCGCCTTATCATGAAGTCCATCCACAAGCAGAACAAACGTGAGGTGAAGCATATCGGCTGCAAGCGTTTCGGCATCCAGTACCTTCTGAAAGGCATCTACACGCACAACGGGCTTCTGTATTTCCACACGGAAATCAGGAACCAGAGCAACGTGCCTTTCGATGTGGACTACATCACATGGAAAATCGTGGACAAGAAGGTGATGAAGCGTACCGCAGTGCAGGAGCGTATCATCCTGCCGCTCCGTGCGCAGAACTACGCCACGCTCGTGCCGGGCAAAAAAAGCGAACGCACGGTCTTCACGATGGCGAAGTTCACCATCCCCGACGGCAAGTGTCTCGTGGTGGAGCTGAACGAGAAGAACGGAGGTCGTCATCAGTCTTTCGTGATCGAGAATGAGGATTTGGTGCGTGCCAATAACATCAACGAACTCCAAGTGCGCTGACCATGAGAAAGTACATCGCAATCATCATCGCGTCGCTTGCCCTGTTCACGGGGCAGGCGTACGCCCAGCGATGTCTGCCGAAAATGCAGGGCATCGAGGTAAGGGCGAATCTGGCGGACGGCTTCAAACCCGGCGGCAACGACGGCGGGTACAGTTTCGGGGCGGCTCTCTCCACCTACACGAAGAAGGGCAACAAATGGATGTTCGGAGGTGAGTATCTCCTGAAGAACAACCCGTACAAGGATACCGCCATACCTGTGGTGCAGTTCACGGCGGAAGGCGGCTACTATTTCAAGATACTTTCCGATGCCCGTAAAATCATGTTCGTCTATGCGGGGGCTTCGGCTCTCGTCGGATATGAATCGGTGAATTGGGGCGAAAAGGTGCTGCAAGACGGCTCGACCCTGCATAACCGGGACGCCTTCATCTATGGCGGTGCGCTGACGCTGGACGTGGAGTTTTACGTGGCTGACCGTATCGCCCTGCTCGCCAATCTCCGGGAGCGTTGCCTGTGGGGTGGCGACACACGAAAGTTCCACACGCAGTTCGGGGTCGGCATCAAGTTCATCATCAACTGATGCGCCGCATGGAACGGACGGATATAGACACCATGAGGCAAATATCCCTCGCGGACTTTCTCGCACGGCTGGGACATGAGCCTGTACGGAGAAGCGGAAACGAGCTGTGGTATCTCGCGCCGTACCGCAATGAGCGCACGCCCTCTTTCCGCGTGAACGTGGCGAAACGGCTCTGGTACGATTTCGGTTTGGGCAAGGGCGGTGACATCTTCACGCTTGCCGGGGAGTTTGCCCGAAGCGGCGACTTCATGGCGCAGGCGAGATTCATAGCGGAAACCGCCCGTATGCCGTTTGTCGCATCGGAAAAGCCGTTGTTCCTGCCGGAGCCGTCCGAACCTGCCTTTGAGGGAGTGGAAGCCGTCCCGCTGCTCCGCTCACCATTAACAGAGTATCTGGCGGAACGGGGCATCCCTTATGCCGTTGCATCCCGCCACTGCTGCCGCCTGAACTACGGCGTGCGTGGAAAGCGGTATTTCGCAATCGGTTTCCCGAACGTGGCTGGCGGCTATGAAATCCGTAGCCGCTACTTCAAGGGTTGCGTACCACCGAAAGATGTGTCACTGATAAAACCGAAAGATACCGCCTCTGACGTATGCAGCGTGTTTGAGGGCTTCATGGACTTTCTGTCCGCTGCTGCACTCGGTATAGGCGGCAATAGCGACAGCCTTGTGCTGAACTCCGTTGCCAACGTGGGTAAGGCGGTGAAACACTTGGACGGGTACGGGCGCATAGACTGCTTCCTCGACCGTGACGAAGCCGGACGGAGGACGCTGGAAGCCCTCAAAGGATATTACGGCGGACGTGTCACCGACCGTTCCGCACTCCATGACGGTTACAAGGACTTGAACGAGTATCTGCAACTGACAGCAAAAAATGAACAATAACTTAAAAATCAAAGAACAATGAACATACTGAACAACAAGAACAAGAGAACATCCATCTTCAAGGCGTTGGCACTCTGCCTGTTCGCCGCCATGTTGCTCACGCTCGCATCGTGTGACGATGACATGGACATCCAGCAATCCTATCCCTTCACAGTGGAAACCATGCCCGTGCCTAACAAGGTAACGAAGGGGCAGACGGTGGAAATCCGCTGTGAGTTGAAAAAGACGGGCGATTACGCCAACACCCTATATACCATCCGGTATTTCCAATTCGAGGGAGAAGGAACATTGAAAATGGACAACGGCATTACGTTCCTGCCCAACGACCGCTACCTGCTCGAAAACGAGAAGTTCCGGCTGTACTACACGGCGCAAGGTGACGAGGTGCACAACTTCATCGTAGTGGTGGAAGATAATTTCAGCAACTCCTACGAATTGGAATTTGACTTCAACAATCGCAACGTGAAGGATGACGGGGCTATCTCTATTGTCCCAATCGGAAACTTCAAACCCCTTACACGATGATGCGTGTATTCATGGCTATCCTCTGTTCCCTTCTGGCGGTCTGCTCCGTGTCCGCACGGGACAGCTGTCAGAAGGGGACGGACGGGCAGGCGTCAATCTACCGCCTGCCGCCTTTCGAGCGGGCGGTTCGCTGTACGAAGTATTTTGAAGGCTGGCACTCGGAGAAACACCACCCATACGTGGGCTGGGGGCATCAGGTGCAGCCGGGGGAAAGGTATTCGGCACGCACCATGACGAAGCGGCAGGCGGACGCACTCCTGCGGAAAGACTTGCGGAAGTTCTGCGCCATGTTCCGCAAGTTCGGGCGTGACAGTCTGCTCCTTGCCACGCTCGCCTACAATGTCGGTCCATACCGGCTTTTGGGGAGCGGGAAGATACCCAAAAGCACACTGATCCGAAAATTGGAGGCGGGCGACAGGAACATTTACCGGGAATATATCGCTTTCTGCAACTACAAAGGTAAACGGCACGCCATGCTGCTCAAACGGAGAAAGGCGGAGTTTGCGCTGCTGTATATCCTGTGATACGACTGAAATTCCTTGCGGTAAACAATATCGCAAGGAATTTTAGCGTCTAATACAAATTAACACATTACCTTTGCAAGTAAAATTTGTAAAATGAAAGAAGCGAAAGAAATATATTATTTACCTGTTGAACAGCTATCTGATGATGCTATTCAATGTATTGAAAAAGTTGTTGAACTGTTAGATGCGATAAAAGACGATTGCAATATCAATAACTTTTCTCGTCGATTTACATTCATAAGGGAAGGAAAAGCTATTAGCGATGTTGCGGAAATAAAAAAAGATAGCAATGGATTAAATCATATCTATATCAACGAAAACTTTTGTCAGTATTTATGGTCTGTATGTATTTATCTTAATGCCTATTTTGAGAATGTCATACATATTCCAATAATGGATGCTGTTGGCATAAACAAATATGGTTATAAACCCAATCTGATTGATGTAGAGTATGCTAATGATTGCTTTTTTAGAGGACGGCAATTGTTGCATAACTTCAATAGGGATGTTTATTGGGTAACACCCAACATCTGTAATCCCCAGCAATTTGAAAATATTATAAGTCACACAAATGGTGTATATTGTGCTGCGATAGCATTTATATATGCCCACGAATTTTCACATAATTATTTAGGTCATACACAAATACAACAGACGTTTCCCCATACTATAGATGATGAAATTGCCGCAGATGATACGGCAATTAGTTTTATTCAAACTGAATATGACTCTGCATGGGGAAATACATATAAGGCAGGTGTCGCAACTGTATTAGCAGCCATTTTATTGATGAGCGAAGATTCTATTTCTGGTGATGGAACTCATCCAGATATGGATGTCCGAATAGAAAATTTGGTTACTAAACTGGAATTACATGAAATGGATCCACTTTGGGGCTACTTAGGTGTTGCATTAAGATTATGGTTGCTGGTATTTGGTGGTTTGTCTATCGAAGAGGATATGCAACAGCCCGGTTTTGGCTCATATAAGGAGATTTATTTATTTTACATGGAGAAATTGAAAACAGTTAGACAACAACGTTATCCCAAAATTGTAAAACCTGATTGGGATATATAGCTAAATTAAAAACTCCGATGAAGCCGCAACTTCATCGGAGTTTCCGCTTTTCATACATTCGGGATTTTTCCTTTGCCGATTACCTCACCGTCCCTGCAATGCTCTATGATGCCGGGCGAAAATCCCATCTCCCCGATTGCGATATGCCGGATATACTCCGCATATTCCTGACCTTGAAAATTCCTCCCCGTGAGGTTTTTGAAAATCATCCTTATGCTTGTTCCGTCATCGCTGTGCAGGATGATTTTTCCGTTCTGTCTGATTTCTTCCATGATTGAAACTTGTTTTTGTGAATACTATCGTAGATTGGGACAGCGGTTTCTTTGCTACTTTCTTTGTCCGCCATCATGCTCACCGAAAGAAAGTAGGGCGGCTTTCGCCGTCGCCACTCAAAAACGGGTGTAAAGTCCCGTTACCATCGTGAACATTTCTTCCAGCATATCGCAGTATATGCCATCGTGCGTTGCAATGTCCTTTGTCTTGCACTCGAATGTCTTTTTACTGAACGTCTTGCGGTAGAAACGCATATTGTAGAGGTCTAATCCTGCATCGTAGATGATGTCAAGGCGGTTCGCGCTCGTCTTGTTCCTTGCAAGGCTCATGCGCAAGCCGTTGCCCATGTCTATGAAGTCCTTGCTTCCCGTCATGGCGACAAAGCGTCTGCCGCCTATCTGCTGTAAAATCGTCTTTGCTATCATGCTTTTCTTGGTTTTAGGTTGGCGGTGCGGACACCGCCAACTTGTTTAACATTCTGTTATCTCGGCAATGGGTGTGTTTCGTTTCAACCATTCCATCAGGCACTCCATATTGTACTCGCTTGTGATGACTGCCGTATGGCTGTTGATGGCGGTAAACCTGCTGCTCTCGTAGTCGTCTATCCACCCTTTTAGGGTATCAACTCCCCACGCTTCGGCATCGTCAAAGATGCCGTCCAATACTTTGATAGGCTCGCTGAATTTCACTATCAGCGTTTGATAGGCTGTGTTCATCGGTTGTCCTCCTTTCCATCCTTTGCCGTGAGCCACTTATCCCGTGCGGCTCGGCACTCGTCCAATGTGGGTTTGACACAAGAGAACAACTCTCCGTCTGTGGGGTGGCGGTAGTCGTACTGCACAAGTGTCCGCTTGCGTCTGCCGATACCTAATTGGAAACGCTCATATTTCTCCGTACCTGCTTCGGTGCAGGTGCTTATACCGTTGATGGTCATTCGTGTTGCCATAATCGTTGATTTTAGAGTGGTTAAAAATGTACTGACAAAACTCTGTTGCGCATCACCATTTCGGGGTCACTCGTATAGCGTTGGTGCAGGTAGAAATGGTGGGAGCCGAAGCCGTAAAGGAAAAACCTGTCAAGTCCGTGCTTCTCGGCAAAGTCCTTTACACTCCGTCTTAACTGCTCCTCACTCGTTGCAAGAGTGAGGAGGTTCACAAATTCAAGGAACATCGTGGGGATTTTATCGTCCCACAGACAAACCATGCTTTCAATTCTTACTTCCATTTTGTTGGGTTTTATAGGTTAATACTATGCCACTTCCATCCGCTGGCGGATAAGGTTCACATTGCTGTTCACAAGGTTTACAATGCGGTCGTGGTACTCGGTATTGGAATTGTGCAAGCCACGACTTTGCACCACTTCCAATGTCTTCAAGGAAACCTCCACCGTTTCTATGCGCTTGCCGTCAATGGTGGCGGATAGGATAAGGGAGTTCTTTTCAAGGAAATAGGAGTTGGAAAACACGCAATGGTGCAGTTCCGTCCCTTCCGCTGCAAACTCCGCCACGCTCTCCAACACACGCACCTGCAAAGTGCCGTCCGTGAATGCAATGCCGAAGAATATGCCTTTGAGTTTGCGGTATGCCTTCTCGTGTTTCTTCGCTTGGCGGATGCGTTCTTCCAATTTCTTGCGCTCTATCTCCTTGTTGCGCTTGTGCATAAGTCTGTCGTGTTCGGCTTTGAGGTCGGCAGGGCAGACGTATTTCGGGCTGTTCGTGTCCTTGCCGAAATGCCGCAGGAGGTCTATGGTGTCACGCCACATGGAGCCGTCAGCAATGGTGTAGCCGTTGCGGATACATATCTTTATGGATGCCCAATACCTCTCCATGTCAAAGGAACTGCGGATGTAGTGGCGCAACATGGGGTATTGCCCTGCCTTCAACAGCGTTTCGGCTCGGCTGTCGGAAAGGATAGCCGTGAAAAGGTCGTAAGGCAGTATGTTGTGGTACTCGCCATTGAAGCCGTTGCGTTTCAGTTCGGGTATGAAACGCTGTCGGGGATAGGTGCAGACGGGGTTTATATCGTATGCACGTAGTTTGTTGTTCTTGCGTACTTCCATGTCGCTGTATTCCGCCCATAGGTCATAGTAAAGTATGGACATTCCACGCAGTCGGGCAACGGTGGTAGTTGTACCTTTTGGCGAAATCCACCTTTGCACCACTTCATAAATGGAATACTCGGCTGCCTGTCCTGCCTTGTATCGGGACTTGACGAAAAAGAAGCGTATAACTTGATACTGCTTGCAGGTGGTGACGATGGAGAAATACTCGTTCTCGCTGAACACGCTCTTTCGGGTGCGCAACGCTTCCAACTCCATGCCGCAATGCGGGCAGGTGCATCCGCAAACGGTGTCCGCAAGGTCGTGTTCACTCCTCCACGAATGTCCGCACTCGGTGCAGATGTTCGTGCCGTCCGCCCTCTTGATGGCGTAATGCTTGAAGCAATGGCGGAAAGCGTATGCCCTCTGTATGGCGGTCAATTTCGGCAGTCGCTCGCTCAATCGTGCGACTTCCTGCTGTATGGGTGTTCTCGGTTTCATAATCAGAAATTGAATAGGTTGGGTTGTTGTACTTCTTGTGCGGTCGCTTTGGTGGCGGTTCTCGGCTTGCTGCGGTTTTGCAACTTGCGGAGTTCTTCCTCTTGGTATCTGCGGACTGCGTTCTGCCGTGCTTCCGCCTTTTCCTCTGCCGTGAGTTCCACAACGTGGTTCACCGCCACTTGGCATTGGATAGGCTTGCCTACCTCTATCTCGTTCTCGTCATAGTAGTGGACGGCTTGCCCGAATATCTCCCCGTCCGTGAAGCCGTTGCAACCGCTCCGCTGCACGTAGTTGAGAATGTAGGTGACGCAATCGTCTATGTTCTTGGCAGGGTTGCGGTAGTTCTTCGCAAAGAGCGCATCCTCCGCTGCACGCTGCTCCAAATACATCTGTATCGTTCTCTTGAAATGGTCTGTTCCTTTCATATCGCTGTCGTTTTATCAGTTATACATTTTTCCGTTTCCCAAAAACTCGTAGTCGTTGGCTGCGCAACTCTCCTCGAAACTCTCCTCGCTGCACTGAAATTCCATATCGTCACGGCACGACTTGAAGAAGCTGTCAAGGCACTTGTCCATGAGGTCGTACAGAGTGGTTCGGGTGTCGGGGGCTTTCAGAAAGTCGTAGATGGGTCGCAGGATGTCCTCGTCTGCGCAATAGCCTGTCAGTACGCAACAGTTGTCCGTGAATACCCTGCTTTTGCGCCTTTTCTTGTAATTGCCTTTGAGGTAGTAGGCTTTCGGCTTGAATAGGGTATGCCAATAGTTATTGACGATGTATTTCAGAAGCCGTATGCCGCAGAGTTCCTCTTCCTCTCCGCTGTAACGTGAGGTGAAGCGGTAGGAATAACGGCACGTGTCGTAACTCCAATCGTTCACTTTGACCTTGAACACACTTTCAAATGCTTCCAGCGTGTTGCGGTTGTCGCTGTCCCAACCGTATTCAAAGGTGCGCAACCATTCGTTGTATGCGGTATCTCTCGCTGCTGCGGAGAGTTCAGCTAATTGGAAAAGGTCGTATGTCCTTGTTATCGTTCTCATATCGCTGTCGTTTTAGATGGTCTGTTTCAGTATCTCTCTCCAATAGGTCGGCTGCACCTCGCTCAAAAGGAAGTCTGTAAAGTCCCTCCGTGCGTCCTTGTTCAGTTCTCGGTAGAGTTCACGGAACACGGATATGTTGCCGTTGATGTACGTTTCAACCATATACACGAAGATATTGTCCACCTCGTAGTATCTGCACTGCTGCGCTGCCGTTTTGCTGCTTCTCTTTGCCATGTCGGTAAGGGTTAAAGGGTGAATAACCAAAGGATGAAACCGAAGAAGGCGGTTGCGGAAAGGATAGCCACGATTACGCCTATCGCCACTCGGAACACTCCGTTTACAATCTCTCTAATGATGCCCCAAAGGATGCCGAACACCCCGAAGGCGGTGCGCACCATCAAGCCGCATATCGCAAGCCCTATGTACTGTGCCATTTGTCTGAAATTTGCCGTTGCCGTCATATCTTCGCTGTTTTTGATTTTTTTATTTTTTAATGCGGATTCAAGAGCTGAGGGAGTTGAGTTTCAAACTATCTTATCTGCCTCTCGTTTATCCGACATTTTTTTTATGCGTCTTTCTGTCGCATCGGTCGTTTTCGTTTCGGGTGCTTGAAAAGGTAGGGATTAGGGGATGCAAGGTTTTTCGGGAAAAATACTACCCGCAGGGCTGGAGATTTTTGCCGAAAACAGGAGGCTTGACCTTGCATTCCCGTCCAATCCCGGAATTACCTTTGCGCCCAGAACGGAAATGACTGCCTGATGCGGCGTCACTGAAAGACGCGAAAATGGAGGTAAACGGAAGTGGAGGCAGATTAGACAGGAAAACTTCAAAAGAGAAATCTGTGAAAAAAAGAAATCCCCAAAAGGAAAAAAAGGGACATAGCCGGAAGCGTGAAACCGGGCAAACCACCGGCAAGGAAGTATGATTTTATATGTCTGGCCGAGCGTGTCCGGTCGGACATATAAAATCATTCTTCCCGGTTTGCCTGCCGTGCATAACGGCTTGTTCCATTTATGGATCGGGCGGTCAGACACGGCTTTCCGCTTACGGCTCAAAGGAACAGCGAAAAAGAAATCGTCTGCGAACCCGTAAAAGCACCTCTCTGGCATAAGCACAAAAGAAATGGGCCTTGCATCATCAGTCTAAACTGTTGTTTAGGCGTGAGGCAAAGCCCTTTTCTCCGCTTATGCGGCAGTCGGCATACGTTCATCCAAAATTCTTTTGGGCGATGGTGTGCCGACGGATAAAACAGCTTTTACGGAAAAACTTGTATGAGATAGAAAAAAAATTAGGGAGATTCATTTCAAAATCTCCCGTTTTATTGTTACTTTTGCATATGAAGAGTTCTTTGAAGGTTACGCAACGCGCAGAAAGATGATGCAGTAGATAACTAACTAAATCGTAACCTATTACTATCATGAGCAATTAACCTACGCTCATTTCCAATGAATTACACTCTTTTCGTAACTTCAGACTGCAAACATACACATTTTTTCCGAATATCCAATGTCCGGCCGCCGCTTTTTCAGATTACTGACGGTAACAGTCTCCCTGCCCTACTTGCCTGACGACATCTGCCTGCGGAGCAGACGGCCGACAACGCTCCAGTAAGGCATCCTTTTCAGCGTATCCCTAACGGGCTGAATGTCCCATACAAGGAAGATGAGCAGCACAACTGTGGCTATGATACACGTTACGCCGAACAGCTGTTTCAGACTGATGAGTATCACCTGCGTGGCATCGTACGGCATGGCGCGCGCAAAGTTTTCTGCTATGTGATGCCTGAGCGAAAAGCTGTATATGCCCGAACATATAGTGTCAACCACGCCGTTGCGGATGAATCCCACCATGGTTAGCCCCATGAAGAAATGCTGAAACGGCATCAGTTCTTCGAGATATATTGTAAGGGCCGTGAAGAATATAGCCACGCCGAAGGTTCTGCAAAATATAGGCAGATAGAAGCTCGCGATGTCAAGACCGGGCGTAACCATGAGATACATCTGCACTTCATAGGCCAACAGGGCCATGAGTCCTACGGTGAGCAGGCGCGTAAACTTCTGCCTGAGCACCTTTATCCAGAACATCACGAACATGCAGCCGCATATTGTGCCCGCCCATTCTACGAGATAGAACACGGAAGTGGACATGGCGCCGAAATGGAGCACGCCCGACGTAAACGTGTTCTGCAATATCTTAGGGGTTGAGTTGATAAGTTCAACCAGCGCAAACACAGCAAGCAGGGGCAGCAGACGCTTATAGAGCCATGCCTCGGGGGCTATATAGGGATGGCGGATGTGGCGCATGCGCTGCAACGCAAAGTAGAACGTTACGGGCACCATGAACGTAACCACACGAAACGGACGTCCGTCCCACCAGTTGTAATACTCACCGTAATTGAACAGGAACACTACTTCAATCAACAAAGCCGACCAGAGCACGCAGCCCAGCCAGTCGAGACTTATCAGCGGCAGCGGCTTCATGAAGCGGAAATCATGGGTGAGCACATACACCATCAGCGCAATGAAGAGCATTGCGCCCGTCATAGCCCAGTGCATGGCATACCAGCTCTGGAATATATATGTAAGGTGGACGGTTATCCAAGACGACAGACTCATGTCGCCGAGAACAATACAATAAAGCAACGGGAAGAATATTGTGAAGTCGCGCTTTGATGTCATCCACAGCTGCACGTTAGACAGACACTCGAACGTTCCGCAAAGCTTGAAAAATCCTGCAACATAAGAGAGAAGGCACAGCACGGGCACCGACTCGGTGTACATGCACAACCAGTTGCATGCGGCAATGGCAAGAGCTGCCGTTATGAGCAGCTGGCGGTTGGTGAACCTGAACTTAAAGCGGAAAAGAAACGGGAAAGGCATGTTAACGCCGATAACGCCGCACAGCACAATCATCGTAACATCCTCGCGCATGATACACATGTCGCCCATCACGTGAGGCATAGCTCCGGCATACATGCCTCCCGCCAACTGAAAAAAGAAGGCAAAGACGACATATATCCACGGCTGTATTTTCTTAGGCACGAAGCCGTTCATCATCGGCATCGTGAACGGTCCTGTAGGAATAGGCGGCATATTACTTATACATTACCAACGTTTCAACATTCAGTCCGGCACGGAGTTTCTTCAGGTCGGCCTCGCTGTTCTTTCCCACAATGGCTATACGCACCGGCACACGCTGCTCAACCTTCACGAAGTTGCCCGTGGCATTGTCGGCAGGAACCATAGAATAAGCCGAGCCCGTGGCAGGACTGAGCGACTCAACCACACCTTTATATGTAACGCCCGGAATGGCATCGGCAGTAAACTCAACGGCATCGCCTACAGAGATGTTCTTCAGCTGTGTTTCGCGATAGTTGGCAATAACCCACACCTGATCGTCGTCCACAATACGTGCGAGCATCTGTCCGGGCTGAACGAGCTGACCAACATGAATGTCCTTTCGGCCCATCACTCCGTCGCTTGTAGCCACGATAACCGTATAAGAAAGGTTAAGACGGGCAAGATTTACGGCAGCCTCGGCCACGCTTACGCCTGCCGTGTTCTGACTCAGGCGGTGAGCCTGCTCGTTCTTTACGAGCGATGTAGAGCGGCGGCTTGCGCTTGCCTGCTCGTAACGTGCCTTCGCCGCCTTATATCTTGTCAGCGCGTTGTCATACTGCTGACGGGTAACAGCGTCTTTCTTCAGCAGCGAGGCATAGCGTTCATAGTCGCGGCGGGCGTTGTCCATGTCTGCCTTTGCCTCCTCTATGCCTGCAGAAGCCACTCTTACGTTGCTCGTCGTAGTGTTCATTCCGGCTGATATGGCAGAAGAGCCCGAACGTGAGCCGCGATAGCTGGCCTCAGCCTGAGCAAGCTGAAGACGATATTCGGCATCTTCGATGATAACGAGCGTATCGCCTTTCTTCACGTGCTGATATTCCTCAAAGCGTATCTCCTTGATAAATCCCTGCACACGGGTGTTTATCGGCGTTATGTGGCGCTGCACCTGGGCATCGTCAGTATATTCTGTGTTTGCCGGATGGGCAAAGCGGGTTACGACATACGTTATTGCTCCGATGAGCAACAGTATGATTACTACATTGTATATTCTTTTTATAAGTTTCTTGTTGTTCATATCTTATGTCTGTTATTTGTAATTTCTGTCCGTAGCCGTGCCTATATCGGTTCAGGCAGCGCGGCCGGTATTGTTTTTATGTATTTACACAGGTGCCTTATCAGATTTCACCTGCAATATATTTTATTTTATAGTATGCGTAAATGGTGCCGATGCGTGCGTCAACCTCCTGAAGTTCGGCGTTAAGCTTTATGTTAGACGCATCGACCATATCAGTTATCAGCGCCATCTGACTCATGTAGCGGTCGCTGACCACCTGATAGTTCTGAGCGGCAAGCTCTACGCTCTTCTGCTGTGTGCGCAGTTCGACAAACGACTGGCGATAGAGCGTGTATGCCTGCTGCATCTGGTTGTCTACACTCTCTGCCGTAACGGCATGATTCTCGTTGCTCTGCACAATCTGCGCCTTAGCCTTGCGCACCGTCTTGTTGCCCTTGAACAGCGAACTGAGCGAATATTTTATGCCGATACCGACATACCAGATGTTGAAGTTGTTGTCTATAGGCGGCAAGTCGTAAGTGAACGGACCGCTGAAATTGTCAGTAGCAAACACCACAACCTTAGGCATAAGGTCGCTCTTTGCCATGCGCAGCTGCTGCTGGGCCATATCCACACCGAGTTTCGACTGGCGCAGCAACGGCGACGAAACTGATGCCCGGCTCTGCCAGTCGGCCTCGTTACCATTGTCTGATGCGGTTTTAAGTTCTGCTGTGTCGGGCATGATTACAACATCAGAAGTAAGTCCGAGGGTGTTACAGAGCTGATGGTTGAGCACGCTGCGCTGATCCTGAAGCTTGCGCAGTCCGAGTTTGAGCGACTCCATCTGCAGTTCATATCGTGTAACGTCGTTGCGCAGCGCTATGCCCTCTTCGTGCTTTGCCTTTATATCGGCAATAAGTTTTTCGGTCAGCGCAATGTTGCTGTCATAAACTTTCATTCCGTTTGACAGCTTAACCAAGTCGAGATACTGACCGAGAGCCATGAAGCGCTGCTGACTGCGGCTGAGGGCAACGCCTGTTTCTGCCTGCTCTTTCTGAAGTTCGGCAAGGCGTATGCCCGTGTTGATGGCTCCTCCGGCATAAACCACCTGCTGAGCTTCGAGCGCAAAACTGTTGCCGAAGTGTGGCTGGGTGATGCCTTTGGCATTGCTGAAATCCCGGTCGGTCATAAGCACGTTGCCGTTATAACTAACAGACAACGAAGCATTAACATCAGGCAGACGCCGGCTTTTTGCCTCCGAAATGGCATTATGTGCCACGTCAACTTCCGACTTTTGGGCACGCAACTGTCTGCTGCCCGTCTCAACAAGAGAAAACAACTCGCTCACCGTCATTGTGCGCTGTGTCTGCGACAATGCATCTGTTGACTGAAGAAGCAGTGCGCCGGACAATACGGCATAAACAAATTTACATCTAATCATCACTTTTATATTTTCACTATATTTTCCATTAATCCAGAGAAATGGTCTGAAACCGGGTGCAAAGGTAAGACTATTTAACAATTAAATGATTTTAATTTTTTCGCGAGAAATGGGATTTTTCGGAACAAATATGGTGTTTTATCACTCAATATAGCGATATTTGCAGCACAAAACGGAGATATGCATATTTCAGACATAAGTAAAAGCAACATACGACAAGCCCATGAAATTTGAAACATTCGCATCAGACAAGGCGCAGCTCTGCACTACATCGCTGAAAGAACTTGAAGCAGAATCGAACGTCATCGACTATGGTGCAATAATATTATGTAAAGGTGGTACGGCAACAATGCGCATCGACTTTAAAGACTGGCATCTGAAAAAGGATGCCGTAATAACACTATTCCCGAACGACATGGTGATGCTGCACAATGTTTCGGACGACTTTGAGGTGGAAATGCTGCGCTACGACAAGACGATGCTGAGGGAGGCGAGCCTGCAACTGGAGCAAACCGTGTACTCACTGCTGCGCAAGGACAGATGCCGCACTGACAAACAGGTGGTTACGCTGATAATTGAAAACATGTTCAGCCTGCTCAGACTGTATTTCATACAGAAGGACTGCACATGTCTCGACCAGCTTGTGCTCTACCAGCTCAAGGCCTTCTTTCTCGGTTTCTACGACTGGATGGTACGCAACAGGCACGAGGAGCCAGAAGGCTACGGCTCAAGACGCACCAACGAACTGTTCAACATGTTCATGGAAGACATCGAACAATATTACGTGAAGTCGCACGACGTGGCTTTCTATGCCGGAAAGCTTAACATAACGCCGAAATATCTTAACACCATTGTAAGAAATATGACCGGACACACTACAAAAAATATTATAGACCAATATGTAACTCTGCAGATAAAACTGCAGCTGCGTAACAGTGAGAAAAGCGTCAAGCAGCTTTCATGGGACTTCAATTTCAGCGACGAGTCGTTCTTCTGTCGATACTTTAAATTGCACACCGGCCTTACGCCACAGCAATTCAGAAAAAATATCAAGCAACAATGATGCCTGACAGGCCTTACATTTTTGTTAAACTGCGACGCTTGTTTGAAGCATAGTTGGCACATATTTCCGACTAAGCGTATGCATATTATCATCCGTTGACGCATAACAAAAACAATATGCCAAAAGCATGCATTCAGAGGCGGCTGAGCGCACTTATTTTTTTATCAGATTTAATGCAAAAACCCTCTATCATTTAGTCAATATTTCTTTGCGACTTTGCAAAATTAAACTATCTTTGCAAAAAAATAAATAACAGACATGCGGCATACCACATAGTCTAAACTCTTACGCACGCAAAGACTTGCGCCAAGACATTATGAAAAATATGTGAAAGCCATGAAAACAATCATTGATATGAACAAGATAACTAACATTATCGCTCAAACGAACTGGAAGCAGCAAGGCAAAGACATCTTTTTTCTCTTTGTCGGAGTACTGATGTATGCTACAGGCTACACAGCATTCATATTACCTGAAAAAGTTGTGCAGGGAGCCGTTGCCGGTATTTCAGCACTCATTTACTACACAACGAGTTTTCCTCCAAGTATCTCCATCTGGGTGCTCAATGCCATGATGATCATCATAGCAATCAAGGCTCTTACACCCCAGTTCGTAATAAGGACGGTGATAGGCGTCACGATGCTGTCGCTCTGTGTGGGCTTTCTTCACCGCTCACCCGATTATAACTCCCGGAGAAGACAAATTCATGCATGTCCTCATTGCAGCACTGCTCTGCGGAACAGGACTTGGCATCGTGTTTACACACAACGGTTCTACAGGCGGAACAGACATACTGATGGCAGTGTTTAACAAATATTTCAACATCAGTTTCGGCCGCGCCATGCAGTTCATAGATTTCACAATCATAAGCTCATCTTACTTTGTATTCCACAGCGTGGAAACGATTATCTACGGTATCGTGTTCACATTAGTGGTAAGTTTCATGCTCGACTTCGTGGTAAACGGTTCAAAGCAAACCGTGCAGCTGCTGATAATATCTAAAGAATATCAGGAAATCGCCAATAATGTGTCAGGAGGCATGCATCGTGGCGTAACGGTCGTAGAGGGTAAGGGCTGGTATACAAAGAACGATGTCAAGCTGCTGATAATCCTCGCGCATAAATACGAGCTTCAGGACTTGATGATTATCATCAAACAGATCGATCCTAACGCGATGGTTTCACAGACGTTCTGTCACGGTGTGTTCGGGGCAGGCTTCGAAAAGATAAAATAGTCTACATATAATTCTGAAAGTATTAAATACACACATACTCGTGATATAACACTTTCATGTACAGCAACAGGTCATTTTCTGCCGCTGTACATGAAAGTGATAGTTTTTTTAATTTTTAACCATAATTATTATGAATGATATCAAAAAAAAGGGCAAGGCCGAAGTAAAGAATTCTTTTTATAAAGATCTTTTTTTCCTTACATTTGGAATATTACTTTATTCATTCGGATATACGGCCTTTATCCTTCCCGAACAGGTTGTGATGGGAGGCGTTTCCGGTATATCGGCGCTGCTGTTCTATGCCTTCGGATTTCCTCCCGGTATTTCGATCTGGGTGCTTAACGTGACTATGCTTATCATTGCCTGCAAGGCACTCACCAAGCAGTTTATCATCAGAACCATCATCGGCGTGTCAATCATGTCGGTATTTGTGGGCGTACTTCAGCCCCTGTTCCAGGCATATCCCATAATCACGGCCGGAGAAGACAAGTTTATGCATGTTATTCTCGGAGGTGCAATGGCCGGCGGAGGCCTCGGTCTGGTGTTCTCGCATAACGGCTCTACAGGAGGAACCGATATATTGATAGCCCTGCTGAACAAATACTTCAGCCTGAGCTTCGGACGTGCCATGCAGTTTATCGACATTACGATTATCAGCTCATCTTATCTGCTGTTCCACAGCACCGAGACAATCGTCTACGGTATCGCGTTCACTCTGATTGCAAGTTATGTCTGCGACTACGTTGTCAACGGTTCACGCCAGACTGTGCAGTTTATCATCATATCAAAGGATTATGAGAAGATTGCAGACCAGATCAACCAAAGCGCCCACAGAGGTGTTACCGTTGTTGAGGGCAAGGGCTGGTATTCAAAGAAGGAAGTGGACATACTTATCGTTCTGGCAAGAAAATATGAGTCTCAGGAAATATTCCACTATATTAAGAATATCGACCCCCATGCCATGGTTTCACAGACATTCTGCCATGGCGTGTTCGGTGAAGGCTTCGACAAGATGAAATAATGCCCGCGGCCACATGGCCCAAGCATAGCCGGCAAAGAAAAGAATAACAGCCGGACAAAAGAAACGAACGAAGTTAACGGACAACAGTTTTTATATCTCCTACATGGCGATTTGTCCGTTAACTTCGTTTTTATTACAGTGCCAGATGCCTTTCGCAGAACGCATCAACAGACACGACTACATTTTTAAAACTTCTGTATTATTTATATGAAATACATTCTACACACATTTCAGCGAATAGCATTCATCCTTATTTGCATCTTCCAGATAACGGCCATGCATGCCGAATCAGAGAAGTTTACGGTGCGCGGACGCATCGTAGACAGACTGTCGCGCGAGCCTGTCATAGGCGCAAGCGTATCGGTGCAGGGGCTGCAGGGCGTCGGAGCAGCCACCGACACCACCGGAGTGTTCGTCATAAGCGGCGTCAATCCAGGCATCTGCCGGCTCTACGTTACGTGCATAGGCTACAAGAGCGTGCTGTCTGCCGAATATTTCGTGTCGGCAAAGATGCCTACGATAGAGATTGAACTCGACGAAGACTCAAAGCATCTCAACGAAGTTACGGTTAGCGTGCCCGTGATAAGGCGCGTAAAGCCAAGTCCGGTGAGCATGCAGATAATAGGACTCGGCGAGATAGAGAAAAGTCCGGGCGGCAACCGCGACATCTCGCGCATTGTGAGGTCGGTGCCAGGCGTGTCGTTCTCTCCTATCGGCTATCGCAACGACCTCATCGTAAGGGGCGGCTCGCCGTCGGAAAACCGCTTCTTCATGGACGGCATAGAGATACCTAACATCAACCACTTTGCCACTCAGGGTGCGTCGGGCGGCCCGGTGAGCATACTCAACGCCGACCTTATACGCGAAGTGCAGTTCTATACAGGCGCATTCCCGTCTGACCGCGGCGGCGCATTAAGTTCGGTAATGGACATCAGTCTTCTCGACGGCAACACCGACGAAAACTCTTTCAAGGCCACTCTCGGAGCATCAGAAGTGTCGCTCAGCGGCATGGGCCACTTCGGCAGCAACACTACATATCTGTTCTCTGTGCGCCAGTCGTATCTGCAACTGCTATTCAAGATGATCGGCCTGCCCTTCCTGCCAAACTACATAGACGGACAGTTTAAGATAAAGACCAAATTGGGAAAGAAAGACGAAATAACTTTCCTCGGGCTTACGGGCATCGACAACATGAAGCTTAATACTGACCAAGAAGGAGAGGACGCCGAATACATGCTGAGCTACCTGCCCCGCATAACGCAGCAGACGTTTACGCTCGGCGCATCTTATAAACATTATGCCGGAAAGAACGTAACAACGGTTTCGCTCGGCTATAACTATCTGGGCAACCAGAATCTTAAGTACCGCAACAACGACGATTCGGCTCCCGAAAACCTTACGCTCGACCTCAGTTCGCGCGAACAGAAGCTATCGCTGAGAGCCGAAAACCGCACATATAACGACCGTTGGACATGGCGCGAGGGCGTTGAAGCATGGTATGCCTTCTACAACGACCACACATACCAAAAAGTTTATCACAACGAAAGCTCAATATCGCAATACTCAACCGACATCAGCTTTGCAGGATGGGCAGCCTACGGTTCGGCGCGCTATACGAGTGAAGACGGAAGACTTACGGCCAACATGGGCCTGCGCCTCGACGGATGTTCTTATTCCGACCTGACAGCGCGCTTCTGGGAGCACATCTCGCCCACCGTATCATTGTCTTACAAGTTTCTGCCGTCGTGGGCCGTCAACATCGGCGCCGGAATGTATCATCAGCTGCCGCCATACACAGCCCTGGGATATAAAGACGAAAACGGCCAACTGGCCAACAAGTCGCTCGAATATATGCGCGTAAAGAACGCGGCGCTGGGCGTTGAATGGACACCGGGCAAGCAGATAACAGTGAGTTTGGAAGGTTTCTACAAACATTACACTGACATTCCGCTCTCCGTTGCCGACAACATTCCGCTCTCATGCAAGGGCAACGACTATGGCGTTGTGGGCAACGAGCTGCTCGTTTCGTCGGCCAAGGGCAGGGCTTACGGCCTCGAAGCCACCATGCGCTGGCAGATACCGGGCAAACTGGTGTCTATGGCGTCGTTCACATTATTCAAGAGTCAATACAAGAACAACTCAGACGCCGGATACATCAACTCGGCATGGGACAACCGCTTCATTGCCAACGTGAGCGCCACCTACGAGCTGCCGCGCAACTGGAGCATAGGAGCCAAGCTGAGTGCGATAGGCGGCAGTCCGTATACGCCGTATGACGTTGACAAGTCGTCGCTCGTGGAGGCATGGGACGCACAGGGACGACCGTATTACGACTATTCGAAGTTTAACACCGAACGTCTTGACGCCTTTGCCCAACTTGACATCCGTGTTGACAAAAACTATTACTTCAAAGGCTGGATGCTCGGCTTTTATCTCGACATACAGAACATAACAAAGAGCGTTCTGAGCCAGCCCGACGTGCTGATGAGCACTGGCGTCATTGAAAATCCTGACGCTCCGGCAGCCGAACAGCGCTACAAGATGAAGTATATCAGTCAGGACAGCGGCACGCTGCTGCCCAGCATCGGCATAACAGTGCGCTTCTGACATATACAGAAACATACATTCACGCAGAAGTTATCAACAGTTTCGATATTGCCTGTTGATAACTTCTGCGTTTTTATTTATCCAAAACCAATCACATCTATACGCACGAACAAGCAGAAAGCGCACATGCAACATCAACCAATATGAAAGTATATTCACAAAAAGCCGCATCATTATGTCACTTTAGTTTTGTCATGATTTTCTGATGAAATAGAAAAATCAGACAGGCTATGCGCCATATGATGATAAAGAATATTTACATCTGGACATAAAAGGTAAGCTTTTATAAAACAACTCGGCAACTTTTTACCCGGAAACGGGCAGCTTTCAGCATGAAAACCAACCTGTTTTTTTATTGAAATAAAGGCTTTTTTGTCCCATTTCGGACAAAAAACATTGCACATATACGGCACAAGCTGCATAACAACATGTAACACACCTACTTACGTTTGCACACGTTTTCGGGGCATATTCACGGCCAAATGATTTAAATTTTCAAATATCCCAGTATGAGAGCCTCAACAGAAATCAAAGTGTAAGGCCATAGCATCAAAGGGCGACAATATGCCAAACAGAACGAAGCCGGCATTATATATTAATTATGTATACAGCAGCAGAGAATCAATCAGACTGAAAATTTGTCATGCAAACAAGACAAAATGTCAGAACTCGGCTACGGGCATGTATTTTGATTCTCTGATAGCAGACAATCGTAAAAAGATTGTATTCAGGAATAACAAATAAGAAAAAGAAAAGAAAGGAGACTATTATATGACATTCGACAAATTCACAATCAAAGCGCAAGAGGCTGTTCAGGAGGCAGTTAACACCGCACAACGCTCAGGACAGCAGTCGATTGAGCCGGTCCACCTGCTCAAGGGCCTTATGAACAAGGCTAAAGACGTCACCAACTTTTTGTTTCAGAAACTCGGTGTAAACGCCATGCAGGTTGAGACAGTGGTTGACCGTGAGATTAGCCGCTTGCCACGGGTTCAGGGCGGACAGCCTTATCTCAGCAACGAGAGCAACAGCGTGCTTCAGAAGGCCGTAGACATATCGCAGAAAATGGGCGACGAGTTCGTCAGCGTTGAACCTGTAATGCTGGCATTGCTTGATGTAAACTCTACGGCAAGCCGCATAATGAAAGATGCAGGATGCACCGAGAAGGAGATGCGCGCAGCCATAAACGAGCTGAGGCAGGGACAGAAGGTGCAGTCGCAGTCGGCTGACGAAAACTATCAGAGCCTGGAGAAATATGCCAAGAACCTGGTTGAGGAGGCACGTCAGGGCAAACTCGACCCTGTGATTGGCCGTGACGATGAAATTCGTCGTGTACTTCAGATTCTGTCACGCCGTACAAAGAACAACCCTATACTGATAGGTGAGCCGGGAACCGGTAAGACAGCCATCGTTGAAGGACTGGCTGAGCGTATAGTCCGCGGCGATGTGCCGGAGAACCTGAAAGACAAGCAGCTCTACTCGCTCGACATGGGTGCGCTGGTTGCCGGAGCTAAATATAAAGGAGAGTTTGAGGAGCGTCTGAAGAGCGTCGTCAAGGAGGTTACCAACAGCAACGGCCGTATCATCCTATTCATAGATGAGATCCACACGCTGGTTGGTGCCGGAGGAGGCGAAGGCGCTATGGATGCCGCCAACATTCTGAAGCCTGCGCTTGCGCGTGGCGAACTGCGCAGCATAGGTGCAACGACACTTAACGAATATCAGAAGTATTTTGAGAAGGACAAGGCTCTTGAAAGGAGATTCCAGACCGTCATGGTTGACGAGCCTGACGAGCTTAGCGCAATAAGCATACTGCGTGGTCTGAAGGAGCGCTACGAAAACCACCACAAGGTGCGTATTCAGGATGATGCCTGCATAGCAGCCGTCAAACTGTCGGAGCGTTACATCAGCGACCGTTTCTTGCCTGATAAGGCCATCGACCTTATGGACGAGGCTGCAGCTAAGCTGAGAATGGAGCGCGACTCTGTGCCTGAGGAACTCGACGAGATTACGCGTAAGCTGAAACAGCTCGAGATTGAACGCGAGGCCATCAAGCGTGAGAACGACCAGCCTAAGATTGAACAGCTCGACAAAGAGATTGCCGAACTGAAAGACCAGGAAAAGGTGTTCCGTGCCAAATGGGAAGGCGAGAAGGCTCTCGTCAACAAGATTCAGCAGGACAAGCAGCAGATAGAGCAGCTGAAGTTTGAGGCTGAGCGCGCCGAGCGTGAAGGCAACTATGAGCGTGTGGCCGAGATACGCTACAGCAGCCTGAAGAAACTTGAAGACGACATCAAGAACATTCAGGATCAGCTGCGCAACACACAGGGCGGCGAGGCAATGGTGCGCGAGGAAGTTACAGCCGACGATATAGCTGAGGTGGTAAGCCGCTGGACAGGAATACCCGTAACGCGAATGATGCAGAGCGAGCGCGAGAAGCTGCTGCACCTTGAGGAGGAACTGCACAAACGTGTTATAGGTCAGGAAGAGGCCATAACGGCAGTGAGCGACGCCGTTCGCCGCAGCCGTGCCGGACTGCAAGACCCGAAGCGCCCGATAGCTTCGTTCATCTTCCTCGGCACTACCGGTGTAGGTAAGACAGAGCTTGCAAAGGCGTTAGCTGAATATCTGTTCAACGATGAGACCATGATGACGCGAATAGACATGAGCGAATATCAGGAAAAGTTCAGCGTCAGCCGCCTTATCGGAGCGCCTCCGGGATACGTTGGCTACGACGAGGGCGGACAGCTCACCGAGGCAGTAAGGCGCAAGCCTTACTCGGTTGTGCTCTTCGACGAGATAGAGAAGGCTCACCCGGATGTGTTCAACATCCTGCTTCAGGTGCTCGACGACGGCCGTCTGACCGACAACAAGGGACGTACCGTAAACTTCAAGAACACTATCATCATCATGACTTCTAACCTTGGAAGCCAGCTGATACGTGAAGACTTGGAGAAGCACGGCGGAAAACTCGACAGCCATGAGCAGTCGATGCTCAACAACCAGCTGATGACGCTGCTGAAGAAGACCATACGTCCCGAGTTCCTCAACCGTATTGACGACACGATAATGTTCCTGCCGCTGACGAAGGAGCAGATTGCCGGAGTGGTTAAGTTGCAGATGGACTCTGTAAGGAAGATGCTTGAACCGCAGGGCTTCACTCTCGAATACACCGACGCAGCCATCAACTGGCTTGCCGACGCAGGCTTCGACCCTGAGTTCGGTGCCCGTCCTGTAAAGAGAGCCATACAGGAGTATGTGCTCAACGACCTCTCAAAGAAACTTCTTGCTGAGGAGGTTAGCCGCGAGAAGCCGATAATAATCGACGCCAACGGCGCAGGACTGGTGTTCAGAAACTAAGGATAAATATGCATAATCGAACATTTCTTAAAAGAAGGGACGGATAAGTAATTTTATCCGCCCCTTTTCTTTTATAATTATAAACATAACTATCAATAACGGAGGGAGGCTCCCCAGGTGCGACAAGCATTCAAGTTATTATGAAAGCGGCAATACCTTTATGTGGACGTACCCGGGGATAGGTTCCTACATTTTTATCAATGTTACACAAGATTAAAGGCACCTATTTTTGCGCAAAAAAGCAAAAAACAGAAACATTAGCTCCATGCAATGCAACACTTTGAAACAGAATAAAGACATTAACGGCAATAATGTAGAATTAAATTTGTAACTTTGCAGAAACGTAACATCAGCAGTGCCTTACATAACATTTAAGCCACTCTGATGAGAAATACAATTAAATAATATGCCTGACAAGATATATAGAGAGACAAAACGAAAAAAGATAAATACCATGAAAAAACTATTTATATCGCTGACCATAATGCTTGCCGCCACACTGGCCTATGCACAAGAGACGTTCAAGAATCCCGTGGTGTGGGCGGATATGCCCGACCCTGACGTGATACGCACGGACGACGACTTCTGGCTCGTAACCACAACAATGCACCTCATGCCGGGCGCACCGATAATGCACTCTAAGGATTTGGTAAACTGGGAGACGGTGAGCTATCTCTTCGACAGGCTCGACGAAACGCCAAAATATAATATGCAAGGCGGAACTGTTTACGGACGCGGACAATGGGCCACGTCGATAAGATACCACAACGGCACATTCTATGCCCTGTTCTCACCCAACGACGAGCCGTTCCGCTCATTTGTCTACACAACAAAAGACCCGCGCAAGGGATGGACGCTGCACTCTCGCCTGCCACACTTTCACGACGCATCGCTGTTCTTCGACGATGACGGGCGTGTGTATGTGTTCAGCGGAACAGGCAAACTGACCGAACTCAACGCCGACCTTACGGCCAAGAAGGATGGCGGCGTGGACATCACGCTCAACGTGCGCGACGAAGAGGAGAACAATCTGCTCGAAGGCAGTCGCGTGATAAAGCACGACGGACGCTATTATCTGCTCATGATTTCATGGCCGAAGGACAAGCCGCGCCGACAGCTGTGCTACCGTGCCGACAAGATAACCGGACCTTATGAGAAGAAGGTGATACTTGAAGACAACTTTGCCGGCTTCCCCTATGCCGGACAGGGCACCATCGTTGACGACGGACACGGCAACTGGTATGGCTTCATCTTCCAGGACCGCGGAGCCGTAGGCCGCGTGCCGCTGCTCATGCCGTGCCGCTGGACCGACGGATGGCCTATGCTCGGCAACGTGAACGGCAAAGTGCCTTTCGTGATGAACAAGCCTGTGCAGGACTTTAAAGACATAGACATGGTGGTGAGCGACGACTTCAACGGCGACACGCTCGACCTGAAGCACTGGCAATGGAACCATAATCCGGCCAATGATTTTTGGAAGTTATCCGACGGACGCCTGCGTTTGACCACATGTAGAGTGGTCGACAATCTGTATATGGCACCCAACACGCTGACCCAGCGCATGGAAGGGCCTAAATGCAGCGCATATATAGAGATTGACTTCAGCGGCATGAGAGACGGCGACCGCGCCGGACTTGCCGCATTCAACGGCCACTCGGGCATAATGGCAATAGAGAAGGACAACAGCAAGACATGGCTGACCGTAACGCAGACTCAGGTGAACCTTACAGAGAAGGAGCATCTCGTGAGCAGTGTTGACACGCAGGAGAAGGCACGCATAAGCATAACAGGCAACAGAATTTTCCTGCGCATCGACGGTGACTTCAACCTCGGACGCGACATAGCTACATTCTATTACAGCACCGACGGAAAGAAATGGACGGCTATAGGCGGAGAGTTTAAGATGAAATTCGACTACCGCCGCCTGTTCATGGGCACAAGATATGCCCTGTTTAACTATGCCACGAAACAGCCGGGAGGACACGTAGACATAGAAAAATTTGTATATAAGAAAGAAGAAAAATAAGACATAAGCCCATAATGACAACAAGGATTGCCATAATAGGCGGCGGCGCGGCGGGATGCTTTGCCGCAATATGCCTGAAAGAGCGCATGCCCGAAGCATGCGTAACCGTATATGAGAGCGGAAACAAGCTGCTGGCAAAGGTGGCCGTAACGGGCGGCGGACGCTGCAACCTTACCAACTCGTTCAGGGATGTGAGGAGCATCGAGGCTGTTTATCCGCGCGGTTCACGACTGATGAAGCGCCTGCTGCGCGAGTTTAGTAATGTTGACGCCTTCAGATGGTTTGAGAGCAATGGGGTAAGACTCGTAACGCAAGACGACCAGTGCGTGTTTCCAGTATCGCAAGACGCCATGGAAATTGTCGGCACACTAACACGGCTGATGCACCATAGAGGCGTAAAGATAAAGACACGGCACAGGGTAAGCAAGATTGAACACATCTCCGAGAATGAAATAAACAACAATGACGGCTGCCGTTTCAGTATAAGTTTCAGCGGAAGCGACGCGCCGGAGGAACATGCCGACATAGTGTTGGTAACAACAGGAGGCAGCCCGAAGACAAGTGGACTTGATTTTCTGCGGGGCCTCAACCTCGACATCGTGCAGCCTGTACCGTCGCTGTTCAGCGTATGTCTGCCGAAAAACAATGTCACCAAACTGATGGGCACCGTCGTAAACGACGTTACCGCAGGCCTCACCGGCACCAAGCTGAAAGCCACCGGACCGCTGCTGATTACCCATTGGGGCATGAGCGGACCTGCCATTCTGCGCCTTTCGTCATACGCCGCACGAATTCTGCATGATGCCGAATACAAGGCGGAGCTGTGGATAAACTGGTTTGGCGACATGAATGAGCCGGAGGTGGCAGACGTGATAAGCGAGATGGCTGCAGAAAACAAGCAGAAACAGATTTCGAACATATACCCTGCACACCTAAACAGCCGCCTTTGGGAGCATCTGCTGACACAGAGCGGACTGAAACCCGAAATGAGATGGGCCGAACTTGGCAGCAAGGGCCGCAACCGCCTTGTGGCAACACTGACAAACGACAGATACAGAATAGACGGCAAGAACAAGTTTAAGGAAGAGTTTGTTACCTGTGGCGGCGTTGCCCTGGGCAACATCAGCGCAAAGACTCTTGAATGCAAAAGCCACGAAGGACTGTATTTTGCAGGCGAAGTGCTCGACGTTGACGCCGTAACAGGAGGCTTCAACCTTCAGGCGGCATGGACAATGGGATATGTTGCGGCAAAGTCTGTTGCAGAAAAATACGGGACACTATAGTTTCAGTCAGACAAATGCAGGCTGGATAAAAAACAAAATAAAGGAACACCAGGCGCCTGGTGTTCCTTTATTATTATGATACTTTTCTAATTAAAGCACCTTCTTGTACAGTTCAACGATCTGCTCCTCCGTAACGTCACGCGGGTTACCCGGAGTACATACGTCGGCAATGGCCTGAGCGGCGAGAGCGGGAATGTCGCTCTCCTTAATGCCAAGGTCAGACAGATGCTGAGGTATGCCCACACGGATGGCCAATGCCTTGACAGCATCGCATGCAGCCTGTGCAGCCTCCTCGGCAGTCATGCCCGTAGTGTCAACACCCATTGTACGTGCAATGACACCATATTTCTCTATGCAGCAAGGCATATTGAACTCCATAATCGTGGGCAGAAGCAGTGCGTTGGCAACTCCGTGGGGAACATCAAAGAGCGAGCCCATCGGGTGAGCCATGCCGTGAACAAGGCCAAGACCTACGTTAGAGAATGCCTGAGCGGCGATATACTGAGCCAGAGCCATGCCCTCACGCCCTACAGGATTCTGCGGTTCCTCAACGGCTATAGGCAGATTCTCGGCTATCATCTTTATGGCCTGCAGCTCATACATGTCAGACATAACCCATGCGCCCTTTGTGATATATCCCTCAATGGCATGTGTCAGAGCATCCATACCCGTTGCGGCGGTGAGTCCCTTCGGCAGAGAATACATCAGTTCGGGGTCAACAATGGCAACGGCAGGAATGTCGTTGGGGTCTACGCAGACCATCTTTTTCTGATTTTCTTCGTCAATAATAACATAGTTGATGGTAACCTCGGCACCTGTACCTGCTGTTGTAGGCAGCGCTATGATTGGCACCGACTTGTTTTTTGTAGGTGCACATCCCTCGAGCGAAACAACATCGGCAAACTCAGGATTGGCAACAACGATGCCTATACCCTTGGCTGTGTCCATAGACGAGCCTCCGCCGATAGCGATGATGCAGTCGGCACCAGACGCCTTGAATGCGTCAACGCCCTGCTTAACGTTAGTAACCGTAGGGTTGGGCTTTATCTCGCTGTATATGTCGTATGCAAATCCGGCCTCATCAAGAACGTCGGTAACCATCTTTGCTGTACCAACTTTCAACAGTCCTTTATCTGTTGCAACTAATGCCTTGTGAAGATTAAGACGCGCCAATACTTCCGGCAACTGCTTGCGTGCACCGGCTCCGAAGTAAGAAACTTCGTTGAGAATAAATCTGTTAATCATGTTTTTTAATAAAAAGAATATTGGTTAGTAATTAATAATCTCATTTGCAAAGTTACGAAATTTATTTTATTATTGCGTGTGATAATACATTTATAACTTTACATGGGTAATTTTCACAACCTTTCACAAGACTAAGATTATAAAATTTCTTGCCACTTATTATTAAGGTTGTCGAATGTCAAAACAGTCTAAGAACATAACTTCCTTAGACTTTGATATTTTTTAAGACAACAATCACAACATATTATCCAGACGGCGCCATTACGCCTCTGGATATGAAAAGAAAACAAATACTATCAGCAAGCCATAAACGTCTACAAATACAATGACACCCAATCATTCAATTATTTCAATAATTTTCTCTCGCCATTATCACCACTTTCCAATATACTCATCTGATGAATGGCTATTTGGTTAAGTTTTATAAGCCGTTCGCTTTGAGAAATGCCTTGTTCTATAAACACAGCATTCAGGTTCTCCATATTAGACAGGCAAATAAGCTCATTGACGGTAGCATAATCACGAATATTACCATTCAAATCAGGATTGGCTTCTCTCCATTGTTTTGCCGTAATTCCAAACATAGCCACATTCAATACGTCTGCCTCATTTGCGTAAATAACATTTGCTTGTTTCTGAGTAACTTCATTTGGAATAAGATTATGCTTGATAGCATCAGTATGTATACGGTAATTGATTTTTGACAGTTCACGTTTAGCCGACCAGCCCAACTGACGAAGTTCGTCGGTCTTCAGACGCTGAAACTCTTCAATCAAATATAACTTGAATGTAACACTTATAGCAGAGCCAAACTCAAAAGCAATATCTTTATGCGCATACGTACCACCATAACGTCCCTTTTTAACAAAAATACCGATGGCATCGGTACGTTCTATCCATTCTGAAGCACTAAGAACAAAAGACGGCAGACCTGCATTTCTTCTAAAGTGGTCAAATTCGACCACTTTAAAATTTGGGTTATGGATAATTTCCCACGTTCCAAGAAATTCTATTGTATAACGATTTCTTATCCAATTCTTAATGACATCAGCCGACCTGCTGTCGCCTTCTTTTGCTGAAGCCATGTCTGTAAGGGATATGTAATCTTGGTCTTCCCTGTGAAAAACATTTATTTGTGTGTTTTGAACCGTTATTTTTACCATTATAATCAATGTTTTTGAGTTTCCTCACAAAGATAACGATAATTTATGAAAACATAGCAGCCGGAACAATTTTTCAATATCATTCTTTGATTACTCTGATTGTATTCTGTGAACATGTTTCTACCTTATAAGCTGTAATTAACCACTTGAAAACATAAAAAATGCCTGCCAAGGACAATGTCTGGGCAGGCACAGAGAGCCGCACGGCGGCGGATTTAATAACTCTTATTTAGTAACGATGATGCCTCCTAAAGGCTGCATGGTAACTTTGAGCATGCCTTTAGAGTCAACCTTCACGGTTTTAAGCGCAGACGAAGCTATGGCCTCGCCCTTTTTCTTCTTGTTGTCGGCATAAAGTTTCACCTTCTGCCCGGCAAACATGGGCAGACAGACGGTCAAGGTCATCGGCTTGCCGGTGCCGTTGAGTCCGCCTACATACCAGTCGTTGCCGTGGCGGCGGGCCATAACAACATATTTTGTCGGATATCCGTCGATAAAGTGTGTCTCGTCCCATGCAGCAGGCACGGTCTTCAGAAAGTCTTTCTCAAACTGCGGCAGACTGCCGATATTGTCGGGCTGAACGGCTATACACTGCACGCTGGCCTGATTGGTTATGGCCGTAGCCATCTCAAACACGTCGGTCGTGCGGCGATAGTTGCCGCTGTCGGTGCCGCGCCCCATGCGGTGCTTCATTATCACTCCGCCCCAGTCCATGCTTCCAATGGCGTTGCGTGAGAAGGGGTGCATGGTGAGCTCGAAGCCTTCGAGGTCGCAGTGTCTCTGCGAGAAATATACATTCTCTGATGCGAGCACGGCCTCGCTGCCCACATAATTGGGATACATGCGCTCCCAGCCACGCGGAATGGTGCATCCGTGGAATATCACCTGCAACCCGTAGCGGTTGGCATCGCTCAATATGTCTTCATAAAGGCGCATCGTCTCCTGCTTGTCGCCGCCGAAGAAGTCTACCTTTATGCCTTTCACGCCGATGCTCTTCAGCCATTTCATCTCGCGCTCGCGTGCCACGGCCGTATTCATACAGTGGCGCGGCGACTGCGGAGCGTCGTTGGCAAAGCCGTTGGAGTTATACCAAAGCAGCAGACTAACGCCCTTTGACTGCGCGTAGCGGCTCAGCTCTGCCATGCGGTCGCGCCCTATGTTGACATCCCATGCGGCATCAACAAGCGTATACTCGTAGCCCATCTCGGCAGCAAGATCGATGAAGGCCACCTGGTCGTCGTAGTTGATCGAGTTGTCCTGCCACAGCAGCCAGCTCCAAGTGTAGCGGCCGGGCTTGTAGTCGGTTGAAGCCTCATACTTCGGTTCAACCACATCAAAGGACACCGTTGTCTCAACAATAGGCTTCAGCGTCCTGCCAACGGTAACGGTGCGCCACGGCGTTGAGCCAGGCACGGGAATGGCGGCAAACTCGCTCCCGAATCCGTTGTTCTCGCCCTTGTCGGGAAAAGCCACCGTGTAGCCACGGCCCTCGGCATAGTCGCTGAGATGTGAGCCGCAGTAGCCGGCGTCAACACCGGTCTCGCTCACCAGCGCCCATCCGTCGTTGCCGATGCGGAACAGGCACGGAAAGGTGTATCCACGGCCAAAAGCCGACTTCACGTTCATGGGCGCGTCGGCCGTATAGTCTTCCTCATAGCTCGGCTTTGTGCGCATCCATCCGGTCATGGGACCTATCTGCGGACACAGAAATGTGGTGGTGTTTTCGGGGAAGTTGAAGCTGCTCGCCTCACTGTATATCACGGCGCAGCGGCAGTCGCTGCCCTCTATCGGCAACAGGGTGTAGCGATATGCAAGGTCGTTGTCCGACACACAGAACGTAACCTTTATCTTCTTGCCGTCTTCTTTTCTGAAAACCACGTCGAGCCTGTTGGCCACATAATGCACAGACGATGTCTTTGTCCTCGTTATATCATACTTCTTGTCTATCTTGCTTTCTTCAGAATCTACGATTGTCAGCCCCGAAGTGAAGTCGGCAACATCAGTTTTCAGTCCAAGAGCCGACCTGCCGAGCATGGCCGTACCGTCGTAATTCACCTCATACTCAGGCTTTCCGCCGTCATCAGATATGCTGACAACGAGTTTGCCGTCGGGCGACTTCACATCCACCTTGGCCGCATCTGCGCCCAAGGAAGCCAATAAGACAAATGATAAAATAAACAGGTTTTTCATTTTTCTCTATATTTTTTATTCTCAGTTTTAATCATATTAAGCCACATTCAGCTTCACCCCTGCCCCTATGTCCTCAGCAGCAAGCCTATAACACAAGGCCAGAGGGTCTGCTGCCACGCTGCACCACAAAAGCGGAACGGCAGACAAGGCACCACAAAATTACAAAAATATTTGCAAACGCGATAACACATAATCGACATAATTTATACAAATAAAAAACATTGCCTCGCTGCCGGAAGCCCCGGCAGTGTCTACCATACGCTGCGCCATCCATCTTCCGGTCTGCAAAAGGTGGCAAATCAGCGTCTGAAAGCATACCTTTTGCATGCCAAAAGGACACATATCGCAACGTAAAAGGTATGCTTTTGCAGAGGCATAGCAACATAGCCCCAATATGACAATCAAACCGCATGCGTCTTAATTCAGCACGCACGCAGACGCTGTCAACCGGCAACAGGAAACAACAATGAGGAAAAATCTTAATAACTATTTTGGATAAAAAGATTTTTCAACAGACTCATCACTCATCACATCGGCATATAAGACACTGTATTTCAACACTTTATAGCGTGACGAGTTGCATTTTCAACTCGTCACAGCCTCCCATTACGGGCTGATTTTGGCGTAAATTATACTTGAATTATATGAAAAACCGGCCGAAAAACATGTTGCATGATGAGCCGTGATGAGTTGAAAATGCAACTCATCACACTATAAAAAGCTGACAGTCAGGATATTAACATCACTTGTGACGAGTGATGAGTTTTTACAAAAAAACTTTTATCGCCATAGCGTCAAGACAGACCGCAATTAATGTCGCACGGCTATACCGAAACGGAAAGAATCACAAAGGGGCATAAACGAAAAAATGCCCCGATACCACATCGGAGCAAATTCTTTCTGTTTGAATGTCTTAGTCTTTAGTATTAATGTAGCATGTAATTCTGAAAATCTTTATTATCGTGAGCAAAGGTAGACAAAAAAATTGACACAAATCAAAAATATATGTAGTTTAGTCAAAAAAACTACGTAAACGTTTACGGAATATGATTATATTTTATAACTTTTTAGACGAAAATAAAAACAATTTGTCAGCACCGCTAAACAGCCCGTAACGTTAAGCAAGAGTTAAGAGTTTCGTTTTATTTTGTATTTCAACATAAAAAATGTAACTTTGTATTTATTATGTATCAAAGATTGAAATCAACTGATGAAAGAATTTGTAATCTCTGAAGTAAAAGCCGAAACGGCCATACTGGTAGGACTGATAACCCAGGAACAGAACGAAGCCAAGACAAAAGAGTATCTCGACGAACTGGAGTTTCTGGCAGATACTGCAGGCGCCGTAACCGTAAAGCGGTTTACGCAGAAAGTGGGCGGCCCTAACCAGACCACGTATGTAGGCAAAGGAAAACTTGAAGAAATAAAACAATATATAAAGGATGAGGAAGACGCCGAACGCGAAATCGGAATGGTGATATTCGACGATGAGCTGTCGGCCAAGCAGATACGCAACATCGAAAACGAACTTAAGGTGAAGATTCTTGACCGCACTTCGCTCATCCTCGACATATTTGCCATGCGCGCACAGACAGCCAACGCCAAGACGCAGGTGGAGCTGGCACAATACAGATACATGCTGCCGCGACTGCAGCGACTGTGGACTCACCTTGAGCGCCAGGGAGGCGGAAGCGGCTCGGGCGGCGGAAAAGGTTCTGTGGGACTGCGCGGACCGGGTGAGACTCAGCTCGAGATGGACCGCCGAATAATCCTTCAGCGCATGTCGCTGCTGAAGCAGAGGCTGGCCGAAATAGACAAGCAGAAGACCACACAGCGCAAGAACAGGGGCAGGCTTATACGCGTGGCTCTCGTGGGATATACCAACGTGGGCAAGTCGACCACGATGAACCTTCTGGCCAAGAGCGACGTGTTTGCCGAGAACAAGCTGTTCGCAACGCTCGACACCACGGTGCGCAAGGTGGTCATTGAGAATCTGCCGTTCCTGCTCGCCGACACAGTGGGATTCATACGCAAGCTGCCCACCGACCTTGTAGACTCGTTCAAGAGCACGCTCGACGAGGTGCGCGAGGCCGACCTGCTGCTGCATGTGGTAGACATATCCCACCCCGACTTTGAGGAGCAGATAAAGGTTGTAGACAACACGCTGAAGGATCTCGGATGCGCCGACAAGCCGTCGATGATAATCTTCAACAAGATAGACTCATACACATGGGTGGAGAAAGACCCTGACGACCTCACTCCGGCAACGAAGGAGAACGTTACGCTCGACGAACTGAAGAAGACGTGGATGGCAAAACTTAACGACAGCTGTCTGTTTATCTCGGCAAAGAACAAGACTAACATTGACGAGCTGAGAGAGACACTATATAATAAGGTGCGCGAACTGCACGTGCAGAAGTATCCTTATAACGACTTCCTTTATCCGACAGAATAAAAACTTAATGCTATGGACGAATACAGACTGCTGACCAACGAGGAGATAAGTATCCTCGAAGACAACGGATGCATGGCTGAAGACTGGACAAGCATAAATGTTGCGGCCGACTTCAAGCCTACTTACATAAAGAATGTCAACTTCTATGGCGACGTGTTTCTGGGTGTGTTCGAGAAGAACATAGAGGTGTCCAACGGCTTTATAAGACACTCGGGCATAAGAAACGCCACGCTGCGCAACGTGAGCATTGGCGACAACTGCCTGATAGAGAACATTGGCAACTATATAAACAACTACGCCATAGGCGAAGAATGCTGCATCTGCAACGTGTGCACCATGGAGACAACGGCCGAAGCCACCTACGGCGAAGGCAACACCATATCCGTGCTTAACGAGGCCGGCAACGGCAACGTCATACTGTTCAGCGGACTGACGAGCAACCTGGCGGCGCTGATGATACGCAACGCGGCCGACAAGGAGTTTACGGCGGCAATAAGGGGCATCGTGAAAGACGACATAGAACGCAGGGCGAGAGAGAAAAGCACTGTGGGCAACAACGTGAAAATAGTGAACACGGCCGAGATAACCAACACGCACATCAGCGACAACTGCGAGATTAACGGGGCAAGCCGCATAAGCGACTGCACCCTGGCATCGGGTCTCGAGGACAACGTGTTCATTGGTTCGGGCGTTATATGCGAAAACTCTATCGTCACCGACGGCTCTGCCGTACTCAACGGCGCCAACATAACCAACTGCTTTGTGGGCGAGGCATGCCAGATAACAAACGGATTTACGGCCGAAAGCAGCCTGTTTTTCGCCAACTGCTACATGAGCAACGGCGAGGCGTGCGCCGCCTTCTGCGGCCCGTTCTCGGCAAGTCATCACAAGAGCACGCTGCTCATAGGCTGCATGCTCTCGTTCTATAACGCAGGCTCTGCCACCAACTTCAGCAACCATGCCTACAAGATGGGACCTATACACTACGGATGCCTTGAACGCGGAACAAAGACGGCAAGCGGCTCTCATCTGCTGCTGCCGGCCAACATTGGCGCCTTCTCGGTGTGCCTGGGCAAGATAACCAACCATCCCGACACGAGGAACCTGCCGTTCTCGTATATCATATCAGACGGAAGGGAGACCTTCGTCGTACCCGGAATAAACATCACCACCGTAGGCCTATACCGCGACATACGCAAGTGGCCGCGGCGCGACGTGAGAATACAGAGCAGCCGCAAGAGCCTGATAAACCACGACTGGCTGAGTCCGCTGACCATAAACGAGATTATGGCGGGCAAGAAGACTCTTGAACAGATGCGTGAGTCTCAAGGTGAAGACACGGCCTTCTACACCTGCGGAGGATGCAAGATAAGCCGCAACTCGCTCGAACGCGGCATCCGGCTCTACGACATGGCAATAAAGCTGTTTGCCGGCGACGTCGCAGCGGGATACGACCTTACGGCTGAAGGACGCGACTGCGGCACGGGCGAATGGGGCGACCTGGCAGGCATGCTGCTGCCCGAACAGGAAGAGCGCAACATAGTGAACGCCATAAGCAACGGCTATCTGCGCAGCACTGCCGACATAGACATGTTCATGAAAAACGTAAACGAGCGCTACGGCGAATATCTCATAACATTCACACGCAACATCATTGCATCACAACTCGGCACTGACGACCTGACCGAAAGCGGCATAGAGCAGATTATACAGCAAGGAAGGGCTGCCAAGGAGGCATGGATAAGCGAGATACGCAAAGACGCCGAAAAGGAATACAGCATGGGCGATGTGGAGCATGCCGTGCTCGAAAAGTTTATCACACAGCTTGAGGAAGAATAACGGAGAAGGCGCGGACAATAACGGAAGAAAAAATCTAATAAAGGAAAAACTGAATTATAACAACAGCAATGAAAAATTTTAAGGTATTCATTTATGTATTTCTTCTCATGTGCGGACTATCGGCCGCAGCCAAGGAATACAAGTATCAAACCGTCAAGGGCGATTTGATGAACACAAGGATTTACACCCTCGACAATGGTCTGACGGTGTATCTGTCAGTAAACAACGAGAAGCCGCGTATACAGACGTATATCGCTGTGCGTACCGGAAGCCGCAACGACCCGCCTGAGACGACAGGTCTGGCCCACTATCTTGAGCACATCATGTTCAAGGGTACACGCAACTTCGGTACCATCGACGCTGCTAAAGAGGCCGTGCTGCTCGACTCTATACAGAACCGCTTTGAGGTTTACCGCACTCTGAAAGACTCTCTTCAGCGCCGCGCCTACTATCAGCAGATTGACAGTCTGTCGCAGCTTGCAGCCAAATACTTCATCCCCAACGAGTATGACAAGCTGATGTCGTCTATCGGTGCTGAGGGAACCAACGCCTATACGAGCAACGACGTTACATGCTACGTTGAGGACATACCTGCCAACGAGCTTGAAAACTGGGCTAAGATAGAGTCTGACCGTTTCCAGAACATGGTTATACGCGGATTCCACACTGAGCTTGAAGCCGTATACGAGGAATACAACATCAGCCTCGGAAACGACAACCGCAAGCTGTTTGCAGCCTTAAACGCCATGCTCTTCCCCGGACACCCCTACGGCACACAGACCACTATCGGTACACAGGAGCACCTGAAGAATCCGTCGATAGTAAACATCAAGAATTACTTCAGCCGCTATTATGTGCCAAACAACACGGCTATCTGCATGGCCGGCGACTTCGATCCGGACAAGGCAATAGCCATAATAGACAAATATTTCGGCACATGGAAGCCCAACCCCAACCTCTCACAGCCCGAATATGCGCCTATACCTGAACGCACTGCACCGGCCGACACAACCGTAGTAGGCCAGGAGTCTGAGCGCATATACATGGCATGGAGATTCGACAAGGCTGCATCTTTCCAGAACGACACACTCGACGTTATCTGCGACATGATGTCTAACGGCAAGGCCGGACTGATGGACCTCGACCTCGACCAGCAGATGAAATGGCTCGGCGGCGGTGCTTTCACTTATCCGCTGGCTGAATATTCAGGATTCGTAATGGCCGGATTCCCCAAGGAGGGTCAGTCGCTCGACGACGTCAAGGGGCTGCTCCTGGGTGAGATTGAGAAGATAAAGAAGGGCGAGTTCAGCGAGAACCTGCTGAAGGCCGTCATCAACAACAAGAAACTGCAGTTCTACAACACTCTTGAAAGCAACGAGGGACGTGCCAATATGTATGTAGACGCCTTCATCAACCGCCAGAAATGGAGCGACGTGGTAGGCAGACTCGACAGAATTTCAAAAATAACAAAGCAGCAGATTGTAGACTTTGCAAACAAATACTTCAAAGATAATTACATCGCCGTTTACAAACGTATAGGCGAAGACACATCTATCAAGAAGATCGACAAGCCGCATATCACCGCGATACCTACCAACCGCGACCTGCAGAGCGCATTTGTTACAGAAATCGTAAACTCTAAGACAGAGCCCATACAGCCTAAATTTGTTGACTTCAACAAGGATCTTACAAAGGGCGAGACTAAGAAAGGCCTGCCAGTGCTCTACGTAAAGAACACCGAGAATGGCCGCTTCATGCTGAACTATTACTACAAATTCGGCGAGACAAGCAACAAGTGGCTGCCCTACGCTACTGAATACTTCAACTATCTCGGCACAGACAAGATGACTGCCGAGCAGCTGAAACAGAAGTTCTACGAGCTGGCTTGCTCTTACAGCATCAACGTAGGCTCAAGAACCCTGCAGGTAAGCATCAGCGGTCTGGCAGAGAATATGACCGAAGCCATGACACTCATGGAAGACTTCATTGCCAATGCGAAGGTTGACAAGGAGGCTTATGACAAATATGTAGGCATTGTTGAAAAGTCGCGCGCCGACAATAAACTCGACCAGAGAGTGAACTTCAACAGACTGCAGCAGTACGGAATGTACGGTCCTTACAATGGTGCACGCAATATGCCGTCGTCAACAGAACTGAAGGAGATGGATCCGCAGAAACTTGTAGACATGATAAAAGACCTGAAAAACTACAAGCACAGCATTCTGTACTATGGCCCGATGGACCTGAAGACTCTTACTGCCACTATCAACAAGAAGCACAAGACAGCCAAGAAGCTTGCCGACGTGCCGCAGAACAAGCCTTATAAGCTGCAGCAGACTGCTCAGAACGAAGTGCTCATCGCTCCTTATGACGCAAAGAACATATACATGATTCAGTATCACAATGAGGGCAATACATGGAACGCAGAGCAGGAGCCGATAGCTGCACTGTTCAACGAATATTACGGAGGAGGCATGAACACCGTTGTATTCCAGGAGTTGCGTGAGGCACGCGGCCTTGCCTACAGCGCTTTCGCAATGTACGGCACACCAAGTTACAAGGACGACACTGAATTTGCATATACATACATCATCTCACAGAACGACAAGATGATGGACTGCATCAACACGTTCAACAGCATTTTGGACACCATGCCGCAGTCAGAAAAGGCATTTGAGCTGTCAAAGCAGGCACTGATGAAGCGTCTTGCCACATCACGCACAACCAAGACCGGCATTCTCAACGCATACATCAACGCAGAAAACCTCGGCATCGACTACGACATCAACAAGAAGATTTATGAGGCTGTGCCCTCACTGACACTTGAGGATGTTGCTAAGTTTGAAAAAGAGAACATGGCAAACAAGCCTTACCGCTACATGATTCTCGGCGATGAGAAACAGCTCGACATGAAGGCTCTTGAGAAGATTGGTCCTGTTAAGAGACTTACAACTGAAGAAATCTTCGGATATTAATACACAACGCCGCCCGGGACACACGTTCCGGGCGGTTTTGTATCATAATCAGACTGACTGTAAGATTACTTATTTGCATAAATCAAGAGCAACCGTCAACAGGCGGCTCATAAACCGACAAAAGGGCTCATAACGTTACACCCAAGACGGCAAAATTATATACACCACAAACAAACTTAGGATTAACAAAAAACGATTGGGCGCGCTGTATCTATGCAGCGCGCCCAATCGTTTTATACGTAATATAAACATCACTTCTGCTCCCCGCCTCTGAGCAGTATGTAGCCCAGCACTCCGCCAAGTATCGAGGCGGCAAATATTCCGAGCTTTGCCTGAATGAGGAAAGTTTCGTCTACAAAGGCGAGAGTAGATATAAACATAGACATTGTGAAGCCTATCGAGGCAAGGAAGCCCACGCCCACAAGGCGGCGCATCGTCATCGAGTCTGACGCCTTTGCAATCTTCAGGCGTGTCAGCAGCACTGTTGACAGCACAATGCCCACGGGCTTGCCTATCAGCAGACCAAGCATTACGCCCAGCGCAACGTTGTTGGCCATAACGGCGTCGAAGCTTATGCCCTCGAAAGATATGCCGGCGTTGGCAAGCGCGAATATCGGCATTATGACAAACGACACGAGCGGATGCATAGAATGCTCAAGACGCTGAAGCGGCGGAATGGCGTCGCGCGAGTCGCTCATCATGCGGTCTATTATCTCCACCTGCTCATGCTCGAGCGTAGACACGTCGTTAGGCTTTGCCTCTCTGAACTGGTTGATAAGCTTTGAGGCGCGCGCCAGATACACAGGCTCTGATATGCGTGCGTCGGCCGGTATCATAAATGCCGCCAGCACGGCAGCGATAGTGGCGTGTATGCCCGACATGAGGAAGGCTATCCACACGCCGCCGATGCCCAGCACGCCATAGAATATAACATTCTTAACGCCCAGCTTGTTGGCAATGAACATGGCGAGAAGGAACACCACGCCGACGGCTATGCTCGCGAACGAAATCTCAGAAGTATAAAACAGCGCTATGACAAGCACCGCCCCGAGGTCGTCGACAATGGCCAGTGTAGTAAGGAAAACCTTGATAGACAACGGCACCCTGCTGCCAAGCACATAAAGAATGGCCAACGAGAAGGCTATGTCCGTAGCCATCGGTATGCCCCACCCGCTCGCCGTGTCGCCTCCGGCATTAAGAGAGAAATATATAAGGGCAGGCACTATCATTCCGAACACGGCCGCACCGATAGGCAATATGGTGTTGCGCACGTCGGCAAGCTCGCCGCCAATAAACTCGCGCTTAAGTTCCAGACCTACCACAAAGAAGAACATGGACATCAGTCCGTCGTTAATCCAGTGGTGAAGACTGTAATAAAGATAGTTGTCGCCGTTGAACACAAAGCCGAGCTTATGTTCAAAGAAATGAAAATAGCTGTCGCTCCAAGGAGAGTTTGCCAGCACAAGGGCAATAACAATACTGATGCCGAGCACTATTCCGCCCGACTTTTCCTGATTGATGAAATGCTGTAAAGGCATTATCAGTCTGTGGTTGATTGTGTCTTGATATTGTCTCATCATAACTAAAAAATGTTTATCTCTTCACGCTGCCGCGGCTATACACTGCAAGACGCAAAAGAGGCTGTTATCCATGCGGGCAAAGTTACGGAAAAACATTGAAAAAATTTCCATAATAATAGAATGATTATTATTTTTTTGTAAATTTGCATCGGATTGAGAAAACTCTATCCAAGACATGTTAGAAAGAAGAAGCGTTATGCTTATCTTGTACTTGAAAACGTAGGAAATTTTCAAATTTCTTACTCAGATGGCATAGTGGTTAACAAACATACTGCGAGAGCTGTTATCACTAATCTGTATGTGAGGTTTCTTATAACTTCCAAATAAATATGTGGTTGTATATTCACGAATATATATAAACAAAACTGATAATTTATAAAAATGAATCTTATTAAGAAACTTGTATTTTTTCTCTTGTTGATACTAATATCAACCCAAGGACTATTTGCACAGGATTCTTCACAAATAGAGAATTTTATATCTTATTTTAGAGACAATGCTAAGTCGTTAGATCCAATAGAGGGCTTATACGATTTTGATATCACTTATAACATTTGGTCAAATTATGCAGGTAATGAAACATTTACACAGCATTTAAAGTGTATCATTAAATTTCTTTCCCAAGAAGATGGAGAAAAAGTCTTTTTTATACATTCTTTTTCTAGAGATTTAGAAGGGCTTGTTGGCGACATCAGTAAATTGGGAGATTCTGGATATTATAAATTTAACCGTTTGGATCGTCAGGGAAAATCTCATATGACAAATTTTAAAATGAGAGATTTCTTTTCTTTCTTCATTAAAGAAAACCCAATAACAAATAATAGTGCATCGATGCAAGTTTGTGTAACTGCTACAAAGATATTTCCAACAAAAGAGGTATATGTAGAAAGAGATTCCAAAAAAGAGATACAAGAATGGTCTGGAACTGGTTTTGCTCTTCAAAACGGATATATTGTAACAAACTATCATGTAATTAAAAATGCTAAGACAATATCCGTTCAAGGTGTAAGCAGTAACTTTCAGGAAAAATATAATGTAACAGTTATAGCTACGGATAAGTATAACGATCTCGCATTATTACAAATTTCAGACAATAGATTTAATGGTTTTGGTGCTATACCATATAATGTTAAAACATCTGTCTCTGAAGTAGGTGAAGAAGTTTTTGTTTTAGGTTATCCTTTAACTAGCACTATGGGAGATGAGATAAAATTAACAACAGGAATTATAAGTTCAAAAACTGGATTTCAAGGTGATGTGTCTTTATATCAGATTTCAGCACCTATTCAACCAGGTAATAGTGGCGGTCCTTTATTTGACAAGAATGGAAATCTCATTGGTATTGTAAATGCAAAACATGAAGGTGCTGAAAACGTAGGTTATGCCATTAAAACATCTTACTTGAAAAATTTAATTGAAAGTTCTATTTCTACTTCAATATTACCAAATAACAATCGAATATCTAGACTACCATTAACAGAAAAAGTAAAGAGTTTGAAAAATTTTGTATACTTTATTAAATGTTCATCAAGAAATAAATAGATAAAAATGTCTGTATTATTTGATCAATTTAGTTATCGTATAAATAGATTTTCTGATGGTTTATATTATGACCGTTGGCATGGGCATGTCTTTCCTGAAATATCTACACCAGAAAAACTATATTTTTTAAATAGAATTATTTCTATATTATTAACACATGACAAACTCTTCATTAGAACAGACTCAATAGAAGAAATGATTGAATGTATTGGATTTGATGCATTCAGAATGCTTTATAATAGAGGTGAAATTGTGATTTTAGACAATTGGTGGGTACCAGCTTTTATGTATAACGGAGACTCTGTTTTATATATGAATATGCATCAAGAGCAATATCAAGACAAGATTTGCTCTCGCCTATTTAAGCGCAAAGGTTCTGAGGCATCACATTTTATAAACTCTGTTTTAAAGAACGTATGCAATACTTCCGATTCAAATACATTTAACTATTGGGACTACATAGCACAAGAAAATATGTATGAAGATTTTTCTTTCAATGATAGAATTCGCGCTCTTTTGAAAATTAAATCTGAAAATATTACATCCATTTCAAATGAAGATGACACTTGGTCTGCTGTAAGATTATGCTTGTTTGAACGAAGTTTAGAATGGTCTAAACAATTAAAGACAGATGAGATTTTACTTGAAAAGGAAGCAAAACGATACTTATTTTATAAAAGTGACATTTATAATGACAGTATTATTCAATATTTCAACCAAGTTCTTCATTCTAAAAAAATTCCAGATTTATCAATTTTATATTTTAATAAGATAATTTCAATGAAAGATATTATTCGAGTTAGAGATAATATTGCTTTTGGAAAATTTACTTCTTGGTTGGAAAGTCACAATTATAATGTTAGAGAATTAGAATCTGCTCTATTAAATGGATACTCAAATAATAAACAAATTGAAAAATGGTTTAGATGGGCCATTGTTAGTTGTGCATCATTAGCTTTACCACTTGGGACAATCTCAACACTTTCCAGCATAGGATTAAGTTTTCTTGATCAACTTTTACCTCAATTTTCCGGGCAAAAGATTCCTAATTTATATTTTGATAGCATTTTGTCAAAAAGATTTAAAATTGGTCGTATGAACAGGAAATTGGGTTTTTGAACTATTGGTATCTAGTATTTCTTTGATGTGTTTTTATTATTTCTATTTACTTAACCATATATAAGTAGAGGAACTACCGAAATGACATTAAAATTGTTTATCCCATAATAAATATCAAACGGAAATTACCAACTTTTATCATAATAGATAAGATACCCTTTTAGTCTAAAAACTAACTTATTTACGACTAAAAACTCGGTCACTTTTGATACAAAAGTGGCCGAGTTACGACTCAAAAACGATAGGTTAACAGTTTGAAACTTACACAACACATTTTGCTTACAATCAAGGTTGATAATATTTCTCTTTTACGCAGACATTAAGCATAAGGATATATTTTACTTTCAATTTTTCGCCCTTGTAATTTAACTGTCTTATTTCAAAGATTTTCATATAGCCTAAATATGTCATTACGATCCGCCAGGCAAGTGCGCTCATGCGAACATACTCAGGCTGACTCCTGCGCAAGAGATTCCTTTAGAAATGCGATGCTACGGAACGCCGGAAAGGGATAAAACTGAAAAAAGGGTAAAAAGATTTAATAATGTGAACATTGCGCCGGAATGAACATTTTGGACTTAATAAAGCAGAAATAAAGAATGGGGTTTCAAAAAAATTATATAACTTTGCAGTCAAACACCATGCCGCGACACTGTCGCTGCTGACACGGCATGAAAACACATACGACAGCCTTAGCCGGAAAGACCGCAAGACGGCCACAAAAGCGACTTACGAACAACTGTTATATAAAATAAAAACATTATGGCAACAACACCAGAATTCAAGTACGCCCCGATGTTCCAGATGGGCAAGGACGACACAGAGTACTATCTCCTCACGAAAGAGGGAGTGTCATTAGGCGAGTTTGAAGGCAAGCCTATACTGAAGGTAAGCCCCGAAGCACTGACCATGCTCACAAACGCTGCCTTCCGCGACGTTAACTTCCTGCTGCGCCGCTCTCACAACGAGCAGGTGGCCAAGATACTTAACGACCCCGAAGCAAGCGACAACGACAAGTATGTAGCTCTGACTTTCCTGCGCAACGCCGAAGTTGCATGCAAGGGCAAGCTGCCTTTCTGCCAGGACACAGGTACTGCCATCATCCACGGCGAGAAGGGACAGCAGGTTTGGACTGGCTTCTGCGACGAGGAAGCTCTGTCGAAAGGCGTATACAAGACATATACAGAAGAGAACCTGCGCTACTCTCAGAATGCTCCGCTGAGCATGTATGAGGAGGTTAACACACGCTGCAACCTGCCTGCACAGATAGACATCGAGGCCACTGAGGGCTGCGAGTATAAGTTCTTGTGCGTGGTTAAGGGCGGAGGCTCTGCCAACAAGACATATTTCTATCAGGAGACAAAGGCAAGAATACAGAACCCGGGCACGCTGGTTCCGTTCCTGGTTGAGAAGATGAAGACTCTCGGCACAGCTGCTTGTCCTCCTTATCACATAGCTTTCGTTATCGGCGGTACATCGGCTGAGAAGAACCTGCTGACAGTTAAGCTGGCTTCTACTCACTATTATGACAACCTGCCTACAACAGGCGACGAGACAGGACGTGCATTCCGCGACGTAGAACTGGAGAAAGAGCTGCTCGAGGAGGCTCACAAGATTGGACTCGGAGCTCAGTTCGGCGGCAAATACTTTGCTCACGACATACGCGTTATCCGTCTGCCGCGCCACGGCGCATCATGCCCCATCGGTCTTGGCGTAAGCTGCTCTGCCGACCGTAACATCAAAGCTAAGATCAACAAGGACGGTATATGGATTGAGAAACTTGACGACAACCCAGGCGAGCTGATACCTGAAGAGCTGCGCAAGGCTGGCGAAGGCAACGCCGTTAAGATAGACCTCAACCAGCCAATGAGCGAGGTTTGCAAGATTCTGTCACAGTATCCTGTATCTACACGCCTCAGCCTCAACGGAACAATCATCGTTGCACGCGACATAGCACATGCCAAACTGAAGGCACGTCTTGACGCAGGCGAGGATCTGCCGCAGTATTTCAAGGATCACCCCGTACTCTATGCCGGTCCGGCAAAGACTCCGGAAGGAATGCCTTGCGGCTCAATGGGCCCGACAACAGCCAACCGTATGGATCCGTATGTAGACGAGTTCCAGGATCACGGAGGCTCTATGGTAATGATAGCAAAGGGCAACCGCACACAGGTTGTTACCGACGCCTGCAAGAAGCACGGCGGTTTCTATCTTGGAAGCATCGGCGGCCCGGCTGCAGTTCTGTCTATGAACAGCATCAAGAGCATCGAGTGCGTTGAGTATCCTGAGCTTGGCATGGAGGCAATATGGAAGATTCAGGTTGAAGACTTCCCTGCATTCATCCTCGTTGACGACAAAGGCAACGACTTCTTCAAACAGCTGAAGCCGTGGACTCCTTCATGTAAATAATAATTTTTTCTAATATATTTTTCATTTTCCAGGCAGATTGGACGTGATGTCCGGTCTGCCTTTTTTGTGCATTCATGGCATGCATGGCTGCAACGGAGCCACACGCAGCTATATTGTAAGCCAAAACGACGATTAGTCCGCATATAGCTTAATTCCACAAGAATGCAGATACATTCAGCAGGCTGCAGTTTTTCTATTTTCTTCCTACCGGCTGTTGTTTCAGAATATAGCCTGATATGCCGGAAAATAGGCAACGACAATACAGCAGAATGCCAATAACAGATATAGGATTAAGGCAAGAAAACTGCGCCATACGCCTAAGCACAATGAGCCAAAGAATGGCAAAAGATGATGAAGATGCAAAAAACAAGAGGCTGCCCGGAACGAATCCGAAGCAGCCTCTATTATTTTATTGTAAGTAAAAAAAGTTTACCACGCAATGCTCATGCCAAGCGCAAGGCTTGCATTAGAGCTGAGCGGAATGCCCTCCTTGCTGTTCTTGCCGAGGACATGGTCCATTCCGATGAAAAAGTTATAGCCTTTGGGATGAATGTTGAGCACCCAGCCCATGCTTGTAGTGAAGCTGTTGACAGCAAAGTTTACGCCGCCGTCGAGCCAGCTCAGCGGAGTCCAGTTGGCGCTGATGCGTCCTTCTGTCCATGTGTAGGCTCCGTTGATGCGCGTGCTGCTCAATGCTCCGAATGTTATTTTGCGGTAAACAGGCAAGTTATATTCAGCACCGACGTTTACGGTTGCACCTATTCCGGTTGTACGTCCGCCCTGGTCGCCGTTGTCTCTGAGGTTTACAAAGTCTGTAATCTGGTCGCCATAGCTGTCGAGCTGGTCGTCGATGGTTGACCCGTGGTCGCTCGAAACAGACAAATCGCGGAAACCGCTGAACTCAAACTTGTCGGCTCTGTTAACGGCCTGCATGTCGTTGCTCCAGTTGATAAAACCGAGATCGAGCACAGCAGCATTGACAGTCCAGTCGTCGTTTATCTTGTAGACACCTCCGAGATCGATGGCCATACCGAAGCCTCCGATGCCTGCGCCGTCAACATTAGCACTGTTTATCTTCTCATATTCACCCTTCGAGGGGTCGTTATACTCTGCTGTCTCCGACTCATAAGTGAATCCTTTCATCGATACATCTGCAGTAGCCGTTCCTGATATTATCCACTTGTCGTTTGAAGCCAGGTCGGCCTTAACATCCTTGAACAGGAAGTCGGCACTGGCTACGCCCAACAGGAACTTCAGCTTGGCGCCCACACGCAGCTTGTCGTTAATCTGACGAGAATGGCCAAGGCCGAGCTCGACATACGACTTGGCGCCTACGTTGATGTCGCCGATGTTATAAGTCTTGTTGCCTGTGTTCTTTGCAAACTCGAACAGCTCGTAAGGCAACGACACGCCAAACGATGTCTTAGACGACAGCGTGATGGTGTTATATCCGCCGAAAGCCTTAAATCCGGCAGAAAGCAGCGTTACGCCTACATCGCCGACAATGCGGTTGTTGCCTGTGCTAAAGCCTTCGAGAGCCTCTGAAGCAGAGATATAAGGGTTCATGAATGTTGTCATCTTCTTTCCGCCCTCGATGCCATACATCGGATTATGCAGCACAACATCCTGATAGCCGAAGTTTCCGTGCAGTCCGACGTTGATATTTCCGAGTGCAGGAATAGACACATAGTTCTGCTCGTTGCCGTAAGCAGGGTTCATTTCATGACGGAAATTATAGTCTTCTGTATAGTAGGCCGAGTTAAGTTCCTGAGCCATGGCGCCGCTGCATGCCATAAGCATTGAGGCTGCAACGATAGCCTTATTATATATTGATTTCATTTTTGCCTGTTGTTTTTTTTATTAATTAAAGTTGCCTATCAGTTTTCCCACAAGTTTGATTTTAATTTCGTCAACCTTGAGCGAGTGCTTCTGTGCGTTGAGCGTAATGCCCGTAACGGCTCCGCTGGCACCGTTGGCCTTGCCCGACACGACAAACACGATACCGTCGAGCTTCTTCATTGCGCCTCTCTTGCTCTGGCTAATCTTTATATTAACAGGCGAAACTGTTTCAGTCACTCCGTCTTTAGATGCCTCTACTGTACCCTCTACTTCAACAGAAAGCTCGTCTGAACTGATAGCATTGCCGTCGGCGTCAACAGGCACTGCTGTGATAGACATATAAGCAGGCACGCAGCTCTTTATGCTTGCATCAAGATTGATATACGAACCTTCAGCAAGTTCAAAGTCCTCAATGTCGTCGTTCCATCCGTCAAGCGTGTCGCGATATTCTATATTGGCATTCTCGCCAAAGGCGATAGGAGCGTCTACCTTGTAAACCGGCTGCACCGTGTAGTTGCGTCCGAGCTCAAAGCGATAGTCGTTCTTGCTGTCTGCCGTTGCATTGGCAGAGAAAGTGATGTTGTCAGGTATAGTCTCGATAAGTTTAGACAGACTCTCGTTTACGATGACATGGTCGAAGCCGGTAACGCCTTCAGCCCTGCGGCATATGCATACAGTTGAGGTTCTGTTGGCATCAATCGGAATATCATTTACGTTCACCGTAGCCAGGAGCTGACCGTCCTTAAAAGACTTTATCACGCCGTCAAGCTTGCCGGGCACGCTCATGTCGCTTGTCATGGTGAGCTTTATCTGCGGATTATACAGGTCGACAACCACATTGCCGCCAAGCAGAAAGTCTGGAATGCCGCTAACGGTTACGCTGCCGAGGTCGTTAAGCGCAATCTCAGGGTTAAACTTACCCGTAGCTGCATTAACAACAAAGCTGCTCATGGTCATTGTACTGCTTATCTTCTTGCCTGTAGTGCTGCCTGCACCTGCATTGATACTTGTGGCCACGGCCTTGATATAGACTTTTCCGTCCATCATAATCTTGCCGCCAGAAAGTTTAAGCGAGCCGTATGTGGTGTCTTTTTCCTTAAAGTCAAGAGAAGTTACGTTTGCTGTTATAGTAAGGTTCGACGAAGTTGAAACATTCTTAAGCGTCAGCTCTGATCCAGACATCGTATATGCATGACCGCCGCAATTAACGTCAGACAATGTCATAAACGCCGGAAGGGCAATGACAATCTGGTCAAACTGGCTTACAACAGACCTTACGTCGCTGAAGTTTATCTGAAGATTTACAGAAGAACTTACCTCAGCGTCAGACAAATCCACCACCTCTTCTGGCTGCTTGCCTTCATAAGTAAATGCCTGAAGCCATCCGTCAGCCACAAGACTTTCGCCTCCGGCACGGGTTGCACGGCTGCGACGGCGCGAACCAGAAGGCGTAGAGAACACAAGTTCAACATCATTAGAAGTCGACGTCTGCTCAGCAACAGTAATCTTATCAATAAAAGGATGAACCGGGGCTACATCGGCACCATCCAGACGGAATACGTAGTCGCCGGTCAGTTCGTCTTCAATAACACTACCATTCTCTTCCAGTTCCAAAACATCCTTCAACGGGATAATCTCTGTTGACATCGAAGGTATCTCGAGACCATCGCCTCCTATACCTATTGTTGAGTCAATCTCATTAAAATCATAGTCATTATCCGTACATGCGGAAAATCCTAAGATTGCGGCCGTTCCTAAAAGAAGGAACAGCTTAGATGAAAAAGTTCTTTTTCTCATTAGTTCTTTTTATTGGTTTATTTCTTCTTATCAATTTATTTAGGAAACAATTAACATTCTCAATATTAATGCAAAATATGCCTGCTTTTTACCGACAAAATTATTTCATACCTATTTTTTAATACCTATAAACAGCGTTTGTTATAAAAGATGTGCAAATTTAATAAAAACTTTTTAAAACAATGCAACTTTTAAACCACTTTATTTTACCAAAAGAACATCCTACAACAGACTGAATACATTTTCACTTTATCCGTAATAATATAACACGCAATATGCACAAACAGCAAGAAACACTAAGTATGATAAAAGTCAAAGACACATTGGCGCACCAAAGAAAACATGAATTCTGAGCCACAAAAGCGACAGAATAACGAAGATATGACAAAAGAGGGACACGCTTTTTAGCCACAAAAAATGGCGGCTAAATGTTAGCCGCCATTCCCTTTAGCAAAAGCGATAAGGAGTAATTATAAAAAACATCCGTATCAACAAACTGCATTTACTTTCTTTCCCCTTTCATCTTAAATAAAAAACATCAATCTCAAATCAAGTGCTTACATCTTCAACAGACTCCTCATCACTTCAAGGGCAATTATCACAAATCATCTTTTTTCTTACTTTATCAGATTGCTCTGATTGTTGCATATTTTTGAGACCGCCAGATAACTATTTGTATCTGTTCTTTTTCTGCCATAAATATACGAATAAAATTTCATATCACAAAATTTTACGCTTAAAAAATTGCTATTTTTTTATTTTTTATCCATTCAGCCGTCAAAATATCATGATTATTTACATTTTTGAAACAAAAACATTACAATAGAGTTGCATGTTAGTTAAAAAAGCCTTAACTTTGCCGCCGGTTTACAAACGGTAGATTAAGGGGTGCCTGATAAATTGCAGGCTGAGATTAAACCCTGGAACCTGATACGGGTAATTCCGGCGTAGGGATAAACGGCCGAACTAATTTGTTTTTTGGTCTAAAGGATTTAAGCATAAGAAAGTATGCCCCTTTTTGTGTATTTAATTATTAGTTTTTTAATGAAACGTCATTTTTTTGTTGCGGCAACATTGTCATTGGCATTAACCAACGCAACAGCAGCTAACGAAACAGGAAAGACAAAGGCAGACTCGGTAAAGACCGTTGCACTGCAGGAAGTTCAGGTATTGTCTACACGTGCAGGCGAGACAACGCCTATCACGCACACCGACATCAGCAAGTCACAGATAAAGTCGATGAACTACGGCAAGGACGTACCGTTTATCCTATCACTTACACCTTCGGTAACGACAACTTCTGACGCAGGAAACGGCATCGGATACACCAGTATAAGAGTGCGCGGCACCGATCCTACACGAATAAACATAACAGCCAACGGCGTTCCAATCAACGACTCTGAGAGCAGCAACGTCTACTGGACCAACATGCCCGACTTTGCATCGAGCGTTGAGAGCATGCAGATTCAGCGCGGTGTGGGCACATCAACCAACGGTGCGGGTGCATTCGGCGCCACGATAAACATGCAGACCGAAAACATCGGCGTGAAGCCTTTCGGCGGAATAGACCTCTCTGCCGGAAGTTACGGCTCACACAAGGAAACGTTCCGCTTCGGCACAGGACTTATCAACGGTCACTGGGGCTTCCAGGGACGCCTTTCCAACGTTGGCAGCGACGGCTACATCGACCGCGCATCGTCGAAGCTAGACTCTTATTTCCTGCAGGGCGGATATTTCTCAGACAACACAGTGGTAAAGTTTATCACCTTCAACGGAAAGGAAGAGACATATCATGCATGGAACTATGCTTCGCTCTACGAGATGAACCTCTACGGCCGCAGATACAACTCTTGCGGATATATGTACACAGACGAAGACGGCAACATGCACTTCTACGACAACCAGATTGACTATTATCATCAGCAGCACTACCAGTTGCTCTGGAACCAAATTCTGTCACGTGAACTGAGCCTCAACGTGGCCCTGCATTACACAAAAGGCTTCGGCTACTACGAAGAATACAAGGACGGAAGAACACTGGCCGAATATACTCTGACCAACGATTGGAGCAAGACGAGCGACCTGGTGCGCCGCAAGCAGATGGACAACGACTTCTACGGAGCCATAGCATCACTCAACTACAACAACCGTAAGGGTCTGAAGGCAACAATCGGCGGAGGCTGGAACAAATATGACGGCGATCACTACGGCAACGTGCTGTGGGTGAAAAACTTCGACGAGGACATAGAGCCTAACCACAAATATTATGACAACAACGCCAAAAAGACTGACGGCAATATTTACGGAAAGGTAAACTATGAGTTCATAAAGGGACTCAGTGCATACGTTGACCTGCAGTACCGCCATGTAAACTACAAGATGAGCGGACCGTGCGACGCATTCGACTACGACACATACAAGCAGATTGTGTTCAACGAAGACAACTCGTTCGACTTCTTCAACCCGAAAGCCGGAATATTCTGGCAGATGAACAACAACCATCAGGCCTACGCCTCGTTTGCCATATCTCACCGCGAGCCGACACGTAACGACTACGAGGACAACCTTGGCGAAGACCTCAAGGCAGAAAGGCTCTACGACTGGGAACTTGGCTATAAGTTCACCACGAACAGATTCTCTGCCGGAGTAAACTTCTACTACATGACTTACAACGACCAGTTTGTGCTGACCGGAGAACTTAACAACATAGGCGAAATGATAGCACGCAACGTGGGCGAGAGCTACCGTATGGGCGTTGAGTTGCAGGCAGCATGGCAACCTGTCGACTGGCTGCGCTGGGACGCCAACGCAACATGGAGCCGCAACAGAGCCAAGGACTGGCACATAACACTGAGCGACACGGGCGAAAGCGTAACGCTCGGCGACACACCACTGTCATTCTCGCCCGACTTCATCTTCAACAACATCTTTACGTTCAACTGGAAAGGACTTAGCGCATCGCTCCAGAGTCAGTATATCGGCGAGCAGTATCTCACCAACACCGGCATAAAGAGCTACATAAGCGAGAACGAGAACGGAGGCAACGAGGTCAGCATGATGATTGACAGCTACTTTGTAACCAATCTTGACCTTTCATATACATTCAAGCTGAAAGGTCTGAAGAGCATAACCCTCGGCTGCACTGTATACAATCTGTTCAGCGAGAAGTACATGAACAACGGATGGTCTGCCCCGGGCTACAAGAAGAATGCAGACGGCAAGGTAATAGCCTACACTGAAGACGACGAATACGAAACGGGATATGCCGCACAGGCCCCGATAAACTTTATGGCTCATCTCAGCCTGACGTTCTAACAACAGCAGCTGCAAGATGGACTTCAATCAGTTTATGTCACAATATTGGCTCGACATCGTAACAACGGTGTTGGGCCTTATATACATCTGGCTCGAATACAAGGCCAGCATAGCCCTTTGGATTGTAGGCATAGTCATGCCGGCTCTCGACGTGTGGCTCTACTGGACTCACGGACTGTATGGCGACGCAGGCATGGCTGTCTACTACACCGTTGCAGCAATCTACGGCTATGCGGTATGGAAATTCGGACGCAAGAAGGGTCAGAAAGAAGGAGAAGATATGCCCATCACTCATTTCAGGCGCTCATTAATCCTGCCTGTAACGCTGTTTTTCTTCGCGGCATGGGCATTAACGTGGTGGGTGTTAGTAACCTATACCAACAGCACCGTGCCCGTTACTGACGCCTTTACCAACGCCCTGAGCTTTGTAGGCCTGTGGGCTTTATCAAGAAAATACATCGAGCAATGGCTCTTCTGGATTGCCGTTGATGCCGTGTGCGCATATCTCTACATCGGCAAGGGCATACCCTTCAAGGCTTCGCTCTACGCTCTCTATGTGGTAATAGCCGTAATGGGCTACTTTAAGTGGAAGCGGATGATGCAGCAGCAGTCACAGCCGGCATGATTTCCAGCAGCATCACCCTACCCCATATTTGCCTCATCCATCCCATTTTTCCCATAACTCCCATTCAAAAGAAACAGCAATGCAGAACTTTCTGATAACAACATCCTTCGCCCCCGATGCCGTGATTATCGGCAACGGCAACTTTCCCACTGCCGAAATTCCGCTTGCGGCCATAAGTAATGCACGTTATGTATGCTGCTGCGATGGTGCGGCTGCCAGCTATATCTCACGCGGCTTCGTGCCCGATGCGATAGTAGGCGACGGCGACTCACTGGACGAAGTGTTCAAGGAGAAATACCGCGACATACTTCACATCATAGATGAACAGGACGACAACGACCAGACCAAAGCCACACGCCACTGCCTAAGCATGGGTTTCATAAGTATTGCATACGTGGGAGCAACGGGAAAGAGAGAAGACCACACATTGGGCAACATCAGTCTGATAGAACGCTACAGGAACGAAATGGGCATAGACGCGGTGATGCTAACCGACCACGGCTACTTTGTCGCTGTCGAAGGCGATGCTGAGTTTGAGACCTTCGCCGGTCAGCAGGTCAGCATATTCAACTTTTCTTGCAGCAGGATAGAAAGCAGCGGACTGAAATGGAACTCTTACGCATACGGCAGCTGGTGGCAGGGCACTCTCAACGAGGCCACAGGCAACAGCGTAAAGTTCTGTGCCGACGGCCGCTATCTGGTGTTCCGCACTTACAAGGGAAAGATTTAGCATAGGCTTAACGGATAAGAACGGAACTTCTGTTTCATTTATGTGGATATTAACACAGCGGGCGGACAGTCGATAATGACTGTCCGCCCGCTGTGTTTTTTATGAAGTCGGCAACCAAGACATTCCTGTCTGTGCCTGCCATGTGTTCAGACACATATCCTTACCATCCGCCGCCCAGAGCCTTATACAGGTTCACCTTTGCCAGCTGACTGTCCAACAGGGCATTGCTGAGTCCGATCTGAGCATCGAGGTAAGTACGCTGGGCATCAAGCAAGTCCATATAGCCGATGGCTCCGTTTACATATTGGACAAGAGCAAGCGACAATGCCGTCTTCGACGAGTTCTCCAGGTCGTAGCGTGTCTTGTATATTTCCTTCACCTTATTAAAGTTGGCTATGGCATTATATGCATCCTTGAAAGCCGTCAGAACAGCTTTTTCGTATGCATAAGTAGCACGCTCGTATGCAGCTTTTGCTGCTCTGTGGCGAGCCTTGTTCTTGCCCATGGCAAAAATCGGCTGAAGCAGGTTGGCGCTCAAGAAGTGGTAAGGCGAGCTTAACACTCCTTTCAGGTCGTCGCTTTCAGTTCCGAGATATCCTGTCAGCGTTATGTTCGGGAACATGCTTGTGTATGCAACGCCCACTTTTGCGTTTGCCGCAATAAGCTGCTGCTCGGCTTCGCGCACGTCAGGACGCCGTTCCAGCAGCGATGAAGGCAATCCTACAGGCAAACTGTCAGGAAAGACAACCTCCTGTGGCAGCGTCGAGCGCTCTATGCGGTGCGGATATTCGCCCGTCAACAATGCCAGTTCGTTTTCCTTTGTAGTTATCTGCAGTTCAAGGTCGGGCACGAGTGTCTCCGTCCTTGACAATTCCACCTGAGCCTGTCGGTATGTAACCTCAGACGTCAGTCCGCCTTCATATCGTATGCGCGCAAGATGTTCGCTTTCCCGGCGTGCCGTTACGGTCTGATGTACGATTGACAGTTCGTTGTCGAGCGCCACAAGTTCATAATATGTCTGTGCCACCTGCGCAATGAGGCTTATCTGCAATGCGCGCCGGTTTTCTACAGAGGCCATGAGTTCGGCAATGCTTTCATCATGTGCCCAGCGCAGTTTTCCCCAGAAGTCGAGTTCCCATGACATTGCAGCCTTCAGGTCAAACTGGTTACTGTTGCCGTGATGTTCTCTTTCCTTCTCGGCGTAGATCTTAGCTCCGAACGCAGGAAACATATTAGCATAGTTTATACGCTTCATCTCTGCCAGCTCTTTTATCCTGGCTGCCGCCATCTGCATGTCCTTGTTGTAGACAAGAGACTTGGATATGAGGCTTTGCAGGATTGTATCCGTGTAAACCTCTTTCCACGAGATGTCGGCCATGGATGTCGAGTCTGTGTTTTCTTCATCAGACAGTGCTGCCGGCAGTTCTATATTCGGACGTGTGTATTTTCTGCCTATCTGACAGGCAGACAGACTTATTGCTGCCGTTAATATCAGCGCATGTATTATGTATTTTAATCCGTGTCTCATAATTTATTGTTGCTGTGCTATCGCTTTTTGTTCCTTGTTCCCTTTCTTAGCCTGCAATCTGTTTTTGGCTTTATATATTGTAATGAAGAAGAATGGAATAAGCTGTATTCCTATGAAGACGGCAGCCAGCATTCCGAAGAACACACCCGTACCGATAGCCTTTCGGCTGGCAGATCCCGGTCCTGAGGCAAGCACCATAGGGAGTATGCCCAATATGAATGCGAACGAGGTCATAAGTATCGGGCGGAAGCGCAGTCTAGCTGCGTGCAGCGTGGCTTTGAGGACATTGACGCCCGCGTCGGTTTCATCCTTGGCAAACTCCACAATAAGTATGGCATTCTTAGCCGCAAGTCCCATAAGCATCACAAGTCCGATCTGGAAGTATGTGTCGTTTTCAAGTCCGCAGACTGCAATTCCGATGTAGGCTCCCAATGCAGCAACAGGCAGCGAGAGCAGCACCGCAATAGGTATGCTCCAGCTTTCATACAGTGCGGCGAGGAACAAGAAGACGAAAATGAATACCAGCGAGAGTATTATTCCGGTCTGTCCTCCGGCCTGTTTCTCCTGATATGACAGTCCGCTCCACTCCAGTCCGATATTGTCGGGCAGATGCTCCTTGACAAGTTCCTCCATTATCTCCATGGCCTGTCCTGAACTGTAGCCCTGTGCGGCCGTGCCTCGTATTATTGCCGTGTTGAACATGTTAAAGCGCTTTATGCTGCCGGGGCCAGTGGTATATTCGGTGTTGCCCAGCGCAGTCAGCGGAATCATGTCGCCGTTTGAGCCGCGGACGAAGTAGAGACTTATGTTGTCGCGGTGCTCTCTGTATGGGGCTTCAGCCTGTATGTACACTCGGTAAATGCGGTTGAACATGTTGAAGTCGTTGACATACACCGATCCCGTGTAGGCTTTCATTGTTGAGAACACGTCAGCCATCGGCACACCGAGCATCTTCACCTTGTCTCTGTCAACGTCAAAGTAAAGTTGCGGAATTTCTGCCTGCAGCGATGACGACAGACCTGACAGTTCCTTACGCATTGAGGCATAGTGCATCAGCGTGTCGGCAGCGTTCACCAGGTCGTCATAAGTTGCGTCGCCGTGAGCTTCGAGCTGCATCTCGAATCCTCCCGACGTACCAAGGCCGGGAATTACAGGAGGAGTGGACAGATAAAACTTACACTCGGGATATTCCGACAGTTCACGGCCCACGCCGGCCATAATGTCCTCTATTGTATTATCGTCACGCTCTTTCCATTCTTTCAATATAACGGTGAGCTGTGCCCTTGTCTGGCTTGTTCCGACGCGCGGGCTCGATCCTGTTACGTTCTGCACATACTCCACAGCAGGATTCTTCATCAGGAAGCTAACCGCCCTTTCGGTTACGGCACGTGTGCGTTCGAGAGTTGTTCCTTCAGGCATTTCCAGTTCCACGGTGAAGTATCCCTGGTCTTCCGACGGCAGGAAGCTGGTAGGCGTAAGCTTGTTGAATATGAATATGGCTATCAGAATCATGCAGAACCCTATGCCTACACGACGGGGATTCTTGATTATTCTTGATATTCCGGCTAAATATTTGTTGTTGCCAAGGTCGAGCCACCTGTTGATAGCCGTGAACACCTTGTTCTTAGGCTTGTTTTTGTCCGTGGGCTTGAGTATCAGAGAACACATCACAGGGCTGAGCGTGAGCGCCACTACCGTAGAAAGCAGCACAGAGATTACGATCGTTACACTGAACTGGCGGTACAGCTGTCCTGTTATGCCAGACAGGAAACTAACCGGCACAAACACGGCTGCCAGGACAAGCGACGTGGCAACAAGCGCTCCCGTAAGTCCGTTCATGGCCTTCTTGGTGGCTTCATACGGACTGAGATGCTCCTCTTCCATTATGCGCTCCACGTTCTCCACGACGACAATGGCATCGTCTACCACAAGGCCTATGGCAAGCACAAGGCCAAGCAGGGTGAGCATGTTGAGCGAGAAGCCCAGAATCAACATGAAGCCGAACGTTCCTATCAGTGAGATCGGCACGGCCACAAGCGGGATGAGTGTGGCACGCCAGCTCTGAAGGAAGAGGAACACGACGACGATAACGAGTACAAGTGCTTCAAACAGAGTCTTGTATACCTCGTGGATCGACTCCGATATGTATGTCGTCATATCGAACGGTATCTCGTATTTTACACCCTCAGGGAAGTTGTGGCTTATCTCCTCCATTGCCTTCTTCACATTCTCTGCCACTTCCATCGCGTTTGCACCGGGGAGCATGTATATGCCGAGCACGGCAGCATTGCCGCCGTTTATTCCACTTTCGGTATTGTACGACTGCGCTTCGAGAGAAACGCGGGCAACGTCTCTCAGGCGTATGAACGAACCGTCGGCATTGGCCCTCAGTACGATTTCCTCAAACTGGCCAACAGAAGACAGACGTCCTTGTGCCGTGATGGGTATCGTGAAGTCGAGTCCCTTTACGGGCTGCTGGCCCAATACGCCGGCCGCCGACTCGCGGTTCTGGTCTTTCAGGGCGTTCTGCACGTCCTGCACCGTAAGGCCGAAGCTTGCCAGTCGCGCGGGGTCAAGCCATATCTGCATGGCATAGTAGCGGCTGCCCACGTTAGACACTCGCCCCACTCCCGGTATGCGCCTCAACAGGTCGACCACGTTGAGTGTGGCAAAGTTGCTGAGATATATTTCGTCAAACTTTTCATCGTTTGATGTCAGACAGATAGTCATCAGCTGGCTTGCTGCCTGCTTTTCTATCTCGATGCCGTTCTGCACCACCTCGGCCGGCAGACGCGACTCTGCCAGTTTTATGCGGTTCTGTATTTCCACAGCCGACAGGTCGGGGTCGGCAGAAATGTCAAACGTAACTGTCGCCGAGAACGAACCTGAATTGGAGCTGTTTGACTCCATGTAAATCATGCCAGGAGTTCCGTTCAGCTCCTGCTCTATAGGCGTGGCCACAGCCTGCGACACCGTGAGCGCGCTGGCTCCCGGATAGGAGGCGCTGATCTTTACCACCGGAGGCGTTATTTGCGGATACTGGTCTATGGGCAGCATTGTCAGTCCGATAAGTCCAACAATGACTATGAGGACTGATATTACTATCGAAAAGACCGGTCTGTCTATGAAGAAGTTTACTTTCATCTATTCGGAAACTTTTATTTTAATTGGTTTTCGCTTGCGGACGGACCGCAGTCTTCTTTCTGTTGGCTACGCGCACTTTCATTCCTGGCGTAAGCTTGTGGTATCCCTCGCTGATTATGGTTTCGCCGGGGGCGAGTCCTCTCTCCACCACAACCTTGTTGCCGAACTCAGGGCCAAGCTCGATAAAGCGGCGCTCGGCCGTAGAGTCGCGCCTCATTACGAAGACATAGGCTCCACCCTTCTCTATGATGAGTGCCTTTTGCGGCACAACAGTTGCGTTTTCGCGGACATCGAGCAATGCGTGCACTTTCGTAAACTGTCCCGGAAGCAGCACGTGATCAGGGTTGGGCATCTCTGCACGTACAGAGAATGTTCCAGTCTTCGGGCTTACCTGCGGTTCGGCAAAGTCGACGAGTCCCTTATATGGATATGTGCTGTTGTCGGGCAGCGTTATTGTTACATACGGCTGCCATGAGCGCGACGAGTCGCGCTGTCCGAGGTTAATGTTTCTCTCCTTGCTCTTAAGATAGTCGAGCGCGGTCATGCTGAAGTCTATCAGCACGGTGTCGCTCTTCACTACGGTGGCAAGCAGCGACTTGCCGCCTGTGCCGACAAGTGTGCCAAGGTCTACAAGTCTCTCGCTGATATATCCTGATATCGGCGAGCGCACGTAGGTGTAGCTCAGTTCCTGCTCAGCCTGAACAAGGTCGGCACGGCTCATGCCCATGCTTGCAACGGCCGTCTCATACGCTGCTGTGGCGTTGTCAAGGTCAAGGCGGCTGGCAGCATTCTGCTCAAACAAGGGGCGTATGCGCTCAAGATCGCGTCTGGTCTTCAGCACCAGGGCCGAGTCCTTGCGCAGCTGTGCGCGCGCCTTGTCTACCTTTGCCTTATACTGGCGCTGGTCGATTACGAAGAGTATCTGGTCTTTTTTCACGTATGTTCCTTCTGCGAAAGCCATTCTTTCAAGAAAGCCTTCCACCCTGGCGCGCACCTCTACAAACTGATGTGCACGTATGCGGCCCACATAGTCGCCGTAAATCTTGACGTCTTCCACGCCGACTTTCTCTACAGAAACGACGGGTATCTCAGGTGCCTTTTTCTTAGGCCATGTTAGGATAACGTATCCTGCTATTACGGCTACGATGCAACAGGACATCAGAATCAGGCGTTTTTTGCGCAACTTTAATTCTTTCTTGGCGAAAAATTGTTTTATTTTCATCATGGATTGTCAGTATGTTGATACTTTTGGGATTATTTGTAACTAATAATTTCTTGTCTCAATATTGTTCGCTCATTTATGGTTTAATGCCCGCAGGCAGCATCTTGCTATGAGCTGTTTTTGCAACGTTCAGCATTCATTCAAAGACAGGGCCATGCAGTTCCTTTGCTTGCATTGTCTCGATGGTTTCCTGTCATTATTGTATATTTCGTGTCTTTATCATCTGCAAATATAGTCTTTTAGTTTCATACAGCCAAACAAAGGCATGACGTACTGACTGTTTAGCATTAAATTGGCAAAAGTTAAGCGGGTCTTTATCCAAATTGGTCATTTCCGTCAGGCAGGATAGCCGTTTTCTGCTGTCGCTGTTTTTTTATTGAAATTGCTCCCATGCCAGCAAAAAAGCTAACGAAAATCCGTTCAATATAAAACAAAATCACGGCCGAACGCATCAATATTCTTGTAATGGTCAGCCCAATGTGCCTAATGACAGGGCTCGGTTTAAAGGCATCAAAAGGCGAATAATTTTAAAGGGGCAAAAAATCATAAGCGAAACAGGCACCTAACATTAACAAACGTTCAAAACAGACATATTTTCTGCACTGACTGTAAGCAAAACAAGATGTATTGGTTTCAAATCATTAACCTATCGTTTACGGGTCAAAACTCGGCCACTTTTGATGCAAAAGTGGCCGAGTTTTTTATCGAAAACAAATGAGTTATAACTGCTAATCCGAAGTTTCAAGATATTTCAACAGCATGAATTTAATATTTTGGCTGCCGACCCTACATTCATACTGCTAAATTATACCTGTTTGGGGCGGCTGCAAAGGCCGCGCGGTTTTGCGGCAATATCTCTCAAGATTATCATAAAAGCCCATGACACACATGGAATTGCCAGGCGTATCATGGGCCGTATAATGTATTTTGCTAAACGCAGAGAGACGGCATCTGACATTACAGACGTGCCATACCTCACTCTGCTCCGACCTGCAAGGCCGGCAAAAATGTCTTATCCGATGAAGCCCTGACGTTTAAGAGCCTCCATCATACCAGCCGACATAGCCTCGTTGTCTTTCTTGGTGTAGCGTATGTCGGTGAATATCTGCGCAAGAGTTTCCTTGTTGTTTATCTTTACGAACTCGCGGTTTTCTTCGAGCGCCTCTTTCTCGGCATAATAGCGGTCGATGTCGGCAGGAGTATAGTCGTGGTATGTCTCGCTGTGTACAAACGAAGCGAGCGGCAGGCGGTCGGTGAGCGGCGGATTTTCGTCGGGCCAGCCCAGTGTTATCGTAGCCACAGGCATGACGAGCTTTGGCAGACCGAGCACGTCGATAATCATCTGCGGCATATATACGGTTGTGCCGAGATAGCAGAGGCCAAGTCCTTCTTCCTCGGCAAGGTTGCAGAAAGTCTGTGTGTAGAGCAGTGCGTCTGATGCTGCGTTGATGAACGACAGAAAATTGTCATATCCCGGCTCGGCCTTGCGGCAGCGGCACCATGTGCTTGCGCGATTGAAATCGGCACATATCGTGAGCACCACGGGAGCCTGAGTAACCATGGGCTGGTTGAAATGAGCCGGGGCAAGCTTGGCCTTCATCTCGTCAGAGCGTGTAACCACCACGCTGTAGAGCTGCATGTTGCCCATAGTCTGCGTGCGTGCAGCCTCTGTCAGCAGGCGGCTGAGCAGTTCTTCACTTACTTCCTTGTCTGAATATTTGCGTATGCTACGCCTTGTGTTTATTGTCTTCATATATTCTTAATATTTAATGTCTTATGTTGCTGTGCCTTTTGTCGGCAATCTGTGTGATGTGGCTTTGCCTTAAGGTGCGGCGTCTGCCATGTGCAAAGTTAATCAAATTTCCCGTATTATTCTGTCTTGCCTTTTCAATTATATTATTTTAAAACAGCCTGGTCAACATATCTTATGATGCTCAGTTCAATCGTTGAATATTGTCGGGCGTATTGTTTGAGTAAGTAAAAATGTAAAATTAACATGATTTAATGTAAAGTATACTTGTCTTTATGGAAAGTTTGGCTATCTTTGCGACATAACATTACACACATATCCGAAACACATAAATGAATAACCTTAAAATTTTACGATTATGAAGAAGTATTTTTTGTTGCCTCATTGCTATGCTAAGACAGGCCTTTGTCTTATGGTATTGTTTTTAATAATGTTTGGCATAGACTTGGCAGGAGCTGCACCTAAAATTAAGGTACCCATGCCATATATTGTTAATGAAATCATTGGTGAAAACGCATGGTTCGGAATACTACCTTCCGAGGATATGTATATGGAGATATGGATGCTCGGCATTTTCATTTCGCTGCTGTTTATCGCCATGAGCAAGGAAAAGACCGAAGACGAAATGATAATGCAGATAAGACTCAAATCGGTGTTTTTCTCACTTTGGTTTACGTCTGTCTTGTTTGTTGTAGAAACTTTGTTCTTTTTCAACATTGCCTATGCCTACAGTCTTTGGGCCACTCTTTATGTATTGCTGATTGTCTTTATCATAAAGTTCCGTTACGAAATTCATCAACTTAAATAGCTTAAAAACAAAAATGAAAAATACAATAAAGGTAGAACGCGCCATAAAAGATATAACCCAACAGGATTTGGCCGTGGCAATAGGAGTCAGCCGTCAGACTATAAACTCTATAGAATCGGGCAGATATGTGCCTTCAACATTGCTGGCACTGAAGATTGCAGCATATTTCGGCAAGATGGTGAACGACATTTTTCAGCTTGAAGACGGCGACTGAACAGCTTTATTATTCTGTTTTGAAAAGCGATATTGAATGGAAATAAACAAGAATAGGGATATGAACAATAAGGTTTTATTGCTTTCGGTCTGCTTTTTCCTTTCTGTTTTGGCGTGCCGGGCACAGCATATTGGTGATTATGTCTTGAACATAAGCAAAATAAATCAGGACGAAGCCAACATGCACGTCAGCTGTTCGTTCGTTATAGATTTTCAGAAATCAGACAGTATTGTAATGAATTTCGGCGGCGACGGCATGCTTTCTGTTGAAAACCTTACCATTCAGACAGACACATCATCACTGAAATACTGCTATCAGCCTGATGCAAGGAAACTTGTGTTCAAAAAGATTCAAGGCCGAAACATTGGTGTAAAGATGAACTACAACTACACAAACCTCTCGGCTTTCTTTATCTATGGAGGCGGAACGGCAGAATTATGGGAGACAAGCTTCAACGAGCATTATTATCCTTACCTGCCAGACAGCTATGCAGACATCACATTAAATCTGGAGTTGCCTGACTCAATCTTTCCCTTATGCTCTTATCCCCTTAAACAAACCGGCAGCGGCAAGTACTGCTGCCGGATTAATGGCATGCTGCAACAGTCGTTATCGCTCGCGTTATTACAGAAAAGTGCATACATCCGCACAACGGCCGGCGAGCCTTACGACATGGACATATATCAGATTGCAGGCATGCAATGCAGCAAAAGGCGCTACGACGAGCTGCTCGAACTTGCCCGTGCAAGCATATCATATTTCGGCAAAATATATGGCGATGAATATTTATGCCAGCAAAGGGGCATAACACAATATCCCGCTTTCGTGTTTCATAACGGAAAAGGCTTCAGCAACAGATACAACATAGGCTTTATCTCGGCCTCACAGGAGAAATTCTCAACACACCCCGACATCTATCCGCTTGTGCACGAGATAGGCCACAGATGGCTTGGCGAATGGACACTGCTCATTCGAGACGGACAGCCCGGAGCGTATTTTATTAAAGAGTCGCTGAATGAGTTTATGACACTGATGTTCCTAAGACATCATTTTGGCAACGGTTTGTATCTGTCGCTGATTGAAAAATATAACGCTGAATACCAGAAAATCATAAATACGCCACAGGACAAACCGGCCATCAATCTCGTAGAAAATAACAACAATACTGTTGTTTACAGAAAAGGGCCGCTGATATTAGACCGTTTCGCAAAAGAAATTGGATACGAAAACTGCATAAGCCTAATATCTTCATTTTATCAAAAGTATGCAGGAAAGCCGAATCTGAAATATTCTGACTTCATCAACTTAGTCAACAGCACTTGGCCAAATGCCGCAAACGAGCTTAAAAACTGGATAGAGAATTAAGTTTAACTTAGCTGTTATCACTCAGCAGGAATCCTGACAAACGTTGAACTGATTATCACTTCTGCACACACGACAGACTATGCAAAGTGAAACAGAAGGCAAGACGAAAAGAAGAGAAATGACCAACAATAGCAACAGCATAGCAGCAGAAATAGTCAAATGCCGGCTAATAACATGCAAAAGGAAATATTTCGCTTTATTGAAGTACAGAAACAAAACGAAAAAAGGGGATAAACAAATATCCCCTTTTTAATTATTTCTTAAGTTTAAATGAATTTTCAATGCTTGCAATTTCATCGCTGAACAGCTTATCTGTCTTTATGCGCTGCTCTATCTGTGTGCAGCTGTGTATTACTGTAGAATGGTCGCGACCTCCGATAAGCTTGCCAATACGTGATGCCGGCATCTTGGTGTACTTCTGTGCAAGATACATCGACACTTGACGTGCAGTTACATAATCACGCTTACGGCTGCGGCTGGCCACAGCTGCGGTGGTAACGTTGAAATGGTTGCAAACCGTATCAAGAATGTCGTCTATCGTCAACGGCTCATTATCTATCTTAACCGCCCTCTTTATCACTCTCTCCGCAAGGCGCATGTCAATCTTGCAGTTGTAAACCACAGAGAAAGCCAACAGAGAGTTGATGACACCCTCAAGTCCGCGCACGCTGTAGTTAGCCGTCTGCGCAATAAAATAAACCACGTCTTCGGGGATGGTCAGTCCGTCACGCTTGATCTTGCTGTTAAGAATGTCCACACAAAGCTGAATGTTAGGTTTCTCAAGCTCTGCTATAAGTCCGCAGCTGAAACGTGTCAGCAGGCGGTCGCTCATGCCCTGAAGATCAACAGGAGGACGGTCGCACGCAAGAATTATTCTCTTGCCGTTACGGAACAAGTGATTAAATATATGGAAGAATGTTTCCTGTGTCTTTGCAGCCGATACCCACTCCTGAATATCATCAACAATAAGCATGTCTATCGTCTGATAGAAGTTGATGAAATCGTTAGTTCTGTTGTTCAATACGGCATTGGTATACTGCACCTGAAACAGTCTTGCGCTGATATACAGCACCCTTTTCTGCGGATAAATCTCCTTGGTGCGCACACCGATGGCATTGATAAGGTGTGTCTTACCGCATCCGGACGGACCGTAAATAAACATCGGATTAAACTGAGTGGTGTTAGGATGTTCCGCAATAGACAGTCCGACAGCTCTCGGCAACTTGTTGCTGTCACCTTCAATATAGTTTGCAAAAGTATGTCGGGGATTCAGCTGTGAGTCTATCTGCTGGGGCTGTGCCGCATCAAGCGTAGTAGGCGACTGGTTTACACGTGTTCTGCGTGTAACTGTCTGCTCGATGTTCACCACCGGGTCGGCCTGAATCTGCTGTGATATATTGTTAGTCTTATCCACCATCACGCGGTAGTTAAGACGTATGCCTTTTCCATAAATCCGTACAAGCACCTTGTTCAGCAGTCCTGCATAGTTTTCTTCAATGTATTCGGCGACAAACTGGCTCGATACTTGAAGCAAAAGCGTTCTGTTCGACTCGTTGAACGATTCGAAAACAATAGGCTTGAACCATGTGTTAAACTGCTGTTCCGAGACATTTTCCTTTATCAGCAAAAGGCAGTTATCCCAGAGCGCACGGGGATTATTACTCATATATTAAGATCAGATTATTATGTCTTTCGACGCCTTTTTAAGCGTCTGCAAATTTCGTAATTTTTATTGAAATACACAAATATGCCGATTTAATTCATTTTAAATGATTTATTGTAAATGTCGGGAATAAGGCATTTTATGGCGTATTTTGAAACATTAATGTAATATTGCCACTTGCATATTTATAAGTACCTGAAAAATAGCGACTTGCACACTGCAGAAAAGGTACGGGCAATATCGATGTGTATAAGGCGGGAAAAGTCAGAAAGTGGTATATACTAATATGTTCCGAAAGATTTGTCAATCGTTTCGGAACATATTTTATTATTTAGACAAATTTTAAATTAGCACAAAGCAAGATGATAATTTAACAGCAAATCCCTGCAAACGTTGTCTCTGCCATGGCTATAGACAGGCTTTTACATCCTTATTAATTGTCCTTTCTTCCAAAAAGTGAGAAGTGAACATAGCGTTTGGGATGAGCCTTGAGGTCAATAAGTAAAGAGTCGGCCGAGCGCATAGTGCTGTTAAGATTGTTATATAATGACGGATCACGCATCAGCAGTCCTATCGTACCCTCATTACTGTTAAGCTTGGCTGTAAGTTCCTCCACATTAGCCAGTGTTGCGTCAACTTTAGCCATAGTGCCTTCAACATCGATATTGTTGAGTTTCTTTGCAAGAAGGTTGGCATTGTATAGTGTACTGTCTGCACGGCTAACCACACCGGGAACACTTCGGTTGAGTCCGGCAAGGAGAGTGTTTATGCGTGTAGTGGTTACAGTAAGATTACCCGTTATGGTATTCACATTATGCAGCGACTGTGCTATGGCAGGATCAGCCAGCAAGATGTTGAGAGTGGTAACGATAGAGTCGAGTTTTGGCAACATACCCATAACCACCGGCACCATATCCTTCATTTTTCCCAGTGCGCCATCGTTAATTCCACCCATAATTGTCTCACCTGGCATCACGCGTTCTCTCGGATTTGTAGCCAATAGCAAGTTTACTTTTACGTTGCCGAGCATATCGCTAACGATCTCAGCACTACTGCCCTTAGGTATGCGCAGTTCCTGATCAATGTCAGCCTCGACCATTATCTCGCCCGACTTATTATAATCATATTTTATGTTTTTCACCACACCCACCTTATATCCGTCGGCATAAATCGGACTTGAAGAAGATAGTCCGCTGATATTCTTGAACGAGATATAATATTTGTTGGCTGATGAAAACAGATTCAGTCCTTTAAGAAAATTCATTCCGAAAAAAAGTATCACCAGTCCGCACACGGCTACTAAGGCAATCTTTATTTCTTTTGTTAAAAACTTCATAATTTAATCTCCTTTCTATTTAGACTTAAACTCACGTATTGCTTGATTGACGTTCATTTTCTTTCCGTTTTTGAATGCTATGATAAACGCTTCGGGAAACTTGTCGAGAATCGTTTTGCGCAGACGATAAATCTCATTGTAGTCGGTCGACGAACCATAGGTGTATTTCACAAGGTCGTTCTCCTTATAAGATTCTACATTCTCAAGCCCTTTAAACTGGCTGCTGCCGGGACGCAGCATACGGCTGCTGGCCAATATCTGCACCTTAAACACTGGCTTATCCACAGGTTCGTCGGCAACCTCTTGTGTTTTTTCCTTGCTGTCACTGTCCGCCTTTTCCTTCGGCTGCTCCTCTACACGAGGACGCGGCGTTTCTGTCCTGCGCCTTGTCTGCTTGCGTGTTTGGGGCTTATCCTTTTCATCATTGCCGTCATCAGGCACAATGGACGGGATATTTATACTATTATCTTTAGGTGAGCTGTAAGGAACAGTAAAGCCTTTATTGTATTTGTCCTTATATTTAACAAAGGCCTGATATATGCCCTTTGCCATTTTGTCTATGTTGTTTTTGTCATTGAGGAAGCGCTCCTCATCAGGCGTTGTTATGAAGCCCAATTCAATAAGACACGCCGGCATGGAAGTTTCTCGCAACACCAGGAACACGTCCTGCTTAACACCCTTATTCTGTCGTCCGGCGGTTGAGCAAACGTTGCTCTGCACATACTTGGCCAGCTCTACGCTCTTCGACATATTACGGTCGTGTATGAACTCAAACATGATTGTGCTTTCGGGCGAATTAGGATCGTAGCCTTCATAGCGTTCCTTATAGTCCTTCTCTATCATGATGACAGAGTTCTCACGCTTTGCCGCACTCAGCTTTTCGTCCGAACGCCTCATACCCATCGTGTACGTTTCAAGTCCGCGGGCTATATGTCCTGCCGGCAGCGCATTGGTGTGTATAGAGATGAACACGTCGGCCTTGTTCTTGTTTGCTATGTCGGCACGCTTGTGCAACGGAACAAACACGTCGGTCTTGCGCGTGTAAATAACCTTTACGTCGGGACAGTTGCGCTCAACGTATCGGCCAAAGGCCAAAGCCACATTAAGATTAATGTCTTTTTCGTAAGAGAAAGAACCCTTTGCACCCGAGTCATGTCCTCCGTGCCCTGCGTCGATAACAAGCGTGAAAGGTTTGTCCGCGCCGAATACAGCTGCGGAGAAAGACACTAACACCAACAGAAAGAATATTATCTTTTTTATCATGAGTGCTTTATTACAGATACAAAGGTAGTTATAAATTGCAGAAAAACTGCAATAAGTCAAATAGTTTTATCATTTATTAAGTGTAATTCAACCGATGCGCTGCCAATATCAGCCTCCATCGGCGGATTTATCTTTGCCACAGATATGTCTATGGCCTCAACAAGAGGTAGCTGACTGAATATGCGCCTGCCTATCCTGCCCGCCACATGTTCGAGCAGGCAGGAAGGCTTTTGCATCTCCTTATTTATGATTTCAAAAATCTCAGCATAATTAAGCGTGTCGGCTACGTCGTCGCTCTCAAGCGAATTGTCGAGCGGATATTTTGCGCGAAGATTGACGACATACTCGCCGCCCGTCTCGCGCTCTTGCGGGAGCACGCCGTGACGCGCAAAAAAGCGCAAGTCGTTAAGACATATAAAACCTGAGACCAGTTTCATAATCATCTTATGATTTATCCACAGCGTGATGCGCCGCAGTTTTTACAGATAAGACATCCCTCCTGATAAACGAGAGTTTCCTGACCGCACACCGGACATTTCTGTCCCTTGGCCTCTGTGCCGTCAACAATATACTTCTTCAGGGCACGCTCAACACCGTTCTTCCATGTGTTGATGCTCTCGCTCTTAAGCTGCAGCGAACCAACGAGCTTGATAACATGCTCTATAGGCATACGATAGCGCAATACGCCTGAAATAAGCTTTGCATAGTTCCAGTATTCAGGGTTGAACTTCTCGCTCAGACCTTCAACAGTGGTCTTATATCCGCGCTTGTTCTCAAACTGGAAGTCGTAGCGGCTCTTGCCGGTTTCGTCCTTATGCTTGATAATCTTACCCTTTGTTACAGTCTTCGGTAGAACGATGCCTTCCTCGTCGTCCTGCAGACCTGTGAATATCTCGTATGGATATCCGTTGAGAAGGCCTACGAACGCAACCCATTTCTCCTTGTTATTCTGGAAACGCACGACATCACACTCGAGCACGGCAGGCCTTACCTCGGTAACTTCGGGATGACGGCACAGCGGTGCTTGCTTCTTCTGATTGTCGTCGTTGTTCTTTTTCTTCTTTTCTACGGCTATCATCACGCCTGAACGCGAACCGTCACGATATACGGTGCAGCCCTTGCATCCTGACTTCCAGGCCTCAACGTAAAGACGGTTTACCAAAGCCTCGTCTACATTATTGGGCAGGTTTATGGTTACGCTGATGCTGTGGTCTACCCATTTCTGTATTGCACCCTGCATGCGCACCTTCATCAGCCAGTCGACATCGTTGGCTGTTGCTTTATAATAAGGTGACTTTGCCACCAGTTCGTCAAGTTCTTCCTGAGTATATTTCTTCTCAGTGTCAATGCCGTTTATCTTCATCCACTCGATAAACTTGCGGTGATAAACGATATACTCTTCAAACGAGTCGCCTACCTCGTCGACAAAGTCAACATGCACATCGGCATCATTCGGGTTAACCTTGCGGCGACGCTTATAAACAGGCATGAATACAGGCTCGATACCGCTTGTTGTCTGCGTCATCAGACTGGTTGTGCCCGTAGGCGCAATGGTCAGACAGGCTATGTTGCGGCGGCCATATTTAGCCATATCCTCATACAGCTGAGGATCTGCCTCCTTTATACGGTTGATGAACGGATTGTTCTCCTCGCGCTTAGTATCATAAATTTCAAAAGCACCGCGCTCCTTGGCCATTTCCACTGACGAACGGTAAGCAGCAAGCGCCAATGTCTTGTGTACCTCAACAGAGAAGTCGGTTGCCTCCTGCGTACCATAGCGCAGACCCATGGCAGCTATCATGTCGCCCTCGGCCGTGATGCCCACGCCTGTACGGCGGCCCATTCCGCTCTTTCTCTTTATCTTCTCCCACAGGTGATACTCTGTGCTCTTCACCTCGTCGCTCTGCGGGTCGGTCTTTATCTTGGCCATTATCTGGTCTATCTTCTCAAGCTCCATGTCCACAATGTCGTCCATTATGCGCTGAGCCAGGGCTACATGCTTGCGGAACAGTTCATAATTGAAGTATGCCTTGTCTGTGAAAGGATTAACCACATAAGAATAAAGGTTGATAGACAGCAGACGGCATGAGTCGTAAGGACAGAGAGGAATCTCACCGCACGGATTGGTAGACACGGTGCGGAAGCCCAAATCGGCGTAGCAGTCAGGTATGCTCTCGCGTATTATCGTATCCCAGAACAGCACGCCGGGCTCGGCGCTCTTCCATGCGTTGTGTACAATCTTCTCCCACAGCTTGCGCGCGCTGATGTCTTTTGTCACCTGCGGTGTGGCGCTGTCGATGGGGAACTGCTGAACATACTCTCTGTCTTCCGTGGCACAGCGCATAAACTCGTCGTCAATCTTTACCGACACGTTAGCACCTGTTATCTTGCCTTCGGTCATCTTGGCGTCGATGAAAGCCTCGCTGTCGGGATGCTTTATGCTCACTGAGAGCATGAGAGCTCCGCGGCGTCCGTCTTGTGCCACCTCGCGTGTAGAGTTGCTGTAGCGCTCCATGAAAGGCACAAGTCCTGTAGATGTCAGTGCCGAATTGTTCACAGGCGAACCTTTCGGACGCAGGTGAGACAGATCATGGCCAACGCCTCCGCGGCGCTTCATCAGCTGCACCTGCTCCTCGTCAACACGCAGTATGGCTCCATAAGAGTCAGCATCGCCGTCAAGACCGATAACAAAGCAGTTTGACAAAGATGCCACCTGATGATGGTTGCCTATACCCGTCATGGGGCTTCCTGCCGGAACGATATACTTAAAATGGTCGAGCAGTTCGAACACTTCCTCGGCACTAATCGGATTTTTATATTTATTTTCAATTCTGGCCACTTCGTTGGCTATACGCCAGTGCATGTCGGCGGGCGACTTTTCAAAGATGTTGCCAAAACTGTCTTTCAGTGCATACTTGTTTACCCACACTCTGGCAGCGAGTTCGTCACCGCCAAAATAGGCCAAAGAAGCCTGATAGGCCTCTTCAAAAGAGTAAATTTTATTATTTTCCATGATGGCAGAAGTAATTTGAGTGGTGCAAATCTACGAACATTTTTTCATAAAAAGAAATACTTTTCGGAATATTTTTCCCGTTTAAAGCTCTAAAAAGTTCACCAAAAAAGTCAACTCAGAATCTTATTTTTCGCAACTAGTTGAATAATAGAGAGATTCAGCACGTTGATGAAACTTATTCTTTACCACAGAATGTTTAACTGGCTGATTTTCACGTCTTACAAGAGGGGTCTTTTTCAGCGAGCAGGATGTAATCATCTGTCTTTCAGCCAGTTCCATCTCTCCGCCCAATCTTCAAGTATTTCATGGCGCTGCTTTCTTATCAGTCCGGCTCCTTGCCACGGACCTTCAAAATACTCTTTATCGTCACGGTCTGTGAACCAGTTGCCGCCAACGGCATAGTCATCCTTACAACGCTTGCCCGGCCACATTCTGTCAACAACGAATGTGCCATGTTGTCCGTCAAGTTCTTTTATACCAGAACTCACAGTGTAACTAAGCACTGCAGGAGCCTTTGGCGAATATCTCACGGCATAAAGCCCGTTGCCCAAATAATATCCGGGCCAAGTCTGACGGTCGATAGTTGCGGTGAAGCATGCTGAATCCTGATCAATGTCGAGTTCAGACCCCTTCATACGCAGCTCAATCACAGAATAAACCGGCACGGTGTCGTTAAGCGTCGTTGCACGCTCAAACACCCTGCGCGACGTATATGCTGTGCGTCTGAAACTTCCTCCCCAGCATTTTTCCTTCTCCGGGTCGTCAGGATTGCCGTCCATCATATACAGCAGCGAAGGCGTGTCGCCCATCTTTACCCTACCTTTATAATAGTTTATAAAGTCGGCACCCATGTGCCCTGCCCCGCTCATCACGCGTTCATAATAACGGCTGTCGGCCTCTCCGTCCCTTTTGCCGTCGGCTATCAGTCCGCGGTATGTGGCATTATTTTCTATCATCCACACATCCGGAAAATTTTCTGCTATATAGGCATAGCTGTTTACGCCCCACTTTTTGTTTGGTCCACCTATATAATATATCCTTATTTTGTCCTTTATGTCGGGCGCATCGTGCAAGGCCTGAGCCACATCCTCGAGCGTTCCCCACACAAGTATCCACAGCGGGCGGTCGCTCTGCCGGCGCGCCTGTCTCACTATCCATTCTGAACCTTCCGTAGGCTCATCGTAGCCTTTGAAAGGCGCCAGCCCGCGCCTTCCCTGCTTGCAGATACGGCGCAGCGAGTCGGGCGGCATAAGTCCGGCAACATGTTTCTTCAGTCTATCATAGTCTTTCTCATATATGCCGATCATGCGCCTTATTTCGTCTGCCGAGCCGTTGCCAAACGAAGGCGACGAGACAAGTCCTTCTATGTCAAACATGTCGTTATACATAAGCAGGTGAATCATCGACTGGTTGTCGTCAGGGTCGGTGCCTCCAATATCGCTGCTCACGATAATCCTCGGCCTCTCCGGTCTCGGCTTTTGAGCATGCGCAAAAATAGAAAACATCGACAATAGTAATAGTAAGACTGTTATATTATGTTTCTTCATTTCCTTGGCTAATAATCATCTGCAAAGATAGTGAAAGGCGAGAGAAATACAAAAAGAAGCTTGCTTATTTTTTATTGCTGAGCCGCATCCTATCTTATTAAAAATGAGAAACACACGAAGAAAGCCATGGAAAAACCAACTTAGCCCTAAATCATTAGGATTAAGACCGAATCCTGATATATTAAACGGATTGCCACTTGCTATTTTTCCTGCATAACAATATAATAAGGAATAAGGATTCATTTAAACACATATACGGAATAACGACAGGTTTAGGTTTAAATTATCAGACAAAAACAGCCTTATCACTTCTTTAAAAGAATCTGATAAGGCTGTTTTTAATTTATAATTATTATTATCTATGTTCACATTTGAACACGACACAGTTTATTCTCATTATTCCTCTAAATATATATTTGTACGTATGCCGTCAGCATCCCTCTCAAATATCAGGCGGTTGCTCCTTAGCGTCTTGCCGTCTATGGTGACTTCCGTATACTCGCCGGAAGCCTTCCTCTGATATGAGATAAGGTTTGTGTCGTCTATATCTTCGCTATATTCGCTCTCACCCTCGCTGGCAAAATAAGACGAACATTCTACAGGACCTTTAGGGGTTTCCCACATTATATTCACATCATCGTCAAACCATAATGCCCCGTCTATTTTTCTTTTTATCTTTACAGACATGCCGTCATGCGTAAGACCTGTATAACGGATATACGGTTTCTTGTCATATACTACCGTAAAAGGAACAACGCCAAGGCACACCCAGCCTACATTTACTGAAAGTTCAAAGTAGCCACGGGCTATGAAGTTCTCTGTGTCAAACTCTTTGAAATAATTTTTCCATATACTGATATGTTCGTCTATCTTGCCCGGTGAGACTATATTTACATATTCACCGCTATGATCTCCCACCAATCTAAAATTCAGCTCAAATCCAGATTCCGAAAGATAGTCAGGAACAGAGAGATTGCCAGACAGATTGACTTTAAGCGCGCCATCTACGACAGGCTCGTTGACAACCACAAAATTATCCATCACGATCTCGCCTCCATAAAAAATCTTCAAATTGTCAGGACCGTCTTTTTCAAAGCGCACAAGATGAGGAGGTATGTATTCGCCGCGCTCCACCTTATCCTTTTCCTGCTCTGACACCATGAAAGCACGGACATAATAGGCTTTGCTCTCCATATTCTCCGGAACATCCACCCAAACATAACCGTCCTCTGGCTCCGCCGGCACCAGGTTAGTCTTACATTCGTAGTTACCCAACGCCACATCAGGCGAGCTGCCGAAAACCAGACCGCAGTATACTTTGTTATCCATCTCCTCTCCATAACGGCCTGAGCCATAGCCGCGGTTGAACGTTTTATTGTTTACAGGATCTAATGCTATTCCTATTTTATTGCTGTATGTTGTACGCTCATGTTTATAATGCAGCAACAGCCCTTTGCCGAAAAGGTCGTCACGCAAGTCTTGGTTCCACGCTTCGTAATAATATACAACTTCACAGAAGTTTTTGATGTCCGCGTCATCGTCAGGCGCAGAAGATGTGTTATATTCGCCTCTATCAACGGCTGCAAACAAGTCGTTGATGTTCGTCTTTACAGGCATGGGCAGCAAAGACACTGTCTTATAAACGGCTTTAAGGTTTTCGGTCATTTTCTCAAAAGGATTTCCCGAAGTTGGTTCTTGCACATTGAAGTCGAAAGACTCATGCATCCAAGAATCTCCTAAATAAGAGACGTTCAGAGTGTTGTCACGAACAAAGAAATAATACCACACTGAGTTGATGCACGCTTCTCTGACACGGCATTTGTCGTCAAAAACAAATACGGCATCATAACTGTCCATGTCGGTCATCTGCATGACATACCCTCCGTTGACAATATCTGGAGAGCACTGCATCCGCAAGTCATTGTCCAAGGCTACAGCCCATTTCCAACCTTGACGAAGCATCTCTTCGTCATCAACTTCAACAACCACAGGACCTTGTTCCTCTTCGCTGTCAGTACAGCCTGACAGAACGTTCATAACCAATAGTACGATTGGCAGAATGTAATAGATTTTCTTCATAGTTTTTGTTTTGTCACAGTTTTCATTCTCATTATACACTTATGCTGTCTGAAACAGCTGACATCATTCTCAACACCAGATTTACGAGTTTTATCCCCCTGTTCTACACTCCAGGCAAATATCTCTGCTAAATGTCTGTTTAGCTTGGAGTTTTTGCAAAAATATACAAAAATTAATAAATAGACAAACAATTAAAGGGGATTTATTTATTAAAAACAAATGACAGACAAAAACATCTCCGAAAATTGTAAGCAAAACATCAGAAAATAATTACACTTACGAAACGCCGACATCACAAAAAAAGAAATACATTAAGCAAAAATAAGCCGTTTGCTTTCGGACTGAAACCGATAGAGTTACGATGCAAAAGTGGCTGAGTTTTGATACGAAAGTGGGCCGTTTACGATACGCAAACAGCCCACTTATTTTATGTTTTTCAGCATGCTGTCAACAGCAATGCATTATTGATGCAGACGGAGACAGACACGCTGAAAGGTCTATTGATGTCACCAAACGTTCCATCTTACTCCTGCCATAACCCACAAGCCGGGCTGAGGCACGTTGCCATAGTCGACATAGGTGGCGTCAAACAGGTTGTTGGCCTCCACATAGACGCTGTAGCGAGACTTGTCCCACGACAGACGTGCGTCTACAAGCGAATAGGGCTTATAAGTGACAGACACACCCTGCGGGTCGGTGTATGACCCTACGCGATACTGATAGCGGTAGTTGACATTGAGGTTAAGGGCGCTCACTATGTGCAGGCCGAGACCTGCCACGAGCTTATGCCTTAGATACTCGAGGGCATAAAGCGACTGCACGCCCGGCTCCTTGTCCTGACTCTGGTCGATGTAGCTGTAGGACACATTTAACGTGCGCAGCACATCCTGACGTGGCAGCAGACTGGCGAAGCGGAACTTCAGCGAAGCCTCGAAGCCCGTTGAGTTAATCTCGGCATGATTAACCGATGTCCACACGGCATCCTCTCCGAGCGAGGTGTCCATTATCCAGTCGATCATGTTTGTTCCGTGATGATGATAAACCGACAGCGTACCGGTTATTCCTTCTGAAACATACCTGACGCCTCCCTCAACGGCACTCATCTCCTCGGGCTTCAGATATTTGTCAGCCTTGTGTCCGTCTACCGAATAATAAAGTTCGGTGAACGACGGCATGCGCAACGACATGTTGTAAGATGCAAACACCTTCCAGTTCTGCCCTATCCTGTAGCTGACGTCAACGCCTGGATAAATCTTGAACGGCATCTCGTTCCATGTGTTCTTAACGGCCGTAAAGCCGGCGGAAAGGGTGAAACGTTTAAGTATGACGTTGTGTTCAAGATAAAAACTGAGGTTGCTTCGGTTAAGACCGTAGGCATAGTTGCGGTCGGTGCCGTGGATGTGTATCGGGTTGTCGAGCGGCTCGCCGAGGTTTCCGCTCACAAGGTCTTCGTTGCGGAATTCGGCTCCGAAGGCTGTGCGCCCCAAAATCCAGTCGAACCAGCTGTTGAGGTTAAGTCCGAACACATCGGTGCGGTTATAGTTGAAGGGCGACTTGTCGGGCGCTCCTCTGTAAAACTCATAACGGTCTTGAAAACGGTTCCAGTAAATAGACGGTCGGAAGTGGAACTTGCCTCCTTTCGTCTCGGCCTGAACGGCCGTGAAATATTTTGTGGTATGCTCATACTGCTCGTCGGACAGAAGACTGTAGAACGTATTGCTGCCCCATCCCTTGTCGCTAACTCCGGCGTGCCATCCTATCGTGAGGTGGTCGTCATCATAACGTCCCTGATAGAATGCCCTCGCGCCTTCATAGTCGGCATTGAGACATCCGCTCTTGCTTCGCAGCCAGCCGTCGCTGCGCGTATAGCCCGCGCTCAGCTGATTGTTCCACTTGTCTTGCTTCAGATTAACACGTCCTCCGGCAGCCAGATAGCCAAACGAGCCTCCTTCGGCATGAACATCGGCACTGCTTTTTGCTCCGAGCTTTGTAACAATGTTGATTACGCCCACAAGCGACGATGTTCCGTAGGCTCTTCCGGCAGGTCCCTCAAGCACTTCAATCCGCTCAATCTCGCTTATATCCACGGGCAGGTCTAAGGCGTTGTGCCCAGTCTGCGGGTCGCAGATGTTTATGCCGTTAAGCAAGACGGCGATGTGCTCGCTGGTACCTCCGCGTATGCTGATGTCGGTCTGTGCCCCGATAGGGCCTCGCTGCCTGACATCCACGCCTGCAGCATACTTGAGCAAGTCGTTAACACTTTGCACAGGGGCAGCGGCAATCTCGTCGCGCCCGAGTACGTTTACAATTCTCGCCGCATGGCCTCCTGTCAGCGGCGCGCGCGAAGCCGTAACGTCCACCTCGTCGAGCATCACGGTCTCACCGGTCGTCTGCATAGTGCTGTCCACCTTCTCTACCCTGGTGCTTATGCCGTCTGCCTTGGCATAGGTAAGAGTGGCAACACTAAGCGTGCCGATAAGCACCTCTCTGCCCAGGCAAGAAAAGAGCGAATAGCCCTTGTTGCCGAAACGAGAGAACTTAAAGCTTTCACGCTTGTTGAAAATTGTTTTGTACATAAAATTTGATATAATTAAAAAAATTAACGTTTCGCCTACGCGAAACGTCCGCAAAGATAGTGAAAGGCGAGAGTAATACAAAATAAAACTTGTTTTATTTTTATTACCGAGCCGCATCCTGTCTTATCTAAAGATAGCGAAAGGTGAGTGAAAAGGCAAATAAAAAACGTAGTTTTTATTTTTGACTTTTCCGAATCGCATCCAGCCTTGTCTAAAGACAGCGAAAGGTGAGAGCAATACAAAATAAAATAAGTTTTATTTTTATTGCCGAACCGCATCCTGTCTTATCTAAAGATAAAGAAAGGTGAGTGCGATACAAAATAAAAACTTGCTTTATTTTTATTGCCAAGCCGCAAACTGCCCTTTGATAAAACAGCAAAAAATAAGTTCACCCGTTAAGTGAACTTATATACTTTTCAGAATAAATAAGCAAAAGACGCCGTGAATGTTCTGTTTTTGCAGTCTGTGCCTGTCTTATTAACATTCTTCATTCCCCAATCATATCCAACGGAAAGCTGAACATGGCGGGCTATTTCTGCTCCGGCACGGAAGCCCAATCCCCAGTCGAAACGGTCTAAGACTTTGTCACTGAACAAATTGTCTGATGCATTTTTCGTCGTAGAAGTGCCCTTGCCATCTGTAACAGTCATTGTTGATTTGCCAAACAGACCGGTGTTAAAATATGGTCCGGCATTAACAAACAGGCTTACATTACGCCCAACGGAAAACTTATATCCAATATGAACCGGAATATTCAAATAATAAGGACTGAACTTATAATCAAAAGTGTTATTATTAGTTGTTTCATCTAACCGGGAAATGTTATATCCGCTGTAATAATAACTTGGTGACTTCCATCCATAAGAAGACAGCATCAGTCCAAAGTCCAAATAAAGTCCTTTTGTAACCTGCGGAAGGCCAAGTTCACCCTTCAGGCCGGCATGAAAACCCGACTGAGCATTATAACCACTCGGAGAACTGAGATTATAACCTGCCGTTGCTCCCACTCTGAAATCTTGCGCTTTTACCATCATACTAAATGACAAAAATAAAAGCGATGTGAATAAAATCTTCTTCATACTAAAATATGTATTAAGATAATTAATTTATCATTTAACACGCAAGGCAGGAAATACCCCTATTCTGTAATGTTAAAATATCATTAGTTTGCCGTTAACCTGTTTTCTGCTTTTCAGGAACTAAAGAATAAGGATATATATACATACGAAAAAAGAGGAGAACGCCTACGCATTCTCCTCTTTGGATTTATCTTAAATAAGATTATTATTCAACAACGATTGGCTTATACTTCGGAACCAGGGCCTTCATTATAACCCAAGCCAGCAGATAAGCAACGGCGCAGATGCAGAATACAATCATATATGCACCCGGTTTGCCTTCCATACCAAGGAACGAGAAGGCTGAACCCATGCCCTCAGCATAAGTGAACAGCTCACCTGCACCGAGGTTGATAAGCAGTGAACCGATACCACCGGCCATTGCGCCTATACCTGTAATGGTTGCGATAGTTGATTTGGGGAACATATCACCGATTGTAGAGAACAGGTTGGCAGACCAAGCCTGATGACCTGCACCGGCAAGACCGATGATGATTGCGGGGAACCATGCAGAATTTGCACCAAGCGGCTGAGCGAACAGCGCGAACAGCGGGAAGAATGCAAAGATAAGCATAGCGCGCATACGGCCTGCATAAGGACCCATGCCCTTCTTCTCAACAAACAGTTTAGGCAGGTAACCGCCGTAGATTGACAATATGGTAACAATGAGATAAAGCACAAAGATAAGAGCCATACCCATTGTTGAAGAAGACTCATAACCGAACTGGTCTGAGAAATAAGCCGGAGCCCAGAACAGATAGAACCACCAAACACCGTCGGTGAAGAACTTACCTACTACGAACGACCATGTCTGCTTATACTTGAAGCACTGCATGAACGGAATAGTCTTTTCCTCTTTAGCCTCAGCTGAAGCAGGCTCCTCTTTTTCGTCCTGATTGATATATATAAGCTCTGCCTTGTTTACTCTCTTAGAGTTTTCAGGTTTCTCATAAAGATGTGCCCAAAAGAACATCCACACGAAACCTATCGCACCGATGATGATGAACGCCATCTCCCAACCGAAATGCTTGGCAAGGACAGGGATTGTAAGCGGAGCAGCCAAAGCGCCGACAGACGCACCTGAATTAAAGATTGAAGTTGCAAAGGCGCGGTCTTTCTTAGGGAAGTATTCAGCCGTAACCTTGATGGCTGCGGGGAAGTTTCCTGCTTCACCGAGAGCAAGGATGGCACGGCAAACGAGGAAGAGCCATACGCTGAGCGTTGCAATGGCAACGGCCATTGTGCTTCCTGCCTCAACGGCACGGAGAGCTTCTATTGAGTCGAGGCCCTCAACCTCCATAGTAACCCAGCCGCATCCTGCGTGCATACATGCACCGAGCGACCATATAAAGATAGCCCAAAGATATCCTTTCTTTATGCCCATCCAGTCGACAAACTTACCTGCAAACAGACAAGCCACAGCATAAAAGACAGAGAAGAAACCGGTAATCATGCCATAATGAGCATCATTCCAGTGGAACTCGGGTGCTATAAAGTCTTTCCACGTAAGCGACAGCACCTGACGGTCAAGATAATTGACTGTCGTAGCGCAGAAAAGCAAAGCACAAATTACCCAACGGAAGTTGGTCATTTTAGTAGTTTGAATAGGATTCATTTTTATTTGATTAATAGTATTTTGTTTCAAGCAATAGTTTGTGCAAAGGTAACACTTTTTTTCTTAACCGATACAGCCGTATTTGTTAAAATAGTATAAACACCATAAACAAGAAAAGCTGTTTACTTACCATTATGTGATTAAATAAATTAAAATTTATCAACAACAATTCACTTTCTTGTCCATTTTACAGACTTCTTTTCATTTCCATACATTAATGTAAAAACATAAAACCCTTTTTCTAAATTTGACACGTCAATAAATCCAGATAACGCACTTAAATTTCCCATCTTTTGGACGGAATTTTCTGTTAAAGAAGCAATACTATAACTAACAGGACATTTTAAAACATTATCTTTAGAAATAATTTCATAATACAGCATGCCATTATTTTCTCTAACATTTATCTTAAATGCATCATTTAACAACACCGCATGAGTTAAATCAACTTTGAATGGCTCACCTATTGTTTCTCCATTTTTATTTAAATATGTAAGTTTGAACGTTGATGGATAGTCTTTATTCATGAAAGCAGTAAAGTATCCAGAAGATGGATTAACATAGTAAATATATGGAATAGGGTAATCAGAATCTGTTTGTTCCACTAAAACTTCCGTACAACCTTCCGTATTTTTAAAACCTATTTCTACATCTATAAACTCATTGGATTCAAAATTTGTACTTGCAAAACTTCTTCTTTGAAAAGAATCAAAACTTAAATCACTAATCTTGAACGAATTTATGGACGCGTCAGGAATTTGTGGCAGATAATCTGCAAGCATATATTTTACATATGTATTTTTACCCCATCCAGAACCAGGATTACTAACTGTTATATTTTTCAAACGCAAATATCCATCACTTGTTCTCGCATAATTCTGATTATCTAACAATTCTGAAATATCATTATATTTTTGCCATGAACCATCCTTTAACAGAATGTAATTTCCAGCTTCACCTACTTCTTTTCTTCTATCCATATATGTATCAATATCTTCATCTTGATTATCAAATAATATTTCTTCTTTTGACGGTTGCAAAGTTATCGGTTTTTGATATGGAATGACATTATCTGTAGAAGCCTCTTCAAAATAAGTTCCATTATCTCCAACGGTAACTGAACGATCCCACCCACAAAAACTAAAAAACACTTGTAATCCACTGCCAATATACCTTACAGCAGAACCACGAGATATAACATCAGGCTGCATAATAATTGTCTCGTTGTTATTTGGATCTTTTTCGAAAAAATTTAAGGAATACTTATTATCAAAAGTAGTAGGACTATAAAGATTCCACTTCCCTTCTGGGGCATCAGACATTAAGCTACTTTTTTCTATATATGCATTACCAGATGTTGCAAACTTATAGTTATAGTCAACATCTCCTGTAAGAATACTAGACGTGTATTGATTATTTGGATTAAGTTTATTCAAAGTACTGCCAGAAGGATAAGCTTTCAAAGTAAATCCAATAGCTCTACATATAGCTTGTAAAGCCACGGTTACAAAATCATATTTATTTGAATTCACCTCTTTTGCATTAATATTATAATCAAAAGGTTGACTAGAAGAAAAAGTTATCAATGCATCTCTTGAATCACGCATATATTCCAACGTTCTCAGATGTTCAAGTCCTCCGTATCCTAATCCATATGTCATAGCCCATCTTTTGGTATATATTTTATCATAATTATCAAGGTCTCCACTATGTTCAGACTCTACTATTGCGAGACATTGTGGATTAGCTAATTTTGCGAACTTTACTGTTATATTCAAAGGATAAGTGGTAGGAATATTTTCTTCCCACAATCTACATGCATACTCAAATGCTCCTTTCATTGTTGATGATATTCCACTTCCTTCATAATTAACATTTATAATTGTTCCACCATATATTTTACGAAAGCCTGGCTTCTCTAATAATGTTACAACATCTTCATCTGATGAATAAATTCCATTTGAAACGTTCTGTGCATTACTTGATAACGTAACTAAACACATTAATGACAAAAATTTTATTCTCATATAAACATTCTCCTTCTATTTTATTAATATTTTCTTTAATATTTTACTTCCATTATTTTTGGTAAATGATAAAATATAAAAACCTCTAGTTAAATATTTTTTGATTGAATAAATCTTACCTTCTTTATGAAAAACTATTTCACCAAACATATTTATGACGGAAATATTATTTATTGGTACAGAACTATGTATGTCCAATAAACTTCCTTGTATTACCACTGTAGGTTCGTTTTGTGTTTCAGTCTTAATAATAGTAGGTAATATATCTGAATACACTTTGTTACTTATAGACATTCCATATCCATTATGAGCATGGAATCTAAATCCACATAAAAAAACGCCCCCTTTAGCTTCTATTAACAGAGGAAATTTATCTGTACCATTAATCGCTATCAAATATGGAGGAACATCTAAATCATCTACTTCAATACATCCATATTCAAAAGAGCTTGTAAATATTTCTAGCGTCACTACGGGATAAGTATTGGAATAAGCATCTGACTCCTCGCGCTGATTAACAATTTTTATTTCAGGAGTTTGCGGAATAACATCCATTTTTATTTCTCTCACACACTTTTGACCATCAATAACACAAGTTAAGATTCCATTCTGTTGCACATCAGACGTTTCTGCACTCTCGTTTACAAAATAAAATCCGAAAAATGGAGCTCTAACACAAAGTTCTATTTCCTTATGAATATTCGTACCAATAGTTGCAAATTTCTCATATCCATATTTGTTTTTAAAAGAAATAGTCCATTTTACTTCACGGTTAGTTAAATCTACTACTTTTTCTTTTTCATCTATTATAAAAAATCTACAAGAATCACCATCCCTTAAAGTTGGCACATCATTTATACATTTACCATTTATTTCTGTTGCAATGTATATTCTTTTGTTATTTGATGCATTTAAAGGGAAAGATGAAATGACTATTATTAATAGAACAATTATTATCTTAATATTATTTTTCTGCATTTCCATGGAGATGTTACATTTTTTAGTATATATGTACCCTTATTTAAATTACATGGTCGTTTGTTCTTTCCAACCAAAACACCTTGTACTGTATATACATCAAATAAATCCTCTGTATTCGTTAGTAATAAAGCATTCGTTTCCTGTACATTATCTTTTTCTTGCATACGAATTAATTGAGGATCTATGGTTATATAATTTGTAGTTGTCCCATATATATTAGTCAAATTAATATATAAATATGTATTCCCTATTTTCAATGCATTTGGCACATGAATTGTCTGTTTTTCCTGATCATCCAATGTCAATGTGCATAAAGTACCATAATCACTTGACACAATAATATCTCCACCAGTTGCACCACGTGAAGATATCGTAATATCAAAACTATAATAATCAGAATTTATCGATTGTTGCATATTTGAAATATTGTAGTTTACAAATTGCGGACGTGCATCAAGCGTCAATGGATAAGTATAAGATTTTCCATTAACATTAAAAACAATACGAGCTTGCAGGCACATAAACTCATCCATATAAGACAATCCCTCATCATCAGGTGTCATAATAAAAGATGTTCCTTGCCCATATTTTTTGTCTACATATGTGTGAGTATTATTATCGTATATCTGATAAATCCAATCACCTTTAGAACTGATACCAAAAGCATTTTCTGCATAAAATGTATGTTCTGAATATAAGCTTCCATATCCAAGAACATCTGTTGTATTCCCAACAATATGAATATCATGAGGATATACATTCCACCCTATAGCCGACATTACATCAAGTGTCTCATCATTTATAGGCAACAACATACTGCGGTCACCATAAGGATAATTCATTATGTTTTCTCTATCAAGTGAAAAATAATTTCCACTACGATATGGTATATATTCAGTTTCAACAGAAAATAATTTATAGGCAGATTGCGCAGTTTTCAAAAAGATAGGTTCTTTTAAAAAATCACTTATACTTGTTGGTGTGCCCCTCACAGACAAACTACCCAATGTCTTTTGCCCATTACTGACAAGATTATCAAAAGGTGAAGCCAATCTACGAACAGCAAATCCTAAACCGCCCGCTCTTTGTACAATACTTGTACCGAATCCCAACACATGAGCAATATGTCTGAGTAAAGCTGTTTGAAGATTATCACGCCCCCATTGCGTACCATCGTTCTCCCACGATGTTTTCCAATTTGTTAAAGCATTTATCGTTATTGTATCATACGTATTAGCTTCTTCTTTATTTCTCATTTGAGCAAAAAGACTTAACGGAAAAGCATTTCTACCATCACTTGCATAAGCAACCGTAGTTTTTATTTCTAACGACGGATCAAAATCTTCGTTTGCATTCATTGTAAAATGTATTGGTACATCAATACATAATCTATCTTCCCATGCATCAAGAACCATACGCATACTACGTTTAACACCTTCAGTCATGAAAAAGTTATCAATATACTTCACATTAAATTTTCCCTGCCTTGACTTAAGAAATGCTATTTGAGCATCTTCATTATATGATATCACATTCTTATCATAGAAAGGCGTAGCAGCACTATCGACATAAACAACAGTCCCGATTTCTGAATTTTGGCAAATTACAGTAATAGGACATATGGTAACCAAAAGTAATATTAAAACTATATTTTTCATAAAAATTGCATTTTTCAACCTAATTTAATAAATTGTGTTCATCCGATATTGGAATCTATTCGCATTATTGATATAGAATATGATAAATACAACAATATTTCGAGCCAATCGATATATCATCTATATAATATCATCATTTCTATTTTCATTGAGAATATATAAATAATCAGACAACAAGCGTCTACTTGCAACGCTAGCCAATATTTTTCCAAATTAAATTTTATCTTAAAATCGTCATAACAAACGTTACTTAGATTTTTGATACAAAAATATACTTTATTTTTTACATATGGTTAAACTTAAGCTAATTTAACAAAAAAAACAAAGAAAATATTATAATAACATAATATGCAATATAAAAACATCTAAAAAGTTGCAAATATAAAAATATTTACATAGCCTCATAGATAATAATCAAAAAGCAACATTCAAATTTCTCCTTGCATGACATATGCAGATTTAAGAGGTACTCAATGTATTCTAAATAAGTTATACAAATATTTACTTCTAATCTGAAAACATACATCGTATTTCATACAAACACCATAGCAACTGTTCATGCAAATGACAAAAATAAAATTTTAACCGTTCTCATCCTATTCTACACCATGCGCCACAGCAATATCAAGTTTTTCTATCTAGTCATTCATAAAAAACGAATAAAACAAAACATGAAAAGAATCGTATCACGTTCTACCTTGAACGATGATACGATTCTTTATTTTTCATTTTATATCTACAATTTTATATAAAATATCCATATTTATAAAAATCAATTTTTAATCTTGAAAATAAACTCTCTTTACGCGGTTGCTTATGCTTGTAAGCACCTCGTAAGGTATTGTCCCAAGCACGTCCGACAGCACCGTTACAGGCAGATGCTCGCCGAATATCTCCACGGTGTCGCCTTCCTTACAGTCTATTCCTGTAAGGTCTATCATGGCCACATCCATACAGATGTTGCCCACATAAGGCGCTTTCTGGCCGTTGACAAGGCAGTAGCAGTGGCCGCAGCCCAGACGGCGGTTTAGTCCGTCGGCATATCCGATAGGTATGGCACCGATAACGCTGTCGCGGGTGAGCACACCCTTACGGCTGTAGCCCACTGTGTCTTCCTTCGGCACACGGTGTATCTGCAGTATAGTGGTCTTCAGCGTGCTGACTGTATTCAATACAGAATTGTCGCGGCTGTCGATGCCGTACAGGCCTAGACCCAGGCGGCACATGTCCATCTGCCGCTCCGGGAAGTGTTCTATGCCGGCTGAGTTGTCCATGTGGCGCAATATCTTGTGGCTGAATGCCGACTGAAGTTTCCTGCTGCCTTCGTCGAACAGCTTAAACTGCATGGCAGAGAAGTTGTCGAAGTCGTCACTGTCTGAACCAACAAAATGTGAGAACACCGAGCGCGGTATTATTGCGTTCTGATGCTTCAGGCGACTGATAAGTTCGTCCATGTCGCAGCGCGGGTCGAAGCCAAGGCGGTGCATACCTGTGTCGAGCTTTATGTGTACCGGATATCCGGTTATTCCCTCTTTCTGTGCAGCCTTTACGAGGGCATCGAGAAGGCGGAAACTGTAAACCTCGGGCTCGAGTTTATAATCGAACATTGTCTTGAAGGCCGTCATCTCCGGGTTCATTATCATTATGTTGCACGTTATGCCGTTCTTTCTCAGCGTTACGCCTTCGTCGGCAACGGCAACAGCGAGATAGTCAACGCGATGGTCCTGCAGGGTCTTTGCCACCTCTACTGATCCTGCACCGTAGGCATCAGCCTTAACCATGCACACCAGCTTGGTGGTAGGCTTCATGTATGAACGGTAGTAATTCAGGTTCTTTACAACAGAATTGAGGTTCACCTCCAGTATCGTTTCATGCACTTTCTGCTCAAGCAGCTCTGTAAGTCTGTCGAACGAGAACTTGCGCGAGCCTTTGAGCAGTATCACCTCGTCGCGCAGCGAGCTGAACACGGTGCTTCCGATAAACGAGTTGCAGTCGTCAAAGAAGTACTTCTCTTCTATCATTATCTCATCGGCGCAACGGCTTATCTCCGGACCGATGCCGATAAACTTCTGCACGCCGCGCTTTACGGCAAGCTCTGACACCTTTTTATATAATGTGTCGCCGTCTTCACCGCTCTGATATATGTCGCTCAATATGAGCGTGCGGCGGCGTCCCTCATGGTCGGGGCGGCGGTTCATGAAGTCGAGGGCTATGTCGAGCGAGTTGACGTCTGAGTTGTATGAGTCGTTAATCAGCGTGCACCCGTGCTGTCCTTCCTTCACCTCGAGGCGCATGGCCACAGGCTCTATGGCCGGCATGCGCTGTGCTATTTCATCAGCTGTAAGTCCAAGATGAAGCGCAACGGCAACACATGTTATTGAGTTGGCAACCGAAGCCTCGTCGATAAACGGCAGTGTGTAGGCAGACTCAACGCCATTGAACACATAGGTTACGGTAGTCTGTGTGTTTTTCTTGTCAACCGACTTTACGAACAGTCTTACAGACGGATCCTTCACCGACCATGCTATCTGCTCGCCTTTATAGTCGTAGCTTTCAACACATTGTCTTATCACCTCGTCGTCGTAAGGATAAACAATGGCCTTTGAGTCGTGAAACAGACGTAGCTTCTCATGACACTTGTCTGCCATCGACTTAAAGTTTTCCTGATGTGCGGCACCAAGATTGGTGACAACACCAACAGTGGGCTGTATGATGTCGCGCAGCGACTCCATCTCGCCGGGCTGGCTTATGCCTGCCTCGAACACTCCCACCTGGCTCTGCTCGCTCAGCAGCCATACCGAGAGGGGCACACCTATCTGCGAGTTGTAGCTGCGCGGACTGCGCGTAACTGTCATTGAGGGCGAGAGCAGCTGATAGAGCCACTCCTTTACAACGGTCTTGCCGTTGCTTCCGGTGATGCCCACCACCGGAATGTCAAACTCGTCTCTGTGGCGTTCGGCAAGGCGCTGAAGGGCCTCAAGCGCAAAAGGCACTTTCAGGAAGTTGGCGTCAGGATAGTCCTTCTGCCAGTCAGCCGGAAGCACCTCAACCACAAAGCTGCGCACGCCGCGCCTGTAAAGGTCGGCTATGTACTTATGACCATCGTTGCGTTCGGAACGTATTGCAAAGAACAATGTCTCCTCCGGAAAACAAAGGCTGCGGCTGTCGGTAAGAATCCATCTTACGTTGCCGTCGCTCTCGCCATAACGGCGCGCGCCTATAAGAGTTGTAACTTTTTCAATTGTGTAAACCATCTCAATTGATATTATTTTGTTTCTTATTTAATCTTTGTCATTGAAAAGAATAAAGACACGTAACAGATATTCAGAGCCACATAAAGACACGGCCGGGCCACACTGCAGCACCACCGGGCTGCATGCCGTCTGGACATGCCCGCGCACGGGCAAAGCATCCATCACTGCGCCCTAACAGCCAGCCAAACAGCCTGAACAAGACACTCATGCCGGCCGTGGGTGCATAATTAAGGTACAAATTTCGGATATTTTTTTGAAAGAGCCTTAACTTTTAACATTGTTTTATTCATAAACTCCTTATATTCGTCAGAGTCGGGCCTGAACGGCTTGTGGCCCAGCGCCTCCTTTATGGGGCGCCACTCTTCGATAAAGCGCTTTGCTGCCGGCGAGAAATAAGCCTCTGAGAACAGTTCCCATATATAGTCTACGGCCTGCTGCGAAGGATGGAGCATGTCGGAGGCATAGAAGCGATAGTCGCGAAGTTCGTCGTTTACAATCTCGTAGGCAGGAAAATATGTAACCCTGCCGGGATATTTCCTTACCATGAGGTCGGCGGCGAGCAGCAGCGTGGCTTTAGACAGCTGGCTGCCGTGATAGCCATACTTGGCGTAACGTATCGGGCTGACGGTAATTATCACCTTCACGTCGGCATTTCTTCCGGTCAACAATTCCACTGCTTCAGAAAGATAGCCTACACACTCGTCTATCGTGAGTTCGCGTTCCGTGAACAGTCTCTGCGGACGTTTTGCGCAGTTGTCCACTATCTCGCCTGTCTCGTTCAGTATATATACATGATTTGTTCCGAGCGTCATCAGTGCCACGCGCGGCGCAGCCTCGCTCCGTGCCACGGTATGCAGGATGCTTGCCGGATTATACATCACGCCGTAAGGATTAACCACGGCATTAAACTTCTCTTCGACAAACCGCTTGCCTATGTTGTCGGCAAAGCAAGAACCAACAAAGAGCATGTCTTCAAAAGGCTCAATCTCAAAGTCGGGCTTGTCTATCTTAACTTTTGTCCTGAACTCCATATCATTTCCTCTTTTCCCCTGCAAAGTTAATGCAAACTGAGAGCAATACAAAACAAATCGTATTTGTTTTTATGGCCGAGGTGAAGCTTAACTTATTCAAAGTTAATGCAAACTGAGAGCAATACAAAACAAATCACATTTGTTTTTATGGCCGAAGTGAAGCTGAAAGGCTTGGAAATATACAGGTACAACAAACAGACATTAAGCAAAACACGGCAAATGAGCCTGCAAAAGGTATGCTTTTGCATGATGAAACACGGGCTTTTGCAACGTAATAGATATGCTTTTAGAAAAAGGCCTGATAAAGGAAAAGAAACGAAAAAAGTTTTTCACAAAAACTCGTCACTCATCACAACGGTACATAACACTCTGAAATACAGCGCGTTATTGTGTGATGAGTTGTATTTCCAACTCATCACGCTTAAAGTCAATCAATATCGGGAAAGCACAATCAACTGTCTTACCCTGAAAAAAGTTGACTCATAAATAAAATAATTATGAGGAAAAATAAATCACAAAAGGGTCAATATCTTCAAAAAGTGATAGATCTTCGCTCTTCAGGTGTAAGTTTTTTGGGAATATCAAAAATAATTCCCGTATCAGAGGCTACAGTTCGCCGCTGGTGTGCTAAATTTGCACCTGAATTGTATTATGTCGATTTTATGACAAAGAAAAAGACACTAAGAGAGAAGCATGTTCGTGACTCAGTCAGCCTCCCGTCAGACATAGAGGCCCTTCAGGCCGAGATACTCCGTCTTAAGTCCGAACTGACCAAGGCCGAGATAAAGGCCGAGGCTTATGACGAGATGATAAATGTGGCCGAATCCGAGTTAGGCATCAGCATAAGAAAAAAATCTGGCGCCAAACAGTAACATTCCTGCACACGAAGAACCCTGTCCGATACAGGGTGAGACATCTTTGTGCGCTGTTTGGCGTAAGCAAGCAGGCCTATTACAAGTATGATGAGTCAAAGTCAATGATGAGGGCCGCCCGTGATGCCTTTGTGATTGAGTATGTCCGCAAGGTGCGCCGTATAGACCCCGGAATAGGCGCATTGAAGCTCTGGCACATGTACCGGCGTGATTTCAGCGGCAACAGTCCCGTCGGCCGTGACCGTTTTATAGAAATAATGTCATGTAACGGCATGATTCTCCGTAAAAGGTTGCGCCGTCCACGTACCACTGACTCAAGGCACGGTCTTCCGACATATCCCAATCTTATAAAGGAAATGTTGCCCCTCAGACCTAACCAGCTATGGGTCAGTGACATAACGTACATAATTATTTGGACAGACGACATACACTACCGTTTCTGCTACCTTTCAATTGTACTTGATGCATATACAGAAGAGATTGTAGGATACTGTGTCGGTCCGACGCTTGAGACGGCTTATCCCATTGAAGCACTGTGCATGGCTTTGGGAAGGCTGAAGGGCATGGACGGCATCAGCCTTATACATCATTCAGACCGCGGCGTACAATACGCAAGTTCCGAATATGTCAGGCTGCTTAATAAAAATGGTATAAGTATCAGTATGACGGAGACCGGGGATCCGAAGGACAATGCACAGGCAGAGCGTATTAATGGTACCATAAAGAACGAACTCCTTAAGGGTATGAGGTTCACCGACATCGGCCAGGTCAGGGAAGCCGTGGCAACGGCCGTGGACTTCTACAACAACGAAAGGCCGCACATGAGCATCAACATGATGACACCGGCACAGGCTGCTTCATGTCAGGGTGAGATATCTAAGCGTTGGAGCAGTTTTAGGACAAAGGCCATAAAAAACAGACAGGAATGCTCCGATATTGGAGAAGATGGACTATCTTTGCCTTCTGTTCATGGTGTCCTTTCCGGGCTACGCCCTCCAAGGACACCATGAACAGGGATTCTGTCCCGGTAAAAGTCAACTTTAATCAGTAATTAAAAGTAGAGTCAACCAATAACAGTTATAAGTTTAACCAGAGTCAACTTTAATCAGGGAATGGCTTGTTAGAAGTCAACCAATTTTAGGAAAGGACAAACGCCCCCAAATATCCTTGTGTGATGAGTTGAACAAGCAACTCGTCACACTACAACATCCTGACAATCAGGATATTATGCTGTAATGTGACGAGTGACGAGTTTTTATAAAAAACTTTTTCGGGTTATATCCGCAAATTTGTTAATACGGATAATTATAAATGAAAACCAAGAACGAAAACTACAAATGCCATGACCGCATAATCAGGCAAAGCAAATCATAATTTTCAACTCTCAATTGTCAATTCTCAATTCTTAGCTTCGGCTCACCTGCAAGCCCTTGGTGCTGAGCGACATGTCGACAAAGCGGGCATTGGCATTTGGCCTGTTGCTGTTGAGTATCTGTTTGATACGGGCTGCCGCGTCAGGATCCTTGGCCACCATATACAGATAGCCGCCTCCGCCTGCACCTGCAAGCTTATAGCCAAGACACAGGTCGTCTATAAGTTCTGTTATGCGGCGAACGCTTTCGGGATTGGTGCCGCTGTCGATGGCCTGATTCTGAAGCCATGTCTTGCGCACAAGCATACCCATCTTATTGAAGTCGGCACGCTGTATGGTCTCATACATGTCGAGCGAGTGCTGTTTCATCTCGCGCAGACGTGTCAGCTCGTCGCTCTGATTGAGGAACATGCGGCGCACTATCTCTGCCAGGATGTTCTTTGCCGTGCGTGTTATGCCCGTATAATAGAGCAGGTGACAAGGCGTGTATTCAGGCTGTGTGAACAAGTCGGACGGAAGCCAGCGCACCGTAGGACACTGGTCGAAGCCGCGGCCTGTCTGCAACAGCTTTACGCCCTGCAGTATTCCGCCAAACTGGTCTTGCCATCCGCCTCCGGTTGTGAGCAGCTGTTCAAGCACAAGCGTGCGGTGGCCTATTTCGTTCTTGTCCCATGCAAGGCCGCAGAAGTCGTTGAGCGCACCGAGAACGGTAGACGCAAGCATGCTGCTCGTGCCCAGTCCGCTTCCTGCGGGAATGGCAGAGAGCAGCGTCAGCTCTATGCCGCAGCCGAAAGCCTTCAGCTGACTTTCGAGCGAGCCGAACTTCTCTGCACAGTAGGCGGGCACAAAGCCTGCAAGGGCCAGCGCAGCCTTGGGTATAGAGAACGGACTGCCCACATGATGATAGTCGGCAAGCTGCTCGTATGTGGTAACCTCCTCAATGGCTCCGAGGTCGATGCTGCGCAGCACGATGTGCGGCTCCTTACACGGACGGACATACGTCTGCAGCGGTGGCTGACCGTTAAGCTCGATGGCAAGATTGACAACGCTGCCGCCCTCCATGAGGCAGTAAGGCGGCGTGTCGGTCCATCCTCCGGCTATGTCTATGCGCACGGGGCTGCGTCCCCAAACAATCTGGTCGCCGTATACCGACATGCGCGGGCTCTGTTTCTCGGTGAGCACCTGCTGTGTCAGTCCGTCGCGCAATAGGGCAAAAGCCTTGTCTTCATTCTTCTGATATTCGTTGCCCTTGATGCGTGCCAGCTCAGAGCGGAACATTGAGTCGTGTATGCGTGTCAGCAGCGGCGCATTGTCGCTTATCGCATCCGGCTGGGGAATGTTGAACTTGGCAAAGTCGCGTGCGGCATCGTCAAGGTCGACCTGATAGAACACGCTATGCTCATAGTTGCGTGCCAGAGCCTGCCAGTTGGCAGCACGCAGCAGGTCGCGCTGCTGCTGAAGCCTCATCAGGTCAGCCTCAGCCGATATGTCGTCGGCGCTGAGCCTGCGGCTTTCGCTCCATATTTCGGCACCCTCTTTGAGTTCCGGCTCAGAGAGCATCCAGCGCAATACGAGTCCGGCATCATTCACGTCGGCACATGCCGGGAATATGCGTGCCGACTGCAGGTCGGCATTTCCGTCTATCGTGTCTATGTCGATGTTGCGCTCGGCAGCCCATTCGGCAAACGGACGTCCGAGGAACGTAACGCTGAGGTCATGAAGGTCGCCGCGGAACTTATCGTCGTATCCGTAAGGCCTTACTACATATTCGTCTTCGCCGGCAGGCACAATGTCAACACACTGTCCCGGCTGAAGGCTTATTGTCCAGTTGTTTTCGGGCACACCCGTTATGATGTTCTCATGCGCCAGCGTCCACGACGAAGGCACATAGCTGTTTTCTATCCAAAGATTCTGGTTGCGCTCAGTGATGGCCGTACCCACGCATGCATTCTGAACAAACATGGCTGGGTGAGGCTTCAGCGAGTGATGCATTATCTCGCGCTGGTCGTTGACAAGATTCTGTATAGCAAGTGTAGACGACAGAATCTCATGACTTGTGCCGAAATGATAAAACTCGCCGCCTGGCAAAGGCAACACTGCCACGCTCAGACTGTTGAGCTCGTCGTCCTTAACCGAAGGATCTGTGCCGAGCGAGCAGCCGAACTCAGAATAGAGGTCGTAGTTGATGCGCTCGCCGTTGCGCTTTGAGCGCTGCATGAGCAGCTTGACGGCGCGGTCGCTCAACAGCCACACGCCTATGTCAGTAAGATAGAAATGATCCTTGAGCAGTTCGCCGAGAGTCTTCACCGAAGGCTTCTGCATCATGCACTCAAGCACCGACGGAGTTTCGCGTCTTGACACAAACACGCCGTGGTCTTTGGCTATCTCAGGGCCGAGCCACAGGCCGTAGCACACCACGTCGGCCTCTGGTATAGGCTGAAGCGGCTGAGTGGCACGTATATACACATCGCCACTGACAATCATGGTGTGCATGTTGTCGGGCGCGCAGCTCATTATCTTGTCGTAAAGGGGTATCTGCAGCGACAGAAGATTCTGCGAGAGCCTCTGTCCGCGCTCCCAGCGGAACACCGGCACGGGCGTCAGCACCTTGCCCGACGGGGCGTAGGCCGGCAACCGGCGGCTCTGTCCGCCGGCATGCAGCAGCAGGCGTCTGTCTGAGGCAAGCCACTCGTCGAAGCTCTTGCCGTCTGAACTTTCTGCATAACAGGCCTCCAGCAGCCATGTTGAGCCGCCGCCCGAACCGAGCTTATGCCCTATGGGGTCGTTGGTGCAGAACCATTCGCTGTGGTCGTGTCCGGTAACATCATGAAAACAGTTTACCAGATTTGGCGGTAATGACAAAAGCTTTTTCATTTAACCTTCCCTTTCTTTTTCATTTCAATATATACAACAAACAGAAGCGCCAGGATAAGTACGGCATAAGCTATATATGCTATGGTCTCGGTTGTGCTGACAGACTTAGGATAGAACATCAGTTCTACGTTGTGCTTGCCCGGTGCGACATTGATGGCACGCAACAGATAGTTGACACGTCCGAGCTCAACGGGGTTGCCGTCGACTGTGGCTGTCCAGCCGGGATAATATACCTCGGAGAACACTATCACACCGCCGGCATCAGAGCTTACGCTATACTTCAGGTGGTTAGAAGAATATGATGTGAGCTTGACAACCGACACACCACCCTGCTTCTTGGCATCCTTCAGCTGACTCTTAAACTTGGCGTCGGCCACTGCCTCATGGCGCAGGTCAATCTTTCCAACTCTATCTATTTCGTCGTTGGCGCTGTTTACATAGGTTATACGGTCTACAAACCATGCATTGCCGTAAGCATACGGATTCTTCAAAGGCACGGTCTGTCCGCTCTGAAGCGGGAATATGAAATATCTTGCGTTGAGCATGTTGAGCACCGGATAGATGCTGTCGCCATTGATCTTGGTCATGTCGCCTCCGGCCTCAGCCACTGCGGGCACAAGCTTCTGCATCTCAGGAGCGATGTAGGCGTCTATCATGTCCTGATAACGGCGCAACTTGGCGGCGTGGTATCCGCCTATGCTGTTGTGATAGTAAGAAGTTTCGTTCTCGTTGAACGTGTTAGAGGCAAGGTTGAGCACACGGTAACTGCCGAAGTCGGTCTTGTCCTGAAGGATAATCTTGTCGGTCTCAGTCATCTCTATCGGTGCCTCGCGCTCACTCTTGTTGACAAACATGTCGTTGTTGAGGTAGCGCTTGTTGACCTGCCACATGTCAACAAGACAGAGAACTATCAGCGCTCCCACCATGTATTCTGTCTTCAGTTTCTTTGCCTTATAGAGCAGCAGGCAGAGAGTGCCGATGACGATGATGAAGAACGAGCGCCAGCAGTCGGCAGTGAACATAGCTATACGCATCTCGCGCAGATTGGCGAGCAGCGGGTTAAGATAGTCGGCCGGTATCTGCTGCAATGCCCTCATCTCTTCAGACGAAATGAAGTCTGAGAAGAACATTGTAGGCATAACGGCAAACAACAGGGCGATGCCGCCGGTGAGGGCAAAGCTTGCATAAACGTATTTTATCTTTTGAGTGAGGATTTCAGGTTCGTCGACAATCTTCTTCAATGCAAGCATTGCCAACAGAGGTATAGTAAACTCGGCAATGACAAGTATCGACGCCACCGTGCGGAACTTTGAGTACATCGGGATATAGTCGATAAAGAAGTCGGTGAACGGCATGAAGTTCTTACCCCATGACAGCAGTATAGAAAGCACCGTTGCGGCAAGCAGGGCCCACTTAATAGGTCCCTTGACGATAAACAGGCCTAAGACGAACAGCATGAGCACGAATGCCCCGACGTAAACGGGGCCGCTAGTTCCGGGCTGTTCACCCCAGTACTGTCCGAGCTGCTGATATATATCTATAAAGTTGTTGTCGGCATGTTCCATGGCAGTCTTGTTCTGTGCCAAAGGCATTGATGCGCCGCCCTTGGTGTTGGGCACGAGCAGAGTCCATGTCTCGCCTATGCCGTAGCTCCACTGCGTTATATAGTCGCGGTCGAGTCCGCTGCTTGTCTGGTTTGCCGTGTTCTTTTTGACCAGTTCGCTCTTGCCGCGCATCGATTCCTGGCTGTACTCCCATGTGTGATAAAGGTTGCTCAGGTTGATGCATATACCTATTATGGCACCGGCAGCACACACAGCCGTGGCCTTGCCGAAATGAGCAAGTTTGTGGTTACGGATGGCATCAACGAGATAGGCAATGACCATAAACAGGATGACAAACAGGAAGTAATACGTCATCTGCACGTGGTTGGCGTTGACCTCAAAGGCCGTAAACAGCGCCGTGACAATGAGTCCCCACAGGTATTTGCCCCTGTAGGCAAGCACCACGCCGGCTATCATAGGCGGAAGATATGCCAGAGCCATAACCTTCCAGATATGTCCTGCGGCTATGATTATGAAGAAATAGCTCGAGAAGGCCCATATTATGGAGCCCAAAGCCGCCAGCGACTGGCGGAAATCGAACGCACGAAGAAGGATATAGAATCCCAGCAGATAAGCAAAGACATACCACACGTTCTCAGGAAGGAAAAGATGATAAGCCTTTACGACCTGGCCCAGTCCGTCGGTGCTGCTGTATGAGGGCGCCGTCTGATATGTCGGCATGCCGCTGAACACGGAGTTCATCCAGCGAGTCTGCTCTCCGGTTTTCTCCCTGTGTTCTGACAGTTCTCGCCCGAGGCCCTTGCTTGCAGCCGAGTCGTGGCGGAAAAGAATCTTTCCTTCAATATCGGCAGGAAAGAAGTATGCGAAAGAAATAGCCGCGAACAGCAATATGACCAGCACGTCGGGCAGGTATTGTTTCCATGTTTTCATTGATACTTACGTTTTTAAATTAAATCTGAGTGCAAAAATACACAAAATTCATGACATCAGTCAACTCTTTGCGTAAAATTAAGATGTATTCGTTGCTTGCTGCCGGCATGGCGCCGTATCAGCATTAATGTCACTTTATTTTTTCCGTCGCCCTAAACGGCGCGGCAGGCAAACCTGCACCATTGCACAGATTGGGCTGAGAGCTGTCGCTCCAACAATAACGCACCGTCACGGGTCTTGCCATATCCGTTTTTGAACTTAGCACAACCTTGTTGTCTACAATCTGGGCTTTGGCCGTGTTGTAGCGGTTCTTTGTGTTTTTCAGTTTAAAGTTGTCGGGCATCTTTCCGTCACGTGTCTTCAGGCCGTCAGCGTTTTCAAATGTCAATATGACCTTATCGCCTTCAACTTCCATGCTTTTAAATATAGGTCCCGAACTTACGACATCTCGCCCATAGGTCTTATTTAAGGCAAGCAGGGCCAGGCGCTTTCCGACAATCCATTTATATGGCGGATGTATATCTTTAAGATTATCCACCAGGTCATTAATAACAATCATACCCGTATGAGGAACATCAAGACAAGACGCCTGTTCCTCCCAAAATTTAGGAAGGGCATCCCACGGCAATCCGTTCTCATCGCCCTTGCGGTCTGAATAGAGATAAGGTGCCAACTGGACGAAATAAAACGGCATGGCGTCATCATGCCAAGCCTTTCGCCAGCCGTCAATCAGCGCACGCTGCTTGACATCATACCCTACCCCTCTTTGGTCCAGGACATTTGCCTCGCCCTGATACCACAGAAATCCGCGCATAGAGAATGGAGCCAGCGGAGCTATCATCGTGCGGTAATGATCGGCAACAGGCAGACCATAATAGCTGCCGTTGGCGTATCCATCATTCAACTGCGGCGAGCCCTTGAACACCTCTTCGGGCATCCACGACTCAATCATAGATCCTCCCCACGACGAGGATATCAGTCCGACTGGTACGTCAAGACTGTCAGACAGATTCTTTGCAAAGAAATATCCTGCGGCAGAAACAGGGGCAAGACTTTCTTCTGACAGCATCTTCCATCCGGCAGTAGGCAGTATCTCGCCATTATTTGAACACTCTACATACATTGTGCGTATTATCTGACTGTCTGCCGCCTTAAATTCCTTATACAGCACCTCCGGGTCGCCTTTCTTTGGACGGGCATGGTGCGGGTGGTTATTCATGGAATATTCCATGTTTGACTGTCCTGAGGCGAGCCACACTTCGCCAACAAGAATATTGCTTAGCACAATTTTTCCTGACCTTGAACTTACCACAAGTCTTTGCGGTTTCTTAGTAGCGCTCACGGCTTTAAGCACGGCAATCCATTCACCGTTGGCATCGGCTACCGTACAGGATCTCTGAGACATAAAACTTATTTTTATCTTCTCGCCGGCAGGAGCCTTTCCCCATACATATACTGGCTTTTCCTGCTGTATCACCATGTTATCAGTAAATACCGGTGCCACGGTAATATCGGCAAAAACATACAACGGCAATAGCGACAGCGCTATTATCAATAATTTATAGACTTTAACCATAAGAGGATGTAAAATATGATTTGTTTTCAAGTACGCAAAAGTAATATTTTTTCAACTACTCCGCATCATTCTGAATAACTTTTTAGCGCTGTCCGGCCTTAACGGCACTCTGAAAGAAACAAAATTCATATATTTTGCACATATTCGGACCCCGTCAGGCTGTTTTTTCCTATATAAGTATTATCTTTGCCAAGAGCGTTGTCCTGGCATACAGTAACGCGTTATTATAGGTTACATTATTTTAAAACTAATATTTATGAGAACGTCATTATTAAACAGGATATCAATGGCATTGATATTCGCATTTGCCGCATTAAATGTTTATGCCGGAATTAATTCAGGAGACGAGCCGTATGAGTTTGAAGAGGGCCTTAGTGATGGAGGTACTTATTATTACAGGACAAAAGATCTTGAATTTAAGGCATCCAACACTGAAGAAATTGTACTTGGAGGTCTTCAGCTTCTGTATAAGAAAGGAATATATCCGGTAATCTCAATAAGGATTGCAGGCTTTGAACAGAGTCTGATAGACCTTGGGAAAAAAACGCGCAGATACGAAGACAAGGCTATATTTAACCAAACACTGACGCTGACGCTTACAAACGGCGAAGTGATAAGTACATACGAGGCAGGAGTGTCTGATGTCCTGAAAAAAGAATTTGAAGACGCAGAGATGGCTAATCTAGGAATACAAGCGTCGGTATCTGACCTTTCGAGCAGCCGCAGCGACTTTTCCTCCATGTCATCAAGCAACCGTATAAGCCACGTGATACAGCAGCTTACGACCTTCAACATAAAAAAAATCGTAATATCCGGCATAACACTCTACGTGTCGACAAAATCAGCCCCTACATATCTGGCAATGTTCAAGGCACTCGACAAAAGATTCGGCCTCAACTACCTTAAAGCACCGTCGTACAACACCTACACCAATTTGAGCGCAACGGTGAAGTCTATCACCACAGAGCATAACCTCTACCAGAACGGGCAGAAAGGAATGAATGTCAAAGTGAGCTTCGACGTAAGCGGCATGAAGGGCAAGACGGGCATCTGCGTAGCCTACTTCTACTTCGAAAACGGAACGGCTCTGAACGACTACAACAAACATTATTACACTACCGACGGCAAGGTGTCGTCTTCAACAAAATATACGCCGGGGTGGGACAACACGACATACACCGACCTAAAGGTCTTCATACCCTACAGCGAACTTCATCTCGGAAGCGGCAAGTCGCACCTGAAGGCTAAGGTTGAAATATTCGACAACAACAACCGCAGCATAGGCAGTAGCCAATGGACCTACTTCAACTACACCTATCCATGATGCGCCTGCCCGCCACACATTCTAAGAGATTTTTTGCCTCCTATAAGCCGGCGGCACGCTGATATGTCGCAAATTCTTTATATCTTTGCCACATGAAGTTACGAAAAGAGTGTAATTTATTGGAAATGAGCATTGGGTAATCGCTCATAATAGTAATAGGTTACGAATTAGTTAGTTATCTACTGCATTATTCTTCTGTGCGTTGCGTAACCTTCAAAGAACTCTTCGTATGCAAAAGTAACAATAAAACGGGAGATTTAGAAATGAATCTCCCGTTTTTTTCTTCTCACACAAGTTTTTCCGTAAAAGCGATTTTATCCGTCAGCACACCATCGCCCAAAAAGATTTTGAACGAACGTGTGCCGACTGCCGCATAAGCGGAGAAAAGGGCTTTGCCTCACGCCTAAACAATAGTTTAGACTGATGAGACAAGGCCCCTTTCTTTTGTGCTTATGCCAAAGAGGTGCTTTTACGGGGTTTTGACGATTTTTCTTTTTTCGTTGTCCTTTTGCGCCGGAAGCGGAAAGCCGTGTATGACCGCACATTCCATAAATGGAACAAGCCGTCACTCACGGCAGACAAACCGGGAAGAATGATTTTATCCATCCGACCAAACACGTTTGGCCAAACAGATAAAAACATACTTCCTTGCCGATGGTTTGCCCGGTTTCACGCTACCGGCTATGTTCTTTTCTGTTGGGGATGTCTTTTTCACGGATTTCTCTTTTGAAGTTTTCCTGTCTAATCTGCCTCCACTTCCGTTTACCTCCATTTTCGCGCCTTTCAGTGAGCCGCATCAGGCAGTCATTTTCGTGCTGGGTGCAAAGGTAACTCCGGGATTGTACGGGAAAGCAAGGTCAAGCCTCCTGTTTTCTGGAAAAATCTCCAGCCCTTCGGGTAGTATTTTCCCGAAAAACCTTGCATTCCCTAATCCCTACCTTTTTAAGCACCCGAAACGAAAACGACCGATGCGACAGAAAGACGCATTAAAAAAAATGTCGGATAAACGAGAGGCAGATAAGATAGTTTGAAACTCAACTCCCTCAGCTCTTGAATCCGCATTAAAAAACAAAAAATCAAAAACAAAACGGATATGAGAACGGCAATAGCAACAAAATTCGTGGCATGGGAAGTACCAAGTTTGGAGAACCTGCAAGGCAGCAAGGTGTACGGACTTCGCACCAAACTGAACAATGGTGAGAAATTGAGCCGAGAGGAAAAGGATTGGCTTACACGCAACGTGAACAGCAACACCTATTTCAAGAGCGCAGTACCCTTGCAAGGTTGGATGTTTGACTTTTCCGACATTCTCCGAACCTACATTGTAAAGCAGTATGGGCATTGGGCGGAATACAAGGCTACCGACAAGACGGCACTCCGCAGTTTCCTATACGGCAGGATAGACAGCATCGTGGAACTTAACAAATGATACGGCTATGACAGCAACGGTAAATTTCAGACAAATGGCGCAATACATAGGGCTTGCGATATGCACCCTAATCATGCGCACCGCCTTTTGGGTGTCCGGCATCCTTTGGTACATCGTCAGAGAGATAATAAACGGAGTGTTCCGAGTGGCAATAGGGGTAATCGTGGCTATTCTTTCCGTTATCCTGTTCTTCGGCTTCATTCTTTGGTTATTCACCCTTTAATCCCTACCGACATGGCAAAGAGAAGAAGCAAGACAGTGGAGCAACAATGCAGATACTACGAGGTGGGCAACATCTTCGAGTACATGGTGGAAACATACCTCAACGGCAATATGTCCGTGTTCCGTGGACTCTACCACGAACTGAACAAGAACGCACGGAAGGACTTTATAGACTTCCTATTGAGCGAGGTTGAGCCGATTTATTGGAGGGAGATTTTGAAACATACTATTTGACAACTCATAAAAACGACAGCGATATGAAAGGAACAGACCATTTCAAGAGAACGATACAGATGTATTTGGAACAACGTGCGGAGGAAGACACGCTCTTTGCGAAGAGCTACCGCAATCCAGCCAAGAACATTGACGATTGCGTAACCTACATTCTGAACTATGTGCAGAAAAGCGGTTGTAACGGCTTCACGGACGGAGAGATATACGGACAAGCAGTACACTACTATGACGAGAACGAGATTGAGGTGGGCAAGCCTATCCAATGCCAAGTGGCGGTGAACCACATTGTGGAACTCACGGCAGAGGAAAAAGCAGAAGCACGTCAGCAGGCAGTCCGCAGATACCAAGACGAGGAACTCCGCAAGTTGCAGAACCGCACCAAGCCGACAAAGGCGAAAACAGAAACCCAAGTTCAACCCTCATTATTTGATTTTGGCTTATGAAACCGAGAAACAAATTTGAAAAAGCAGTTCTTGCCCAAAGCAAGAAACTACGCCCGATAACCCCGATACAGATAAATTGGGCATTCCGTAATTGCGTGGAGCATTATGCACACCGCTTGCCGAAAGGTCGTACCACTTGTATGGATTGCGGTCATAGTTGGGTAATGACGGAGCAGACCGAGCATTGTACGTGTCCCGAATGTGGAGCAAGTTTGAAAGTCTGCCTCACCTATCAGCGCAAGGTAAGACAAAAGCAGTATTTCACAACCCTTACCACAAGCGGAGAATACCAAGTGCTACGAATGTTCTTGCTTGTCGTGGGTATGGAGAAAGGGGTTAATGCCAAGTCCTATGCCCTTGAAATCGGGCAGTATTGGTGGAATGAACAAGGGCGTAAGGCTGTTGTTGCCATTCCACGCACATTGGGATGCTACATCGACACGTTCTCATTCGCTTCTCCTTTTGCTATCCGCAATGACAATGAAGCGTACCGCCATATCTCATATTCCCCGATATATCCAAGATATAAGGTGTTGCCGACGCTCCGCAGAAACGGCTTTAACGGCAATTTCCACGACATTGTACCCACCAAACTAATACCGGCATTATTGTCGGACAGCCGTGCGGAAACGCTGTTGAAGGCAGGGCAATATCCCATGTTGCGCTACTATCTGTACCACTCTTTCAATATTGGAGAGTATTGGGCTTCAATCAAGATATGTATCCGCAACGGCTATACTATTGAGGACGGCTCAATGTGGCGTGACACCATAGACCTCCTGCGTCATTTCGGCAAGGACACAAACAGCCCGAAATACGTTTGCCCTGCCGACCTCAAAGTTGAACACGACAAGTTGGTGGCAAAGCGCAACCTGCAAAGGAAACATGAGCGGACTGAACAGCAACGCAGGAAAGCGATTGAGGACGAGAAACAATATCTGAAAGCTAAGGGCATATTCTTCGGACTTGCCTTTACCGACAGCCTTATTTGCGTCAAAGTCATAGAGAGCGTGGAAGAAATGGCAGAGGAAGGAAGGACGATGCATCATTGTGTGGGCGGTTACCACAAACGAAAAGACTCCCTTATCCTATCCGCCACCATTGACGGAAAACGAATTGAAACGATAGAGGTGTCACTAAAAACTTTTGAGGTGGTGCAGTGTCGTGGCGTATGCAACGAGAACTCCGAATACCACGACCGCATCATCGCCCTTGTGAACAAGAACGCCAACCTTATCCGCCAGCGGATGAAAGCGGCATAATATCGACATCTAACAACTAACATTATGGAAGTAAGATTTGAAAGCATGGTTTTCCTATGGGATGATAAAATCCCCACGATGTTCCTTGAATTTATGAACCTCCTCACTCTTTGTCAGAGTGAGGAGCAATTAAGGGCGAGCGTCAAGGACTTTGCCGAGAAACACGAACTTGACAAGTTCTTCCTTTACGGCTTCGGCTCTCATCATTTCTACCTGCACCAACGCTACACGAGCGACCCCGAAATGGTGATGCAACACAGAGTGCTGTCTGTACATTTCTAATCATCTAAATAACAACGACTATGGCAACAAAAATGACAATTAACGGAGTAAGCACCTGCCAATCGGCAGGAACGGAGAACTACGAGAAATTCCAAACGGGTATCGGCAGACGCAAACGCACCCTTGTGCAATACGACTACCGCCACACGGACGGGGAACTTTTCTCTTGTGTCAAACCCACATTAGACGAATGTCGAGCCGCACGGGACAAGTGGCTAACGGCAAAGGAAAGGAAGGAGGAGAAGCGATGAACGAAGCAGGCTACCAAACGCTGATAGTCAAATTCAGCGAACCCATTACGGCATTGGACGGCATCTTTGACGATGCCGAAGCGTGGGGAGTTGATACCCTAAAGGGGTGGATAGACAGCTATGAAAGCAGCCGTTTCACTGCCATTGACAGCCATACGGCAGTCATCACGAGCGAGTATAACATGGAATGTCTGAAAGAGTGGCTGGAAAAATGCACACCCATAACCGAGAAAACAGAATTTTGAACATTGGGGCGGTGTCCGCACCGCCCGAACCATAAACCTAAAAGACAACGGATATGATAGCAAAGACAATTTTAGAGCAGATTGGCGGCAGACGCTTTGCCGCCATGACGGGAAGCAAAGACTTCACAGACATGGGCAACGGCTTGCGCATGAGCCTTGCGAGGAACAAGACCAGTGCCAACCGCCTTGACATCATCTATGACGGAGGGGCAGACCTATACAATATGCGTTTCTACCGCAAGACGTTCAGCAAAAAGACATTCGAGAGCAGGACGAAGGACATTGAAACGCACGAGGGGATATATTGCGATATGCTGGAGGAAATGTTCACGATGGTAACGGGACTTTACACCCGCTTTTGAGGGGTGGGCGGCAAAAGCCGCCTACTTTCTTTCATGAGCATGATGGCGGATAAGAAAGTAGGCAAAGAAACCTTTGTACCAATCTACGATAGTATTCACAAAAACAAGTTTTAATCATGGAAACAATCAGACAGAACGGAAAAACCATCTTGTACAGCAACGACGGCATAAGCATAAAGATGGTTTTCAAGAACCTTACGGGCAGGAATTTTCAAGGTCAGGAATATACAGACTATATCCGGCATATCGCAATCGGCAGCATGGGATTTTCACCCGGTATCATAGAGCATTGCAGGGACGGTGAGGTTGCAGGCAAAGGGACAATCCCGAATGTATGAAAACTGAAACTCCGATGAAGTTGGCGGCTTCATCGGAGTTTCTTTCGTCAGACACTTATTCTTTATGGTACATACAGCAGCGCAAACTCAGCCTTCCTTCGTTTGAGCAGCATGGCGTGGCGTTTCCCCTTATAGTTACAGAAAGCGATATACTCCCGGTAGATGTTCCTGTCACCCGCCTCCAGCTTTCGGATTAGCGTGCTTTTGGGTATCTTCCCACTCCCCAAAAGACGGTACGGACCGACATTGTAGGCGAGCGTGGCAAGCAGAAGCGAATCCTTCCCGAACTGCTGGAACATCGCGCAGAACTTCCGCAGGTCTTTTCGCAGAAGCGCGTCCGCCTGCCGCTTCGTCATGGTGCGTGCCGAATACCTTTCCCCCGGCTGCAACCGATGTCCATATCCTACATACGGGTGATGTTTTTCCGAATGCCAGCCCTCAAAATACTTCGTGCATCGCACCGCCCTCTCAAATGGTGGCAGCCGGTAGATAGCCGCCTGCCCGTCCGTTCCCTCATGGCGTCTGTTCCGTGCGGACACGGAACAGACCGCCAGAAGCGAACAGAGGATAGCCATGAATACACGCATCATCGTGTAAGGGGCTTGAAGTTCCCGATGGGGACAACAGTGATAACCCCGTCATCCTTCACGTTTCGGTTGTTGAAGTCAAATTCCAACTCATAGGAGTTGCCGAAATTGTCCTCCACTACCACGATGAAGTTGTGCGCCTCGTCACCTTGCGCCGTGTAGTACAGCCGAAACTTCTCGTTTTCGAGCAGGTAGCGGTCATTGGGCAGGAACGTGATGCCGTTGTCCATTTTCAGCGTACCATCCCCCTCAAACTGGAAATACCGGATGGTATAGAGGGTGTTGGCGAAGTCGCCCGTCTTTTTCAGTTCACAGCGGATTTCCACTGTCTGCCCCTTGCTTACCTTGTTCGGCACGGGCATGGTTTCCACCGTGAAGGGATAGGATTGCTGGATGTCCATATCGTCGTCACACGATACGGCGGTGAGCGACACGGCGGCGAAAAGGCAGAGTGCCAACGCCTTGAAGATTGATGTTCTCTTGTTCTTGTTGTTCAGTATGTTCATTGTCTTTTGATTTTTAAGTTATTGTTCTTTTTTCGTTGTCAGTTGCAGATACTCGTTCAAGTCCTTGCAACCATCATAGAGGGCGGAACGGTCGCAGACACGTTCCTCGTAGTGTCCTTTCAGCATTTCCAACGTGCGCCGTCCGGCTTCGTCACGGTCGAGGTAACAGTCTATGCGCCCGTAACCGTCCAGATACCTCATAGCCTTTTCCACGTTGGAAATGGAGTTCAGCACAAGGCAATCACCCGTTTCCAATCCGAGCGTGGCAGCGGAAAGAAAGTCCATGAATCCTTCAAATACGCTACATACGTCAGCCGGAGAGCCTTCCGCCTTGACCAGCGACACATCCTTCGGAGGCACACATCCTTTGAAGAAGCGGCTGCGGATTTCATAGCCACCCGCCACATTCGGAAAACCGACGGCGAAATACCGCTTGCCACGCGCACCGTAATTCAGTCGGCAGCAATACCGGGATGCAATGCCGTAAGGAATACCCCGTTCCGCCAGATAGTCCGTCAGTGGAGAACGAAACAGCGGGGTGGCTTCCACTCCTTCAAAGGCAGGTTCTGACGGTTTAGGCAGGAAAGTCGGTTTACTCATTTCGGAAACAGGCATAGGCATATTGGCGGTTTCCGCTATGAACTTCACTTGTTCCATGAAGTCGTTGTTTCCGATAAACTCCCCGGCAAGCGTGAAGATGTCGCCGCCCTTGCCCGTACCGAAGTCGTACCAGAGCTGTTTCGCCACGTTCACACGGAAAGAGGGCGTGCGCTCATTGCGGTATGGCGCACGATACCACAATTCGTTGCCGCTTCTTCGTACAGGCTCATGTCCCAGCCGTGCGAGGAAGTCCGCAAGGGGTATATGCCTCATGGCATCGATTTCCGTCCGTTCCATGCGGTGCGTCAGTTTATGATGAACTTCACGCCCACGCCCCACTGCGTATGAAACTTCCTCGTGTCGCCACCCCACAGGCAACACTCCCGGAGGTTGGCGAGCAGAGCGATACGGTCTGCCACGTAAAACTCCACATCGAGCGTCAATGCACCGCCGTAGATAAAGGAGTCCCGGTCATGGAGCGTGGAGCCGTCATGCAACACCTTTTCGCCCCAGTTCACCGATTCATATCCGGCAAGAGCCGAAGCCCCTGCATAGACGAACACGATTTTACGGGCATCGGAGAGTATCTTGAAGTAGTATCCCCCCTCCGCCGTGAACTGCGCCACGGGTATCTTCCCGTCCTTGTAAGGGTTGTTCTTCAACAGGTACTCGCCGCCGAACACCCATTTATTCCCCTTTTTCGTGTAGGTGGAAAGAGCCGCCCCGAAGCTGTGCCCGCCGTCGTTGCCGCCGGGATTGAAACCGTCCGCCATGTTCGCCCTGACCTCGATGCCCTGCATCTTCGGCAGGCATCGCTGGGCGTGCGCCTGCCCCGTGAACAGGGCAAGCGACGCGATGACTATTGCGATGTACTTTCTCATGGTCAGCGCACTTGAAGTTCGTTGATGGTATTGGCACGTACCAAATCCTCGTTCTCAATCACGAAAGACTGGTGGCGACCTCCGTTCTTCTCGTTGAGTCCCACCACGAGGCATTTGTCGTCGGGAATGGTGAACTTCGCCATCGTGAATACCGTGCGCTCGCTCTTCTTTCCCGGCACGAGTGTGGCGTAATTCTGCGCACGGAGCGGCAGGATGATCTGCTCCTGCACGGCGGTACGCTTCGCCACCTTCTTGTCAACGATTTTCCATGTGATGTAGTCCACATCGAAAGGCACGTTGCTCTGGTTCTTTATCTCCG
>NZ_UYXY01000003.1:0-90741 GCF_900625065.1 Prevotella marseillensis | reverse complement strand
ATTCCCAAAAAACTTACACCTGAAGAGCGAAGATCTATCACTTTTTGAAGATATTGACCCTTTTGTGATTTATTTTTCCTCATAATTATTTTATTTATGAGTCAACTTTTTTCAGGGTAAGACAATGCGTGATGAGTTGAAACGGCAACTCGTCACGCTGCAATACGTTGATTATCAGAAGGTTAAACCATTATGTGACGAGTGATGAGTCTTTAGAAAAAATATTTTTTCGTACAGATTTGTTATATTTACTGATTTAGGTTGACCGGCTCTCCGCCTGCTCCTGACAGAGGTTGACTCAGCCCATGCAGGCAAAAGCTATCCTTTTGTGTCGTAAAAGACCACATTCTGCAGTCTGAAAGCATACCTTTCGCAAGACAAAAGACCGCATATTGCCAGGCAAGGTTTTCGTCAGATTTTTCTTGACATAGCCCGTTATGCCTGCGAAAAATCTGACTAAAATCCGCTAAGCAAAAATACAGAGCAAACCCTTATGGCTGATTTGGGATAAAAACACCGGAGGGACATGCGTCATGGCGCATGCCCCTCCGTCAAACTGAATCATAAAAAACATGTATTAAGCCGTATGCGGCCGATGCCGCATTGGGGGTTAATCTTCACCCCAGATGCTCTTGTGCTCAGGCGCGAGCATAGGGTTGTCGCTGACTTCGTCGTTCCATCCGAGATCTGTATCCGATGTCGGGGGAATATTAGAGGCCTGCATCAGGTTGCCTTCAAACTTTACTTCTACTATTTTACATTCCGGTTTTATATACTTTTCCATAATATGTTTCTCCTTTATCTGTCTTATTTAATGTTGTTGTTTATTTCACTGCTACTTTCTTACCGCCTACGATGTATATGCCTTTGGGCAGCTTGTCGAGGCTCTTGCCTGCGTAGACGCCGGTTACGGTGTAAATCTTCTGGCTGTCGTCGTTGCCGTTCATAACGCCGTTTATGCCAGTTGTGCCGCCGTCGCCGTCGAGCGAGAAGCCTTCAGGAGCCTGCGATGCGTCTGTTATGTCGATGGCAAGGAATGCGCGGTTGGCTGTGTATTCGAATGCTGCGCCGTCGGCTGCGCCCCAGTAGAATCCGCATTTGCCGTCGTTGCCAAGTGCAAGCTTGTAGTATTTAACGTTGGTTCCCTCAACAAATGTCATTCCGTCTGCGTCAACGTTGTCTGCGCCATAGAGCATGTTGCCTGCAGGAGCCGTTTCTTCAGATGTAGTGTAGTTCACAGTGTAGTCGCCTTTCTCGCCTTTAAGCACGATAGGAGTCTTAGCAGGAACAACAGTGCCCGGCTGATAGTTGTAGCTTACGGTGAGCTGGCTTGTCTCATTGTTGGCTTTAGTTACAATTCCGCCCTGCACATTCTCCGGCATTACAAACGCCTTGTTGGTGTAGTATGTGGCGAATCCGGCGTCGGTGATTGAGAATGAACCGGTGGTAGGCTCTGACACTTTTTCCCATACAAAGGTTATGTCTTTGATGTATAATGCTCCGTCGTTGCTTCTTATTCCAACATAAGGATAGTTGCCTTCGATGGTCAGTGTTGTTTCACCTTTTGCTAAGCTGCCGATAAGTTCACCTTGGTTTGTATTACCACTTGTTTCATAAAGTTCTGCTGCGCTTGTATATGGATTTGTATTTCCGTAGACATCAATTTGTCTGGCGTTTGCAGTTGAATTATCCCATATTATAATTATCTGAGATATTCTTCCACCTGATGTTGTAGCAACAATTCCAGAATTGCTGTTGCTTGATCTTAGTTGGATTGAGCCAGTGTTATTCTTTGCAGAATTACCTGCATAAACGGCATCTGAAGTCTTTGTTACGCCAGAGAAATCTATATATTGTGTAGTTGTCGCAGCCAAATCTTCAGCTGTGATAACGTCGCTATAAACCTGCTGGTTCGGGTCAACGATATTCACTGTGCATGTTGCAGTTGCGCCGGTGTATTTGTCGCTTTCTGCCAGTGTTGCAGTAATGGTTACGCTTCCGGCTGTAGTGCCAGCCAAGAATTCGCCCGATGTTTCATCTATATACCAGTCGCCTTCAGTTGCAGAATAGGTTATCTGTGCATCCGGATTGTTTGATACGGCTTTCAGAGTAATTATCTCATCAAAGTTCACTGTATATGATGGCTGTTCAAATTCGAGTGTTGCGGCTGTCTTGTTTACCGTAAGCTCATACGAAGCAGTAGCATTTTCACTCTTAAGTTCTGCTGTAATTGTAGTTGTTCCACAACTTTTTATAGTTATTTCTCCTGTTGTGTTATTTATTTCTGCAACATTCTGTTCTGAGCTTGAATATGTAACGTTCTTGTCTGTAAAATTATTTGTCAATGTAGGTAACTTTTCTGCAAAGTTTTCATCTGTGATTTCTATTACTGCATAGTCTTTTGAAAAATGAAAGTTTTCTGAAATTGAACTCCTTGCAAAAATCTTAACATTGTCAATAAAAGCACGTTTTGAAGTAGTTGCAATCGTGATTGTTGAATTTGATGTTCCACCTGACATTTCAACTGTTTTAGTCTCAAAAGCATCGTTTATGGTTGCAGAATATTCAACTGTTTCATTTTTCGTTCCGTCAAGTGAAATTGTAATTTTACCTTCAACGTTTGTCCAACCTTTAACATCAAAAGTAACGTAGAAAATGCCATTGTTAGAAGATAAATCTAACGTCTTGGTTGTTATGGATCCAGTTTTGCTACTCGTTCCCAATTTTACAGTTCCACCAGCTTGATAGGTATTTGTCGTTATAGGAAATTTATCATTTTTCCATGATTTATTTGAAGGACCACTAGTATTATTGTTTGTTCCTTCATTTGCACTTGAAAAGTCTTCTTCAAGATAAACCGTCTCTTGTCCCCATACATTTACCGAGGCCAAGCACATAAGGGTCAGCAGCCAGAGCGCCAATCCTCTTCTTTGTGTGTGTAAAAGTTTTTTCATAAAATTAGTGTTATAAATTAGTCGATTTTTTAATAGTTAATATCTTGTATTATATCTTATGCAGGTGAGATTTTGTGTGCCTCAAGAGATAATTCAGAATCGTAATATATCCAAGGTGCAAATATATGGATATAATTCCAATAAATATAAAAAATGTAAATAAATTATTGCTTTGAAACTAATTTATAATGAAAACGTAAAACTATATATACTTTTTACGATTTTGTCGATTTTTTTGTTGGTTATATGTATTGTATAAAATTATCTGTATAGTCTGCTTTATTGTATTTATGTTGGGTAAACAATATGATATGTGAATTCATTTTATATTGCCTATGAGAGTTTTGTTTATGATGAAATATCTATTGCTTTGCCTTGTTGGGATTAAAATTCTCTTTCCTTATTTAAATCTGAGAATTATCATATTTTTGTATTATGCATTATTCTTAATTAGGATTGCAATCAGAGTAAAAAAATGCGTAAAGACAAAAGTTAATTATAAACAAAGTCAATACGCATTAATATCTGAATCTTTATCAATAAGTAGGCCTATGTAATGGCGGTTGTTGTTTTCTCCTCAGTTTTTTTCTTTGATGATTTTGAGAATGTTTCTTTACATTTTGATCATATATTTTTATCCATTGGGTTTTTATTTCATTATTGGTAACTTGTACTAATACATATCCGGTTTCGATTTTCAGATCAATAGGCTTTACTTCATAATTGTCTGTGTTTTTTATACCTCCACGTTTTATTTGAAGGGAACCGCCTCCACCCCCACTTATTACCTGTTGTATAGTATGTCCATTATGACTAATCTGGCTTAAATTATATTGATGAGTATGCCCGCAGAAATAATATTTTACATCGTATTCTTCAAGCAGATTCCAAAATTTATTTCTGTTTTCCGTGTTTTCATCAAGGCAGACAGGATGAAAGGTGTTACAACTGAATGCAGGTTCATGTCCAAATGGAATTATAATATTGCCTTTATCAATTCTATTAAGGGCTTTTTTCAACCATTCTATATCTACAGTCCTTTCTCCGTTTAAGTAGTTGTCCAAGCCTACGAATGTAATATTCTTATAGGTGTATACAACATTCAGTTCAGGAGATATTATTCTTTTCCATGCCTCAATATTATTTCCTTTCACATCGGCTTCATGATTTCCACGTACTGCAAGTATTTTAATGCCAGCATCAGTAAGTGGTTTTGTCAGTTTTTTCCATTCTGTAAGCTCTTTAGTCATGCCTTCGGCACTTTGTCCTTTGCCTCCCTGTATCAGGTCGCCAACAAACAACACAACTTCAACTTTATCTTCAAGAAGTTTTGGAACAATCTTTTTTATCGTATAAGCATTGGGAACATGCGTATCTCCAACAACGGCAAATTTCCATGGATTATTTCCAAATGCCATAACCAATGACATGCAAAAGAATATGGCTGTAAACATTAACTTTTTCATTGTTTATAAATTTAATAATTTCATCATTTAATCTTACGGACACATCTTACAGCATTGTAAACACATTGCATATCTTTTTGAGGACCAAAAAAATATGGTACATTAGATGGATTGTCTGATTTAGGATCGCTACGCTGTGCTCCTGCTCCGTGCACATCGCATAATTCATCTGTGTGAGGCTCTCTTCCCCAGGCATGCCCGAAGCAGACATACACCGCTCTTTCGTATGGATTACGACCGTCAAGATGAGTGGTAGAACTCCAATAATACGCATAATCTTTCACTCCGTCATATAGATTATGCAATGTACATTCCAACAATGGAGATATGGCAGGTGAGTTTGTGTACGATGGTGAACGGTCATAATCAACGATAGATACCAGTTCTTTAGCATTAGGTAGATACCAGTCTGTATATCCGGCAAGACTGAGAGTGTCTGCATAAGCTAGAGCACCTTTCCAATCATATATCTTTCCGTTGTCAGCTTTTTGCCACATAAGCCCAGTTGCATAATCGGTTACTGTTCCATCTCCATTGTCTACAAGTTGGTTCTTGCCATATTCGGTGTTTCCTCTTACCATGCGAAAATACATTTTATTTTCTTTACCTCTCATTCTCAATGGATACCCTTTTATCCTACCGTCTACAAAATTAACACCAAAAATTGTAGTCTGCCCATTCATGGTCGTTCCCTTATATATGGTTGAAGTCCAAGTCTGTACATCAATTTCGCGTTCTCCTTTATTAAGATCGCCTATAGGCTGGTCAAAATATTTTGTGTCAATAAATGGCCGGATGGTCCGTTCACCCATAGCTTGTCCTGTAAACAGAATCAATGAATACAGTTCTTTTACAGTAGGAATGCGCCAGTCATTATACCCTCCTGTGCGTAATGATTCTGCTTTTTTCTTGGCTTCTTCGAATGTGAGCTTCTCTCCCATATTCTTTTCCCACATGAGTCCAGTGATAAGATCTGTGACGGTACCGTCACCATTGTCTTTATACTTTGGCTGGTAGCCATGAATGCATGCGTCTTGTCCGTAAAAATCCTCTCCCGGCATTGGCATTTCAATCTTACTATTATTGCTATAATAATCCTTCTGCCCGGTGTCAACTATCGGATACTTTATTTGTGAGTATACCATCTGTAGGCTAACTAAAGTAGCGGACAATAAAAACAATCTTTTCATACTTTTATTGGTTTACAAATCCTTGAACTTTAAATCTTACTCCTTTTGAGGTGATAATTTTCTTGTACAACACATTATTGTAGGAATATAGCATTTCGTCCTTCATTCTTATTTTCTTTAAACCAACTTTAGGTAAAGTAGGAACTGTCATGCCGATTTGTGGCTTTATTACTTCATATTCATGATTGACAAATTTATAGTATACACCATTAGCGTACAAATAGGGTACACTGTTGTAGTAAATAACGATACTCCTTACCGGCCTTTTCTTTATTCTTGAACCCACAAGTATAATAGCTCTTTTCGGGACTTTATGATGGCGATGTTCAATTACAACAATTTTATCCTTTTTTGTAGTAATAGCCTTTACTGTTGTACTGCATCCAGTCATCAGAAATTGGGCACACATAAAATAAACAAATACTTTCATAATATTTTATTTCTAAAAAGTGAAACAATCAATGGAATATTTATATAAAACCTTTTTCCATGTATTTCAGAAACTTTTCACCATAATTCTCGCTGATAGGAATGTATACCTTGTTGTCGAAAACAATTCTGTTGCGTTCTACTATAGTTATCTTGTCAAGGTTGACGATAAAAGAACGGTGGACGCGCATGAATATATTTTCAGGTAGAGTCTCTTCCATTTTTTTCATACTCATCAGGGACTTTATCGGCTCGTTTCCTTCAAGATATATCTTTACATACTCACGTTTGCTTTCTATGTATTTTATATCCTTGAAATTTATGCGTATAATACGGTATTCTGATTTTATGAAAAGATAATCTCTGCTCTGATGGATTTCAGGCAAACTGCTGTTCTGTCGGAAATATCTTTCGTTCACTTTATTTACAGATCTAAAAAAATCTGTAAAGCTAATTGGTTTGAGCAGATAGTCAGCAGCATCTATCTGAAAGCCTTCGTATGCAAATTCACTATGAGCGGTAATGAATATTATTTTTATTTGTTTTGATAATGATTTGGCAAAATCTATTCCATTAAGATCCGGCATGCTTATATCGACAAATACCAGGTCTACAGTGTTCTCTTTTAAAAAGATACAAGCTTCGATTGCACTTTCAAACGCTTTTTCAAGAGATAAAAAAGGAACAACTTCTATATATTCTGATAATTGTCTTAGGGCATGAGGCTCATCGTCTATAGCTATACATTTAATCATATCGGTATATTTAAAATTACTATGAATTCTTTTTCTGTTTTATTTATATTTAGTCGGTAAGCAGACGGAAACTCTATATCAAGCCGCTTTTTTGTATTCTCTAATCCTATACCTTTATGGCCTTCTTTATATGTGGTATGGTGATTGCTGTTTATGATGCGACACTCCATTTGATTCTTATCAGGGAATGATAAATCAATTTTAATATAGCTTCTTTCTTTGAGACTAACTCCGTGCTTGAAAGCATTCTCTATCAATGATGTGAATATAAGCGGAGGTATCGTTTTTTCTGGAATATATTCTGGTATAGAGAATGATATGGGAACCTTTTCTGATATTTTGAGTCTCATCAGTTCAATATAATTTTTTATGAAATCTATTTCTTTTTTTATTGAAATTCTTTTTGATTGTGATTCATATAGAATGTGTCTCATTAACCGTGAGAGTGATATGACAGTTTCTTTTGCTATATTCGGATCATAGTCTATCAATGCATGAATATTATTTAATGTGTTCATGAAGAAATGAGGGCTTATCTGATTTTTCAAAAAGTTCAGTTCGGTCTGAAGCATTTCTTTATTCTTTGTTTCCTCTTCCCTTATTTTTCTTTGTTGAATGAAAAAGTATTTTAATAGTAGGTTAAGTGCCAAGAGTAAAACCATAAAGATTATATTGTCAGATAACTTTTTTATTTTAAATAAGCCGGATGTATTATTGGCTATGTTTATCTGCATATGATACGGAGGTTCTGCGGGAAGTATTAGCATCTGTATTTCCCTGCATACGGGAAACAGCATTACAGAGAAGATGATGCATATTATTGTTATCAATCCGTAAGTTATATATTTCTTTTTAAGGAATAAGGTGGGTAGTAGAAATTTATTGTGTACGACAAATAATAGAAGAAATGGTAAAAATCTGATCCATTCAAGTATTATTCTTTCCAATCTAACGTCTCTTGAACTGCCTAAGATTATTATTGGAAAAAGAAACAATACAATCCATAATATTATATAAATCGTATTTTCAAAAGTATTTTCTTTTATCTTGAACATTAATAATATTTAATTTTAGTTGTTATTATAAATTAATATTACTCTAAATTTCGAATGACTTTCATAGAATGTCTTTTAGCTTTATTTTGTTTATTATTCATTCATGATGCAAATTTATTTATATACCAAACAGCAACAAAATATTTTCAATATAAAGCCATAATATTTCAATAAAGTGTTATTTCTTATCAATATTATTTTTTTTGAGCTTCTGTAATGTTTTATAACTGTTTTGATGTATATGTAGAGGTTTAGGCTCAAACTGCATGATATATTTTCTTAATGTAATTTAAGTATGTATTAATCTTTTGATGTTATTAATAAAATTGATAATGCTTTTATTATTTTTGTGGAAACATTAAACACTGGTGCTGTACGGGCTGTATTCGCTGCGACACGCCAAATTCAATATGAGGATATGATGAAACATACTGTTTTACTGACATTCTTTATGGCGCTGACCGGTCTTTCGGCACACGCCGCCGGCTATGACGACAAGGCCATGCAGGTGAAGGAGATAAGGCTGAGTAACGGACTGACCGTGTGGATAAACGAAGACCACTCGCTGCCTAAGGTGTTCGGCGCAGTGGTGGTGAAGGCAGGAGCTGCCGACTGCCCAAATACGGGCATTGCACACTATTTTGAGCATATGATGTTCAAGGGCACAGACAAGATTGGTACGGTGGACTATGAGAAGGAACGGCCATGGCTCGACTCGATATCAGCCAAATACGACCTGCTGGCGCAGACCGCTGATGAGGCAACGCGCCGGCAGATACAGGCCGACATAAACCGGCTTGGGGCAAAGGCTGCCGAGTATGCCATACCCAACGAGTTCAGCAATCTTGTGTCGCGCTACGGAGGTTCGGGGCTTAACGCCGCAACGAGCCTCGACTATACCGTATATTACAACACGTTTCTGCCGCAGTATGTAGACCAGTGGGCGTCGCTCAACAGCGAACGCCTTGTCAGTCCCGTGTTCCGCCTGTTTCAGAGCGAACTAGAAACAGTGTACGAAGAGAAAAACATGTATTCCGACAATGTGCTGATGAGCGCATACGAACGCGTGATGGAAAACTTCTTCGGCGGCACGCCTTATGCCTATCCGATAATAGGCAGCACCGAAAGCCTGAAAAATCCGCGGCTGAGCGAGATGCAAAGCTTCTACGACCGTTATTATGTGGCAGGAAACATGGCGCTGATACTTGCCGGCGATGTGTGTGCCGACTCCATAATGCCGCTGCTTGAGCGCACTTTCGGGCGTATAAGGGTAGGCGAGGCTCCGGCGCGCAGCGAGTTTATGCCCGTGTCGCTCGCGTCGCAGCCCGAAGTAAGGCTGCGCATACCTTATCCTATAGTTAAGGGCGAGCTTATGGCATTCCGCACACCGCCGCACGGACATGCCGACGAGGCCGCGCTCGACATAGCCGTAAGACTGCTGACAAACAACTTTGGTTCGGGCAAGCTCGACTCTATAAGCAACAACGGCGACGCGCTTATGGCCACGGCCATGACTGCCGCGCTGAAGGATGCCGGCATAACGTTTGTGGCAGGAGTGCCGAGTCTGCCGTTCGGCTCGCGCAAGAAACTTATGCGCAGGTGCATGGAGCAGGTGGACAAGGTGAAGAACGGCGACTTCGGCGACAGCGACCTGCAGGCGCTGAAGATGGAAGCCGGACGAGAGCTGAAGCGCAAGCTGGAAGATGCCGACAAACGTGGATGGATGATGGTTGAGGCTTACGGCAACGGCGAAGACTCATGGGCGGAGTATCTTGCACGTGAGCAGGCAGTAGAGAATGTGAGCCGTGACGACGTGATGCGCGTGGCGCGCAAATATTTCAACAACGAATATATGGACTTCGTGAAGAAATACGGCAGCTATCCTTCCGACAAGGTGTCGCAGCCGGGATATAAGCCCATGTCTGCAAAGAACATAACGGCGCAGTCGGCTTATGCCGCCATGCTCGACTCTATGGGGCACAAGGATGTTGAGCCGCGCATAATCGACTTCGACCGTGATGCCTCTCGCATAAGTCTCGGCCGCATGGCGGAGCTTTATGCCGTAAAGAATAACATTAATGACGTGTTCACCTTGCAACTTATCTATCACAAGGGAAAGGAGGCCGACCCGCGTCTTGGTGTGCTCGAATCGTATATCGACGCTCTCGGCACCGACTCGCTTACAAGTCAGCAGCTGCGCCGTGCCCTGCAGAACGTCGGTTCTACGCTCAGTTTCAGTGCCGGCAACAATTCGTTCACCATATCCATGCAGGGCTTTGAGCGCAACCTTGAGCCCTCGTTGAGGCTGTTGGCCCATTTCCTCTCGTCGGTTAAGCCTGACAAGAAGCAGATGTCTGAACTGAAACGTGCGTGGCGTCTTAACGACATGGCGTTTGTGAAAGACAATTCGAGCATTGCAAAAGCTGCGCTGTCGAAGATAGTCTACGGTGACAAGTCGGCTTATCTCAACCGTGTGTCTGTCGGTGATGTCAAAAAGATGAAGCCCGAAGAACTTGTCAGCCTGTTTGACAGTCTGCAGAACGTGCAGTTGTCTGTCGTTTATTGCGGCAGCCGCGACGCGGCATCGGTGGGGCAGGAGGTCAGCAGACTGTTGCCTGTAAGTAAAGCCTGTGAACCATATACCGACACTTACAAGCCACTGATGCAGTATGACGCCCCGACAGTATATATATTAGACAACCCAAAGGCACGCCAGACCGTAGTGGCCACATACACGCCGCTTGCCCCACTGCCAGACCAGGACGGGCGCACTTGTCTGCAGCTGTGGAGCCGCTATTTCGGAGGTGACATGTCGTCTGTGATGTTTCAGGATTTGCGCGAGCTGCGCTCGTTTGCCTATTACGCTTACGGCACGGCAGAGTTGCCGTCGCCAGTGCTTCATGCTGACGCTCCCGTAGGCTTCACTACAATGATGGGCACTCAAGCCGACAAGACAATGGATGCAGTGGCAACGCTCGACAGTCTGTTTGCCTGCATGCCCGTGCGCGACAAGAACATGAGCGACGCCCGCCGCTCGATGCTCAACGGCATAAACAACAGTTATCCTTCGTTCCGCAACATAGGTCAGACCATAGCCCTGTATCGTGCGCAAGGCTATAAGGCCGATCCTGACGCCGCCCTGGCGGAGTCGTTGAAGACCGTTACAGACGAGGATGTCTACGACTATTATAATAAAAATGTGAAAGGCCGTCCCTACATCCTGATTATTGTAGGCGACAAGTCGAAACTTGACATGCAGAAACTTTCAAAATACGGAAAGATAACAGAATTGAAGTTGGAGGAAATATACAGAATGTAATTTTTTAATTCATAATTCACAATTCACAATTCATAATTGGAACTGATGATTTAAACTCATTCCTAATTATAAAGTGTAATCATAATTATCCATTCTCAATTCTCCATTCTCAATTATACAAAAAAAGTCCCGGCTTTTGGCCGGGACTTTTTTGTATAAATTAATTACAGGTTCGGGTTAATCTTGTTCCACTCAGAGATTTCAGGAACGATGTTCAGAGTAACCAGCTCGTCGCGCATCTTGCAGAGGTGCTCGTAGCTAGCATCGAGTTTAGCGTTCTCCTCAGCAGTTCCCTGCGGCATCTCATAGTGAGCGCCGGTTGTGTCGAGAGTAGTCTTCATAGCCATCATGATGTGGTTGTATTTCTCGTTAGAAACATAAGTTCCAACAGGGAAACGGAAAGGCTCGCCACCCATCACGGCACGGATCATCTCAACAGAGAGATAAGCCGGGCTCTGGAATGAAGAACGTCCGCGGAGCTCGATAATCTTGGCACCACCCTTAGTAACGTCAACCTTCATCTGCTCCCACTCCTCGTTTGTGAACTCAGGTGTGCCGATGATTTCTGTCAGAGGTTTGCCGTCGATAGTTACGTGTGAGCCGAATACTGCCATCTGCTCTCCGTGACCACCATATGTAGCGCAACCTTCGATCTCGCTCTGCATAACGTTGAACTTCTTAGCCAGTGCGCTCTGCAGACGTGTAGAGTCAAGAGCAGCAAGAGTTGTAACCTGTGAAGGTTTCAGGCCAGAGTACAGCAGAGTTACAAGACCTGTAAGGTCAGCCGGGTTGAAGATGATAACAACGTGCTTAACGTCAGGGCAATATTCCTTGATGTTCTTGCCAAGTCCTTCAGCAATCTCGCAGTTGCCTTTCAGCAGGTCCTCGCGTGTCATGCCGGCCTTACGTGGAGCACCACCAGAAGAGATGATATACTTAGCGTTTGTGAAAGCTTCTTTTACATCAGTTGTAGCTGTTATCTTCACATCGCCGAAACCGCTCTGGCGCATTTCCTCAGCAACGCCTTCCGGTGAGAAAACGTCATAAAGGCAGATGTCGTTAGTCAGACCCATTGTGAGGGCTGTTTGAACCATGTTTGAACCAATCATTCCGGCTGCGCCGACGATTGTAAGTTTTTCGTTAGTTAAGAATTTCATAATAACTTGTGTTTTATTATTGTTAAGACATTCAATTGTCCTTGTTTTTTACCGTAATCGCAGGCATGGTGTGTCATACCTCTTTTAAAATAGTCCGATATGCGGCTTTACTTTTGCAAATTTAGTAAAAAGAATGGATATAAAATATTTATTAGTATTTTAGTTTGTTATTAAATTTAAAAAGACATATCTTTGTAATGTCTATTTTGCAAAATCATATAAAATATTATGTGATTTCGTCTAAAATGGGCAAGCCTGCCCTTATATAGGGTACATACTGTGTCTCCTGGCGTCCTTAATCGTCAGGAGATGTCCGGCTGTGCCGGCTTGCAGACCATAAATCGTGCCGGGAGTTTCGGCTCATCCTATTTTAATATATATGGTGGTTCCGGATGTCATGGCTTGCAGCTGCACAGAAGTCAGTATGGCGTGTGTTGTATTCATATTGTATGTTTTGCTTTTCTTGTCAGTAATATTATGAAAAGATTTTGCTTTTTGCTGGTGTTGTTGCTTCATGTTGTCTGCATGCATGCCTTGTATAGGGAGTTTGAAGGCAGGACTCACTATGAGGACTCTCTGCTGGAAACTGCCAAGAGACTGTCGGACAAGCGTAATTATAAAGAGTCTTTTGAGGTGCTGACAAAGCTGCGTGAGATGGCAGAACGCAAGAACGATTACGAGATGGTGTTCCATTGTCATATCAACTGGGCGTTCAATCTTGCCGAGATGCTCAATTATGACGACGCTTTAGACTATCTGTCGAAGGCATATAAGATTTCGGTGGAGAAACTCAGCAAGCGCGAGGAAATGTCAACCCTGAACAACATGGCATATCTTTACCTGAAAAGCAACAAGTATTTGCAGGCAAACGAATATTTCAAGCGCAACTATAATTATGCAAAAGAGATAAAGGATACAACCTTTCTGCGGGGATCTGCGCTCAACGTGGCCATTTCGGCGATAGATATGGGCAATCTTGAGGAGTGTAGGGTATATATGAATATAACCGAGCAGCTGGTTAAGCCCAATACAGAGGAATGGATGTCCCTGCAAGCCCTGAAGACCGACTATTTGTTTGAGACGCATCAGTATAAGGCTCTCATATCTTTTGCAAAACGTGTCATAAAGATGAACCTGTATCCGGATATAAGGCAGGACATAAGAATAAATATGTGTAAGGCCTATATCGAGATGAGAGACTATGACAGTGCAGTGGCAATGGCTAATGAAGGCATCGCTAACGAGACAGACCTTGTCAGAAAGCAGCCTTTCTATGAAATTCTCAGTGAGGCATATCTCTGCATGAAACAGTATAATCTTGCGTTTGCATACAAAGACTCGTTCATAGTAGCCAAAGACTCCATGCAGGTGCGTATCGACAGGGTGGCTTTCGAAAACAGCAGTATTCAGTTTGAACTGCTTAGGAAGGAGAAAGAGATAAGTGAATATCATGCCCGGGAAACCCGCACGCAGATTCTGATTGTCTTTATCGTGGTGCTGGTTGTCGTGCTGATATGGGCCTTGTCTAACCACATGGTTAAGGTGAAGCAGCGTCAGAAGATTGTGGAGCTTCAGCTCGAACAGGAGAAGAAAAATCAGGAACTGCTGGCGAAGAAACTTGAAGAGCAGGAGGCACAGAGCATGCTTGACCAGAAAGATTTTCAGCTTCAGCTTGAGAAGAAGAACCGCGAACTGATGTCTAAGGCTCTGTTCATGGCAAACAGAAACGAGGCCGTGCTGAATATTATAGACTCTTTGTCGAAGGATGTGAACATCGAAAAGAATTCACAGCTCGACTTGAATATCCGTGAACTCAAGTCGCATCTTTCTGAAAATAAAGAATGGAGCTATTTTACAACTTATTTTGAAGAATCTAACAAAGAATTTGTCCTTCGACTTAAAGAAAAGCATCCTAATCTTACCGCAAATGAGATAAGATTTATTTCTTTGGTATATATCGGCCTGAATAATAAGGAAATATCCTCCCTTTTGAACATAACATCAGAATATTGCAAAAAGAAAAAACAGAAAATTGCAAGAAAAATGGGACTTGAAGATACACATTCTATGTATCAATATCTTTTTTCTTTTAATGTGTAACCTCCTGTTTTAGGGCAAAAAAACGATATATCCCCATAAAAACACTACCAGGGTCCCCTTTTTATCCCCCTAATAAGCTTGAAGTTTAATCAGAATGTGCCTATCTTTGGAGCGAATTAAATTTTTAATGCTTATGAAGAATTTGTTTACAAGCAGGGGAACTGATAACAGGTTGTTGTCTACCCTTTTGATGTTGTTGGTGGCGTTGTGGACTGTTCCACATTATAGTAATGCCATGAACGTTCAGGCTCCTGACGGAGAGGACGAGTGCGTGTTGGAATTGAAAACTGCAGGGTCTGCAATTTCATTCTATGTGGGTACATCTGATGCAGAGAGTGGTTCTATCAAGGTTGATTTCGGTGGTGGAACAGTGGAGGATTATGAGATAGGCAAGAAGGATACCATACAAATAGAGGGAAACGCAAGTGAAGGTAGCGTTAAGGTTTATGGCAGCAGGACGCTTATAAGATTCCTTTACTGTCCTATGATTAGCCTGACAGGAATAAATGTGTCAAACTGCGAAAATCTTGAGGTACTTAATTGTAATGGTAATGGTTTGTCTGTATTGGATTTGACAAAGAACAGCAAACTTTATTATCTTGATTGTGGTCATAATGTATTGACTGAATTAGATGTAACACATAATCCTGCACTTTATTATATTGACTGCCAGGATAACCAATTAAAGACTTTGGATATAACGAAAAATGAAGGCCTTATTTGGCTTTATGCTCAGACTAATTTTGAACTTGGCAATATAGATTTCTCTAAAAACAAAGAAATTCGCGAAATAGTTGTATATGGAGCAAGCAATATGACAACTATAGATGTTACAAATAATCCGTATCTGCTTCGTCTTTCAGCAGAGCAGACAGGATTGTCTACTATTGATGTGAGCAAGAACCCAGAATTGTCAATTCTAAGTATTGGATATACGAAAATAACAACGCTTGATTTAAGCAAAAATACAAAATTAAGAGAACTTTATTTTACTCAAAAAGATACTAGTCCATATAAATTTAAGTCAATAGACTTAAGCAACAACCCTGAACTTATATATCTTTTTGGACAGGGTAATAATCTGACAGAACTTGATATTTCAAAGAACAATAAACTCTTCTCAATATATCTGTCTGATAACTATATTAAGAATTTGGATGTGTCTAACTGCAAGAATCTTGCTGAGTTGATTATTCGTGGTAACTGCTTTACATTCAATACGTTGCCACTCCCTCATGATGGCGTAGGCTTTTATGAATATTCAATGCAAAAAAATATAGCTGTTGAGAGAGAGCACTCTGTAGCTGAACCGTTAGATCTATCTAAGGACATTTATAGTCCTGATTACAAAACAACGGTTGATGTGTATCTTTACGATCCAAGTAGATATAACGGAGAAGGAGCACGTCTTGTCGCTGGTGAAGACTATACGTTTGACAAGGGTGTTGTTACTTTCCTGAAGGCACAGGAGGATAGTGTATGCTGTAAATTCAATTGTGACGCCTATCCTTATTTGACCTTATCTACTTCACGTTTTATGGTTCTTAATCCCGAGGATATGGGTAAGTCAACGCTTGCAGCAGAGATGACAACCGGTATGGCTGTTGGTGAGAAGTTTGCAATGAATGTGGCTACATTCGGTAAGGATGAAAAAGTAGAAGTTGACTTTGGTGATGGTGAACTTAAAGAGTTTATTCTGTCTGACACACCGCAAGAGATCAGTGGTGAGGTTAAGGGCTCAAATATAAAGATTTACACTGCTTCGCAAGTACAGCTTAAAGACTTCGATGCTTCAGGAATGAAACTGAGTAGTGTGAATATTAATAAATCAAGAGCTCTTGATAATCTTAATCTTAACAATAATGAACTTACAGAAATTGATTTGTCAAACAATTTTAGTTTCAACTCTATTCAGCTTGACAACAATAAACTTACAACATTGAGCATAAAAGGACTTACGAATATGAAGATGCTTAGTTGTGACAATAATCAACTTGAGAGCATTGTATTTGAGGCTTCAGCTCCAATACTGTCTGATATCAGCTGTTCAGGCAACAAACTTAAGGATTTGTCTTTCTTAAGCAGAGCATCGTCAGTAGAGGTTCTGGACTTCTCACACAACGAGGTTTCAGACTATATGTTTACAACTATGTACAACATTCGTGACCTGAATATGTCATACAATAAGTTTAAGTCAGTAAATTTGGCATATAACACCAAACTTGAGAAACTGAATGTTGAAGGAAACTACTTTACATACAGCACATTGCCTCAGACTACGGCACAGGAGTTTGTTTACGGTAACCAGAATCCTGTAACTATTGCAGAAAAATCATTCATGGTAGATTTGTCTTCTGAAGTGACATTTAAGGGCAAGAATACCAAGTTTACATGGAAGACTGAAAGCGGAAATGTAATGGAAGAAGGTGTAGACTACAGCATTGAAAATGGTATTACTACATTCTTGAAAGTACAGGAAGAGAAAGTATATGCTGAGCTGACAAACGAGGCTTATCCTGATCTGACTCTTACAACAACTCTCGTTGAAACTTCTGAAAAACCGGAATTTGTGTTGGCTAATTTGGTTAGTACCGCAGAAGTGGGCTCTGAAGTAAGGATGATATTGGCTGCCAAGACTCCTAAGACTGTTTATGTAGATTTCGGTGACGGTAAACTGGCTGAATGTATGTTGGGTAGTGGAAATACAACATTGACATCACAGCTTGGTGCCAACAAGAATATAACAATTTACGGCTATGATGAGTCTTATTGTGACCTTACAATTCTGAGTATGTCCAACGTAGCATTGGAAAAGGCTGACATTTCTAAGTTGAAAGATTTGACTACGCTTACATTAGCTAATGCAGGCTTGACAGAGATTGATTTGAGTAACAACACTCTCCTTGGATTCCTGACATTGTCAGATTGTAACCTGGAGCAGATTGACTTGTCTAAACTTACCAATCTTACAAACGTGTCGCTGAATAATAACAAGCTTTCGGCAATAGACCTTAGCAACAATACAAAGTTGGCAACACTGCAACTTAGTGACAATAATTTTGAAACTTTGGTTCTTCCTGAGCTTCCCGCCTTGTATCAGCTGAGCGTTTCACGTAATAAGCTGAAGACTCTTGATGTTACTAATTGCCCGATATTACGCGAACTTTATTGTGACGGCAATAACCTTTCATCGCTCGATATGTCAGGCCAGGCAGATAAATATAGCATGGTATACGCTTACGACAATAACTTTAAGTTCAGCACTCTGCCTGTATTCGACATCTATAACCCGATGAACTATAAGTATACTCCTCAGAAGGACGTTGAGATTACTGTTGACGGTGGTAAGGTTGACCTGAGCAGCGAGTATATGGTGGCTGAGAATCCTACAGTTTACACATGGACAACAGAATCAGGCGCAACTCTCGTTGAGGGCACTGACTATACTATTGACAACGGCGTTACAACATTCATGAAGAACTTCGACGAGAATGTTTACTGCTCTATGACCAATGCGGCTTATCCTGAACTGACGCTGAAGACTATAGGCGTTAAGCCTGAGACAACAGGTATCGGCGGAATAACTTCAGGCGAAGGCATTAAGGTTGAAAACGGAAACATCGTGATCACTGTTGACGGCGAGGCTAAGGTGCTCGTATACAACACAGCCGGCATGATGGTGCGTTCATTCGACGTTGAGGGCGGAACCGTTGTAGTAGATGGCCTGGCAGGCGGCGTTTACATGATAGACGTAAGATGCGGCAGCCAGCGCATAGTTAAGAAAGTTATGCTTAAATAAATTTTTTAGGTTCTTAATGTAGTAAATTTTTCTGTGATGTCAGCGGGCAGGGGTTATCCCTTGTCCGCTGATTCTTTTTGTCTTAATCCTAAAAATGCTAAGTGTAGATGCAAACGGCTTCTAAGGTATCTGCTAAAAAATAATCAGGTTATTTCTGTTTTAGTTTGCTGTTAAGTCTAAAAAGAATTATCTTTGTTCAGACTATTCTGAAAAATCTTATTCATTATGACGAACACTATTATAGAACAAAGACTGGCAGCCCTGCGCGACGTGATGCGCCGCGAGAGCATCGATGCGTTTATATTCCCTTCTACCGACCCTCACAACGGCGAGTATGTGCCCGAACACTGGGAGGGGCGCAAGTGGATATCCGGCTTCAACGGTTCGGCGGGAACTGCCGTGGTTACGATGGACGCTGCCGCGCTGTGGACCGATTCGCGCTATTTCCTTGCCGCTGCCGAGCAGCTCGAAGGCACGGAGTTTAAGCTGATGAAAGAGCGTGTTGAGGGCACGCCGTCGATAATAAAGTGGCTCGGCCAGAAGCTTTCTTTCGTTTCGAGTCCCGTTGTGGGCATCGACGGCATGGTCAACTCCGAGGCTTCGGTGGCAGAGCTCATTGCCGGACTTCGGAATGAGGGCGGCATAACCGTAAGAACCAACTTTGATCCGCTCGGGCAGATATGGACCGACCGTCCGCCGGTGCCGCAGAACAAGATAACCGTTCATCCGCTGGAGTATGCCGGAGAGTCGTGCGCCTCGAAACTGGAGCGCATACGCGCAATGCTGAAGGACATAAACGCCTGCGGAATGCTTGCCGCCGCGCTCGACGACATAGCCTGGACGCTCAATCTGCGAGGCTCTGATGTCCACTGCAATCCTGTGTTTGTGTCTTATCTGCTCATAACGTCACGTCATGCCACGCTGTTCGTTGACGGCGCCAAGCTCGACGACGGCGTGCGTGAGTATCTGAAGGGCGAGGGCGTAGACACCGCAGATTATAATAAGGTGAGAGATGCCCTGGCTGCATATTCTGAATATAACATACTGCTCGATCCGTGCGAGATAAACCATACGCTGTTCAGTGCCGTTAGATGCGAGAAGGTGGCGCAGCCGTCGCCCATACCATATATGAAGGCCGTCAAGAACAGTGCCGAGATAGAAGGCTTCCGCAGCGCTATGCTGCGCGACGGCGTTGCTCTGGTGAAGTTTTTGCGCTGGCTTAAGCCTGCCGTTGAGGCCGGCGGTGAGACCGAGATGAGCGTCGACCGCAAGCTGACATCGCTGCGCGCGGAGCAGAAGCTGTTTAAGGACATATCGTTCGACACCATTGCTGCCTATCAGGAGCACGGAGCCATTGTTCACTATGAGGCAACGCCCGAAACCGACGTGCCGCTGCGTCCCGAAGGGCTTATTCTGATAGATTCGGGCGCGCAGTATCTCGACGGAACCACCGACATAACGCGCACCATAGCCCTGGGCGATGTAACCGAGGAGCAGAAACTCGTCTATACGCTTGTGCTGAAAGGCCACATACAGCTGGAGCTTTGCAAGTTTCCGCGCGGCGCCAGCGGCACACAGCTCGATGCGCTCGCCCGCAAAGACATGTGGCGCTACGGCTTCAACTACATGCACGGCACGGGCCACGGCGTAGGCTCATATCTCAATGTCCACGAAGGTCCTCACCAGATACGCATGGAATACAGGCCTGCACCGCTCGTTGAAGGCATGACCGTTACCGACGAGCCGGGCATATATCTTGCCGGACGCTTTGGCGTGAGGATAGAGAACACGCTGCTCACCGTGCCATATCGCGACACCGAGTTTGGCTCGTTCCTCGGCTTCGAGTCGCTTACGCTCTGTCCGATAGACCTCGCTCCGGTTAAGAAAGAGATGCTGTTGCCTGAAGAAAAAGAGTGGCTCAACGCATACCACCGCACCGTCTACGACCGCCTTTCGCCGCATCTCGAAGGCGAAGACCGCGAGTGGCTGGCATCGGCTTGTGCAGAAATCTGATGCCGTGAATCTTGCTCTTTATTGATTTACAGGCTAAAATATGTAACATAACACCTCATCGGCAGTTGTTTTCCTGTAACTTTATAAGCGGAAGTCGTCCTTTAAGGAATACCTTGGGCTACTTCCGCTTATTTTATTTTTACAAGATGTATGGCATAAGACAGACGTTCATGATTTGAAACATTGTCATCTTATCAGGTATTTTGCCGCTCAAAGTGTCATCACAAAAATGTCATGATTTTCTGCCGAAATAGAAAACGGAAAGCGCTTTTATGGCTTGCATCGGTAAAGTATATTTACATTATCATGCAAAAGGTATGCTTTTGAAAAATTACTCGGCCACTTTTTAGTGGAAAAAGCACCGCTTTTAAGGCGAAAACAGGCCTGTTTTTTTATTGAAATAATAGCTTTTTTGTCCGAAATGGGACAAAAATGTTGCACATATTGCCAGATTCTGCCGTAACGCATTATAACACACAGGATTACGTTTGCACGCGAAAACTGCCCGAATTTTCGTCCAACAGATTTTAAATTTCAAATATCTCAGTATGAGAGCGTCAAAGAAAATCAAAAAGGAAGCTAAGTCCGTTTTTATTCAGCAATGTGATTTGCTTAGGTTTTCTTCCTTCATGAAATATTATCTTCAGGTTGCTGCATGCTGATGCCGGCAAATTAAAAAATAAAGTGTTTAAAGTTTTGATGAGACAAAAAATATTCTTATTTTTGTAAAATATTGCTAAATCTGCAGTCGGAACCTGTCTTAAAAGAATATTTGAACCCGTGAACGATACCAGAATATCGCCCCATAAGAATGTCGAATGAGCAATGCTGAAGGGGAAAGAGTGTGAAGAATGGTCTTTTTAATACATTTATATAAATGTCTGATTCTGTCAGACCATGTGTTCAGACTGCTGGTGTGGAATTTTAATCATTATAAAAATAGTATGAAAAAACTTTTTGCTTTAATTGCTGTTTTTCTTATGCCTCTGACGATGTTTGCGCAGCGTCAGGCAGGCGAATTTTCTTTGCAGCCAAAGATAGGACTAACTTTTTCAGATGTAAGCGGCATTGACAATACTGCGTATAAAGCCGGAATAAAGGTAGGAGTGGAGGCCGAATATATGGCTACAAAATGGCTCGGAGTAACTTTGGGGCTTGATTATTCGGAGCGCGGATGCGGTTTCGACAAGTTTATCTGGGGGTATGCTTATCTTAAAGGGCCTTTGGAGGATCCCGGAACCGGACAAATAGACGATGACATGTATGATAAAGAACTTAAATTCTGGCAAGAAGATGGAGACGGGCATAAAGTGAAGCTTTCTTACCTCAGTGTGCCTGTAATGGCTAACTTTTATATATATAAAGGTCTCGCCGTTAAAGCCGGAGTGCAGGTAGACTTCATGCTGAGCGCAAAATATCCAAGGGGATACAAAGAGATATTTGACGGACAACCGTGGGACGGCAAATATACAGACATAAAAGAACGTTGCCGTAAGGTTGATGTTACCATACCTCTGGGACTCTCGTATGAATACAAACGTTTCGTACTTGATGCAAGATATGAATTTGGACTGCTCGACATAAAAGATGACGAGATTGTTGCGAAGAATCTTTCGACCGACGGAACCAGCTATTTTCTGGAGTATTACCTCCTTAACGGCAAATTGAAGCGTTCTTCGGCTTTCACGCTGACGCTCGGCTACAGACTGGGACTTTAACCCGGAGCTGTAGTCACAATTCATAATTCACAATTCATAATTTATAATTGGCTACGCCGAACTACGTTTCATATGCTCAATAAAACGTTTTGCATGGGCAATTTAACCGCTGAAAGTCAGGCAGATGTGAAAAATAAATACTTTTTGCTTAAAAAGCCTCTGAATATTTGGAAGATAAAAAAATAAGATGTAATTTTGCAGCCGCTAATAATAGCATGAAATTAAAAAATAAGTTTAACATATAAAATTTTAAGACAAAAAATGATCATTGTACCAGTTAAAGATGGCGAGAACATCGAAAGAGCATTGAAGAAATTCAAGAGAAAATTTGAGAAGACAGGTGTCGTAAAGGAACTTCGTGCACGTCAGCAGTTCGATAAGCCGTCTGTCTTGAAAAGGCTCAAGATGGAACGCGCTATTTACGTACAGAAACTGAGAGCTACAGAGGAATAACCAATATTGAATGGGTATACCGCTTAGGCGTTAAAAGTAATGATAAGGTCCTGCGAATATTTGCAGCCGATATGATGGTGCGTTCGCAGGACGATGTAATTTTGCCGATAGGCTATTGGGGGGATGTACACGGAGTGACTGTGCCACATCCTTTTTTTATATATAAAAATGTGTAGCGTCTGTGTGCCGTTGAGGCATTGCTATTTTCTTATGGCGCTTTCGTCGTATTTTTTTGAAAGCGGAAATCAATCACGTTTTTTTTGTTATTATTGTTGTTGTGTGTGTAACAGCTTCGGCTGTCTGCGTCGTGCTTGTAAGCATCAGCATTGGCTTTTCTCCTGTGCATGCATCCGGAGGGTAGGGTTGTTGGCGTATATGGCTGTTGGGCTTGTTTCGGTATTGCCCTTTGACATCCGGCCCTTTATATGGCGTTTAAAAAATGTGTCGGCGATGTCAGATTTTGTTCAGGCAGTCTTGTAGAACGATTTAAAAAATGTGATTTTTGTAAGATTAAGGTTAAAAAAATAAAAGGATGAAGTTTTGAAATATAATTATTATCTTTGCATATATATGCATTTATGTTAAAGAGTGTAGTCAGGCTGGCATGGCTTGCCTTTCTTGGCTATAATCTTTCTTTGCAGAGGCTTAAGCCCGAACCTCTTGCGGCAAACAAATTCTATATACCTTAATATAGTCGGTTTGTAGGGATTGTAAAAACACATTAAACTTTACGCTATGAAAATTAACGGAATTATCAGAGAAATAGGTGATCTGAAAGGAAAACAGCTGGCAAGAACTGACAAGGTTTACACATAACGGATTTGCCGACAAATTGAAAACATTCATAATACATGACCAACTTATAAGTCGAAGTGGCGCAAAGCATGCTGATGCCGCTTGCTTGTGTTTTCCGCGAATATCTGATACAAATAAAAAAATTAAACTATGAAACACTTTTTAGCCTTTATAATAGCACTGTTTGCATACACTGCGAATGCCCAGACTGGCAGCACTGTTACCGGACGCGTGACAGACGATGCCGGCAACGCCATAGAACGCGCCACTGTGACGATGACGCGGCTTGACGACGGAACAAAGCTGGCGCCTGTCATTACCGGCAACGACGGCACGTTCATGATAGACAGCATATCCGAAGGACGCTACACTCTCGGCATAACGTGCGTGGGCTATGACAAATACAATAAAAAACTGCGCGTAAGCGGCCCTCTCGATTTGGGCGCGGTCGTTATGGGCGGTTCTGCAAAAATGCTAGACGAAGTGACGGTCATGGCGGATTACTCGAGCGTGAAGTCAAACGGCACCATAACGGTCAGGGTGAAAGGCAATCCGTTGGCTAAAGGCCTGACTCTGCTGGATTTTATGAAATTTATGCGCGGCGTCAGCGTGAGGGGTGAGGACGTCAGCGTCTACGGACGGCAAAACACTTTGATATATCTTGAGGAGCAAGAAATAACACAGGAACAGATGAAGACCATCGACCCCTCGATGATTTCACACATAGATGTGATAACCAACCCTGATGCCTCTTATGGTTTGGGTATTGGCGGCGTGATAAAAATTTATCTGCGTGACGACGGCGGCGTGCTCGGCACGCTGACATTCAATGGCAGAGCCAGTCAGGATGGTCTTCTGCGTGCCTTGCCGGGGCTGAATCTTCTATATGCGCGAGGCAAGGTGAGAGTAAGCAACCTGCTGACAGGCTGCCTGCACGACAAGTCGGTGCGGTCGCAGGTGCAGAACGACGTGGCGGACAATGTGGAAACACAAACCGAAACAAACAGCGTAACCAGGGGCAATGGCTATCTTATGGATAATCTCGCGCTGAGATATTCGCCTATTGATCTTGACAGAATCTATGTGTACGGAGGCGTGAGAATGAGTAACGGCGAAACGTCGACCAACAGCCATGACGGCACGGATCTCTTGAATATTAACAGTCTGTCGAAACCCCGGTATTATAGTGCCGGACTGCAATACAAACACTTTTTCCGTAAAGACAGTGTCAGCTATTTCTTTTTCAGAGGAAGTTATTCAGGGCAGGATTACAGCGAAGGCTTAAGCTATGTCTTGAACTCCACTGCCGACAATGCCAGACTTGGCTATAATACGAATAACGTATGGATAGACCCGGTGTTGCATGTGGTGCTAAACAAAAAATCGAATTTAAATGCCGGCTTGGTTTACTGTTATATGTACGACAAGCACGACGACACGGGGACAACGCAGCTTGGATACATTCGTGACGGGCGCTATGTAAGCTCCGGCACCGACTATGGCGCATGGGTGGATTATAGCACGAAGATAGGCAAGTTCCTGTATGTGCAGGGAACGCTTAACTATCACGGGACGAAAACCGTATTTCGTGACCGTATTGACAGTAAAAACAATGTAGATTTATGGGAAGACGGAATATATCCGAGTATCTTTGCGCAATGGAATCTCAGCAAGGAGGAAAATCCGTCGCCGGCAAAAGAATTTTATGTTAACTTCAACTACCAGTATTATTACTCTTTGCCGAATTATAATTATACGCTGCCTACCGTTACATGGCAGGGACAAAATCAATACAGCATAGGTAACCCTGATTTGACAAAAGAAAATCGTCACGACTTTTATGTGTGGCTGGCATATCACAGAAAGTGGACCGTGTACTACGACTTCAACTATGGCGACAATTTGGTGAAGGTGATTATGCATGCTGACCCTGACCGTAAGGATACTTATTTTACAAGGCCGGAAAACGCCGGATGGCAGATACAGCACAAACTGTCGGTGGCATATCAGACTAAAGTATTTGACTTCTGGTACACCAACACCGAGATGATAGTCAGAAACAGGCGCGAGAGCATGCCGGGAAAGTCTGTCAGTCAGACTTCTTTATATTTTTCAACCAGTAACAATTTTAAAATAGCCAAAAACTATGGCATAACACTCGACTTTGCAGCTTCGACCAAGACAAAGACGCTGTCGTATGAATATGACGGCTGGTTCAACCTCAATGCCCAGGCATATATGTCGCTGCTGAAAAACAAGCTGAACGTAAACCTCAGCTACAATGGCGTGTTCTATAACAGGCCGAAAATGACTGTATATGGCGACGGATGGATGCTGACGCGCAAGTATCTCAGCCACAACACATCTGTAAGTCTGAACGTGTCGTGGAATTTCAGTATTGGCAAGAAGATAAAAGATAACCGTGATATGCCGTCGATAGGCTCCGCTGGAAGAGCAATTCCTACTTTCTGATTTTAAGCACGAGGGATTTATTCTGGTCCGGCTCTGATGAAATGTTGACATATAAGGTTTCCTCAGTGCCGGATTTTTCTTTTTCCTGCTCATGATAGTTATTCCCTGTAAAGCGGAAAAGAATTTGGCGGAAAAATTTGGCGGTTCGGTTTTATTTTTGTAAATTCGTTGCCGAATAACATGGTTTGAGCAACTGTATTTATGATGATAAGAGAATTTTTGAACTACCTCCAGTTTGAGCGGAACTACTCCGCGAGAACCGTGAAGGAATACGGAGCAGACTTGAAAGAGTTTGAACTGTACTTCAAAAATTTGGATGCTCATCTTTCATGGGAGTCGGTCGACTCTGATGTCATCCGCGACTGGATGGAGAGTATGATGGATAAGGGAAACAGTGCGTCGTCGGTCAACAGGCGATTGAGCGCATTGCGTTCCTTTTTTCGTTTTGCCCTTTCCCGAAATCTTGTTAGCTCAGATCCGGCCCACGGTCTGACAGGCCCGAAGAAAAACAAACCATTGCCACAATTCGTCAAGGAAAGCGAGATGGACGAGCTGCTCAACGGCAGCATGTGGAATCTCTCTGACTATAAAGATGTGTGCGCGCGTACTATTATAATGGCTTTTTATGAGACAGGAATGCGCGCTGCCGAACTTATAGGACTTGACGATGCCATGGTTGACCTCGAAGCCTGCCAGCTGAAGGTTACTGGCAAAAGAAACAAACAGCGCGTCATTCCGTTTGGCCAAGGGCTGCGCGACGCGCTGTCGGCATATATGGAACTAAGAGACAAAGTCGTGACGAGGCTTGAGCCGGCGCTGTTTGTGTCGGCAAAGGGCCGCAGACTCACTTATCCGCAAGTGAGAGTCTGCGTGTCGGACAATCTTGCGCGGGTGAGCTCGCTTAAAAAACGCAGCCCGCACGTGCTGCGCCATACGTTTGCTACAGCCATGCTTAATCATGGCGCCGGACTTGAGAGCGTTAAGAAGCTGTTGGGGCATCAGGAGCTGACAACTACTGAGATATATACTCATACCACGTTTGAACAGCTTAAGAAAGTTTACAAATCCGCCCATCCAAGGGCTTAACCCTTAAAATTACAAGGAGGTAACTATGGAAGTTAAAATTCAGTCAATCCATTTTGACGCTACTGAACAATTGAAGGCATTTATCGAAAAGAAAACTGCCAAGTTGGAAAAATCTTATGAGGATATTCAAACTGTAGAGGTTCAACTTAAAGTTGTTAAGCCTGCCACTGCCATGAATAAGGAAACAAGTATCACTGTAATGGTTCCCGGCTCACGTCTTTTTGTTGAAAAAGTGTGCGATACTTTTGAAGAGGGAATTGACCTCTGTGTGGACTCTTTGAAGGTTCAATTGGCGAAATTTAAAGAAAAATTGCGCAATAGATAAAAAAAATCGCGAAAAGTTTTGGAGATTAAAAAATAATGCCTATCTTTGCAGCCGTTTTAGGACACGTCCTTACAACAAGCGCCTAACGGCTGCTTAACGTTGCCTCTTTAGCTCAGTTGGCCAGAGCACGTGATTTGTAATCTCGGGGTCGTTGGTTCGAATCCGACAAGAGGCTCAAAAGAAAAGACGAGTTCTTAAACAAAGGGTGGTTACCAGAGTGGCCAAATGGGGCAGACTGTAAATCTGCTGTCTTTCGACTTCGGTGGTTCGAATCCATCACCACCCACTCAGTAGAAGTCTTGCGGAAATAGCTCAGTTGATAGAGCACTAGCCTTCCAAGCTGGGGGTCGCGGGTTTGAGTCCCGTTTTCCGCTCTCGCTGCTGTAATAGCTCAGTGGTAGAGCACTTCCTTGGTAAGGAAGAGGTCCCGAGTTCAAATCTCGGTTACAGCTCTACGACTTTCTAATTTTTTAAAAACAGAAAAAAATACACGATTATTCATTAACAATAAATAAAAAGTAAAGCTATGGCTAAAGAGACATTCGTCCGTACCAAACCCCATGTAAACATTGGTACAATTGGTCACGTAGACCACGGTAAGACTACTCTGACTGCTGCTATCACAACAGTATTGGCAAAGAAAGGTCTTTCTGAAGTTAAGTCTTTTGACTCTATCGATAACGCTCCTGAGGAAAAAGAGCGTGGTATTACTATCAATACAGCACACGTAGAGTATGAAACAGAAAACCGTCACTATGCACACGTTGACTGCCCGGGACACGCTGACTATGTAAAGAACATGGTAACAGGTGCTGCTCAGATGGATGGTGCTATCATCGTTGTTGCTGCAACTGATGGTCCTATGCCTCAGACACGTGAGCACGTGCTTCTCGCTCGTCAGGTAAACGTTCCTCGTCTGGTTGTATTCCTGAACAAGTGCGATATGGTTGAGGATGAGGAAATGCTTGAGCTCGTTGAGATGGAAATGCGTGAGCTTCTCGATCAGTACGAGTATGATGGCGACAATACTCCTATTATCCGCGGTTCTGCTCTTGGTGCACTTAACGGTGTTGAGAAGTGGGAAGAGAAGGTAATGGAGCTGATGGCTGCTGTTGACGAGTGGATTCCGCTGCCTCCGCGTGACCTCGACAAACCGTTCCTGATGCCTGTTGAGGACGTATTCTCAATCACAGGTCGTGGTACTGTTGCTACAGGTCGTATCGAGACTGGCCGTGTTAAGGTTGGTGACGAAGTTGAACTCCTCGGTCTTGGTGAAGACAAGAAGTCAGTTGTAACTGGTGTTGAGATGTTCCGTAAGATTCTTGACGAAGGTGAAGCTGGTGATAACGTAGGTCTGCTTCTCCGTGGTATCGACAAGAACGAAATCAAGCGTGGTATGGTACTCTGCCACCCGGGTCAGATCAAACCTTACAAGAAGTTCAAGGCTCAGATTTATGTACTGAAGAAAGAAGAAGGTGGACGTCACACTCCGTTCGGAAACAAGTATCGTCCTCAGTTCTACCTCCGTACAATGGACTGTACAGGTGAAATCTCTCTGCCGGAAGGCGTAGAAATGGTAATGCCTGGTGATAACGTAACAATCACTGTTGAGCTTATCTACGCTGTTGCATTGAACGTAGGTCTGCGCTTCGCTATCCGTGAAGGTGGTCGTACAGTAGGTGCTGGTCAGATTACTGAAATCATCGATTAATCATTATCAATGATATAAGTTTTAGGTTCTCGTCTTCCGGCGAGAACCTATTTTACGGGAATAGCTCAGTTGGTAGAGCACTGGTCTCCAAAACCAGGTGTCGGGAGTTCGAGCCTCTCTTCCCGTGCCAAAATAAAGATAATATGTTTAAAAAATTCGCAAATTACTGCAAAGTTTGTTACGAAGAACTTGTGCATAAAACAACATGGCCGACACGTGCCGAACTTACTCATAGTGCAATGGTTGTATTATCTGCTTCCTTGATCATTGCAGTTGTAGTGTTCATTATGGATTCCGTGTTCCGGTTTGTTATGAGTACGATCTATCCTAATTAATCGTAAAAAGGAAAATGGCTGAATCAGGAAAAAAGTGGTATGTATTGCGTGCTGTCAGTGGTAAGGAGGCTAAGGTAAAAGAATATATCGATGCCGAACTTAAGCACAACACGCTTCTTTCAACTTATGTTTCTCAGGTACTTATACCTATGGAGAAGCATGCTTCTTTGCGTAATGGCAAGCGTGTGGTCAAAGAGAAGATTTCTCTCCCGGGCTATGTCCTCGTAGAGGCAGAACTGAAAGGAGACGTGGCACATACACTGCGCTTCATACCTAACGTACTTGGCTTCTTGGGCGGATTGGATAATCCTACCCCTGTTAAGCAGTCTGATATCAACCGTATCCTTGGAACGGCTGAAGAGTCAGTGCTGACGGAAGAAGTAAATATTCCGTTCTGTGTTGACGAGACAGTGAAGGTTACTGATGGACCGTTCAGCGGCTTTAGCGGTGTCATTGAAGAAGTGAATACCGAGAAGCACAAACTTAAGGTTATGGTTAAGATCTTTGGACGTAAAACTCCATTGGAATTAGGTTTTATGCAAGTTGCAAAAGAATAACGTGTTGTTACGGACACGTGTGTTCTTTTATAAAATCTCAAATTTTTTTAATTAACAAAAGAAATGGCTAAAGAAGTTGCTGGATTAATCAAATTACAGATTAAAGGTGGCGCTGCGAATCCTTCACCACCAGTTGGACCGGCTCTCGGTTCAAAGGGTATTAACATCATGGGATTCTGCAAGGAATTCAACGCCAGAACTCAGGATAAGGCTGGAAAAGTGCTTCCGGTTGTTATCACTTACTACACCGATAAGTCATACAGCTTCGAAATTAAGACTTCTCCTGCTGCTGTTCAGCTGCTGGAGGCAGCCAAGGTTAAGAGTGGTTCTGCCGAGCCTAACCGTAGAAAAGTGGCTTCTGTGACATGGGATCAGATCCGTGCCATTGCAGAAGACAAAATGGCTGATCTTAACTGCTTTACCGTAGAGTCTGCGATGAAGCTTGTTGCTGGTACGGCTAGAAGTATGGGCATCTCAGTTAAAGGGGACTTCCCTGGTAAATAATTTATAACTTCAAGAAAATGAGTAAACTGACAAAAAATCAAAAATCAGTAGCTGATAAGGTTGAAGCAGGGAAAGCATACTCTTTGAAAGAGGCTGCAGAGTTGGTTAAGGATATTACTACTACCAAGTTTGACGCTTCTCTTGATATTGATGTACGCTTGGGCGTTGACCCGCGTAAGGCTAACCAGATGGTAAGAGGCGTTGTGTCTCTGCCTAACGGAACTGGTAAGGTTACACGCGTGCTCTGCCTTTGTACTCCTGATGCTGAAGCTGCTGCAAAAGAAGCAGGTGCTGACTATGTAGGTCTTGACGAGTATATCGAAAAGATCAAAGGTGGATGGACAGATGTTGATGTTATCATCACAATGCCGTCATGCATGGGCAAGATTGGTCCTTTAGGACGTGTTCTTGGTCCGCGTGGCTTGATGCCTAACCCTAAGAGCGGTACTGTAACTATGGACGTTGCAAAGGCTGTCAAGGAGGTTAAGCAGGGTAAGATCGACTTCAAGGTTGACAAGGCTGGTATCATCCATGCATCAATTGGTAAGGTTTCTTTCACTCCGGAACAGATCTATCAGAATGCGAAAGAATTTATCGCTACTGTTATTAAACTGAAACCTTCTGCTGCTAAAGGTACATACATCAAGAGTATCTTTATTTCTAGCACTATGAGTAAGGGTATCAAGATTGATCCTAAATCAGTTGAATAACTCTAAAAGTTTTGTAAGATGAAGAAAGAAGTAAAAGATACTATAGTTGTTGAACTCGGTCAGAAGCTGAAAGAGTATTCTCATTTCTACCTCGTTGATGTAACAGGTATGAATGCTGGTGCTACAAGCAAGCTCCGTCGCGAGTGCTTCAAGAACGAAATCAAGATGGTCGTTGTAAAGAACACTCTTCTTCACAAGGCTTTCGAGGCTTCGGATGTTGATTATGAGCCTTTGTATGGCTGTCTGAAGGGTAACACTGCTGTTCTCTTCTGCAACACAGCTAACGTTCCAGCTAAGATGCTGAAAGGTTATGTAAAAGAGAGTATTCCTGCATTGAAGGCTGCTTATGCAGAGGAAAGCATCTATGTTGGTGCTGACAAGCTGGAAGAACTCGCAGCTCTCAAGAGCAAGGACGAAGTTATTGCAGACATTGTTGCATTGCTGCAGTCTCCTGCAAAGAACGTTGTTTCTGCTCTTCAGTCAGGCGCTCACACCATCCATGGTGTACTCAAAACTTTAGGCGAGCGTCCTGAGTAATTTTAACACCCAAACATTAATATTTAAAAACATTAAAATTTAAAATAAAATGGCAGATATTAAAGCTATTGCTGAAGAATTAGTAAATTTGACAGTTAAGGAAGTAAACGAGTTGGCAACAGTCCTGAAGGACGAGTATGGAATTGAGCCCGCTGCTGCAGCTGTTGCTGTTGCTGCTGGTCCTGCTGCAGGTGGTGCTGCAGCCGCAGCTGAGGAGAAGACATCTTTCGATGTTGTACTCGCTGAGGTTGGTGGTGCAAAACTGCAGGTAGTTAAGGCCGTTAAAGAGGCTTGTGGTCTTGGTCTGAAAGAGGCTAAGGATCTCGTAGACGGTGCTCCTTCTACATTGAAGGAAGGTCTGTCTAAGGACGAGGCTGAGAACCTGAAGAAGGCTATCGAAGAGGCTGGCGCTAAGGTTGAGCTCAAATAATTGAGACAATAAAAAATATTTCGGGTTAAGATTCTCCCAGTCGGAGAGTCTTAACCTTTTTGTGTCTTTTATTAATACCATGCAGTCAACCACCGCTGCAAGGTGTAGGTCAAGATTCATGACTTTGAAATCTGCGGCCATTTATTTTCAAGGTGGCATTTTTAACGGTAATAAAAATCTGTAATGGCTTCAAAAATTGTTGATAACAGAGTGAATTTTGCCAGCGTGAAGAATCCGATGCCGTATCCGGATTTCCTCGATGTGCAGTTAAAGTCTTTCAGAGACTTCTTACAGTTGGATACTCCGCCTGAGGAACGCAAGAATGACGGTTTGTATAAGGTCTTTGCTGAAAATTTCCCTATCACCGACACACGTAATAATTTCGTTCTTGAGTTCTTGGATTACTATATCGACCCGCCCCGTTACACTATCGACGAGTGTCTTGAGCGTGGACTTACATATAGCGTGCCCCTGAAGGCTAAGATGAAACTGTATTGTACAGACCCTGACCATGAGGACTTCGGTACTTTCATTCAGGATGTTTTCCTCGGCACTATTCCTTATATGACTGATAACGGCACATTTATCATAAATGGAGCCGAGCGTGTTGTTGTATCACAGTTGCACAGATCTCCCGGTGTGTTCTTCGGACAGGGCGTTCACGCCAACGGTACGGTGCTTTATTCGGCACGTATCATCCCGTTCAAGGGCTCATGGATTGAGTTTGCAACCGACATCAACAATGTGATGTATGCATACATCGACCGTAAGAAGAAGTTGCCTGTTACAACACTTTTGCGTGCTATCGGTTTCGAGACCGATAAGGATATTCTTCAGATATTCGACCTGGCTGAGGAAGTTAAGGTCAACAAGAAGAATATGAAGGATGCCATTGGCCGTAAGCTTGCTGCGAGGGTTTTGAAGAGCTGGAACGAGGACTTCGTAGATGAGGATACCGGTGAAGTTGTTTCTATCGAGCGTAACGAGGTTATCATGGAGCGTGAGACAGAAATCACAAAGGATAACATCGACGACATTATCGACAGTGGCGCTTCGACAGTTCTTCTCCACAAGGATATTGATTCTGCAAGCAAGTATTCAATAATCTTCAACACATTACAGAAAGACCCGAGTAACTCTGAGAAGGAAGCCGTGCTCTACATCTACCGTCAGCTGCGTAATGCAGATCCTGCCGATGATGCAAGTGCACGTGAGGTTATCCAGAACCTGTTCTTCTCTGACAAACGTTATGACTTGGGTGATGTAGGCCGTTACCGTATCAACAAGAAGTTAGGTCTTGATACAGACATGGATGTCCGTATCCTGACTAAAGAAGATATAATCGAAATTATCAAATATCTTATACAGCTGGTTAACTCTAACGCCACTGTAGACGATATCGACCACCTCAGCAACCGCCGTGTACGTACAGTAGGCGAGCAGCTGAGCAACCAGTTTTCTATCGGTCTGGCACGTATGAGCCGTACCATCAGAGAGCGTATGAACGTTCGCGATAATGAGGTGTTCACTCCTACAGACCTTATCAACGCCAAGACAATATCGAGTGTTATCAACTCGTTCTTCGGTACCAACCCGTTGTCACAGTTCATGGACCAGACCAACCCGCTTGCCGAAGTAACTCACAAGCGCCGTCTGTCTGCCCTTGGTCCTGGTGGTCTGTCAAGAGAGCGTGCCGGTTTCGAGGTGCGTGACGTTCACTATACACACTACGGACGCCTTTGTCCTATTGAGAGCCCTGAAGGTCCTAACATCGGACTTATCTCGTCTCTTTGTGTTTACGCTAAAATCAATGAGTTGGGATTCATCGAGACTCCTTACCGCAAGGTTAAGGACGGAATTGTTGATCTCGACAATGACCATATACTTTATCTTACTGCTGAAGAGGAGGAAGACCATATCATCGGTCAGGGTAATGCTCCGCTGAACGACGACGGTACGTTTATCCGCGAAGTGGTTAAGTGCCGCCAGGACGCCGACTTCCCCGTAGTGCCTCCTTCGGAGGTTGACCTTATGGACGTATCTCCTCAGCAGATTGCATCTATTGCTGCCGGACTCATTCCTTTCTTGGAGCACGACGATGCTCACCGTGCGTTGATGGGTAGTAACATGATGCGCCAGGCAGTTCCTCTGCTTCACAATGAGGCTCCTATCGTAGGTACCGGTATAGAGAAGCAGGTATGCGTTGACTCACGTACTATGATCACAGCCGAAGGCGATGGCGTAATCGAGTATGTTGATGCAACTACAATACGTATCCTTTATGAAAGAACTGAGGAAGAAGAATTCGTAAGCTTTGAGCCTGCTCTCAAGGAGTACAGAATACCTAAGTTCCGCCGTACTAACCAGAACATGACCGTTGACCTCCGTCCTATTTGCGACAAGGGACAGCGTGTAAAGAAGGGCGACATCCTTACAGAAGGATATGCTACAGAGGACGGCGAGCTGGCACTCGGACGCAACTTGCTTGTTGCTTACATGCCTTGGAAGGGATACAACTATGAGGACGCTATCGTGCTCAACGAGCGTGTAGTGCGTGAGGATATTCTTACTTCAGTACATGTGGATGAATATTCGCTCGACGTTCGTGAGACAAAGCGCGGTATGGAAGAGTTCACAAGCGACATTCCTAATGTCAGCGAAGAGGCTACCAAAGACCTCGATGACAATGGTATAATCAGAGTTGGTGCTCGTGTAGAGCCGGGCGATATCCTTATCGGTAAGATTTCACCTAAGGGTGAGAGAGATCCTTCACCTGAGGAGAAACTGCTCCGCGCTATCTTCGGCGACAAGGCTGGCGACGTGAAGGATTCTTCACTTAAGGCCAATCCTTCTCTTACCGGTGTCGTTATCGACAAGAAACTGTTCTCACGTGCCGTTAAGACACGTTCTTCTAAGCAGCAGGACAAGATCGTTCTGGCTAAGATCGACGAAGAGTATGCTGCCAAGATAGACGACCTGAAGGATATTCTTGTTGACAAGCTCCTCACTCTTACAGACGACAAGACGTCTATGGGTATCAAGGATTATACCGGAGCTGAGATTATTACAAGGGGAAGCAAGTTCACAATGGCTCAGCTGAAGAACCTTGAATATGACGGAATACAGTCTAACAACTGGACTAACGACGAACATACTAATGAGCTGATACAGAAGCTGATTATGAACTTCATCAAGAAGTACAAGCTCCTGGACGCTGAACTCAAGCGCCGTAAGTTCGCAATTACAATCGGTGACGAGCTGCCCTCAGGCATCCTGCAGATGGCTAAGGTTTACGTTGCCAAGAAACGTAAGATCGGCGTAGGTGATAAGCTTGCCGGTCGCCACGGTAACAAGGGTATCGTTTCTAAGATTGTACGTCAGGAAGATATGCCGTTCCTCGAGGACGGACGTCCTGTAGACTTGGTTCTTAACCCGCTGGGTGTGCCTTCACGTATGAACCTCGGACAGATATTTGAGGCTATTCTCGGTGCAGCCGGTAAGCGTCTTGGCGTTAAGTTCGCAACACCTATCTTCGACGGTGCCAAACTTGACGACCTTCAGGAATGGACCGACAAGGCAGGTCTGCCGCGTCTCTGCTCAACACACCTCTATGACGGTGAGACAGGTGAGATGTTCGACCAGCCGGCAACGGTAGGTATCACATACTTCCTTAAACTCGGCCACATGGTTGAAGATAAGATGCACGCCCGCAGCATCGGTCCGTACTCTCTTATCACACAGCAGCCTCTTGGAGGTAAGGCACAGTTTGGTGGTCAGCGTTTTGGTGAGATGGAGGTTTGGGCTCTCGAGGCATTCGGTGCCAGCCATGTGCTTCAGGAAATCCTTACCATCAAGTCTGATGACGTAGTAGGCCGTTCAAAGGCTTACGAGGCTATCGTCAAGGGCGAGCCTATGCCTACACCGGGCATACCGGAGTCTCTCAACGTGCTGCTGCACGAGCTCCGTGGTCTTGGCTTAAGTGTTACCCTTGATTAATAACGAAACTCTTTACATAACAAATATAAACAAGAATTATGGCTTTCAAGAAAGATTCAAAGATAAAGAGTAATTTCACGAAGATTACTATCGGACTTGCATCACCGGAAGAAATCCTCGAAAGTTCTTTTGGCGAGGTTACCAAACCTGAGACCATAAACTATCGTACATATAAACCTGAGCGCGACGGACTTTTCTGCGAGCGCATCTTTGGTCCGACAAAGGACTATGAGTGTGCCTGCGGTAAATATAAGCGCATCAGATATAAAGGCATTGTCTGCGACCGCTGCGGTGTAGAGGTTACAGAGAAGAAAGTGCGCCGTGAGCGCACCGGACATATCGAGCTCGTTGTGCCTGTTGCACACATCTGGTATTTCCGTTCATTGCCTAACAAAATAGGTTACCTGCTCGGTATACCGACAAAGAAACTCGATTCTGTAATTTATTACGAGAAGTATATCGTAATACAGCCGGGTGTAATGGAAGGCCGTACAGACTCTGAGGGCGTTGAAATCAACGGTTCTCACAAGATGGACTTCCTTACTGAAGACGAATATGTAAACATCATGGACAACCTGCCCGACGGCAACGAATATCTTGACGATACAGACCCGAATAAGTTCATCGCCAAGATGGGTGCAGAGGCAATCTATGATCTGTTGGTAAATATCGATCTCGACTCTCTTTCTTATGAGCTTCGCGACCGTGCCAACAGCGACTCTTCTCAGCAGAGAAAGACCGAAGCCCTCAAGCGTCTGCAGGTTGTAGAGGCATTCCGCGGAAGCCGCAACATAAACAAGCCCGAGTGGATGATCATGAAGATTATTCCTGTTACTCCTCCTGAGCTTCGTCCGTTGGTTCCGCTGGATGGTGGCCGTTTTGCAACATCTGACCTCAACGACCTTTACCGTCGTGTCATCATACGTAACAACCGTCTGAAGAGACTTATGGAGATTAAGGCTCCTGAGGTTATTCTCCGTAACGAGAAACGTATGTTGCAGGAGGCTGTCGACAGCTTGTTTGACAACTCACGCAAGAGCAGCGCCGTTAAGAGCGATTCTAACCGTCCGCTGAAGTCTCTGTCTGACTCACTGAAAGGTAAGCAGGGACGTTTCCGTCAGAACCTTCTCGGTAAGCGTGTCGACTATTCAGCACGTTCAGTTATCGTTGTAGGTCCTGAGTTGAAGATGGGCGAGTGCGGTCTGCCTAAGCTTATGGCTGCAGAGCTCTATAAGCCGTTTATCATCCGTAAGCTCATTGAGCGCGGTATCGTTAAGACTGTAAAGAGCGCCAAGAAGATAGTAGACCGTCGTGAGCCGGTTATCTGGGATATCCTCGAGAATGTAATGAAGGGACACCCCGTATTGCTCAACCGTGCGCCTACACTTCACCGTCTTGGTATTCAGGCATTCCAGCCTAAACTTATCGAAGGTAAGGCTATTCAGCTCCATCCGTTGGCATGTACTGCATTCAACGCCGACTTCGACGGTGACCAGATGGCTGTTCACCTTCCGTTGAGCAATGAGGCAGTGCTCGAGGCACAGATTCTGATGCTTCAGAGCCACAACATCCTTAATCCTGCCAACGGTGCGCCTATCACAGTGCCTTCACAGGATATGGTGCTCGGACTTTACTATATTACAAAGATTCGTCCGGGTGCAAAGGGTGAGGGACTTACGTTCTATGGTCCGGAAGAGGCTATCATTGCGCACAATGAAGGCAAGTGTGACCTCCATGCTCAGGTAAAGGTTGTTGTGAAAGACCTTGATGCAGACGGAAAACTTGTTGACAAGATGGTTGAGACTTCTGTCGGCCGTGTGATTGTCAACGGCATCATACCTGAAGAAGTTGGTTACGTAAATAAGATTATCTCTAAGAAGAGTCTTCGCGATATTATTGCCGACGTAATTAAGGCTGTGGGCTTTGCCCGTGCCTGCGAGTTCCTCGACGGTATCAAGAACCTTGGTTATCGTATGGCATATCTGGCTGGTCTGTCGTTCAACCTTGACGATATCATCATTCCGAAGGAGAAGGCCGACCTCGTTGCAAAAGGTAATGAGGAAGTGCGTCAGATTACCGACAACTATAACATGGGATTCATCACAGACAACGAGCGTTACAACCAGGTAATTGACGCCTGGACACACGTAAATAACGAGTTGGGTGACGTCCTGATGAAGGAGATGACTGAGGCTGACCAGGGATTCAACGCCGTCTACATGATGCTTGACTCTGGAGCCCGTGGTTCTAAAGACCAGATCCGTCAGTTGGCCGGTATGCGTGGACTTATGGCAAAACCGCAGAAGGCAGGAGCTGAAGGTGCTCAGATTATTGAGAACCCGATTCTTTCTAACTTCAAGGAAGGTATGAGCGTGCTCGAGTACTTCATCTCTACCCACGGTGCCCGTAAGGGTCTTGCGGATACCGCTATGAAGACTGCCGATGCCGGATATCTTACACGTCGTCTTGTAGACGTTTCTCACGACGTTATCATCACAGAGGAAGACTGTGGAACTCTGCGCGGACTTGTATGTACAGCATTGAAGAATGGCGATGAGGTTATTTCTTCTCTGTATGAGCGTATCCTCGGCCGTGTGTCAGTTCACGATATTATACATCCTAACACAGGCGAGCTTATCGTTGCTGCCGGTGAGGAAATAACAGAGCCTATAGCTCAGATTATAGAAGACAGCCCGATCGAGAGCGTTGAAATCCGTTCTGTGCTTACTTGTGAGAGCAAGAAGGGTGTCTGCATGAAGTGTTACGGCCGTAACCTTGCCACAAGCCGCATGGTGCAGAAGGGCGAGGCTGTCGGAGTCATCGCAGCTCAGGCTATCGGTGAGCCGGGTACACAGCTTACACTTCGTACGTTCCACGCCGGTGGTGTGGCTGCCAATGCTGCAGCCAATGCATCTATCGTTGCCAAGAACGACAGCCGTATCGAGTTCGACGAGCTTCGTACCGTGCCGTTTGTTGAAGAAGGTGACAATGGCGAGGTTCAGTGTGAGATGGTCGTAAGCCGTCTGGCCGAAATCCGTTTCGTCGATCCTAACACAAACATCGTGCTTTCTACTCTGAACGTTCCTTACGGAAGCTCACTCTACTTCAAGGGCGGCTCTATCGTTAAGAAGGGTGATATGATTGCACGTTGGGACCCGTTCAACGCTGTTATCGTAACCGAGTATGCCGGTACGCTGAAGTTCCGCGACGTTATCGACGGTGTTACGTTCCACTCTGAGACCGACGATACAACAGGTCTTACCGAAAAGATTATCACTGAGTCTAAGGATAAGAGCAAGGTGCCTACCTGTGATATCGTAGATAAGAACGGCGATGTTGTCGGTACATACAACTTCCCTGTGGGTGGTCACGTTGTTGTTGAAGACGGTCAGACCGTCAAGACCGGTGCAACCCTCGTTAAGATTCCTCGTACAGTTGGTAAGGCTGGTGACATCACCGGAGGTCTTCCTCGTGTAACAGAGCTCTTCGAGGCCCGCAACCCGTCTAACCCTGCCGTAGTGAGTGAAATCGACGGTGAGGTTACAATGGGTAAGGTTAAGCGTGGTAACCGTGAGATTATCGTAACCTCAAAGACAGGCGAGCAGCGCAAGTATCTCGTTTCTCTGTCAAAGCAGATCCTGGTTCAGGAGCACGATGCCGTTCGTGCCGGTACTCCTCTGTCAGACGGTGTTATTACGCCTAACGACATCCTTTCAATCAAGGGTCCTACCGCCGTTCAGGAGTATATCGTAAACGAAGTACAGGACGTATACCGTCTGCAGGGTGTGAAGATCAACGACAAGCACTTTGAGATCATCGTTCGTCAGATGATGCGCAAGGTACAGATCAATGATCCGGGTGACACAACATTCCTTGAGCAGGAGATTGTCGACAAACTCGACTTCGCTGAGGAGAACGACCGTATATGGGGTAAGAAAGTTGTTACCGACGCCGGCGACAGCGAGACTCTTAAGAAGGGTCAGATTATCTCAGCCCGCAAGCTGCGTGATGAGAACTCAACCCTGAAGCGCCGCGACCTTAAGACTGTTCAGGTGCGTGATGCCGTTCCTGCAACATCAACTCAGATTCTGCAGGGTATCACACGTGCTGCTCTCCAGACTAAGAGCTTCATGTCTGCCGCATCATTCCAGGAGACAACCAAGGTGCTCAACGAGGCTGCTATCCGCGGAAAGGTAGACTATCTGGAAGGAATGAAAGAGAACGTTATCTGCGGACACCTTATCCCGGCCGGTACAGGTCTGCGTGAATTCGAAAAGATTATTGTAGGTTCACGTGAGGATTATGACCGTATACAGGCAAACCGCAAGAATGTGATTGACTATAGCGAAAAGCAGACAGCTGAGAAAGAATAATTTTAAGGCTAAAACTATATAAGCAAAACGGCGATGCAATGTTAACATGCATCGCCGTTTTGCTTATATGTTATATCCAAATTAAAGAAATTTATTTATTTTCTTTTAAAAAATTTGTTTGCATTATAAAATTTCATATATTTGTGGAATTAAAAATATTATTGAAATCCTTGTTAATCTCTGAAAGAGACGGTCTTGCGTTTATTGCAAACCAAAATCTTTGGATGTTTAAATTAAGGGCTTATGAAAAATAACACAGCAGATATATACTTTATTCTAGATGGATAGCAGTATGGCTATTCCCAATATTATAATTGTAAAGCTGTTGGATGTTTTTGAGTAATGTCAGCCTTATATCAATTTTGATTTATATAATTATTGAATTATTGATGTTTAATTTAAAATAATTGCGTTATGATTAAAAGATTACTTTCTTTGGTAACCGCTTTTGTTGCGTTTTGCTGTATAGCAAATGCACAGGCATTTCAGCGGAATGAGGCCGGTTTAGGACTCAAGTATAATAAGATTGAGAAAATGGCACCGACTCGTGCTGCTGCCGAGGGAGTGGTTTTCACTTATGCTCAGGGAGATACCTATGTTGGTGTAGGAGCAGGTACAGATCATTATGATTGTGCGATTTTTGTTCCAGGAAAGTTCGCGGGTAATAAAATTGATCAGGTGGGCTTTTACCTTATTGACCATAAAGTTGTAGATAATGTAAAGTGCTGGATCGCAAAAGAACTGCCAAGTAGCATCACTTCTTCAGAATGTGAGTTTTTTAAAGATATCACTCCAACGACTTCAATTAGTGTTGACGGAAAACCTGAAATCGTAACAGTTGAAAACTATACAATTCCTGCAGAGGGCTGTTATGTCGGTTATTCGTTTGATGTTACATCACTCACTTCACAGGCCGGTCAATATCCTATTGCCTTTGATGGCTCTAGCTATTGTGATGAATACGGAGGATACGTTTGTCTGCAGGGCAAATGGGACAACATGGCAAGCTATGGTTTTGGAAACTTGTTGACATTGGTTTCAATGTCAGGTGACAATTTCCTCGGTAATGCCGCTTCATTTGTTTCAGACAATATAGGTCGAGTAATAACAATGAAAAACGGTAATGTTAATATTTCTGCAATGATCAAAAATGATGGTGTAACACCAATGACTTCTGTGGCTTATACAGTTAAGGATGTTGCAACAGGAGAGACATCTGCAGAAAACACTGTAAACTTGGATAATGTTGAATTTAACAATAATGGTGTGATTAACATCCCATTGACAGCCGGCAATGAGGCAAAAGAGGAAGAAAAAGAGATTGTAATTACTAAGGTAAACGGACAGCCCAACGAAACAGCCAATGCAACATGCAAAGGTTCTTTAATTGTTCTCACAAATGCTATCAAGCGCAGATCTGTTGTAGAGGAATTTACAGCTACAGGTTGTGGATATTGTACTCGCGGATATGCAGGTATGGCTGCATTGGCAGACAAATATCCTGAGTCGTTCATCGGTATTGCCGTACACGGAAAGATGAACTATGACGACCCGATGAGAATTACTGACTATAATTCTGTCATGGCAATGGTTCAGGGTTACCCATCTGCATTTATCAATAGAGGTCCTTCTATTGACCCATATTTCGGCACATCACAAAGTCAACTGCTTGGCGTACTTGACGATTTCGAGGCAAGTCTTACTATGACAGAAGCTGAAATGTCTGTATGGCCGGAGTGGAACGAAAGCCAGACTGAAATAAATGTAATCACCGACGTGCAGTTCTTCTACAGCAGCAATAATGCTCCTTATGCTTTGGCTTATGTTCTGCTTGCTGACGGTTTGCAGGGCAGCGAGAGCAACTGGTGGCAGACTAACTATTATTCTGGAGCAACTGGTGCTGAGAATGAACCTTATATTTATGAGTATACACAAAAAGGTGAGCAGATAAAGGATATGGTTTACGATCATGTTGCCATTATGGCCAAGGATGTAGCTGAAGGTATCAAGGGTTCAATAGCTGCTCCCCTTGTAGCAGATGCAGTTCAGCGTCATGAAACAACTTTCGATCTTTCTAATGGCGTTACTTCTGCCAGCAAGTTCAACCTCTTGCAGGATAAGTCAAAGCTGAAGGTTGTTGCAATGCTTATCAACACAGAGACTGGTGAGATTGTAAATGCTGCAGAGAGAGCCGTTGGTACATTTGGTACAGGTATCAACGTTGTTGATCCTTCAGAGAAGGAAGTTAAGGAAGTTGCCCGCTATACTATTGACGGCGTGCAGCTCAGCGCTCCTGCAAAGGGCATCAATATCGTTAAGATGTCTGACGGAACAACAAGAAAGGTTGTTGTAAAGCAGTAATTGAATAATTCTGAATTTTAAGAATTCAGAGTAGAATAAGATCTTGGCCATTAGAAAATATTAGGGCTGTGTATGAAGCTTCTGATAATTTTCTGATGGCCATTATTGTTTTATTATATTTGGTCTGTCCTTGTGCGCATTGCCGTATGTTTGATGGTTTAACCCCAATCTGCCATTATACAGCACTTGGCTTTATCTATTTCATGCATTCAGGCCTTTGGCCCCTCTTTTTGTTCCTATTGAGCGAATCTTAATAACCGATTTTGGCTTAACTCGAATTTGCCATTATGTTCCTGCCTTTTTGCCTTTTGTTATTTGCTGCCATGGCCGGATTGTCTAAGGAATATGTTGACTGCACGGTAGCAACAGAAAAAAGAAAGACGGATAAGACTGAAATGAACCAGGCGGAATAAGCTTTATATGCTTAATGATTTGGGGTTGATCGTAACGTATCTGCGATGTGCCTTAATATGCATTTTGCCGGTTTGGGATAGCTAATATAAGATAATCCCTAACCGGCAAAATGTTGATGAAAGAATAGGCTGGTTAAAGTCTATAAAGGTGTGTTACTGATCTTTCTTAGATTTTATCCGGATGCAGCCGGCCGTCACTTGTTTTCATTCTTGCTCTCTTCCAGCTTTCTGTGCTGATAGAGCTGATAAGAGTTTATCACGTTGTGCCATATGCTGTAGAAGCCGCCTGCTACTGCCGTTATCGGTGTGAAGAAGGTGTATCCCATCCATATTGCCAGCACGGTGTTCTTTTGTCCAAGCGACTGTCCTGCCGTAATCTTGTCGTTGTATAACGCACCTACCTTGCGTCCGAGCCAGAACTGGAGCAGACAGCTGATAAGCGATGCTGCCACTAGGCCGAGTTCGGTTGCAATGGCCACGTCGGCATGAACAATGGTGCGTGTCGTGACGGTCATGGCCAGCGTAAGCGCAACTGCCCAAAGATAGAAGCTCAGGTCGCTGTAGTGTGATATCGTGAAGTGGAGTCTTGGCGAAAGATATCTCAGCAGGATGGCAGCCAGCAGGGGCAGAAGCAGCAACGGGAACACCTTGCCGAGTATCAGCATTGCCGAGTTAAGTATGCCGAGCTCCGGATTGGGATGTACATACGGTACAAGTGCCGGTATGAATGCCGCCGTAATGATGTTTATCAGTATGGTGTATGTGGTTATGTGGTTAACATTTCCGCCAAGCTTTTTTGTTATCACCGCACCGGCCGTGGCCGTAGGACATATCAGGCATATCATGGCACCCTCGAGCACAATGCGCAGTCCGCTGTGCGGCATGAGCATAAGCGCCACGGCTATGGCTGTGAACGTGCCGGCCTGGAAGAGCAGCAGCCACGGATGCCACTTGCACAGGCGGAGCTTCTTGGGGTTCACCTTGCAGAAAGTGATAAACAGCATGGCAAATATCAGCATGGGCTGCAGCAGCTCGATGGCTTTGAGGGCAAAGTGGTGAGTAGGTTGCAGCGCGGGTATTGCCGTGTAGACAAAATAGGCAGCAATGCCGGTAATGATGGCGATGATAAGCGTCCAGTCTTTTAAGAATTTGATGATTTTCATTTTGTATTTTCTTTCAGTCAGGCAAACTTACTACTTTTTCCGCAATCTTGTCAATATTTTTTGCTTTTTGTTTATATCTTAGGTGCCATATTCTTATATATATGTTCCGGCAGTATAATCTAGGCATACTTTTGTTCGTTTATTTCAGCGTTATTTCTTAAATTTGTGCCAAATTGAAGATATACTGAAAAGTCAGATGGATAGATTAGATGATTATATATTAAGTTTTCTCCGCCACACAGCCGGTGTGTCCGAGAGCGTTTTGTCGTGGGTATATCCGCTCACGGCCCTGTTTGCCATAGGTCTTGTTTCGTATCTCTGCACGGCGCTGTTCCGCTATGTTGTAATGCCGGCTGTGCAGAAGCTTACCGAGCGCACCAAGGCCACATGGGACGACTATCTGTTCAACGACCGTGTGATGAAAGCCTTCCGCCGCATCATACCTCCCGTGTTGTGGTATGTCCTGCTGCCGTTTGCCTTTGCTGCCGACAGCAGTGTGCTGCCCGTGCTGCTCAAGGCCTGCAACATCTACCTCGTGGTGGTGTCGCTGTTCTTTATAAGCGAGTTTCTCCATTCGCTCTACGAGATATCCAGCGAGCACCAGAAGCTGCGCAACCGGCCGCTGAAGGGCATCTATCAGATGTTCAACCTCATGGCCGTTGTGGTGGGCTTTATCCTCGTGGTGAGCATCATCGTCAACAAGAGTGCCGGCACCGTGCTTGCCGGTCTTGGTGCTTCTGCCGCCATCATCATGCTGATTTTCAAGGACACCATCCTCGGTCTTGTGGCCGGCGTGCAGCTTACGGCCAACGACATGCTGCGTCCGGGCGACTGGATAACCATGAACAAGTATGGCGCCAACGGATATGTAAGGGAAGTGTCGCTCACCACTGTCAAGGTGCAGAACTTCGACAAGACCATCACCACCATACCGCCTTATCTGCTCGTGAGCGACTCGTTTCAGAACTGGCGCGGCATGCGCGAGGCGGGCGGACGCCGACTAAAGCTGTCGGTCAACATCGACGCCAACACCGTACACTTCTGTTCGCCTGACGAACTGCGCAGCTACGAAGAGAAAGGATATATAGCCAAAGGCCAGTATGACTCTGCTGACAGGCCCGTTGCCAACACGCAGGTGTACCGCAACTTTATGATGGACTTCATGTCGCGCCACCCCAACGTCAACAAAGACCTTATGATAATGGCACGCATGCTTCAGCCCACGCCCGAGGGCCTGCCTCTTGAGCTTTACTGCTTCTCGGTGTTCCCCGACTGGAAACCCTTCGAGCTGTTTCAGGGTGAGGTGCTCGACTATGCCATCGTTATGGCGTCAGAGTTCGGCCTGCGCATCTTCCAGCGTCCTGCCGGCAGCGATCTTGGCTCGCCCGTAGCCTGATGCCGGCCTGATGTGCCGTGGCTTGTGCCTGATGCAGGTGCCGGTGTCGTGTTGTTATGTCATCTCATTGCGCCGCAACCCTTTCATAGTGTCATCTGCATTATGTTCAGAAAAATAGCTGAAACAGCCGCAATGCATCTCCTGATTATAGCTGATGCCGTGCCGAATGGGGCGTGTAGTGCGGCGCTTATAGCGTATTCGCACTAAAGCCCTGCCTTTCTCCGTGTGTAAAAGGCAGGGTTTTGTATGCTCAAAGGCCGTCTTCTGTTTGCTAAAAGACTACGTTTTGCATTGCCGTTTGCCGTGTTTTACATTGTAGCCTGCCGCCCAGCATTGCACACATTTGCCACTTTGCCCCGTAAAACGCTGTAACAATGTGCTTTCTCTTTGCACACATTTTCAGGCAATATTTGCGCATAAAGTATTTTATTTTCTGAAAACCGCAGAATGAGAGCATCATGCCAAATCAATGTGTAAGCCTTGTCCTTGTTTTATGTTGCATTTGTCAAGACTGCAGCTCAATCGCTCCGGCCGTGCATCCCAATCGCACATATTGCAGCCGTGCTTGCCAAGTTTTTCGTGTTAAATAGCTGATTTTCAGAAAAAATGTGTAAGTTTGCACTTTATAAATAGCAATAAAAAAGAAAAATAGACAATGGGAAAGATAATACTTACCGGCGACCGCCCTACCGGAAAGCTTCATTTGGGCCACTATGTTGGCTCGTTGCGCCGCAGGGTGGAGCTGCAGAATGAAGGCGACTTCGACCGCATGTTTGTGTTCATTGCCGATGTTCAGGCGCTTACCGACAATGCCGACAACCCCGAAAAGGTCAGACAGAACATCATCGAGGTGGCTCTCGACTATCTTTCGGCAGGACTCGACCCCGAAAAGGTTACGCTCTTTGTGCAGTCGATGATACCCGAGCTGGCCGAGCTGACGGTGTATTACATGAACCTTGTCACCGTGTCGCGCCTTCAGCGCAACCCTACGGTGAAGACCGAGATACAGATGCGCAACTTCGAGACGAGCATCCCCGTGGGCTTCTTCACATATCCCATAAGCCAGGCTGCCGACATAACGGCCTTCAAGGCTACTACGGTGCCTGCCGGCGAAGACCAGGAGCCTATGCTCGAGCAGACGCGCGAGATAGTGAAGCGCTTCAACAATATATACGGCGACGTGCTTGTTGAGCCTAAGATAATGCTGCCCACCAACTCGGTGTGCTGCCGCCTGCCGGGAACCGACGGCAAGGCCAAGATGAGCAAGAGCCTCGGCAACTGCATCTATCTGTCTGACACGCCCAAAGACATGCAGCAGAAGGTGAAGAGCATGTATACCGACCCGGGACACCTGCGCGTGGAAGACCCCGGAAAGGTGGAGGGCAACACGGTGTTTACATACCTCGAGGCGTTCAGCACGCCCGACGACTTTGCCGAATTCTGGCCTGAGTATAAGAGCCTCGACGAGCTGAAAGACCACTACCGCCGCGGCGGACTGGGCGACATGAAGTGCAAGAAGTTCCTCATAAAGGTGCTCGACCGCCAGCTTGAGCCTATCCGTCAGCGCCGCCATGAGTTTGAACAGGACATCCCGGAGGTTTACAATATTCTGAAGAAAGGCTCAGAGGCTGCCCGCGAGGTGGCAGCGCAGACTCTGCACGACGTGCGCGAGGCCATGCGCATCAACTATTTTGACGACCTCGACCTTATCAAGGAGCAGGCTGCCAAGTATAAGGCAGGCGAGTAGGAGGCCGGTGTAGCATATAATACATACGTTAGTATAAATGACGGGCCGCATATCCTGACAATGGGGATATGCGGCCCTGCGTGATATATAAGGACTTTTATTGTAGGTGTCAGCGGTTGATTACCTTCTTGGCTGTTCCGTCGCTCATGCGTATTATGTTTATTCCGCGTGCTGGTTTTGCCAGTTTCCTTCCGTCAATGCCGTAGCGTGCCGTCTCTGTTGCGCCGGCTGCTGTCTCGCTTTCTATGCCCGACGTCTCGCTCTCCTTTATCATAAACTCCTTCCATACGTCGGCCTTTTCATATTCGGCCTTGGCTCCTTGCGGCACATACAGCAGGCAGTCCTGCGGCACGTCGCTGTCCCATCCGGCAAATGACGTGTTGTCGCATGCCGGCGGTGTGACGGCCTTGCAGTCTACTTCTGTCAGCATGTTGTAGGCAAATGCCGCATAGCCTATCGACTCGAGCGTAGACGGCAGCGTCAGCTTCGTCAGGCTTTCGCAGTTGATGAATGCCATCTGGTCGATAGTCTTCGTTCCTTCGCCTATTGTAAGCTCCTCAAGATACACCATGTAAGAGAACGCGTTGCGCGGTATTGTGGTGATAGAGCCGGGCAGAGACATCACTACCACGCCCTCGCATCCGTCGAATGCCCCTTCGCCTATGGTCTTTACGGTTTCGGGCAGGTTGATGTTCTCCATTGTGTAGCAGCTCGAAAAGGCATTTTCGCCTATGCTCTCAAGACCTTCCGGGAACACTACGTCGAGCAGTCTCATGTTGTTCTGGAATGCGTTGTCGCCTATTGTCTTCACTCCTTCAGGTATGTTCACGCTTTCAAGGTTGGAGCATCTGTCGAACATATAGTCGGGTATGGCTGTCAGACCTTCGGGCAGAACTGCAGATTTTAGTGCCGTGCAGTTGGAGAAGCATCCCTCCAGCTCGGTAACAGAGTTAGGTATCTCTATGGTTTCGAGCTTGTCGCAGTAAGAGAATGCCGAACCCTCTATGCTCTGCAGGCCGTCGTTCAGACTGACTGATGCAAGACTGCTGCACATAAAGAACGTCGACTCGTCTATCTCTTCCAGCGTTGCCGGACATTCGAGGCTGGTCAGCATGCAGCTGCTGAATGCCTCTTTGCCTATTTTTACGAGATTTTTCGGCAGCGTTATTTCTGTTATTGCCGTGCCCGAGAAGGCGTTTGCCGGTATCTCCTCGCATTCTTCAGGAAGAGTTACCGAAGTCAGCTTGCCGCAGTTTCTGAACATTCCTTTGGCCGGCATGATGCCGTTGACAAAGCTGAACGATGCAATCTGCGTCTCTGAAAAGGCGTAGCTGCGTATCTCTTTCAGACCGTCGGGCAGTGTTATCTCGCTCAGGGCGGTGCATCTCATGAATGCGCTGTCGCCCACAACCGTTGTTCCTGCCGGAAGGCTAAGGCTTTCCAGCTTGTCGCAGCTGTAGAATATGCAGTTGCCCATCTCGTTGTCGCTGGTATAAAATTCCTTGTTGTTCACATAGTCGGTGTAGTAGGCTTCGCCTCCTGCCACAACCTTAGCCTCGCTCAGGTCGAGCGTTGCCAACTTGCCTTCAGTGGGCACGTTGTCGAGGTCGATGCCTGCCATGTCGCGCAGCAGTATGAAGTCAGTGCCGTTCAGGTTTCCGGTTATCTTGAGCGATGTGATGGTGTATTTGTCGTTGCCTATCTGTTCCGACAGAGTGCCTGCCGTCTCAACATTCACTGTGGTCTGTTGCGCCTGTGATATGGCCGCGATTGCTGCCATGCAGACTGTAAGTAGTAAAGCTCTTTTCATGGTTAAATCGTTTTTAGGGTCATACAATTTTATTCTTGTTCTCGTTTATCTCACGACAACCTTTCTGGCGGTTGTCTTTCCGTTGCTTAGTGTGGTGCGTATTATGTTTACGCCTCTGCCGGCCTTGCTCACCTTGCTTCCCGTTATGCTGAATATCTCTTCGCTGACAGGGCTGCCGTCTTCGTCGGTCGTGGCTGCGTCTATGCCGGTGCCAGTTTCGGGTGTAACCTTCTGCATGAATATTGAGGTGGTGCCGTTGCGCTCCTCGTCCCAGCTTGTCAGGAAGTATTCTCCGTTTATCATGGCCGATGATTTCAGGTTGACTTTCTTTGTCGGAGTCTCTGTAAACTGAATTGTTCCGCAGGTCTTCTTGCCGCCGGCATCATATATGTCGAGCAGTGAGTTCACCGCCTTTGTTGCGCCGTCGAGTTTCTGATAGAACAGGGCAGCGTTGCCGTTGCCGTCGTCCTGCACGCTGTAGAACGAGTACATGTCGCCGTTCTGCATGGCGGCCACCTCTATGTTGCCTTCCGGCAGTGCCTGTCCGTCGGTGGTGTATCTTTTCATGTAGAGTCCCTGAGTGTTTGAGTTGTTTTTGTCAAACTGCTGGTATGCGCAAGCGAAGGTGTTGTCGCTGCTGATGTATGCCACGGCTGGCTGTGCTCCGCCATAGTTGCCGTCGTTGAGGATTATGCCTCCGGGCTTGCCGTCGAAAGCCGTTTTTCCGTTACTCCTGACATAGACAAACGCACTGTTGAAATTTGCGTCCATGCATGTTATCAGTGCTCCGTTGTCGGGTCCGGGCACAATCTTTAGCACTTCCCATGGCTTAGGCGATGCCAGTCCGCCGTTGAACACCGTCTCGTCCTCTTCCGTAAGGCTTTCCCCGTTGCCGTCAATGAGCTTGGTCTTCAGCGAACTGCTCTCATATATATAGGTAAGAAGGGCGTTGTCGCCGTCGCTTTTTGTCACAAAGGGGTAGGGGGGGCTCTTGTAGGTAGTCTCCACGGCTGTTTTCTGCCATATAGAGTTGCCGTCCTTGTCGAGTCTTTCAATGGCTATGCAGTCTTTTTGTGCGTTGTCGTCGCGATACATGTAGGCGCATATGCATCCGCCGTCGTCGAGCGCACACATGCTTAGTCCGACCTGTGTGGCAAAACCCTTGCCGCTGTTGAGCACGGTTCCGTCCCATAGCTGCCGGCCGTCTGGCGCATATTTATATATGGTGTATGTATTTAGCTTGCTGTCAGGAGCAGTTCTGAAGTCCTGCACGCCGACAAACGCCTGTCCGTCTTTGTCGAGAGCCAGATGCTGGTTGTAGGCCGACCACACTTTGTTGGCTTCCTGTGAGATTATTTTTCCGCCCCTCTCCATAACCTTGTTGCCGTCTTTATCTATTATTTGCAGGCGCATGCCCAGGGTTCCGTTCATGTTTGTGATGAAGAAGACATAGGTTACTCCGTCCTTGTTCGTGGCCACTTCGTTTTCGTCAAAGGCCAGTCCTGTCGGCGTAATCTGAGTGTTCTTGCCTAAGTCGGTTGTCCATTGGGCGCGTGTCATGCCCGCTATGAATATTATTACTGCAGTAAGGAGTATTATTCTTTTTTTCATGACAGATGGTTTTAAGGGTTATACATAATAAAGTTATCTAAAAACAAAAGTAATACTTGTTTCATATATAGTGGCTGACGTAGAGGTCTTTCGCAAATATACGCCTAATAATGTTTTTGTGCAATAGCCGGATGCTCCAAATGTTTGCTATTTCATGAAATAACAAAAGAAATGCTTTAAATTTGCCTGCGTATGCCCGGATTTTGATTATAATTCTTATATTTGCCGATACAAAAAGTCTCAGTTATGAATATTATCGCCGTCATTGCAGCTGCCTTGCTGCTGATTATTCCTTGTTCCGGTAGCCTTGCTGCCGGAAACAGCCGTGCTGCAGAGATTACAGAGGCGGCGCAGAAGGATTATTATTCAGGCGAATATTTTGATGCTCTCGAAGGATTCATAACTGGCCTGAAGGTTGCACGCGACGAGAAGGACAGTCTGTCGCTCATGATATGCACTGGATATATAAGCAACATATACAATTGCTTCAACGACTACAGCAGCAGTCTGGCTTATCTGCTTGAGGGATACGAGGTTGCCCGGATGTGCAACAATGAGAATATGAATGCCCGCTTCCTTTCAAACATTGTAAGTACGTGCTGCCGGTTGGGCGATGTTAAGAGTGCGGAGAAATATTATGCCCTTGAAGAGAAGGTCGCTATGAATGACCGGGACGAGAACGACTATTATCTTCTTTATAATAAGGCACGCATCATGCAGGCCGGAGGGAGATTCAATGAGGCCTTGCAGATGCATCACAGACTGTTGGACATGGCTAAGAGACGCGGCATGGCTGAGTTGTATTCACTTATTCAGTATAGCGAGATTGGCAATGTGCTTGTCAGGCTTGGCCGGTATTCTGAGGCACGCAAATATGGCGAGATGTGCATGAGCCTGTCGGGAAGACTTGGCGACGACGACCTAAAGATTAATGCGTATAATATTATGGCAGGAGCCTGCAAGGGACTTGGACAGGCTGACCAATATGCCTTGTATCATTCTAAGGCGCTGGCTCTTACTGATTCTGTATTTAATCCTAAACGTTTCTATATGGTGCGCAACCGTCTGGACGTTTATCGCGACAGTGTGGCCGGCGAGCGTATAACGATGCTGAACGGTATAGTTACACGGCAGTCGGATGCGATGCTCCTGCTTATTCTTCTTGTTGTTGTTATGTTTGCTGTGTCTGGTGCGGTGTGGTATGCTTACCGCAGACAGGCAAAAACTAAGGGCGCTTTGCCTGAAAAGGCTACTGCTTCCGACTGTTACATGCTTCCTGGTGATTGTATGCCCGTAGAGTCGGTGTTGTTGACTGTAGAGGCTGCTGCACATGTACAACTATCAGAAACAGATTCTGCTGTTGAAGAGCAGTGCCTTATGAGTCGTGAGCAGGCCGAAGCTTTATATGAGAAAATAGAACAGGCATTTAATGATGTTGCAGTTATATCAGAACCCGAATTCAGTTTGGGCACCTTATCGCAGTTGGTAGGCTCTAATATGAAATATGTATCGTGGGTGATAAACAGTTTTTATGGTAAAAACTTTAAGACTATCCTTAATGAGTGCCGTGTGCGTGAGGCATGTATCAGACTGGGCGACACGGAGCGTTATGGCAACATCACTATTCAGGGAATATATGAAAGTCTGGGATACCGCAGTGCATCAAGTTTCAACCGGGCTTTCAGACTAGTTACCGGCATGTCGCCATCAGCCTTTCTTAAGCAGGCCCAGGTAGAAAAGGTGTAGCGGGGCAGAGGCAAATGCTGTTTTGTGCGACGTCATATTGCTGATGTTGTCTTTCTGTTGTGGGCGCGATGACTGGCAGTTGTGTTTTATTATATGTAGACGGACGTCGGGCGTTAGGTTAAAATGGCGCTGTCTAGTCGTGATTTATTTAACGCTTAATGCACATTCTTGATCTTTAGCTAATGTCTTTTTCGTGTTGTGTTTGCAGTCTCCTTCCTTAATCGTTTATACCGTTCATGAATGTGATTTTGGGCCGGTGCTGGCTTTATGTATGCCATGTGGTATGTTGAAAATTTATGACTTTGTTGCGCAGAATATTTATTTTAATGTTTTTGTTACCAAAAATATATCTGTTATTGCTTGTTTTTCTGCCAAAAAGGTTTATCTTTGCATTACTTTCTATCAGGCTCCGTGCTGAGCATAAGTAAGGCTGCATGCTTGTGGCTGCAATGCTTTGAATAACGTATGCCGGTATTCTAAAAATTTAATCCGGTTAAATAGGCGGCTGTAGATGCTGTCTTAAAATTCAGGCGGAAGATGCTGACTGATGGCTACTGGTGATGAGCTGTATGCCGAGAAACAGAGATATGAAACTTTATACATTAATATAATAATACAAAGAAATGGAAAACAAAAATAACAATCAGGGTCAGTTTCAAGTAGATCTGCCCGCAGATGTATCACAGGGACAATACGCAAACTTTGCTATTATAACACACTCTAGTTCTGATTTCGTGCTCGACTTTGCCCGCATCCTTCCCGGTGTACCCAAGGCAACAGTTAAGTCACGTGTGATTCTTGCTCCTGAGCATGCAAAGCGTCTGCTTATGGCTCTTCAGGACAATATCGTAAGATATGAGAATGCTTTCGGTCAGATAAAGATTCCGCAGCAGGAAAAAGGCACTATTGCACCTTTCCACATTAATAAGGGTGAAGCCTAATTTTTCATCTTAGAAGAATTGATAAGTGTCTACAAGTGCATTTAAATAAGCATATTGTAGTTAATTTATTTTAATAAAGTCTATATTGTGCAAATTTTATGCCGATATAGGCTTTTTGGATTCTTTATAATTATGTAATTTAAAGAATTATTCTTACCTTTGCAGCCCAAATCGGTCTATGTTCTATTGGCCGTATTACATAAGAAAATAACAAAACAAAATATATAACTAAAAATTTAACAACAATGCCTACAATTCAACAATTGGTAAGAAAAGGTAGAAAGGCGCTTGTTGACAAGAGCAAATCACCGGCTTTGGATTCATGTCCTCAGCGTCGTGGTGTTTGTGTTCGTGTTTACACAACAACCCCTAAGAAACCTAATTCGGCAATGCGTAAAGTTGCCCGTGTTCGTTTGACAAACCAGAAGGAAGTTAACTCTTACATACCGGGAGAGGGACACAACCTTCAGGAGCACTCTATCGTACTCGTACGTGGCGGTCGTGTAAAGGACCTTCCTGGTGTACGTTATCACATCGTTCGTGGTACTCTTGATACAGCTGGTGTAGCAAACCGTACACAGCGTCGTTCTAAGTATGGCGCAAAGCGTCCTAAGGCTAAGAAATAATCGTTAAAAGCCAGTTTTTAGGACATAATTGACATTTTATTAACGTTTTGCTGGAGAATTGTTATAAAGGTTGAGTAAGCAGTTCTGGTGAGAACGCTGAAGAACAAGAGAACAGCCCCATGCAGAATTAATTTCAAAACAAAGAAATGAGAAAAGCAAAACCAAAGAAGCGCGTGGTCCTTCCGGATCCCGTTTACAATGACCAGAAAGTCTCAAAATTCGTTAACCATCTGATGTATGATGGAAAGAAAAATACTTCTTATGAGATTTTCTACAAAGCATTAGACACAGTAAAAGAGAAAATGGCTAGCGAGGAAAAGTCTGCTCTTGAAATATGGAAGGCAGCCCTCGACAATATTACTCCTCAGGTTGAGGTTAAGAGCCGCCGTATCGGTGGTGCTACATTCCAGGTTCCTACAGAAATCCGTCCTGACCGTAAGGAGAGCATCTCTATGAAGAATATGATTAACTATGCACGCAAGCGCGGCGGTAAGACAATGGCCGACAAGCTCGCTGCTGAAATCATGGATGCTTATAACAATCAGGGTGGCGCATTCAAGCGTAAGGAAGATATGCACCGCATGGCTGAGGCTAACCGTGCATTCGCTCACTTCAGATTTTAATAATACAGACAGGTAAAAAGAATCATGGCAAAGCAAGATTTACATTTGACCCGTAATATCGGTATTATGGCTCACATCGATGCCGGTAAGACAACAACTTCTGAGCGTATCCTTTTCTATACAGGTAAAACTCATAAGATTGGTGAGGTTCACGATGGTGCTGCTACAATGGACTGGATGGCTCAGGAGCAGGAGCGTGGTATTACTATCACATCTGCTGCCACCACTTGCTACTGGCACTATGACAACAAGCAGTTCAAGATTAACCTGATTGACACTCCGGGACACGTTGACTTCACTGCTGAGGTTGAGCGTTCTCTGCGTGTTCTCGACGGAGCTGTTGCTACATATTGCGCTGTAGGCGGTGTACAGCCTCAGTCTGAAACTGTATGGCGCCAGGCTGACAAATATAATGTTCCCCGTCTCGGCTATGTAAACAAGATGGACCGTTCAGGTGCTGACTATTTTGACGTCCTGCGTCAGATGAAGGAAGTGCTTGGTGCTAATCCTGTTTCTCTCGTTGTTCCTATCGGAAGTGAGGAGACTTTCAAAGGTATCGTAGATCTTATCAAGATGAAGGCTATCCTTTGGCACGATGAGACTATGGGTGCTGAATTTGAAGTTGCTGAGATTCCTGCTGACCTTAAGGACGAAGCTGAAGAGTGGAGAGGAAAACTCCTTGAAAGCGCAGCTGAGTTCGATGAGTCTTTGATGGAAAAATATTTTGAGGATCCTAACTCAATAACAGAAGAGGAAATCATTGCTGCTATCCGTAAGGGTACTCTGGCTATGGAATGTACTCCTGTTATCTGTGGTTCTTCATTCAAGAATAAGGGTGTTCAGACCCTGCTCGACTATGTATGTGCATTCCTGCCTTCTCCTGTTGATACTCCTAACATCGTTGGTACAAACCCGACAACAGGTGAGGAAGAAGACCGTAAACCGTCTGAGGATGCGCCTACTTCAGCTCTTGCGTTCAAGATTGCTACTGACCCGTATGTTGGCCGTCTCGTATTCTTCCGTGTTTACTCTGGTAAGGTTGAGGCTGGTTCTTATGTTTACAACACACGTTCAGGCAAGAAGGAGCGCGTAAGCCGTCTGTTCCAGATGAACTCAAACAAGCAGGTTCCTATGGACGCTATCGATGCCGGTGATATCGGTGCTGGTGTTGGTTTCAAGGATATCCGTACAGGTGATACTCTTTGCGATGAGGCACATCCTATCGTACTCGAGTCTATGACATTCCCTGATCCTGTTATTGGTATCGCTGTTGAGCCGAAGAGCCAGGCTGACGTTGATAAGCTCGGTATCGGTCTCGCTAAGCTTGCTGAGGAAGACCCGACCTTCACTGTTCATACAGACGAGCAGAGCGGTCAGACAGTTATCTCTGGTATGGGTGAGCTTCACCTCGACATCATCCTTGACCGTCTGAAGAGAGAGTTCAAGGTTGAATGTAATCAGGGTAAGCCTCAGGTTAACTACAAAGAGGCTATCACCAAGACTGTTAACCTGCGTGAGGTTTACAAGAAGCAGAGTGGTGGTCGCGGTAAGTTCGCTGATATCATCGTTAATGTTGGTCCGGTAGACGAGGATTACAAGCAGGGCGGTCTGCAGTTCATCAATGAAGTTAAGGGTGGTAACATTCCTAAGGAATTCATTCCTTCAGTACAGAAAGGTTTCGAGTCTGCAATGAAGAATGGTGTACTTGGCGGTTATCCTATGGACAGCCTGAAGGTTACTCTTATCGATGGTTCTTTCCACCCGGTAGACTCTGACCAGTTGTCATTCGAGGTTGCAGCTATCAACGCTTACAAGAACGCTTGCGTTAAGGCAGGTCCGGTTCTGATGGAGCCTATCATGAAGCTCGAGGTTGTAACACCTGAAGAGAATATGGGTGACGTTATCGGTGACTTGAACAAGCGTCGTGGTCAGGTTGAAGGTATGGATGAGACTCGTAGCGGTGCACGTATCATCAGAGCTATGGTTCCGCTGGCAGAGATGTTCGGTTATGTAACAGCTCTTCGTACAATTACTTCTGGTCGTGCTACAAGCTCAATGGAGTATGATCACCATGCTCCTCTGTCAAGCACAATTGCTAAGGCTGTGCTTGAGGAAATAAAGGGACGTACAGATCTCGTATAATCACTAAGCTGATTAAAAATACAAAAGAGAATGAGGCGTCTTGTTAGCGAATGACTCTTAACAGGCGTACCTCTTCTCTTCTTTGAAATTAATATCAATATTAATAAGATAAAATAATGAGTCAGAAAATTAGAATTAAGCTGAAGTCTTATGACCACAAATTGGTAGACAAGTCAGCAGAGAAAATTGTAAAGGCTGTGAAGGCTACAGGCGCTATCGTAAGCGGTCCTATTCCATTGCCTACTCACAAGCGTATTTTCACAGTTAACCGAAGCACATTCGTAAACAAGAAATCACGTGAGCAGTTCCAGCTCAGCGATTACAAGCGTCTTATTGACATCTACAGCTCAACAGCTAAGACCGTTGACGCTCTGATGAAGCTCGAATTGCCCAGCGGTGTTGAAGTAGAAATCAAAGTATAGTTTAATTTTTAATATCAATTGAAATGCCAGGATTAATAGGAAGAAAAATCGGAATGACATCCGTTTTCAGTGCCGACGGTAAGAATGTACCGTGCACTGTTATCGAAGCTGGTCCTTGTGTTGTTACTCAGGTAAAGACTGTTGAAAAAGATGGTTACAAAGCTGTTCAGTTAGGCTTTGGTGAGGCTAAGGAAAAGAACACCTCTAAACCTCTTATGGGAACTTTCAAAAAGGCTGGTACAACACCTAAGAGACACTTGGCCGAGTTCAAGTTTGATGAGGAATATAACCTCGGAGACGTTATCACGGTTGAAATTTTCAACGACGCAAACTTTGTTGACGTTGTTGGTACATCAAAAGGTAAAGGTTTCCAGGGTGTAATGAAGCGTCACGGATTCGGTGGTGTAGGACAGAGCACACACGGTCAGGACGACCGCGCACGCAAGCCGGGATCAATCGGTGCTTGTTCTTATCCTGCTAAAGTGTTCAAAGGAATGCGCATGGCCGGACAGATGGGTGGTGACAGAGTTACAACTCAAAACCTCAAAGTGTTAAAAGTAATACCGGAGCATAACCTCATCTTGGTGAAGGGTAGTGTTGCTGGTTGCAAAGGTTCAACCGTTTTAATTCAGAAATAATGGAAATTAACGTATTAAATATCAAAGGTGAAAACACTGGAAGAAAGGTTACGTTAAACGAATCTATCTTCGGAATTGAACCCAACGACCACGTTCTTTATCTCGACGTTAAGCGCTATATGGCTGCACAGCGTCAGGGAACAGCTAAGGCTAAAGAAAGAAGTGAGCATGCAGGTTCAACCCGCAAGCTTGGCCGTCAGAAGGGTGGCGGTGGCGCTCGTCGCGGTGACATCAATTCTCCGGTGCTCGTAGGTGGTGGTCGCGTATTTGGTCCTAAGCCACGTGACTACAGCTTCAAACTGAACCTCAAAGTTAAGGCTTTGGCTCGTAAGAGCGCTCTGTCTTACAAGGCTCAGGAGAATGCAATAGTAGTAGTAGAAGATTTCAATTTTGACGCCCCGAAGACTAAAGATTTTGTAAATATTACTAAAAATCTTAAAGTTGACGGCAAGAAGTTGCTTTTGGTTTTGCCGGAAGTAAATAAAAACGTATATTTGTCAGCTCGTAATTTGCAGGGCACAGAAGTTATGCTCGCATCAACAATCAATTCTTACAAAGTTTTGAATGCTGATGTTCTTGTCATGACAGAAAATTCGTTGAAGACTATCGATGAAATCTTAAATAAATAAAGGAGAAAGATAATATGGCATTTATAATAAAACCATTGGTCACTGAGAAGATGACCAAGATTACAGACAAGCAGCCTAACCGCTACGGCTTCGTTGTTCGTCCAGAGGCTGACAAACTCCAAATTAAGAAAGAAGTCGAGAGTCTGTATAATGTTACAGTAGTTGACGTGAACACTGCCCGCTATGCCGGAAAGCGCTTGAGCCGCTATACAAAGGCCGGTTTGATTAAGGGACAGAAGAACGCGTTCAAAAAAGCAATCGTTACTCTTAAAGAAGGCGAAACAATTGATTTTTACAGCAATATTTAAATAAAAAATGGCAGTACGTAAATTTAAACCGGTAACTCCGGGTCAAAGACACAAGATTATTGGTACGTTCGAGGAGATTACTGCATCCGTACCAGAGAAGTCTCTCGTTTACGGTAAACGTTCTACCGGTGGTCGAAACAATACAGGTAAGATGACTGTACGCTATATGGGCGGCGGTCATAAGAGAAAATACCGTTTGATCGACTTCAAGCGTGAGAAAGATGGTGTTCCAGCTGTAGTTAAGACAATTGAATACGATCCGAACCGTTCGGCTCGTATTGCATTGTTGTATTATGCTGATGGTGAAAAACGTTACATTATTGCTCCTAACGGACTGCAGGTAGGTGCAACTCTGATGTCAGGAAAGGACGCAGCGCCTGAGATTGGTAATACGCTTCCTTTGGCTAACATCCCCGTAGGTACTGTAATTCACAACATTGAGTTACGTCCGGGTCAGGGTGCACTGCTCGTTCGCTCGGCTGGTAATTTTGCTCAGTTGACTTCTCGTGAAGGCAGTTATTGTGTTATTAAGCTCCCTTCAGGTGAGACTCGTAAAATTCTTAGCGCATGTAAGGCTACTATTGGTAGCGTAGGTAACTCAGACCACGCTCTTGAACAGTCTGGTAAGGCTGGACGTTCACGCTGGTTGGGTCGTCGTCCTCACAACCGTGGTGTTGTTATGAACCCGCATGATCACCCGATGGGTGGTGGTGAAGGACGTCAGTCTGGAGGTCATCCACGTTCACGTAAGGGCTTGTATGCTAAGGGTCTCAAGACAAGAGCTCCGAAGAAGCTTTCTAACAAGTATATTATTGAAAGAGCTAATAAATAATCAAGTTAACTAGAGTAAATTATGAGTCGTTCATTAAAAAAAGGTCCATACATTAACGTATCGCTCGAGAAGAAAATTCTTGCCATGAACGAAAGCGGCAAGAAGAGTGTCGTTAAGACTTGGGCTAGAGCTTCAGTGATTTCTCCTGATTTCGTGGGTCACACTGTTGCAGTTCATAACGGAAACAAATTTATCCCTGTTTATATTACCGAGAATATGGTAGGTCACAAGCTTGGTGAATTCTCACCTACACGTAGATTTGGTGGCCATGCCGGTAACAAGAAGTAAACAGGCTAACCATTGAAAATAAAATAATAAGATAATGGGAGCAAGAAAAAAAATAGCGGCTGAAAAAAGAAAAGAAGCCCTTAAAACAATGTATTTCGCAAAGCTCAGAGGCGTACCTTCTTCTCCGCGTAAAATGCGTTATGTCGTTGACATGATCCGCGGAATGGAAGTTAACCGTGCGCTCGGCGTTCTGAGGTTCTCTAAGAAAGCTGCTGCTGCAGATGTAGAGAAGTTACTTCGTTCTGCTATCGCTAACTGGGAAACAAAAAATGACCGCAAGGCTGAAGACGGTGAGCTTTATGTATCAAAAGTATTCGTTGACGAAGGCGTTACAATGAAGCGTATGAGACCGGCACCCCAGGGTCGTGGCTATAGAATCCGTAAGCGTAGCAACCATGTTACTCTGTTTGTTGATGCTAAAACTAATGACGAAAAATAATTAATAGAATGGGACAGAAAGTTAATCCAATAAGCAACCGTCTCGGTATTATCAGGGGTTGGGATTCAAATTGGTTCGGTGGAAAGAAATTTGGTGACAACCTCGTTGAGGATATGAAAATCCGTAAATACCTTAACGAGCGTCTTGCAAAAGCAAGTGTATCTCGCATTGTTATCGAGCGTACATTGAAACTTGTTACCATAACTATTTGCACTGCCCGTCCGGGTATCGTCATTGGTAAAGGCGGACAAGATGTTGACAAGTTGAAGGAAGAGTTGAAGAAACTCTACGATAAGGAGATTCAGATCAATATTTTCGAGGTAAAGAAGCCGGAGCTCGATGCGTCTATTGTAGCTAATAACATTGCACGCCAGGTTGAGGGTAAGATTGCTTATCGTCGTGCAATTAAGATGGCTGTAGCTAACACGATGCGTGCTGGAGCTGAGGGAATCAAAGTGCAGATTACTGGTCGTCTGAACGGTGCTGAAATGGCACGTAAGGAAATGTATAAAGAAGGTCGTACTCCTTTGCATACATTCCGTGCAGATATCGACTATTGTCAGGCAGAGGCCCTCACAAAGGTTGGTCTGTTAGGTATTAAGGTTTGGATTTGCCGTGGTGAGGTTTATGGTAAGCGTGACCTCTCTCCTAACTTTGCTCAGGAAAAGCAGAGCGGACGTTCAAACGGCAAGACAAGAGTTAATCGTAAGAGAAACAATAACCGTTAAAGAAACAAGCTATCATGTTACAGCCAAAAAGAGTAAAATATAGAAGACCTCAAGACGGCCGCGGCAGAAAAGGCAACGCCCACAGAGGTACACAACTGGCTTTCGGATCATTCGGCATCAAGACTCTTGAAGCAAAATGGTTGGATAGCCGCCAGATAGAGGCAGCGCGTGTTGCTGTCAATCGTTATATGCAGCGTGAGGGTCAGGTCTGGATCCGCATATTCCCGGATAAACCTATTACACGTAAGCCTGCTGACGTACGTATGGGTAAAGGTAAGGGAGATCCCGCAGGATGGGTTGCTCCTGTTACTCCGGGACGTATCCTCTTTGAAGTTGAAGGTGTTTCTTTTGATGTTGCTAAGGAAGCATTGCGCCTTGCAGCACAGAAATTGCCTGTAAAGACAAAATTTGTTGTTAGACGTGATTACGATAAAAATGCTTAATTATGAAGATTAAAGAAGTCAGAGAACTCGAAACCAAAGACTTGGCAGAGAGATTAGAGGCCGAGATTGCTAAATATAACCAAATGAAGTTGAATCATGCAATCACACCGCTGGAGAATCCATCTCAAATTAAGGCTACTCGTCGTGATATAGCACGTATGAAAACAGAACTTCATCAGAGAGAACTTAATAAATAACAATGGTCCAGATGGAAACAAGAAATTTAAGAAAAACAAGAACGGGTGTCGTTATCAGCAACAAGATGGATAAAACCATTGTTATTGCGTCTAAGTTCAAGGAGATGCACCCGATATATGGTAAGTTTGTTCAGAAGACAAAGAAATACCATGCACATGATGAGAATAATGAGGCAAATGTAGGTGATACAGTGCTCATTATGGAGACACGTCCTTTGAGTAAGACAAAGAGATGGAGATTAGTTCAAATAATTGAAAAAGCTAAGTAATTATGATACAAGCAGAATCAAGACTTACTGTATGTGATAACAGCGGAGCTCGTGAGGCCCTTTGCATCCGTGTTTTGGGTGGAACACGCCGCCGTTATGCAAGTGTTGGTGACGTTATTGTCGTTGCTGTCAAGAACGTTATCCCGTCAAGTGATATGAAAAAGGGTGCAGTATCAAAGGCTTTGGTTGTTCGCACAAAGAAAGAAATACGTCGTGCTGACGGCTCATATATCCGTTTCGACGACAATGCTTGTGTTTTGCTGAACAATGCTGGTGAACTTCGTGGCAGCCGTATCTTCGGCCCTGTAGCTCGCGAACTCCGTGCAGTTAATATGAAAGTCGTTTCTTTGGCACCTGAGGTTCTTTAACATAAAAAGGAAAAAGTAATGAATAAGTTACATATAAAGAAAAACGATACAGTTATTGTCTTGGCCGGTGAGGACAAAGGCAAGACTGGCAAGGTGCTTAAAGTTTTAGTTGAAAAACAGCGTGCCATTGTTGAGGGTATCAACATCGTGTCTAAGAGCACAAAACCGAGTGCTAAGAATCCTCAGGGAGGAATCGTTAAGCAGGAGGCTCCGATACATATCTCAAATCTGAGTCTGATTGACCCCAAGAGCGGCAAGGCTACACGTATTTCAATTAAGAAGACAGAAGACGGTAAGAAGATCCGTATTGCTAAAAAATCAGGGGAGGAAATCAAATAATGAATACAGCTGAATTAAAGAAGGTATATGCAGAGAGCATCGCTCCTGCACTGCAGAAACAGTTTAACTATTCTTCTAAGATGCAGATTCCTGTCCTGAAGAAGATTGTAGTTAACCAGGGTCTTGGAGATGCAACTCAGGATAGAAAGATCATCGAGGTTGCTATCAACGAGATTTCTACAATTACGGGTCAGAAAGCAGTTGCTACATATTCAAAGAAGGATATCGCAAACTTCAAACTCCGTAAGAAGATGCCTATCGGCGTTATGGTAACTCTTCGTCGCGAGCGTATGTATGAATTCCTCGAGAGACTCATACGTATTGCATTGCCACGTATCCGTGACTTCAAGGGTATTGAGAGCAAATTCGACGGTCGCGGAAACTATACACTTGGTATTCAGGAGCAGATTATCTTCCCTGAAATCAACATCGATTCAATCGATCGTATTCAGGGTATGAACATCACCTTCGTAACAACTGCCAAGACAGACGAGGAAGGTTATGCTCTTCTCAAAGCATTTGGTCTACCTTTCAAAAACGCTAAAAACGATTAATAGATATGGCAAAAGAATCAATGAAAGCCCGCGAGGTTAAACGTGCTAAACTCGTTGCCCGTTATGCTGAAAAACGTGCGGCTTTGAAAAAAAATATAGCTACAACAGACGATCCTGCAGAGGCTTATGAGGCTGCAAGAAAGTTGCAGAGCATTCCCCGCAATGCTAATCCTATCCGTCTGCACAACCGTTGCAAGATTACAGGTCGTCCAAAGGGTTACATCCGTCAGTTTGGCCTTTCTCGTATTCAGTTCCGTGAGATGGCTTCTGCCGGTCTTATCCCCGGAGTAAAGAAGGCAAGCTGGTAATTTAGGAGATTTAGTTTTTTTATTTAATATTGTCGGGGCAGTCCCGATTAATTAAACAATTATTTTATGACAGATCCAATAGCAGATTATCTGACGAGGTTGAGAAACGCAATCATGGCTCATCACCGTGTTGTTGAAGTACCAGCTTCAAACTTGAAGAAAGAGATTACAAAGATCCTCTTCGAGAAAGGTTACATCCTTAACTACAAGTTCATTGAGGATGGACCTCAGGGTACAATTAAGGTTGCATTGAAGTATGACCCTGCAACCAAGACAAACGCAATCAAGTGTTTGAAGAGAGTGTCTACTCCAGGTTTGCGTAAGTATACTGGATACAAGGACATGCCGAGAGTTATTAACGGATTAGGTATTGCTATTTTATCTACATCCAAAGGTGTAATGACAAACAAAGAGGCTGCTGACCTTAAGATCGGTGGTGAGGTTCTTTGCTACGTTTATTAATGGAGGAAATTAGATTATGTCAAGAATTGGAAAATTGCCTATCAGCATTCCTTCAGGCGTTACAGTAACTCTCAACAATGGCGTAGTTAATGTAAAAGGTCCCAAGGGAGAACTTTCTCAGAAGGTAGACTCTTCTATCAAAGTTAAGATTGAAGATAATCATGTAATATTTGAAATTGATGAGAATAGTCCTGTAAACTACAAGCAGAAGCAGGCATTCCATGGCCTTTATCGTGCTTTGGTCAACAACATGGTTGTTGGCGTAAGCGAAGGCTATAAGAAGGAGCTTGAGCTTGTCGGTGTGGGCTATCGTGTTTCTAATCAGGGAAACATCATCGAATTCGCTTTAGGATATACACACCCGATTTTCATCCAGTTGCCTAAGGAAGTTAAGGTTGAGACAAAGTCTGAAAGAAATCAGAACCCTGTTATTATTTTGGAATCTTGCGATAAGGAATTGCTCGGACTTATTTGCGCCAAGATACGTTCGTTCCGTATGCCTGAGCCTTATAAAGGAAAAGGTATATTGTTCAAAGGCGAAGTCATCCGCAGAAAGTCTGGTAAGACTGCTGCTGCTAAGTAACTTTAATATTTTACGATCATGACAACAAAGAAAATAGAAAGACGAATAAAGATAAAGTTCAGAATTCGCAAAAGTGTAAACGGAACAGCTGAACGTCCTCGTATGAGTGTATTCCGCAGCAACAAGCAGATATATGTTCAGATTATCAATGATGTAACAGGTACAACTCTTGTTTCTGCTTCTTCACTTGGCCTTGAGACAATGCCAAAGTGTGAGCAGGCAGCCAAAGTTGGTGAACTGATAGCAAAGAAGGCTGTAGAGGCTGGAATCTCTAAGGTTGTTTTCGACCGTAACGGATACCTCTACCATGGACGTGTTAAGGAACTTGCTGATGCAGCTCGTAAAGGTGGACTTAATTTTTAATCGATTATGGCAATGAACAAAGTTAAAATAAATAGTGACGTTGAATTAAAAGACAGATTGGTTGCTATTAACCGTGTTACTAAGGTAACAAAAGGTGGTCGTACCTTCACATTTGCTGCTATTGTTGTAGTTGGTGACGGCAACGGAGTAATCGGTTGGGGTCTTGGAAAGGCAGGAGAAGTTACCGCTGCAATTTCTAAAGGTGTTGAGTCTGCAAAGAAGAATCTTGTTAAGGTTCCTGTACTTAAGGGTACAATACCTCATGAGATTGAGGCAACATTCGGTGGAGCTCAGGTTTTCTTGAAGCCTGCAGCAGCCGGTACTGGTCTTGTAGCCGGTGGTGCTATGCGTGCTGTGCTTGAGAGTGTTGGTGTTAAGGATGTCCTTGCTAAGTCAAAGGGCTCTTCTAACCCTCACAACCTTGTTAAGGCTACTATCGTGGCTCTGACACAGTTGCGCGATGCTTATACCATTGCCAAGACACGTGGAATCAGTTTGGAAAAAGTATTTAGAGGATAGGAGATAATAATATGGCAACAATAAAGATCAAGCAGATTAAAAGTAAAATTGGTGCTCCGCTAGACCAGAAACGTACACTTGCGGCTCTTGGTTTACGTAAAATATCTCAGGTCGTAGAGCGTGAAGATAGTCCTACCCTTCGCGGTATGATAAGGAAGGTTCACCATCTGGTAACCGTTATTGAATAATAACTCACATTAAAAAAGAAACGATTATGAAACTAAATAATTTGAAACCAGCTGCAGGTTCTACTCATTCACGCCGCCGTATCGGCCGTGGACCAGGTTCTGGCCTTGGTGGAACGTCTACACGTGGTCACAAGGGTGCTAAGGCACGTTCTGGTTATAAGAGAAAGATTGGATTCGAAGGTGGTCAGATGCCTTTGCAGCGTCGTATACCGAAGGCTGGATTCAAGAATATTAACCATAAGGAGTATTTTGCTGTAAACCTTTCTACGCTTCAGGAGATTGCTGAGGCAAAGAATCTTACAAAGATCGGCATTCAGGAACTGAAGGCTGCTGGTCTTACCAATGGTAAAGAGTTGGTTAAGATTCTCGGAAATGGTGAATTGAAAGCAAAATTGGAAGTGGAAGCTCATGCTTTCTCTAAGACTGCTGAAGAGGCTATCAAGGCAGTTGGTGGTAACACAACAATAATCTAAGTAAATGAAAAAGTTTATTGAGACACTGAAGAACTGTTGGAAGATTGAGGATTTGCGTCAGCGAATCCTCATCACCATAGCATTTGTTGCAATTTATCGTTTTGGATCATTTGTTGTTTTGCCAGGAATTGATCCATCAATGTTGCAGAAATTGCAGTCGCAGACAAGTGGCGGTCTTATGTCGCTGCTTGACATGTTCTCCGGTGGTGCTTTCTCCAATGCTTCTATCTTTGCATTGGGAATAATGCCTTACATCTCAGCTTCTATCGTAATGCAGCTGCTTGCAGTTGTAGTGCCGTATTTCCAGAAGATGCAGCGTGAGGGTGAGAGTGGACGTAAGAAGATCAATTGGTATACACGTGTGCTTACCGTTGCAATTCTTTTGTTCCAGGCTCCTTCTTACTTGATGAACCTGAAGATTCAGGCCTATGGTGCTTTGTCATCAGGCATTGACTGGTCAGTGTTCATGATACCCGCAACAATTATTCTTGCTGCAGGTAGTATGTTCGTTTTATGGCTCGGTGAGCGTATTACGGATAAAGGCATTGGAAATGGTATCTCATTGATTATTATGATAGGAATCATCGCCCGTCTGCCGCAGGCATTTATACAGGAGGTCAGCTCTCGCTTTACGGCAATCACTGGCGGTGGTCTCGTTATGTTTATTGTTGAGATACTTATACTTTATGCTGTCGTTTGTGCATCTTTGCTCTTGGTTCAGGGCACTCGCAAAATACCTGTACAGTATGCTAAGCGTATTGTCGGTAACAAGCAGTACGGTGGTGCACGCCAGTATGTTCCGTTGAAGCTCTTCGCTGCTAACGTTATGCCTATTATCTTTGCTCAGGCATTGATGTTCATTCCGTTGGCAATCGTTCAGTATTCAACAGACCAGAGCGGTTACATTATCCGTTCTTTGATGGATCACAGAAGCTTGTTGTATAATATTGTGTTTGCAGCACTTATAATTGCTTTCACATATTTTTATACAGCATTGACTCTGAACGCGACACAGATGGCTGAAGACATGAAGCGTAATAATGGCTTTATACCCGGCATCAAGCCAGGTAAAGACACCGCTGATTATATCGATACAGTTATGTCTCGTATAACATTCCCCGGTTCACTCTTTATTGCGTTTATCGCTGTAATGCCTGCTCTTGCTGGATTGCTGAATGTTCAGGATGCTTTCTCTCAGTTCTTTGGTGGAACATCTCTCCTCATTCTCGTAGGTGTTGTTATAGACACACTCCAGCAGATCGAAAGTCATTTGATGATGAGACATTACGATGGCTTGCTCAATTCAGGTCGAATTAGAGGCCGTAATGGCGGCGTTTCTGCATATTAGAGTATTTCTTACTGAATGAAGATATTTCTCAAGACAGAAGATGAAATAGAACTGATGCGAAAAGCCAACCAGTTAGTTGGAAACACTTTGGGCGAGATAGCAAAGCATATCAAGCCCGGTGTTACAACTTTACAGTTGGATAAAATAGCAGAAAGTTACATCAGGGACAATGGGGCAATACCAACCTTCAAAAATTACCCTAACCCTTTTGGTCAACCTTTTCCGGCAAGCATCTGTACTTCTGTAAATGATGTAGTTGTTCACGGAATACCAGACAACAAGACTGTGCTTCGTGACGGCGATATAATATCTGTTGACTGTGGTGCTCTTTTAAACGGTTTTAATGGTGATTCTTGTTATACTTTTTGTGTAGGTGAAGTTTCGGCTGAAGTGAAGCAGTTGCTTCTGACTACCAAGGAGGCTCTTTATTTGGGTATCGAGAATGCCGTTGCCGGAAAACATATTGGTGATATCGGTCATGCCGTGCAGGCTCATTGCGAATCGCGAGGATATGGAGTTGTCAGAGAACTGACAGGACATGGTATAGGACGCGAGATGCACGAAGATCCATCTGTACCAAACTATGGCACTAGTGGTTCGGGAGTATTGCTTAAAGCAGGCATGTGTATTGCGATAGAACCGATGATAACGATGGGCGACAGATCCCTTTGCATGATGCCCGACCGTTGGACGATAAAGACATGTGACGGGAAACCTGCTGCACATTTTGAACATACAGTAGCGATATATCGGGGTAAGGCAGAAATTTTATCTTCTTTTGAGGAAGTTGAACGATTAGAAAGAAATTAATTTTAAATATGGCAAAACAAGACGCAATAGAGCAGGACGGAACAATCGTAGAGGCATTGTCAAATGCAATGTTCCGTGTAGAGTTGGAGAATGGCTGTCCTATAACGGCTCACATTTCGGGTAAGATGAGAATGCATTATATTAAGATTCTTCCCGGAGATAAAGTAAAAGTTGAGATGAGTCCTTATGATTTGACAAAGGGCAGAATCGTATTCAGATACAAATAATTTTATAGAGATATATGAAGACAAGAGCATCATTAAAGAAACGTACTCCCGATTGCAAAATCGTTCGTCGTAAGGGTCGTCTGTACGTTATTAACAAGAAAAACCCTAAGTACAAATTACGTCAGGGCTAAAACATTAAATTTTTTAATTAATTAACAAAAATGGCAATAAGAATTGTTGGAGTAGATTTGCCCCAGAATAAGCGTGGCGAAATCGCATTGACTTATATTTATGGTATAGGTCGAAGTAGTTCAGCAAAGATATTGGATAAAGCAGGCGTAAGCCGTGACCTGAAGGTCTGCGATTGGACAGACGATCAGGCAGCTAAGATCCGTGAAATAATCGGCGCTGAATTCAAAGTAGAAGGTGATCTCCGTTCAGAGATCCAAATGAATATCAAGCGACTGATGGATATTGGTTGCTATCGTGGAATTCGTCATCGTAACGGTCTTCCGGTTCGCGGTCAGAGTACAAAGAATAATGCTCGTACCCGTAAAGGTAAGAAGAAGACTGTTGCTAATAAGAAAAAGGCTACTAAATAATAATTAGTTATGGCAAAGAAAACAGCAACATCTAGAAAAAGAAATGTAAAGGTTGACGCTATGGGCCAGCTTCACGTTCATAGCTCTTTCAACAATATCATTGTATCTTTGGCTAACAGCGAGGGCCAGATTATTTCATGGTCTTCAGCCGGAAAGATGGGTTTCCGCGGCTCAAAGAAGAATACTCCTTATGCAGCTCAGATGGCTGCCGAGGATTGTGCAAAAGTAGCTTATGACCTTGGTCTCCGTAAGGTGAAGGCATATGTTAAGGGTCCGGGTAACGGCCGTGAGTCAGCTATCCGTGCCGTACACGGTGCCGGAATCGAAGTTACAGAGATTATCGACGTAACACCGTTACCCCACAACGGTTGCCGTCCTCCAAAGAGAAGAAGAGTTTAATCAAGTACACAAATCCGCCATCCTGCGTTGTGCAGGATGGCACAATAAAACAAAGTATTTTAAATTATTATGGCTAGATATACAGGTCCGAAATCAAAAATTGCGCGTCGTTTTGGTGAACCCATTTTCGGCGCTGACAAAGTTTTGTCTAGGAGAAACTTCCCTCCTGGACAGCATGGCAATAATCGTCGCAGAAAGATGTCTGAGTATGGTGTCATGTTGGCAGAGAAGCAGAAAGCTAAATACACTTATGGTGTGCTTGAGCGTCAGTTCCGTAATCTGTTCGAGAAGGCAGCAAAGGCAGACGGTATTACCGGTGAGGTATTGCTCCAGAGCCTTGAGTGCCGTCTTGACAACGTAGTGTTCCGCCTTGGAATTGCTCCTACACGTGCTGCAGCTCGTCAGCTGGTTAGTCATAAGCATATTGTTGTTGACGGTAAGGTAGTTAACATTCCTTCATATTCAGTTGCTCCCGGTCAGGTAGTAGGTGTTCGTGAGAAGGCTAAGTCTCTTGAGGTTATTGAAGCAGCTTTGGCTGGTTTCAATCACAGCAAGTATCCTTGGTTGGAGTGGGATGAAAACACAAAGAGCGGCAAGCTTCTGCACAAGCCGGAGCGTGCTGACATACCGGAGAACATTAAGGAACAGTTAATCGTTGAGTTGTACTCTAAATAAATCATTAAATTAATGGCGATATTAGCATTTCAAAAACCTGATAAAGTTGTAATGTTGGAGGCGACAGACAAATTCGGCAAGTTCGAATTTCGTCCTTTGGAGCCAGGCTTTGGCGTTACCATCGGTAACTCATTGCGCCGCATTCTTCTTTCATCGCTTGAGGGTTATGCTATCAACACAATCCGTATTTCGGGTGTTGAGCATGAGTTTTCCTCTGTACCTGGCGTAAAGGAGGATGTTACCAACATTATCTTGAATTTGAAACAAGTAAGATTCAAGCAAGTAGTAGAAGAATTCGAGAACGAAAAAGTTAGTGTCACCGTAGAGAATTCAACAGAGTTCAAAGCAGGTGATATAGGTAAGTATCTGACTGGATTTGAAGTGTTAAACCCTGATTTGGTGATTTGTCATTTAGATGCCAAAGCTTCAATGCAGATTGATCTCACTATAAACAAAGGACGCGGATACGTTCCTGCTGACGAGAACCGTGAGTTCTGCACTGACGTCAACGTTATTCCAATCGATTCTATTTACACTCCGATCCGTAACGTGAAATATTCAGTTGAGCCGTATCGTGTTGAACAGAAGACCGACTACGACAAGCTGGTTATTGAAGTTACGACGGACGGTTCCATTCACCCGAAGGACGCTCTTAAGGAGGCTGCCAAGATTCTTATTTACCACTTCATGCTGTTCTCTGACGAGAAGATCACTCTTGAGAACAATGATGTTGACGGTAATCAGGAATTCGACGAAGAGATACTCCACATGCGCCAGCTGCTCAAGACAAAGCTCATAGACATGAATCTTTCTGTTCGTGCGCTTAATTGTCTTAAGGCTGCTGATGTTGAGACTCTTGGCGATTTGGTTCAGTACAACAAGACCGACCTCCTCAAGTTCCGCAACTTCGGTAAGAAATCGCTTTCAGAGCTTGATGATTTGCTCGAGAGTCTGAATCTGTCGTTTGGTACCGATATTTCTAAGTACAAATTAGATAAAGAGTAACCGTGCATAATCCGGCGCATGGCTGATACCTGCGCCGGGCATGCCGATTTATCGCAAAAGAAAAACAAAAATGAGACATAATAAGAAATTCAACCATCTGAGTCGTACTGCATCTCACCGTAAGGCTATGCTTGCTAACATGGCTGTATCGCTGATAATGCACAAAAGAATCACTACGACTCTCGCTAAGGCTAAGGCCTTGAAAAAATATGTAGAACCTCTGATAACACGTTCTAAGAATGACACAACAACATCTCGCCGTGTAGTTTTCCGCTATCTGCAGAACAAGTATGCCGTTACAGAGCTGTTCAAAGAGATTTCTACTAAGGTGGCTGACCGTCCGGGTGGATACACCAGAATCATAAAGCTGGGCTTCCGTCAAGGTGACGCTGCTGAAATGTGCTTCATAGAGCTCGTTGATTATGATGAGAACATGGCTAAGGCTCCCAAGGCTGCCAAGAAGACTCGTCGTAGCCGCCGCTCTAAGGCTGCTGAAGCTGCTGAAACTCCTGCAACTGAGACTGCAGCAGAGGAAACAGCTACAGAAGAAGCTAAGGCAGAATAATAACGTCGAATATATCTCTACAATAGCGCTTTTTCCCGTGAGGGAAAAGGCGCTTTTTTTATATCATTATTTTCTCAATAATGAAGAGGCTATGCCGGACCAATGGCGCGTGTGCAATATTATATCAGTTAGCGCGCTTTCTTATATTTCCAGATGAATCAGAAAAGCAGGGGGCAGGTCCGTAATTTTATTTTGACCAACATGCCAATAATTTAATTTTCGCCCCGTGCAGTTATTGCTGGATTTGCAAAAGCTGTTATGTTTATTTTCCAATTATTGAGCCAACAACAATAACAGTTATAGGTTTAGCCAGAGTCAACTTTAATCAGGTAAAAGACTGTTAGAAGTCAACCAAAATTAGAAAAGGTAACTAATATAATGAAATAAAAAGTTTTTATTAAAAACTTGTCACTCGTCACATTCTTGTCTAAAGCCTTGTGCAACAATATTTTATGGCGTGATGAGTTGCAGGGTGAACTCATCACGCCGGTATGCCGCTGTGCCGTTGTGATGTTTCCTTAATACAACTCGTCACACCATAATGTGTTGATATTCTTTGAGTTAGGTGCAGATGTGATGAGTGACGAGTTTTTTATAAAACAATTTTTACTTTCCACACGCTGTCCTTCTGTATAACTTGTGCCCTTTCAGCTTGTGAAAAGCCATGTTTTATAGGGTAAAAGCATACCTTTTGTGTTGCCGTTCAGCACCTTTTGCATCGTGGATGTTCGCAGGTGATTATGCTTTTAGCGCTTCCATGGCAGACAGCAGATTGTCTTATATTGCATGGTTAAATCTTTATCGCGTACAAGACAGACTGTGACTCTATTCAACAGGTATACCGATGTCTTCATCCGCTTATTTGTTCTTGTAGTATTCTTGTCGTCATTCTTTTTCTGATATAGTCTGCTATGACTTTAAACGGCAAACTATAGTCTGCTCAATATAAAATGATAATCCGGCAGAATCATGGTGAGCGATTATGATAAAATCGCGCAAAGTGTAAAAACGGAAACTCAGATTAATCGGAGTTGGAATATTTTTCGTATCTTTATAGCCGTAAACTTATGGTGATGGCAGTATGCCAATGAGTGAATGAAGAGAAACCTTTTATGACCTTAAACGTTTTTTACAGAGATTAAATACAGGCGAATATGAACTACGATGAAATACCCGCAAAGGTTATCCGTATATTCAGCAACTTGCTGACCTGTTGCATTTGCATAATATCATGTAGCTGTTATGTGACAGCGATGCACCTTAGCCGTCTATATGTCTGCCTGGCGGGTACGCCTTGAAATGGATTTGCATCAATTTAGGTAAAACATAAATCTATACGAAAATGAAGAAGACGATATTTATTCTTGTTATTGCGTTCTTTGCACATCTGTCAGTGATGTCGCAGAATGATGGAAGCCCTCCGCAATTATCAACAAATAAAGCCGATCATGGCGTGCGGTTCAGCATAGAGTTAGGCTTAAACATGTCGAAGCTTACGGGTGATATCACAAACGAGAAATATTCTTTGCAATATAATGCCGGAGCCTATGCACACATCCCGATAATAAGGAGCCTTTATGTAAAGACCGGACTGCAATATACAGCCAAGGGCGTAAAAGGAAAGGGTAGGGAGAACAACAGAATAGACGCAAACTATATAGAGCTGCCTTTGTTGCTCTCTTACAGATATGACTTTAACCGCAATACCCAGTTGCAGGTAAACGTAGGTCCATACTTTGCATATGGCATATCTGGCGAAATAATGGATGATCTTGATACATTCGGAGACAACGGAGTGCTTGAGCGTTATGACACCGGCCTGCATATGGGAGTAGGTCTTATTGCCGCCAAGAACGCTTATGTAGGTTTCGGCTATGAAATTGGCCTGAAAAACATCAACAAGACAGAAGATGATATCAGCCTGAAGAACAGTAACTTTTTTGTGAATCTAGGATATGTCTTTTAGAGTGTCTGTGTCGGGCATGAGCATCATTGCTTGAGATGCCTTGGCATTCGGACAGAAACATTATATCTCAGACGGGCTGATAAATTATTCTGATGAAGCAAGGAACGTGTTGTATTGAGCGCTGAGTCTAATGGGCAGAATTGGGCTTGTGTACAAATACGCACCTTGCTTTATCAATTAGTCAGACTTCTTGTTTTTCAATCTGTATTCAGTAGGCGATATGCTCACCTGCCTTTTGAAGAATTTGCAGAATGCCGCCTGATCCGAGAAACCTAGTTTTTCGGATATAAGTCCTATGGTCATTCTGTCGTCGTCGAGCAGCGCCATTGCCTCGTGTGTTATCTCGTCGCAGATAACCGTATGAGGCGTCCTGCCCATTGTGTTCTTTATTATTCTTGTAAGATGCTTTGCCGACATGTTCAGGGCCTGGGCATAAAAGTCTATGTTATGTTGCCTGGTGAAATATTTTGTCACGAGCTTGGTGAAGTCGAGCGCCACGGCCTCGCTGCGCCTGCAACCCTGCTGCATGTCGTCAATGGTTGTTTCGTTCGACATTATTGCGTTGCCCAGTTCCAGACACATGCTTTTGTAGAACACGGCAGCCAGTTCGTTATGATAATAGTGATTCTTTGCGGCAATGGCATCAGCCAGAAAACTTAGCTGTGTGTCCACTCGCGATATTGCTTCTTTTGTGAAAGAGTGTATGGGTATGTCCTGTGTCTGCAGCAGTTTCTCAATAGGCACGGGCTTGAAGTTTTTCAGCGAGTTTCGTGCAAAGGTGTATGTAACCAGCATGCACCATGCCCTTGCATCTTTTTCACATTTCTCTATTCGTATGGTCACAGTGTCAAGGCTGTCTATGCACGAGCAACTTTCTATGTGGCATCTTTTTCCGTTTAGATTTATGTCAATACAGCCTTCGCTCACAACAATGAATACCCTGCTGCTGTCAATGTCGATACCTTCAAGTCGGTGAAACTCGTTCGGATTGACCAGCAATATCTGCTCCTTGATATAGCACGAAGGCGGAAATTTAGGCATTAGTTCGTGAATGTTCATACGGTAGTTTTTTATGTATTTGAGGCAGACTGCCGTGGCGCTTTTGTCATATTGCCTGTATTTGCCGGGTCTGCCGATGGAGATGTGCTTGCAAATATACTTATTAAGTGTCCTTTTTAGACAATTTTTAGCGCAAAATAGACATAGCGTTTGCAAATTAGTCTTAACGATGTCTGTAATGAACAAATTCTTACTCCAAATTTACAAAAGAGCAAGCGTTTTGTCAGGATAATTTTGTGCCCGAAACATCAAAGAATAAAAAATGAGTATGAGATTAAGACATGTTTTTATTTTATGTTGCCTGTCTATTTTGTTCGGTTGTAACAACAAGTCCGGACAGCAGGCAGCCGGCGGCGACTATCCGATGATGACTCTGAAGGCCGAGGACAGAACCCTGTCGCTTAAATATTCAGCAGTAACCGAAGGCCGCCAGGATGTGGAGGTGCGTCCGCAGATTTCAGGAAAGATAACCCAGGTATGCGTAAAGGAAGGTGCCTATGTGCGCAAGGGCCAGGTGCTGTTCGTCATCGACCAGGTGCCATACCGTGCGGCTGTAGCCAAGGCACGCGCGTCTGTGGCCACGGCAGAAGCCAATGAGGCTACCGCAAAGCAGACGCTTGCCGGCAAGCAGTCGTTGTATGCCGACAAGGTGATATCCGATTTTGAGTTGCGCACGGCTCAGAACAGCTATAAGAGTGCGGTGGCAGCCCTCAGTCAGGCCCGTGCCGAACTTACCGATGCGCTCAACAACCTGTCTTACACAGAGGTAAAAAGTCCCGTTGACGGCTATGCCGGCATGACATCGTTTCGTGTAGGCGCGCTGGTTGACGCCTCTATGACAGAGCCGCTGATACATGTGTCCGACAATTCGGTGATATATGCCTACTTCTCTCTGTCCGACAAGCAGGTGCTCTCGTTAACCTCACAGTATGGTTCACTTGACGAGGCCGTCAAGTCGTTTCCCGAGGTGTCGCTTGAGCTGAGCGACGGTTCGGTGTATGAGAAAAAAGGTAAGGTAGACGTGCTCAGCGGCATTGTCGACAAGACAACAGGAACTGTCAGCGTGCGTGCCGTGTTCGACAACAGCTCGCGCAGGATAATGAGCGGAAGCCAGGCCAATGTGGTGGTTCCTTACGAGTGTAAAGACTGTGTGGTGATACCGCAGGGAGCAACCTACGAGCTTCAGGACAAGGTGTTTGCCTATCGTGTAATCAACGGTCGTGCCGTGTCTACGCCCATTGAGGTGTTCGAGATAAACGACGGCAAGGAATATATCGTAAAGTCGGGCCTTCGCAAGGGCGACGTGATAGTGTCAGAGGGAGCCGGCCTGCTTAAAGATGGTACGGTGGTGGCGTCATCCGGAACTAAAAAGGAGAAATAGCCTATGAAACTGCAGAAGTTTATCGACCGTCCCATCCTGTCGATGGTGATATCCGTTGTGATACTTGTTGCCGGACTTATAGGTCTGTATGCCCTTTCCGTAGAGCAGTATCCCGACATAGCCCCGCCTACCATCCGCGTGTCGACCACTTACAGCGGAGCCAATGCCGAGGCTGTGCAGAAGAGCGTCATCGTGCCCTTGGAGGAAGCCATCAACGGCGTGGAGAACATGACCTATATGACCTCAACGGCCAGCAACACCGGCAGCGCCGAGATTACAGTGTATTTCAAGCAGGGCACCGACCCCGACATGGCTGCCGTCAACGTGCAGAACAAGGTGTCTACGGCCACATCGCTGCTTCCGGCCGAAGTGACAAAGGTGGGTGTTACCACGATGAAGAGGCAGAGCAGCATGCTTATGATATTCGGCCTTTACAGTCCTAAGGGCACCTACGACGAGACCTTTCTTACCAATTATCTAAACATTAACGTAAAGCCGCAGCTGCAGCGTATTTCAGGCGTGGGCGAGGTGAACGTCATGGGAGGCGACTATGCCATGCGCATATGGCTCAAGCCCGACGTCATGGCGCAGTATGAGCTTGAACCGGCAGATGTAGAGGCTGCATTGTCGAGCCAGAACATAGAGGCGTCAATCGGATCAATAGGCGAAGACTCAAAGAATGTCTACCAGTATACGCTGAAGTATCGCGGACGCCTTGAAAAGGAAAAAGAATTTGAGAATATCGTAATCAAGGCGTTCGACGACGGCCGCGTGGTCAGGCTCAGCGACATAGCCAAGGTTGAGCTCGGCTCTCAGAGCTATACATACACCGGCTCTGTGAACGGTTCGCCCGGTACGACCTGCATGATAAACCAGACAGCAGGCACCAACGCCAACGAGATAATTACCAGCATAAACAAATATCTTGAAGAACTCAAGGAGACACTGCCCGAGGATGTAGAGGTGGTAGAGCTTATGAGCACCAAGAACTTCCTTGATGCCTCTATCAATGAGGTTATTAAGACGCTCATCGAGGCCATCATCCTTGTGGTGCTCGTAGTGTACGTGTTCTTGCAGAACCCGCGCTCAACGCTTATTCCAACCATAAGCATCTTCGTGTCGCTCATCGGAACGTTTGCGGCCCTTTATGTGGCAGGCTTCAGCATCAACCTGCTGACGCTCTTTGCCCTTGTGCTTGCCATCGGTACGATTGTCGACGATGCCATAATCGTGGTCGAGGCCGTGCAGACCCGCTTTGACGAAGGCTACCGCTCGCCATACAAGGCAGCCGTTGACGCCATGAACGGTATTTCATCAGCCATCGTAACTTCAACACTCGTGTTCATGGCGGTGTTTGTTCCGGTGTCGTTCATGGGCGGCACGTCGGGCATATTCTACACACAGTTCGGCGTAACAATGGCCGTTGCCGTTGGTATATCTGCCATCAACGCCCTTACGCTGTCGCCGGCCCTGTGTGCTCTTATACTGCGTCCGAACGAAGAAATCATAGAAGGCCGCAAGCCGGGCTTCTCCACGCGCTTCCGCATGGCGTTCGACTCGTCGTTCCGCCGCATCGTGCAGAAGTATAAGTCGGGTGTCAAGTTCTTTGTCAAGCGCAAGTGGGTGGCATGGGCGTCGCTTGGTTTTGTAGTCGTGCTCCTGTTCTATCTTATGTCTACCACAAAGACCGGTCTTGTGCCGTCTGAGGACACCGGGTCAATCTTCGTGAGTCTCGATGCGCCGGCAGGAAGCACCCTCGCCGAAACAGCCGAGATTATGGGACAGGTGGAGAAAGAGCTGAAAGACATACCTCAGATAGAGAACTTCAACAAAATAGCCGGCTTCGGCATGGGTTCGGGCAGCGGCTCGTCTCACGGTATGTTCATCGTCAAGCTGAAGCACTGGGACGAACGCAAGGGCGACGAAAGCAGTGTTGATGCCATAAGCAACGAAATCTACCGCCGCACTGCACACATCAAGAACGCAACCATATTCGTGTTCTCGCCGCCTATGATATCGGGCTACGGTACAGGTAACAGTTTTGAGCTTTACATACAAGACCGCAGCGGCAAGGGCATTGATGCCCTGAGTAAGGTAACCGACGATTTCCTGGCAGAGCTTAACAAGCGGCCGGAGATAAAGATGGCATACACGTCGTTCAGTTCCAAATTCCCGCAGTACAGGGTCGACATAGACGAGGCTCAGTGTCAGCGTGCCGGCATAACCACGCAGGATGTCATCAACACGCTGTCGGGATACTTCGGAAGCATATATGCCTCTAACTTCAACCGTTTCACCAAGCTCTACCGCGTCATCATCCAGGCTCCTTCCGACAGCCGCAACAGCATGCAGTCGCTCGACAACATATATGTAAAAACCACGGGAGGCATGGCTCCTGTCAGCCAGTTTGTCAAGCTCAGCAAGACCTACGGTTCCGAGTCGCTCACCAGGTTCAACCTCTTCTCGGCCATCAACGTGCAGGGCATGCCGGCCGACGGCTACAGTTCGGGCGACGTCATCAATGCCGTAACCGAGGTGGCAGCACGCACACTGCCCACGGGCTATGGCTACGAATATTCCGGCATGACGCGCGAGGAGGCACAGATGGCCGGTTCGCACGACACCGTTATCATCTATTGCATCTGCGTGCTCTTCATCTATCTTATATTGTGCGCACTTTACGAGAGTCTGTTTGTGCCTATGGCCGTCATCATGTCTGTGCCGTTCGGTCTGGCAGGAAGTTTCCTCTTTGCCCGCATGTGGGGACTCGAAAACAACATATATCTCCAGACTGGTCTCATCATGCTCATCGGACTGCTGTCCAAGACGGCCATCCTCGTTACCGAGTATGCCACAGAGCGCCGCAAGTCGGGCATGACGCTCACTCAGGCTGCCATGAGCGCTGCTGCCGTTCGTCTGCGCCCAATCCTTATGACAGCCCTCACGATGGTGTTCGGCATGCTTCCGCTTATGTTCGCCTCAGGCGTAGGTGCCAACGGCAACCGCTCGCTCGGTGTAGGCGTGGTCGGAGGAATGGTTATCGGCACGGTGGCGCTGCTGTTCGTAACGCCGGCCTTCTTCATCGTGTTCCAGTATGTTGAAGAGCGGGTGATGAGTAAACGTAAAAATGAAAGAAGTTTATGAAAAATATAAGTCTTGTTTTGTTTATTTTGAGCGGCGTGCTGATGAGCGGCTGCCGCATCTACAGCACCTATGAGCGTCCCGGCAACCTGCCGGTTGACAGCCTTTACCGCGACGTGTCGGCCGATTCTGTTGCCTCGGCCGACACCACCTCGCTGGGCGACATGCCGTGGCAGCAGTTCTTTCAGGATGAGCATCTGCGCGAGCTTATCAGCTATGGACTGAGCAACAACACCGACATGCTTACCGCCCTGTTGCGTGTCGACCAGGCTGAGGCACAGCTCAAGGCCGCCAAGCTGGCCTTCCTGCCGTCACTCACGTTGTCGCCTCAGGGCTCGCTGAGCTCTGTCGACGGCGGCAAGCCCGCAAAGACCTACGAACTGCCCATAGAGGCCAGTTGGGAAGTCGACCTGTTCGGCAGTCTCCGTAATGCTAAGAAGAGCAGTCAGGCCACTCTCCTTCAGCAGAAAGCATATCAGCAGGCTGTACGCTCTAAGCTCATTGCCATGATAGCAATAGATTATTATGCCCTGCTTTCCATTGACAGCCAGATAGAGATAAGCCTGTCTACCCTTAATGTGTGGCGCGAGCAGGTGCGTACTATTGAGGCCCTGCTGAAGGTCGGCGAAGAAAACGAAAACGCGCTGACACAGGCACGTGCAGGACTTTATGAACTCGAGGCGTCATACAACGACCTGCTAAGACAGCAGCGTGAGGCCGAAAATGCGTTGTGCACCCTGATTGGCACTACGTCGCGCCGCATAGAGAGGGGCACGCTCGACGGGCAGCGCATGCCCGACAGCCTGTCTGCTGGCTTGCCCCTGCGTCTGCTGTCAAGGCGTCCTGACGTTGTGCAGGCCGAAATGACGCTTGCTGCTGCATATTATTCCACCAATCAGGCCCGTTCGGCTTTCTATCCCAGCCTCACTCTTTCTGGCAGCGCAGGCTGGACCAATTCGGCCGGACAGATAGTGTCCGACCCGGGCAGCTGGATTCTCTCGGCTCTGGCTTCGCTCACGCAGCCTATATTCAACCGCGGCAAGCTGGTGTCAAACCTGCGTGTTGCCAAGGACGAGGAGCAGATAGCCTTGCTCAGCTATAAGCAGGCACTGCTTGATGCCGGTCAGGAGGTGAACAATTATCTCTATGCGGCAGAGTCGGCCCAGCGCAGTCTCGACAGCCATAGCAAGCAGTGTGCCGAGCTTGAGCGTACCGTAAAGACATCTGACGCCCTTTATCGCACGGGCAACGCCACATATATCGAACTTCTGTCGGCTCGTCAGGAGCTGCTCAATGCGCGCCTTAGCGTGGTATCAGACATATATAGCCGCTGCGAAGCCATCGTAAATCTTTACAGCGCCCTTGGAGGAGGATGCGAATAAGTTTATTTATATCAATTTGTTTTCTTCATACCTAGGCCCAACCTTCATTTGACGAATAATACATAAACTCTATTGACTTAATGGTCTGGCTACCGGGTTTGGGCCAAGTCGGCATGGCGTTCTGGTGTATCAACCATGTGCCGTGCCGACGTTTTTATGTGTTAGAATGTTATGTTTCTTACAAAGTTTTTGTTTTAAAATAATAATCTATTGTTTTTTGTTTTTATGTTCTGTTAGTTCAATCATTTAAATCTGAAGTTCAGACATTTATATTTGAAGTTCATACCTACTGTTGTTTTTTTATTCTGTACGTATAACATTAATTTGTATCTTTACGCCATGAAAAGTTAGTTTATATGTGAAAGAAACTTCAGAGTTAATAACATTATATTTTAATCTTAAATTTTAGGAGTATGAAAAGAAATACTGCTTTTATAGGAATTCTATTCCTATTTTTGTTGATGTGTTCTTCTGCTGTAGCATCCATACAGTTGGTTAATCCTGTTGTGAATGACTCGGAAAACATGTTGAGAATAACTTTAGTATTGACTGATCAAAAAGGAGTTGCCCTTGATGAATCTAAACTCTATTTTTCTGTTTATAAGGATAATGCAGAATCTCCAGTAACTTTAGAAAAAACAACTTTTCCATATATAGAATCAGACATGACGGAGATTCCATATGGGTATTCAGATTCACAGTTTTATGATATATGGAGTAGCGATGGTACCACTACAATATTTCATCCTTCATCGTGGAGCGGATTTAAGAAACTTGGAGCCCAGGCTATATATCATGATGGCGATAAAACTTATAAGTCAGAAATAGTATGGAGCGACGGAACAATAGGAACTGAAGGTGATGATAGCGGACAGACTGGAGGTGAACCCGGTGGCGAAGAGCCTTCGTTTGACGAGAGTATGCTTATAAGCAATCCTTCTGGAGAAAAGTTTGAGACGGTGCGTAATTCGCTTACATTCTATAAACTTGGCGGTACGTCAATATATACAGGCGAGGATACTGGAGTTATTTCAAATTATGTGAAGGGCGATGATGGTAATCTGTATTTGTTGTGCGTTACAGGAGGAAATTCTACGAATAATTATCTTAAGCTTGAGCCTATAGGTGATAGCAAGTATGTGGCAAAATTGCCTCAGCTTGTGATGATAGAAGAGTATGACGGTGTGAAATATGGATATTATGCAAGCCGTATGGTGAGAGAGAATATCGAGGAAAAGCCAGATAGTATTTTCTATCTTATTTCTGAAACGGAACCTAATGAGCTGAGTTTTACTCTTGAATCAGACGGTACTTTGTCTATGGATACAAAAGACGAGGACGTTATAATGGGACTTACATATTCAGACGGATATTGGACCGGTTATGGCGATGCTATGCTTTCAGATTCTTTAGTATCTTCAAGAAAGAATGTTCTTCCTGAGGGCGTAGAGCTTACTAAATGGATGTTTGAGTATCGGTGGGCTAATTGGAGTGAGTATGGAACTATGAAGAAATTTCTTGATGTAGCTGTTACAGACAAAGAAATATATATAAACAATCCATATAACCAGGATTCAGATCAATGGATTAAGGGCGAAATCGACGGCAACAAGGTTACGTTTAACACACGTCAGCTTCTTGGCCCTGACAATGAAACTAACCGTTATCTTTATTTCCGTGTTGGTAATCTGACTTTAGACACCCAAAGCGAGTATTACTATTATGCTGATGCGGACAAACTTGTTATGAATTTCGATGCAGAGAACAGGACGCTCACCACTGATGATCTTGTGTCTCTTTACATCAGTAGGGGATATGGGCAGCGTGGATATAACGTAAATTATGATTTCCCGAAGTTTACTGCCTATACAGAGAAAGTTTCTAAATTACAGAATCCTTCGTTTACGTTCTTTGCTCCTGATGACAATTACGACAATTATGGCTATTCATATATTCAGGTCAAGATACCGGCTACCGATGTCGGTGGAAATGAACTGAATACTCAGAATTTATATTACAGTCTATATGTCGGCGATGATGCTGTTCCTTTTGTTTTCGATGCAGATACTTATGCTAAAGACTTTACGACGGATGTTACTGAAATTCCTTATAATCATGAAGGTTATGATGTATATCCTGCTTCGGTGGGAAGCGAGCTTCATACAGTGTTCTTCTATTTTTCTACAGCAGACGTGAAACTTGGAGTGCAGAGTATATATTATGCTTCAGACGGAACCGTGTATAAGTCGGATATCGTTTATAACACAAGCACCGGCATTGACGATGTAAGAGCTGGATTTGATAAAAATGCCCCTGTATTTAATATTCAGGGCCAGAGGGTAAATCCTGAAAATATGGGAAAAGGTATTTATATCCAAAATGGTAAAAAGTTTATAAAAAAATAATCATGTGATAAATATATTTAGCCCAAATCGTCTCGAATGTTAAATTCTTGATTTGGGCTAAATTATGAAAAGAATAATTCATTTCATATTATCTATTTTCTTGAATCAGTGTCCAAGCCAGTTTAAAAAGTCTTTACGCCTTAGGGCACTTATGATTACTTCCTTCTTTTTATCGCCAGCACATACTGTTACATAAAGGCGTTGGTTGTCAATCTTAGTTACATTGTTAATGGCTTTTATAGATGATATCATACTGCGCGAAAGTTGGAAAAAGTCATGATCAGTTACTAAGTCCATGACTTTTTCCATATTTGCTATTTCGGTTATTTCGCAGTTTCCCTCATTAGTATATGCAACAACGTAGCGGTCTTCTATACAGAAAAAAGCGATGTCTGATATATTTATAAATGAAAAGCTCTTATTCTTGGCTATTAGTATTCTGTCAATTTTTTCTTTCTTTGTCAATATAGTCCTGTATCCATCAGACCTGAAAATGTCAGCCATGTCGTCGAGTTTTCTTAGTGAGTGTTCAACGTCTTCCTCTGTTATCGGTTTTAACAGATAGTCTATACTGTTGGTCTTGAATGCTTCAATTGCATATTCGTTGTATGCCGTAGTAAATATTATTGGTATCTTTATGTCTGTATTTCTTATTATGTCGAAGCATGTCCCGTCACCTAAGTCAATGTCCATAAAGGCCATGTCGACATTCTCAGATTCAAGAAACTTTATACTTTCGTCTACAGAACTGAGCATTGCTGTAAGTTCATAGTCTGGTCTTACTTTTTCAACTATGTCTTTCAAGTTTTCCCTGGCAAATTCTTCGTCTTCAATTATAATATATTTCATACGGTTTTAATTTAAGTAAGGAACTTTTACAATGAATATATTATTATCATCTTTAATTTCAATCTTTTTTCCATAAGCCTCATACAGCATTTTTAGATATGTGAGGCCTTTGTGTGGTGATGTTGCCGATGTAGTTGGCTTTCGGTTAATTTCGTTGCTCACAGTGAGATAATTGTCTGTAAACTCTATTTTTGCTTTTACTTGTGTGGTACTGCTTACTTTATTGTGTTTTACAATGTTTTCGATAAGTAGTTGCAGCGTAAAAGGAACAATATAGTGTTGCTTTTCTGGGGGCTCGTTATTTTCAGCAGTGAAATTGTTACTATACCTTAACATTAGAATTTTTGCATATTCTTTGGCGAATTTTAATTCGTAATCTAACGTTACCCTTTCATGTCCTTGCTGGTCGAGTACATATCTGTATATGCGTGAGAGCGACAAGATAAACTGTTTTGACTTTTCTGTGTCTTTTCCAACAAGGGCATACAGCATATTAAGGGTGTTGAAAAGAAAGTGTGGATTTACCTGTGCTCGTAAGGCTTCATATTGATATTGTAGGGCTTTCTGCTTGTTCTCGCTAATTTGTTGAATATGGCGTATATGATTCTTTACAAAATATGCAACTTCTAAACCGAGAAGAAGAAAAATGTTGTTAAATACAGTACCTGCCCAGTTTACATGCATGTGCTCTTCAGATACAAAAGAAAGTATTAAAGAAAACAGTAGGTTTATTACCGACATACTTACAAATGAAGATACAATGTCTATGGTCAGTCTTTTTAGTGGCGTTTTGAAGGAATCTAGCTTGAATATTATGAAAAGGTTTGTTGTGTAAACTATTGTTATTGGAATAAAATTCAGTAAAAAGTATATTAGAAATTGTTTGAAATTCTCATATGGCCACAGGTTCCGGCTATCAATCAGATTGTAAAATGACTGAAATAGTAAATAGTATGCAGTAATGATACCTATATGCATACATATTCTGTTTTTTAACTTTATTTTTGCTGGCGTATATAATTTAGCCATATTGTTCATGTCGTTTTTCGGTATGTTCAGTTTTCTTGATTTATTAAAAATAGAAGAAGGGGTCGTGACATAAAGTCAAGCGCCCCTTTCTTCAATGCAGTGTCATTTCCTATTCATATCTTTTGTGGAATTCGATGACGGCCTCTATACCCTTGCGGAATATGTCGAGCGGCATGTTCTCGTTGGGCGAGTGGATGGCGTTGCTCTCAAGTCCGAAGCCCATCAGCACCGTCTTTATGCCCAGTATGCGCTCAAAGTCGCTTATGATAGGTATGCTTCCGCCGCGGCGCACTGCCAGGGGCTTCTTGCCGAAGGCCTTCTCAAAGCCCTTTTCGGCTGCCTTATATGCCGGCATGTCTATCGGGCACACGTAGCCCTCGCCGCCGTGCATGGGCGTAACCTTCACCTTTACGTAGTCGGGCGCAATGCTGTTGATGTAGTCTACAAACAGCTTTGATATCTTTTCGTGCTGCTGATGAGGCACAAGTCGGCACGACACCTTGGCGTAAGCCTTCGACGGCAGCACTGTCTTGGCGCCTTCGCCGGTGTATCCTCCCCAGATGCCGCAGATGTCGAATGACGGGCGGCAGCTGTTGCGCTCCAGCGTAGAGTAGCCTTCTTCGCCTTTCAGCGCGTTTACACCTATTGCCTCCATATATTTCTTCTCGTCAAACGGTATCTGATGTATCATGTCGCGCTCAGCCTGCGGCACTTCCTCCACGTCATCGTAGAAGTGAGGGATGGTTATGCGGCCGTCTTTGCCCACAACGGTGGCGAGCATTTCGCATAGAGTGTTTATCGGGTTGGCCACGGCTCCGCCGAAGTGTCCTGAGTGAAGGTCGCGGTTGGGTCCTGTAACCTCAATCTCCCAGTAAGCCAGACCGCGCAGTCCTGTTGTCAGCGACGGCAGGTCGGCACCAAGCATGCTCGTGTCTGACACCAGTATAACGTCGGCCTTGAGCAGCTCTTTGTGCTTGCTGATAAATGCATTGAGGCTCGGCGAGCCTATTTCTTCTTCGCCCTCAAATATAAACTTTACGTTGTGAGTAAGCAGTTTTTCCTTAACCATATATTCAAACGCCTTAGCCTGAATCATGGCTTGCCCCTTGTCGTCGTCGGCACCGCGCGCCCATATATGTCCGTCTCTGATCACCGGCTCAAACGGTTCGCTCTTCCACAGTTCCAGCGGTTCAGCCGGCATCACGTCGTAGTGGGCATATATCAGCACCGTCTTTGCATCGTCGCTCACGTGCTTTTCTGCAAACACCAGCGGATTGCCGTCGCTAGGCATCACCTCGGCCCTGTCGGCACCGGCCTCTATCAGCAGTTGGCGCCAGCGTTCGGCGCATGCCAGCATGTCTTGTTTATGACTTTTCTGCGAGCTTATGCTCGGTATGCGTATAAGGCTGAACAGCTCGTCGAGAAATCTCGACTCGTTCTCTTCGATAAATTTCTTTATTTCCATATTCTGAATTTAAGATTAATCCGCCGTAAAGTTACATCTTTTTGCGCAAAGTCAGCGCGTTTGTGCTGAATAAATGTGTCGGCTATCTGTCTTTAATGTCTTGCGGAGTTTATAATTCCGCAAGACATATAGTTATAATATATTATATCCATTTTGATATAATCAAAACAGAATACATTATCTTATTTCACTTCTTTTACCGTAAGGTCAACAAATTGACCTTTGTTATTAACATGGGATTTTATCCGAACGATACGAATTTTTGATGGTGATGTACAGAGTCGCATAATAAAGTCACTGGCTGTTTCGGTTGCTATTATTGTCGTGCCGTTGCTTCCTACAGTCTTGACTACAGCTGATGATGACTCAAATAGTTCAGAGAGCAACTTCTCTGCCTCTGAAATACGAGATTCAGGTGTAATTGCAGGATCTGACAATGCGTCAAACTCAGGTATATGTTCTTCTATAGAATCATGAAAGTTTGATACTGAAGGGTTATAAGATGAGTTCCCGCCTATTTCCTGCTTTGCATGCGCAACGTATTTTTCATAGTCAGGATAAAATTTTTCAACAGGCAGCATTCCTAGTTCATTACAGAAAATTTGTGTCTGCTCTAAATAATATAATGCTTTAGCCGGATCCTTCTCAAAGCTATGCTCACCGCTTAAATGATATTCAGCCAATGAAACTGCTGCATCTGGATAACGTAATTTAAAAGCACGCAGATAATATTCTTTCTCTTTCTCATAGTTATTGTTGAATTGTCCTTCACAATATGCAAGTCCAGACCAACCCGCAGGATAATTCATATCAGCCATCTTCTTATACCAAAACATAGCAGATTCAGGATCCTTTTTCAAGATATTCCCGTTACAATAATTTGCGGCAGCATCTACCATAGCGAGATAAAAGCCGCTGTCAGCGCTCTTAAGCAAATATTCTGCAGCTTTTACCGTGTCGCGGGGAGGGTAGTATGAATAAAGAAGATTTAATATATAATTGCAGGCAGGATCATTATTGTCGGCCAGCTGTTTTACTGACAATAACATGCTTTCATCTTTGTTTTGAGCTATTTGGTACGCAAAATAATTTGTATATTGAGCTAGAAACCCAGCCTTTTCAAAACTGGCTCTATTAGCGTAAACACATGTCCACTTCAGTCCTTCGTGTAAGTCTTGCTCACCGCCAAGTTCTGCTCCGGCAATGCAGTAATATACCATTTGAGAACTTCCATCTATATTATTGTTTTCTGCCGCTATACGTGCATAATATTTTGCTTTATTAAAATCGCGTTCAGGCCTCGGACTATAAAGAAATTTCTCAAAAGCATCCGCATCGGCAGATAACTTTATTGTGTTAATTACTTTTTGCGGTGCGTAGTAAAAACTCATTATGTTTGCTGCTTGTCCGTCGCCGGCATCAGCTGCCAGCCTATAATATTTTATAGCCTCTGTAACGTTGTTGTCATTTCTATACAAAATGGCCAAACAACCATTGGCCTTAGCTGTGCCTACAGCTTTAAGCTTGTTTATGTATTCTTCCTTTTTAGATTTATCGCCTTCCTCTTGATAAATAAGCGCAAGAGAAACATATGCACCAAGAGAGAGAACTGGCTGTAATTGTCTGTTGACAAATACTGAATTTGACATGTTTTCAACGAACATCAAATCGATTTTTGCTAGGGTGTAATTGCCTTGTTCCATGTATATCCAGGCGCTAATATTATGGAACATTAGCAGAAAATTAACATCATAATTTTTATCTAAATAATTAAATGTCTTTTGAAGATAAGTTTGTGCTTTTCCTAAGTCTTTTGGCACAACCTTGCCCATGCCGTATATATATGTAAGATACATATTGGCAAGAGGTGCTGCATAAGGATAATCTTTATCTTCAATTCTTGCATATTTTTCTAGAAGTTGTAGCGCAACATAAGGTCTAAAATATTCTTTCGGTGCTAGTCCTGCTGTGTTCATGTATAAATTCGCAAGAAAAATTCCTGCGACAGGGTCATGCTCGGAAGCATCACGCAGCATATGTTCGCACTCATTATAGTTTTTATCTTGAAGATAAGTTATACCCATAACTGTCATAGCACGATAACGTCCTGCATATGTCTTATAGCTAGAGCTTCGCTTGAGTAACTCAAAGCCTTTTTTAGTCTTTCCTTCATTAATAAGGGAAATACCTTCAAGGTACAAAGAATATGGATCTTCATAATCTTGTGACACGGTTCCACCAATCTTCATATTTGAAATATTCACAGTTACACGAAGACGTACTGTATGGTTTATGCCGTTACCTTTTATGTGTTTGGTAACATTAACCAATGCATAAGAATTGCTTAACAGAGAACTTCCAGACTTTAAATCTTCTTCGTCAAGACCTGTGCTGTTCATTTTAGGTTCAGAAATGACTTTTTCACATGCAAAATCTGAAAATTCGAAATTGAGCGAGTTCTCATACTTTGATGTTATGTTTTGGAGATACTGGAACAGAGGATAAGAGTTGTACTCGATATTTGGGGACTTCTCTTTTGGGGTAAGATCGTCAAAGGTTTGAACTTTATTATTTTCACACATGGAAACAATAGAGTCAAGAAGAGTTATGTTTTCTATATTTTCGGAAAAAAGAGTCATCAGCTGACAATATTCCTTGACACGATTTTCTATTTTCTGACGGGCTTCAGACGAAAGATTCTCTGCATCCAATTGTATTGGGACAGCGAAGGAAATCAGAGTCATTAATACAAATAAAAATTTTCTCATATATTTTATGTCGTATTTATTTAACAATTAAAATTTGGTTAAACGTGTAATAAGCCAACCTGTGTTGTAAGAACCGCGCTTCTCCACACGCTCGATGGTGAACGAATAACCAGATACTGTCTGGAAATGGAAAAGTACATTATCAACCGATTCGATTTTAAGAAGCCCGTTTCCCAAAAGTACGGCAAGCATGGATAGGTTATCTGGAAAATACACATGACTGTCAAAATATCCCGACACGTTACGTGTATTGTTGCAGGAAGATATAAGTCCGACAAAGCCTATTTCATGCTCGACAGGAGAAATAAACGCATTGGAGGACGAATCAGAAACAGCAACATTGAAAATGTCGCTGACCGCGTTGCTTATAACCCATTTGTATTCGCCCTCTCTCACTTTAAAAGTGCGCAAGAAAAGTCTCATTATCTTATGCTGGTAGCCAATTTTTATACTACACTTAACTTCTGCACTCCATAAAGAATCTTCATATTTAAGCTGATAATCTTTGTTCACTACATAATCGACAAATTCTGCTGCTAAAGCATTAAGATTACCATTTGGCAACTTAAACTTTTTGTCGTCAAACAAAGTGGCAAGATACTTTTTTCGGAATGTACTATCCTTGCGGTCGGTTATTTTTGACCCATCCCATGCCTCATACATATTGAATCGTGCCATAAATTCATCTATTTGTTTAACGCGTCCTTTTAGAAGATTTTCGTTGGCTTCAGGCGGTGGAAGCATTGTTATCTGGGCTTCAGAATAACAGCAATAAGCAGTAAGAAGAGCTGCGATAAAAACTCTTTTTAATAAATTCATATGTAATAACTTAGTAACCCTCCGTCTCAAGAACTTCAATGTCTCCTAACCTTACGCTCCAATGTTGCCCTAATACATAGTCGTTTTCCGGCATTATGTACACTTTAATGTTTTTTTGGGTAACATCTCTATATACTTTACGCATTTCTTTTCCCATAAAACCTTCAAAGCGTTGGAATATAGTCGCTGTCGCTTCGTAATGATCGCCAACTTTGTATATGTTGCTAATTCTATATGTGTCAGCTTTTGTCAATCTGACTTCAGAGTAAGGTAACTTTATGAGATTATCCAAGTATGTTGTCAGCAGAGTTTTCCGTTTCACCTCTTTACCTCCTTTAATTGATGAGACTTGCATAGATACACCTTCGTGCTTTTGGCCGTCAGGGCTTGTGTATGGTTTGCCCTCACCGATAAAAAGTTTGAGTGCACTTTTCTTATATACAGATTTAACTTTCAGTGGATATTTTTTTCCACCAAGTATTGACAGATTGTTTTGAAACATGTCTATAATTTCACCAACACGATCTTTAAAAGCTTGGATGTCACTTTCTGTCAAGTCATTGACTTGAGCTTTTGCATGTGGCAAAAAGACAAAACATAATACTAATAATGTAAAATGAATGTCCGCAAGTTGCCAATCAATAAATTCGATGTTTAAAGTTCGCCCTATACGTACATGCGCAAAGTTCGAGCCTGTCAAAGAGTCTGAAGCCCAAATACCTTCTGTTGAACTTATAA
>NZ_UYXY01000014.1:0-14816 GCF_900625065.1 Prevotella marseillensis | reverse complement strand
CCCATCTATTTTAAGATTCGTTGTTTATGGTTGTCTGACAGGTGTACAAGTTCCTGTCAGAGGTGCTGTATATATGACGTAATATATTATAAATGAGTCTCTAAACTAAAAATTAACTAAGTATTGATAAATCTATGCAAATTAAAAACCAAACTAAAGTGCGTATGAAAAAACTATTACTTTTAGCTGCAATGGCAAGTTTAGCTTGCGGTGCATCAGCCCAAGAAGAGGCAACCCTTTACAACTTTAACGATGCAGTTTTCATAATCGAAGGCTATGAAACACCGGTTTGCGGTGTATTTAATCATGTGTCAAACAATGGCAAATATGCCGTTGGCGTGGACGATTTGATTTCGATGACGAGCTACTACTGGAATGCCGACGCACCAGACGTCATCAATATGGCCTGGGATTATTCCAGAGGATATTCAACTCTTAACGACGTAACCAACGACGGACTTATGGCAGGTAGCGTTGACTCGCTGCTGACAGGCGAGACTTATGTAAGACAATGGCCTGCAACATTTACGCCTGACGTAGGATGGAAACTATTGCCTGTACCTGAGAATTATTCTTCTGACCAGTCGAACGAGTTCAGCTCAACGCGCACACTCAACTGCGTACGCGCCGTTTCATCTGACGGAAAATATATGGCCGGACAGGTTTATGTATCAACAGGTGAGATTGACGAATACTTCGGCATTGAGAAAGTCTATTTGCTGCCTGTCGTATGGGAGAACAACGAAATAAAGAAGGTTTATGACGACCTCGGAATAAACACCTTCTATGTGTACGACATCAGTGAAGACGGCAACACCGTTGTAGGTGTCAATACTGCTGAAAACGGCGGACAGAATCCTGCATACATCAAAGACGGCAAGCTATACAACGTGTTCAGCTGCGACGACCCTGAAACAAATACATTCGACGGAGGAATACTTTGCAGCATCGATGCAGAAGGAAACATGTACGGCTACTTCCTTGACGACTCTGACGTGTACAAATACTTTAGCGTAAAGGCCGACGGCAGCATCGTATATTTCGACCAGTTGGTTACTTGCGCAGGAGGCGGATATAAATTCGGTCCGTCTGTTGCCTATGACGAGAACGGCGAGGCACAGGCTGTTCCGGCAGGCGGCATGTATTCACTTCTCGACTGCAGCACTGACGGAAAGGTTCTCGCCGGCGGCGAGACTATAGACATTGGTTTCGGTGTTGTAAACTGCCCAGCTATGATTGTTTCAAAAGGAACTACCGGCATATCTAAGCCTGAGGCTGTAAAGAGCGATGTAAGCATCGACTACCGCAAGGGCGGAACACTGTACGTAAACGGCGAATACAACAGCGCTGAAATATACGGCGTTGGCGGCAACCTCGTAATGAAAGGCGGCCAGGGAGAAGCATTCAACCTGTCATCTCTGCCTTCAGGCACTTATGTTGTAAAGGTTTCTTACAACGGCGGTTCTAAGACATTCAAGGTGTTACGCTAAAACAGCACTAACATCAGGCTGATATAATGTCGGCTGAAAATCATTTTGACATAATGTGACAGGCAGTGCGTCCTGTCACATTTTCAGTTTTGTCTGCAAGTTAATTCACAATGAACATTTATGCATAATTATATTTTATCGTCAGCAACGCGCCACGTCAGCAAGATTATCTTAACGCTGGCACTGATGCTGGCTGCTACACAAACGATATATGCCAACAGCATGAAGCTGGGCTACTGCGAGGGCAACGCCGTGTCTTTCTACCCCGCCGCCAAAGAATCTCCGGCTGGCGGCTCGGCGGTATTCTTTCCCGAAACGCTTATGCAGGCATATAGCGGCACGGACATCGTATCGTTCCACATTTGGTCAAGCATCATGGAGCCTTCTACCGTACACTTCGCCATCAGAAGCAGCCTTGACGGAGGCGAGGCACTTTATGAACAGACAGCCACCCTTGAAAAATACGGATGGAACGAGGTGCGTCTTGACAAGCCGTTCAGGATAGACGGCAAGGCGTTTTATATGTCTTATCTCGTAGAAGGCATACTGAACATTCCGTATGCCCTGAGCCTTGTGGACGGCGAAGAGTATATCTGCACCGACGGCTCTGAATGGAAGCCGAGCGTAGAGGGATTCAGCGCAGCGTTTTATGCCACAGTAGAGAGCGACAATCTGCCGCGCTGCAACGTCAGTCTAGGCAACATTGTCATGCCGGGATATGCCCGGCTGGGCGAACCGCTGGCCTTCTCGGGCGACTTTATCAATCTTGGTTCCGTGCCGGTTGAGAGCCTCACGTTCACCTATCACGTTGGCGACAGCCTTGCCACAGAGACGGTAAGCGTGACGGAAGTGAAGCCGCGCGGCACAGGCACCTTCGAGATGAACGGACTGCGCATCCTGTCTGAAGGCGAGCCACAGGTAAGCGTGGAAATATCGGCTGTAAACGGCGAGGCCGACTTCGACCCGTCTGACAATACATCGCGCACGAAACAGGTGCTCTGCCGCTCCATAATGCCGCAGCGCAAGGTGCTGCTCGAGGTGTTCTCTACGGAACGCTGCACCAACTGTCCTACCGTTCACAAGCAGATTTCTGCCGTTGCCGACACATGCGAAAGAATCATAGAGCTGGGCCATCATGCCGGTTTCTACGAGGACAACTATACCATAGCAGCAAGCAAGGAGTATGAGTGGTTCTACAAGGAAGGCAGACTCTACGCTCCTGCCGTGATGCTCGACCGCACGGAGATGTCGGACAATTATCCCGACATTTATTCTGACGGAGTGCCTGTGGTGAGCGTTGGTGCATCAAAGCTAAAGACTCTCTATGCCGAACAGAGCTGCGCACCGGCATTCGTATCGGTTGAACCTACGGTGAAAACGGACGAAAACGGCAACATACTCATACATGTTGAGGGTGAGCAGCTTATAGACACTGACGTAGAATCGCCACGCCTGTTTGTCTTTGTTTCTGAAGACAGCGTCTACTCTACCAACCAGAGCGGTGCATCCGGCGGATATTACCATCGCCACATGGCAAGACAGAGCGTAACGCCGACATGGGGAGAGCCTATTGACATAAAAGGCTATACAGCCGACTATACCGTTCCGGTGCAGACCGGATGGGATGCGGCCAGATTAAGTGTGGTGGCGTTTGTGGCCAACTATGATGCTGAAGACAAGAACAACTGCCGCGTGCTAAACGCAGAAGAAGCAAAGGTGCCTTATGAGGGCGTTGCAGGAATAGAAAACGCCATTGCTAAGCCCATGCACGTATCATGGGACGGCAGCACACTCATGGTAAAGGACGGATTCAGCCGCCTCACCGTATGCGACATGTCTGGCCGTCAGGTCTACTCTGCCACAGCAGACGACACTGCCGACCTCGGTTTCCTCGACCGCGGATATTACATTGCCACAATCGTCTGCGGCAACGGACAGAAGGTGATGAAGCTTATGGCCGACTGATTATGTTATGACGAATAACAAAATCAACGAAGACAAGCAGTCTCGCCACAGCGGATACAATCCCGCAACAGGCAGCATCTCTATGTCGGACATCATGCAACTATCCTGATGTAATAGTTGGCGTGCCAGATGCATCTACAGAGGAATGTCGCCAGTATGGTGCGTGAGCATGTTAAACAACAAGATAAATGGCACACTTTGCAGATGCGATTATCGCGGACGCCAACTTAACACTACGAACCACACACATCAAACAAATATGCCGCCATGCGCAATAGGCTGGACCGATGCCGGTTCGACAGCGCAGGGCGGCATTTCTTTTTCACTATTTTACAATGCCGATAATGCAAGCCATAATACAGCCAGTGGGCAATGCTGCATGAAAGCATCATTGAACATCTATGACGCAGGCAGAAACAAGTTTATTGCATGAATTTCTCACACGACATATACACCGCAAAAGAAGCATAGCTTCAAACGGCAAAAAAATCGAAAGGGAAACACGCCTTTATAATTAAAAAACAATCATCCGGACAGCGATTAAGACATAAACCGAAAGCAAAATATAACGTATTGGTTTCAAATCATTAACCTATTGTTTTCGGGTCGTAACTCGGCCACTTTTGATGCAAAAGTGGCCGAGTTTTTATGTCTAAACCAATGGTTTGTTTGTCGGCAACAAGACATCTACACGCAGCTACAGTGCTGACAAGCTACAGAACGGCTTTAATTCAGCTATGCAACCCCTTTCATGCTGCTGCCGACATACACTCAGGCTGCATCACTTCAGCAGAGAGCGGCATTTCTTCAGCGACATGATAAACCATATGCAGGCTGCCAGATGCAGCAGTATGGGCATCTCAACCGGAAGTATGGTGGCAAAGAATGCCATTTGGGCTTCGGTTATGGCCCTTGTCTGGCGCATGTCCAGATCGCGCTCTATCACATATGAATAATATCTGCCAAGAAGACGGAGCGGAGCGTTAAGCATACTGGTTGCCTTTTTTATCATCGAATTAATCTTGCCGCATGCAGTGCCGGCTTGTTCCAGTGTTATCTGCTTTTCCATAATCGTATGTTTTAAGTGTTTTTTGTTTCGTTGTAAATATTGTTTTTTATATATGTGCCACGCTTTGGTGTGGCTTTCCGTGTGCAAAATAAATGCTTGTTTGTGCACAATAAGTTCAAACTCGGGCCGTTATCTGTTAAATAAGCGTAAAATCTGCACCCTGCGAACGGAACATGGCAGTCTGCAAACTGCAAGATGACGGCCGGGCCACATGGCTGCGGAACATGGCTTATAACAATAAACTGAAAATAAATATGCTTAAAAGTTCGCTGAACAAAGGATTGATTGAGGCCGGATGCGACGAGGCCGGGCGCGGATGCCTGGCCGGAAGCGTGTATGCGGCGGCCGTTATTCTGCCCGAAGACTACAGGAACGACGACCTGAACGACTCGAAACAGCTTACGCCGCACAGGCGCTACGAGCTGCGCAAGATAATAGAGCGCGACGCCGTAGCATGGGCCGTGGGCGTGGTTACACCTGAGGAGATAGACAAGATTAACATACTTAATGCCAGCATCCTGGCCATGCACAGGGCGCTTGACGGACTGAAGGTGCGCCCGGAGTCCATCATCGTAGACGGCAACCGCTTTAAACCTTACAACTTCATACCCTACACCACGGTGGTAAAGGGCGACGGCAAGTTTATGTCGATAGCGGCGGCAAGCATCCTGGCAAAGACTTACCGTGACGACTACATGGACCGCCTGGCAGAGGAATATCCGCAGTATGACTGGATATCAAACAAGGGTTATCCCACGAAGAAGCACCGCCAGGCCATTGCCGAGCACGGCATTACGCCATATCACCGCAAGACGTTCAGGCTGCTCTAGTCAAACGTCTGAGTAGGCCATCAGCATCTGAAGCGCAGGACAAAGCAGACAAGGGCACAAAAGGAAAGCGGCAAAAGCCATTTATGCACGTTCTGACGGCTTATGACGTATGTAAGGGCCAAAGACACGCACCGGCAGGCAACAACGCTTATGCCGCAAATTATCACGTTAATAAAGAATTTATGCGACACGACAAACTCGAGCGCGAACTGTATCTGCTGCAGCTGCTCACCGAAAACCGCACATACACCATTGAGCGGCTGTGCGAGAAGCTCGGCATATCGCGCCGCAACCTGTATTACTATCTTGAGTTTTTCCGCGACAGCGGATTTAAGGTATACAAGCACGGCAACTGCTACAGCATCGACCGCAATTCGCCTTTCTTCAACCGCCTGATAGAGCGGATATCCATAACGGAAGAGGAGGCGGTGATGATAAGGCGCCTGCTGGACAAGGCCGGACAAGGCGACGTGCTGGCGGACAACCTCAGAAAGAAGCTTGAGCGCTTCTACGACTTCGACATCATAAACAACGACGAGCTGCGAGAGCAGAAGGTGTACAACATCGGCGTATTGTATGATGCCATAAAGCTGCAGCGTCAGGTGGTGATACATGGCTATGCATCGCCTCACAGCCGCACCACAAAGGACAGGCTCGTTGAGCCGTTCCTGCTGATGAACAACAATAACGAGGTGCGCTGCTATGAGCCGTCGTCGAAGCTTAACAAGACCTTCAAAGTGAGCCGCATGCAGGAGGTAGAGCTGCTCGACACGGAGTGGGCATACAAAGACCGCCATCAGCAGATGTACACCGACGTATTTATGTTCAGCGGTGAAAAGATGGTGCCCGTAAGCATGCTGCTGGGCCAGTTGTCTTACAACGTGTTCCGCGAAGAATATCCCGCGGCAGAGGCCAACATGACCACATGCAACGACGGGCGCCACAGACTCGATCTGCCGGTGTGCAGCTATGCAGGCATAGGACGCTTTGTGCTTGGCCTGTTCGACGACATTGAGGTGCTTGGCGATGAAGGTTTCATATCATATCTGCAGCAGAAAGTGGCAGCCATGGCTTCGTCATACACCCATAAGGAGCAATAAACCGGGCTGCATCAATGCGAGTCAATTTACATATAGGCACCCTGCCCCGTCTGCTGTTTATCACCAACTGTTTCAGACAGCAACTTTAAAGTCATTAAGTTTCTTGCATAGGCCAGCTTTCAGTAGCCATACTTCATGACGGATGAAAGCTGAGGGACGGCGAAACACATCAGCGTGATGCACATAAGATGAAGTAGGCATATAATGCATTATCTGAAATTCATCCTTTTTTGCTATTTCTGCCATCTAAATATCATAATTTATTACTTTTATAGCGACAAACAATTAAAATGTATAAATTATGGAAAGAAAAACTATCAAAGAAGTCTATCTCGCATGGCGTGAGATGAAAGTAAGGCTCGTCAAGGAATCGACGTTTGCCACTTATGTAACCAATGCCGAGAAGCACATTTTGCCGGTGCTTGGCGACATGCACTCGGTAAAAGAGAGCAACGTTCAGCAATTTGTTCTTGACAAACTGAAGGCAGGCTTAAGCCAGCGCACAGTGAGAGACATACTGCTCGTGCTGAAGATGATTGTGGCCTATGGGACACGGCAAGGATGGCTCGAACATTGCGAATGGGACATCAAGTTCCCGACAACAGCAGAGAGACACGAGTTTCAGGTTCTTACTATTAACGAACAGCGAAAGCTTATGACATCTCTGAAATCACATTTCTCGTTCAAGAACCTTGGTCTGTATATCTGTCTTTGCACCGGACTGCGCATCGGAGAAATCTGCGCGCTTAAATGGAACGACATATCCGTAAAGACTCAGACCATCTGCATACGCCGCACCATTGAGCGGGTTTATGTCATAGAAGACGGACATAAATACACAAAGCTCATTATAAGCACGCCAAAGTCAGCCAGTTCAATACGCGACATACCCATAAGCGGCGATTTATTACGGCTGCTGAAGCCGATTATTGGTCTTGTCAACAGCACATACTTCGTATTGACTAACACCGAAAAGCCGCTTGAGCCACGAATTTACCGTCACTACTACAAACGCTTCATGAGCAAGCTGAACTTGCCCGCAATGAAGTTCCACGGTCTGAGACATACCTTTGCTACACGATGTATAGAGAGCAACTGCGACTACAAGACTGTAAGTTCAATTCTCGGCCACTCAAGCGTAAGCACGACGCTTAATCTGTATGTCCACCCGGACATGGGCCAAAAGCGCAAATGCATTGACAAGATGCTAAAGTCTGTAAGATAATTCTTGACGCATCAGCAAAGACCGATGCCAACAGACCCAACGTACAGAACTGATTAGTATGTCAAGCGTACAGTCTGAATCCCAAAGGATTACTAGAATATTATTAAACCCCTAAATTTATTGATTTCATAATTTGCCTTGGTAAACTGACTATCACGGCCGCTAACTTTAAGCCAAATCTAATATGTGTTAAATTAAATATAATAGTAAATTCTTATATTTAACATGCGTCAGCAAAAATATTTTTTTCCTTCTCATAAATAAGTTTTTATGAGGAGAGACTGTCGTCTGTCCCATCTGAAAGGGTGAATCAAAAAGGCGAAAAGGCACATATCTGATGAGATACAAATACTAAAAACAGACAAATTCTTAACATTTATAGCACTATATTTCTCGCTCATCTGAGAACATTTTATCCCGAATGACAATACTTGTATTATTATAATTATATCAAAAAACAAGAGGCCCTGCCTCGACACATTGGTCAGGCAGGGCCTTTCTTGTTATTTAATGATGTCTGTAGTATTGTCAAGTCTTACTGTGAAGAACTTGACTCACAGCATTCATCACATTATTTCTTGATAGTCAGTCCTCTGTTGCTGAAGAACTTAGAGTCATAGCTTCTGTCAACTTTAGCATTGAGCACTTTCTTAACACCCTTGACAGCCTTATAACTCTTAACACCTTTCTTAGCAGCCGGCATCTTAATCATAGAAGGAGCACCGCTCTGTGACGGAGTGAATGTTTCTGTTGCACCACCCATCCAGCCTTGCTGGCCGTTCATGTTAACATAATACATCATACCGAATGCGAAGATACCTCCATCAGCATAGAAGCTGAACGGATAGTTAGGATTATCAGCGAACATGTCGTTAGCGTTTACAACAAGCACATTACCGTAACCAGTCTGAGAGTCTACGCCTGTATCGATGACATCGAATGAGATGATACCTCTATCGTCGAGAGTGAATTCAAGGCTACCTTCCTGTGTCAGCCAAGGCTCAAGTTTGTAGTGAGTCTGGTCGTTACCGTCAACATAGAGAGTTGTTGAATATGTTCCGTCACCGAACGGGTTACCTACCGGCTGGTTGTTCTCGTCAGTGATGAAGTTCGGGAAGTAGTTCTGGTCGTATGTACCAGAAGTTACAGGCTGCCAGTTAGCTGTACCTGAACCACCACCAGTGCTGAATGTGAATGTTGTAGCTGAGTTGCTTCTCATGTTGCCTTCAGCATCGAATGTAACGATAACCATTGTATACTTACCACCTTCTGCTATCTGGATGCTTACATCACCGCTTTCAGTGATACCGTTTGCCTCGATAGAACCGTCAGCGATAGCATCAACAATAGCATTGATATCGTCACCGTCAGCAGCCAATACATATTTTGCATTAGCTACATCCTCACCAAGAGTGATAGTACCTTGGGCGTAGTTGTTGCCTGCAACGTCTGTGAAGCGGCCTGTGTATGTGAACGAAGAAGAGTAGTCAGTAAACTCGCTGCCCGGCAGAGCAAATGCCCAACCTGCTGTGCCAAGATAGCCAAGCGGAGTGAATGAATCGTCGAAGTTTACATAAAGGCACACTTGAGGCAGAGTGATCATACCGTCTTTCAGAGTTCCGAAGAGATCCGGCTCGCTTGCTTTGATATCTTCAAGGCTGTTACCCTCCTTAATATACTCGTCAACGATACTGAATACGTGCATTACACCATATCCCTGAGAAGCCATACCGTCGTCTGTACCAGGATAGAAGTCGCCTGTTACATAAACGAAGTTAGGATCTGTTGCATTGATAACTACGCTTGTGTTCTCCTTGTTAGCCCATGCCATCATACCTGTAGCAACATAAGTGTTATAGAATGTTGTGCCAGGTCCGTAAGGAGTTACGATACGGTAGTAACCCGGTTTCAGGATGTTCTCCTGAATCTCTACGTTGTAAGTCAGCTGCTCTGCGCCATAGAAGCCAGGGTAGATTGCATCGCGATAAAGACCTGTACCGACTGAAGTCCACTCAGACAGTCCGATAGTGAATGTATAAGATGAACTTCCGTAAGGAGTTGTATAGTTAGCATCTGCAATAGCTACAGTAACATCATCAAAGTGACCCATCTGTATTGTCTGAGGATCGTAAGTAACAGTCAGATATGCTACAGAGTCGCCGTCAGCAAAAGTTACAGAAGAAGGAACACTAACTGCACAGTTTTCAGATGTAGTTACATTGAAGTTTACAGTGAGTTCACCGGTACGCTGGATGCGGTTTACCGGTATTTTCACTTCACTGGCATTAGGATCGAGGTTCACGGTTGAAGAAAGCGCATTGCTGAAATACACCTGCTCTCCTTCGATCGTTGCTCCTGTGTACTCAAACTCTTCGGTACATGAGCCCAGCACGAGTGCCAGTGCCGAAAAGAGGAGCATCATGGAATGTTTGAATATCTTGTTCATGATATTTTCTGTTTTATTGTTTACTTATTTAATTATTTTTTATAAGGCTGATCTGCGAGTGTCGGGTTGTTGTATCCAGTTACTCCGCTGTTGTTCATTTCCTCCAAACGACTTATCTGCCAGTTCATCCATGAAGGACGGGTTGTTGTGTTCCACAGATAAGGTGCTGTATGGTTGGTTCCGGTGTAGTCCTTTGTAACAGTCTTGTTCAGACGCTTAACATCATAGAAATACTGACCTTCACCCCAAAGTTCAACAGCCTTCTGGAATACGATTTCGTCGATAACATCAGCAGCGCGGCATGTGTAGTTCGGGTTGCGGTGACGCTTCATGAATGACTCAAGAAGCTCCTTGCCTCTAGCCTGGTCGCTGTGTGCAGCAGCTTCAGCCTCGATGAAGTACATTTCCTCAATACGCATGAACGGAACACCTACAACGTTACCTACAGTGTAGTCATTGATGCTACCACCGCCCGGACGGAACTTCAATGAAGCATATCCAGGAAGCTGAGCTCCAACTTCAGCGCTGATGAACTGGTTCTTGCCGTCGAGAGATGTTCCTTCAGGAGCTTTCCACATAAGCTTACGCCAGTCGCCGTCGCTGATACGGTTATACATATTAGCATCAATCTGAACATAGCATCCGAGCTGTGTACCAGTGTAACCATAGCTGATTTCGTTACACATGTTTGCTGTCCAGCAGTAAAGGTTGTTAACGTAACCAGTGTAGTACTGTGTACCCCACATCCACTGGCTCAGGTCGTTGAAACCAGATGTTGTGTTAAGAGCCTGTGCCTGTGTTACAGGTGCAGATGTTGAGTTGTCGATAGCCAGACGTGCATACTTCTCAGCGTTAGGATAATCCTCAAGCCACATATAGCAACGTGCCATCAAACCATAGATACAGTCGAGATGAGGCATTGTCTTGCTTGCGTCGTCAAGATAGCCTATCATGCTTGCAGCCTTCTGAAGGTCGCCAAGGATGAAGGCAGCCATATCTGCTTTCTTTGCACGAGGATTGTTCTGCCACTGCTCCTCTGTCATGCCCTCCTTAACGATAGGCACAGTAAGACCAGTGATGTCTTTTCCTTCGGGGCTGACACCCTGAGTGATGTCGTTGGGCAGCCACTCATACTCGCGTGCCATATCTATATAAAGCATTGCACGATAAGCCAGAGCTGCAGCATAGTAACCCTTGTTGGCATCGCTGGCAAGAGTATCAATCTTTTCAATAGCGTTAGTAGCAGCGCCAGCATACTGTGTCTGATAATACCACAAGAACTGGTTTACCAGATACTCACGTGACACATAGGTATCACCAAGCCAGTTAAGGAACAGACATCCGTTAGCTTTCTCACCATAAGCAAGTTCACCTGACTGAATGTCACGGATTATCATCAATGCAGGATAACCGAAACTTGCGGGGAAGCTTGATGTGTTCCAAATATTTGTAGCGTATGAGTTAAGACCGCTAACCAATGACGCCACCGCTGATTCAGAGCCTGTAACCTGGCCGTCTGACGCACCATCTGTGGGCTCAACCTCGTCGATACAGCTTGTGAATGACATTGAAGTCATCAGAGTTAAAGCTGCACCAAGGCATATTGTCATGAATCTTTTCATAATGTTCAATTTGTTTTTTTAAATGTTTTTAGAATGTTACAGAAATACCACCTGAAATAGTGCGCATTGCAGAGTAATATGCAGAAGAAGCACCACCAGTAATGCTCTGGCGTGGGTCAAGTCCCTGACGCTTAGACCACAACCACAAGTTTGTAGCTGTAAGGTAAACACGAAGCTTGCCTATACCGATTTTGCTTGTCATCTTTGTCGGGAATGTGTAACCAAAGTTGAGGTTCTGCAGGCTCAGGTAAGAAGCACTTGTCAAGAAGCGGTCTGAAGTGGTTGTTGCACTTGTATCGTCGATAACCAGCTTCGGTATGTTTGTATTAGGATTCTCTTCTGTCCAAGAGTTCAGCAAGTCAGCGTGGATAGCATGGCCACTACCGCTGCTGGTGATACCCATCATGCCGGCATAGTCTGAATCGTAAATCTGACCGCCAAGCTGATAGTTGAAGTCAACAGCGAGGTCGAAGCCTTTGTAAGAGAAGCGTGTTCCGAAACCTCCGTATGCCCATGGAAGAGCTGTACCACAGAGATAGTATGTAGCCTCATCCGGAGTTGTTGTTGTCTCACGGCCAATTATGTTTCCATTTTCATCCAGCTTGTTTTTATAGAACATAGACTTACCGTTCTCGTCAACACCTGCATATTTAGGCATGTAGAATGTATAGAGTGACTCGCCTTCACCATAGAAGTAGCTACCGCTTGCATAACCTTCAGAACCCTCAACAGTCTGAGTCTTGTTCTTATCAGCGATAGATGTGATTTCGTTCTTGTAAGCAGTGAAGTTAAGGTTGAGTCCCCACTCGAAGTCCTTTGTACGGATCAGTGTTCCGTCGAGTTCAACTTCAGCACCCATGTTCTGCATGTTACCTACGTTGTCATAGTATCCGCTCCAGCCTGAAGAAGCAGGAAGTGCGAAGAATGCCAACATATCGCTTGTACGACGATAGAAGTACTCGATGCTACCGGCAAGACGTCCGCGGAAGAATGAGAATTCGAAACCTGTATTGAAGTTACCGTTCTTTTCCCAAGTAATAGTCTCGTTACCCTTAGTTGAAGAAGGTTTCACGCCTGCACCGTCACCAGAAGGAACAATGCTGTATGTATCTGTGTAGAGGTAGCTGCCGATGTTGTCGTTACCCTGCTCACCATAAGAAGCCTTGAACTTCAACTCGTCAACCCAAGGAGCATTGAACCATTTTTCCTTGCTGATGATCCATGCACCACCTAATGACCAGAAGTTACCCCAGCGGTGATCCGGGTGGAAGCGTGAAGAAGCATCACGACGATAAGAAAGTGATCCGAAGTACTTGTTGTCATAGTTGTACTGAACGCGGCCGAACCAACCCTCAACGTTGTAGTCAGTTGTGTAAGAGTTCATAGAACCTGTGTTAACAGCACCTGCCAACTCATCGTTGAATACAGAGAACATATTGTTCTTAGATGCTGACAAATAATAATAACGTGTACGATAGTACTCATGACCGAGCATAACCTCTACATCATGCTTGTCGAACAGGTGATGCCAGTTCAAGAGCTGCTGGTAGTTGTAAGCCCATGTACGTACATGTTTTTTCTGAACAGAGCCGTTGTTGGCAGCAAACTGACCATAGAACGGGTTCATAGTACTTGTAAATCTTGTTTCATCGAGCATCACAGTGTTAGCTGATGTAAACTTGAAGTCCTCGAGGAAACGGATTTCAGCTGTACCAGTAGCGTCGAGGCTGTTACCCTCGTTCTCATTCTTGTCAAAGTTATTTGCGAAGATAGGGTTAGAACCTGTCATTACAGGACGTGTAATACCAGTTACAGTGCCATCACCCCAGTCGTACATAGCGAGACCTGTCTTAGAATCCTGCAGGATATTGCCTGCTGCGTCACGGATGTACAGAGGATAGATAGGAGCCATATCCTTAACCATAAACACGTTGCCAGTGGTGCTTTCACCATCTCCAGACAATGAGTTAGCCTTATAGTGAGCATAGTTGAAGTTACCAGAAAGTTTCAGCCAAGGTCTGAGCTGGTAGTCAGCCTTCAGACGGCCTGTGAAACGCTCATAGTCAGAACCGATACTGATACCTTCGTTCTTCAGATAACCTGCAGAACCATAGAAAGAACCTTTGTCGTTGCTTCCTGTAGCAGTAACGTTATACTCCTGACGTACACCAGTCTGATAAGCAGCGTCGCGCCATGAATCAGGATAGAGCAGGTATTCTGTGCCATTAACGTTAACAACGCGGCCGAGTGTTGCGTTAGGGTTCAGTTTTCCGTTCGGGCCGATGAAGTCCTGTCCTTCAGGAACAGTGTAAACGTTATAGCCAAGGTTATAACCGCCTGCAAACATATTGTCCAGAGCCCATCTGTGAGCTGTTGCAGCATCATCGCCGAGATTTGTACGATAGTTCTTCAATGACTGATAGTATGCCTCATAATATCCGGCAGGACTTTCTACTGTATTGTAGAACTCAACGCCACGTGTGTTAGCACCCCACTTAGCGTCAACAGTGATTGAAGAAGTACCCTCGCGGCCGTTCTTTGTTGTGATGATGACAACACCGTTGGCACCACGCGCACCGTAAAGAGCTGCAGAGGCAGCATCCTTCAGGACGGTCATTGAAGCGATATCGTTCTGGTTAAGGTTGTTGATGTCTCCGTTGTAAGGAGCACCGTCTACTATGATCAGCGGGTCGTTACCGGCGTTGATAGAGCTGATACCGCGGATGCGGATGCTGAAGCTCTCCTGACCAGGAGCACCTGTAGCAGAGTTGATCTGCACACCAGATACTTTACCGCTAAGTGCAGACATTGCGTTAGAGCTTGAAATCTTCGCGATGTCATCCGACTTTACAACCGCTGCAGAACCGGTGAAGGCTGATTTCTTAGCCGTACCGTAAGCAACGACCATCACTTCGTCAAGGTTGGTCTGATCCGGAACGAGCACAACGCGTACGCTGTTGCCCTTTACCGTTACGTCTTGATCAACCATGCCGACATAGGTTACTTTCAGCTTGTTGTGCCCTGCGGGCATGCTGATAGAGAACTTACCGTCAGCGTCTGTCACGGCAC
>NZ_UYXY01000018.1:0-4283 GCF_900625065.1 Prevotella marseillensis | reverse complement strand
AGAGATTGCCGCCTACGTCAGCAAGGCTCTGTCTTTCGTAAGAAAGATGCAGAAATTCCTTGCCACGCCCCAAGTGCCACCACTAATATCCGCCAACAACGCAACAGAAACCACCGCCAGCCTTCTTTGGACGGGCAACGCCATCGACCTCGTGGAACTTATCTACGGCATAGACGAGATGGGCTGTATCAACAACGGCAATATGCCGCTAAAACAGCTCGCCCCGATTCTCTACAAGATATTCGGTATTGAGTCGAAGGATTGCTACCGCTTCTATACCGACATCAAACGTCGGAAAAACGAAAGCCGTACCTATTTCCTCGACAAGATGCAGGAGAAACTGAACGAGAGAATGCTGCGCGATGAAGAGCTGGAACGTATGAGAAGATAAAATCAGGTATAAGCGGGAGAATGGTATCATGCTGTTCTCCCGTTTGAGTAAAATCTATACGAAAAAGGGCGTTTTCGGCGCGCTATTGCCCCGAATTTCAGCGAAAAACGCTATCTTTGTACAATTGTTACGAATTGAATATGAACATAGACAACCTCGATATAGTAAAACAACTGATAGCCGAAAAGGAAAACGGGCAGGTGGAGTTCAAGGAAACCACCGGGCAGTTGGAGCGCGGCATGGAAACGCTCTGCGCTTTCCTTAACAGCGAAGGTGGCACGGTGTTGTTCGGTGTGACCGACAAAGGAAAGATCATCGGGCAGGAAGTGAGCGACAAGACGAAGCGTGATATTGCGGAAGCCATCCGGCGTTTTGAACCATTTGCCACACTCGAAGTTTCGTATATCAGTATCCAAAATACAGACAAGAGTGTGATAGCCTTGTCTGCGGACAGCCAACGTTATATGCGTCCGTTCTCCTATAAGGGACGGGCTTATCTTCGATTGGAGAGCGTGACATCCTCCATGCCGCAAGACGTATATAACCAACTGCTTATGCAGCGAGGTGGGAAATACGCTTGGGAGGCGATGACGAATCCCGACATCAAAGTTACTGACCTTGATGAACATGCCATTATGGGAGCGGTACGTGGAGGCATCCGGTGCGGTCGCCTACCCGAAGCCACCATAAGGGAGGATTTGCCGACCATACTCGAAAAATTCAACCTGTTACATGACGGAAAACTGAATAATGCTTCCGCAGTCTTGTTCGGTCGTGATTTTTACTTCTATCCCCAGTGCCTGCTTCGGTTGGCGCGTTTCAAAGGAACTACAAAAGACGAGTTTATAGACAATCAGCGTACCACTGGCAATATCTACACACTGCTGGACACTGCAATGTCGTTCTTTTTCAAGCATCTTTCCCTTTCGGGCAAAGTTGAAGGCTTGTATCGGGAGGAAGAGCTTGAGATTCCTTACAAGGCATTGAGGGAATGCTGCACAAATGCCCTTTGCCACCGCTCATACCACCGTCCCGGCAGTTCGGTAGGAATTGCCATCTATGATGACCGTGTGGAGATTGAGAACAGTGGAACTTTTCCGCCGGATATAACAATGGAAAAGTTATTGAGCGGGCATAATTCAGAACCTCAAAACCTGATTATTGCGAATGTTCTGTATAAAAGCGAGGTTCTGGAAAGCTGGGGACGAGGCATCGGGCTTATGATAAGCGAATGCCGGCGTGTCGGCATTCCCGATCCGGAGTTTCATACAGATGGAAATAGTGTATGGGTTATTTTCCGCTATACCCGAAAAACTGTGGGGCACGACCCGACAATTACCCGACAGTTACCCCACAGTCACCCCACAGTTACCCCACAGGTGGAAAAGGTGTTGTCTGCAATCGGCACACAGACACTTTCAACCAAAGAGATTATGTGTGTGATAGGATTAAAGGACAAAAGTAATTTTTTAGAACTATATCTGTATCCAGCCATAAGGCAGAATTTGGTAGAGCCTATTTACCCGGAAAATCCGAAACATCCCCGGCAGAAATATCGTCTTACCGATAAAGGAAAAGAACTGTTGATATAATAACGGGGTATGGTGGCGAAAAAGAAGAAACAACAGGGGCATTACTGTCGGATTTGTAGCGAGTACAAAGCCAACGAGCAATTCAGCGGCAAAGGACACTCGCGGCATATCTGCAAGGAATGCCGGTCGCTTCCCGATGATGTGAAGGCGGACATGGTGCGCTGTAACGAGGTGGAACGAGCCGTTTTCAAATGCCCGATGAGCCGTCAGGACTGGGAACTGCTGGAAAAATATGCCAAGAAGTACAAGGACAAGGAATCCGGGCAGTTCGCGCAGGATATGTTGGACATGAAACGGGGCAATCAGACACCGGACGAGGATATGGAAGAGGATGATGTTTTAATAGAAGGCATCTATGAAGAGGAAACCATACCATTTGCCGAACTGGAGGATGACATCCGTTATCAGTTGGAAGAATTGTTGGCGGACAACATCAACGAGTTCATGATACACAAGAATTACATTCCCGAAGGCAAGGAACTGAAAGACATCAACGAATGGGTCATGAAAGAAACCCGTGACACCTTTTTTATAAAGGTTATTCCCGATGCCGCTTATGACAGTCTGGTGGAAGAAACGATCAACAGGCTTGTGAAGGAATGGAAAGAGGACGGATTTGAGATAAAGACCTATTCCGCATCGCTGGTCGTCATGGAAACGGAACGGCTGCTTATCCGCAGGATAACCCGTAAGGATATGGACGCACTCCTTGCCATAATGGGAAAGCCGGAAGTCATGTACGCTTGGGAACACGGCTTTACCAAAAAGGACGTGCGCAAATGGATAAACAGGCAACTCATCCGATACCGCAAGGACGGGTTCGGATATTTTGCCGTCATACTGAAAGAAAGCGGCGCATTGATAGGACAAGCCGGTCTGATGAATAGTACCCTAAACGGGAACGAGACTGTCGAGCTTGGCTATATACTCGATAACACATACTGGCATAACGGTTACGGTACGGAAGCCGCCCGCGCGTGTTTGGAATACGCCTTTGGAGAGCTGGAACTGAAAACTGTCTGTTGCAGTATCCGACCGGAAAACGTGGCATCCATCCGTGTGGTTGAAAGGCTGGGAATGACCTTGTGCGACAACCATACAATAATATACAACGAAAAAGAAATGCCGCATCAGATATATGTGGCAACCAATAGTAAATCCTATATCTTATAAGCGAAATCACTCAACAATGAAAACAAATAATATTAATTTATTTTGCGATATAGTTACTCAAAGGTCAGGAGAACATTCTTGCGCTATAAATATTTTGTTGCAACAACAATTATATGGGCAGGTAATATCTATTCTGCGTCAAGAATTAGATTCTATGGTAAGAGTTATGTTTTTGTTGTCAATTAGCGACTTAAACCTTAGAGAGCATTTTATAAACCAAACTTTGGAGGGAATAAAATGGTCTTATCCCAATACAAAGAAAGTCGTGACCGATAAACAAATGGTGGATTTAGCTGATAAATTTTATGGCTGGCCTTTTTTTGTTTATAAATTAGGATGCGCTTTTATTCATCTTTCAGCAATGGTATATTATAAAAACAGTAATCCATTTTTGCTTTTATCTGTTTCAGAAAGAAATGACATCACAAGGTTTTTACATCAATATCATAGTTTCCCGTTAGAGTTGGAATTGAATTTGGAAAATATCATCCCATATCTTGATAAAGTATTTAATAAAGTTTCAAGTAACTTAGCATGTTACATTGAAGATTTACGTCAAAATAAACTTTTGGAGGAATATTAAAATAAGGGAGGATTTTAGCTATCCTCCCTTATTTTAATAGGTTACTTCTGCTGCAACAGATGCTTCAGGTTGTCATCGCCCGCGATGCGCTCCAATTCCTCCTGAACAATCTGCTTCACCTCCTCCTTGATGCGCCGGTAATTTGCCTGCACCGTTTCCTTCATGCGGTCGTTGCCGTCTGCGTCAGTGAAATCGGTAATAACGGGGATTTTCTTGTAGGCACTTTCCTCCCGTTTTACCTTATCGGCATCCACCACAATCTCGCAGTGGAAAATCTTCTGTTCGATACGCTCGTTGAAGTTGTCGGACACCGAACCGACAAACATTCCCTGCGTCAAACCGGAAATCTTGCTGGGCGGGATAAGCGCGTCCATCTGCGTGTTAATGGAGGTGGAAACATCCTGCCGGTTGATGGAGATAGACTGCCGTTTCTGCAACACCTTACCGAATCGTTCCGATAGTGTCTTTGCCGTTTCACCTACCACCTGCCCGGAGAAAATGTTACCGACCGTATTCATCACCACTTTCGCCTCCTTATCACCGT
>NZ_UYXY01000004.1:0-64909 GCF_900625065.1 Prevotella marseillensis | reverse complement strand
TTTACGGCGTTTATATTTCGGATTAAATATTTATGTCCTATTACAACGAGTTCCGTTAAGTAAATGTCATGACTTTGCTTTCAGACTGTTAATGGCCTGTTTACGTGTCAAAAGTGGCCCACTTTTTATACGTAAACGGGTCACTTTTTATGCAAAAACCGACCGCTTATTTCCTTTATTTTGCAGTCATTAAAGTGTGGGGATGTGTAGCTAAGTGAAGAGCAGGCGCTGCACGCAATGAAAAACGTCTTGCGAAAGTGAAAAGATAAAAGTGAAAAATCCAAATGCGTAGTGATTGATAAGAATACACAAGACTAATGTTCTGTCGGATATGCTATCCGACAGCATTAGATATTAGGATCTGTGATCCGAAACTCCTACCTATTAATCAAAAATAGGCAGCAAGCGGATTAAAATCCTTATACTCTATTCCGGCAGATTTTTCGCTGCGCTCAAGGAAACTTCTGGTGCAAGTCGACAATGTCTGTATAAAAATAAAGGGACGGGCATTTTTTGCCCGTCCCTTTATTTCTTATCTTTTCCTGCTGACTGTTCAGCCGGAATGTTATTACTTGTTGTCCTCGATAAGGTTTTCGCCTGTCATGTCAGACGGCTGCTCCAGACCCATGATGTGGAGGATTGAAGGAGCAACGTCGGCCAGACGACCGTCCTTTACGGTTGCGCTGTTGTTGTCTGTAACGTAGATGAACGGAACTGGGTTCAGCGAGTGAGCTGTGTTAGGTGTGCCGTCCTCGTTGATGGCGTTGTCGGCATTTCCGTGGTCAGCTATGATGATTGCCTCATATCCGTTGGCCTTGGCAGCCTCGATAACGTCCTTTACGCAGTTGTCTACGGCGTGAACAGCCTTGGCAATGGCGTAGTAAACGCCGGTGTGGCCTACCATGTCGCCGTTGGCAAAGTTGACAACGATGAAGTCATACTCCTGAGTGTTGATAGCACCTACCAGCTTGTCCTTAACCTCGTATGCGCTCATCTCAGGTTTCAGGTCGTATGTTGCAACCTTTGGAGAAGGAACCAGGATGCGGTCCTCGCCCTCGAATGCAGCCTCGCGTCCGCCGTTGAAGAAGAATGTTACGTGAGCATACTTCTCTGTCTCGGCTGTGTGCAGCTGTTTCTTGCCCTGCTTGCTCAGATATTCGCCCAGAGTGTCCTGTACGTTCTCTTTCGGGAAGAGGATGTGAACGCCCTCGAACGATGCGTCATACGGAGTCATGCAGTAATACTGAAGGTTCTTTATTGTGTGCATGCCTTCCTCCGGCATGTCCTGCTGTGTGAGCACCTGTGTAAGCTCTTTTGCGCGGTCGTTGCGGAAGTTGATGAAGATAACAACGTCGCCTTCCTGTATCGTGCCGTCAACGCTGGCGTTGCTTATAGGCTTGATAAACTCGTCGGTAACGCCTTCAGCGTAGCTCTCTTCCATGGCCTTCACCATGTCTGTGGCCTTCTTGCCTTTGCCTTCAACGATAAGGTCGTAAGCCTCCTTTACGCGGTTCCAGCGCTTGTCGCGGTCCATAGCGTAGAAGCGTCCTACGATGCTTGCTATGTGGGCGTCGTTCTTCTCGCACTGCTCAGTCAGTTCCTTGATGAAGCCGGCACCGCTCTTCGGGTCGGTGTCGCGTCCGTCCATGAAGCAGTGAACGTATGTATTCTTCAGTCCGTATTCTTTTGATATCTCGATGAGCTTGAACAGGTGGTCGAGTGAAGAGTGCACTCCGCCGTTGCTGGTCAGACCCATCAGGTGCAGCTTCTTGCCGTTGTCGCGGGCATAGCTGTATGCGTTAACTATTTCGGGGTTGTTAAGTATTGAGCCGTCCTTGCATGCGCGGTTAATCTTAACCAAGTCTTGATAAACGATGCGTCCTGCACCGATGTTGAGGTGTCCCACCTCAGAGTTACCCATTTGTCCGTCAGGCAAACCTACATCCTCGCCTGAAGCCTGCAGCTGTGAGTGAGGGCTTACGGCGTAAAGATAATCCAAATAAGGCGTCGGGGTGTTGAAAATTACGTCTCCTGCGCCATGCTTTCCGATACCCCATCCGTCGAGTATCATCAATAATGCTTTTTTTGCCATAGTTTATATTATATAATGTAAGAATTCCGGCGCAAAGTTACTAAGTTTGTCGTTAACAGCAAAATGCGTAAAGAGGTTTTTTGAAAATTCACAATTTACAATTGGCAAATGCTGAATTTTGTTTCATAATTCACTGTGCGTAACTTGGTCCGTCCATCCTCATTACAATTATTGTATGTTTGTTGCCATACCGGTCCGTAAGGCAGTATCCGTATCAGTTATTTTATTATGTTTCAAATGTATGCCTTTTCTTGTCATGCGCGTATATTTTATTCTTTTATATGTCTGTCAGCAAAAACAAAATTATATATTTGCATTTGGCAGACGTGCAGTGAGGCATGGGCGTGCCTGCCATGATGGAAGCAGGTGCTGACAAGAAGAGATTTAAAAAACAAAAACATACAAATATTATGAAAACATTTTTAGCTTTAATTACGGCATGTCTGATGGGCGCAACGTGTGCCTGTGCGCAAGACGTAGCCGGCTCGGAATGCTGTCGGCGTGGCACGAAGGACAACGTCCAGGCAGTGAGAACATTCACGAACACAGGCAATCCGCTTGTGAAAGACAAGTTTACGGCCGACCCTGCCCCTATGGTTCATGACGGCAGGCTGTATCTCTATGTAGGCCATGATGAGTATTACGACGGTCAGGACACGGCTTCAGGCGGAAAAGAGTTTAACATAACCGAGTGGCTCTGTTATTCTACTGCTGACATGCAGACATGGACAGACCATGGCGCTGTGCTCAGTCCTGCCGACTTCAGCTGGGCTGTAGGCGAGGCATGGGCGTCACAGGTTATAGAGAAAGACGGCAAGTTTTATTTCTTTACCACGGTGCAGGCCGGTGCGCCATATACGGGCAAGGCTGTTGGAGTGGCTGTTGGCGACTCGCCTGTAGGTCCGTTCAAGGATGCGATAGGCAAGCCGCTGGTGTGCGACACGATGACGTCAAACGGCGAGCGCGGCTGGTGGAACGACATCGACCCAACGGTGCTTGTAGACGATAAGGGCCAGGCATGGCTCTGCTGGGGCAACGGCACGTGCTTCATGGCAAAGCTGAAGCCCTGCATGACAGAGCTTGACGGCGAAATACAGGTGATTGATCTTCCGAAATACATGGAAGGTCCGTGGCTGCACAAGCGCGGCGACATGTATTACTTGACCTACGCCTCTGACGGCGGCGGTAAGGAAGCCATTTCGTATGCCACGGCGCCTGATGTGGCCGGCCCTTGGACATACCGCGGCGAACTGACCGGTCCGGCAGAAAACAGCTACACCATACATCCCGGCATAATAGAGTTCAACGGCCGCTGGTATTTGTTCTATCACAATGCCGTATTGACATTAGACGGCCACCGCGGTGCCATAGGCCGCCGCAGCGTCTGTGTAGACGAGCTGCACTATAATTCTGACGGAACGATGAAGCATGTTGAACAGACAAAGACAGGTGTATGCGCAGGCAGGTAAGGGGGCTAATGTCACCCTTGGTGCCTTGTGGCGAACATATCAGTTTTATCAAATAATATGCTTTTGAGCGCCTGGACGCCAGCTTGACTTATGGTTATTATCAGGTCTTGTCTTGACAAATAATTCCAGCCGATTATTAGAAATTGTAATAAAACAATAGCAAGCCCAAGAAATTCATTATTGATATTTCGAGGCTTGCTATTGTGTAAAAGAATGTATTGTATGGTTTTAAAATTTATGGTATAATCAATTTTCTTGCTTCAGCATATCCGTCGTCGTAAGTTATACGCTGTATAATAATGCCTTTGGCTGTTCCTGATATCTTCCTGCCTGACAGATCGTAGAAAGATACGGATGCAATCTTTCTGGTGGCTGAAGATTCAAAATTTTTGATGCCGGTGCCTATTGTCGTGGTAACTTGTATATCTGCAGATGGTAGAGAACTCTTCAGCTCCTCTGCGGATAATGCCTGTACGTTGTAAATATAAGTACGGTTGGCGGTAAGCCCATCTACCATATAGCTGGTTCCGCTGATGCTGTCGACAGACCATTTCTGAGGACCTGCATTCCATACATTATCCTTTCCTATAGAATCTTTCAGTATGCGCAGGTCGTTGAAATATGCGCGTTCTTTGTTGGTCTCAATGACAAAGTAGGCTTTTTGCGGGACATTTTTGAAGTAAATGACAACCTCGCTTTCGGTTTTGTTGGCCTTCAGACTATGCTTTTGTATAGTGGCCTGTGTGTCAGGATCGGTCAGGCTTATAGTGTAACTTACGGTTTTGCCCGGATACGACACGGCATTGAATGCCATCGTTGCGTAACCGTCACAGTCGGCAAACTCGAACACGGGAGATCTGAGCATACCATTTTGCCCATAGAAACCCACCTGCATATATCCGCCTGACTGGTAAATCTTTGATCCGTACCACCCTTGCTGGGCCATGTAGCTGTCAAGGTCTTCGCCTATGTCTGTTATGTCAGATTTTGGGTATTCGCCACTGGTCATAAGCGAGAAGTCTTCATCGGTGATGACAGGATTGATGGAGTCGGGCAGTATCTCGCGCAGGTTGAGCCTGTAGCTTTCAGCTTCTTCAACTTCCTGCCAGTTAGCCACGAAGGACGATGATGTTATATCAGAGGCTTCTTCTGCAACAGGGCGTTTCAGACGGTCTTTCATGAATGAGAATGAAATCACGCCATTATTGTCGGTTATGTTAGTTACTCCTTTTTCAGTTGGCGTTCCATCCCATGACAGCGAACTTGGTGATGAGTAGTCTGTAAACATATTATTTGTGGCAATGGGGTAGAGGTCGCTTTCCGTTGTGATGCCCTGTGTTCCGTCCGCTTCAACAAGGTCATATCGCTGTATTGTTCCACTGTTGACATAGTTGCCGTCCCATGCAGACTGGTCGTATGCAACATGGAAAATCATAAGTCCGCGTCCGGGAAGGTAAGCATCCCAGCCTTTTTGCTGTCTGTTCTCTAATGTGAAGAATTCGTTTTCGTCAGCCGTGCTTATCTTGTATGCCACGTTGTTTTGGGTAAGTTCGTCCAATGTTACAAGGTCTGCAGGAGTGTCGAGTTCAACGAAGTCGAGCCATCCTACGGTGAAACGTTCAAAAGCCGAATAGGCAGGGGGAGTGTGTGACTCATTGTTATAGTTGCCGGTGTCCATGACATCCCATACGCCGAGCTGTACCATCTGCTGGTTTCGTGTGTTATATGCGTCAGGAAGACCGAGTACGTGGCTGAATTCGTGGCAGAATGTGCCGATGCCTTCAAGCTGTGTTCCCGATACATATTTAAGTTCGCTTGAGCATGCATAACGTTGAACTTGCTTGCCGTTGACATTACAGCTTATGCCTAGTGATACAAGGTTTGAGGCATGTGGCCATATAGTATTGCTCGATGCTCCGTAACTTTCCGCATATCCGGCATAAATAACATAGACAAAGTCGACAATGCCGTCGTCATTATAGTCGTATTTTGTGAAGTCAACTCCAAGTTCGTCGCTGGCATATTCACAGGCTTCTTTTACCATCAGTCCGGGTTTGGAGTCTTGTCCGTAGCTGTCGTTGGCACCATAGTACATCATGCTTTTCTTCAGCTTGATTGGTCCAAAGACGTCGAAATCAGGAGTAAACTTGCCCATTGACTGCGATATGAAGTAGTCGCGTGCGCTTCCTGTAGCCCCGTTGAGGCTGAAGCCTTCCTCGTTCATTACAGAATGGAACAGTTTGCTGTCATGTCCCTCCTGCATAGAGTTGTCGGCAAATTCAACAAGCAGAATCACTCCTTTAAGATTGCCGGTTGTCGGGAATGTCGGTCCTGGCAGTCTCTGCATGGGCGCTTTACGCATTACGTTCTCATTGTAAGCCTTGTTGAAGTCTGCTGTGCCTATGGCTTTCAGCCGCTCTACCTCTGCAGCCTGTCGCATGTCTGGGTTATGGGCTATCATGCCCATAACGGGTGTGCCGTCTTCAGATATTGACTCTACATAACGCATTACGCCATTGGCATCAGCCTTTATCATGTGGCCGTCTGTTGTTGTGAATGCATGGAAACGTTCGTCACCGACAATGCGGTATGTAAGCACGCTTCCGTCCGGTTGTGTTATTTTCAGCAGTCCGGGATAGGCTGGTACGGCGTTTGCTGTTGCCACGGCAAACAGAAATGATGCGATGGCTATAAAAATATTTGGTATTTTCATATTCAATATATTAATTTTGTTGTGTAAATAGCCTGTCTGTCGTTGTATACCTTTACTATGCATAGTCCTTTGCCTGACAAACTTATGCGTGCAGAGCCATTGACTAGTGCTTTTGACATGAGACACATGCCGGATGCATTATATATACATACCTTCATGTCCTTACTTTCAGCATTGCCGGCAATAATCTCTATGGTGTTGCCGATGCGTGAAATGCCGATGTCGTAGTTTGCATCGGTCGTGACAGATGATATGCCGTCAGTATCATCAGAAGCAATAGGAACGATGCTCATGGCGTTTTGTATGTAACCTGAGGCTCTGTCAATAATCTGGCCTATGACATGTATGTTCTTCTTGTTTTTTACTGTGGGGGGGACGGGTATTGTGCTTGTTGTTTCATATTCTTTACCGGCCTCCATGTCTTCAGAACTGCATGGGTCGCCTGAATAGCAGCTGTAAATGGCACGTGCCAGGTCGTTGAAACATACGTCCGTGGTTATTGCCTCCTTGTTCTCCCATCCGGCCATCTCGCCGTTTTTGCCGTCAGCATAATAGTTGGTCTGCGGATATCCGGTGACGGAGTCTTCTGTTATTGTGTAGGCGATATTGTATTGCGGTGATTTGATGTCAATGTCAGAATAGTAAACAGAGTGTAGGGTTATGGCTGTGCTGTCCTCATTCCATTCGCCAGTCAGGTTATATGCTATCTGGCTGTCCGACGAAGTCTCCATGTTGAAAAGATTCTGTATGTCATAATAAGGGTCGCCAGACAACTTGCGGTTTAGACTGCATGATGGCGCACCTGTACAAGAACTGATGAATGGCTTGTAGCTGTATTCTTGCTTCTCGTCAATCTCTAATGGGTCTCCTCCGTGTACGCTGACTGCTATGAATTGCTCGGGATATTTTTCCTTCATCATTTCCAGGCCAACCAGACCTCTAGGACACCATCCGCACCATGTACCTGTATATTCCTCGCATACCACACGCTTCATGAATGCCTTGTCGCGTACCGTAAGTATCGCAGTGGCTGTATTGTTCGCAGAATAGGCATCTGCCTGTCCGTTCACTTTGTCAATGGTGATACGGATGTCGTGTGTACCCGGAATATTTGCTGGAACCTCGAACGATATAGTGTCACTTTCGTTTGTTGACAAACTTTTGTTTACGGTGATGGTTTCAGGTTCTCCGTCATAGCTGCATATTGCTGTGTATGAGTTGATGTCATTAGCTCCAACGTTGCGCACCGCCACGCTGAATGTAGCGGTTGAGGCGCCGTAGGAGGCTGTCTGGTCGCTCATCTTTCCAATGAGCATTTCGTTTTGCGGCATGCCTTCGCCTTCAACAACTGCCTGTATGCATATAGATCCGCCGGTTGTCGTCCATTTGTTCTTGCTGTTATAATAAACAACGTCGGCATCAGTATGCTTTTCTGAGCTGTATCCCACACCTTCTGATTTGGCAAAAGATGCTTTATATCCGATGGCAATGTCGTCTGTTCCGTTGATTGCAAACGGAGTGTCAAGTGTAATTTCATTCCAACCGGCCTTCAGGTTGTCGAGCTTTTGCCTGTATATGTATGTATTTTCTTGTGGCTTCTGCTTGATATAGAGATATACGTTTGTACCTTCAGAGCACACGCCTATGCGTATTTTGGTTATACTGTTGCCTTTGTATGGGCTTACAAATGTGGCCGGAAACGTTACGTAAGGCGTTACCACGGCTGAGGCATCACCCCATCCGTTGTCAATCTCCGGGCCATAGCGCATAACCACCTGACCATATGTGCTGCAGACAGCTAGCATGGCTAATAACGAAGTAATAATGTTTCTGATCATAGACATCTTTTTAAGATTCAACAAAACAAGGACAGCCTCCGTATGAAACGGAAGTTGTCCTTGATGATAATGGCTATGTTATTTTACGACAATCTTGAATGTCTTGTTGCCGACCTTAACAAGGTAAATGCCCTGCTGTATGCTGACGGTAGTGCTGTCCTCAGCCTTGCAGCTGAACGTCTGGAGTCCGGCAAGTGTATATATGTTTACAGTGTTGCCTTTTGCTCCATTGATGACGATGGCATTGTCGATAGCATATACCTTTATGCCCTGTTCGGCAGTTGAAGCATCGATGCCGCTGCCAATGCTGCTCTCATAGCTGTTAGAATAGTTAGACTCACCTTCTTTCCATACGGCTGTAACATTGTAGACATGAGTGCCTTCGCCAGGATTGCTGTCGGTGTAAGTCTGTCCTGTAACATTGCTTGCTATCAGCTGGTTGTCGCGGTATACATTATATCCCGTGAGAGTTATTTCTGATGTAGAACCGTAGAGCGGGGTGTATGTGATGTCGTCAAGCAGTGCCACGGTGTAAGAACCCTTGCTGCAGCTGCGGATGGCGAAGTATTTCGCATCTGCCGGTAATGTGTATTCGAACAATACCCAGTCTGTTCCTGAAACGATAGAATCGCGGTCGAATGCTATGAAGTTTTCAGGCTCCTGGTCTGTTGTTGAGTACATCATCTCGAATACCTGAGGATCAGAACCTTCGTTGGGCATCTTATAGTAGAACGATACGTCTGTTCCGCCTATGACATCTGAAGAAATCAACCAGTCGTCGTTCGGCAATGTTGTCGAAACTCCGTCTGATGCAGCCCAGCAAGTGAGATACTTGTCACCAGAGTGAGGAGTGAGAACCTCAAACTTGTCGAGCGTGAATCCTGCCTCAACAGGAGCCCATACCTGCCATGCCTTAGCCTCGAATGCGTGTGATATGGTCGGACCTCCGAAGTATACAGTAGGTGTTCCGTCGCCGTCGTATGTCTTCCAGTCACCTATTCCTTCAATGATGAATGACTCGTATCCTTCAAAGTCGTCAGTTACTTTGTCTGCAATTTCTGATTTTGCAGGTTTCTCCCAGTTAAGGGTTACGCTGTTTCCGCTTGTAGAACCTGTAAGATTCTCTGCTACCGGCAGGTTAGAGCCGTGAACATACAGGCGTACTGTAGATGTAGAATCATTGTCTGTGTATGTGTCAGGTTCATATTCAATGGCTGCACGGTATATGTATGTCTTTGTAGCCTCGGCCTTTGTGGTATTTATTTCGAATGCCACTTGTGCCATGGCGTTCTGAGTTATAGTTTCGCCCTGTTTTGTATCTATAACTTCGTTGTCACGCAGCAATACAACTTTGTATCCTTCAGCCTTGTTTGTGCCGTAGTTTGCTACGCCCACATTGACAGTTGTGCTTTCTCCTGCCTCAATCCTCTTTTCGTCTATTGATATCGACGTTAATGCAAGGTCGTTTTCTGTGCTTTCGTCAATGCTGATGGCGTCTACATAGATAGAGGCACTCGCGTCAGCTGCATTGGCACCGAAAGCAATCTGGATGTTGTCGGCGTCAGTGCGAAGAGGAACAGAATAGCGTACCCATCCTGTTGCGCCATTGTTATAAGCCACGTTTGCAGAGTTCTCCCAACCCTCGTCATCATAGTTTGTATATACCTTGAGTGTAAGGTCTTCAGGCTCAGCCTCAAATCCGTGATACATAAAGAATGATAGTTCGGGACTTTCTGAACCATTAAGAGAGATACGCGGACCTGTAATCACCTGGTCGTTAGAATCTTCTGCGACGTATGAGAACTGAAGCATACCTTCGTCTCCGTCGTAAGGTTTAACTGCGATGCCTGAGCCAGTGCTCATATTCCATGCATAATTATATGATGTTGCATAGAGTGTCCATGGATCCTTGCTTGCAAATCCGTATGCAAACGATTCATCGTAAGGACGTTCGTAAGGTTCACCGAGCACGATGCCGACTCCTGTGCCTTCAGATGTTCCGGCGCTGTTTACTGCAACGAGCAGGTAGTCAACATACTGCTGCTGTGCACCATACAACGGTGAGAATGTCTCGTCTGTAACTGTCAGGTCAGATGTATAGTCTGTAACAGGTTCCCATGGGTTTGTCCAGTTGTATTCATTATAGCGGCATAATACATATTGCACGTCGTCAGGATTTACGTAGCCTCCGTGGAGTCCTTCTTCTGTAACCTTGTCCCATGTCAGAACGGCCTTGTTGTTCTCGTTCATCTTGACTTTAAGGTTGGCTACATTAGCAGGCATGTCGAGCCCTACCCAGTTGGTTATGACAGCCTCTTTGCCCTGGCCTGATGTGTTGAACGGAACGATGCGGTATGTTACGTTGCCTTGCTCAACATCAGTGTCTGTCCAGGTGAGAGTCTCGCCTGCCTTAGGTGCTTCAAACACGTGTGCCGGCTTGCTGCTGCCGTTGCGGTATACGTTGATATAGGCTATGTCGCTGAGTGTTTCGCCTTTGTATGTCTTTGTAGGAGCTGCGAATGTCAGAGTGTTGTTCAGTGCACCCTTTTCTCCTGCGGTAACTTTTACATCTGTAACGCAGTCCGGACCTTCGAATGTAGAGTAAACGTCGAGCGAGATGTTGTCCATGCTGATGTTTACGCTTTGTGCGGGAGAGTCACCGTGGAACAGCAGGTTATAGAGTCCGTCTTCAGGTACGTTGAACATTATCTCGTATTTATTCTTGTCGTACATGATGTCGAGCGATGCTATTTCTTTTTCATCTCCTGTCACTTCCTGCTTGTTGCCCAAAAGTATTGTCATATGCTCCATTGTCAGCCATTGGTCATATGTTTCGAAAGTGAGTCTGTAATCTGTGTTCTTCTTCAGACTGATAGAAGGAGAAATAAGGTAGTCGTCATTTCCGTTGCCTTCATATATGCCAGTATCAACATCTGCTGTGCCGTTGCCCTGCAGGTATGCATATCCGCTTTCTACGCCAGAGGGGAACATGAACGACCATGTATGTGTGTCGTTGTTGGCATCGATGACCTTGAATGAGTCGAAGTCTGCCTGTGTGTCAAATGTTTCTATGTATGGCGTGAACCATGTTGAACCGGCTGTCACCTTGTTAGATGTGGCTGTCTCTCCTTCACGGTTGTCTGAGCAGGCTGTTACTGTGTAGTAGTAGCGGGCATGTGCCTCAGGTACGCTTTCGCTGAACGTTGTTTCTTTCAGGCCTTCGGCAACAACAGTCTCGTCAGGATAGCGTACAACTTTGTAGTTTATAGAGTTGTCGTCTACTGGACCGCCGTTTACAGATGTCGTCGGTGCGTTCCATGTCAGAACAACTGTTTTTCCGTCATCTATTGAAAGCGAAAGATTGGTTACGGCACTCGGTACATCCTGACCTACGAATGTCTGTAAGCGACGTTCGGGTGAGTCGCCGGCTGCATTTGACAATATGATACTTACGGTATGTTTCCCTTCGGAAAGATTCAGGTCGATAGTTGCATTGCCTCCGGCATTCACTTTGGTTTCTGTCGCATCGCCTCCGTCAACAGATATCTTGGCGGTCAGTTCTCCTGACAGTGTCTCGTCTGATGTGTATGTCTTTGTAGGTGCTGTGAAGTACAGTTTTCCGTCTGCATAGCTTATCTTTGTTGGAGCGCCAGGTGCTTTGGCTTCACTATACGGTATGTATAGTCCTAGGAAATGCTCGTCTCCAGGCAGGTCTGCGATTTTTGTAGTGTGTGCCGTATTTAGGTCAATAGTGTAAAGTGCAGACTCTTTGCTGTTGTTGTTTACTCCGACCCAATAGACTTTTCCTGTTGCAGGGTCACACACGGCAGACATCTGGTCGGCTGTCAGTGCATGTGGAACATCCAGTTCGCCGACTTCTGTTGGTGTACCGTTCTCCTTATTGATCTTATACAGTTTCTTGTCGTTGAACGCTATTCCGTACAGCTGTCCTGCATTGTCGACAAAAAGAGTTTGGATAAACAGGTTGACTTGTCCTATGTTCTTTGTCTCCATGGTGTTCAGGTCGATGGAGATGAGCGGTTTGCCGTCGCCCCACGACATGGTGTATGCTTTATCCGTTGTAGGATCATAGACACCAATCTGTCTTAGATACATCTCCATGGTAGGATCTTTTTCTGCCAACATTTTTGTGCCTAATTCTTGCCATGTCTCTGCATCGTATGTAGTGATGGATGTATTGGTCAGTCCATCTTCATCCATGGCGCTGTTCAGGGCATAGAATTTGCCCTTGGCATAAAATGCTGCCATAGGTCTTGGTATCTCTATAGAAGATTCGTCTGTATAGTTTATGACAGGTGCTGCCTGAAAAGAGTATACTTTGCTTGCTAATGGAGATAACGTTTGCCAAGTTCCGTCTGAATAATTCATACCATAGAGAATAAGACTGTCTGCCACGTTGGCCTGAGCTGCAATACGTTCTGTCTTGTTCTCTTTTGTTCGGGCTTTATTAATAGATGTAGTGATATTTCGGGCATTTTTTAGATGGTTGTAGACATCATTTGGTGCCACGTTGAATTTGTTTGAAGGATTTAGCTTGAATGTTGTGCTTCCCCTTTTTGCCTTACTTACTTGCACCTTTTCTGAGGTTGGTGCTACTTGTTTTTGCATAGTCTTGTTAAGCGACTGCGCCATTGTCGGGCTTGCCGTCAGCGAACTAAGCAACATTAATTGTATTAGTTTCACATTCATAAGCATTACCATTTTATGGGTTAATATTCGTGATGCATCATACTGCAAAAATACAAATTCATATATTAGAAAGGGCTTTTTGTGAAGGTGACAAAAGGGTGACAAATATGTTAAAACGTTGCATTTTATGATATTTAGGCCTAATTCTGTTCTTTTTTTTATAGTTTAAGGTCTTTGCTGGTGATGTTTTGTTATTAAATCACTGTGATGTCATTGTTTTGTTTTGTAGCATTATTGTAAGTTCATAAGTTTGTTTCATTCTCTTTTTTGTGAGTAATTTGTGATGTCTTTCTCTTATAAATTATGTAGATAATAAGAATACTGATATATCTTTTTATTTTGTATGTGCTGGTTCTTTGTCCGTTTCTTGCAAGACCATAAGGTCATGGCAGCAAAGAAACTTGAGAAATGACTTTTGCAGAGTGTCGTTAAGCGAACAACGGCATGAATGAAAAGGTTGAAATGGCTGTAATGTGGATTAATTACTTATTAATATTATGTTTTATAAAATATCCTTATTGTTTGCGTATAATAAATAGGCCACTTTTCATGCAAAAGTGGCCCGTTTACGACACGTAAACGGGCCACTAACAGTCTGGAACTAAAATTGATGTTTATCTTAATAATTGGCTCTGCTATGTCATAGAAATATTTAGAATGTAGTTGAAATATACCTAAAATGTTACTGTTTTTTTAGACCTTGTATGTGCAGACATGTCCTGACGATAAATCATGTCATAAGATATTGTCACTGAACATATTTCTTACTATGAAATTTTACATTTTGATGATATAGTTATATAATTCTGCAGAACTCTCAATTCCAAGTTTTTTGCTTATTCTTATCTTTCTGCGTTTGCATGATTCTGGATTGATGTTTGTCAGTGACGCTATGTCTTTTGTAGACATGTTCATGCGTATGTATGACAGAAAGCGTATGTCTGATGATGACAGGTCTGGATGCATCTCCTTGAGTGTTCGTATAAAGTCTGGATTTGCAGATTCAAAGTTTATGATAAAATTATCCCGCTCGTTGCTTGTCTTGAGCAGCTGTTTAAGGTGTTGCACTAGTGTCTGAACGCCGGTTATGCCTTGCACCTCCTTTATGTCGGTGAGATGTTTGAGAAGATCTCCTATGAGTTCATTGCGTGATGATATGAACATATTGGTTATAGACAGTTCCTTTTGTTTTTGTTCCAAAGAATGTTTCATTATCTCCTGACGATAGTGTGCTTCCATTTCTACCGATTTAGCCTGTTCCTCAGCCAGTCTCTTTTCATGTTGCTCTTTTTCCAGCTGTAGTTCCATCATTTTATGTTGATTTCTGCTTTTTATACGTTGGTTGCGCATCATTATTACGGCTATTGTTATAAGCAGTACAAGTATGCACATCACAAGTATTAATGTATAATGGCGTTGTTGCATGCGGGCAAGTTGTTTGTCCATGTCTGCCTTAAATTTCATTATCTCAATTTTAATCTTGCTGTTTTCTGTAAGCTGACGGTTTGTCACAGTTGTTATGGAGTCGTTATAGACTATTACTGAGTCCATGTAGTTTAATGCATGCCTGTAGTTGCCAGTTGCTTTATATAATTTTGCAACAGACTCAAATAAATATGGCTTGTTCTTTAGTCCAGTCTGGTCTTCAGCCTGTTTAATGCAGTTGTATGCTTTTAAGTATTCTTTCCGTTCGGTGTATATGTTTATAAGGTATATAAGAACAATACTTTTATTATCTTTGTCTGCATATTTATCGTTGAGCAGCTCTTCGGCAATGTTGATAACGTTCTCATATTTTTTCTGCAAGAACATAGTTTCTGCCTCCACAGCTAATGACCTTGATCTTTTTTTGTAGTTTCTTTTTTCATACGTCTGTGCTTCTTTTATATATTTTATTGCCTCATTGAATTTTTTCTCCTTGTTGGCTATAAGTGCCATGTCCAAAGCGCAGGTATATGACAGGGAAGAGTCTTTATTGCTTGTAGCCGTAGTGTAGCATTTATATGCTATTTCTCTTGCCTTTTTATAATTTCTTTCTTCAAAATATACGCCTGCTATGCCATTGAGGATGTTTGCTTCTTTGTGCCAGTCTAATTTGTTTTTTTTGCATATACTGTAAGCCTCGTAAAAGTTTTTCAGTGCTTCTCCATTTTCTGAGATAACAAAATAGCAGACACCGATGTTGTATGTTGAGAGGCATATGTCTTGTGGACTATTTGCCTTTGTTGACAGTTCTTTAGCTTTCATGAAGAGTTTTATGGCTTTTGCTGCATCGCCAGAATTGTATGCCTCTTCTCCTGATTTTATAGTTTGATCGATTTTTTTATCAATGCTTTTTTGTGCGTATAGAATACTACTGTATGGTATTATTGCCATAAGCATAATGAAGCATTGCATGATTATGTGGTTTCTTTTTTGGAATAGCATGATTTTATGGTTAATATCGAGTTATGAAAGCATCGTAAGACTTGCTGATTTGTCTCTGGTAGCCAAGGCTTGTAAATTATATTAAGAATTACAGAGTGTAAAGGTACGGCTTTTTGTTTATTTTACCAAATTTTGATAAAGATTTAATGTTTGATGCTTTGTTTCCCTTATAGGTCTGTATTTTTCGGATTGACTATATTATTAGCTTACTGGGTTCTTATATGATATAATGTTTTAAGCCTCATTCTGACATTAAAATTCAGTTTATATTTTGTTTTATATTGAGTTGGGTTCAGTTTGATTCATCGTAAGTGCAGTGTGTTATTCAAGTAAAAACTGATGAAAATATACCAGTAAAAAAACAAAAAGGTGCCTGAAAGAATGAATACATACTAGAGATAAAAAATATATTTGATTTAATGCTATACAGGGGGGATTATATATTTTGCGTAACTATAAAATATTAAATCCGAATGTCTTTTTTACACAAAAGACATTCGGATTTAGTTATTTGTTTTTTCTGTCAGGCCCTAGCGGCAGGTTTATCCTATCTTGGCGAGGGGCACGGGTGATGCTGATGTTGTGGAAGTTATTTTCTTGTCCGTTGCTGCTGGCTTTATTTTGTCAGCTTTAGTCTCGTCCATGTCGCCGTCCTCGTCTTTCTTCTTGGCCGAGTAGCTTACGCTCAAGATGATTCCTATGTAGACACAGTTCACTATGGTTGACGTTCCTCCCTTGCTTATCAGCGGCAACGGCTGTCCTGTGACGGGAACAAGGCCGACGGCTACAGCCATGTTGAACATGGCCTGGATGACGAGCAGCAGGGCAAAGCCCATGATGAGAAGCGCCGGAAACGTGTTGACACAGCGGTTGGCTATGGTTGCCGTGCGGAAGAGCAGTATGATGTACAGCAGGCACACGAAGGCTGCGCCGGCTATGCCCATCTCTTCGATGATGATGGCGTAGATGAAGTCAGAGAATGCCTGCGACAGGAAGTCGCGCTCTACGGAATTGCCCGGGCCTTTGCCTACTACGTTTGACGAGGCAATGGCTATGTTGGCGTGTGCAGTCTGGCCGTCCTTGTCAAGGTCTACTTCTTCAGGAGCTATCTCCTTGTTGTCGAGGAACTTGTCTATACGTGCCTTCCATGTGTCGAAACGGTGGAAAACTTTTTCTACTACAGTTTCGTCTTTTTTCTCCACCTGTTCGGTCATGGCCATCTTCTGTCCGTCGGCATTTTCTTTTTCCTTGTCGTGTCCGAGTATCATTACCATAGACACGATGAAGATCAGACAGAGCATCACTATGCCCAGCAGTCTGCCCAGCTGAGCCTTTGGCACCTTGCCGATGAACATGAGCAGGAACACCACCGTGCAGAGCAGCACGGCTGTTGAGAGGTTCTCTACCATGATGAGAGGAACGATGAAGGCGCATACGATGCAGATGTATTTAAAGGCACGCTTGTCAGCTCCGGTGGGGGTCTGCATGGCGCTGAGTATCTGTGCCGTTGCAAGTATTATGGCGCCTTTGGCAAGCTCGGAGGGCTGAAACTGTATGCCCATAACCGACAGCCAGCGCTGCGAGCCGTTGGTGCTCTCGCCGAAGCACAATACGGCTATAAGGCCGATGAACGAGATAATCAGGGCCCCAGGCGTAACCATCTTGAAGTATTTGCACTTTACGTTCATGGTGGCTATCATGGCCATGACGCCGACGACGAGCAGCATAACGTGCTTCAGTACGGGTCCGAGATAGTTGCCGCTCTTGAAAGAGAGGTTGCTCGATGCGCTGAACACTTCAATGATGCTGATGATGCAGAGGAAGAAGAACACTGTCCATATCACTCTGTCACCCTTAAATTTGCCGGTTGCGGCTTTTTCTTCCATGTTTGTCTGTTGATATTATTGTTTGCTATTGTTGATGAAGAGGCTGTCCGTCATTGCTTGGCGTGAGGCGGTGCTGTGACGGACGGCCTTGATGTAGCGGCGATGTGTCAGAGAGCTCTTACGAGTGTCTTGAACTGTTCGCCGCGGTCTTCCATGTTCTTAAATAGGTCGAAGCTGGCGCAGCAGGGGCTAAGCAGCACTGTCTGTCCGGGCTTTGCCATCTCATAGCATGCGTTTACGCAGTCGCGCATTGAGTGGGTGTCGCGAACGGGTATACCCATGCCGTCGAAGAAGTTGTGAAGTTTGGTGTTGTCGGCGCCGAGATAAACCAGTCCGGCACATTTTTCCTTCACAAGGTCTTTTATTGCGTTATAGTCGTTGCCCTTGTCTTTTCCGCCGAGAATAAGTATTACGGGAGTCTTCATGCTCTCGAGCGCATACCAGCATGCATCCACATTGGTGGCCTTAGAGTCGTTTACGTAAAGCACGCCAGCCACTGTAGTTACCTTTTCGAGACGATGCTCAACGCCGGGGAAGTCGCTGAGGCTCTTGCGTATAAATTCTTTCTTTATTCCAGCTACGTTAGAGGCAATGCCCGCTGCCAGAGAGTTGTATATGTTGTGCTTGCCTGTAAGGCTCAGGGCCTCCTGCTCCATGTTGAAGGGTGTGGGCTTCTCTATCTTGTACATGCCTTCCTCGATGTATCCGATAGACCCTTTCTCCTTCAATTCCGAGAACGGATAGCGTATGGCCTTTATGTCATATTTCTCGAGCTCGCGGCTTATTATCGGGTCGTCGTTCCAGTAGATGAACGAGTCTTCGTCTGTCTGGTTCTGTAAGATGCGCATCTTGGCGTCTACATAGTTCTGCATGCAGTTGTCGTAGCGGTCGAGATGGTCGGGCGTGATGTTCAGCAGAATGGCTATGTTGGCGCGGAAGTCGTACATGTTGTCGAGCTGGAATGAACTGAGCTCGATGACATAATAGTCGTGCGGCGTCTCGGCCACCTGCAGTGCGAGACTGTTGCCTATGTTTCCGGCCAGGCCCACGTCGTAGCCTGCGCTCTTGAAGATGTGGTATATCAGTGATGTAGTGGTTGTCTTGCCGTTGCTTCCCGTTATGCAGATCATCTTTGAGTCGGTGTAGCGGCCAGCAAACTCAATCTCGCTGATGAGGTGGATGCCCTTAGCCACGCATTTCTTTATCATCGGGGCGTCTGAAGGGATGCCCGGACTCTTGATAATCTCGTCGGCGTTCAGGATGAGTTCCTCCGTGTGGTGTCCCTCTTCCCATTCTATGCCGTGGCTGTTGAGCATGTCCTTGTATTTGTCCTTGATGGACGACATGTCAGAAACGAAGACGTCGAAGCCTTCTTTCTTTGCCAGTACGGCGGCTCCGGCACCGCTCTCACCGGCTCCTAATATAACGATTCTTTTCATACTCGTCTGTTTATCTTATTTTCAGTGTAATGATTGTGAGTGCCGCAAGGATGATGGTGACAATCCAAAAGCGTATGGTTATCTTCGACTCGTGCACCGCTCCTTTGGGCTTTTTGAATAGATACTTAATCTCCGGGTCGAGCTGTTCCTGCTGCGTGCGGAAGGTGTCGTGCAGCGGCGCGCGCTTGAACATGCGCTGCTTTACGCCTTTGCGGGTGCCCATCTTGGCATACCACACCTGCATTATCACGCTGAGGCTTTCGACGAAGAAAATTCCACAGAGTATAGGCAGCATCAGCTCCTTGTGTATGATGATGGCACACACGGCAATGATACCGCCGATGGTCAGCGAACCGGTGTCGCCCATGAATATCTGCGCCGGATAGGCGTTGTACCACAGGAAACCGATAAGCGCACCGATGAAGGCACATAGGAATACCACAAGCTCCTGTGAGCCAGGGATGTACATGATGTTGAGGTAAGCGGCATATTCGATGTGACTGCTCACATAGGCAAATATGCCCAGCACCACGCCAATTATGGCCGAGTTGCCGGCACACATGCCGTCCATTCCGTCGTTGAGGTTGGCACCATTTGACACGGCTGTTACAACGAATATGGTCATCACCACGAACAGTATCCATCCAGCAGCAGTCTTGTACTTGCCGCAGAAGCTCATGATGTTGGCGTAGTCGAGGTTATGCCCTTTGACGAAGGGTATTGTTGTCTTCAACGACTTGGTGGCCTCGGGCCTGTGCTTCACTACGACTTCCTTGCCGTCCTGCTTCTCGATGGCCAGGTTCTCGTTTATCTTGGCGTCAGGACTGAACCACAGCACCAGGCCCACGATGAGGCCGATGCTTATCTGTCCGATAATCTTGAAGCGTCCGGGCAGTCCTTCCTTGTTGTGGCGGAATATCTTGATGTAGTCGTCAAGACCGCCGAGGAATCCGAGCCACAGCGTGGTTATTATCATCAGGATGATGTAGATGTTGCGCATGCGGCCTAGCAGCAGCACGGGCACGAGGATGGCCACGATGATGATGATGCCGCCCATAGACGGCACACCTATTTTCTTTACGCCGAAGGGGTCTATCTTGGCGTCGCGCTGGGTTTCGGTTATCTGCTTGCTCTTCAGATACTTGATAAACTTTTCGCCGAACCATGCTGATATTACCAGCGCAAGGATGAGCGCCAGCAGCGCGCGGAACGAGATGTAGCCCCACACGTGAGCTCCCGGAATGCCAAACTGCTCAAGGAAACGGAATAAATAGTATAACATTATCTTTAAGTTTGGGGGTTATGCTTTCTGATTTTCAAATATGTCTCGGATTATCTCCTTGTCGTCGAAGTGATGTTTCACACCTTTAATCTCCTGATAGTCCTCATGTCCCTTGCCGGCAACGAGTATCACGTCGCCCTTTTGCGCCAGCATGCAGGCTGTGCGTATGGCCTCCTTGCGGTCTACTATGCTCACCACCTTGGTCATCTGCTGCGGAGTAAGTCCGGCCAGCATGTCGTTGATGATGTCCTGCGGGTCCTCAAAGCGCGGATTGTCGCTTGTTATGATAACCTTGTCGCTCTGCTTTACGGCCTCCTGAGCCATAATCGGGCGCTTGCCCTTGTCGCGGTTACCGCCGGCTCCGCACACGGTTATCACGTGTCCCTTGCCGTTGAGCACCTCGTGTATTGCCTTTAATACATTCTCAAGGGCGTCTGGTGTGTGGGCATAGTCTACTATTGCTGTATATCCCAGAGGTGAGTGAACCGGATCGAGACGGCCGCTGACGCTCTTCAGCGTGCTCATGGCTATGAGTATGTTCTCCGGACTCTGTCCGAGCATTACGGCTGCACCGTAAACGGCGAGCAGGTTGCTGACGTTGAACTTGCCGATAAACTGCACTCCAACCTCGCGTCCGTCAATCTCGAGATACATTCCGCCGAAGTGACATTCAAGTATCTTAGCCTTAAAGTCGGCCATGCTTCTGACAGAATATGTCTTAACCTTAGCCTTGGTGTTCTGCACCATCACCATGCCGTTCTTGTCGTCGGCGTTGGTTATGGCGAAAGCTGTCTTTGGCAGACCGTCGAAGAAGGCCTTCTTAGCGTCGCGGTAGTTCTCGAAAGTCTTGTGATAGTCGAGATGGTCGCGTGTAAGGTTGGTGAATATACCGCCTGTGAAGTTTAGTCCGCCTATGCGCTTCTGTGCTATTGCGTGAGAGCTGCACTCCATGAAGGCATACTCGCATCCTGCATCAACCATACGGCTGAGCAGCGCGTTGAGCTCGATAGGGTCGGGGGTGGTGTGGTCGGCAGGAATCTTCTCTTCCTCGATATAGTTGCACACCGTAGACAGCAGTCCGCACTTGTAGCCAAGTTTGCGGAACATGTTGTAGAGCAGGGTGGCAATGGTTGTCTTGCCGTTGGTGCCGGTAACGCCCACCAGCTTGAGCTTTCTCGACGGGTCGCCATAGAATTGTGTGGCAACCTTTCCGACGGCGTCTTCAGTAGAACTTACCTGAACGTAGGTTACGCCTTCGGCAACCTCTGCCGGCATGTCCTCGCAGAGTATTGCGGCTGCTCCCTGAGCCACGGCTTTGCCGATGAATGTATGGCCGTCTACCTGTGTACCCTTCATGGCTACGAACAGATGGCCTTCGGCTACGCGGCGCGAGTCGATGTCCACGCCTTTTATTTCTATGTCTGTGCTTCCGGTTATGTTAACCGTATCAATGTTCTTTATCAGTTCACTTAGTGTCATATCTTTATTGTTTTTATATTTCGAGTTTTAGTGAGCATACCTCACCTTTCTTTATTATATGTCCTGCAGGCAGACTCTGCTGCGTTACCTTTCCGCGGCCGCTGAGCCTTACTTTTACGCCTCGGCTCTCGAGGATATACACGGCGTCGCGTGCACCCATGCCTATTACGTCGGGCACTATTTTGGCTTCATAGTGAGGCCCTCTTGTGAGCATCACCGATGATGCCTCTCTCTTAGCGCTGCCCCATATAGGATTGCCGTTAGCATAGCTTCCGCTCCATTTCTTGTTGGTGCTGATGCCGAGATGACTGAGCACATAGTCGGCAGCAAGGATGTTGCCGCTCTTTACGTCGGGCATGAGTATAGAGAGCGAGTCGCGTGCGTCTTCAACGCTCAGCTTCAGGCTCTGTGCCATGATGCCTTCGGCTATGTTGTGGAACACCAGACCGCTCATGCCGCCGCCCGATGCGGGGAGTCCTGATTTCTGTATGCATACGATGCAGCTGTAGCGCGGATCGTCGGCAGGGAAATAGCCGGCAAAGCTGAGCAGATAGTTTACCTTGCCCGACTTGTAGCCTCCGGCGCCTTTAGATATCTGTGCCGTACCTGTCTTGCCTGCCACCTTGAACGATGTAGAACCGGCACGCTTGCCGAGGCCCTGGCTTACCACGTGCTCAAGTATGGTCTGTATCTCGCGCAGCGTCTTCTCCTTGCAGATGCGCGCCTTTATCACTTCTGGCGGAAACTCGGCTATCACCTCGCCGTCTTTTACAATCTGCTTTACGAAGCGCGGGCGCATCATTGTGCCGTTGTTGGCTATGGCATTATAGAATGTGAGCGTAGATATCGGCGGCACCTGAGTCTCGTAGCCGATGCTCATCCACGGCAGCGCCGTCTTGCTCCAGTTGACATACTGGCCCTTGCCGTTCTTCTTCGGCATGCGGATTTTCGGTGCTGCGTATCCGACGATCGGAAGATGCAGGTCGGTGCGCAGGCCGAGGCGGTCGATGCCTTCAACAAACTTCTCCGGTTTGTCATGATAGAACTTGTCTATTATCCGGCTTACGCCGATGTTAGAACTGTATTCGAGTGTCTGCGGCAGCGTCAGCATCTGATAGCCTCCGCGGTGCCAGTTGTGGTCGCGCATCTTGGCTCCGTACATGTCCCATATACCGTTGCCCGTGTCCACCTTGTATGTAGTGTCAACCACTCCGTCGTCGAGCGCAACCATTATTGATGCCGTCTTGAACACCGAGCCCGGCTCGAGCAGGTCTGACACGGCGCTGTTCTTTATCTCGCGGTATTCGCCGTCGGCACATTTCGTCATGTTCACGATGGCCTTCACGTCGCCCGTCTTAACCTCCATGACAATGGCCACGCCCACGTTGCCGTTGATCTCTTTCAGCTCGTCTATAAGCGCGCGCTCGGCAAGGTCTTGCATGCCCACGTCTATTGTGGTTACGATGTCGGCACCGTTGACAGGCTCGCGCGTGGTGATGCTAAGATACTTGTTCATCACCTTCCTGCGGCTTATTTTTCCCATCTTTCCGCGCAGAATGGTGTCGTAATATAGCTCAAGTCCGCAACGTGCCGAGTCCTTGTCGCCATACATGTCGCCAACTGTTCTCTGTGCCAGCGAGCCGAACGGACGCTGACGTGCGTTGTATGTCTCTACATGGAATCCGCTCTTATATTTAGAGAGGTTGAACACCGGCAGTTTCTTAACCTCGGAATATACGTCGTAGCTTACGCGGTATTTCCATATAGGCCAGTGCTGGCTCTTCTTCTTGCGTCCCTTCTCGAGGTCTTCCTTAAACTTGGCTGCCGATTTCTCGGGGAATATCTCGTGCAGGCCCATGCAGATGCTGTCGAGTTTCACCTGCCACAGCGAGTCTTTTTCTTCGCCGCCGGCTTTAAAGTCCATAAATAGGCGGTATTCGGGCAGCGAACTTGCCATGAGGCGGCCGTCGCAGCTGAGGATGTTGCCTCTTACGGGCTTCATGTCAACGCTGTCTTTCTTCAGTCGTGAAGCCACTTTCAGCCAGTAGTCGCGCTCCACGGTGGCAATGCACATGGCCTTGCCTATGATTATTATTCCGATCACAACCATCACGTAGGCTATGATCTTATATCTCGGAATTATCTTTTTTCTGTCGAACTTATTGCTCATTTTCGGGTACGTTTATTATGTAAGGTGGTTGATTGGCTATGTGCAGAATGCTGTCTTTGTTGTTCTTCAGCATCTCCAGCACATTGCTCTCGCGGCACATCTCGGTCAGCTCGCTCGAGCTTGCCAGTGCCTTGAATTTTGCATCTTTAAGTTGCTCGTTCAGCTCGTTTATCTCGAGCATGTCTTTCTGGCAGCTGTATCTGTTGGACACATATACCAGCGTGAACGCTGCTATGAGCACTATCACCCAAATCTGTTTTTTCAGCATCTCGGTAGACAGGAAGTCGCCTCCGAGAATCTTGCGCAGCGTAAAGTTGGCCGACTGAGGCCTTTCTTCCTCTATGGCCTGCTCTCTCATCACTTGTTTAAACAGTGACGGTTTCTCCTCATTCTCGCTCTTTCCGGGGCCGTCGTCACCGGCCACTCCGTTCATCTTCTTTTCCAAATCTTCTTTTTCAGTCATCTTTCTTTTCAGCTATTCTAAGTTTTGCACTTCGGCTTCTCGGGTTGTTTGCCAGCTCCTCGTCGTCCGGCGTTATCACTTTGTTGTTTATGAGGGTGAATGGCGTCTCAATGCGTCCGAAGAAGTCTTGCTTCATCTTCCCCTCAGGGTTGCCTGTCTTCATTACGTTCTTCACGATGCGGTCTTCCAGACTGTGATATGTTATCACCGACAGTCTGCCACCGGGTCTCAGCAGCTCCGTTGCCGACCTTAGCATCTCCTTCAGGGCTGTCATCTCGTTGTTTACCTCTATGCGCAGGGCCTGAAAGAGTTTTGCCATGTCTTTCTTTTCGCGCTCACGCCTGAACAGGCTTTCCACGGCGCCTATAAAGTCTTGTGTGGTCTCTATCTTGTGTGCAGCGCGCGCCTTCACCAGCGCAGCGGCTATCTTTCTCGAGTTTTTCAGTTCGCCGTACAGGTAGAAAATGTCTGCCAGGCGCTCCTCGTCGTATGTGTTCACCACGTCGGCCGCCGTTGTGCCGTCGCGCTTGTTCATGCGCATGTCGAGCGGGGCGTCGAAGCGGAACGAGAATCCGCGTGACTCGTCGTCGAAGTGGTGGCTCGACACGCCGAGGTCGGCCAGCAGGCCGTCTATGTGGTCGACGCCGTAATAGCGCATCCAGTTTTTCAGATACCTGAAGTTGCTCCTAACGAAAGTCAGACGATTGTCGTTTATGATATTCTTTTCGGCGTCGGCGTCCTGGTCGAAGCTGTACAGATGTCCGTCGGCGTCGAGACGCGACAGAATTTCGCGGCTGTGTCCGCCGCCTCCGAAGGTTACGTCAACATAGATGCCGGCCGAACCTATGTTCAGACCGTCGACGCTGTCTTTCATCAAGACAGGAATGTGGTATGTCTTTGCGGTGGTCACCATTTGCGTTATATTTGAGTGATGATTAGTTGAATTACAAAAAAGATCCCTTGGCAGCATGCATCATACGGTCTGTCCGCCGTTGATGTCCTGTTTCATTATCTCTTCGAGCGACGCGCCAAATTCCTCCGGCTCCATGAAAGGCTTGTCGGCGTTGTCGCGGCTCCATATCTCTATAGTGTCGTCCATGCCGATAAACTTTATCTCCTGACTTATGCCTGCCATCTTAAGGTAGCGCTTGGGGATAAGAAAACGCCCGTTGGCGTCGAGCGAAACGATTTCAGCGTCGGCCACAAACTGGCGGAATATCTGCTGATGCCTGCTGTCCCAACGGTTAAGACGCGAACGCAGGGCCTCGGTCTGACGGTTCCATACAGATGCGGGATAAAGCACGAGGCAGGGCTGAAACACATCCTTGCGCATGACGAGATATTCCTCATAAGAGTCTTGTAGCTCCTTGCGGAATATCGCCGGCAAAAAGGCGCGCCCCTTTACGTCGGTCTTGGCTTCTATACTTCCCAAAAATCGCATGCGTACATCTATAATAGGAATCCGGTGCCAAAGGTAAGTATTTTCCTCCACAATTCACCACAATTCACCACAAAAATGCAAATTTAATATGTTAAAGTCAATAATGCCTCCACATCAACTGCCATAACGGCATTATTTGCGCTTTAAGGGGCATGAGCTGATATAGCCGTTCGGGCATGTCTGATGCCTGTTTCGGCAGTTCATTTCTGTGGCATTTCTAATTGTTATTTCCACCTTTTTCCTTCTTTTTCAGCCTGTGGCGCATGGTTCTGACGGCTCCTTGAGATATGCCCATAATGCGTGCCGTGTCTGCTGCGTCCATGCCTATGGCTGATAGAAGCAGGAAAAATGTTGCATAGGCAGTTAGCTTTGTGTGGGTTTCCTCTATCATTCTCACCTCGTCGGGCATCTTAGCCCTAAGATATTCTACAACGGCCTCAAAGTCGTCTTTGCTCCATCTTGACACGTTTCCATCGAGTTTTACGCTGTCATACAGATCTTTTCCGCGGTCTAGTATCGCGCTTAGACGTGCCTCGCCCTGCTCAAGCTTTTTCCTAAGCCGTTCAATTTCCTTTTTGTCGCCCCGGCTCGTGCGCTCCGCGTTCTCAAGCTCGCGCTGATATTTGTCTGTCTCCTTGCGTATTTCGGTTATCTGACGGCGCGTTCTATTGGCGCGTCTGCGAAACAGAACCACCGATGAAATGGTGAAAAACAGCAATGCTGATGCGGAAATGATGATAATCATTCCGATGCGGTGGTCTGTTCTTTCATCCTTTTTCATGTTGTCGTATTCGTTTTGCAATGAAAGCATTTCTTCTGTCTTTTTTCTTGCCAGTGCGCTGTCCTGCATGATTTTTTCTTTTTTATGAAATATGTTGGCTTCTTCCGGGCGGTTCTCTTTTTCCGCTTTTTCCGCCATAAACTGGTAGATTTCTGCCTTTTCCTCGAAGTTCGCTCCTTCTAAAGCCTTGGCTAAAAGGGTGTCACATTCTTCTGCTTTCCCTCTAGCATAGCAAACCTTTGCCAGATTGATGCAGGTAGTCGTCGTGTCTAGTAAGTTGAAAGCTTCTCTGAATAACGGCTCCGCCTTTTCGTATTCTTTGTATTCATAAAATATATATACTATGTTGCTTATATATGCGACACGTTCGGTTTTTGATTTTATTTTTTTTAAATGCGGAAGAATTTTGGTTAAATAATAAGATGAACTGTCCTTGTCTCCTTTGTAAAAAAAGATGGACCCTATATGGTTGTAAGCTAAGCACACCCAACTTATGTCGTTGTTGCTTAATGCGTGGCTTAGAACTTTTCGTGCATATTTCATACTTAAATCATATGCGTTCGCCTCCATGTTGACGTAAGACATGTTGATGTATATATGATAGCGAAGCCAAGGAATTTTTATTTTCTCTTCAATCTCTTCCGCTTTTTTCATATAGTACAGATTTTGTTCTTTGTCCCCTTTGTCAAAGGCTATTAAACTTTTGTAGTAATAAGCACGTGCAAGTTCGCTTGAATATTTTTCTTTTTCATAATATTTTATACAATAGTCTAATAAAGAGTCGTTATTTTGATATAGGTCCTTGCCTAAATAAACATGGGCTTTCACTATACCATAATATGCTTTTTCTTTATCGCTTTTTATCTCTTCCGGCTTTAATTCTTTGATTAGGACAAGCGCAGTGTCATATTCCTCTGAAATTGCTAATGAGTCAATGCGCCTTAATTTGTCAATGGTTTTGTCTCCATTCCAATTTTTACAACCTGTTACGGTTATCAGCAATAAAATGAAGTATATGTATTTCATAATAATATTTGTTTTTTGTGTTATGCAAATGTATAAATAAACTCCATAACAATATAATATCCTTTCTCCTTTTTGTTAAAGGCGTTACATTTTGGCCTTGTATGATGATGTTGCTGTGTTTTCCTTCTTCTTCAGTCTGTGGCGCATGGTTCTGACGGCTCCTTGCGATATGCCCATAATGCGTGCCGTGTCTGCTGCGTCCATACCTATGGCTGATAGAAGCAGGAAAAATGTTGCATAGGCAGTTAGCTTTGTGTGGGTTTCCTCTATCATTCTCACCTCGTCGGGCATCTTAGCTCTAAAATATTCTACAACGGCTTCAAAGTCGTCTTTGCTCCATCTTGACACGTTTCCATCGAGTTTTACGCTGTCATACAGATCTTTTCCGCGGTCTAGTATCGCGCTTAGGCGTGCCTCGCCCTGCTCAAGCTTCTTCCTCAGCCGTTCAATTTCCTTTTTGTCGCCCCGGCTCGTGCGCTCCGCATTCTCAAGCTCGCGCTGATATTTGTCTGTCTCCTTGCGTATTTCGGTTATCTGACGGCGCGTTCTGTTGGCACGTCTGCGGAACAAAAACACCGATGAAATGGCGAAAAACAGCAACATAGATACAGAGATGATGATAATCATTCCGATGCGTTGTCCTGTTTTTTCATCCTTTTTCATGTTGTCGTATTCGTTTTGCAGCGAAAGCATTTCTTCTGTCTTTTTTCTTGCCAGTGCGCTGTCCTGCATGATTTTTTCTTTTTTATGAAATATGTTGGCTTCTTCCGGGCGGTTCTCCTCTTCCGCTTTTTCCGCCATAAACTGATAAATTTCAGCCTTTTCATCGAAGCTCGCGCCTTCTAAAGCCTTGGCTAAAAGGGTGTCACATTCTTCTGTTTTCCCTCTAGCATAGCAAACCTTTGCCAGGTTGATGCGGGTAGTGGGCACATCAAGCAGATTGAATGCCTGTCTGAACATCGGTTCGGCTTTTTCGTAAAGTCCTTTCTCGTACCAAATTAGTCCAATGTTATTCAAAAACATTGACGACATTTCCTTGTCGTTGATTTTTTCAAGCAACGGGATTATTCTTGACATATACGATTCGGCACTGTCTTTTTTGTTCATGAAATAATAGCATGAAGCGGTTTTGTCTAAAGATACGCACATCCATATGGTGTTATTGCGCTTTTCTGCATTTTCAAGTGCTTTTAGTGAATATCTTAATGCTGTTTTATAGTTTCCGGATTCTAAATTTACGTGTGAGAGGTTGATATAAATATACTGTCTAAGGCTTGGGTCGGACGAGAGCTTTTCTTCGCTTTCAGCTTTTTTCAATAGAATCACGCCGTTCTCAAAGTCTCCTCTGTCTAACATACACATCCCTTTATAGTAATACGAGCGGGCTAAATCGGTATGATTTTTTGTCTTTTCAAAATATTTTATACTGAAATCTATTAACGAGTCGTTAGAAAGTACTTTCCCTAATGTGTTATATGCCTTTGTTAACAGCAGGCAATATTTGGCTCTGGCATCAGCGCCTGTTAGACTTCTTCCGTTTATTCTTTCCAATAACAGGATTGCCTTGTCTGTATTTCCTGCTTGTAAAAGCGAATCGGCATTTGACAATATCTTTTCTGCCTTATTGTTGTTGTTCGTGCAACTAATCATAAGGGGCAAAAGTATCAGTATAAATATAAGTTTCTTCATCTGTCTGTTTCTGTTTTTCTAGCATTGCAAAGATAAATAAAATATGGTTATTTCATTTTATTATTGCTTGTGTTTGTTGTTTTGCTGTGGCTTCTAACGTTACATTTTATGCTTTGTCTGAATTTTTAGAGTTAGTGTAATATCTTGAAAATCAGTACTTTCTGATGTGTCAAGTGCCCGAAAAACATGTAACGCATGATATGAAGATTAAATGGAAAATTTAAACGTGCTGTGTGCACTTTGATTATATTTGCGTTGACGAATCTAAATTTTAAACTTAAATTATTTTTATTATGAAACAAAAGATTTTTATTTTGGTGCTGTCAATTATTTTTGCGCCGGCAGTATGGGCACAGGATGTAAAAGCTGAAATGCAGAATGTAAAGGATAACAGTAATAATAGCTTTATTGACAGAATGATGCTTAACCTTGACTTTGGCACGGCATTATACAAGCAGAAGGAAAGACAAGTTATGTCGTTTGGGGCTGATTTGGGATTTAAAATAACCAAAAAGTTTTATATGTTTGCAACGGCGGAAAGAATGCTCGCTCTATACGACAATCCGGAAAACTCATATCTGAGCACAACAAATTTAGGTGGCGGCTTAGGATATACTCTTGGACGCGTAGGATATATTGATATCGACCTTTACGGAAAGGTTGGCGCCTCTGTGGGGCATACAGACTGGAAAAACGTAACTTATGACGCACGGCTTATGTTCAGGATAAAAAGATGCAAGCTGATTAACGTTAATGTCAGTATAGGCTATCGCCACATCAACTCGCGCACGGCAGGCATCGACAATTATAACGGCGTGTTCGGGACGATAGGCTTCGGCTTCTGATATGGATAGAGGCGTTGGGATTTGCCGTGGACGGTTACAACGTTCATGTGGCTTTGCGCATTAGAAGGTGCAAGGCCGCATCTGTGCTGATGTCCGTGGCTTAAGCCCTTGTCGCACTTTATGTTTTTATAGAAAAGCAGGACATGCGCATTATGCTCAAATTATTCATTTCCGCTTTGAGCCCCAGTCGGTTATTATGATTCGGTCTGTATTTTTGCTTTATGTTGAGCGGCTTTTTGTTGGATTTTTGCAGGCATAGCGGACTATGTCAAGAAAAAGCGAACAAAAAGACGCCAATAGAAACAAAAAGGCGGGCAGAAAGCATGAATACACAAAATTGATAAAGCTATGTGCGGTCTAATGATCGATTGGGGTTTAATTTTTAGCGATGTAAGATTGTCGTGGCAGGTAAAAACTTATGACAAAATATTTTTTCAATCTAGAAAATGAATGTATAACGGATGTTAAATTTATGGCGTTAAACAAGTTGTGCGTTAACTTTTGTTTGCAATTAGACGGCTAGAATAGCCTGAAAAGTCTGATTTTTGTGTCTAAAAGCAGCGCTTTTATGTTGTAGATGCACTGCTTTTGAGTCGTAAACGGCCCACTTTTGCACCGTAAATGGCAGAGTAATATTTTTTAACTCTCCGTCTTTTCTCTTTTAAATGATGTAAGTTTCTGTGTGTCAGTGTGTTATCGTGAAAGCGTAATTTTTGCCGTTTTCTGCGCCAAATCACGTGTCAGCGTAGAGCATCGCCGTTCTGAGAGCGTCAACTGTAATGTGTTCTGTAGTTTTTCTTTACAAAATAATGGATGAGTGAGTATTGGCAAAGAAACTCTTGAAGACAATAATACAATGGCCGGTAGAATAGGCTATGCAGTGAAATATGAGAAAGTATGACGGGCGAAATTATGAATAAAAATGCCGGCGGTAAGGTTGGCATTACATTAAGAATAATTCTCTAGACAGAATAAATGTGAGGATAAAGGATTATGCACAGGGTGAGATTTTTGAAAATATGCAATGCCGGTTTGTTATTATTTGCTTATTTTTGCAACGATAATTAACCCGAGTCTTATGATAAGTAAAAAATACAGAGAACTAATGGTCCTTCCGCTTTTATTGGCCGTCGGTGTCGTTGTTGCGGTATTGTTTGGCGGCTGTAATGGCTCAGATGAAGTTGTGGACGGTCCGAAGTTGCTTGAAAACGGAATACGCAGTTTTAATAATAATGATATTGTTAAGGCCTTCGGCGAATTGCAGCAGGCAGTTGTTGAACTGAGGGAAAAGGGTGATGAAGACAGGGTTTTTGAGGCTTCTGTGTATCTTGCAATGATCTATGATCAGATAGGGCAGCGCGACCAGTCGTATAAAATACTTAAGTCGACCGAATTTAGGGATGTGCCTAACTATAAAGACTACAGTTCGCAGTATTATCTGCGCCTTATGGGCTATTACAAGGCGCTGTTTGACAAGGATTATGTATCTGCGGAGCAGTACACCCGCCGTGCCATAGAGTTTTCACGGCAGAAGTATCCCGGTGATGCTGCATATATGTATATGGACATGGCCAATCTTGCCGAGTTTTATATAATGAGCGGAAAGCGCGACAGCGCATGGCTGACGATAGAATATCTGAAAAATCAGAAGCCTGTAGAGTACGACCTTTATCTGTCAGAAATGTATTACTGCATCGGCCGGCTTTATTTTTCCGGACAGAATATGGATTCGGCATATCATTACTTCAACAAGAGTCTGAAATATTCACGTAAGTATAATGCCTTTGACAATGAGCTGGCCACATTGGACATGCTTTCGAAGATGGACAGCCTTACGGACAATTTGAGATTGTATATCAGTCACAGGCAGGCTTATGATAAATTGAAGGAAGAAATAAAGGGCAACGAAATACATTATAAGGTTGCGATGATGCGCGAACAGCATAAGATAGACATGATAAAGCAGGAAAGTGAAAAGAGCAAGATGATTTTTCTGCTGACCATGTGTGTGATGTTTTTCCTTATCCTCGCAATGATAGCTGTGTTTGTGTATATCTATAAATCCATTAAGACCAAGCAGAAGATGGCGCTGCTGGAGAAGCAGAATTTAGATGCAACGGTGGAGATGGAAAGGCTAGAGAAAGAACTGCTGCAACTGAAGATAGCGAAGCAGGGAGAGATGCTGGATCATACGTATAAGGAAAATCTCGTGATGAGCATGAAGCTGGTTGAGAATGGCCAGGAGGCAGACAAAATAAAACCTCTGGAGCGCGTGCTGAAAGAAATGGACAGAAATTTTATAAAGAAGGTTGAACAGCAATTTCCAAGATTGTCAAAAAACGACATCCGTCTGATGAGCCTTATAAAAATAGGATTGTCGTCAAGCGAAATATCAAATATGCTCAACATCACTATGGACAGCCTACATAAGTCGCGTTATCGTCTACGCAAAAAACTTGGACTTGCCAGCGGACAGGAACTTGAGGCCTTTATAAACTCTATAGAATGATAAATATGCGACAGATGTGTTAACGTTTTTAACATATTTGTCCATGTGTTGTCCATGTCCTGTTTTGAAAATTGAAAGCATTTTGTCTTAATTTTGCAAAAAATCAAAGTTTTTGTCGGATTTAACAGATAGAATGCAATGAGTACAAAACAAGTGTTAATGTTATTAACAACCTTGACATTTCTCTTGATTCCAGGAGCAGTGTCAGGAAATAATTCTTCAGATGGAGAATATAGTGTGTCAACAGAGACGTCTTCCAAAGGTGTTTTGCTTGAAGAGTTCACAGGCATAAACTGTGGCTGGTGTCCTCAGGGGCATGCCATTGCTGCCAAGCTTGCCAAGGCTTCGTCTGAAGTTTATGTAGTGGCGGTGCATGCGGGTTCGTTTTCAAAACCGTCGTATGATGAGCCTGATTTCAGGACAGACGAAGGCGAGGAAATCGTCAGCCAGTTTAATGTGGAAAGAAGCGGATATCCGAGCGGCATGGTAAACAGGCATGATTATTATGATACAGGCAATCCTGTCTGTGCACGCAGTTCATGGAAACCTTATACTAAATTAGGAGTGAGCGAAACTGCTCCTGTCAATCTTCTTGTCACGGGCGGTTACGACGGTTCGACAAGAGAGCTCACTGTTCATGTTGAAGGATATTATACTGCCGACACTCAGGCCGACAACCAGACTCTTTGTGTGTTGTGGACGCAGGACAATATCAAGGGCCCGCAAAACGGAGGCCTCGCGGGCGATGAGTATATGCATCAGCATGTGCTGCGCGGATATATTACAGATTTATGGGGCGAGGCTCTCGACTCTCCGGCCAAAGGCAAGTATTTTTCGCGTGATTATAAGCTGACATTGCCTGAGAGCATAAAGGATGTGGAAGTGAAGCCTGAAGACGTAAGAGTCATAGCATATGTTATGAGCGATAAGTGCGACGTTCAGAACGTTACGGGCTGTAAACCTGTGTACAGCAATTACGACATGCCTTTGGGTGGCACGCTTGCAGAGTCCAAAATTCCTATAGGAAGTTATTGGGGCTGCAACTTTTTCGAGATGGAACTGGCGAACAAGAGCGACAAAGCCATAACAGAGGCTACATTCGACATCGATGTGAACGGAAACATAACGACAGCGTCATGGAGCGGAATGATACCGTCGTTTGAGACAAAGGAAATTATGGTAAAGTGCAATTATGATATTAAGGAAGAGGGACAGAACGACTATAAAATATCATTGCGCTCAATCAACGGGCAAAGTGTAGAGGAAAGTTCGCTCAGTGGCACTTTTACGTCTCCCATACAGGCTACGCCAGAAGTGACGGTAAAGCTAAGCACCAATAAAGAGGCTGACGAAAACCATTTCTACATCAAGGATGCCGACGGTAACATCGTGAAAGAGTTTGGTCCTTACCCTACGGGTGAGGTGAGTCAGGCAACGGAGACGGTAACCCTTGAGGCGGATAAAATATACTATATAGAAGTGACCGACCTGTGGGGCGACGGCATCTATACCCCGATGGGATATTATACGGCTTATTCGTCAGACGGAAGTATGATAGAACAGGTGTATGACATACCCGACTTTGGCGCGCGCAGTATTTTCCGTACATCAAAGGAAACTGCTGGTATCGGCACTGTTGCCGGACATCCGGCAGATGGTGATGTTAAGGTTTATCGTCTTGACGGCACTGTGGCTTATTCCGGAAAGCGAGACAGTGTTAATTTGCCTGCAGGCGTTTATGTGGTCTATGATGCTGACACACGCACGGTGACAAAGCAGATAATAAAATGAATATAATTGTGTAACCCTAAAAAATTAGCTTATGAAAAAGAAATTACTATCGATAGCCTTTGCTGTATGTTGCGCAATGGCTGTAAATGCACAGTATGTTTCTGACCCTACAGAAAACACTAAGGTTACAGAGTCAATAAGCAACTACGGCAATGACGCTGTGGTCAGCAAGGACGGCATTCTTTATTCTATACAGAGAATACCCGGACATGATGATGACGGCACAAACAGACTGGCATACAATCTTCAGGTATTGGACAAGGAAGGAAACCGCCTGTTGCCTGAAGGCGGCGTTCAGATTTGCAACGAGATAAACTTTTCGTATGTCGTTGTCAATGATGTCCTGTATGCAGACAATGACGGAAACTGCATTGTGATGGTCAGCGATTGCAGATATTCTCCGAAGAGTGACATGCACAGGAGCTACACTGTTTACAAATATGGACCGGACGGCAAAATGCTATGGGACTCAGGCGTAAGCATGTGTGATGATGTTGCAGACGGAGACGGTGCGATGTTGAATGTCACACAGGTGGCTGATGGCGGTTATGTATTTACATACGAAGTGTTCAGCGATGAACTCGGCAAGTCGTATATACGTATGGAGAAACTGACTTACGACGGCAAGAAGGCCTGGGACAATCCGGTAGAGCTGAAAGATTCAAAGAGTCCTTATTCTTGTCCGTTTGTGGTTGATGCAGGCGACAGTCAGGTGTTGCTGATCTATGCCAAGAGTTCAAACGAGTATATCATGGCTCAGCTGTATGATTTTGACGGTACGCCATTGTGGGACGAAGAGCTGAAGGTATATATCGGAGGTTTTGACTCAACTCCTTTATACACTAAGCTGAAAGTATTCAAGGCTCCTGAGGGGGCGTTCGTTACATGGAGCGATGACCGTAATTACGAGAATGTGTTCTCTAACTATATCTCTTATGTAAAACGTGACGGAACGTTAGGCTTCCCCGGCGGAACAGATGCTCTCAAGATAAGCTATGCCAATGACTTCTCAAGACAGGTGCCAATGCTTTATTGCAATGAGGCTGACAATTGTGTATATGCCATTTACAGACAGTATAATCAGGCGTTACAGACTTATTGCGGCATATACATGCAGAAAATCGGGCTTGATGGCGAACTTATGTGGGGGCCTGAAGGCAAGGCTGTCGTAGCTATGCAGGATGAACGCTCGGTTGGATATGCCACAGTCCAGAATGCAACAGGAACTGATGTCGCTGTCTTCTATCAGACAAATAAGCAAGGTGGAGGCGACGTTAAGACTTATGTCATGAGAATGGACAAGGACGGAAACAACATGTGGGAAAAGGCTGTTGAGCCATGTACGGTTGTCAGTGAAAAGAATGACTTGCTGTCTTCTACATTAATAGATGATAAATACTGGATTCTTACATGGTGCGACATGCGTATATCTCCAGATTACTTCAGTTATGGCATGTACGCCCAGCGTGTCAATGCAGACGGAACATTGGGTAATGTTGATACCGGTATAGGAGGCGTTTCTGCTGATTCAGCCGATGATGAGGTGGCTGTTTATGGCATAGACGGCTGTTATGTTAAGTCGGCAAATAAAGCCGACTGTATGAGCGGACTTCGTCCGGGTGTTTATGTCGTGAAAAATAAAGTCACGGGTAATACAGAAAAAATGACTGTGAAATAAGAATTGGAATAATAACTAAAAAATTATGTCTATGAAGAAATTATTGTCATATATATTTATGCTTGCATTTGGAGCGGCTGGTGCCGCCGCCCAAGTGACCACGGCATATGATGTGAAAAGTTCAGCTGGTACATATGAAGAGATAACTGGTGGCACTGTCATCGGAGCGGGGGTTAAAGGAGCTGATTATGCAGAAAAGGTGTTCGACCGTGATGGACATGCCATTGCTACTGATACTGTAACGCAAGGTTTTCCTATCGGATTCGACTTTAAGTTTGACAACAAACAGATGAACCAGTTTGCCGTCAGTTCAACGGGTTATCTGCTTTTGGGAAAAGACTCTGTCTGTGTGTTTAATTCCTCACAGAACACCTTTAACATCATTAGTCAGAGTAAAGTTAAGGATCTGATTGGTGTGATGCCCAGAACTGATACATATGGGCTTGACAATACGGAAATAAGCTATAAGCTTATTGGAACTGCTCCGAACAGAACTCTTGTCGTGCAGTATAAGAATTTGCCCCAAAACACTCAGCTCTGGGATGAAAACTATGTTAGTACACAGCTGCAGATAAGACTGAATGAAGCAGACAGCAGTTTTGATATAGTATTTAATGATTGGGATCCCAATGACGAAGGAATGGTGTCTTATCTCACATTGAAAATTGGCGCAAAGGGTGAGGGCGCAGACATGCTGCTGCTTTCAGACTCTTATACTGATTTTGTGTTAAGCAGTGATGAAAGTAGTACTATTCCATGGAATAATAACCTTTATCCGGCAAACGGACTGACTCTTCGGTTCACTCCCCCTGCTGATTGCGAGAAGCCTGCTGCACAGCCGACAGAACTGGCTCTGAACAGCTATAGTACGAAGATTGAGGGCAGTTTTAAGAAAACAGACGCAGCAGACCATTATTTGACACTGATTACAGCTGAAAATACATTGTCTGAGATGCCGGCTGACGGAACAGCCTATTCGGCAGGCGACAGTATAGGCAATGCACTTGTGGTGGCTTATGATACGGCAAATGTGTTTGTGACACCTGAGATTCTGGACGGTGCAAAGACATATACGGTATATGTATTTGGTGCAAACTCTTATTGTATGTACGGTCCGAAGTATCAGACTTCTTCACCGCTCACCGGAACGGTTGCCACTAAACCTGCCGCACCGGTTGAGTTTACGGCAGATGCAACAGATATAAATAAGCTGCAAGTTTCGGTAAAGGCTAATGAAAATGGAGACAGAATATTGGTTGCCTTAACGACGGAACCCGCAAAAAGCTCGTATGGTGATGTCATTGCCGACGGCATATTCGGCGAACCTGCCGGAGAAATGGCCGCGGGCGACCAGATTAACGGTGGCGGAGATGTGGTTTACGTAGGCGATGCCAAAGACGGAATAACGATAGATGAACTCTCTGAAAATACTGTTTACTTTCTGCGCGCATGGAGCATAGATGCCTCAGGCAACTACTCAAGCACTTGTGCCAAGGCCATGACGTCAACAGGAGGCATTGTTCCGTATGCGCCTGACTTTACAAACATGGTGCCTTATGAGGTGCCTGCAGGCTGGGTGTCAGAGGGCAATTCTGTGAGACTCGTCGTAAATCGCGATGGTTCGACTCTGATTGAAAACTCTGTTAGTCAGCCGAACGTTGCCGAAGGTACGGAGTCGATGCTTACTACTCCGTGGATAAAACTTTCTGACAAGGCCAACAGAATACTTATGGACGTTAATCTGACGCGATATGAAGGAAGAATAAATTCGGTCTATAATAACTGGGAGGCAGGAGATACGCTGCTTGTTCAGGTGTCGCCGGACGGAAAGGAGTTCACTACGGTTTATTCTGCAGGACCGTCTTCAGCTCCACAGATGTCATCGCTTGACAGCTATGTCACATTGAGAATGCCTTTTGAAGAGTTTGCCGGCCAGAACGTTAAGGTGCGTATATACTGGAAAACGTTCTCTAATCCAAAGATGAACATAGCCAACTTTAATATAGAAGAAAAAGACGATTGTGATTATCCGGTTAATATCCGTACCGTGGCAGGCTCTGTTGTGGGTACTTCGGCTTCTATCGACTGGGACCGTCAGGGCAATGAGAATGAGTGGGAACTGCGTTATCGTGCTGTCGGTACTGAAGAGTGGGGCAATGTGCTGTCTGTTCTCAACAAACCATACACGATGACTGATCTGCCGGGACAGACTGACATGGAAGTGCAGTTGCGTGCCAAGTGTGATGCCGCTACAACAAGCCGATGGTCTGATACTTTTGTGTTCCGTACAGGATACACCGTTCCGTTTGTTGAGAAGTTCGATGGCAGCGAGCTTCCTTCAGGATGGGAATATCTCGTAGGCCAGATTGGCACACCGACTGAATTCAGCGACGAAGAAAGCCTGTGCTGGTATTTCAGTTCCGGATACTATAACCGTGGCCTTATGTTCAGTCCGACAAACAGTAAAGAATGTGCAGAATGGCTTGCATTCCCTGAACTTGACATGGAAGACGGCTCTGCCAACTATGTGCTTACGGTACACCTTACTCCGATAGGCAAGTCGGCTTCTACTGACGACAAATACTGCATTGTCGTGTCACGTGACGGCGGCGCCACATTTAATGAGGAAGATGTCGTTAAGACATTTACGGCAGCAGAACTTCCGGCACTTTATGAAAGTGGAAGCATCAGCGTTCCGCTGCGAGGATATGCAGGCACAATACGCCCGGCATTCTATATCAGTTCGACTACCGGCAGTCCTGTTGCCATGAAGGTCGACTCTGTGGCCGTGACTGCTACTTGTCCTGTTGATGTTACAGACATCGTGCTGTCTGATACCACTGATACTTCGGTTCGCGTGTCATGGAAAACCAATGCCGACAAGAGTTATGTGTTTATCCGAAAGGCAGGCGAGAGCATAAAGCCTTATGTGGAGACAACGGAGAACGTGATGTTCTTTGATAATCTTGAACAGCGAACCGACTATGAGATAGGAATAACGAAGGTTTGTGAACCGGGAGACACGGCTAAGGTTACTATAGTGCGCTTCACTACACTTGCCGCCGAGGGCTGCCCGCAGGTTACTGACGTTGAGGCTAAGGCCGCAAAATACAGTGCAGTGCTGTCTTGGACAGGCGAAGGACAGAGCTATAACATACGCTACAGAAAAGCCGGAACCGATGCTTGGACAAAGAGAACTGCTAATGAACTTGTATACGAGATAACCGGCCTGGAGCAGGATACCGAATATGAGTATGCCATCCAGACGATGTGCAGCGTGCTCGAGAGTGATACAAGTGCATATACACAGACGGCTGTGCTGCGTACATTGCCCGAAACCTGCTTTGCACCGACAGACATAGTTGTGGATGCCGGCTACAATAATGCCGTGGTTACATGGAATGGTGAGGCTGAAAGCTATAAACTGGCTTATGCCAAGGCTGATGCTGACGAGTGGACTGAAGTGGCGGTAGACGGCACAACGTATACGATTGAAGACCTTGAGCCTGCCACTGCGTATAGATTGCGTATGATGAGCTTCTGCTCTGCTAATGACTCTAGCTTGTGGAGTGCTGATATTGCCTTTACGACAGAGAACATACCTGAATGTGTAACCCCGTATGACCTGACCGTATCCGGTCTGTCTGAAGCTTCTGCCGTACTTGCATGGACCGCAGACCAGGGTAACCTGCGCTGGAACATACATTATCGTAAGAACACGGTGTCGGCCTGGACGGTTGTAGAAGGACTGCAGACCACAACTTATGAGTTGACCGGACTTGACGCAAACTCTACGTATATATGGAGCGTTATGGCCGAGTGTGAGGCTAATGAAAGCAAATGGGCTACTCAGAACAGGTTTAACACTACGTCAACGGGCATAGGAGCTGTGGATGTCAGCGACGTGAGCATATTTGTGAACAACCGCATGCTCAACGTTATCAATCAAAGTCACAGCTATATACGCTCAATACAGATATTTACCGTAAGCGGACAGATGATAAAATATATAGAGGTTAATGCTTCTGACAATGTGTTCGCGTTCTTGGGCAATATCTCTGAGCAGGTGTTGATGGTGAGAGTAGTTGGCGAAAACAGCTCACGCACAGTGAAGATAAGTATGTAAAGATGTTTTTACGCCACGCACGTGGCAGTGAGAAATCTTAAATATGTGAATGATGCAGTACTCGTGCTTTTGTCGGCAGAGTGTTGCATCATTGTTTTTTTCTGTCATATCATGGCGGGCCATGCCCTTTGTGTGTGCCGTCGGTTGAGGCTGTGGGATGTGCCGATGGCATGATATGCGGTGGAATTTCCGTCAGGAGAGTCAAGCGGCAGAGCAGTTCATGCTTATGAACTATATGGCATTGCATGCCCTTGTTGTCTTGCGGCATAATTGTGGCTTAATTCTAGCTGCATATTTATTCTTTTTATCTGATGTGCCTGTGTCATACTGTTTTTGTTTGGAATGTGGTAAAAACTCATGACAAAATATTTTTTCAATCTAGAAAACGAATATGTAACGGATGTTAAATTTGCAGCATTAAACAAGTATGTCCGTTGACTTTTGTTTGTAATTGGACGGCTAGAATAGCCTGAAAAGTCTGATTTTTGTGTCTAAAAGCAGTGTTTTTATGTTGTAGATGCACTGCTTTTGAGTCGTAAACGGCCCACTTTTGCACCGTAAATGGCAGAGTAATATATTTTAACTCTCCGTCTTTTCTCTTTTAAATGATGTAAGTTTCTGTGTATCAGTGTGTTATCGCGAAAGTGCGATTTTTGCCGTTTTCTGCGCCAAATCACGTGTCAGCGCAGAGCATCGCCGTTCTGAGAGCGTCAACTGTCATGCGTTCTGTAATTTTTCTTTATAAAATGCAGACGCTCGATGCGCTGGCTTTGATGTGTCATGGCTGGTTGCGTTGCCATGCTTAGTTGCGCTTGTGCGTGCTCTTGTCTGCTTCCGCCACATTATTTAATAGGCATGTGCGCCTGTTGTGAGGGTGGGTCGCACGGTCTTTTGTGTCATATATATTACATTGTTTGGCATGTCTGTTTTTGTTTTTGTTTGATTTTTATACGTTTTTTGTTACAAAAGTGAGAAAAAACCAATATTTTTCCATAAAATAAGTATGTTTTTGAAAAACTTGAATTATTTTTGCATTGAGTTAGTATCGAAAGCATGAATAGTATCACAGAGAAAACGATTGACATCAGCGATATTCTTAGGGGTAAAATGGGCAGCAAGGCTAAGTTTGTGCCCTCGCCGCTGGTAAAATGGCTTAAGCATATCGTACATCAGGACGAAGTCAACAAATATCTTTGGGACAGCAGACATCTCACCGGAGTAGAATGGCTCGAGGACTGCATGCGTTATCTTGACATGACGCTCGAGATTGTCGGCAAGGAGAACCTGCCCGACAAGGATGACGGAAAGCTTTACACCTTTGTGAGCAATCACCCTCTCGGCGGAGAAGACGGTGTTGCGCTGGGTGCCGTTATCGGCCGCCATTATGACGGACGTTTCCGCTATTTGGTAAACGACCTGCTGATGAACCTTCCGGGGCTTGCTCCGCTGTGCATACCAATAAACAAGACCGGCTCGCAGAGCCGCAGCTTCCCGGCCATGGTCGAGGCCGGCTTCAGGAGCGACAACCACATGCTGATGTTCCCGGCGGGCCTTTGCTCGCGCAGGATCAACGGAGAGATACGCGACTTGCCATGGAAGAAGACGTTCATAACGAAGAGTGTGGAGACCCACCGCGACGTGGTGCCCATACATTTCGGCGGGCGCAACTCTGACTTCTTCTACACTTTGGCCAACGTCTGCAAGGCCCTTGGCATAAAGTTCAACATAGCGATGTTGTTTCTGGTCGACGAGATGTACAAAAATGTGCACAAGTCGTTCCGCATAGCCATCGGAAAGCCTATTCCCTGGCAGACTTTCGATAAGTCCAGGACACCGGCGCAGTGGGCGCAGTATGTGCAGGACGAGGTCTACAAACTATAATGAAACAGGTTTAAAACAGAGATACTTCAACAAATAAACCTCTTAATTTTTTATAAGATGGAACAAGAGATTATCCAGCCGATTGACAAAGAACTGCTTAAAAGTGAGCTTACGCCTGAGCGTCAACTCAGAATGACTAACAAGAGTAACAATGAGATTTATGTTATAACGGCTCACAACTCGCCCAACGTTATGAAGGAAATAGGACGTCTGCGCGAGATTGCGTTCCGCGAGGCAGGCGGCGGCACAGGCAAGAGCATGGACATCGATGAGTTTGACACGATGGACAACTGCTACAAGCAGCTTATCGTGTGGAACCCCGAGGCTGAGGAGATTATCGGCGGATACCGCTATCTGCTTGGAACTGACGTTGAACTTGACGAAAACGGGCAGCCCATACTTGCTACGGGACACATGTTCCATTTCTCTGATAAGTTCATGAAGGACTATATGCCGCAGACCATTGAGCTGGGACGTTCGTTCGTATCTCTCGAATATCAGAGCTCTAAGATGGGGGCAAAGAGCCTCTTTGCGCTCGACAACCTGTGGGACGGACTGGGAGCGCTCACCGTGGTGATGCCCAACGTGAAGTATTTCTTCGGCAAAATGACCATGTATCCATCATACGTGCGCAAGGGACGCGACATGATCTTGTACTTCCTTAAGAAGCATTTCAACGACCCTGACAATCTCATCATACCGATGAAACCGCTGAAAATAGAGACCGACGAGAAGGAGCTTGAGCAGCTGTTCTGTGAGGAATCGTTCAAGGACGACTACCGCATACTCAACCGCGAGGTGCGCAAGATGGGCTATAACATCCCGCCGCTGGTGAACGCATACATGGGTCTGAGTCCTACGATGAAGATGTTTGGCACAGCCATCAACTATGGTTTCGGCGATGTTGAGGAGACGGGCATACTTATTGCCGTCGACGAGATACTCGAGGAGAAGCGCATACGCCACATCGACTCGTTCATAAAGGAGCATCCTGAGGCTCTGAACATTACTTCGGGAGCCAACAAGATAATATATAAGGAGAAATAAAATCTGATATTATACATACACATTAAAATTCCTGTCGTGAGACTTTAGCCGTGTTTAGGCAGTCTGACGGCGGAATTTTTTTATGTCTTGTTTTATGTAGCCTGCATGCGTTGCTGTGCCTGTTGGCTGTTTTGTGTTTTGGGCTGTTGGGCGTATAGCTCTTTCTTTCGTGCCGGCTCGTTCTTGTAATAATGGCTTACGCCTTTGTCTTATTATTGGTTTTGCATGGTCTTCAGCACATACCCCTTTCTTATAATGGCCTCTATGCTTAGTGCGGCGTCGCTCTTCAGTGCCCTGCGCAGATATGTTATCTGCACGTTGAGCGCCATGGAGTTAGAGTAGGAGTCGTCGCCCCACACTTCTTTCAGCAGCACTTCGCGCCCTACAACCTTGTTCGGGCTGTCGGCAAGAATGCGCAGCAGTTCTGCCTGCCGGCTGGTGATAATCACCTTCTCGTTGCCGTGTCGAAGCTCGTTGAGCTCGTAGAAAAACAACGTTGAGCCTATTTTTATTGCCGTGGCGTCGTCGGCAGCCTTGGCGGGCGGCTGCTTCATCTCGTAGATCATGTTCTTCATAAACTCGTGCCTTATGGCGTTTATGCGGCGCTGAATCATTATCGTCTTGATCTGATACATCATGCAGAAGCCCAGTATGACGAGCAATACGATGCTTGCGGCAAGCTGCCGGCTCATCAGCATGAGTATATGCGATGCCGGTACGTGGACGGTCATTTCAACGGCCTCCATTTCAAGCGGATTGGTCGAATATCTCATGTGCAGCGTCTTGCTTAGTCCGCCGCTCACGCTGAATGCCGGCTTTATCATGCACCGGTTTGTCTTGACAAACCTGAAACTGTCTGTTTTTATGCCTTCGTCAGCATACAGCAGCGAGTCGAATATGTTGCGGTCGAACCGCTTTTCCTGAGAGGCCATGTATCTCGATGTAAGTTCCACACCTTCAGTCATGTCAATGTTCCTCACCTTCAGCTGCTTTTTTGTGTCGGGCAGGGTGTATCTTATCGTAGATTTCACCTGTCTGTCTTTTTCTTTTGTCTTCTTTGTGCTCTGGTCGATCTTCAGCACAATCTGCATTCTTACGTAGCTGCTGTCGTCTTTGCCGTCCTCTTGTTTGTCAATCCTTATGTTCTTTTCTTCTTCAAGCGCCTTGGTGCAAGCCTGCTTCAGTTCTTCGGCCTTAACCATGCTGCTGTATTCATATTGGTTGTAGAGCCAGTAAGCCTGCATGGCGAATATTGCAGTCATCGCCACGATGCTTATAGTCCAGACATGTTTTATCCTTCGGTTCATCTTGCGGTTATGTTTTGTTTACGGATTTGTCTTCAAGCCTTGCGCCATATTGCTGTCCGTGTCATGGCGTGGCAATGTGTATGCAAATATAGTAAATAAAGGTGAACTGCGTGGCTGCGATAATATTTTAGTAATATTCCCGGTAATACGCAAGTAATAGAAATGTGCCTTTTCATCGGTCTGCCTTCGCTAATTTTGCGGCATTAACCAAAACTTTTGTTACTATGAAGCGAATTATATCCATATCTCTTCTCGCCGTCAGCGCAATGTTGGGCAGCGCACAGACTAACATCAATGTGTTTACGCCTGAAGACCTTCAGCCCGGAAAGCCGTGCGACACTCTGCGCTACGTCATAACCTATGACATGGCCTATGTTGAGGACACGCTGCAAGTGCCGATGAAGGCGGCTCACGAAACGATGCTGCTCGAAACGGGGCGCAAGGTTACAGCTTTCTACAGCTACGACGCCTTCAGAAGCGACTCAGTCAATGCCGAACTTCTAAGCCGTGGCGCCACACAATACAGCGTTCTCGGCCGCATACCGTGGCGGTTGTATGCCAATTATCCCGAAACGGGGCGCTCGTCGTTCACCGAAAAACTTGGTCTCGACCGCTTTGTCTGCGTTGAAAGCGTGGAAAAACCGCAGTGGCAGCTTTGCCCCGACAGCTCCGCCACCATTCTTGGCTATCCTTGCCGGCTTGCCACAGCCTGCTATAAGGGGCGCCTGTGGAGCGCATGGTATGCCGAGGACATACCTCTCTACTATGGGCCATGGAAACTCTGCGGACTGCCAGGACTCATATTGCGGGCTTACGACAGCCAACGCCATTATGTGTTTGAGGCTATAGGGATAAAGACTGCCGATGAGCCGCGCCCCATATACTATAAGGGTGAAGGCTATGAGAAGGTAAACCGTAAAGATTTGAACGGCCTTTATCGCCGTTATTATTCTGATCCTGTAGGATATATGACTGCCGGCGGCAAGGTAACGGTAAAGATGCAAGACCGTAGCGGCAAGTCAGTTGCTCCGCCAAAGGGCGTTCCGTATAATCCGATAGAGCGATAGTCAGGTTGCCAAAGGGCGTCTGCTGTCAGCCGTTGTAAAGCTGTTTGTTATGAAAGGAATAATCAGAATGTTTATTACATTGCTGTTGCTGCCGTTCAGTCTGTATGTTTCGGCACAGCAGTCGGTTACGGGTGTTGTTGCCGATTCAGCCACACAAGAGCCTCTGCCCATGGCTGCGGTAACGCTGATGCGTGGCGGAAAGCCGGTGGCATTTACCAATGCAGACGACAAAGGAGTGTTCTCCATTGCCGTAAAAGCCGGCGACTGCCTTTCGGTGAGCTTTCTCGGCTACCGCAAACACACGGTAATGGTGAGTCCGGGACAGCATGTAAGCATACAGATGTCGCCTGAAGCGTTTGAACTTAGAGAAGTTCAGGTGAAGAGCGGACGCATAGCCGGACTGAGAGACACCATAAGCTACGACCTGTCGAAGTTTGCCGACAAGCGCGACAACTCGCTGAAGGACGTGCTGAAGAAACTTCCCGGAGTGGATATCGATAAAAACGGCAAGATAAGTTTCAACGGAAAGGATATCAGCCGTTTCACCGTTGAAGACTTAGACCTGACGGGCGGACGCTACGACAGACTGAACGAGACGCTGAAGCCCGAAGATGTTGACCGCGCGGAGGTGATACAGCACGACCAGCCCGTGAAGGCTCTGCGCGACAAAGTGTTCACCGACGACGTGGCAATGAACATAAAGCTCAAGCCCGGAGTACGCGACAAATGGATGGCAACGCTACAGCCTGCCGCAGACGTGGCATTTCCGCTGAAAGGCACAGAACCCATGGGCGGGGCCGATGTGCTGCAGATTGGGCGGAAACGGCAGAGCCTGTATGATGCCGAATACGACCGTTCGGGCCGCGACCTCAGCCGCAGCAACGACGTGCTTGCCGTTGGCGGCACCACGGGATATGGTTCAGGGGCAGATGTTCCGCAGTGGTTGGCTCAGCCGGAGCTTTCCGCACCCATCGACGACGACCGCCTGCGCTTCAACCGTTCATACAGTATGAACGTGAAGCACACGGCAAAGACTGCCAAGGGAAGCGACTGGCGTATCACGGCGGGATACGCACACAGCAACGAGGAGCAGACAACCTCAAACACATCGTCATACTATTTAGGCGGTTTCACCGTTGAAACTACCAATGAAACCGACTATTCTTGCATGAAACGCGATAATGCTTACGTGGATTTTACAAGTACGCTGAACGACGAAAAAGTCTACGGCAACGAGTATTTTCTGGCAGAAGCCACAAGGCGTGAGGACGTTTCGCACATTGAAGGAACTGCACAAGGCACCACAGCGCAGACGGTGAAAACGCCCGAAATGCGCCTTTTGAACGTTTTTTCGCGCCTTTTTACGTTCGGCGACAACACTCTTATGGTGCGCTCGACGGCAGATTTTCATTACGCTCCGTTCTCGTTGACCGTTGACGGCACTACGGAAGAACTGAAAAATCTGCTTTGGCATACCGACAACAGCGCTGAAACGGTTTTGCCCGGCAGATATTTCACGCAGAAACATAAGGTGGGTTTCGCCATAGAACACCTCAACCTGCGCGGACGCAATACCTCAGTGGAAGTTTACGCAACGCCCGGAGTCGAATACCGACGCGGCAGACTGAGGCTCAATTTAAGCTTGCCCGTAAGATGGCAGCGGCTTACGGAGCAGAACAGAAACCTGCTTTATGCGTCGCCGTCGCTCTATCTCAGCCTCAAGACCGGCATGCGCAGCGAACTGACAGTGTGGGGCGGATATGCGATGAAACCGGGAGAATGGAACAATTTTGTGCTCGATGAATACGCCTTCGACTACCGGACGACTTACGCAACGTGCGGCGTTGTGCCCGTAGACCGCACCTTGAGCGCATACATAACTTACGACTACAAGCGCCCCGTGAAAGAACTCTTCTGGTCGTTTACGGCAATTTATAGCCATACACGAAGCAACCTAATGACCGACATGACCATAGCCGACGGCCGATACAGATATTATGTTGCCGAAAGAGACAATAGCCGGCAGTCTGCCTTCTTAAAAGCACAGGTGTCAAAGGGCTTTTTCAGTCTGCACCTAAAGACGCGCCTTGCCCTGCAGTATGTCTATTCGGAGGGCGGACAGTTGTCTATGTCGGCCGTTACAGGCTACAGGGCACACACCTTTATCATGTCGCCCGAAATAACTTTCTCGCCTTCTTTCGGCACATTTTATTACACGGGACAATTCACTATGAACGGTATGATCACCGATGAAACCGCCCAAAATGTGCTGTTCTGCTGGCGTCAGAACCTGTCTTACACGCAGACGATAGGCAATGTAGACATAACCTTGTCGGCCGTTCATTACCGCAACGAACTGCAGTCGGCTCAGACCGTCAACACGCTGCTTGCCGATGCAGGCATTGTGTGGCGCCTGAAGAAGATAAGGCTGCAAGCCGAGCTGCGCAACATCTTTAACAGACGTAACTATGCCGTTACATATTACGGCAGTGCGTCTTCGTCGACCACATACTACTATCTGCGCCCTCGCGAGATAATGCTGAGCGCGCAGATAAGTCTTTAGCCGCTTGGCTACATGGAGAGGCAGCGCATACAGATGTTTATGTTAACTTAACATTTGCCTAACTTCTCATCGGCTGTCTGCCGTATGTAGTGCAGCTTTTTGCCAATCTTTATCATGCTATGTAACAACTTGATATTCAATGCGTTGCAAAAGGCTGCCTTTTAGCTTGCAAAACATGGCCTTTTGTCTTGTAAAAGCATACCTTTTACGATGCGAAAGCTATCCTTTTGCAATGCGGTTGATGTAGAGTGGAGGAATAAAATCGTGCCAAACGATAACAGAATGTTGTAAGATGTTAAAGTGTCTTTATAACTTTCTGATTTAATGTCGTTATAATTAACTTTGCAATAAAACTTTATGTTATATGTTTCATATACTGATGTAAAATATCAAAATATTTTGTAATAGTTTAATTTATAATGAAAAGGAATCTTGTAATAGATTGGATTTTGGTGCCGGCGTTTATCCTTTCTGGTTTTTCTGGTATAAAATTGCATGTTGCAGGTCATGGCGGTGATCATGAAATATGGCACAATTGGGCTGTATTTCATATTATAGTAAGTCTATTGTTTTTATCTTGTGGCATATATCACATAAAGGTACATAAAGGTTGGTTTAAAAACCTATTGAAACAAGGACTGGGCAAGAAGAGCCGTATAACAGTAGCAACATCAGTCTTGTTTTGTGTTGTCGTTGTTTCAGGGCTCTCTCTCTTGTTTGTTGACGGAGGAAATTCAACTTTGGGATTGGCTCATTATAAGATAGGGCTTGTTGCAATAGTGCTGTTTCTGTTTCATGTAATTAGTAGAATGAAGGTTCTGCGTAAATCATTGAAAATGTAAATATCTTCTTCTTGCCGATATTGATTTTCTTTAATTTATGATATAAATTGTTGTACGTCTACACAGATTTGGTATTTGTAAAATATATCAAGTCTGTTATACGTGTACCTGTTTTGTTAAAATAGTAGTGTCGCTCTATCGTATGTGATTTGGGTTGGGTAACTGTTTTTTATGGCTTAAAAAGACAATGAGACGTTGAAAAACACCTACACGTAAAGCCTGAATACAAGAAAATAAGTATGTTAGGCTTTATCGTGAAGGTAATAATGTGGAATGTGCCGTTAATTAAATGTATGTTAGAATATAAATATTGATACTAAAGACTTTAAAATGATAACAGGGATGTGATACGCCACATCGACTCGTTCATAAAGGGGCATCCTGAGGCTCTGAACATTACTTCGGGAGCCAACAAGCTAATATATAAGAAGTAAGAGATTATTTTATCTTTACTTAGTGTACAAATGATGATGTTCTATGCGAAAAAGTCATATTGAATTTTTAAAGTGTTGAATATCGTATGTGTAGGCTTCATCTATTGATTAGAATAAATCTGAATCAGTATTAAAAAACATAACCAAATAGTTTTGTTAAGAAATTTTTGAAAAAATATGGTTTTTTGTTTTTAATATTGAATATTTTTTGTATCTTTGTCAACGTTTAACTTTTAAAAACTATAATTATGAAAAAACTATTTGTATTATTATTAAGTGTTATGTCAACTATGGCTTTTGTCTCTTGTAGTACTACATCTGTTGATGTTTGTGAAGAAGAAATAGCTGAAAAAAAAGTTAGTGTTGAAAAAGAATATGTCAAATTGAATAATGATATTCTTGAACTTAACTCCAATCTACAAAAACAAAACACCAGAGGATTTTTGTCAAGGTTTTTTAAGCGCATTCTTAATGTTTTTGTCTCAGATGTCGTTGGGGCTGTTACAGGCGTCATTAAGGGAGATGATATATGGCAATCTGCTCAAGGCGCATCAATTAGTTCTGCTAAAAACCAGGGGTTTATAACAGCTGTTGATGGAATAAATGTAGCGATTGGAAATGCTCCAAGCAAAGCGGACTTATTGGAAGATACTCTTGTCACCTCGTATATACGTCCCAAACAAGAGGCTTTAAATGATCTTGTATTGGTGCAGAATTCCTTACCAGCAACACCTAATGATAGCATTGGATATTATCACAACCTTGTTATTTATAATACGCTTGAAAAAAATAATAGCGTTAATTTCTGGAGAAATGTTTCTGATGAGGCGTGTGTTTTGAAACTTAATGAAGAGATTATCAGTACAATTCCGGCAAGTTGTTATAACGATGTTGTAGTTAGTGATGAGACGATTGAGTTCTGCTCTTTTATTGGTGAGGCATCAAAAGAATGTGAGGATTATAAAAATCTGATAAATGTAACTGCTGTAAAATATCCAGAACTAGATAAAACTTTAAATTTATTGTCTTCATATTTTGAAGGAATGGAAAATGTCTCAACAGATGAACAATGGAAACAATATTGTATGGATGTGATTGAATTGATTTCAAAGTCAGGTCTTCCAGAATGTGATAAAGAATCATTGAAAGCAGGAATAACAGTAGGGTATGCAAGTTCAAAGTTGTGGAAATGTGAAGAATAGTAATAAAGGAAAAACTAAGTCATTGCTATTGTAAAAGTAAAGCTTTGGTCGTGTTGAAGAATGTGGCTCACATTGATTAATTTAAAAGTTTGATATTTATGCTATTGAAATTATTAAATATAATTTTCTTTGAAAAAATGTGTAGAAGTAAACAACGTATTCTTGCCGCCTTATTTTTTATGTTGACGGTCTTGCCATTATATTCTCAAATCACAGTGTCAGGAGATAGTGTATCCCTTGGTGGGTCGTTGGAAAAAAGCTTTCTTGCCACGAGGACGTCTCTTGGAAAAGAACATTCGGTTTTGACTATTTTAACTCGTGAAACATCTGTACAGGAGCATGAGGGAGTAGAAGTCTATCGAGAGGTGAGAGATGTGGAATACACCATAAAAGCGAATAATGACGACTATACGATTAAGCGAAAGGTACTTAAGATGGATAAAATACCAGTGATTTGCGATAAAAATCTGGCTGGTAAATATTTAGATACGACATCTGACCTTCAAAGTACCTTGCTTGCTCCGCGTAAAGTTGTAGACAAAAAAATGTATGGACGTATTAAGCCGGCTCCATGTAAAATAAGTAAAGTCAATGGTAAAACGAGTGTACTTATAGACAAGATGGCAGCTGTTAGGGATGAGTACACCGATAAAAGCGGTAAGAGCGTATTGGTAAAATTCATGGGTAATATTACCGAGCTGACTGAAGCTACGGAGACTCTTTGCTACACGACGATGTCTGACAAGCTGTATATTGATGATCTAAAAGAGGTTAACACTGTGTTCGGCAGCATTTACACAAAAAAAGGCTGTGAACCGCTGAAGATGAGAAACATAGAGAAAATAGAGATAGTGACCATTAAATATTGATGTCAAGGCAAGGAAAGCTTTAAGAAGATAACAGGGACGTGGCACACCGCGTCCCTGTTTGCTGAATATCTCTCGATGCTTGTTTCAGACAATCGGCAGACTAATTCCGTTGATTTTCTGATAAATGTCGAGCGCATACACGTCGGTCATGCCGCTGATATAGTCGATAACAGCCATGATGCGCGTTTCAAGATCGGGCGCGCTGATGTCATACTGGCTGCTCACGCGGCTGATGAGCTGGCGCGAGTAGAACCGCTGCGGATTGACAGCCGCCTCGGTCATGACCTCCATCAGACTGTCCATAATCTTAAAACCGCTCAGCTCGACGTCAAGTACAGGCTTGCTCTTGTAGATTCGCTTTTTCGAAAGTTCGGTGCAGTTGTGGTAAGCCTTAACCAGTCTGTCGTCGATGCTGTCGATAAGACTGCCGCTGAACTCGCCCCTCATAATCTCGTCTTCGTGCCTCATGAACGCGTCAACGCATGCCCTTTCGAGCGCGTTGATAACGCAAGCCCTCATGTATATCACCTTCTCGTTGTCGTCGGTTATCTCCTCGTCGTGAATCCTCTGCATGATATGATTTTGTCCCATTTCATCGAAGAAATCCAGGAAAAGCCGCTTTGTCTCCTCATACGTTACAATCTTCAGCTTGTGGGCATCCTCAATGTCCATAATCTCGTAGCAGATGTCGTCTGCAGCCTCTACAAGATAAACCAGCGGATGGCGCGCATACTCCGCAGGACAGCCGTCGGCCGACTTTCGTATTATGCCGAGGTCGTCGGCAATACGTCTGAAAATATCGGCTTCGGTGCAGAAAAAGCCGAATTTACCGTGCCCTTTTTCCGCCAGAGCCGACGCAAAAGGATATTTCACGATAGACGCAAGCGTGGTGTAAGTCATCACGAATCCGCCGTCGCGGCGCCCTTTGAAGCGGTGAGCGAGCAGACGGAATGCGTTGGCGTTACCCTCAAAGTGAGTGATGTCGTTCCACAGTTCGGGGCTCAGCCTGTCTTTGAGATACGTCCCCTTGCCCTCGGTGAAGAACGTCTGAATGGCCTTCTCGCCGGAGTGTCCGAACGGAGGGTTGCCCATGTCGTGCGCCAGACATGCCGTGCTTACTATGGTGCCGATCTGCGTGAACAGCGTGTCGGCAAGTTCGGGCCTTGTCTTCATAACGCAGTGGGCAACGTCGTTGCCGAGCGACATGCCCACGCTTGCCACCTCCAGACTGTGCGTGAGGCGGTTATGTACGAAAATGCTGCCCGGGAGCGGGAACACCTGAGTCTTGTTCTGCATGCGGCGGAACGGCGCCGAGAATATCAGCCGGTCGTAGTCGCGCTTAAACTCAGAGCGGTCGTCGTGCCTTATGGCGTGGCGCGACTCCTGTCCGAGTCTTTTGTTCGATATAAGTTGTTTCCAGTTCATCATCTTTCTGCAAAATAAGGCCGTATGCACAATACGGCGGTTAGCTGCGCAAAAGTAATCTAAAAATGGCTAAATTCTTTCTTTTTAGCGCTAAAAATACAATTATGTAAATATAAATAGCTATTTTTGCAAACAAAATGAAGTAACGTAACCGGCAGCATGCCAGCTGTGGGCCGGCTGATGCCGGCATGTGGCGTAAAGCCAAGGCATGCGCCGCTTAAACCTGACAAACAGAATAAAAAATATGATACCCGTAAAAGTAATCAACAAAGGGCACCAGCCGCTTCCGGCATACGCCACGGCACAGAGTGCAGGTATGGATCTCAGGGCAAACATCGACGCCCCGATAACGCTGCGCCCCATGGAGCGGAAACTTATACCCACGGGACTCTACATCGCACTGCCCGAAGGCTATGAGGCACAGGTGCGCCCGCGCAGCGGACTTGCCCTGAAGCACGGCATAACGGTGCTTAACTCTCCGGGTACGATAGACGCCGACTACAGAGGCGAGGTTATGGTGCTGCTGATAAACCTTTCGGATGCCGACTTTGTTATCAACGACGGCGAGCGCATAGCACAGATGATTATAGCGCGCCACGAGACGGCAGAATTTGTAGAGGTGAGCGTGCTCGACGAGACAGAGCGCGGCGCAGGAGGCTACGGCCACACGGGAGTGAAATAACAGCAAGGTTCGCATTTCAACAATTCAGATGAACAGACTAACATCATACATCCTTGTGCTGCTTTCGGCGGCGGCTGTCATCACAGGCTGCAGCCACGGCACGGCAACAAAGACAGGCGCAGGCGGCACGGCGTCGCGCGGCATCGTGGTTCCGCCCATAAGCCATAACGACAGCATGCGCTTCAAGATATTCTATTTTGAGGCCGTCAAGCAGCAGGTGGCCGGCAACTACGACGCGGCTTACGACCTGCTGAGCCACTGTCTCGACATAAACCCCAACGCAGCAGAGGCCTACTTTATGATGTCGTCTTACAGCGGAGTGCTCTATGGCGACACCGCCGCACTTGAAGACGTTAAGAAGGCTGCCGAGCTCGACCCCGAGAACAACACCTATCTTGAGCGTCTCGGCACGGGCTACATACGCATAGGCAACCTCGACGAGGCCATAAAGGCATACGAGAAGCTGGCACACAACAGTCCGGAGCGCTCAGACGTGCTCGACATCCTTAACCAGCTGTATCTCAGAAAGAAAGACTACGACAATGTGATAAAGACCATTGAACGCATCGAAGCCCTTGAAGGCAGCAGTGAGCAGACAGCCCTGTCGAAGATGCAGGTGTACTCGCTGCAGGGCAAGAAGGAGGAAGAGTTCAATGAGCTGAAGTCGATGTCGGAGAAATATCCCAACGACATGAACTACAGGGTGATGATGGGCAACTGGCTTCTGCAGAACGGCAAGCCCGACGAGGCATACAGCCAGTATATGGACGTGCTGAAGCAAGACCCCGAGAACCCCATGGCACGCATGTCGATGATAGACTACTACAGGACTACGGGCAGCACGGCGCAGGCCGACTCGATACAGGAGACAATGCTCGTGAATCCCAAGACGCCCGTCAGCACAAAGATGATACTGATGAGGCAGGTGGTGGCAGACAACGAGAAGAACGGAGGCGACAGCACACAGGTGCTCAACCTCTTTAAGAGAATACTGAAACAGCCGCAGGAGACATCCGACATGGCCGAGCTGTATGCAGCATACATGACGCTGAAGAAGATGCCGCAGGATTCTATCACCAAGGTGCTGGAGACCGTGCTGACCATCTCGCCAGACAACGCGGCTGCCCGTCTGCAGCTGATACAGACAGTGTGGAACGAGAAAGACTTCGACAAGGTTATAGAACTGTCGCGCCAGGCGCTCGACTATAATCCCGACGAGATGGCCTTCTATTATTTTCTCGGACTTGCCTATGTGCAGAAAGACGATGACGACAACGCCCTCGAAGTGTTCAGGAAGGGCGTCAGCCAGATTGACGACGAGAGCAACCCCGACATCGTGTCAGACTTTTATGCCATCATGGGCGACATCCTTTACAGCAAGGGGCAGGAGCAGGAAGCCTATGCCGCTTATGACAGTTGCCTGCAGTGGAAGGACGACAACTTCGGCTGTCTGAACAACTATGCCTACTATCTGTCGGAAACGGGCAAGAATCTCGACAAGGCCGAGCAGATGAGCTATCGCACGGTGCAGGCCGAACCTGACAACTGCACATACCTTGACACCTATGCATGGATACTGTTCAAGCAGAAAAAATATAAAGACGCGCAGCCGTATATCGACATGGCCATCAAGAACGACACCACAAACAGTGCGGTGCTTCTCGAGCATGCAGGCGACATCTACTACATGAACGGCGACGCCGGCAAGGCCCTTGAATACTGGCGCGAGGCGCTTGAGAACAGTGACGGAGAGAATAAGGTGCTTATAAGAAAAATAAAACTGAAGAAATATGTTGAGAAATAGCAGCAGGCTGTTACACAGCCTCGTCTTTTTGGTTGTGTGCCTCGCCGTGGTTTCGTGCGGCACAAAGAAGGCCGCCATGTCCGGCGGCTCGTCTTCGTCGTCAGGTAATAACGATGTTGAAAGCATATTGGCCCGCAAGACAGACTTCCTGCGCAAGGTCTACGACAATGAAGTGTATGCCCAGGCCATTTCGGCTAAGATAAAGTTCAGCATCAACACCGGTTCAAAAGATCTGTCGGTGTCGGGCTCGCTGAAGATGAAGAAAGACGACGTGATACGCATACAGCTCACTCCGCTCGGACTGATGGAGGCCGGACGCATTGAGTTTACAAAGGATTACGTGCTCGTGGTAGACCGCATCAACAAGGAATATATCAAGGCTTCATACAGCGATGTCGACTTCCTGCAGCGCAACGGGCTCGACTTCTACGCCCTGCAGGCACTGCTGTGGAATCAGCTCTTCGTGCCCGGACAGCAGAAGATAACCGACTCGGCCCTCAAGAATTTCGGCGTTACGTTCAACGATGCCGTGACCAACACGCTCGTTACGCTGAAGCGCGGCAGCATGAGCTATGTGTGGCAGGCCGACAAGACGAGCGGACAGATCAAGGCTGTGGACGTAACATACAGCAGCCCGTCGACAGGCAGTACATCAGTGAAATGCACCTATGGAACATTCAAGCCGCTCGGTACGAAGAAATTCCCTACGGACATCACCCTGATGATGAAGAGCAGCGCGGTGAAGAGAGCCAACGGCGTGGCCGTGAACATATCAATGAGCGGACTCGACACGTCGGCCGACTGGGAAACGCGCACCTCTGTGTCGGATAAATATAAAAAGGTAGATCCGCAGGACGTAATTAACAGAATCTTAAAGTTATAAATGAGAAGAATACTAATATTTCTGCTGGCATTGTCGTTGGTGGCGCCTTCGCTGGCTCAGAAAAAGCAGACAGCCAAGAAAAAGACCACGACGAAGCGCGTGGTGAAGAAGCGCAGCACGAAAAAGTCGGCCAAGACAGCCAACTATTCGAACGCCTCTATCAGGGGACTCCGCAACCAGCGCGCGAGCGTTCAGCGCAAGATAAAGGAGCAGGAGCGCCTCTTGCGTGCCAATAAGGCCGACGTAAAGAAGCGGCTCAACAACCTGATGATGATAAACAGCGAAATCGACCAGCGGCAGAAGTCTATCGACGGAATACAGAAAGACATTACCCACATCGACGGAAACATACAGCTGCTCAAGAATCAGCTCTCTACGCTCGAGCAGCAGCTGCAGGACCGTAAGGCCAAATACATAAAGTCGATGCGATACATGGCCAGCAACCGCACCATACAGGACAAGCTGATGTTCATCTTCAGCGCCAAGAACTTTGCCCAGATGTACCGCCGTCTGAGGTTCGTCCGAGAGTATGCCGCCTATCAGCGTGCCCAGGGCGAGATGGTGAAAGCCAAGCAAAACCAGATAGAGGCAAAGAACAACGAGCTGAAGAAGGTCAGGGGACAGAAGAACAACCTGCTCTATAAGGGACAGCAGGAACAGGCTGCGCTGCAAGGCAAGCAGGCCGAGCAGCAGCAGGTGGTGAACACACTGCAGAAGCAGCAGAAGACGATACAGACCATCATTGCCGACCAGCGCAAGAAGGACGCAGCCCTCAATGCGCAGATCGACAAGCTCATAGCCGAAGAAGTGGCTAAAGCCAAGGCAAGGGCTGAGGCTGAAGCCCGCAGAAAAGCCGCTGCCGCTGCAGCCGCTGCAAAGCGCAGGGCAGAGGAACTGGCACGCAAGAAGGCTGCCGCCGAGGCAGCTGCGCGCGAGAATGCACGCCGTGTGGCTGAGGCTAAGGCACGCGAGGAACGCCTGAAAGCCGAAGCAAGAGCAGCCGAGCGCAAGAGCGCCGAGGAGAAAGCCAGGGCAGAACAGGCCGCACGTGAGGCTGAGGCCGACCGCGTTGCAGCAGAACGCAAGGCCAAGGTGGAGGAGATGAGGCATGAGAACGAGGTGGCTCGTGCCAAGAAGGAGGCCAAGGAGGCTGTCGCCTTCGATTCGCAGGACCGCAAGCTCAGCGGCAGTTTTGAGCGCAACCGCGGCCGCCTGCCGATGCCTATCACGGGCTCTTACCGCATTGTGAGTCATTTCGGACAATATAATGTTGAAGGACTTAAAAACGTTAAGCTCGACAACAAGGGTATAAATATCCTCGGAAGTCCCGGAGCATCGGCACGCTCTATATTCGACGGAGAAGTCAGTGCCGTGTTCGGCTTCGGCGGAACGATGGTTGTCATGGTGCGCCACGGCAGTTATATTTCAGTCTACTGCAACCTGCGCTCCGTAAGCGTACACCGCGGACAGCACGTCAGCGCCCGTCAGGCCTTGGGCGTGGTAGGCGAGGACAACATACTGCAGTTCCAGCTCAGGCGCGGAACGGCAAAGCTGAATCCTGAGTCATGGCTCGGAAGATAGCCATCGTACTAATGCGATAATATTTAGTAAGACACGGCCGCTGCGACGGTCTGCCAACAAAGCCGAGACACATTTTTGTCAGATAATTTTCTGTCTGGCGTTTGTGTGTCGGCTTGTCGGTCTAGCCGCCGTGCGCAGTGTCCGGATATTTTTTTAATAAGCCAGAAAAATATTATTTAAAATTATCTGAAAAGAAAAATTTTGATTACTTTTGCGAAATAATAAGGTGTAAGGACATATGGAAGATGAACTTAGAATAATTATAAGCGGAGGCGGCACCGGAGGCCATATATTTCCGGCTGTTTCGATAGCTAACGCAATCAGGGCAAAGTATCCCGAAGCTAAAATACTGTTTGTCGGAGCGTTAGGACGCATGGAGATGCAGCGCGTGCCTGCTGCCGGTTATGAGATTGTAGGACTTCCTATAAGCGGCTTCAACAGAAAGAACATGCTTAAGAATGTGGTGGTTCTTTACAGGATATGGAAGAGCCAGCAGATGGCGAAGAAGATTATACGCAAGTTCAATCCAATGGCAGCCGTCGGAGTGGGCGGATATGCCAGCGGTCCGATGCTCAACCAGTGTACGAAGATGGGCATACCGTGCCTCATTCAGGAGCAGAACTCCTATGCTGGCGTCACCAACAAGATACTGTCGAAGAAGGTAGACCGTATCTGCGTGGCCTACGACGGCATGGAAAGATTCTTCCCGGCAGACAAGATAGTCAAGACCGGTAATCCCGTGCGTCAGGCCCTGCTCGACACAAAGCTGACAAAGGCTGAGGCTCTTAAGAGCTTCGGGCTGTCTGAAGACAAGAAGACCATCCTCATCGTAGGCGGAAGCCTTGGCGCGAGAACGGTCAACGAGAGCGTACTTCAGAATCTCGACATGATAAAAGAGTCAGGTGTGCAGTTTATATGGCAGACCGGAAAATACTATAACGCGTCGATAATGGCTGAACTGAAGCAGCGCGGAACGGTTCCGTCGCTTCACGTAACCGACTTTATCTCTGACATGGGCGCTGCCTACAAGGCCGCCGACCTGGTGATAAGCCGCGCCGGAGCAAGCAGCATATCAGAGTTCTGCCTCATAGGCAAGCCGGTTATCCTCGTTCCGTCGCCCAATGTGGCCGAAGACCATCAGACAAAGAACGCCATGGCCCTGGTCAACAAGAACGCTGCTCTGTATGTAAAGGACGCCGACGCTCCTGCTGAGGTGGTTAAGCTGGCGCTGCAGACAGTGAAAGACGATGCCAGACTGAAAGAACTTAGCGAGAACATACTGAAGCTCGCGCTTCCCGACTCGGCCGACATAATAGCCAACGAAGTGGTTAAGCTCGCACGCCGCGGACACTGATGCGGAGGGTAAGTAGGCCACAGACAATAATTATATAGAATACTAAAATAAATTGCAAAAGCAGATGCAGGGCTGCAATCAGCCCTGGCGGACAAAAGTCCGTTTCTGTAGAGAATAATAAAATAATGGAACTGAAAGAGATTAAAGCTGTATATTTTGTAGGAGCAGGCGGCATAGGCATGAGCGCCATAGCCCGTTACTTCCTGCACAGAGGCGTTGTCGTTGCCGGATACGACAAAACTCCTTCTGCATTGACAACGCAGCTCGAGAAAGAAGGCATGCTTATTCATTATGAAGAAAACATCGATGAGATACCGCATGCCTGCAGAAACCAGAAGTCTTCGCTCGTGATCTACACCCCGGCCATACCGGCAGACCACAAGGAGCTGGTTTACTTCCGTGAGAACGGTTTCGACGTTGAGAAGCGCGCCCAGGTGCTGGGCATGCTCACACGCTCACACAAGGGCCTTTGCTTTGCCGGCACGCACGGCAAGACCACCACGTCTACCATGTGCGCCCACATCATGCATCAGAGCCACGTCGACTGCAACGCCTTTCTCGGCGGCATATCAAAGAATTACAGCTCTAACTACATACTGAGCAAGGAGAGCGACTTCGTGGTTATCGAGGCCGATGAGTTCGACCGCAGCTTCCATTGGCTCCGTCCGTGGATGAGCGTCATAACATCTACCGACCCCGATCATCTCGACATATACGGCACCAAGGAGGCCTATCTTGAGAGCTTCGCCCATTACTCTTCGCTGATTCAGCCCGGCGGAGCGCTCATCATACACAAGGGCCTCGAGATGAAAGCTCAGGTGCAGCCCGGTGTTAAGGTGTATGAATACAGTCTTGACAGCGGCGACTTCCATGCCGAGAATATCGTGATTGAGAACGGCAACATCTCGTTCGACTTCATCTCGCCCATAGAAACCGTACGCGGAGTGCAGCTCGGTCAGCCCGTGCCCATCAATATCGAGAACGGCATTGCGGCCATGGCCATGGCACAGCTCAACGGATGCTCAAGCGAGGAACTGAAGTATGGCATGAAGACATACCGTGGCGTTGACCGCCGCTTCGACTTCAAGATAAAGAACGACAAGATTGTCTTCCTCAGCGACTACGCACACCATCCAAAGGAAATCTACCAGAGCGCAAGGAGCATACGCGAGCTTTACAGGGACAAGAAGATAACCGTAATCTTCCAGCCCCATCTCTACACCCGCACGCGCGACTTCTATAAGGACTTTGCCGACAGCCTGAGCATGCTCGACGAGGTTGTGCTCTGCGACATATATCCCGCACGCGAGGAGCCTATCCCCGGCGTTACGTCGCAGCTTATCTACGACAACCTGAAGGAAGGCGTGGAGAAGAAGATGATACGCAAGGAGGATGTCCTCTCGTTCGTAAAAGACAATGATTTCGAGGTGCTCGTGGTGCTCGGCGCCGGCGACCTCGACAATTATGTGCCACAGATAGAGAAAATACTTCAAGACAAGTATAAGTAAATGCATCAGAAACTTAAAAGAACCATATTCATAACGCTCGACGTGTTTCTTGCGGTTTACCTGGTGATGGCGATGACCTCGTTCAATCATCCGGCAGAGACACATAGCGTGTGTACTAAGGTTACCATTAATGTTGAGGATGAAAGTACAAACGGATTTCTAAGTGCAAAGGAGGTGAAGCGCATTCTTGAGCGGAGCCGCCTTTATCCGTTTAAGAAGAAACTTGCCGACATCAACCCTCGCGACATCGAGGACAAGCTGAAGGACACGCCCTTTGTCAACACTGCACAGTGCTATAAGACAAAGGACGGCAACGTCTTTATAAGCATCACGCAGCGTCTGCCTATCGTAAGGGTGAAAAACTCGCGTGGCGACGACTATTATCTTGACGATCAGGGCGGCATAATGCCCAACTCAAAGTACACGTCAGACCTGATAATAGCCACAGGTAACATAAGCCGCTGGTATGCCCGCAACTATCTCTCTTATCTGGCCATCGAGCTGATGAAGGATGACTTCTGGAAGAATCAGATAGTGCAGATAAACATACTGCCCGACCTTGGCGTTGAGCTTGTTCCGCGCGTCGGCGAGCATATAGTTTATCTGGGAAACATCCCGCAGACAAAATATGTCAACCGCCGCAAGGCTCTTGTGCAAGGTTTTGTGCAGAAGAAGATGGACCGTCTGAAGAAGTTTTACAAATACGGACTCAGTCAGGCCGGATGGAACAAATATTCTTATATAGATCTGGAGTTTGACAACCAGATAATATGCAAAAAGAAGAAAAAGGCAGATATTTAAATAAAACAGAAACAACAAATTGATAACGTATGGCAGCAAAGGATTTTATAGTAGCAATAGAATTAGGCTCATCAAAGGTTACGGGCATTGCGGGCAAGAAGAATCTTGACGGCAGCATCTCTGTGCTCGCCGTTGTGAAGGAAGACTCTTCGTCGTTTATACGCAAGGGCGTCGTCTACAATATAAATCAGACCGTTCAGTGTGTGTCCAACATCGTCAAGAAACTGTCTGCCGCCCTCAAGTCTGAGATAGCTCAGGTGTATGTGGGCGTGGGAGGTCAGTCTATCAGAAGCGAGAAGAACGTGATAGGCAAAGACTTATTGGGCGACACCATCGTTACGCAGGAGATGGTAAACGAGCTTATGGACACCAACCGTAACATGTCTTATCCTGAACAGGAAATTCTTGACGCGGCCACACAGGAGTATAAGGTCGACAACCAGCTGCAGCTCGATCCCGTGGGCATACAGTGCAGCCGCCTTGAGGGCAACTTCCTCAACATATTGTGGCGCAAGACCTTCTACCGCAACCTCAACAAGTGTTTCGACACTGCCGGCATTGCCATTGCCGAGATGTATCTGGCGCCGCTGGCGCTGGCCGACAGCGTGCTGTCCGACTCTGAGAAGCGTTCAGGATGCGTGCTCGTTGACCTTGGTGCCGATACCACCACTGTTTCTGTTTACTATAAGAATATTCTTCGCCATCTTGCTGTCATACCTCTCGGCGGCAACAACATCACCAAGGATATCGCTTCGCTGCAGATGGACGATGAGAACGCCGAGAAGATGAAGCTGAAATACGGAAATGCTTATACTGACAACAACGAGATAGACAACACCCTGATGTTCCCCATCGATGCCGACCGCAGCATAGAGAGCCGCAAGTTTATCGAGATCGTAGAGGGCAGACTTCAGGAGATTATAGAGAACGTGTGGTATCAGGTTCCTGCCGAGTATGCCGACAGGCTGCTGGGCGGTATCATCCTTACCGGTGGAGGCTCTAACATGAAGAACATCGACATGGCCTTCAGAAACCACACGCATATAGAGAAAATACGTATTGCGAAGTTTGTTACGCAGACCATCAACTCTAACAACAACGACATCAACGCCCACAACGGCATGATGAACACCGTGCTGGGCATCCTGGCCAAGGGCGACATGAACTGCGCCGGCGAAGAGTACAGTGAGCACAGCGACCTCTTCGGTGCCGACAAGCCTAAGCCGGCTGCCGGCATGCAGGGCGGAACTCACGTACAGCAGCGCAACAACGAGGGCGTAGTGCTCACCGAAGCCGAGAAGCTGAAGATTGAGGAGATGCGCCGCAAGGCTGCCGAAGAGGCTGCCAGGAAGGAGAGCGAGCCCGAAGTTAAGCCGAAGGACGATGCCGACAAGGAAAAGAAGGGCATGAAGCCTCATGTTACAAAGCTCAAGAACTGGTTCAGAAGCCTTGTCTCTGAGGACGAATAATATTGACATGGCTGCGCTGCTACAAACTTATAACTACGAAAAAAAATAAAGACAGAGATATGGCTGATACACATAGAATAGTGGATTTCGGTGAGCCCGAAAAAGAGAAGAGCATAATAAAAGTGATCGGAGTAGGCGGCGGTGGAGGCAACGCCGTTAACCACATGTACCGCGAGGGCATACACGACGTGTCGTTCGTTCTGTGCAACACTGACAACCAGGCACTCAACGACTCGCCCGTACCCGTGCACCTGCAGCTCGGCAAGGAAGGACTCGGAGCCGGCAACAAGCCTGCAAAGGCGCGCGAGGCAGCCGAGGAGAGCCTTGAAGACATTAAGGCAATGCTCAACGACGGCACCAAGATGGCATTCATCACAGCCGGAATGGGCGGAGGCACCGGCACCGGTGCGGCTCCTGTCATTGCCAGTGTTTCAAAGGATCTGGGCATCCTTACCGTCGGCATCGTTACCATACCGTTCCGCTTTGAGGGCGAACGCAAGATCGACCAGGCCCTCGACGGCGTTGAAGAGATGTCGAAGCACGTCGACGCCCTGCTCGTAATCAACAACGAGCGCCTGCGCGAGATTTATCCGGAACTGTCTATCCTTGATGCCTTCGGAAAGGCCGACGACACCCTGAGCATTGCTGCCAAGAGCATAGCCGAGATTATCACCGTTCACGGACTGATAAATCTCGACTTCAACGACGTGAAGACCGTGCTTAAGGACGGCGGCGTGGCCATCATGAGTACAGGCTACGGCGAAGGCGAGGGCCGCGTGAAGCGTGCCATTGAGGACGCGCTCAACTCACCTCTGCTCAACGACAACGACGTGTTCAACGCAAAGAAGATATTGCTCAGCATATCGTTCTGCAGCGACAAGAACAGCAACAACGGCCTCATGATGGAGGAGATGAACGACGTGAACGACTTTATGGCAAAGTTTGGCAACGACTTCGAGATAAAGTGGGGACTTGCCACCGACCCCGAGCTGGGCAACAGGGTGAAGGTTACCATCCTCGCCACAGGATTCGGCATAGAGAATGTCGACGGCATGAACGAGCACTACAAGAAGCACTCTCAGGAGGAGAACGAACGCCGTGCTGAGGAGGAGGAGAAGGCTGCCGAGCGCCGCGCAAAGCGTGAACACTACTACGGCACCGACGGAAAGAGCTCTAAATACAAGCGCCGTCCGCACATATACATCTTCCGCCAGGAAGACCTCGACAACGACGACGTGATATCTTCTGTTGAGTCGACGCCTACATACAAGCGCACACGTCAGGAGCTTGAGGAAATACGCAACCAGTCTATGGGACAGGTAAAGAAGGCCGAGAGCGAGGACAGCAAGATACAGGGAACAATAAAGTTTGGATGATTGACAATTCATAATTCATAATTTTTAATTCATAATTAAAATGTTATTCGATCAGATAAGCAACGATATAAAGGAGGCCATGAAGGCCCGCGACAAGGTGCGTCTTGAGACCTTGCGCAACATTAAGAAAGTTTTTCTTGAGGCAAAGACTGCTCCCGGAGCCAATGACACTCTCGAGGATGCCGACGCCATGAAGATTCTTGCCAAGCTTGCCAAGCAGGGCAAAGAGTCGGCTGCCACATTCGTGCAGCAGAACCGTCAGGATCTTGCAGACGCCGAGCTGGCACAGGTCAGCGTCATTGAGGCATACCTGCCGAAGCCTATGACAGAGGAAGAGATTGAGGCTGCCGTAAAGGAAATTATAGCCCAGACAGGTGCCGCAGGCATGAAGGACATGGGCAAGGTTATGGGTGTGGCTTCAAAGCAGATGGCTGGCAAGGCCGACGGCCGCATTATCTCCGGCATCGTAAAGAAACTGCTTGCCTAAGCATTTTCTTTCTGATATAAAATAATAAATCAGCCTGAACGGACTAAACAGTCTGCTCAGGCTGATTTGTTTTTTGATGTACCGGCAACAGAACTTTGTTTCCATTTGCATAAAATTTTGGACAGTGTCCTTTAACTCCTAGCCAGCTTGTTGGCGATAACTCCTTCTAACTCCTTTAACTACCAAAATAGAGTTGCTATTGTCTTAACTCCTTAACTTCCTAACTCCTTAACTCCTATAACTTTTAACCTTTAATAAAAAAAACTCGTCACTCGTCACAATGGCGTATAACGCGCTGATACACATGGTGTTACAGTGTGACGAGTTGCGCTTTCAACTCGTCACGCTGTCTTACCCTGAAAAAAGTTGACTCATAAATAAAATAATTATGAGGAAAAATAAATCACAAAAGGGTCAATATCTTCAAAAAGTGATAGATCTTCGCTCTTCAGGTGTAAGTTTTTTGGGAATAT
>NZ_UYXY01000008.1:0-45394 GCF_900625065.1 Prevotella marseillensis | reverse complement strand
CCGGTAAAAGTCAACTTTAATCAGTAATTAAAAGTAGAGTCAACCAATAACAGTTATAAGTTTAACCAGAGTCAACTTTAATCAGGGAATGGCTTGTTAGAAGTCAACCAATTTTAGGAAAGGACACGCTCTTGGCTCACACATCAGCCGTGATGAGTTTAGCCGGCAACTCGTCACACTTTAACATCTTGATTTACAGTTTGTTATGCACGGTTGTGACGAGTGATGAGTTTTTTATAAAAATAAAATTAATCCTTATGTTATGCTGCATGACTTATCACGAAGAGTCAACTTTTATCAGCGATACTCCATGTTTCGGTCAACCTAAGTCAGTAAATAGTCAACATTCTTTATTATTGCCGTTTTCATTTTTCCGATAGGCATACTTTTGCACCCTGAAAGGCCACGTTTCAGCATGCAAAAGCATACCTTTTGCATTGCCGTTAGGCCTATTGTATGGCTCTGAATAAATCCTACGTAAACTGTAATTTATTAGAAATGAACCGAAAAGAACTTACTAAAATAAATAACGACTTTAGTTTTTGCCTACATTTGCAAACAAATACACGGACTATTTAGCATAACGATAAAATATTTCTGACTGCATTGACAATTTGTCTTGCGTGATATAAAAATGTTTAAGCAATAATCTTAAAATCATAAGCTATGAGTAGAATAAGTTTTAGGAAAGACAGGTTAGATATCCTTTTCAGCACTCTTCTGCTTTTATATGCCGTAGAGCCTGTGTTTGGAGACATACTTGTGATAGATTATCTAATTTATGGGTTGATGGCAGTGTGCGCTGTGTTGATGCTTGTGTTCTTGGTGAAAGATCTGATTAAGGATGCGCGCGGCTTCATTTCGAGTTATACATCGAGGTCGGTCTTTTGGATTGTTGATGCCGTAATATGTCTTATAGGCCTGGCTGTAGGCTATGCGTTCAGCTCAAATTCAGGTAGCTGGTGGATTTTTCTGTTTATCTGTTTTGTTGCTGTATATTTTCTGCCGACACCAAAGGGAACGAAAACAACGTGATATTGCAGGGGCGTACCCCAGGTGCGTCCGAAAGCGTTATATATGATTGATAATGTAAGTGTGGACGTACCTGGGGGACGTCCCTGCGTGCTTAGGCATGATAATGGTTTGTTGCGCATCTTCTTGTGAGTATAAATCTGTAGAAAATTACATTTGTTGCTTTACTCTCTCTCTTTAACTTCGTTGAAGTTTTTAATGATTATGGTGGTTAAATTTAATTTTAGTGCCTTATGAAAAAAGCAAAAGTAATAATTCTTTCCCTCATACTCCTTATAGGTCTTGTATGGTGGGGCTTTGTGTTGTTTGGAATCGAACTGAGGTATTCCTTTATGATTTTGCCGCTGGTGCTTGTAACACTGACGTCTTTATTGAAAAACAATGAAAGCACCCGCTTTGACAAGCTGGAACTGGCATTAGAGGTGTTGGCTCTGCTGGCTATGGTGTATTTTACTGTTTTCATGCTGCTTCCTTTTTGACGGTTACGGAAAAGCGTTGTGAAAAATTTGAACAGTATTAATAATTTAATGTGATAATCCGACCGGTTATTATTCGGCCGGGTTATTGCGTTGTGTCTGTCGTGCGGCTCTGAACGCTTATATTTCAATGGATATTGGTGATGAACCGAAATAAACTTCTGGAAAGTTGAAAATGTCCAGGATTTTTCCTAACTTTGTGAACATAAGGCTACAAGAGCTGCCGAACCGTATCTGCACGTTATAATGCGGCATTACTGAATGTCTGTTTGTGCCGGCATGATAGTGCTGACGGCTTTGTCGCTGATAATCTTTGTGTCGAGTGTTAGATATTCCTCCATGCGGAAAAAGCTGTTTAAGTTTGATGTTTTGTGATTTAAACCTATAAATATTTTTTTTAACAACAAGCCTATGAGAAAAGTAGATTTAAAGACCGGCAAGCTTGAAATTATTTTCAGCATCTTTCTTCTTCTGTTTGCACTTGAACCGCTGTTTGGCAGCATGCCTGCGGCAGATTATGCCGTCTGGGGATTAATAGTTCTGTGTCTTGTCCTGATGGTTGTGCTGATGATAAAAGATTTGGTTAAGGATGCGCGCGGCTTCCTTTCGCGTTATACGTCAAGGTCGGTCCTTTCGGTCTTAGACATCGTTATCTGTCTGATAGGCGTGGCTGTGAGCTATGCGGTAGATGCCGGTATGAGCAGCTTCTGGATCTTAATGCTTGTACTTACAGTCATTGCATATTTCCTGCCGGCGCCCAAAGGAGCTAAATAAGTGAAGAGTGAAGAACGAAGAGTGAAGAATTCAATAGCCGGTTTTATATTGTAAGGCGCAATCAAGATTGTCAATATTGTGATTGCTCAGCTTTTATATACTATTGAATTCTTCATTCTTCATTTCCGTAGTCCCCACGTGTTCAATATGAAAAAATGTTGTGAATCTTTTTTGCCGTTAATGTTAATTTACTAAAAACGATGTCACAATACGGCGTGTTGTACGTGTTAAAGTAAAAAGCACAAACTAAAAATGTTTTTTACTATGAAGAAATTATTGTTCTTGTTGGCCCTTCTTATGGCCATGGCTACAGCCGGAGCGCAGAACGCGTCGAACGAAAAGTGTTTTTTCGATAAAATTGTTATCAATCTCGGAGTGAGTGCAGGAACAGGCTGCAACAACATGCATCCGCTTACCCTCAATGCCGACATAGGCTACAGGTTTATTCCGCGTATGTATGCCTTTGTTCATGGCGAGAGCATTTACGGCCATTGTGATGCCGACGGACTGAAGACTTACGCCACTTCGCAGAATCTTGGTGGAGGTTTAGGCTATACGTTCTATAAGGACGATGTTGCTGCCATAGACCTTCGCGGCACGGTGTCGACGAGCGTCGGTCATGCCGACTGGAAGAACGTGGCTTACGACCTTGGCGTAATGTTCAGGGTTGGGCGAGGTCCTCTGAAGTTTGATTTCGGCGTAAGTTTCCGCCACATGAGTTCGCGCACTGCCGGAATAGGTTCATACAACGGCGCATTCTTTACTTTGGGAGTGGGAATATAAGTATAAGTGAAGAACGAAGAGTGAAGAATTCAATAGCATATAAAACTGAATAGCATTATAGCATTGACGACGTCCTATAACACACAACAGACTATTGAATTCTTCACTCTTCGTTCTTCACTCTTCACTTAATTTTTTCCTCTTCACTTATTTCACCGTCAGTGTTATTATTCTGTCTATCGCCGGTGTAAGGTCGGCAGTGTGCAGCACTACGCCGCCGCTTACGTTTTCATGACTTATCTTTTTGCCTGTATCAAATAATACGGCGCTCTTCACTTTGCCTTTCAGCGGCAGCAATATCATCTTCGGCATGTCGTCGGCAAGGATGTGCACATAAAGCTTGTTGCCGCTGCGCGTCGTGGTGCCCCATTCTGCTGTCATCACGTCGCCCGCCGTGGTGGCATACACCGTTTCGCCATATTCAGACAGCCACTTGCCCATGCTCTTAAGGCGCTCAAGAGCCACAGCCGGCAGTTGTCCGTCAGGCTGCGGCCCTATGTTCATAAGCAGGTTGGCACCCTTGCCGGCAGCCCTCACGAGCAGTCTTACGAGCGTTGTGTCCGACTTGTAGTTCTGGTCGCTCACCTTATATCCCCACATTCCGTTCATCGTCTGACATGTTTCCAGCGGCAGACTGCCTATCTCGCTTTCGTCAGAAAGGCCCGCGGTGTTCTCGCCCGGCAGGTCGCGCTCAAACATCTGGAAGTCTTCGCCCTCAACCGGCGCCCTGTGGTGGTTGTTGCCTATGAGGCATGCCGGCTGCAGGCGGTGTATCATGGCATACTGCTCGCTAAGGCGCCAGTCGAAGTCGGGCTTGTCCCACACTCCGTCAAACCATATTGCGCCTATCTCGCCGTAGTTGGTCAGCAGCTCGGTCAGCTGGTTGTTCATAAACTCATAGTAGCTCTCCCAATTGCCGTGGTTCTTTCTGCCCGTCCTGTGGCCCGTGTTGCCCAGCGGATAGTAGTCTTCGCGCGTCCAGTCGAGGTGAGAGTAATACAGATGAAGCTTTATGCCCTGCTTGTGGCACTCGTCTGCCAGCTCCTTTATCACGTCGCGTCCGAAGGGCGTGGCGTCAACAATGTTATAGTCGGAATATTTTGTGTCGAACATCGAGAAGCCGTCGTGGTGGCGTGTGGTGATGCATATATACCGCGCTCCTGCCTCCTTGATGGCCTTAACCCATTCGCTCGCGTTGAAGCGCGAGGGGTAGAAAGCCGATGCGGCCTTGGCATACTCGTGGCAGTTGAGCCCGCCGCTGTTGAGATACCACTCACCCTGTCCGAAAAGGCTGTAGATGCCCCAGTGGAGGAATATTCCGAACTTGTTGTCGCTAAACTCTTTGCGCGCCTTCAGGTTTTCGGGCGCCGGCACGTAGCCTGCCTTTTGCGCATGCGCCATGCCCGGCATGAGCAACGCGGCCAGGCATAATGCCATAAAAGTCCTTTTAAAATGTTTTTCCATAATATTATATTATTTGTGCATAGTGATGTTTCAGCCGTTATGTCCGCAAGCATCTTTCCGTCTGCATGTCGGCTTTCTCATGCCTGTCTTCTTCGTGCCGTATGGCGAGGCAGGGCAGGGGAGCATGCAAATATACGAATCTTAATTTATAATTCATAATTAACAATTCATAATTCATAATTCACGATCGGCTTTCGCCTAACTTTGTTTCGCAATTCATAATTTCTGTTAGTGCAATGCCGCACATTGTTCTTTAGTTCTTTCCGCTCTCAGAATGGCGGTGCTCGTCACGAATCCGTGATTTGGCGCGAAAAACGGCGAAAAATGCGTGTTTTTGCTAACCTGTTGTCGTTCAGTGCTTTATGCTGTTTTAAAGACAAAAGCTTAACAGTTAAAAAATATTACTTTGCCGTTTACGGTGCAAAAGTGGCCCGTTTACGTTGCAAGACATGCCTGTTTTTTATCCGTAGACCATGCTTTTACGTCTCAAAAAGTTCATGTTTAAGCCTTTTATTCATTCTTGTCCGTGAACGTATGTTAATGCTCCGCCGCTTTTGTCTGAATTAATTAACATCCGTTATACTCTGTTTTTCTAAATTGGAAAAATATTTTGTCCTAAGTTTTTACCAAGAAGTGATGTTCCTTTAAGTGAAGAATCTAAAGGTGTCGTATGATTTAAATCTATGTCTAATTTGGCTTGTCAATCGGCAAACAGCTCCTTAAGCACCTGCAGCGACTTCAGCTCTGGCAGTTCGGGCATGTGTATGCGGTAATAGCTTATTATGGTGTCCACCATCCTGTTGCGGTCAAAGTGCGACATGCGGTAAAGGTGCATCGTGGCATAGTTCATGCGCAGTAGCAGTCCTATCTTGCGCGCGTCGTCAGGACTGAGCACGTCGGCGTGCATCGGCCTTTGACGGCAGAAGCAGCTGCTCCTCATGTCGAACCAGTCGCCCGGCTCGTAGTTGTCGGTATTAGGATAAAATCCGAGAAATCTCGACAGGCGCATCATGAACACTATGTGGAAGTTGGCAAAGCCCTCGCCGCATCCGTCGAGCCATCTGATGCTGTTCTCTATATATGAGAATGTGGTTGGGTCGGTCTGCTCGCGGCGTGTGGTGCAGCGCAGAAATTCGGCCATGAAGAGCGAGATGGCCGTTTTGTATGGGTTAAACGGTATCGACGTGAAGGGCACCGCTATGCGTGCGTCCTTCAGCCGCTGCAGTCTGGCGTTCTGTCTTATGTCGATGTCGGTGTCGAGAATGAACAGCGGCTGGAAGTATTGCTTCTTGAGCTTGCCCCTTGCCGATGTCGGAATCTTTATAATGCACGACGTTCTGCCGCATGTTTCGGTGAGAAAGTCAACAATCATCTGTTGCTCTCCATATTTGAACGAATGCAGCACTAAAGCCCTTGTTTTTGTTATCATATCTGCAAAAATACAAGAATTTTATGGTTTTTGAGAAAAAAAGTTGCAGAAAATTTGGAGGTTTAAAATAAAACCACTACCTTTGCACCGCAAATTTATCAAATGGTCCCTTCGTCTATCGGCTAGGACGAGAGATTTTCATTCTCTAAAGAGGAGTTCGACTCTCCTAGGGACTACTAACAAAATAAAAAGGAATAATAACAAAGATGGCAAACCACAAATCATCAGTTAAGAGAATCCGTCAGGAGAAGAAAAGAACATTGCACAATAGATATTATGCAAAGACAATGCGTAATGCAGTGCGTAAGCTGCGCGCTATAACAGACAAGGAAGAAGCTCTGAAGCTGTATCCTAGTGTACAGAAGATGCTTGATAAATTGGCTAAGACCAATATCATCCACAAGAACAAGGCTTCTAATCTTAAGTCAAAGCTGGCGTGCCACATCAGCAAATTGGGATAAATTAAATTATAAATAAGAGACAATAAGGGCTGTGATCAACAAAGATTGCAGCCTTTTTTGTTGTTTGCCGGTTTGCTTCTTTCCTTTCTTGTGTTTTTATTGTTGTCATGAGCGTCATGAAGCATGGTGCATGACAGCGTGTTGCACCGCTTTGGCTGCCGTTTCGGGCTTTTGCCGTAATATTGTGGGCAAAGGTGCTTATGGTGTAGTTAAACACCGTCATTTCACTTTTTTATAGTTAAAAGCCTTCGCCGTGTCGCAGATTTTTTGTATATTTGCACGTTAATTTACATTGAAGCGAAATGGCAGAAAATCAAATCAACGAGAATAATTATTCAGCCAGTAACATACAGGTGCTTGAAGGCCTTGAGGCCGTGCGCAAGCGTCCGGCAATGTACATAGGCGACATCAGCGAGAAGGGTCTTCACCACCTGGTGAACGAGACAGTGGACAACTCTATCGATGAGGCCATGGCCGGATACTGCACCCATATTGAAGTTACGATAAACGAAGACAACTCTATAACCGTGCAGGACAACGGTCGTGGTATCCCTGTGGATGAACACGAAAAACTGCATAAGTCGGCTCTTGAAGTGGTAATGACCGTGCTGCATGCGGGTGGTAAGTTCGACAAAGGCTCATACAAGGTGTCAGGAGGTCTGCACGGTGTGGGTGTGTCGTGCGTCAACGCGCTTTCTACACACATGCTGTCACAGGTGTTCCGCGACGGAAAGATATATCAGCAGGAGTATGAGAAGGGTAAGCCGCTGTATCCTGTAAAGGTGGTTGGCGAGACTGAGCTGCGCGGTACACGCCAGCAGTTCTGGCCGGACCCGACAATATTCACCACGACACTGTATAAATACGACATAATAGCCAAGCGTATGCGCGAGCTGGCATATCTTAACGCCGGCATAAAGATTACGCTTACAGACCTTCGTCCCGACGAGGAAGGCAAGACAAGACAGGAAGTGTTCCATGCCAAGGACGGACTGAAAGAGTTTGTGCGCTATATCGACCGTCACCGCACACATCTGTTCGATGACGTTATCTATCTGAAGACAGAGAAGCAGGGCATACCTATCGAGGTGGCTGTGATGTATAACACTGACTACAGCGAGAACATCCATTCATACGTGAACAACATCAACACCATCGAAGGCGGTACGCATCTCGTAGGTTTCCGCATGGCGCTGACACGTACTTTGAAGAAATATGCCGACAACGACCCTGTTATATCAAAGCAGATCGAGAAGGCAAAGATAGAGATTGCAGGCGAGGACTTCCGCGAAGGACTTACGGCCGTTATCTCGATAAAGGTGGCTGAGCCGCAGTTTGAAGGTCAGACAAAGACAAAGCTGGGCAACAGCGAGGTTACCGGAGCCGTTCAGCAGGCTGTGTCAGAGGCTCTGACATATTATCTTGAGGAACATCCGAAGGAGGCAAAGCAGATATGCGACAAGGTGATACTGGCTGCAACGGCACGTATCGCGGCACGCAAGGCACGCGAGAGCGTTCAGCGCAAGAATCCTATGACCGGAGGCGGTCTGCCCGGAAAGCTTGCCGACTGCTCAAACAAAGACCCGAAGGAATGCGAGATATTCCTCGTCGAGGGAGACTCGGCCGGCGGTTCTGCCAAGCAGGGACGCGACCGCTACACACAGGCCATACTGCCGCTGCGCGGAAAGATTCTTAACGTGGAGAAGGTTATGTGGCACAAGGTGTTCGAGAGCGAGTCGGTTATGAACATCATACAGAGTATAGGCGTGCGCTTCGGCGTTGACGGCGAGGACGACAAGGAGGCAAACATCGAAAAGTTGCGCTATGACAAGATTATTATAATGACCGATGCCGACGTCGATGGTTCACACATCGACACCCTTATAATGACTCTGTTCTACCGCTTCATGCCTAAGGTTATTCAGGACGGACATCTCTATATAGCCACTCCGCCGCTTTATCTCTGCACATATAAGAACAAGGTGAAGGAGTATTGCTATACCGACCAGCAGCGCCAGGCATTCCTCGACAAGTACGGCAACGGCGTTGATGACGGCAAGAGCATACACACTCAGCGATATAAAGGTTTGGGTGAGATGAACCCGGAGCAGCTTTGGGAGACGACAATGAATCCCGAGACACGTCTGCTGAAACAGGTTACGATAGAGAATGCCGCCGAGGCCGACGAGATATTCTCAATGCTTATGGGCGATGACGTTGAACCTCGACGCCAGTTTATCGAGCAGAACGCCACATACGCAAACATCGATGCTTAAGGCGTAATAATTCTGATTCTCATAATGTGATATATTTTAGGCGCGATGCCTGCCGTAGTGCAGGCGTCGCGCCTTTTTGTTTTTGATGGTGTAATGCATATGCATTTGCCGTGTGTCTGCCGTTGTAATGTGCCTGTAGTGAGTCGTCAGGGTGTTTTGGCAGCTTAAATCAGGATAGGTCATTAGAAAAATGTGCTCTCCTTTTGTCGTGGATTTGTAGTTTTCATGGCGAAAAGCAAGCAATGTCCCATAGGCTCTTCATAGGGACAAACGCTTGCTTGCTTTTCGTTCGTGAAAGTTTCTAATGCCATTTAACCCAAATCGTCATTATTATTCGGTCTGTATTTGTGCTTTATATTGAGCGAATTTTGGCTGGATTTTTGCAGGCATAGCGGGCTATGTCAAGAAAAATCAGACAAAAAGACGCCAATAGAAACAAAATGACTGGCTGAAAGCATCAATGCACAAAATTAATAAAGTAATATGCGGTCTAATGCCCGATTTGGGTTTAAGTTTGCAAGTGAGGCGACTTAGCGGCATAAAAGGGATAAAAAAGTTGATAACGATATGGTTTAAATCGTTCCTATCTCCTCGCCTTCGCGGTGTATGTAGAAAAACTTAGTGCCGCGGAATTCTGTCTCTTTGCCGAAGGTCATGGCCTTCTCTCTTGCCGGCGGGAAGTGCATCGGTGCCATATAGGTTGTCTTTATCGTCTGAATCCACTGCCGTGCGCCGCGTGCAAAGTCGGTGCCGAGCCGCGGGTCGACGGGGAACATGGCAAGGTCGACTGCCGGGTATTCTGCTTTTATGTCGCGCAGCACTGCCATGAAGTCGCCCTCCATCTTTTTGACTTCCTGTGGAGTAGACTCATCCTCCCAGTGCCAGTTGTTCAGGTCGCCGGCGTGAAACACCTTCTTTCCGTCGGTTTCTACCATAAACGACACTCCGGCGTCTGTGGATCCGAAGGCTTTTACGCTTATCATGTCGTCGCTGTAGGTGTCGCCTCTGCGCAGAAGCACGTCAGCGTCGGTTTCTTTCGCTCTGCGGCGTCTAACTATGTCGCGCGACAGAATTATACGTTTCTGTCCGTTTGGCACGTTCAGACTAAAGATTTCGGGGTTGAAGTGGTCTTCGTGAAAATGACTTGCCATGAAGTAGACGCGCTTGTCTGTGTGCTCAAGCATGTGTTTGACGTTGCTGTCGGGTGAGTCTTTCCAGTAGTCGAAGATGATGACACACTGCTCGGCCTCAAGCATAAAGCAGCTGTGGAAGATGTAATATAGCTTCATGATATCTTTGTTTTGTTGTTGAATGCTGTTGCTTTCAGTCCGTTTCCGGCTGTCTTGTGGCTGCCGGCCGCGGCTGTGGCGGTAATAAAAAAGGGCAGGCCTTGGCCCGCCCTTTTGGTGAAGGTTATGACGATTATTTGATAATCTTCTTTCCGTTGATGATATAGATGCCCTTCTTCAGGCTGTTAAGGTCTTTGCCCATGTAGCGTCCGTCGATGCTGAATATGCGGTTGTCCTTAACCTCATTGTCAGTAACGGTGTTGCTGATGCCTGTAGATGTGTTGCTCAGACAAACCTTGTCGAGATAGAAACGGCCTGAGTTAACGTAGAATCTGAGTTTAACCGGTCCGTTAGCTGTCAGCTCTGTGCTGAATGCAGACCACTTGTTGTTCTTCAGTACGAATGAAGGCTTAGACAGTGTTCCGTTGCCTTCCTTAACCTCAACGTAGATAGTGTTAGCCTCGCTTGCGTAAGGAGCAGCCTTGAACTGCAGTGTGTATGTTCCGTCTACAGTTATTTCAGGTGTTGTAACGTTACCTGCCATCATGCTTGAGCCGTACTGTGCGCACTGGTAAGCGCTGCGAGAACTTGTTGAAGACCATCCTGTGTTGTCATACTGTACAGAGCCTGATGTCGTTGCGCTGAAGTTGCCGTCGTTACCGCCCTTGCCGTTGCACTTGTCGAATGACTCATAGAAGATGTATGACTGCGGCAGATCGAAGTCAGAGTCAGAGTTGTTCTCGTTCTCGAATGAGAATGACACTGTGCCGTCATTGTTCTTTGTGATGTTTCTTACCGACTTGTTCATGAACTTAGAACCGTCCTTGTTCATGTTGTTAAGTGTAGCGGCCGGTGTAGAAGTGTTAGTCAGGCTGTTGTTGTATTGATAAGGATAGATGTCGCCTGCGTCGTTGTTTTCAGGGTCATTGTCGGCGATGAATATGGTGCAGCGCTGGCGTGATGTGCTGTTCACGAGGTTCTGCTGCCATACTTTGGAGTCGAAGTCAACGTGCAGGATGAGCAGTCCTGAGTTAGGCAGACCTGCATCCCATCCGCTCAACTGTCTGTTCTCGAGCAGATAATACTCGTCTTTGTCGTTGTCGTTATATATGATGTAAGCCTCACCTGTTTCAGCCAGAGCCTTCATGTTGTCTATCTGGCAGTTTTCTTTAAGTTCAGTAGGCTCTATCCATCCTGCGTACATACGCTCGTAGCTGGTGTAGTTGGCCGGCAGATAGCTGTCGCCGTTGTAGCTTCCCTGGTCCATGATGTCCCAGTCGCCCATGCCGTAGTTGCCGCTGTAAGATGTGTCATACATGTCGGCAAGTCCGAGACAGTGAGAGAACTCGTGGCAGATAGTACCGATACCGTCGATACATTCAGCATAACCCTGGCTTGTCTTGACGCCGAGCTCGCAGCTGCAGGCATAAGTGTCGATGGTTACGCCGTCGAGTGTGAGTGTTCTGCCGAGAGCTGAGTGCAAGTTCCACTCGTGAGGCCAGATAGTGTTTCTGTCGTCCCAAGAAGCCTCGCCGTGTCCTGCGTAAAGGATGAACACCTGGTTAACCTCTCCGTCGTCGTCCCAGTCGTAGTTAGTGAAGTCTATGCTTTCGTCAACAGCCTTGCAGGCGTCCATAACCATTTCGCCGAGTGCAGTGTTGTTGTCGTTCTGTCCGTTTGTAGGCTTGCCGTAGTATGCATATCCGTTAGGCAGAGTTACAGGGCCGGCGATGTCGAAGTCGAGCTCAAACTGTCCGTAGCTCTGTGCCTTGAAGTAGTCTTTCACACTACCGTTGAAGTCGAGCTCTTTGAAGCCTTCTTCGTTGGCAATGCGCTGATAGAGTGCAGGAGTATGGTCGGCCCAGAATTTGGTGTCGGCAAACTGCACGAGTATGATAAGACCTTTTTTCATACCAACGTATGGCTGGTGGTCGCCTCCGAGCGAGCCTCTTGTCTGTATGTTCTTCTTATTGCGGCGTGCCGATTGCCTCATCTGGTCGGCTCTTGCTGTCATTGCCTTCATGTCGGCAAGCTCGTAAAAGCCTGTAGTGTTGTTCTGTACTAGTTTGCGGCCGTCAGCTGCCTGCCAGTAGCTGCAGAATTCGTCACCGCGTAGTTCTACTCTGACTTCAGTGCCGTCAGCCATTTTCACCGTTTTCCACATGCCTCGTTTGGCCGGTACGGCGAGCACCAATGTTGACATCAGTGCCATCGATAAGGTAAAAAAAAGTTTTTTCATATTTTTATTGGGATTATTTAGCTTGCAAATGTAACGAATTTGGTTTTTATTTCCAAATAAAATTTATGGTTTGTAGTTTAATTTAACATGTCTGAATATTGTTGTGTAGTCTTTTTGTGTCTGATGGCCTGAATGTAGGCTCTGCATGGTGATTGTGGCGCGGCCGTATTGCTGCCGTGCAAAAGGTATGCTTTCGGGCTGCAAAAGGCCACCTTTTGGCGTGTAAAAGACGGCAAATCGCACGCTAAAAGATGGCCTTTTGCAACTTGCTGAAAGTCAAAGCGTTATGCGGCTGCCGTCCGCAGGCGCTGCGGCGGGTAGAATGTCGGCTCCGTCGAGCAGGCTGATGTATGTGTTTATGGCATCTTCTATCTCGCCTATGCCTATGTATTCGTCGGCAGAATGTGAGCGTGCCGACTGCCCCGGACCGAGCTTGAACGAGGGGAAGGGCATCAGCGCCTGGTCTGACAGCGTGGGCGAGCCGAACGGCGTCATGCCCATGGCCTTGCACCTCTGTATCAGAGGGTTGCCCTCGCTTATGTGCGACGACGACAGGCGGAACGAGCGCGCCTTCAGCTCGCTCTTCATCTTTGATGACAGAAAGCTGAACACGTCTTCGTTTCTGTAGAATTCGTTGGTCCTTATGTCTATCGTAAACCTGCATTCGTCGGGTATCACGTTGTGCTGCGTGCCGGCGTTTATTATCGTTACGTTCATCACCGTGGGGCCCAGCAGCGGGCTTACCTTCTCGAACTTGTAGCCGCGCAGCCAGCAGATGTCGTCGAGAGCCTCATATATGGCGTTGATGCCTTCGCCCCTGGCGGCATGTCCCGACTTGCCCCTGGCCGTGGCGTCTATCACCATCAGTCCCTTCTCGGCTATGGCCGGCTGCATGCCCGTGGGCTCGCCCACGATGGCCACGTCTGCGGCAGGCAGCAGCGGCAGGGCGCGCCTTATGCCGTTCTCGCCCGACACTTCCTCCTCGGCCGATGCAAGCCATATGGTGTTGTAGCTCTGCGGGCGCGACGTTATGTGCCTGAAGGCCTGCAGCAGGGCAACGAGTCCGCCGCCGCAGTCGTTGCTGCCCAGTCCGTACAGCCTTCCGCCGCATACGTCAGGGCTGAAGGGATTGCGCGTCCACGAGCTCACCGGCTTCACCGTGTCGATGTGTGCGTTGAGCAGCAGCGTGGGCTTCGAGCTGTCAAATCTGCTGCTCTTAATCCATATGTTGTTGCCTTCGCGGCTGTATTCGTGGCCATATCCGCTTATCGCGCGTGCCATTACGTCTGCCGCTGCGCTCTCGTCGCGGCTCACCGACGGCGTGGCTATCAGTTCCTTAAGCAGTTCTATGGCGTCGTTGAGATATTCTTTCTGTGTCATAATCATTCAAAAAATGTTGTCGCCAGATGGCCTGCGACAGACCGTCTGGCCGTTCATAATGCAATTATTTGCTGCAAAGTTAATTCAATATGACGTAAAAACAAAATAATGCCGGCACAAGTGTCATGCCGTGTCAGGTGCCGCGCCGGGCGGTCTCTGAGGCGTGTTTGCGTGCAGCCGGCGTCGCATTGTCCGTTTTGTCAGTTAAAGTGGCGTGTTTTAGATTTCCTTTTAAAGTAAAAAAGCCGTTTTTATTTTGTTTTTATTATAATTTAATATAACTTTGCATCTAACAAAAAACAATACGCTTATGCAGACAAGATGTCATCTTTCGGTTCTAATCCACGAACAAGCAAAGAAGTATGGAAACAAGCGCGTACTTATTTACCGTGACTTTGGCGACACGCAGTGGAAGTCGGTGTCGTGGAAAGAATTCTCGCGTAAGGTGAGACATGTGTCTAACGCCCTGCTGAACATCGGCGTCAAGGTACAGGAGAACATCGGCGTGTTCTCGCAGAACTCCCTCCGGTATCTCTACACCGACTTCGGAGCGTTCGGCATAAGGGCCGTCAGCGTGCCCTTCTATGCCACCAGCAGCGAGCAGCAGATACAGTATATGATAGACGACGCACAGGTGCGCGTGCTCTTTGTCGGCGAGCAGGAGCAGTACGACAAGGCCTTCAGGGTGTTCTCCCACTGTCCTTCGCTCGAGCGCGTAATAGTCTTCGACAAGCGTGTTGTCATCAGTCCGAACGATAAAAACTCAATATATTTTGACGATTTCCTGACGCTCGGCGAGAACAGTCCGCGGCAGTCGGAAGTGGAAAAGCTGTATGCCGAGGCCAATGAAGACGACCTCTGCAACATACTCTACACCAGCGGAACCACCGGCGACAGCAAGGGCGTGATGCTTTCTTACGGTCAGTTTCATGCCGCGCTTAAGGCTAACGACGAGGTTGTGCCGGTAACTGATAAAGACCGCATAATGAACTTCCTGCCCATCACGCACATCTTTGAGCGCGGATGGCTGTTCCTCTGTCTTAGCGAAGGCGCAGAGATTGTAATCAACACCAACCCGAAGGAGATACAGCAGTCTATGCGCGAGACTCATCCTACGTGTATGAGCTCCGTGCCAAGATTCTGGGAGAAAGTGTATGCTGGCGTAAAGGACAAGATAGACAGGGCCAACCCCGTGAGACGCAAGCTCTTCATGAAGGCCCTTGCCGTAGGGCGCAAGCACAATATCGAATATCTCAGCCGCGGCAAGCGTCCGCCGCTGTCGCTGAAGATGAAGTATGCGCTCATGAACAGGACGCTCTTCAGCATCGTGCGTAATGAGCTGGGACTAGAGCATCCCAACATATTCCCCACGGCAGGAGCCACGGTGTCGGAGGAGGTGGAGTGCTTCGTGCATTCTATCGGAATCGACATGATCGTTGGCTACGGCCTCACCGAGAGCCTCGCCACTGTGTCGTGCGACCATAAGAATGATCCTTTCACCGTAGGGTCGGTAGGTCGCCCGATCAGCGGTCTTGACATTAAGATAGGCGAGAACGACGAGATTCTGCTCAAAGGCCCCACCATCACAAGGGGATATTACAAGCGCGACGCGCTCAACCGCGAGGTGTTCGACGAGGACGGATACTTCCATACAGGCGACTCAGGCTATATAAGTAAAGGTGAACTCTTCCTGAAAGACAGGATAAAAGACCTCTTCAAGACATCCAACGGCAAATATATAGCGCCGCAGATGATAGAGTCGAAGCTGCTTGTTGACAAGTTTATCGACCAGATAGCCGTCATAGCCGACCAGCGCAAGTTTGTGTCTGCACTGGTTATACCCGACTATGCCCTGCTCGAGGAATACGCCCGCGACAACAACATAAAGTTTGGCTGCCGCGAAGACCTGTGCGCCGACCCGCGCATCAACAAGATGATGGCCGACCGCATAGAGACGCTTCAGCAGCAGTTTGCCAGCTATGAGAAGATAAAGCGCTTCACCATACTGCCAAAACATTTCACTATGGAGAGCGGAGAGCTTACCAATACGCTCAAGATAAGGCGAAAGGTGCTCAACAAGAACTACGCCGGCGTAATAGACAAGATGTATGAAGACGCTGACGCCGTGCAGCCTGAAACACCCGTTAAATAACAGAAAAAACGACAGTAACCCAGATGATAACAAGTGATCAACTGAAAGATGTGATGGAGCGTGCCGAGGCACTGCATCATTATCTTGACATAGACAAGAAGAAAATAGAATTTGAGGAAGAACAGCTGCGCACACAGGCGCCCGACTTCTGGGACGACCCTAAGCGCGCCCAGGAACAGATGAAGAAGGTGAAGGGTATACAGCGCTGGATCGACGGATATAAGGAGGTGCGCACCTGTGCCGACGAGCTTCAGCTGGCTTTCGACTTCTATCATGACGATATGGTTACCGAAGAGGAGGTAGACGAAGACTACGCCAAGGCTATAAAGGCCATCGAAGACCTTGAACTTAAGAATATGCTCCGCCAGAAGGAAGACCCCATGGACTGTGTGCTCAAGATAAACAGCGGCGCCGGCGGCACCGAGAGCCAGGACTGGGCACAGATGCTCATGCGTATGTATATGCGCTGGGCTGAGGCTCACGGCCACAAGGTTACAATCAGCAACCTGCAGGAGGGCGACGAGGCCGGAATAAAGAGCGTTACCATGGAGATTGAGGGCGGAGAGTATGCCTACGGATACCTTAAGAGCGAGAACGGAGTCCACCGCCTGGTGCGTGTCTCTCCGTTCAATGCGCAGGGCAAGCGCATGACCAGCTTCGCCAGCGTGTTCGTTTCGCCTCTCGTCGACGACACGATCGAGGTCTATGTCGACCCGTCAAAGGTCAGTTGGGACTTGTTCCGTTCGGGAGGTGCCGGCGGACAGAACGTCAACAAGGTGGAAACCGGTGTGCGTCTGCGCTACCAGTATGTCGACCCCGACACCGGCGAAGAAGAGGAAATCCTCATCGAGAACACAGAGAGCCGCAAGCAGCTTGAGAACCGCAACAACGCCATGCGCCTGCTCAAGTCGCAGCTCTACGACCGCGCAATGAAGAAACGCCTCGAGGCTCAGGCCAAGATTGAGGCAGGAAAGAAGAAGATAGAGTGGGGAAGTCAGATAAGAAGTTATGTCTTCGACGACCGCCGCGTCAAGGATCACCGCACCAACTATCAGACGTCTGACGTGGACGGAGTGATGGACGGAAAGATCGACGGCTTCATCAAGGCATACCTTATGGAGTTTCCGGTTACCGACGAGGAGTAATTCTTCGTCGGCATATAGTGCTGGATGCAGTCCGGTTGCTTTCTTTAGGCATACGCATTTGCGCCTCGCCGTCAGGCGTTGCAGCTTATTTTGCTGCCTCGTCAGCGGCATTCGGCCATGCGTCAGGTTGTATGAAATATTTAAAGAACCTTAATTTTAAAGATAATAACTATGAGTCAGAACAGAAAATTACGCCGCGCTAAGCGTGAGGCAGAACAAGAACAGCAAGGCAAGAAAGTCGTTACATGGATATTTGCGGCACTGGTTATCTTTGCCGTGATATATCTTGTTGTTCTAATGATAGGCCAGATGTAATATGAGTGGTCTGGAGATAGAGCGCAAGTTCTTGGTTCACAAGGCCGGCCGGCCGTATGCGGCTCAGGCTACATCGTCGAGCCGCATACGCCAGGGCTATATCTGCAGCGAGCGCGGGCGCACTGTCAGGGTGCGTATTCGCGACGGCCGCGGCTTCATAACAATCAAGGGACCGTCTGACGGCAAAGGCATGAGCCGCTATGAGTTTGAGAAGGAGATAACGCTCGACGAGGCCTCGCATCTTATGGAGCTGTGCGAGCCGGGCATTATCGACAAGACCCGATATCTCGTTGCCAGCGGAAAACATGTGTTCGAGGTAGATGAGTTCTATGGAGAGAATGAAGGCCTGGTAATGGCTGAGGTGGAGCTGCAGAGCGAGGACGAGCCTTTCGTCAAGCCCGACTTCATTGCCGACGAGGTAACTGCCGACCGCCGCTTCTACAACTCATCGCTGCGCCGCTCGCCGTTCAGTGCCTGGCGCGACTCCTTGCCAGAAGAATTCCGATAACGGCAGCCAGCGTTACGCCCGTAGCATTGGCCGCAAAGTCGAGCCAGTCGCCGCTTCTCCTGCCGCCGGTGCAGTTTTCCTGCAGTATCTCTATCAGTCCGCTCATCATCACAGGGGCGAGCCATGCCCATATAAAAAGCTTCATCGTCTCAGGTGTCTTGTGATGTCTGAGGTATTCAATCCATATTGTTGTGCATGTTCCGGCATACATAACTATGTGTACCCATTTGTCTATGAATGCCACGTTGTCAAGCGGAGTGCGTGGCGGATAGCAGAAACACAGAATCCATATCGTGGCCAGAAACAGATATGAAAACGGGTATTTCTTTACTTGCGGTTGTCTTAGTCTCATCAATGTCAGTCTTTTTGTGCAAAGGTAGCATATTTCTGTGAAAACCTGACATCGATTGCCGTGAAAACAAGAAGCGTCTCTTATGCAGGCTTTGACTTTTGGCAACAGGCGGGTGCAAGTGGTTAATGGTAACATAAGACATTAAAGTGAAAATTTACTATTATGAAATCAGAGAGAGCAAGTTTTGGAAGTAAGCTTGGAATTATTCTTGCCACGGCCGGTTCTGCCGTAGGATTAGGTAACGTCTGGCGCTTCCCCTATATGGCGGGAGAGCACGGCGGCGGGGTGTATATTATTGTCTACATTGCCTGTGTGCTTCTTCTCGGCATTCCCTGCATCGTCAGCGAGTTTGTGATAGGACGCCGTGCCGCATCCAACACGGCGCGGGCCTACGGCATTTTGTCCGGCGGAAAGCCGTGGATGCTTGTCGGCCTGCTCGGAGTGCTTACAGGTTTTCTGATTTCGGGATATTACGCCGTGGTGTCAGGCTGGTGCCTGCATTATATATATGCCTCGGTTGCGGGCCATCTGCACGGGTCGCCCGACTTCTTTGCAGGTTATTTCTCGTCTTTCGAGACAAATCCCTGGAAGCCTGCCTTCTGGACACTTCTGTTTATGCTTATTACTCACCTTATAATAATACGCGGCATCCGCGGAGGCATTGAGAAGGCTTCAAAGCTGATGATGCCCATACTTTTTGTGCTTCTCATAGTCATTGTCGTGCTTTCGTGCATGCTTCCCGGGGCTATGGAGGGCGTGAAGTTTCTGTTTGAACCAGACTTCAGCAAGGTTGACGGCAGCATGTTTCTCGGTGCTCTCGGCCAGGCTTTCTTCTCGCTCAGTATTGGTATGGGATGCCTGTGTACGTATGCGTCATACTTCAGTAAGGATACCGATCTGATGAAGTCGGCCGCCCAGATAGCCTTTATCGACACCGTTGTGGCCGTGCTTGCGGGCCTCATGATTTTCCCCGCAGCGTTTTCGGTGGGTATCAGTCCCGATTCTGGTCCTTCATTGGTGTTCATCACCTTGCCTAACGTGTTCCAGCAGGCATTCTCAAGCATGCCGGCTGTGGGCTATGTCGTGTCTGCCGCGTTCTATGCGTTGCTGGCTTTGGCAGCCCTTACATCCATAATCTCCATGCACGAGGCAAGTACCGTGTTCTTTGAGGAGGAGTGCAAGCTCAGCCGCAAGCGTGCTGCCACTATCGTAACCGTGGCCTGCTCGGTGATAGGTCTTGTTTGTTCGATGTCTTTGGGCGGATACGATTTGCTGACTGTTTTTGGCCGTACGCTGTTCGACGTGTTCGATTTCTTTACAGGACAAATAATGCTTCCCGTGGGAGGATTCCTTACATGTATCTTCCTCGGTTGGTTCCTGCCGCATAAGCTGGTGCGTGATGAGTTTACCAATCATGGCACGTTGCGCGGCCGTCTGTTCGGCATCTATCTGTTCTGTGTGAGATATGTGTGTCCCGTAGGTATATTGCTTATATTCCTTCAGCAGTTTGGCATAATCTGATAGGTGAGGCTATGCCGTTCGGTTTCATTTAGCATCACAGAAAAATGCGCGGGTTCTTTTATCTTAACCGCACCGACCGCCGTGTTGTGGTGGCCGTGCTCCTTGTGGCCGTAGCAGCCGCGGGACTGCTGCTCTGTGCCGGCTACGGCGCGGGCGAGTCGCCTGCAGGCGTGGCCGGAGATGCTCCTGCCGTGGCGTCTGGCGGCAGAAAAGGCTCTGCCGGTAAGAAGGACGGATATGCGGAATATACCGACGGTCGGCGCATTGAGCTGTCATACTTCGACCCTAATACGGCAGACAGCACACAGCTGCTGAGGCTCGGGCTGGCGCCGTGGCAGGTCAGAAACATATATAAGTACAGGGCCAAGGGCGGAATATATCGCACCAAGGCCGACTTTGCACGCCTTTACGGACTTACGGCGCAGAAGTTTAAGGAACTCGAGCCATACATACGCATCGAGGGCGACTATCGTCCGGCATCTGAGGTGTATGGAGGCAGCACTGCCGACCTGACCATACGCGACACGACGAGATACCCCGTGAAGATAAAGCCCGGCGAACATATCGTGCTGAACACGGCCGACACGTCGCAGCTGAAGCGCGTGCCGGGCATAGGCAGCGGCTTTGCCCGCGCCATAGTGAGCTACGGCCGTCGGCTGGGCGGATATGTCAGCGTTGATCAGCTGCGCGAGATTGACAACTTTCCCGAGTCGGCCATAGCCTATTTCGTGGTGAAGCATCCTGTGGTTAGCCGGCTTAACCTCAACCGACTGCCGCTCAGCAGTCTGCGCAGACATCCCTACATAGGCTTCTATCAGGCCAAGACCATAATAGAATACCGCCGCCTGCACGGAAGAATAAACTCGCTCGACGACCTGAAATTGTGCAAGGACTTCACGCCCGAGGCCATCGAGCGCCTGCGCCCCTATGTGGAATTCTGACGCCCGTCTTCGCATACAATGACGCAGGAAAAATACGCTTGTGTAACATATTGATATCCAGTGCGTTGCAAAAGGCCATGTTTTGCGCTCCAAAAGACCGTCTTTTATCATGCAAAAGACCACCTTTTAGAGCCTGAAACATGGCCTTTTGCATTACGGCTGCACAGAGCATGCGCCATGACATCAGCCTGACGCTGTTCTCATCTCAAATCCTGCATCAGTGTTCAGCCTGTATTTTTGCCTTATGTTGAGCAGATTTTCGTTATAATTTTCGCCTGCATAGCAGACTCTGTAAAGAAAAGCTGACGTAAAGACGACGGCAGAAAGCAAGAATACAGCTGAAAACATGAATGGACAAAGTAGATAAAACTATGTTCGGAATAATGTTCGGTTAGGGCTTGTCCCCGTGCCGTGGCCTCCTTTCGGTCCTTAGTCCGTGTCCGTATGAGGCAGCCTCGGCCAGCCCTTGCAGCCGTCGTGTTACGCCTTGCGGCGGCCTTTAGGCATGACTCCGCAGTTTGATTTCTGCCTGCATGGCGAGCTTTTTGATTATTATCGTTTAATTAATCAAAAAAAAGGAATAGCCCAATGTTATTCAAATTATTTTTTCTACTTTTGCAAAGTAGAAATTACAAAACACACATATATATTTAAAAACTACAAAACTATGGATTTAGTTCAGCAAATCATTGAGCGCGCTAAAAGCAACAAGCAGCGCATCGTGCTCCCCGAAGCCACAGAGGAGCGCACTTTAAGGGCAGCCGACATGGTGCTGGCCGAAGGTGTGGCTGACATCATTCTTATCGGCAATCCCGGTGAGATAAACTCTCTGGCAGAGCAGTGGGGCCTGAAAAATATCGACAAGGCTACTATCGTTGACCCGGAGAACAACCCCAAGAGCGAGGAATATGCAGCCCTGCTGGCAGAGCTCCGCAAGAAGAAGGGCATGACCATCGAGCAGGCTCGCGAGCTGGTTAAGAATCCTCTCTATCTCGGATGTATGATTATAAAGACTGGCGGAGCCGACGGACAGATATCTGGAGCGCTCAGCACAACGGCCGATACTCTGCGTCCGGCTCTTCAGATCATCAAGTGCACCCCCGGAATCACATGCGTCAGCGGCGCAATGCTGCTCATCACAAAGGAGCCTCAGTATGGCGAGAACGGCGTGCTCGTAGTAGGCGACGTTGCCGTTACACCTATGCCCGACGCACAGCAGCTGGCTCAGATTGCCGTTTGCACAGCTCAGACAGCCAAATCAGTTGCAGGCTTCGCTGATCCTCGCGTGGCTATGCTCAGCTTCTCAACAAAAGGCAGCGCAAGCCATGAGGTGGTAGACAAGGTGGTTGAGGCTACAAAACTTGCTAAGGAGCTCGATCCGTCTCTCAAGGTTGACGGCGAACTGCAGGCCGACGCAGCCCTCGTGCCTTCAGTAGGCGAGAAGAAGGCTCCCGGAAGCGACATCGCCGGCAAGGCCAACGTTCTCGTATTCCCATGCCTCGAGGTAGGCAACATCAGCTATAAGATGGTTCAGCGTCTTGGCGGTGCCGAGGCCATAGGTCCTATCCTTCAGGGTATCGCCCGTCCGGTTAACGACCTCAGCCGCGGATGCTCAGTAGAGGATATTTACAAGCTGGTAGCCATCACGGCATGCCAGGCAATGGATGCAAAAGCATAATTAATAATTTAAGTAGTTAAAGGAGTTATAGTAGTTAAAGAAGTTAAAGTCAATAGCCTTGCAGATGAACAACTTTGAGAGCGTGGTGGCATGGCAGAAGGCCTACAAGTTTACCTTGCTGGCATATAAGGTAGCCAACACCTTTCCCGAATGTGAACGCTTCGAACTCTGCTCTCAGTTTAAAAGAGCTGCGGTTTCTGTTCCGGCCAATATTGCTGAAGGATATAAAAAACTCAGCAAGGCAGACAAGCTGCGCTTCTATAACATCGCGCAAGGAAGCATTGAAGAATGCAGATGCTATGTTTATTTGTCGAAAGACCTTGGGTATGTTGATGCTCCGGTTTTCAACGAACTGATGGGAGCTCTGTCTGATGCAAGCAGGCTGCTTAACGCATATTGCAAGGGTGTGATAAATAATGGCTATGCTGATGATGGCCAACAGGGCTATTGACTTTAACTACTTTAACTACTATAACTACTTTAACTCCCGATAAACAACTTATAACCATGAAAATTTTAGTATTAAACTGCGGCAGCTCGTCTATCAAGTATGCACTTTACAACATGGACGACAAGTCTGTCATGACATCAGGCGGTGCAGAGCGCGTTGGTCTCGACGGCGCTTTCGTTAAAGTGAAGCTGCCTAACGGAGAGAAAAAAACTGTAATGCACGACATTCCCGAACATACAGAGGGAGTGAAGTTCATCTTCTCACTGCTCACCGATCCTGAAATCGGCGTTATTAAAGACCTCAATGAAATCGACGCCGTTGGCCATCGTATGGTGCACGGAGGCGAGAAGTTCAACAAGAGCGTGGTGCTTACCGACGAGGTGCTCAAGACTTTTGAAGAGTGCATCGACCTGGCTCCGCTGCACAATCCGGCCAACCTCAAGGGTGTTAAGGCCGTCAGCGAGCTTATGCCCGGTCTGCCTCAGGTAGGCGTGTTCGATACAGCCTTCCATCAGACAATGCCCGCACACTCATATCTCTACGCCATACCGTATGAGCTTTACGAGAAATATGGCGTGCGCCGCTACGGATTCCACGGAACAAGCCACCGCTATGTGTCAAAGAGAGTGTGCGACTTCCTGGGCGTAAATCCTGCCGACAAGAAGGTCATCACCTGCCACATAGGCAACGGAGGCAGTATAGCTGCCGTTGATGGAGGCAAATGTGTTGACACATCAATGGGTCTCACACCGCTCGAAGGCCTCATGATGGGCACACGAAGCGGTGATATCGACGGCGGTGCCATCACATTCCTCGAGAAGAAACTCGGTCTCGACGCTGACGGAATGTCAAATCTGCTCAACAAGAAGAGCGGTGTGCTCGGCATAACAGGCATCTCTTCAGACATGCGTGAGATAGAGTCTGCCAACGATGAGGGCAACGAGCGTGCCAAGCTGGCTCTCGACATGTACAGCTACAGAATAAAGAAATACGTTGGAGCCTATGCTGCTGCCATGGGCGGATGCGACATCATCGTGTTCACCGCAGGCGTTGGCGAGAACCAGGCTTCTATGCGTGAGGATGTATGCAAGAACATGGAGTACATGGGTGTTAAGCTCGACGTTGAGAAGAACAAGACCATCCGCGGTGAGGAAGCCATCATCTCTACTCCCGACTCTAAGGTTACGGTATGCGTAATTCCTACCGACGAGGAGCTGATGATTGCAACAGACACAATGAATCTGCTGTAATCTTTACACGGATAGCATATAATAAAGGTGAGAAAGCATGTGCGTCTGATATGTCATGACGCCGTCTTTCTCACCTTTTTTTATTTGTTGAGGCTTGCGCCCCGTGCGTGTTGTCGCTGTTGTTGCGGCCTGATGCTGTGCAGTATGCCGCCGTTGTCGTGCCGTAGGGGCTGCTGAAGGCTTATGGCTTGCTCTCGCCCTCGGCATATTCTTCGAGGAACAGATGTTCGCCGTCGAACACAACGTATGTGAACTGCCATATCCAGTCGCCTATAATCATCATCCGCGTCTTGCGCGACAGCATGAGGTCGAGCTCTATGTGACGGTGTCCGTAGATGAAATAGTCGATGTCCGGATGGGTCTTCATATACTTCTTGGTGTATTTTACCAAGGCTTCCTTGTCCTCACCCTGATAGGGCGGCTCCTTTCCGTCGGCACGCTTCATGCGGCTGTGCTTGGCCCATGTCAGTCCGAACCAGATGCCCCAGCGCGGATGCAGCGCGCTGAACATGCGCTGGCAGACGCGGTTGTGGAACACGCGGCGTATGAAGTTGAACTTAGGGTCGTGGTCGCCAAGGCCGTCGCCGTGTGCCATGTGGAACACCTTGTCGTATATGTCTACGGTCGTTGGCTTGGTGTGTATGATTACGCCGCACTCTTCTTCGAGATAGCCGTACATCCAGATGTCGTGGTTGCCGGTGAAGAAGTGCACCTCGACGCCCATGTCGGTCAGCTCGGAGAGCTTGCCCAGGAAGCGCGTATATCCCTTGGGCACGGCATATTTGTATTCGTACCAGAAGTCGAACATGTCGCCCAGCAGGTATATTGCCGCGGCCTTGTTCTTTATTTCGTCAAGAAACCGCACCAGCCTGCGCTCCTGCGTGCGGCCGTGAGCTATGGCCAGCGAGCCCAGGTGTGCGTCGGACAGTATGTAGACATTCTTTCTCATGGTGCAGATGTTTTAGTATTTAAGATATGCTGTTATTCGAATCCCAGCTCGAGGCGTGCCTCCTCGCTGAGCATGCTCTGGTCCCATGCGGGCTCGAACACGAGGTTCACCGTGGCCGACTTTACGCCGTCGAGGCTGTCTACCTTCTGCCTTACGTCCTCGAGGATGAAGTCTGCCGCCGGACATGTGGGCGCGGTGAAGGTCATGTCGATGTCCACGGTGGCGTCGTCTTTCACGTCAATCTTGTAAATCAGTCCGAGGTCGTATATGTTTACGGGTATTTCCGGGTCGTATACAGTCTTGAGCACATCTACTATTCTCTCTTCTATAGCTGTTTTTTCTTCTTGAGTCATGATTCTTATGTTATGATTAGTTGCATCATCTGTGTGCAGGCCGCTGCTTGTGCCGTGCCTGTGTGCCTGTTGCATAATAGGGCAATACAAAGATAGGTGAAAAAAAGCGTATTACAAAATTTATGCCGTTTTTTTGTGCCGTGCGGCGTTCTGTTGTACCACGGCTGTTGCCCTGCCTGTGCAGCGGAGTGGTGTTGGCTGAGATTGGACTTTGCGCAAAAAGAAGCCCGGACGCAAGCGTATGGCAGAAGGCGTCCGGGCGGATTCAGTTGTAGTAATTATTGATTGTCTTGCTGTTTTTCGGTTGCAGGCAGAGTGACAGTTGTTGCTGTGTAGTCCTCAACTTGTTTTCCGTCGATTTTCACGTTCTTGATGTTGAGTGTCAGCGTCAGCTTGTTGTCCTCCCCGTTGTATGATGCAGTCGTAACGGCCACGTCGGCAGTAGCCTTCACGGTGTTCTCGCCGGCCTGGTATTCAAAGTTGCAGATGCAGCTGTCGGCTGTCATGCTTACAATGTTGTTGGCATATCCGCTTATTCTGTAGCTTACGCTGCATGTGTCGGCCTTGTATGTGTTGAGCGCCTGCTCGAGGTTTTCTGCTGCTACAACGTCCTTTATGATGTTGCTTACGGGCAGGTTGAACTGCATGTCGGCTGTTCCGAGAGTTACGGTCATTGCCGAGTCGGCTGTAGCTTCGCCGTATTCCATGCTGTTTACATATGTGCCGGGCATTGCGCTGAGTACTTCCTGTGGTACGCTTACGCCGTTGTCTTCATCGTCGTCGCAAGATGTCATTGTTGCTGTGAGGCATAAGCCCATGATAAATCCAAATATTAATTTCAAAGATTTCATTGCTTTTTTGTTTTTAATTTTACGTTATTTTGTTTGTGAGTACTCGTAATTGTAAATGTTACGGCGACAGAAAACTTGCATGGGGGCGTGGTTAAAACTTGTAAAAATATATTTTCTACACTGAAAACTCTGTCATCCTCTGCCGTCGTCAATGCTTTTCTGCCGGCCTTTTTCTGCTGCCTTTCACCGGCGTTGCATAGACTTTGATTGTGGCGATATTGGCTGTTGTATGGTATTGCCATTGAGACTGATTTCTAAAAGACCGCCTTTCGCCTTCCGAAAGGCCACATATTGCACGCTAAAAGGCCACCTTTTAGAAGCTAAAAGATGGCCTTTTGTAACGTGTTGGATGTCAGGCTGTTGCGCGGTTGTGCGCTTTGCCTTTGCAGGGAGGCGTTTTCCTTACAGCCGTCCCTCCTCCGAATAGCTGTAATATCGTCCGTCGGTGATTATCAGATGGTCGAGAAAGTGCAGGCGCATTATCTCGCACGCCTTCTTCATGCGCTGCGTCAGTCTGTCGTCGTCGCCGCTCGGCATGGGGTTGTTGCTCGGATGGTTGTGGCAGAGCACCACGATGGTGGCGTTGCACAGCAGTGCGTTCTTTATCACCACGCGTATGTCCACCGCCGTCTCGGTTATGCCGCCGTGCGACAGCTGCATGTCTTTTATCAGCTTGCAGTTTTGGTTCATCAGCAAGATCCATGCCTCCTCTTCGCTCAGGTCCTGCATCTTTGGGTGCATAAACTCGTAGATTGCAGCTGCCGAGTCGAGCCGCTTGCGCTCTTCAGCCTTCTCGGCCTGCCGGCGCTTGCCCAGCTCGCAGGCTGCCAGTATGGTTACGGCTTTGGCCGGTCCCAGGCCCTTGTAGTTGCCGGAGGTTAGCTGGTCGATGCTCATCTTGCCGAGAGAGTTAAGGTTGTTGTTGCAGTCGTTGAGCACTCTCTTCATGAGGTCTACCGCACTTTCTTCGGGCGAGCCCGAGCCTATTAGTATAGCCAGCAGTTCGGCGTTCGACAGCGCCTGTGCCCCGAGCCGCATCATCTTTTCGCGTGGCCGGTCGTCCTCGGCCCATTGGTTTATGCTTAGTTTTGACATATTGTTCTAAATTGAGAATTGAGAGTTGAGAATGGAAAATTATGATTTGCCTTTTTGATTATTATTGTGTTGCTTTGTTTGCAGATTGGACGTGTACAAAACAAGTTAGATTGTTACAAAATGTAGAAATGGGGTAATAGCAGGGCACGTAAATATCTCTGCTTATGGCACTAAACTGCTTTTTGATGTTTTTATAATTTTGGTGAGTATGCGTATAATTTCCTCGTTGTCGTTCATCATAGATTGCAGTTGCCTGTCCGTAATATAATGGCCGCTGTTAAGCATTTTCAGCCAATATTCCGTTTCGTCGGCTTCTTTTAGCGCAATGCTCAGCTTATGTATAAAGTCAATTTTGCTTTGTGCGTTTCTGCTTTCAGCTGTATTGGCTCCGATGCTTGTGCCGCTTCTAAGTATCTGATTTGCTATAATGTGTTCGTGTTTCACCTCGACAAGGTATCTGTACATATTGACTATACGTGCAGAAAAGGCCTCGGTCTTGGTTAATATTATGTTTTCTTTCCGTTGTAGCATTAGTGTTGTTTTAAGGTTATAAAGGTAAAGAATAAGGTTGTAAAGGTAAAAAGAATGAAGCGTATGCCGATTGCATGAATTAAATATGCAGCAGATTGCTGTCAGCAGATTGCTTTAATTGAAGAATTGAGAATGAATAATCAGACTATATCAAAATTATACCTTTCAAAGGTAATCATAATTATCCATTCTCAATTCTCCATTCTCACTTATAAAAGTTTTTGTCGAATGCATGAAACTCGTCGTGCTTCAGCACGCAGCGCTTCCACCATGCAGTGATGAATCCGCATCCGTAGCCGAACAGCTGGATGAACGATGCCGGGATGCTGAGCAGTCCTACCTTAAAGCTGCGGTTGCTTATTGACGAGTCGATGAGTATCAGCAGGCAGTAGAGAAGTATCGGAAGCCAGGGCCCGGCGCACAGCCAATACCACTTGTCTATGCTGTCGTATTCCATCAGCACACGCCCCACGGCAGATGTCAGCACCAGGGCCGTCACGCCTACGGTGAACACCGTAGGCAGCATGTGCACTATCTTGAGCGATTCGGGATACTTCTTGTAAAGGTTGATTCGCGCTATTCCGCTGTTGAACACCTGCCGGTAGAACTTGCGGAAGTCGGTGCGGCGCTTGTGCCAAACCCATGCGTCGGGGAACAGGCGGCAGTTGCAGCCTGCCTTGAATATGCGTATGCTGAAGTCGATGTCCTCGCCGAAGCGCATCTTTGAGAATCCTCCCAGCTTCAGATATACGCTGCGGCGTATGCCCATGTTGTACGAGCGTGGATAAAACTTGTCGAGCTTCTTCTTTCCGCCCCTTATGCCTCCGGTGGTGAAAAAGCTTGTCATGGAGTAGCTTATGGCCTTCTGCGTGTCGGTGAACGAGTCGTGCGCGCGGTCAGGACCGCCGAAGGCGTCGGCTCCGGTCTTGGCCAGTTCGGCGTCTACTGCCGCGAGATAGCCCTCGGGCAGCACCACGTCAGAGTCGAGCACAATGAGATATTCTCCTTTAGAGCGCTCCGCTCCATAGTTGCGGCTCTGTCCCGGTCCGCTGTTCTTCTTCATAAAATACTGAATGTCGAGCGCTCCGCTGTATCCCTCGCATACGCTCTTGCATGTGCGTGTGCTGCCGTCTTCAACAATAATCACCTCAAAGTCCTTCACGGTCTGTGCCGTAAGGCTCTTCAGCAGTTCGTCAACTTCCTCCGGGCGGTTGAACACCGGTATGATAAAAGAATATTTCATTTGTCCTGTAAGGTTAACGGTTACTTTATGTTTGCACCTCCTCTGCATGGAGGATTATAAAAGAGAAGGAGCCAAGCCTTCGGTAAGGAAACCGCATCGCGATGTGTCAGCGGTCGCCGTGCCGAAGCCCTGGCTCCTTGTTTGTTTATGTTCTCAACGTCAGGTTGAGCATGCTTATTCCTTTACACGGTTCAGATAGCTTCCGTCGCGTGTGTCAACCTGGATGAGGTCGCCTTCGTTGATGAACAGCGGCACTCTCACCTCAACACCGGTTTCGAGTGTAGCCGGCTTTGTGGCATTGGTAGCTGTGTCGCCCTTGATGCCCGGCTCGCTGTGTGTTACGCGCAAGTTTGTCTTTACAGGCATTTCGGCATAGAGGATAGTTCCGTCTGTAGTGTCGGTTACAACCTCAACGATGTCGCTCTCCTTCATGAAGTCAACGCCGATGATAGCGTCCTTGGCGATAGGAATCTGCTCGAAAGTTTCCTGGTTCATGAAGATAAGACCTGTTGTATCCTCATAAAGATACTGATACGGACGGTGCTCAATTCTTACGTCTTCGAGCTTGAAGCCAACCTGGAATGTGCGCTCCAGAACGCGGCCGTCGGTCACGTTCTTCAGTTTTGTACGCATAACGGTGTTACCCTTACCTGGCTTAACGTGCTGGAAGTCGATGCAAATCCATACCTGATTGTCCATGCGGATGCATGTTCCTTTTTTAATTTCCTGTGAGTTAATCATTGTTCGTAATATATGAATTTATTGTTGATTCCTGACTGCTGACGGGCGGGCGCCTCGTCTCTTGCTGCGGGCTTTTGCCCCGTGCCAAAGCATCATTATGTTGTAAATGTTTGGCTTTCAGGGCGCAAAGTTACGATTTTTTTAGAAAAAAACATAAAAGTTTGACCTAAAAAACGCTTAATTCTTGGTTATTTAAAAAGAAATGTGTACTTTTGCAGCCCAAAGCGAGGAATAAAATAAACAATAAATAATTAAATAAGATGAAAAGAACATTTCAGCCGCACAACAGAAAGAGAGTGAACAAGCACGGTTTCCGTGAGAGAATGGCTACAAAGAACGGCCGTCGCGTGCTTGCAGCACGTCGTGCAAAAGGGCGTAAAAAGCTTACAGTTTCTGACGAGAACCATGGTAAATAACCAAATGTTCCAAAGAAATTAAACGGGAAATGAGAAAGAAGTAAAGTAATATCTTTGCTTCTTTCTCTTTTTTTTATACCTTTGCAGAAAAACCTACGACATAGATGAAGACAAAAGATTTCTTCGGAAAAATCTTTAGTTTAAGGCTTTGGGCCAACTTCCTTGCAATGTTCCTGGTCGTTGTCCTGCTGTGCTGGGGCGTGAAGATGGGCATCGACATATACACCCATCATGGCGAGAAGATAAAGATACCGGACGTGAGGCATAAGCTCTTTGCCGATGCCGAGCATATCCTCAACGACAGAGGCCTGCAGATTGTTGTCAGCGACACCGGATACGTCAAGACGCTTCCGCCCGACTGTATCCTTGAACAGTCGCCCGAGGCAGGAAGGGAAGTTAAGTCTGGCCGTGTGGTTTATGTCGTCATCAACTCTTCGAGCTCGCCGATGCTGACCGTACCCGACATCATCGACAACTGTTCTTACCGCGAGGCGCGCGCCAAGCTGATGGCAATGGGCTTCAAGGTCGGCCCGACGGAGTTTATCCCGGGCGAGAAAGACTGGGTGTACGGGCTGAAGTCGAAGGGCAAGAGCCTGCGCAACGGACAGAAAGTGTCGGTAAACGACGTGCTCGTGCTTCAGGTGGGAGACGGCATGCGCGACATGAACGACTCGATAATATACGCTGATCCAGATTTCTATTATGACGGCAGTGCCGACTCTACCATGCATCACGACATGGCAGACCCGTCGGTTCAGGGCGTGCAGACGCAGGGAGGCGATGTCGACGAGTTTGAGGTGGTCACCGGTCCGGAATGATGATGGCTGCCATGGCCGTGCGGGTTATGATGCCGCAGGCCTTCTGTAAAATGAGATATTTATATGACAGACAATTATATAGAGGAACTTGAGGACGACGAGCAGCAACAGCTGTATGAGCATCTGCGCATAGTCGTGGACAAGGGACAGATGCCCCTGCGCATCGACAAGTACATGTTCGAGAAGCTGCAGCACACAAGCCGCAACCGCATTCAGCGTGCGGCTGACGCAGGATTCGTGCATGTCAACGACGTTCCGGTGAAGAGCAACTATAAGGTTCGCCCGCTCGACGTCATAACCCTGATGCTCGACCGCCCTCAGTATGACAACACAATAGAGCCCGAGGACATTCCGCTGGATGTGGTCTATGAAGATTCGGAGCTGATAGTGATAAACAAGCCTGCCGGACTTGTTGTCCATCCGGGCTGCGGCAACTATCACGGCACACTGGTCAATGCCATAGCATGGCATCTGCGCGACCTGCCTTCGTATAACCCCAACGACCCAGAAGTGGGCCTCGTTCACCGTATAGACAAGGACACAAGCGGCCTTTTGGTCATTGCCAAGACGCCGGACGCAAAGACAAAGCTCGGCGCACAGTTCTTCAACAAGACTACACACCGCAGCTACAACGCCATGGTGTGGGGCAACTTCACCGAAGATGAAGGGCGCATTGAGGGCAACATCGGCCGCGATCCTAAGGACAGGCTCCGTATGGCGGTGTTCTCGCCCGACTCGGGCATAGGCAAGCATGCCGTAACCCACTACCGCGTGATAGAGCGCTTCGGCTATGTCACTCTGGTTGAGTGTATCCTTGAGACCGGCCGCACCCATCAGATACGTGCCCATATGCGGCATATCGGCCATCCGCTCTTCGGTGATGAGCGCTACGGAGGCACCGTCATACTGCGCGGAAACCGCAGCGGCAGCTACAAGCAGTTTATAGAGAATTGCCTGAAGATATGTCCGCGCCAGGCTCTTCATGCACGCACGCTCGGCTTCGTGCATCCGAAGACCGGCAAGCAGCTCGACTTCACCTCGCAGCTTCCTGCCGACATGGAGCAGCTGATAGGGCGTTGGAGGACTTATATAAACGGAAATGAATTTAAATAAAAATATTGTATGAAGAATTTAAAGAGAACTATTGCCATCGTGTGCGGTGGAGATTCCTCAGAGTATGAGGTTTCATTGCGCTCTGCACAGGGCCTTTACTCTTTTTTTGACAAGGAGCGTTACAATGTGTATATTGTTGTTGTGAGAAGCCTTGACTGGCATGTCAACCTTCCTGACGGCACAACAGCCCGCATTGACCGCAACGATTTCTCATTCATGGAGAATGGTAAACTGGTGCAGTTTGACTATGCTTATATCACCATACACGGCACACCGGGCGAGAACGGCATCATGCAGGGATATTTTGAGCTTGTGCATGTGCCTTATTCAACAAGCAGCGTGCTTGTTGAGGCGCTCACTTTCAACAAGTTTGTGCTTAACCAGTATCTGCGCGGCTACGGCGTAAGAGTGGCCGACAGCCTGCTGATACGCAAGGGATATGAGGAGATTGTAAGCGACGACGAGATAGAGGAGCGCATCGGCATGCCTTGCTTCGTTAAGCCTGCGGCCGACGGCAGCAGTTTCGGAGTGTCGAAGGTGAAGAACAAAGACCAGCTTGCTCCGGCCATACGCAAGGCCATGCTTGAGAGCGAGGATGTGATGGTGGAACGTTACATGGAAGGAACAGAGATATCGATAGGCTGCTACAAGACTCACGACAAGACCGTGGTGCTGCCTGCAACAGAGGTGGTTACGCAGCGCGAGTTCTTCGATTACGACGCCAAGTACAACGGACAGGTGCAGGAGATTACGCCGGCACGCCTCAGTGAGGAGACCACAAAGCGCGTAAACGAGATTACAAGCCAGATTTATGACATACTCCACTGCAACGGTATAATCCGCATCGACTACATCATCAGCCGCGGAAAGGGCAGCGACGGACAGGAGGTTGACAAGGTGAACATGATAGAGATCAACACCACTCCGGGCATGACAGCCACCAGCTTTATTCCGCAGCAGGTTAAGGCTGCCGGCCTTAACATGACGGATGTGCTGACAGACATCGTGGAAAACCAGTTCAGATAAAATTCTGAAACTTTTTAAATATACGGTTAAGAGAGCCGGGATTGAAGGCTCTTTTAACCGTTTTACAGAATAACAATAAAATTTTTTCGTACTATGAAAGTTCCTGTTGAGTTTGACGAGATACGGCCTTTTGAGCCGGAAGAGCTTCCTCAGGCTTATGAAAGGCTGCTGGCCAATCCGCAGTTCAGGAAGGTTATTGAGTTTGTTTTGCCCGGAGTGCCGTTTGAGATGATCGAGAAGAAGATGTACTCGTGCAAGACTAATTTTGAGTTCCAGTTGAATTTTTGCTATGCTTTCTTGCAGAAGCTTGTCGATTCGTTCACGAAGGGCTTCTCTATGGACATTTCGTGCATAAGCGTCGACAGGCGTTACACTTTTGTGAGCAACCACCGCGACATAGTGATCGACCCTGCCTTCCTCGGCAAGGGACTTATCGACAACGGATTCAAGACCACCTGCGAGATAGCCATAGGCGACAACCTGCTGTCGCTGCCGTGGGTGAAAGACCTGGTAAGGGTGGTAAAGTCGTTCATCGTGAAGCGCGGACTGTCGCCCCGCGAGACGCTTGCCGCAAGCAAGGTGATGTCTGACTATATGTACTTTGTGATGGAGCAGAAGCACGACAACATCTGGATTGCACAGCGCGAAGGCCGCGCCAAGGACTCTGACGACCGCACGCAGCCGGCCATACTGAAGATGATGGCCATGGGCGGAGGCAAGGGCAGCGTGGTGGAAAAGCTGAAGAGGCTGCACATTGTGCCGATGGCAATATCGTATGAGCTCGACCCATGCGACTTCCTGAAGGCTCAGGAGTTTCAGCTTAAACGCGACATTGCAGGCTGGAAGAAGTCGGCACAGGACGATGTGGTGAGCATGCAGACCGGAATAACAGGCAACAAGGGCCGCGTGCATTATCATTGTGCGCCGTGCATCGACGAATGGCTCGACACGCTCGACCCCGAAATGCCCAAGACGGAGGTGTTTGACGTCATTGCGGCACACATCGACCACGAGATACACCGCAACTACAGGCTCTATCCGCTCAACTATGTGGCGCTCGACATGCTCGACGGCGGCACGGCTCATGCCGACAAATATACAGACGAGGACAGGGCTGCCTTTGAGAAATATCTTGACGGACAGATGGCCAAAATAAATATTGAGAACAAGGACGAGGCATATCTGCGCGAGCGGATGCTCACGATGTATGCCAATCCGGCCAGGAACTTTATAAAGGCTTCAGAGTGAGAATAAGACGTTTTTTTATGCTGATGCCGCTCGTTGCACTGCTCATGGCGTGCAGCAGCGACAGCTATGACACGGGCGACGGCAGTCTGTCGTATATGGTGGCCGACTTTGTTGAGGCCGAGACCGACGCGTCGGCAAAGGTGGTGAGCATCGTAACCGACCGCGACGAGAGGCTTTGGCTTACGCGGAGCGTGAAGCTCGACTGGGCAGAAAAGCCCGACACGGCTTACCGTTCGCTTATATATTATAATAAGGTGAAGGACGGCAACGGGCAGTATGTGGCCGAGCCGGTGGGCGCGACGCAGGTGCTTACGCCTGCGGTTACGGCAACCGCCGACATAAAGGGAGGCATGAAGACCGACCCCGTGGTGTTCGAGAGTGCATGGAAAAGCCACAACGGCAAATACATCAACCTCGACCTGAGCGTGAAGACCGGCACCGTTGACGGCGAGTACGGCCAGCAGACGGTGGGCATGGCATGCGACGGCATTGACACGCGCACCGACGGCACGCGCCTTGTGCGCCTCACGCTGTATCACGACCAGGCATCAGTGCCCGAATACTATTCGGCCAAGCTCTACATGAGCATCCCCATGGAGTATATCCCCATAGAGCTGTCGGCAGGCGACGAGGTGCAGGTCAGCATTGCCACTTACGGCGGTCAGGTTGTCAAGACCTTTGGTTTTTAACCGGCGACAGGCATAGCTACGACATAAAGAAACATCTCAATAAACACGCTAAAGCGCCCACAGGCATGCAGCCGCTTGCCGGTATCAGCTGCCTGCGGCACGGCTCTTACGCCGGGCATATGGCATCAAGTTTTACGAAAGGCCACCTTTTGGATTCCGAAAGGTGGCCTTTTGCCGTCTAAAAGGTGCCCTTTTGCAGGCTGAAAGACGGTCTTTTGCAACGCGTTGACAGTCAGGCTGTTGCACGCCCCGTTGCAAGGCGCATCATGGACGGATGCAAATTAATTCATGCCGGCATGAAAAAAAGTTAGTTTTTCATGTCACAAACGGCAACGTTCTGCGTACTGATAACAGAAGAAACATTAAAAATAAGATTATGATGAAGTTTAAGTTATATCTGTTTTCGGCAATATTGGCCGTAATGCCGTTCATTTCCGGCGGATGTTCCAACAAGAATGTATCATACGAAGATGCCGGCACCGTGTGGTCAGGCCTGTTCTCAAACCATGATTCAAAGACCGTAAGAAAGACCCTGTCGCTGAAAAACTTCCACGGGATAAACGTTGTGAGCGCTGCCCAGGTGTACTATACGCAAGGCTCTGAATATAAGGTGGAGTTCGAAGGGCGCAGCTGCGACTTTAATAATCTGAGCTTCAAGGTATCTGACGGAATACTTGTTGTTGGCTTCTCGAAGAAAAACAACTGGAAAGACATCGGCTCGCTCAACTGCAAACTTTATATCACGGCTCCGCGCATCGACCGCATAGCATGCAGCGGCTCGTTCTCGTTCAGGGCAAAAACTCTGAAGACCGGCAGTCTGACCGTAAGCAACAGCGGTGCACTCAGGCTGTATGTTAACCAGCTTAAAACCGGCTCGTGCCGCATGTCAAACAGCGGCGCGCTGACAAACAACGGAGTTATAGACGCCGGCTCGTTCGACTTGAGCAACAGCGGAGCCTACAACAGCAGCGCGCAGATGAAGGTTTCAGGCGATATGAGCGTAAGCAACAACGGCTCTAACAGTATCAGTGGCGACATCGAGGCGCGCAATCTGTATTGGAGATGCTATGGTGCTGACAAGTGCGAAATTGGCATTAATGCCAAAAATGTTGATTTCTATATTGACGGTTCAGGGAAAATTAACGGAAAGTTCAAGGGCGACGTGATGAGCATAAAATGCAACGGCGCGGCAAAAGTTAATATGGATGTCGACTGCCTTAGCGTAACCGCCAGCGTAAACGGCAACGGAAACATAGCGCTTTCGGGCACGGCCGACAAGATAGATATAGGCGGCAGCGGCATTTCGAGGATAGACACGAGCCGGCTGAACAACTTTGAATGACATGGCGACTGCATGTCCGGCAATGCCGGCAGATGCCGGTATGCGCAGCGTATAGCCTGCTCATGCGGCAGGAAAGACAGAAAAAGTTTGTTGTTTCATGTCACAAACGGCATAGTTTTGCGTACATATGTCAGAATAGAAACATTAAAAACCTGATTATTATGAAGTTTAAGTTATATTTGTTCTTGGCATTTATTGCCTCAATTCCGCTCATCGCCTGCGGCTGTTCAAACAAGAATATGGCAGTGGAAAATACCGGTGTTAAGCTGCATGACAACTTTAAAAATTCTGATTCCGGAATTATAAAGAAGACCTTGCCGCTGAAAAATTTCCATGGAATAAACGTGGCAAGTTATGCTCAGGTGTACTATACGCAAGGTTCTGAATATAAGGTCGTGTTTGAAGGTCGTGAGAGTGTGTGGAAGGGCTTGAGCTTTGACGTACATGGCGGGATACTTGTCGTAGGATTTTCGAAGGATACTTGTATTAACAGCTTTAACTCTTCATCATGTAATTTGTATATTACAGCTCCGAATATTGACCAGCTTCATACTTCTGGCTTTTTAACTTTTTATGCAAAAAGTTTGAAGACACACATCCTTGCTGTATGCAACAATGGTAATATGGATTTGTTTATTGATAAATTGAAGGCTGACTCATATTCAATTATTAATAATGGATTCATGACAAATAACGGCATATTTGAAGTAGACAAGTTTGCGATGATTAATTACGCTGAATACAAAAGCAAGTCTGATTTGAAGGCCTCATATGATATGAATTTAAACAACAACGGTTCGGTTGATATCAGCGGTGGCATTGACGCACGTAATATATATTGGAATTCTACTGCTATTGATAATTGTAAAGTTGATATTAAGGCCAAAAATGCTGACTTCAATATATCCGGCTCCGGGCAAATAGACGGCAAGTTCAATGGCGACATTATTAGCGTAGAATGCAATGGTGAGGCTAAGATTAATATGGGCGTCGACTGTCGCAGTGTCAGTGCCTGTGTCAACGGTGAAGGGAGTATAACACTTTCGGGCACGGCCGACAAGACAGATATATACGGTAAAGGTGTTTCGAGGGTAGACACGAGCCGGCTTAACAACTTCGACTGACATGGCGACTGCATGTCCGGCAATGCCGGCAGATGCAATGTTTGAGCAAAAATAGTGTTTAGATGACAGCAGACGAATTCGAAAAAGAGGCCCTAAGCCTCAGACCAGCACTTACGGCAATGGCCGCGCGATGGCTCGGTGGCACCGACTGTGCCGAAGACCTCGTGCAGGACGCCATGCTGAAGCTTTGGGCAATGTGTGCCGAGCTGCACAGTCCCATGGCTCCGCTGGCCCGTGTGCTGGTGCATAACCTCTGCATCGACTATCTGCGACGTCATCATTACACGCTGAGCATAGACACTACCGACGTGCCCGACCTCAGTAATGCCTCGGCCGATATCGAGCGGATAGAACGCATGATGGCCATAGTGGGCACGCTGCCGCCTGCGCAGCAGATTATATTGCGCCTGCGCCATATCGACGGCATGTCGATGGCCGACATAGCAAGGCTTACGGGCGGAACCGAAGCTGCGGTGCGCAAGGCACTGAGCAGGGCCCGAATGGCCGTGAAAGAGCAGTATTTGCATAATATGTAACGACTTTATACATAACTACGGATATGAACGAACGTAAGATAAAAGAGATAGAAAGGCTTATCGGAAAATTCTTCGACGGAGAGACGACGCTCAGGGAGGAGCAGCGGCTGTACGAGTTTTTTGCCCGCCGCAGCGTGCCCGCCCGTCTTCAAGGCTATCGCGAAGTGTTTGCCGGCTTTGCCTCTATGCAGGCCGGAGAGCCCCGCCGTCTGAAGTTGCGCCGCGTGCTTATGCGTGTGGCAGCCGCGGCGGCCGTGGCGCTTATAGTGGTGTCTGCCGTGGTGGCTTATGCCGGCTATCGTGAAGACAGGCATCTGGCAAGGCTCTACGGCGGCAGTTATGTCATAGAGAACGGCCACCGCATAGACGACCTCAGCGAGATAAAGGACGACATAGAGAAGGCTCTCGACGATGCCGGACGAATAGAGCGCCGCATCAGTTCGGCAAATGTTGCGGATAATGCGGAGCAGGAGGTGCTCAACAGCATTGACGACCCGTCAGAGCGCAGGCGCATAAGCGAGATGTTGAACGATTAAAAATAATGTAACCATGATACGCAGACTGATTCTAATATTGTTTTTTACCTTAGGCACGCTGCTTGCCGCCATGGCCCAGAACAGCATCGACAGGCAGGTGGAGCGCTATTCGGCGATAGGGCAGAGCAGGTTTACGTCGGCAGTGGAGCGCGATCCGCGCACACGCAGGGTGCAGAAGGTGGTTAAGGTGCTCGAGCTTTATGACAAGGGTGTAAAGGCCCTCATTGATGCGTTCAAGGCTGAATCGTCCAACGGCGACTTCACGGAAAAGCGCGACAGCAAGGGCCTCACGATGATTCTTACCACAAGCCGTCCGCGTCAGAACCGTGTCTATATGCTTAAATGCGACTCGCCTTACAGCTTCGGTGCGCATGCCGGCAGTTACGGACACGCAAAGGTTACGATAATAATAAGATATAAATAAAAAAACGCCCGTGGCCAATGGCTGCGGGCGAATATGTTTCTTTGGCCGCTGTCTTGCGGCAGGCATGCCGGCGTGGCATGCTTATTATGCTTTTGTTACAGTCTGATTAGTCTTACTCTCGACCAGAGATTCTGATTTCTTTATGACCGGCTCCAGGAGCTGTTTATGTCGTTGATGCATCTTATGGCCATGACATATTATGCTCTCGGAGCCGGTCTGGCGTTTGTCTTTCGGCTTCTTCTGCAGGAATCTCCATGCCGCCGCTTCACAAGTTTACTTTATTCTTTCGTTAATAAGAAATTGGTTAAACTGGTCGCGGTATCCGTTGAACACGTTGATGTCCACTTCACCGGTTATTCCGCTAACCCTTCCGTCGGGGCACAGCTGCCAGAACACCAGTCTCACTTCGGGCTTATATTCGCCGTAGCGCGCTATCCACACCATGTAGTCACGCATGAGGTCGGGCGCTTCGGGCAGATATTGGTTCACAAACTGCTGGCTGACATACAGTATGGGCTTCACTCCCGTGCGCTGTCTTACGATGTTTAGCCACGTGCGTATGCGGCTGAACATGGCTGCCGGACCGCCCATGGCCTTTACCTGCGACGGCGTTGGCTCTACGTCGAGCACCGGCGGGAAGTCGCCTTTGCTGAAGCGCGAGTGCTTCAGGAAGAAGTATGCCTGCTTCGATGCCTGCGAAGTGTGCGAGAAGAAGTGGTAGGCGCCGCAGTGTATGCCGTACTTCCGAGCCTGCTGATAGTCGGACAGATAGTATGGATTGCGCACGCTCGTGCCTTCGGTCGACTTTATGTATACGAACGACACGGGGTAGTCTACGGTTCCGCTCACTTTCTTGCGGCTTATTTTCCCAAGGTGTGTTATGCGCACTTTGTTCCAGTGAATGGGATATTTCTTGCGTCCCTTGCCGTGCTGGTAGCGCGATATGTCAATGCCGTAAATCCTTTCGGCCGTGTAGGTCAGGCGCTCGCCGCGGAATTTTCCTGCCTTCCATTCGCCTGTACGGGCTTTTCCGGCAGCGCTCATGGAGCATCCGAAGCCGCTGTAGAGTCCGTCTTTCCAGTTGCCGTTGTAGAAACTGCCGTCCTTGCCGAAGTATATGCCGTGGCCTTCTTCCACCAGTTTGCCGTTAAACTCGCCGATGTAGGTGCCTGCCGAGTCGTTTCTGATGCCTCTGACAAGCGAGTCGGCTCTCCACATACTCGTCACTGTGCGTCCCAGCGAGTCGGTGGTCTGGCCCAGTCCGTCGCGCTTTCCGTCTTTCCATTGTCCGCTGTAGACTATGCTGTCCTTAAATGTCAGCACGCCATAGCCGTTGTATTTGCCGCCCGAAAGTTCTCCGCGGTAGCAGTAGTCGCCGTTCTTCACGACGCCCGTGCCCTCGGGAGTCTTTACCGAGCATGCCGACATGAGCAGCATTGCTGCGGTTGCAGCTATATAAATAAGTTTCTTCATGGCTGCAAGTTTTTAAGTGCTAGGCCGAAGTTTCCCGTGCCTGTTATTCTTCCGTTATAGCTTATGCCCATCATGCGGCCGTCTGACGTATATATGGCAGCCCCGTCTGGAGCCAGCATCGGCGGAATGTCGTGGCGGCTTTTGCCCGTTGCCTTGCCGCTGAATGTGGTCGCCTTTGCCCCATTGACGTCATAGCGGCTTAGCATGCAGCCCGGATATGATGCCACGATGATGCCTCTTTCTGCATCTGTCGCAGGCGTAAACCACTGATGAAGATACGTCGGCGATACATTGTCGGGCGTTTGCTTGTCTGATGTCTGTATTATTCTGAATGGCTTTTCGCTTGCAGGAGTTATCGTGTTGCAGGCTATTCTTACGGTGTGTCCTGCCGTGTCTTTATGCAGCAGGGTGTATTTGCTCACCAGTCTTATGGCTGCATTTTTGCCCGTTTGGGCTTTCCTGATGATTTCCAGGGCTTTTTCGGCCTGTTCTTTCTGCTGTTTCAGTCGTCCGTCAAGATAGGCCATCGTGTTGTATCCGTCGTCGTTTACGTTGTGGACGCTCAGATAGTATCTCAGTTCCTCGTCCTTTTTGCTTAGCGATTTTATAGCACTTTCAAGTCTTTCGGCCGTGTTCTTTATCACGTTTCCGATGTTCTTGTTTGCTGCTGCCAGTGTCTTGTAGGCCATGCTGTCTGGGTCGGTTGTCAGAATCATGCCGTGACACGACGGCATGAAGGCATACTTGTTCACCCAGCAGCCGTTGATTATGCTACGCTTGGTTACCGACGAGTCGGCCGAAAGCATGATGTTGTCAGACATGCAGCTGTCTGTCAGCGCGTCGAACCGTGCCACGGGCTTGCCCGAAACTGTGAGTTCGTAGTAAGACTTGTGCTCAATCAGCGCAGCCCCGCGTTCCATTTTTTTTGTTGAGCGCGGCATTAATGACATGACGTATATAACAACTACAATCGCCACCGGCACTGCCGGCAGCGATTGTAAGATTATACGTGATGTTCGCTTTCTGTTAGTCGATTTCTTCATCAGCCTCGTAGCCTCCCATCTCGCGGATTGCATTCTTCAGCATTGTGTACTGCTTGAACAGGTCGTTTACGGCCTCTTCGCCCTTTGTATAGTCGTGCATAGGACTCTTCAGGTAGAAGCTGAGGAAGCGCTGTATGCCGTAGCGTCCGGCTCTTGCTGCCAGGTCGCTGAGCAGACAGAGGTCGAGCAGCAGCGGAGCTGCAAGGATAGAGTCGCGGCAGAGGAAGTTTATCTTTATCTGCATCGGGTAGCCCATCCATCCGAAGATGTCGATGTTGTCCCATCCTTCCTTGTTGTCGTTGCGTGGAGGATAGTAGTTGATGCGCACCTTGTGGTAGATGTCGCCATACAGGTCAGGCTGTTTGTCGGCTTTGAGTATTGTTTCGAGTGTAGACAGCTTGCTCACCTCCTTTGTGCGGAAGTTCTCGGGCTCGTCGAGCACAAGACCGTCGCGGTTGCCGAGGATGTTGGTTGAGAACCAACCGCTCATTCCGAGGCAGCGTGTACCGATGATAGGAGCAAATCCGCTCTTAACCAGTGTCTGTCCTGTCTTGAAGTCCTTGCCGGCGATAGGCATCTTGGTCTTCTCGGCCATTTCCCACATTGCAGGTATGTCCACAGTTGTGTTAGGAGCACCCATTATGAAGGGAGCGCCCTCTGCGAGTGCGGCGTAGGCATAGCACATAGACGGTGCGATGTGCTCGCGGTCGTCTTCCTTCATTGCTTTTTCAAGAGCGGCGAGCGTGCCGTGTACCGGCTCATATACAGGTACGTAGATTTCGGTAGATGCAGCCCAGATAACAACGATTCTTGCGCAGCCGTTTTTCTCCTTGAACGAGCGTATGTCCTCGCGCAGCTGTTCAACCATTTCCCAGCGTGTGGCAGCGTCTTTCACGTTGTCGCCGTCGAGTCTTTTGGCATAGTTCTTGTCGAAGGCAGCCTTCATCGGAACTATCTGCTCAAGCTCTTCACGCACGGGGTTGATGTCTTTCTCCTTGAGCACCTCGGCATACATTGCTGCCTGATATGCGTTTTGGGGATAAACGTCCCATGTACCGAATACGATGTCGTTGAGGTTAGTAAGCGGAACGATGTCTCCGTATGCGAGATATTTCTTGTTTTCGCCTTTTCCGACGCGTATTTTGTCATACTGTGTCATTGAGCCTACAGGCTTTGCAAGTCCTTTGCGGGCCATCAAAACACCGGTCATGAATGTTGTGGAAACGGCTCCACAACCGACCACTAAAATACCCAGTTTACCTTCTGCAGGTTTTACGTTTGCCATTTCTGTTTCTTTTTAAAAATTTTTATTATTGTTTTTTATAATCAGTTCCTTTCGTTTAAATTGTGCAAATGTAATAAAAACTTTTTATGATTTATTGGTTTTTATATATTTTTGTATACTTTTTGTTGATTTTGCCTTATTATGCCGTAAAAAAGGTATATGCGGTTTGGTTTTTCTTTTGTAATTTTGTGGCGGCATTGAACAATGCTTACAAAAGGCTTTGCCGTTTATGGCATGCCTTTCTTGGGGCACCGGCTGTTTGTGCTGCCATCCAGGCGGCGTCGGTGTCATGCCGCAAGGGGTGTCAGTGGCCCGTTCCGGGCGTCTGACAATGGAGCCCCTGCATAGTTTACACCTTATTATATTATATGTTATGGCTAAATTTAATTTTGACGAGATAGTCGACCGAAGAGGGAGCGACTGTGTTAAATGGGACGAGACAGATGTCGACGGCATGCTGCCGATGTGGGTGGCGGATATGGACTTCCGCACGGCTCCTGCCATAATCGAGGCGCTGCAGCGCCGTGCCGCGCATGGTGTGTTCGGTTATGAGTATGTGCCTCAATCTTATTATGCGGCAGTAGTTGGTTGGTTTGCCCGCCGCCATGGCTGGACTTTCCGTCCCGAATGGATAATTTACACTACGGGAGTGGTGCCGGCAGTGTCGGCTGTCATCAAGGCCGTTACCGTGCCGGGCGACAAAGTGCTGGTTCAGACGCCTGTCTACAACTGCTTCTTCTCGTCTATCCGTAACAACGGATGCATAATAGAGGAGAACAAGCTGGTTTATTCCAACGGAACGTATTCTGTTGATTTTGAAGACTTTGAGCGCCGCGTGGCTGATCCTTCGGTAAAGGCTTTCTTGCTTTGCAACCCTCATAATCCGGCAGGAAGAGTGTGGACGCCCGACGAACTGCGCCGCATGGGCGAAATATGTCTGCGCCACGGAGTGTTCGTTATTGCCGACGAGATACATTGCGACATAGTGATGCCGGGTTATAAGTATACGCCTTTTGCATCGCTGTCTGACGAGTTTCTTGCAAATTCGGCCACATGTACGGCCCCGACCAAGACGTTTAACATTGCCGGACTGCAGATAGCCAACATCATAGCCGCCGATGACACTGTCCGTAAGAAGATCGACCGCGCGATAAATATCAACGAGGTGTGCGATGTCGGTCCATTTGGCGTGGTGGCTCTTCAGGCTGCATATAATGAGAGCGAAGGCTGGCTCGACGAGCTTTTGCCGTATATCAAGTCTAATTATGATTACCTTTGCGACTTCTTTGCTGCCCATATGCCTATGCTTAAGGTGCTTCGGCTTGAGGGCACTTATCTCGTTTGGGTAGACTGCACGGCGCTTGGCCGCACGTCTTCAGACATTATCAGCGAACTGAAGGACGGCGAAAAGCTGTGGCTTAACGGCGGAGATATTTATGGAGAAACCGACCGGCCGTTTGTCCGCATAAACATAGCTTGCCCGAGAGCAACGCTTGTTGACGGACTTAACCGCCTGTTACATTATGTAGAGCGCATCGTTAAATGATGCGCTCTTTTTGTATATGTTCATGGACTTTTGGCGTTTCTTTTTCCTGTTTGCGTAAGTTTCAGAAAGGGCAGCTTTTCTTTCCTTTTTCAAAAGGTATGCTTTTGCGTTCCGTTTGATATCCTTTTAGCGTGTAAAAGGTATGCTTTTGTCCCCTAAAAGGTGCCCTTTTGCAGACGGCTGGATGATATATATGTTTTGTGTCGGGCGTATAGCCGGCTTTAAAAGCCTATAACGTCCATTCTGTCAGCGTTTTATGGCGTTGCTGGCTGCCCGTATGGCTTGCCGCACAGCCTTGCATTTATCCTGCCGTTCATGAATATATCTGCTCCATGACAGGCCTTCCCGTAACCGACTGGCAGTTTTCTTCCTTTGGAATTCAAACGCCTTTAAATTCTGCCATCGGTCTTTGGTTTTTGCCATTAGCGTATAATTTTCATCCATCTTTGCCGGTCTTATTTCCCGTTCCTGTGTCATAAGTCAGCTTATTTCTTTTGTAAAATATAATAATGTGAATGGCGTAAGAATCACACTTAATATGTAAACGGATGTTAAAATGAATCTAAAATTAAAACTTTTTTCAGAAAACATTTGGCGGTTTGGTGAAAACCCCGTACTTTTGCATCCGCTTTTGAGAGCTGACGCTCCCTGGGCACTGAAGAAAGAGATCTTTGAGATACTGAAATATACAGAGACAAGAGTAGTACAAGAAACATCCTGCGGATATGATCTGCAGGGAGGGTAAAGAATGAAAACCGTTCAATTTCTGCCGTGATATATATAATATGTATACGCGGTCAAATACTACCGGATGGCGTTCTGAGCGACAGACTAACTGACAGGGCCTTCGTGCCTGTGTCACATTATAAAGAAATTTTACAGTGGAGAGTTTGATCCTGGCTCAGGATGAACGCTAGCTACAGGCTTAACACATGCAAGTCGCGGGGCAGCATGAAGTCAGCTTGCTGACTTTGATGGCGACCGGCGCACGGGTGAGTAACGCGTATCCAACCTGCCTGTTACCACGGCACAGCCCGTCGAAAGGCGGATTAATGCCGTATGTGGTCCTTTGCGGGCATCTAATTAGGACTAAAGG
>NZ_UYXY01000017.1:0-5982 GCF_900625065.1 Prevotella marseillensis | reverse complement strand
GCGCCTGAACGATGCGGTAAGCCGTCTTAAAGAGTCGGAGGCCGAGGCCGAACAGCTTCGGGGTAGGCTGGCAGCCTATGATGCCGATGATGTCGTCAAGGATGCCGGTGTCTCAGAGCAGTCTGACGATATGGCACATAAAGCCAAGTCGGGTGGCATCAATGATGACATGCGCAGAAAGCTGCTCGATTCAGTGATTGATATAATGGAGAACACAACGGAATTTTGCCGTCCCGATTTTTCTCTTGCTCGCCTTGCCGTTTTAGTGGGCTCTAACAACAAGTATGTTTCGCTTGTAATACACGACACGTTCCATAAAAGTTTCAAGAATTATGTTAACGATTACCGCATCCATCTTGCTTGTCTGCGTATGTCCGACACAGCAGGCTATGGTTCATATACGTTGAACGCCATAGCGGAGAGCGTAGGGTTTAAGTCGTACACAACATTTGTTGAACTTTTTCGCAAGATTGTTGGAATAACACCTTCCATGTATAGAGACAAACTGAAAGAGTCTGTTTGATACTTGCGTGTAAGGTTTTTATGCCATTTAAGATTATTTCCTGAAAATTGAAGTCTGATTGTAAATATAATCAGACTTCTTATTATTTATTATCACCGATTTTCAGAAAGTTGGATATCTTCGGTTTGCATTTGTTTAAAGCAATGCATACATTTGCAAGTGAGAAAAGTCTGCCGGACATAATGCTTTCTTGAAGATATTTGTTCTGTTTTCTGGCAGACGTAAACCGGACGATGAATATTTGTGTGAAATAATTGTTTTAAAAACTTTAAACCTTTTTGCTTATGAAAAAGATCTTCATTTTTCTAATGGCTGCTTTTACGGCGTTCACTGGAAACACCTATGCAGAGAAAGGATTCAAAACTATTGGCGAAAACATCAACGGCAGTGGCATCTCCCCCAACGGACAGTACTTTGTTGGTACATCTGTAGCCATTGAACATTCCATAAACGGAATGGACATGAAAAGCTTCATTTACAACACAAAAGACGGAACGCTTTCATGGATCACAGAGGCTGACCCGAGCGACTTCACAAAGTGTGGCAGATTTAAGGCCGTAAGCAACAACGGTATTATCTGCGGAGACGCCATCAACACTGACGTTAAGCTGGCTTCTGAAGAGAACCCGATTTCTGCCGCTATATGGGAAAACGGGAAACGTACTTTATTAGAATATGGCGACTTTGACATTTCCACCATTTCAAGTTCTGCAGATGGCGCCTTCAGTCAAGATATTTCTGAAGACGGTAACATCGTGATAGGAAACTTCAATATCGGTTCAGACGCTTTTATTACTCCGTGTAAGTGGGTCAAGAACAGCGAAGGTAAATACGTGATAGAATTCCTTACCGTACCGGAAAATATGAAAAACGGATACGCGATGAAAATATCATCAGACGGAAAAATATTCGGCATCATAACATCCGATGAAGATGACGACAAAGGCACTTACCTGTGCATCTGGGATGACGACAAGATAACCGTACTGACGCACGAAGACCTGGGCATAGAATTCCGTTATATATGCGTAATGAATCTTATTGATGTAAGCCCGAATGGAAAATTCGTTATTTTCAGCGAAAGCAACACGTTCAAGACTTATATATACGACACAGAAACAAAAGAATGCAGACTTTTGCCTTCTTTTGGTGAATATGACAACTGGAACAACTTCAGCTATGCAAGCATTGACAACAATGGAAACGTTGCCGGAGCATACGACTATGGAAATGTTGTTTTAGGACCGACACCATATACACATCCTTTCTGGTATTCATACGAGCGTAATGCAATCTACGATTTCTGCTATTATATGACAATAGCAGCCGAAGGCGTAAATCCTGACATTGATTTCACTTTCGATGAGGAAACACTGACAATGCCAAATTTCATGTCAGCTGACGGCCAGACTATTGCAGGAAATGCAGGAATAAACAGCATGTTCTATAAACAGACTCCTAAATTCTGGGTGTTGAACGTAGATGACATCAGCAACACTGAAATACCATTGACCCCAACCGGACTCAATGCAAAGTCTGACGCACTGAAAGAGGCAAAACTGTCGTGGACAAAAGACGAAACTGAATATAAGACTCTTACACTGAAATCATATAACATATACCGCGACGGTGAACTTATAGGCAATATAGAAGCAACAGAGCAGGAAATGTCTTTCAGAGACAAAGACATATACGGACACCCCGAATATACTGTAGAGGCTGTTATGGCAAAGGCTGACGGAGGCACAATGCTTTCACAAAAATCAGTTCCTTTTAAAGCATCTGTTCCCGACACTTACGCCCTGCCATTCTTTGACGACTTCGACTCAGGCTCACTCGATACAAACTATTGGACTACTGAGGCTGACTATGGCGAAGGCGAAGACACTAAATGGATTTTGGACGGCTACGGACTGCTTCAGACAACATGCGCCGCTATATACGTAAGCAGCGCCAAGCCCCACTCATCAAGTCTTGTATCAAGACCTATGGACGCCACCAACGAAGAATCTGTGAATGTTTCATTTGCCAATATCTACGGATTCATCAACATTTTAGACCAAGCTCTTGACAACGACTCGATAAGCCTCGAAGTGACAACAGACAACGGCGACACATGGAAATCTGTAGGCGACTGGTCGATTGCAGAATTAAACCCGCAGCACAAATGGAACATGATAAACGTGGACATATCAAAAGAGGTTGCAGGCAAGATATTCTCTATCCGTTTCCACAGCCACGGCCAAGGCAAGTCATTATATTACGTGGATATTGAGAACGTGAAAATAACAACGGGCAACGAAGTAAAGAAAGACGCTCCAGAAGGACTTACAGGCTGCAAGAACAGCAGCGACACACCGCTTTCACTTATATGGAAGAATAATTTCGGTGCTTATCAGCTGAACCATATCAACAGCGTGGTTGAAAGCATGTTTACGCTCGGCAACGAAGGAAAAGAAGTAATCGGAGCCAACGCCTTCGATAAAGACGACCTGGCACCGTACAAAGGAAAGTATCTGACAGGAGTAACAACCATCATCAATTTCTACGACTGGTATGAAGTAAACAAAGGCATACACGCCGCAATCGTTGTATTTGAAGACGGCAAGCTTGTAAGAGAGCAAGAAATAGAAGATCTGCCATACAATGAATACTTTACAACAGTGCTTGACGAGCCTCTGCTCATTGACGGAAGCAAAGAGCTTAAAATAGGCATCAAGGTACACGACTATGATGCAGAACAGATACCTCTGCTCTACGCCGTTTCAGACAAGTTTATTGCAGGAAAGAGCGACCTGTTCTCTGAGGACAACGGAGCAACTTGGCAAAAAGTGTCAGAATTTTACGGTGAAAACAACGAAAAATCACCTTGCTGCTGGAACATTACCGGCTGCGTGACAGACGAGCCGGAACTGAAGCCATCAGAAACAGAGAACATATACTACAGCGTCTTCCGCAACGGAGAGTTGTTGTCTACAGCTGTTCTCGACAAACTTCAGACCCACTACTTCGACAATGACGCAAAGGATGGCGACAGCTATTACGTAATGGCATATTATACTGACGGTTCTGTGTCTGACGCATCAGAAGCCTTCATCTTCGACAGCAGCACTGACATCAGCCAATATACCATCGACGACCTTAGCATATCGTTCAATTCTGAAACGAAGAACATCAATATTAACGGTGAGTTTGACAAAGCAGAAATCTTTAACACAAACGGTATCTGCGTATCACGGTCTGCAGCAAACGCCATATCACTTAACGGCGTAACACCGGGTATTTATGTTCTAAAAATAAGCAAGGGTGGAAAAGCTGTTGTGAAAAAGATAATTATCAAATAACACGTTTCCTTGATTAATAGCCTTTAAAAACGTTATAACTTATGATGAACAGATGAAATTGACGATGTCAGCAACCAACAGACTACATATACATAAAACCTGGACAAGTTAATTTCAGATGTTAACAGACAAAAGCCTTCCCAAGCAACGGTCTTGAGAAGGCTTTTGTATTCAAAAAGACGGGATTTGTCCCGAATAGCCTCAGAAACCGAAAAGCCAGACATCCCAGAGTATTTTACCGAAGAGGAACTGGCCGCCTACAATCACTCCCTTGAACTGTATAAAGACTCTTTGGCTAAAGCAAGCTGGCCTATATCTGTTGATGAAGGAGGCTATCGCAGCCAGAGTAAACGACGGCGTGCTCACCGTAACGCTGCCTAAGATGTCTAAGCCCGAATGTCCTGCGGCACGTCAGATAGAGGTGAAATAACATCCCGTTTAGCGCCGCTTGCAGCAATTTTAAGATGAATATACCATAGCCCAAGGGCGCGGCTCTTACGAACCGCGCCCTTTTTTTTGTACCATATTTAGCTTGTGTGTCTTAGTTATGGCATGCAATATGTATTGCTCTCGCCTTTCACTATCTTTTGATAAGATAGTCATCGGTTCGGCAATAAAAATAAAAAAATACGTTTTTCATTTTGTATTGCTCTCACCTTTCACTATCTTTGCTGATATTTTGGCTTTCTTTCCAGGCCTTGAATATAAACGTAGAAATCTTACGGCTAATGAAAAACATCATAAGCATTATAAATTCATCCTATAATCCGGCATCACAGATATCTCGGTGCCTTGGTTCGCAGCTCTCTACGGCAGAACATGCACACGATAAGGCCGGTGCCCTTCGTACAGTTTTAAAGTCTTGCTTCATGGCGTTGCGCACGCTTCTGCTTGTGCTGCTGATGCTCCTGCCCTCATGCGCCGGTGCCCGCGTGCTGGCCAAAGACTATATGACCTTGGTCAAAAAGACATCAGACGCCTCGATAGACTATATAATGAAGAAGGCAGAGCATTATCTCAATGCCGGACATTCCGACACCGCCCTGGTGTATTACATGGTGGCGTGCAACCGAATGAACGACAAACTCTCCGACAAAGACAAACAGCAATGCGCAATGGCATATCTGAAGAAAGGCAATATTCTCTATATGAAAGGCAACTACGCAGGTGCTCTCTCAGCTTATTTCAGCGGACTGCGCATCTACAGCGCATGCAAGGACAGGCGGGAGATAGGGCACTTCTATAACAACATAGCAAGTGTCTATTGTGTGTTCGAGGACTATGCCAAAGGCTTGTCGTATTACAAGAAAGGCTATGAATCTTGTCATAAATATGGCGACAGGGCCAATGAGTACAAGATTCTTGCCAATATGACCGCAGTGAGCACTCAGATAGGCAAAACGAAAGAGGCGCGAAAGTATCACCGCATGTCCGAGAAGGTGAAGAATCCTGCCGACAAGGAAAACTGCTACATGAGCATTTTTAATTTCGGACTGATTCTCAGAACTGAAAAAAAATACCGTGAAGCCATTAATACATGCAACGACTTGTTGAATTATGCTGTTAAGAATAAAATGAGTCCGAGATATATTTGTTATGCTTATATAGAGCTTTATCAAAACTATATTAGCCTGGGCGACCGTGACTCTACGTTGAAATACCTGCGTCTGTGCGAGAGTACGGCCGTAAAGCACGGAATACTGCATTCGTGTCTTGATGTCCTTGTAAAATATGCAGACTTTTATGATTCAGTAGGCAATTACAAGGCTGCAAGCCGATACAGAGCGCGTTATCAGCATGAGAAGGACTCGATATTCGATACAAACAAGTTTGATGCCGTCAAGAATGAGCAGACGCTTTATGAGATGGACAAGTATGACAAATACATAGCCTCGCTCAACAAGCGCGAGAAGGAGCGTGTGCTCACGATCTCGGCGCAAAGATACACCATAGCCGCCGTGTCTGTGGTAACGCTTGTCGTAGGACTACTCTTGCTTGTTGTATATAGACAGAAAAAGCGTATAGACAAGAGCTACAACAATCTGTTTGTCGTCAACCGCAACTTTGTCAATAATCAGGAGATAATGAGGCAGCGCCTGAACGATGCGGTAAGCC
>NZ_UYXY01000005.1:0-58195 GCF_900625065.1 Prevotella marseillensis | reverse complement strand
CCTTCATCGCCAGCAGCAGTTCGTCCTGACGGTCGAGCCGTTCCATCAGCTTCTGCATCCAGCCCTCGAAGTTGTTTCGTGTGAGCAGTTCCATGACCTATGTCCTCCTTCCTTTTGGTTTGCCGCCAGTGCGCAGCGTGTGGTTGCGTTTCAATTCCTGCGGTGTCGCCGCGTCCTCGTTGACGGCACACGCTTCAAGCAGGCGGTCTATTTCCGACTGCCGGTAGCGGCATTTACCGCGAAGCACGACATAACCGATGCGTTGCTCGCTGCGCATACGCTGGAGGGTGCGGGTACTCACGTTAAGCAGGTGCGCCGCCTCGCGTGTGGTGAGCAACCTGTCGGGCGATGCCGCTTTCTTGTCGCCGGAGGCGGCACGGACGTGTGCCGCAATCTCCGCTATCTGTTCCGTCAATGACCGGAAGGCAGAACTTTCCATCGTTATCACTTTCATATTCAGTCCTTTATTTTTGTTTATTTTCATGAACATAGGCTGCGCCTCGGCATACCGTTCAAGCAAGTTTGACGCTCTACACTCGGCTTGCTCTATGTTTCTGCGACAAAATTCGGCAATAAACAAAAGGGGCTTTAACAACTCACTACGTGACTCACGTAAGATTTTTACGGAAGATGGCTCCGTAACCCGGTCAAACGGTGCAACAGGCAGCCTTTCAGCGGAAAACGGTACGTGTTAAGGGCTGCATCGTTACCTTTGCGGGCAAACCGATAATTGCATGAATATGGAAATAGTATCTATCGAGAAAAAGACTTTCGAGATGATGGTGGCGGCATTCGGCGCACTCTCGGAGAAGGTCGCCGCCCTAAGGCGCAAAAGCGACACGGGGCGCATGGAAAGATGGCTCACGGGCGAGGAGGTCTGCGGGCAGTTGAGAATAAGCCCGCGCACGTTGCAGACGCTGCGCGACAGGCGGCTTATCGGCTACTCGCAGATAAACCGCAGGTTCTATTACAAGCCGGAGGAGGTTAAGAGGTTGATACCGCTTATCGGCACGCTCTATTCGCACGGCAGATGATTTGATTTATTCACCCACTGAATCCGAAGTTATGATGAACGAGACCAACGATGTTTTTACGATGGAAGACGAGCCGATAGCCTCTGTGATGCAGGATATGCGCAAAGGCTCGAAATGGCTGTCTGTATTTCTGGAAAGTTACCGCCCTCCGCTGGACGGGGAACGTTACCTGACTGACGGTGAGGTGGCGGAACTGCTCCGTGTCAGCCGACGCACCTTGCAGGAATACCGCAACAACCGCGTGTTGTCCTTCATACTTTTGGGAGGGAAGGTGCTTTACCCGGAAACGGGGCTGCGCGATGTGCTGGAAGCGAACTACCGCAAGCCGCTGGAGTGAGGCGGCCAACATGAAAAAGGAAACGGGCGACATTTTGTGGTGCTGCCCGTTTACTTTTTATATACTTGGGTGTTTTAATGACCTTAAAACCAGTTTTTTGATTGATCCAACCAATTTCTATCGTTAGAAATTCATATAGTTAATAAAAAGTTGTAACTTTGCATTTAACGCAATCTAAAAATTAATTGTAATGGCAATTTTAAACAACATTAAAAATGTACTATCAGAAAAAGGAGTTATGAGCAAATGGTTGGCAAAACAATTACAGAAAGATCCTGCAACAGTATCTAAATGGTGTAATAATCATTCTCAACCTGATTTGTACACATTTGTTCGTATTGCAAATTTGCTTGATGTTGATGTTCATGAACTTATTTGTCATACAAAAAAATAGTATCTAAAGGAATATAGATGTTTCACCATTTTTAAGCATGTAAATAAAGTGTATGAGCAATAAAATTTGGAATTTTGATATATTAGTTGATGATTGTTTTGTTAAATTTAATACAAAAAAGCAAGAAATAAATCCAGATCATAATGACAGGTTATTATCAGTTGCTAATGGCTTTGAAGATGGCAGTTGGAGATATCGTCAATTCAAAGAATTTGTTTTCAGTAATATTGCAGAAACAGCTTTGTCTGCACAAGAACGAGAGAAATTAATAGATAATGATTACGGTAGGCTTATTGAGGCTGCCAAACATTTACGACTTGTTGACAAAGAGCAGAATGGAAAGGGAAGTGAAATAGCGGAAATTATTCTATATGGCATAATGAAGAACCATTATAAAGCCTTATCTGCAATACCTAAAATTTTTTATAAACAGAATGATAATGATAATGCAAAGGGCTCTGATTCTGTACACATTGTAATTGACCCAAATGGAGGCTTTCAACTTTGGTTAGGAGAAGCTAAATTTTATAATTCTCTTGAGGATGCGCGATTATACGAACCAATAAATTCTGTTGAACAAATGTTGCGCAAACCTATTATGAAAAAGGAATGCGGAATAATGACCAATCTCAATGAACTTGATAAACAAATTGAAAACCAAACATTACTTAAAAAGATAAAAGAATGTTTCGATGAGAATACTTCCATTGACGAAATAAAACCCAAACTACATATACCTATTCTTTTATTACATGAATGCCAGATAACAGCAAGTACTACTGAAATGAGTGATGAGTATAAAAATAGTATTATTTCTTTTCATAGAGATCGTGCTCATTCGTTTTTTAAGAAGCAGATCAACAAGCTTAGTTCTGTTCATAAGTATTCGGAAATAAACTTTCATTTGATTCTTTTTCCTGTTCCTGATAAAACAAAAATAGTAAACTGGTTTATTTCACAAGCAAAAAATCTCAAAAATGATGCAGACGAATGATATATATAATACATGTTTAGATATAAGTAATGTTCTAAATGCTGGTGATATAAGTAATGCAAGATCCAAAGTAATTACATTACTTCATGAGATTAATGGTACTAACAATAATTCATATATGGAATTAGTCAACCATCTTATTCGTGAAGTGGGGCTTTTACCGTATATTGATACATATACTGCATCTTGGGAAGATCGGTTTGTATGTGAAGTTTTTAAAGTTAATATTGGAGAAAGAAAACCTTGTGTCTTACATACTGCTCAATCACAGGTATTAAAGAAGTTATTAGAAGGGAAAAGCGTTGCGGTGAGTGCTCCTACAAGTTTTGGTAAAAGTTTTGTTATTGATGCATTTATTGCGATTAAACAACCAATTAATGTTGTAATATTAGTACCTACGGTTGCTCTTGCAGATGAAACAAGAAGACGAATTTGCCGAAAATTCTCTCATCAATATAAAATAATTACAACAACAGATGTAGAACTTGCGGAGAAAAACATATTGGTATTTCCGCAAGAAAGAGCTTTTGCCTATATAGATAAACTTCCTTCAATTGATATTCTAATCGTTGATGAGTTTTATAAGGCAAGTACAAATTTTGATCTTGAAAGAAGCTCCACTTTACTCAGTTCAATGGTAGAACTCGGAAAGAAAGCTAAACAAAGATATTATCTTGCCCCAAATATCCATGAAATAGAAGAAAATGTATTCACTGAAGGGATGACATTTCTGCGTATGGATTTTAAGACCGTTGTAACGCATGCATGGCGGTTATATAAAAGCAGACCAAAGAATGAAGATAAACAGAGTTTTAAGACACGTAAACTTATTGAATTAATAAATACAGGTATAGGTAAAGCTTTGATATATACCGGCACATATAAGGGAATTGAAGAAGTAACAACAATTCTTAACAGAAATTTATATAATAAAGACTCTGAACTGCTTGCTAATTTTTCTGATTGGCTGGAATGCAATTATGGAGAAAAGTATATTCTTAAAGATTTAGTCAAACATGGTATTGGTATTCATAATGGTCAGCTACATCGTTCTCTTAGTCAAATTCAAATAAAACTATTTGAAGAACAGAATGGGTTAGATTATTTGGTATCGACCTCGTCTATAATTGAAGGAGTAAATACTCAAGCAGAGAGTGTCGTTTTATGGTCAAATAAGAACGGGGCTCATAAGATTGATTATTTTACCTTTCGCAACATCATTGGACGCGCAGGCAGAATGTTTCGTTATTTTGTAGGTCGTGTCTATATGCTTGAAGAGCCACCAAGTCAAGAAAATACTAAATTGAGATTAGAGTTTCCTGATGATGTAGTAAAAAAACTTGATGGAAATGACCCCGGTATAAAATTGAATAATGAACAATATGTAAAAATTCAACGATATCAAGATGAAATGATAGAACTTCTTGGAACGGATATTTGGCATAGAATTGAAAGAATACCACAAATCAGAAGTTGTAAACCATCAATGTTAAAGATAATTGCGGAAAAATTGAAAACTGATTCCAATTGGCCAACAAATTGCGATGCTTTACAAAACAATAATACATGGGAATGGAGGGATGCTTTAGGAGATATCATAGAAATTTTGGAATATCATCGAAAAGGACATTTACGGTATTATGCATGTGCATGTAGTAATGGATGGAAAATGACTATAAAAGAGCTATATAACACAGTAAAAGATTATGGTATTACATATGAGGATATATTTACATTTGAAAGATATGTATCCTTTAATCTCTCATCTATTATTGCGGTAATTAATATTATACGTCAAGAACTTTATCCTAATTCCTCAAATATCGCCAATTTTGTATATAAAGCATCAAATGCCTTTTTACCTAAAATTGTATTTCAACTTGAAGAATACGGATTACCGAGGATGATTAGTAAAAAGATACAAAATGCAGGTCTTATAAATCTTGAAGACGATTCTAAAGAGATTACAATCGTTATACAGGAATTTAACACGATAGGAATTGAATACCTTGAACAAAAAATACCTAATCTCCATTCATTTGACAAATATATATTAAAACATTTTATGAACGGAATTCGTTGCATAACGACAAATCAAAAGAATTAAATAATAGCCATATTATTACCTCTATATTTTTTGAGATATGATATGGCTATTTAGATAAGGATCCATATAGAAATTCTTTCGTATAATTTTCATTTGATATCTTCAACAGTACGCAGTTTTTCCGTTCTGTATAAACATCACGTATGTTTGCCGCTTCTCTTGTGAGAGAACCTTTCCTACCAGCCACATGCGGAACAGGTAGGTGTTGTAGGTGTTCAGCCGAAAAGCAATCAGAATAATGATTTCAGGCGCGTACACGTCCGCGTACAGCCCGTTTTCAAGCTGCATGTAGCGGCACACCTTGTAGTCGTTCAGCACGTCAGACTTGCGGACGGCTTTGATGACGGCGTTCACTGCCGGGACGGTCGTATGGAACAGTCCGGCTATTTCGGTGGCGGTCATCCACACATCGTTACCGGTTACGCTGACCGCCTTGTCCTCTATGATGATTATGTCACGTTTCATGGCTCCTCTTTTTTAGATGGTGCAACCTGCAAATTCCTCGACGTTGTTTAACCTTGCGGCAAGGTTTTCCATATCCTGATTGAGTTTTTCTTTGGTTATCTTCGCGTAAATCTGCGTCGTCTTTATGCTCTTGTGTCCAAGCATGGAGCTGACCGTTTCGATGGGTACGCCGTTGGAAAGGAAAACTGTCGTGGCTGCCGTGTGGCGGCTTTGATGCCACGTGATATGCTTGGTGATGCCGCAACGCTTGGCGACGGCACGGATACCGGCAAGGCACGTGTTATAATGCGGAACGGGGAATATCCTGCCGTTCTCGCATAGCCCACGGTATTTGCCGATTATGCGGTTGGCGATGTCAAGCAGGCGGATGTTGGACACCACGCCCGTTTTCTTGCGGTTGATGTTTATCCACTCGTGTTCGTCGAAATAGGTACGGATATTCTCTTCCGTGAGGTTGCGCATATCCGCGAACGACAATCCGGTGAACGCACAGAACAGGTAGAGGTCGCGGTACAGTTCCTGTTTGGCGTTTTTCAGTTTCCCCTCCATCAGCAGGCGTATTTCGTCTTTGGTCAGGAAACTGCGTGTCGTTTCCTCCTTCTTGATTTCATACTCGCGGAACGGGTCGCGTGTCAGCCACTCGTTGTTGATGGCTATGAACACCATTGTCCGTAGCGGGCAGACGTACAGCCACACGGTATTGGTGCAGCAGTGCTTGTCCGTGCGCAGGAACATCTCGAAGTCGGAGATGAAAGCGGGAGTAAGCTCTTTTAGGGCGATGTCCTTCACATGGTAGCGGATGTCGAGGAACTCTTGCAGGTGCTTGTAAACGACACGGTACTTTTCCAGTGTACCTTTTGCTTTCATGCCTGCTTCCACCTGTTTCTCATAGTTCTCGTTGTGCCGACGGAACACCTGCATCAGCGTGTGGTAGCGGTGTTCCAGTCCGAGAAAGGCGTTCTTTACCTTCTCCGCCGTGACGAAGTTGTCACGCTCCATGATTTCCTGATAGTGTCTGTTGATGCGCACCCGCATCTTGTCAAGCATACGGTTCGTTTCGAGTGCCGCCGCGCTTCTGCCCGTGACACGTCCCCCTTTGGTGTCCCACAGCTTCGGATCGACACTCAACTTGCAACTGAACTGCGTCTGGCTGCCGTCCACCGTGATGCGTCCCATGACGGGAACCGTCCCGTCCTTTTTCACTACCTGACGCTTGAGGTAGTAGATTACTGAAAATGTACTCTTCATCGTTCTTAATTTTTGGATTTCAAAATTAGTTGGTGAAGAGTCCGGTGTCGGTACGCAAAACGGGGAGGAACGGCGCAATCTTTTTTCCGTAACCGTATTTGTTACGTGAGTTGTGGGTAACTCACTATAACATAGTGTCTTGTTTCGCCATTCGTACCCGTTTGTCGCATTTTCGGACATGGTTACGAACAAGTAACGTTGCGGCGTCAAGATTTGGCTTCGGCAAGGATTGTAATGGCTTCACGAATTATCGCCACTTTAACTAAAACCCTTGTAACTCAATTCTATCACTATATCTTTCCGCATTTCACTTTTTTGTAGTAACTTTGCTGCGTAAAACAACAGCATAAAGATGAAAATAGGAATAATAGTGGCAATGGACAAGGAGTTTGTGCAGCTTAAGGCACTGCTCGAGAACGCCACAATGGAGCAACACCACAAGAAAGACTTCGCCGTGGGTAACATCGGCGACAAGGACATCGTTATACAGAAATGCGGCATCGGCAAGGTAAACTCTGCCATTGGTGCCGTGGAAATGATAAACAACTATGCCCCCGACCTGGTGATATCTACCGGCGTGGCTGGCGGAGCCGACGTAGAGATGAACGTAACGGACGTCATCGTGGGCACATCATATTGCTATCACGACGCCTACTGCGGCAGCGAGTGCAGCTTCGGGCAAATCATCGGCATGCCGCCTGCATTTACGGCACCCAAAGACCTCGTAGAAAAAGCAGTATCCCTGAGCGGCGAGACAAAGATTCATGCCGGACTGATTGTCAGCGGCGAATGGTTTGTCGACTCACGCGAGAAGATGCAGGGCATACTCGACAACTTTCCCAAGGCCAAGGCCGTCGACATGGAGAGCTGCTCTATAGCGCAGACCTGCCACATATACGGAGTGCCGTTCGTAAGTTTCCGCATAATCAGCGACATACCGCTTAAGGACAACAAGGCGTCGCAATACTTCGACTTCTGGGCAAGACTTGCCGAAAAGTCGTTCAACGTTACCAAAGAATTTCTTAAAGTAATATAAGCAATGAGTTACTGAGATGTCAAGGAGCGACGCATTTGCCAGAATATCCTCAAAAGCCGGACAACAAAGAAATACAACAAAACATTTGTCTTAACTCCTTAACACCCTAACTCCCTAACTTCTAAAAAGATGAAAAAGATTCCAAGTTTTACAATCGCCCACAACCGCCTGTTGCGCGGAATATACGTATCACGCAAGGACAGCGTAGGCGGAGAGACCGTCACCACATTTGACATACGCATGAAGGAGCCTAACCGCGAACCTGTTGTTCACGCCGGCGCACTCCACACCATTGAACATCTGGCTGCAACCTATCTGCGCAACGACCCGGAATGGAAAGACCGCATAATCTACTGGGGGCCGATGGGATGTCTGACGGGCAACTATCTGCTCATGCGCGGCGACCTTGAACCGAAGGACATCGTGGGACTGATGCAAAAGACATTCAAATTTGTTGCTGACTTTGAAGGCGAGATACCGGGAGCTGCTCCGAAGGACTGCGGCAACTGGCTGCTGCACGACCTGCCCATGGCACGATGGGAGGCACGCAAGTTCCTGACAGAAGTGCTTGAGGTTATCAAAGACGAGAACATGAATTATCCCGGCTGACATACCACTGTTATTTAAAATAAGTTAAATCATGTCACATCAGCAATGCGCTTGCGTACTAAAATCAGAATAAGACACAAAACAGCATTGCGTATGAAAAGACACAGAATAATAACGACTGCGCTTGCGGCAGCCATGACAGTTGCCGCAGCGCATGCTCAGACAGACACGCTGAAAGTTGACACCACATACAACCTTGGCGAAGTTATGGTTAATGGTATGCGAGTGATAAGCAAGGTAGACCGCCAAATACTGCTGCCGACATCAACAATGAAGAAGCACTCATCGAACGGATACGATCTGCTGAGCAAGATGACGCTCAACGGTATAATGACCGACCCGATTAAGCAGGAAATTAAATCACTGAAAGGCGGAAGCGTGCAGGTACGCATAAATGACGTTAAAGCCAATCAACAGGACATAACAGCACTGAGACCTGACGAGGTTGTAAGGGTTGAATATATCGACAATCCCGGAGTGAGATATTCAGACGGCAGCATGGACGCTGTAATTAACTTTGTCGTAAAGAGAAGATATGCGGGATATGTCGGCGGGTTAGGAACGATGCAGGCCTTCACTACCGGCTTCAACAACAGTAATGCTTACTTTAAGTATAACTACAAGAAATCGGAGTTCAGCATATACTACAACTTCAGCTACCGCGGCTACGACGAGCGCAAGGTGGACAGCGAAAACACATATTTCTTTCCTGACGGAACGCAGCGCCAACGCCAATATTTAGGGTACAACACCAACTTCATGTACACCTTTAATACGGTCCAGCTGGGCTACAACCTTGCCGAACCTGACAAATATACCCTGAACATCAGCCTCAACTATAATCAATACAACAACCCGAACTCAGGTTCAAATCAGCTGGCAAAAGAGACATCAATGCCAGACTTGTATCTGTATAACAAGAGTAAGAACAAAATGTACACCCCGTCGCTCGACATCTACTGGTCGCTGAACCTACCTAAAAAACAGAACATAACGGCCAATGTAGTAGGAACTTACATCGGCACCGACTACAAATATATGTCGCGCAACTATCTCTTCAACCAGTCGCCTGAGCAATCGATGCAGGCTGACCCGGTGAATGACTACAGCTATTCTACCACGGGCCGCAAATATTCGCTTATCAGCGAGGCTATATATACGAAGGAATTCAAGAACAAAGTGTTCTCGGCCGGAGGCGAATACACCGTAAGCCACACGGACAACGACTACACAGGAGCGGTGAACACGGACGCCATACTCAACTCAGACAATCTTTATCTCTTTGCACAGCTACAGGGAAAACTCGGCATATTCAACTATCAGGTTGGCCTCGGTGCAAACTATCTTGCCATTCATCAGGGCGACATTGGATTCAACAAGTGGACACTGCGCCCGCAGTTAAGTCTTTCGACCAAAATAACAGATAATCTGTTTGTAAGATACTCAGGACGAATAAGCCAGCGTTCGCCTTCGCTCTCGCAACTGAGCGACGTAAGAAACCAGAGCGACGAACTTAACGCAAGCGACGGAAACACAGGACTGAAGCCTTACACTGGATACAGCAACAGTCTTATGCTAAGCTGGAACCGTCCGCTTTTTAACTTCCAGTTGTACGGAAGCTGGTATTATGCGCCCGACATCATCATGACATCTTATATTCCTGAGCTGCAGGACGACGGTACATATCTGCTCATCAGCAAGCCGGAAAACCAGAAGAGCTTCAGTCAGAAGTCTCTCACTGCTTACTTCACTCTGCACGCCATTAAGGACATTCTCAACATTTCACTCTATGGCGACTATTCCAACTACAACAGCCGCGGACTTGACTACTCTCACAATTACCGCTCATGGCGCTGGGGCGGATACGCCAACCTTATGCTGGGCAGATGGAATGTTTCAGCAAGTTTCTACACCGCACCGAAAAGCTATTTTGCCGAATCTATGAGCACGGGCGAAAACCAGTCGAACTTCAGCGTCAGCTATAAATATAAAGACCTCAAAGTGGGACTTGGAGTTTTGCTGCTCGGCTATGCACAAGGTTTCGACTATGTGGGCAAGACAGACAGCAAGTATCTGCAGAGCACTACGCATACATATATCAAGGACAACGGTAACATGATTTACTTAACGCTGTCGTACAACTTCAGCCACGGACGCAAATATCAGACAGAGCGTAAGAAACTCAATAATTCAGACAACGATAATGGTATCAGGTAAAAATTTATTCAGAAAAATTCTGCAAGCCTTTAAAGGCAAGACGGAAGAAAGGCCGCAACAGGAGGAAAGCGGCCATGCAGACAGCCACAATGCAATGAGCAACAGCGGCGACGGCAACTATGTAAGAATAATCGATGATGGCGACGGTGTGATAAACGTGCTGCTCGAAGTGGAACACGACAAGGTGCTTGAGCTTGGCGATAGATTGGGCGAAATAAACGAAGCGGCCTACATGAACGGATATAACTGGGACGCCCTGATAAGGCATTATCTCAAGAACAACGCACCCGACATACTCGAGGCAATGGACACCGATCCTGAGGCAGGCCTCTATGATGCATACTTCAAGGAGAGCGACGCCAACCGCGACAAGGCCAAGCGACTTGCCGACATGCTGACCTCACTGATTGACAACGAACAGGAGCTTTGCAGGATAGTGAGGGAAGAAAGCGACAAGATAAACTGGGGGTAATTATTTTCTCTACAATTAGCTTTCCCACGGCAAAGGGTTCATACAAATACAAAGAATGCAGACAGGGCGCACATTCAGTGTGTCTTCAGTCTGCATTCTTTGCATTTATCTAAAGCCACATTAGGATTTGCAGCTATATCAAAATAATTGGCAAAGTTGACAACATACATTCCTGTCAGGCTGTGCACCCCGTGCGCCGCCTGCGCCATATCACGGTCTGCGCCAGTCCTCTTACAGCCACAAACGCTATGAACGCAAGCCACAGTCCATGGTTGGCCATCGTGAAGCGAAGAGAATAATAAAGGACGAAAAACGTTACGGCTGCAAGAAACATCGACTGAAGCATGCCGCGCGTCATGGTGCAGCCAATGAACACACCGTCCCATACAAACGCCGCCATGCCGGCAACAGGTATTGCCAATGCCCAGTAATAATACTCATGCGAAGCTGTCACCACAGAAGGCTCATCTGTAAGCAACGAGAGAAAGGCGTCGCCGCCTATGCCATAAACCAGCGTGAAGCCTACTGCCATACCGGCTCCCCACCAGAACAGGCGGCGCACCGTGGAGCCAAGAGCCTCCTGATTGCGCGCCCCGTAAAACTTGCCGCTCAAAGCCTCACCTGCATAGGCAAAGCCGTCCATAACGTAAGAGAACAGCATATAGAACTGCATGAGCAGAGTGTTAACCGCCAACACTACCTCACCCTGCCACGAACCGGCGGAAGTGAAAAACAGCATTACGGCAACCATGCACAGCGTGCGCAAAAAGATGTCGCGGTTTACCTTGAAGAAATGCGCCATTGCGTCGCGCCGCCATACGCCTTGCCATGAGAAATAACGCCTCAGACGGCGATAATTTACGAAGCAAAGCAGCAGTGCCATCATGAAACCGCCCCATTGGGCAATGAGCGTGCCCAGGGCAACGCCTTCAACCTTAAGTCCGAGGCCGAACACAAGCAGCGTGCTCGCCCCTATGTTTATTATATTCTGCGTTATGGCTATAAACATTGGCACGCGCGAATTCTGCATGCCTATGTACCATCCCGACAGACTGAACAGGCCGAGCATGGCAGGAGCGCCCCATATAAGTATGTTGAAATATATCGAAGCAAGCCTTCTTACCTCGGCAGGCGGCTGCATCACGAGCATTGATGCCTCGCGCAGCGGCACCTGCAGCACGATGAGCGCCAAGGCAACCGCCATGGCTATACCCAAAGAACGGCAGAGCATACGCACCGTTTCGGTAAGGTCGCGCCTGCCGAGAGCCTGCCCAGTCAGTCCGCTAGTACCCATGCGCAGGAATCCGAATATCCAGTAAATCACATTGAACGTCATGCCGCCCACGGCTATTGCACCAATATATGATGCCGCACCGAGGTGGCCCACTATGGCCACGTCAACTAGTCCCAGCAGCGGCACGGTGATGTTGCTCACTATTGCCGGCAGGGCTATGTTGAGTATCTGTCTGTTTCTGTTATCCATCGTTGTCTGTTTTCTGCCCTCATGCACCCATGCAGTCCGTTCTGCCGTATGTGCCAGAGAATAATGTTTTATATTGATATTTACAGCTTTCGGGCTGCAAAGTTACTCAAAAAAACATTAATGCGCAACGAACCGGGCATAATGCTATTTCTGCTCTATGCTTATGCGGCCGTCGGCGTATCTGAACTGTGCCACGCCAAGGTCGTTAAGCGCCTGAAGAACGTCTGCCAAAGAAACCGACCGGGGGAAGTTGAAGTGAATTCGGACAGAAAGCAGACTGCGCGAATGGAACACAATGCCTACGTTATACCATGATCCTATGTCGTTCATAACATCCTCGAGCCGCGAATCGTCGAAACGGAACTCACCGTGAATCCATCCTCCGACAGCTGCCATGTCGGCCTTTTCCACCTTTATGTCACCCTTATCGTCGACAACGGCCTGATGTCCAGGACTAAGCATCTTGCCCTTGCCGCCGTCTTCACTACTTACACTGACACAGCCTTTAAGCAGCACCACCGAACTTGCGCTGCCATGATAAGAACGGACATAGAACACCGTACCGAGCACCTTCGTACTCATATTTCCGCTCTTCACGACAAACGGTCTGCCGGCATCATGCCTGACGCTGAAGCGTGCCTGTCCTGTAAGTTCAACCTCCCTGACGCCATTATGCCCAAAATCAGAAGGATATTCAAGACGAGAGCCTGAACCAAGCATTACGCGGGAACCGTCGGGCAGAAGGACATCAGACGTAGTGGCCGACGGCGTCTGCACAATAACATTGTCTCCGTCAGCCACACGCGATGTATGCGACGGCAGTTCGGCCATGGAAAATGTCTCAATCACTCCGGCAGAACCAACAATATCACTCCACGCAAACGCCACGACCAAAGCCACTACGGCAGCAGCTACCGCTGCTGAAATGAATATGCGACGCAGCCTCAAACGTGAGCCGCCGGCATCGCCATGACGCGCTTCAAACCGTCGCCATGCATTCTGCGTCTCCTCGTCGCCGGGCATATCTCCCAAAGCCTCACCGAGCATCATCAGCAAACGCTCGTCTTCACCGCTGCCCTCGCCTGCCTTGCGGCTTGTCAAATCCATGTTTCTGACATCATTCTCTTTCATAATTCGTCTCCTTTCCCTACAGCCTCACGCAAAAGTTTCAAGGCCTTTGCAATATGTTTTTTCACGGTATCATAACTTATTCCAAGACGTTCGGCAACCTGACGGCGTGTAAGATGCTCATAATAACATAGGCGCACTATTGAGCGTGCTGGCTCGCCTAACCCTTCAGCCACAGCCTCAACACGCGAAAGCAGCCGCTCGTGGTCGCAATATTCGCTTTCGGCATCTGCCTTTGTTGCCTCAGCCAGCTCTGCCGCTGCACAATTCTCGGTATTTATGTGCTTCAGTCTGTTAATACAGGCGTTGCGCACGCACATATAGAGCCATGAGCCGCGGTCGGCAGGACGCAGCAAGTCGAAACGCTCCCAGGCCTTCTCCATGACATCGGCCACCACATCGCGCCCCTCGTCGGCATCGCCCGTAAGCTGGACGGCAAACCTGACCAGCTTAGGATAATATTCGCAGAACATACGTCTGAAGTCGTCTTTCTTCTTATCTTTCAACAACATTTTAAAAATCAGTTGGCCGCCGTTCATCGCCTTACACCATTGTGCCAGGAAGCACGGAGACATTTAGCGGCCGCAAAGGTAAGCATTATTTTCAACAGACAGCCGCTACAGTCGCTGTTTCTCGCTCTCGCCGGCTCCCTTGCCTTTATATTTTGTCTTGGTGGCGTTGAACGTATAGTTTACGCTTATGCCTATGCGCTGCGTGTCCGACCATGTACGTCGGTCGTAGTATGTACGGTCACCATAAACAGTGAAACGGCCGCGCCCCATATTGAATATGTCGTCGGCAGAAAGGGCCACGCGCAGTGATTTGTCCTTGAAGAATGTCTTTACCACACGCAACCTCACCGTTCCATACTGCTGTTTTATGGCGTAGCTCTGTTTGCCCCTCAGGCCCAGGCGTGCTTTCAGGTTCAGAAACCAGCCGTGGCTGAAGGTCAGACTGTTGTCGAAAACGAAGTCAAAGCCGGGACGGTTCCACAGGTAAGGTATGCCAATAGAGCGCGCGTCTGAGTCATACCAGTCTATCGAAGCCGACAGGCGGGGCTGCCATATTCCTATTTTCGGTGTCAGTTCAACAGACATTCCGTACATATTAGTATAAGGTATGCTTGCCATTGTCTGCAGCATTACGCCCGGATGGCCGTCTTCATCATATGGCTTGAAGAACGAAGTATACATATTGAGTGCATAGTCGTACCATATCGAGAAATTAATCCATCTCCATCCGCCGTCGATTGTAAAGTAGTTATGTTTCTGTGGCACGAGGAGCGGATCGCCGTTACGGTACATATATTTGCTGACATAGCTTGTCGCGCTCGAGAGCATGCGGTAAAGAGGACTAAGTTTCAACAGACGGTAAGCCAGCGAAAAATTCCAGTCGCCATGGCTGTAGTCGACCGATGCCGACGGAATCAGGTCGTTGTACGTAGGGCTTTGCTCTGCCTTCAGCACGCCTGCTTCATAATACTTGGTACGCTGATGCTCGTAGCGCAATCCGGCACGTGCCGTAAAACGCCCCAGACCGAGAGTATAGTCGACAAATGCCGAATAAAACTGCTGTTGCAGATGGTCGTCGGCATCTGCCGAGAAGCCGCTCTGAGTGAAGCGGTCCTTGCGGTCGGTGAATGTCTCTTCCGTGCCAAACGCCACCTCGCCGCCAAGCAACGGGGCTGTTACCACCAGTTTGGCGGCATAGAGAGAATTACGCACGTCATTATATGATGTTGCCTCCACTTCGTCGTTGTTGGCAGCCACCTGCCAGCTGCGCGAACATCCGCCCACATAGTCGGCATTGAAGTCTATGCTCCACTTGCCGAACGTGCCTGTGTAGTATCCGTTGACCGAATGGTTCCAGCCGTTGTTCTTAGCCGTCTCCGACTCTGTCTCAATATTGTCATACTCGTCTCCGTCACGCAACAATATGGTGTTGCCCGTTATATGTGAGTTACTGTTGGCAAGAGATTTGTCAGCCACATAGCGCACACCGAACGACTGGCGGCTGTCGGGTTCATAGTTGAAGCCCGCCTCACCCTTAAAGTTAGAATCGTTGCCGGTCTCAACGTTGTCAGACATCATCGTCCATACTGACGACGTGTTCATCAGGCTTATAGTCTGGTTCTTTATGTAAGAACTGTTTTCCTTGAAGTTTCCCTTCACAAAGACGTCAAGACCGCCGGTGCGGTAGTTTAGCGAAAGGCCCTCGCGCCCTTTACCTTCATGACCTTGCGACCATTCGGCATAAGCCAGTCCGCTAAGTCCCTGTCCGCGCAGGCGTATTGTCTTTAACCGTATCACCGCCCCTACATCCGACGAATAGCGCGCACCGGGATTCATTATTATTTCGGCCTGCTGAATCTCCGTGGCGCGCAGCTGCCCTAGTTCGTTCGTGTCGCGCACCTTGCGCCCGTTGATGTAAATCTCTGCCCCGCCACGGCCTATCACACTGAAATTGTCGCCGTCGCCTGTAACGAAAGGCAGACTGCCAATCATGTCAGCTGCCGAACCCATCATGGAAAGCGGCGTGCCCGCAACGTTGGCCACAATGGTGCCGCCCCTGCGCTCCACCATCGGGCGCGACGCCTTTACCTCTACACCTTTAAGCATCATGGCGTCGGCCTTAAGGGTTATGCTGTTTTCTTGACGGCATGGCACGATGACTGTGGTGTAGCCTACAAAAGACACGCGGAGCAGACAGTCTTTCTGCGGCATTGAAGGCATGGCAAAAGTTCCGTCGGCTTCCGTGACGCATCCAGAGATATACGACTTGTCACCGGCAGCCAGCATAACAACATTTGCATAAGCCATGGGCTTACCGTTTTGGTCGGTCACACGGCCGCGCACACTGACGCTGCGCTGGCGCGACTCGCTGTACTGCACAACGAAGTAAGCATTGCGCTCAACAAACGCAAAGGGCTTGCCGCTGAGCAGGATACGCAGGGCCTCCGCTTGTGTCTTGTTTGCCACCGTGGCCGTAACCCTGAAACGCTCCGTCTCTTTATATGTAAACAGAATGCTCTTTCGGCCTGCTTTCTCGAGCCGCTTTAATGCTGACGGCAGTGGTTCGTCGGCAAACTTCAGCGTAATAAGCCTCTTGTTATTTTCTCCGGCATAACTTATGTTTAAGCAAAAAGCCATGAGGCACAGCAGCAACGGGAGTCTTATGTTTACAACAGTTTTATAAATAGCCATAATTCTTTGTCTTTACTTCTAATACAACCCAAGCACCGAAATGGGTATAGTATGCATGTCTTTTTATCAGTATTTAACATTTTAGGGTGTTTTGTGCATTTTCAAAAATGCCATATCTACCCTTCTTCCACTTTTATGACACATAAAAAGACATGAAGTAACCATAATCTAATCTGCCGACAAGACTGCATACGCAGCTGGATTTTGTAAATAAAACGGATTAATTCCGTTCACTTAACGCTCTCAGAACAGCGGTGCCGGACAAGAATTGGTCTTCAGACCGAAAAATTGCGCATTTTCAGGCATTTTAGTTAAGTTGTTGAATGACAAACATTTACAAAACTTTTGCAGTAAAAAGACAAAAGTTAAAAAACATTACTCGGCCATTTACGGGTCAAAAGTGGTGCATTTACGATGTAAAAGTGGGCTTTTTGTAATGCAAAAAGCCTAAACTTTAAAGGCAAAACCATGTTTTTTAGGACCCAAAAGAGGACTAAACGTAAATGAAAGTTAATAAAGCGACAGTTTTAAGCGGCGCAAATTAACATCCTTTACACATCGGTTTTCTATTTCAGAAAAAACTTTTGTCCTGATATTTTACCATGTCTTTAAATGCCATGAATATGCCATTTATTCTTTTATCCAATCATGTCATACTTTAAATTTTATTGATTACCTTTGTATGAATGTTTTAAATCAACAGCTGAAAATGAACAACGGCGAGGACCTTACACGGGGAAAAATAACACCTACTCTGCTGCGCTTCACACTGCCGATGATGGCGGGGGCGATGATGCAGCAGTGCTACAACATTGCCGATACGCTCATTGTGGGGCGCTTCATCGGTGCTGAGGCGCTGGCGGCCGTCGGCTCGGCCTACACGCTTATGGTGTTTATCACGTCCGTGATGCTCGGCCTGTCGATGGGCAGCGGCACGGTGTTCTCGCTAAAGTTCGGCGAGGGCAACATGGCAGGTCTGAGGCAGAGCGTGGCGGCAAGCCTGCTGCTTACGGGCGGAATAACCGTTGTGCTGAATGCCGCGGCATATATCTGGATTGACGGCACGCTGCGCCTGCTGAGCGTTCCGGCTGATGTTTATCCGCTGATGCGCAGCTACCTTATGATAATATACGGCGGCATAGCGCTGTCGTTCGTCTACAACTTCTGCGCGTCGCTGCTGCGTTCTGTGGGCAACAGCCGCACTCCGCTGTGGGTGCTGGCAGCGTCGGTGGTGCTCAACGTGGTGCTCGACCTCGTTCTCGTGCTCCTTTTCGGGCTCGGCATTGAGGGCGCTGCGTGGGCAACGCTCATATCTCAGGCTGCGGCTGCAATAGGCATAACGGCATATATACTGAAAACGCGCCCAGAACTGATTCCGCGCCGCAATGACATGGCCATAAGCCGGGCAACGCTCGGCGAGATAGCTACATTCTCGTCGCTGACTTGCGTACAGCAGTCGGTGATGAACTTCGGCATACTGATGGTGCAGGGCCTTGTAAACAGCTTCGGTATGGCCGTGATGGCGGCATTTGCGGCAGCCGTAAAAATCGACTCGTTTGCGTATATGCCTGTACAGGAGCTGGGCAACGCTTTCTCTACCTTCGTGGCGCAGAACTTCGGCGCATCCAAACGGGGACGTATACGCCGCGGAGTGAAGCAGGCTCTGCTGATGACGACAGTGTTCTCGCTGGTGGTGTCAGCGGCAGTCTTTGTGCTTGCCAAACCACTGATGATGATATTCGTGGACGGTTCGCAGCATGACATAATATCCATCGGCGTGAGATATCTGCGCATAGAGGGAGCCTTTTACGTTGGCATAGGCGTGCTGTTTCTGCTCTACGGCTACTATCGCGCCATTAGGATGCCGGGCATGTCTGTGGTGCTGACGGTGCTGTCGCTTGGTCTGCGCGTGGCGCTCGCCTATGCCCTGTCAGCCGTTCCGGGCATAGGAGTAGACGGCATATGGTGGTCGATACCTATAGGATGGGCTGTGGCAGATGCCGTAGGCATGCTCTACTACGGCAAGACGCTCAGGCGCATCTATGCCCGCAGGGGCAATGCCGCTCACGCCATGACTGTCAGGACTTAAAGCCTTCAGCCCTTAATGCCGGCCGAAACAGGGGTATGCCACTGCCGCAGACTGCGCAAGAACAGAGGAACGGACAAGAAAAAGTGTAATTTATGCACTTTTTACTTTGTTTTTTGCTACATATAAATATTTTTGACTACATTTGCAGCACTTTAAACTTAAACAATATAACATTATCTTTACAACATGAACTTAAGACTGATTGCGGGTGCTGCGGCACTTGCTGCGGCGCTGACCTCATCGTTTGCCCAGCCGCGCGTGATGGACGTCGACACGGGCAAAAACGGCGCCCCCATACAGAAGACAATGTATGGCATTTTCTTTGAGGACATCAACTATGGTGCCGACGGCGGCCTTTACGGCGAAATGCTGGTAAACCGCTCGTTCGAGTTCAAACAGAGCCTGACAGGATGGACAACCTTTGGCAACGTCAACGTGAAAGACGACGGCCCCTTTGAGCGCTGCCCTCATTATGTTGAGCTGGCATGGCCGGGACACGCAGACCGTCTGACCGGAATGCAGAACAGCGGCTACGGCGGAATAAGCCTAAAGCAGGGCGAAGACTACAGACTGACGCTGTGGGCAAAGGCAGCCGAGGGTGAAGGCGGCATAAAGGTGGAACTTATAGACCAGCTGACCGACAGCGAACCTCAGGCCTTCGTAACACAGGAACTGAAGATAACATCTGGAGAATGGAAAAAATATGAACTGATAATGAGGTCGCCCAAGAACGACACAGAAGCAAGCCTGCGCATCCTGCTCAACGGCAAGGCTCCGGTGTGTCTCGAGCACGTAAGCCTCTTCCCCGTAAAAACATTCAAAAACCGCAAAAACGGCATGAGGGCCGACCTGGCTCAGGCGTTGGTCGACATGCACCCGGGCGTGTTCCGCTTTCCGGGCGGATGCATCGTTGAGGGCGCCGACCTGCAGACACGCTATCAGTGGAAGAACACGATAGGCCCCGTAGAGAACCGCCCCGTGAACGAAAACCGCTGGCAGTATGCCATGAAGAGCCGCATCAGTCCCGACTACTATCAGAGCTACGGACTGGGCTTCTTCGAATATTTCCAACTGTCTGAAGACATTGGTGCCGAGCCGCTGCCTGTGCTCAACGTGGGCATGGCATGCCAGTTTCAGAACAAGGACGACAGCGCCAACGTGCCTATGAGCGAGCTGCAGCCATACATACAGGATTGCCTCGACCTCATTGAGTTTGCCAACGGCGACACCACCACTACATGGGGACGCAAGCGCGCCGAGATGGGGCATCCCGCACCCTTCAACCTTAAATATATAGCCGTGGGTAACGAGCAGTGGGAAGAGCCTTACTTCAAGCGTCTGCCGCCGTTCGTCAAGGCTATACGCGAGAAATATCCCGACATAAAGATTATAGGTACATGCGGACCGGCGCCCGAGGGCGAGATGTTTGAACACGGATGGAAGGCCATGAGAGAAATTGGTGTCGACCTCGTAGACGAACACTACTACAAATCGGAAGAGTGGTTCCGCAACAGCAGCATGAGATACGACAGCTACAGCCGCAAAGGCCCGAAGGTGTTTGCCGGCGAATATGCCTGCCACGGCGACGGAAAGAAATGGAACCATTATGAGACATCACTATATGAGGCTGCCTTCATGACCGGACTGGAGCGCAACGCCGACGTGGTGCTCATGGCCACCTACGCTCCGCTCTTTGCACGTGTTGACGCATGGCAGTGGCGCCCCGACCTGATATGGTTCGACAACGCACGCATGTTCAAGTCGGTAAGCTACTACGTACAGCAGATGTATGCCTGCAACAAAGGCACCAACGTGCTAAAGCTGACCATGAACGGCAAGCCTGTGGCAGGACAGCAGGGGCAGGCCGGACTGTATGCCAGCGCAGCAGCAGACAACGGTGACGGCTCGGTGATTGTAAAAGTTGTGAACACAGGCAAGACCACACAGCCCGTGAGCGTCAACCTTAAAGGCATGAAGGGCGAAAGGACGGCACAGACAACCACACTGACCTGCACCGACATGGATGCCGAAAACACTTTAGAGGAGCCCGAAAAGATTGTACCTAAGACGGGCACGCTTACATGTAAGGCAGGCAAAAAATGCACAGTGATTGAGGACGAGATTGCCCCGATGACCTTCAGAGTATACAGGATAAAGAAATGACAGAAGCGACGCCCGGCACTGGCTCATGGCTAACAAAGGCCGCAGCCGGACGCATGACTAGAACATAGAGCAGCAGGCTACGCAGGCAGGACAATGCACACAACAACATTCTACCTGACATGCAGGCTGCATAACGCCTGACTCCGGCAGACAACTGGCAGAGAGCATAACATGGCTCTGCCCCACCGCTGTCTGCCGGAGTTTTGTTTACATCCATAATGCCATAAAGTAATGGCTACATGACTACAAAGCACAAATATTTGACAGTTTTTCTGTCTCCGGCATTAAACCAACAGCCATGCTGCAACGTCTTATTATTAAGAAACAAAAACTTTTACCATGAGAAAGACAATAATAATCGCTACAATCGCACTGTTCATCGGCTTAGGCACGACATCGTGCGTAACGACACGCCCTCCGCACGGGCCGCACCCCAAGCACGTCAATCACAAGCCGCCGAAACCGCCAAAGAAGAAAAAGCATAAGCACCCGAAACCGCCTAAAAAGGACGAACCGCCACACGGATACTGGCACTGACAGCAGTCGAAGACTCTACGGCCAGACCGTCGCTGCGCAGCAAGGCGCATTATGCAGCAAAGCATACGGCAGCAAGCCACACCGCATACAACAAGCCCCTGACCTTGACATAGGCCGGGGGCTTGATGCATATAGCCAATCAGCGCCTTCCGCAAACCGATGTGAAGAGCGCGAATGCAGAGAAAAGCACACATCAATAAAGGCATAAGGCACTAAACAACGATTTGCCGGCATTTAGCTGTCAAGACGAGAGATTTACGGCTTAAATACTCCAAATTTGGTTTTATTAACACGTAGCGCTTGTGTGTAACTAAATTTATTAGTTTCTTTGCAGAAAGAAAAAATGAACACCTGTTATGAAAACACTTTTGCTCCTTTTATTATCTCTCGTCGCAGCCATGCCGGCAGCAATGGGACAAGTTGCAGACCAAAAGTTCACGGTCAGCGGAACGGTGATAGACTCGATAAGCCGCGAGGGCGAACCATACGCCACGATAAGCATAGCCAGAAAAGAAAAGCCCGGCAAGGCCGTAAAGATGGCCGTAACCGACAAAGACGGCCGCTTCAGCGAGACGATGAGCGGCAAGGGCAGCTTCGTCATAACCATAAGCTCCATAGGGCGCAAAGCCATAACAAGAAACTTCAGCGTGACAGAAGGCAAAAAGGCTATAGACCTGGGCACACTCTACATCACTGACGCCAAGAACGAACTGGAGGGCGTTGAGATCGTGATGCAGAAGCCGCTTGTGAAGGCCGATATTGACAAAATTGAATACGACATAGAATCAGATCCCGACTCAAAGTCGAACTCGATAATAGAAATGCTGCGCAAGGTGCCGCTGGTGACAGTAGACGGCGAAGACAACGTAACCGTAAACGGCAGCAGCTCGTTCAAGGTATATGTGAACGGACGGCCCAACAATATGATGACCAAGAACCCGAAAGAGGTGCTGAAGAGCATGCCGGCCAACAGCATAAAGAAGATAGAGGTGATAACCGACCCGGGGCCTAAATATGACGCCGAAGGCGTGGGCGGCATACTAAACATCGTAACCATAGGCGGAGGCATAGAGGGATACACGCTCACCCTGAACGGCAACGTGAGCAACCGTGGAGCCGGCGGAGGCCTGTTCGGCACGATAAAGTCGGGCAAGCTGACGGTGAGCGCACGCTATAACTACAACTACGACGGCAACAGGACGGGCTACAGCGAAAGCTCGCGCACGGTTACAGAAGATAACATAAGCGCCGACGCGTCGAACATGGCATCGAGCTCTGAAAACAAGAGCCACGGCAACTTTCAGTCGGGAAGCATCGAGGCAAGCTACGAAATAGACTCGCTTAGGCTTGTCACCATGTCGCTGGGCCTATGGGGCGGAGGCAACAAGGGCAACAGCATGTCGGAAATGACAGGAACAAGTCCGCTGGACGGCCACCCACTATACGGCTACTCAGCCATGGGAAGGAGCAACTCTTCATGGAAATCAATAGACGGCGGCATCGACTATCAGAGACTCTTCAAGGTGAAAGACCGCATGCTGACGCTGTCATACAAAATAAACACCAACCCTGACGCGAGCGACTACTATACTGACTACGACGAAATAAGTGCCGACAACGGATGGGAAGACTATATCAGCAGGCTCGAAAACCAATACAGCGACAACAGTGAGCGGTCGACCGAACACACGTTTCAGGTCGACTACACCACACCTATAGGCAAGATGCACACCGTTGAAGGCGGAATGAAATACATAATAAGAAACAACAGCTCGGAAAACGACCGCTACATAAAGCCTGCCGAAGACGGCGGCGAATATGTCTACGACACGGAGCAAAGCTCTCACTATAAACATGAGAACGACATCATAGCGGCTTATCTGGGATACAAGATAAAGGTGAAGAAATGGTCGGGACGGCTCGGAGCAAGATATGAACACACCATACAGGACGTGAAATATCTGCTCGGACAGGGCGATGACTTCAGAAAGCACTTCAACGACCTTGTGCCTTCGGCCACGATAGGATACAGGCTTACGGATATGTCTAACCTGAAACTGGGCTACAGTATGCGCATCTACCGCCCCGGAATATGGTATCTTAACCCATACCTGAACAACACCGACCCGTCAAACCTCAGCCAGGGCAACCCTAACCTGGAAAGTGAGAAGAGCCACTCGTTCAATATAGGCTACAGCAACTTTACGTCAAAGCTGAGCCTTAACCTCTCCATGCGCTACTCGTTCACCAACAACAGCATTGAAAGGCTGACGACAATGGTGAACGACAACAGCATAGCCGGACTGCAGAACCCAACAGGCAAGGACGTGCTCTACTCCACTTACGAGAACATCGGCAAGACACGGTCGGCGGCAATGAGTGCATACGTAAACTGGAACGCGACAAAGAGCACCAGGATATATGCCAACATGAACGGCCAGTGGCAATACTTCTCCGACGGCAAAGACCTCAGCAACAGAGGCTGGAACATGTATCTGTCAGGAGGCATACAGCAGTCGCTGCCAAAAGAATGGCGCATAAGCCTCAACGTGTTCACGATGACACCGGGCATCACGCTGCAGGGACGCGGCACGAGCTATACAAGCTACGGCATAAACATCAACAAGTCGTTCCTGAACAAGCGGCTCACGATATCGGCCTTTGCCAGCAACTTCCTGAAAAAATATATGGAATATAAGAACACAACATCGAGCACAGACTTTATACAAAAGTCTGTTTCAAAATACGACAACCAGCGCTTCGGCATAAGCCTGAGCTACCGCATAGGCGAACTGAAGGCAAGCGTGAAGAAGGCTGCCCGCTCGATAAGCAACGACGACGTGAAAGGCGGCGGAGGAGGCAACGCTTCCGGCGGACAATAATTCCGCCACGGGATAAACGCAGACGTGATGTTGTGCAGGAAATGATATAATGCAAAAGCGTGAAAATATTTCGGGAACAACATGCCCGGTAAAGCCTTATGTCACGCATGGCTCTATATGACGAGAAAACATCATAGCAGGCTATTGACCGCAACACATCCGGCACTCCGCTGTAATCGAAAATGTGTCATACGCCAACGGCATCAGACTCGACATAAACTGCATACATACAAAACAAATCTGCAAGATAAGGCATCATAACAGACGCCATATCTTGCAGATTTATTTATTGGCACTGCCTGCATGACATAGCCCGGCAAACAGGCTCACTTACAGGCATTGCTCTTGTTGCCTAATTATTTTCCGGTCATTGTCATCTTGCCCTTAGAAGCCTTCAAAGCCTTTGTAAGCTTCACCATAGGAACAGAGTTGCTGCCAGAAATAACGTTCTTGACCATCTTGCGCTTCATTACAGGAGCCGACTGCTTCTTCTGTGATGCAGGTGCCTCAGGAGTTGTAAACTCTTTCTTTGCAAGAGGTCCCCATTCTTCATTGATATTCTGGGCGATAGAGAAGGCAATGTAAGAAGTGTTCGGGTCAGCCGTCCACGAAGCCTCGTCTACACCAAACTGGTTCCAATAAGGATCCATAGGATTATCGGCCTTAAGATACTCTAAGATCATATCCTCATTCCATTCTTTATCATAAGCATCCTTCTCAATCAACATGTCACGGTGCATAGAGGTCTGATCATTAGGAGTATATGTAACCACCTGATAATAACCAGTCTGAGCGTTACCGCCGAATTCGCCGATAGTGATTTCCATCTGTGCAACACCTTCACCTCCAAGTTTCTTAGTAGAAACCGGTATTATTACCATATCAGCAAAAGTGCCGTTTACGTCCCATGCCTGAACGTAGATTTCATAGTCTGTTCCCGGACTGTTTTTGCCCCATGTGTTAGTAGCCTCACCTGTGTTGTTCAAGCCCATTCCTTTAACATAGTCGCCTAAAGTTTCAAATCCGAACATCGCGCCAATCATCTCGAAGTTCTCCTCAGCAGTGCCTGCAGGGAACATCAGTGCAGCATAACCGGCAACGCCTGATCCTGGCTTGAATGTTACTGTTATGTCGCTTGTGGTAACCTCGTCAATGGTATAATTGATAGAGCAGTCGCCAACAAGGTCTTTCTTCGGTGTGGTGAAGTTTGTTCTTGTTGCTCCGCAAGGAATCTGATACTGGTCGTATCCGACAGTAATGATTGCATACTCAGCATTTGGCTTGAAAGCAAAGTCGAATCCGTGCAGTCTGCCGTCTACAAAGTCCTGGAACAAGAATTCGTTATCACTATTGTCAAGATAATTTGCAATAGCAGCTTCAGACGTAAGCCTGTCCGCACGAATCTTAGACAGACACGCAATCTTGAAACCTACACACTGAGGCGTGCGTGTAACAGACAAAGCAACGGTGTCGCCGGTGGCTCCGCTGTAAAAGCCTTTATACTCTACGTCGGCTGCAACGCGGCCCTCAAGCGAAACAAACGAAACGCTGTCGATACGCTCTACGAGATAACCTTTAGTGTTGCCTGTCTTGTCGGTCACTAACATACGGTTAGGATTTGTCTGGGCATAGCCCATTACAGCCACGATGGCCAATATGATTGTAGTAAAAAGTTTTTTCATCATTTCATGAATTTAATTGTTTTTTTATTTACGCTGAACAGATATACACCTTTTGTAAGGGCGCTTGTGCTGATAGGAGTTCCGTCCCAGTTCTCCTTTGCTATGATAACCCTGCCGCTCAGATCGCATACTCTTACGCGGGCAGCCTGACCGCCCTGCAATCCGTCGGCACCGAGCATTCCTCCACGGTAATAAGGCACAAGAGAAGAATCTTCTGCGGCAGGCAGACCTTCAATGCCGGTGCCTTCAGAAGTGAATTTCAAGCTCATAATGTCGCTAAAGGAGATTGTCTCTTTCGTTCCTGACGTACCATTAATCTCCATGCCATGGTCGCCAAATGTTATCTTTGCGATATCCGTCAGCAAGTATGACTTGCTCTCAGAGGCCTGCGATGCGGGATTGACCACAAGACTGGTGGTCTGCGCATCTGCTGTGAGCCCTCCGTAGGCTAACGCAAGAAACATCGGAATAAACGTTTTTTTCATAGAAATGAATATTTAATTAATAAAAATGTAAGAACCTGTGGCGGCTCTTACAGAGCTTCCAAATACAAATGTATGAATTATTTCCTACGGGCAATGCAAAAATTAAAGAAATTTTCCCAATTTTCAATGTTAAATTCATACATACTACATCTTTTGTAAATGTTTTTCAATGCACAGTTTATATAATCACACATATCCGGCATTACATTATATCACAAATACCAAAGCGCCTGCATTATTTTCTCTCTAAGAAATACATCGGCAACAACTTTAGACACATTTTCGGCCATAAAGATTACTATATGATTTAAGCACACTTTGGCCTTTACAGCAAAAACTGCTTAATATGTTTATTTTTGCTAAAAAACATACGGAGCACATACCATTACTTTCAGAACACCAAAATAAGAGGCAAGTGAATTTGGCAAAAGAGTTAAAACATGATGATTCATATCATTACATTTTACATAAATATTCAGGTTTATGCAAAATCTTGCATAAAATAAAACTTGTATCCTTTCACCTTATAATATATGGTATATTGGAAAGCAAAACACGGCATATTGCAGGCCGAAAAGGCATGTTTCGCAATGAAGAGTGATAGAATAAAAAGTTTTCGCAAAAAACTCATCACTCGTCACATTTCAGCATAAAACCCTGACAGACAATTATTTATAGCGTGACGAGTTGGAGTTTCAACTCGTCACAGTCTGGCAGAAGATGCCATTTTAGCCGAACTTAACCAGTAAAACACTTGCTTGAAGTCTACCTAAATCAGGAAAAATAATATTTTGTCCTTAATTAAGCATGATGTGACGAGTTGCCGTGGCAACTCGTCACACCGTAACATACTGCAATACAGAAAGTTATACAGCGTTGTGACGAGTGACGAGTTTTTAAGAAAACTTTTTACGGTTTCATCTGACTTACGGCCTCTTCAAGCGGCTTGCTGAGCGGCGGAACATCAGCCGGAACAACAAGCTGCTCGGCAGTTTTGTCCTTCATGGCAGCCTTCCTTTCTGCCTTGGTGGCATATCTCACGCCTGTAACATAAAGTTCCTCATACATATCAATAGGTGTCATTGGATTTTTTCCCGGTGTTTTGCCCTTTGCATTCACACAACAATAACGCCTCAAAAGATTGCTGAGCTTGGGCTGACCATACTTTGTGCTGTACACCTCGCCTTCTTTAATGCCCATAAAGCGAATCTTATATCCAAAGATATTTATTGTAAGACTGTCCGCTCCGGCAAACGCACTGTCACAATATGCAGTAAACGTCTTATTCACCGTATCATTTTTCAGTCCTAAGACACAACCTTTCCACCCGCGAGATACAACCTTATCAGAAGCTGTGTCTGTAAAAATGTCTGATTTTGGCAAATTCTCAAGCAGCATATAGCGCCAGCTAAAAAACGAACGTGAAAAGCCATATTTGTCATCCAATGTATGCACTTTTTTCTCCGAACGCGTCTTGCACTTCACCCTTCCACTGCCGATAGGCAAATAATAATCATAAAGTCCTTCACGGAAAGAAGTCGGCACAGAGTCGGTGAATACATATGCTCTGCAATAAGCAGATATCACAAGATAATCAGGCTCGCCAACCTTAGCCTCAACTTCAGGTATTGCGTATGCACGTGGCTTCAGCATCACGACGCCGCTGCTGACAGTATCTGCAAGAAACTCCTTTTCATAATAGTTGATATGATTAACCGTAACCTTGCCCTTATATCCATTTGGCAGAGGCAAAAGGCCGTCGGCTCCGCTAACGCCCACGCAGCGGTTGCCCGAAATAAACACACTCGCGGCATGCACCGTACTGGAGTCGGTCATGTCGACAATCTTAATCTGCGCGCTGACACATAATGCTGACATCAGCAAAAAGAAACTGAATAAAGTTTTTTTCATAGTAAACGTCTAATTTAAAAATTAAAAGTCAAGAATAAAGGAAACCTGCCCGTAATACAGAGAAGGACACGCTTTCCTTAATTCCTGACTCTTTATGTTGATATAGTAAAGCTTATTTACTGCTTGTTGGCACGCTTGCGGTCGTTGTGGTCAAGAATAATCTTGCGCATACGCATGCTCTTAGGCGTAACCTCTATAAACTCATCTTCCTTGATGTACTCCAAAGCTTCCTCAAGTGAAAGCACTGTGCGCGGGATGATGCGTGCCTTGTCGTCTGATCCGCTGGCACGTGTGTTGGTAAGCTGCTTTGCCTTTGTCACGTTTACCACAAGGTCGTTGTCGTGAACATGCTCGCCCACAACCTCGCCGGCATACACTTCCTCACCCGGATCGATGAAGAACTTGCCGCGGTCTTGCAGTTTGTCGATAGAATAAGCATAGGCAGTGCCTGTCTCCATGGCTATCATCGAACCGTTAATACGGCGTGAGATGTCGCCCTTGTAAGGCTGATACTCCTTGAAGCGGTGTGCCATGATGGCCTCGCCCTGGCTTGCGGTGAGCACGTTGGTGCGCAGACCGATGATGCCTCTCGACGGTATGTCGAACTCAATGTTCACGCGGTCGGCCTGACTCTCCATTGATGTCATCTCGCCCTTGCGGCGTGTAACCATATCTATCATCTTGCTTGAGAATTCTTCAGGAACGTTGATAGTAAGTTCCTCGATAGGCTCACACTTAACGCCGTCGATTTCCTTATAAATTACCTGCGGCTGACCAACCTGGAGCTCGTAGCCCTCGCGGCGCATGGTCTCGATAAGCACTGACAGATGCAGCACACCACGTCCGCTTACAATCCACTTATCCGTTGAGTCCTCGAAAGGAGCTACACGCAGCGCAAGGTTCTTCTCGAGTTCCTTCTGCAGACGGTCGTTGATGTGGCGACTGGTGACAAACTTGCCCTCCTTGCCGAAGAACGGCGAATCGTTGATGGTGAAGAGCATGCTCATTGTAGGCTCGTCGATGGCTATAGGCGGCAGCGGCTCCGGATTTTCAAAGTCGCATATTGTATCGCCGATTTCAAACTTCTCCAATCCTATGATGGCACAGATGTCACCGCTGCTCACCTTGTCGGTGCGCACGTGGCCCATACCCTCAAAGGTGTGAAGCTCCTTAATCTTGGTCTTCTCCTGAGAGCCGTCGCGATGAGCTATCGTCACGTTCATTCCCTCTGTGAGAGTTCCGCGGTGAACACGTCCCACGGCAATACGGCCTGTATAGCTTGAATAGTCGAGACTGGTTATCAGCAGCTGCGGCGTGCCCTCAAGAGCCTTAGGCGCAGGGATAACCTCTACGATTTTATCAAGAAGATATGTGATGTCTGTTGTAGGATTCTTATAGTCCTCACCCATCCAGCCGTTCTTCGCACTTCCGTAAACAACGGGGAAGTCGAGCTGGTCTTCGGTGGCGTTAAGAGAGAACATAAGGTCGAACACCATTTCATAAACCTCTTCAGGGCGGCAGTTGGGCTTGTCAACCTTGTTGACAACAACGATAGGCTTCAGTCCTATCTGAAGAGCCTTCTGCAGCACGAAGCGTGTCTGAGGCATAGGGCCTTCGAAAGCGTCAACGAGCAGCAGACATCCGTCTGCCATGTTGAGCACACGCTCCACCTCACCTCCGAAGTCAGAGTGTCCCGGAGTGTCTATAATGTTTATCTTGGTTCCTTTCCAGTTTATCGAAACGTTCTTAGAAAGAATGGTTATACCTCGCTCACGCTCCAAGTCGTTGCTGTCGAGCACCTGGCCGCTCAAGTCTTGTCCGTCACGGAACAAGTTACCGGCCAACATCATTTTGTCCACAAGTGTGGTCTTACCATGGTCTACGTGGGCAATAATAGCTATGTTTCTGATATCTTGCATACTAATACCTTAAAAGTCAGGTGCAAAGTTACACATTTTTTTCGTAACATTTTGCTCTATACAGTTTTTTTGCATAATATTGTAAAGAACATATCCTCAAAATGATACATTGCCATAAAAAATAATCGAAATTTATTTTATATATAACTTTTTATTTGTAATTTTGCACCCGATTTCGGAGAATCCGATGCATTTGATGATGTTCACGCCCTCACAGCGGCGCGCTGCATCAGAAAGATGTAATCACAAAACATTTAAAACAAAAAAATTCAATGTATTTAGATCAAGCTAAAAAACAAGAGATCTTCGGCAAGTACGGAAAGTCTAACGCTGACACAGGTTCTGCAGAGAGCCAGATAGCTCTGTTCTCTTATCGTATTTCACACCTGACAGAGCACCTGAAGAAGAACCACAAGGATCACGCAACTGCAAGATCACTGACTATCTTGGTAGGTAAGCGCCGTGCATTGCTCGACTATCTGTACGACCGCGACATCAACCGCTACCGTGCAATAGTTAAAGCTCTTGGTCTGCGCCGCTAATTTAAGAAAGCGCAAACAAAGCTTAAAAGAAACACGAAGTCCCGAAACTGTTACTAAACGGTTTCGGGACTTAGCTTTTTATAACGTGCCAACCTCCCGTATACATACAGCCACGGCGTTGACATAACTGTTAATAGCATTTCTGTGCTATAAGGCTGCAAGTTACATGCCGGCGCCCATTCAGGCGCGTACCTGCACATAAAAACACAGACAACCAAATTATGGCTGCCTGAATGCGGTTATTATAATAATGTGTGTTTGTATGATGACCCGGCTATGCCTGCTCATCCGAGAATCTCGCGCAGCGGCTTCATAACAAAGTCGCGCTCATGCATAAGCGGATGCGGTATCTTTAAATCAGGCTCATCCACCTTTACATCATCATAAAGAAGAATGTCGATGTCTATTATACGGTCGTGATACTGGCCGTTTACCGACTTTACCGTGCGCCCCATGTCACGCTCTATGGCCTGCGTAGCTTCCAATACGGCACGCGGACTCAGCTGAGTAGACACGCATACAGCTGCATTGACAAACATATTGTCTGAAGAAAAGCCCCACGGCTCGGTTTCGTAAAGAGACGAAACACGCTCTACCCTACCAATGTGTTCACCGATAAGATCAACGGCACGCCTTACGTTATGTTTGCGGTCGCCTAAATTTGTGCCAAGAGAAAAATAAACCGTATGCAATTAGGAAGCAAGAATTAAGGATTAAGAAATAAAAAGTTTAGAATTGGAAAGTAAGAATTAAGAAACAAGAAAAGATGCCTTTGCGGCAAGACCTCTCACTTCTTAATCCTTACTTCTTATTTATCAGTCGTTTACGATGAGCATTGCGTCACCGTAGCATCCGAACTTATATCCGTTCTTCACGGCCAGGTTGTAGGCCTCCATCACGACGTCATAACCGCCGAAAGCAGCAGTTGACATAAGCAGCGTTGACATCGGATGATAGAAGTTGGCTATCATAGAGTCGGCTACGCCAAACTCATAAGGCGGGAAGATAAACTTGTTAGTCCATCCTTCATATTCTTTCAGCATCTTGTCTGTACCCACAGCCGTCTCAGTGGCCTTGATCACGCTTGTGCCTACGGCGCAAACATGATGTCCTGCAAGCTTGGCATTGTTAACCGTCTTGCATGCCTCCGCACTAATAAACATCTGCTCTGAGTCCATCTTATGCTTGGTGAGGTCTTCAACCTCAATGTCGTGGAAGTTGCCCAAAGCGCAGTGGAGAGTGATAAATGCGAAGTCGATACCTTTAATCTCCATACGCTTCATCATCTCACGGCTGAAATGCAGACCAGAGGCAGGAGCCGTAACAGCACCTTCGTTCTTGGCAAAGATACACTGGAAGTCGTCTATGTCTTCAGGTGTTGCCGGACGGCGGTCTACGATATAATGCGGCAGCGGAGCCTCTCCGAGTGCGTAGAGGTCGTGCTTGAACTCATCGTGAGGACAGTCGTAAAGGAAACGCAGCGTGCGTCCGCGGCTTGTAGTGTTGTCGATAACCTCGGCCACCATGCTTCCGCTCTCGTCAAAGAACAGTTTGTTGCCGATACGTATCTTGCGGGCCGGCTCAACCAGAACGTCCCACAAACGCATCTCCTCGTTAAGTTCACGCAGAAGGAACACCTCTATCTTAGCGTCGGTCTTCTCTTTTGTGCCGTACAGACGTGCGGGAAAAACTTTTGTATCGTTGAATATGAACGCGTCGCCCTCATCAAAATAGTCAAGAACATTGCGGAAGTCGAGATACTCGGGGTTGCCGTCCTTGTCTTTCAACGGCTCACCATTCTCGTCTTTCTTGTACATCTCTATTTTCTGAGACACCCGGTGCACCACCATAAGCCTGCACTCGTCACGGTGATATGGCGGATTAAGGGCTATCAGCTCTTCAGGGAGTTTAAACTTAAATTGTGACAGTTTCATATCTTAAATATTCTCGGTTAATTTATCTTCTATTGTTTGCTGCTCAAGCCACGCCGGAACATCGTCGAGCTTTATACAGTCTTCTATGCGTATGTCGCCCACACGCGTGCGGCATAGTGCCGTAAGATAGGCTCCGCTATTAAGTGCCTCGCCTATGTCGCGCGCCAGCGCCCTTATGTATGTGCCCTTGCCGCACACCACCCTGATGCTCATCTGCATCTTTTCTGGGTCGAACCAGAGCAGTTCTATCTCGTTGATGCGCAGAGTCTTCGGCTTAAGCTCCACGTCGCGGCCCTTGCGCATAAGCTTGTATGCGCGGTCGCCGTTGACCTTGCAGGCTGAATAAGCAGGCGGCACCTGCTGTATCTCGCCCACAAACTTGGGCAGCGTGGTCTCTATCAGCTCGCGCGTGATGTGCTCTGTGGGATAAGTTGCGTCCACGGGATGCTCCATGTCATAGCTTGCCGTGGTTGCACCCAGCTGCAGCGTGGCCGTATATTCCTTTGTATGGGCCTGCAATTCGTCAATGCGCTTGGTGGCACGGCCCGTGCAGAGTATCAAGACTCCTGTGGCCAGAGGGTCGAGCGTACCTGCATGACCAGTCTTTACGCGCTTTACTCCAAGACGCTGTGATATAAGATAACGAACCCTCGCAAGCGCGCCGAAGCTCGACATGCGATAGGGCTTGTTGATGCATACTATCTCTCCTTCGGTAAAATTCATACACTTCTCAGTCTGCCATCTTCATGTCAACGCCACAAAGCATGCAGATTAATATTATGATTCCTACTACTATACGATACCAGCCGAAAGCTGCGAAACCATATTTTGTTACATAATTAATAAAGAACTTTATCGCAAGAATGGCTACGATGAACGCCACCACAGAACCTACGATAAGCATCTCAAGATTATTTCCGGTTGCAAGGAGCGAACCATCGCCATGACTTATCAGCTTGTAGGTTTCGAGACACGTGGCTCCGAACATTGTCGGAACGGCGAGGAAGAACGAAAACTCAGCCGCAGCCTTGCGAGTCAGCTTCTGCGACATACCGCCGACTATAGTCGACATTGAACGCGACACGCCCGGAATCATTGATATGCACTGGATAAGGCCTATTATGAATGCACGGCGATATGTAAGTTTGGTGTCCTCTGAGCCGTTGCCGAAAAGTTTATCGCAGAACAGCATGAACACACCTCCAACTATAAGCATGACGGCTACGAGCGTAACGTTGCCAAGATTAGACTCTATGAAGTCGTTGAAAGCCAAGCCCAGCACCACTGCCGGCAGCACGCCGACAACAAGACGGGCATAAAAGTCATACATGGCCTTCCAGTAAGACGTTCCGGTCTGAACCGCCTCAGGATAGAAGAAGCGGCGCCAGTAAAGACATATCACAGACAAGATGGCTCCAAACTGTATGATAACAGTGAACGCCTTTACAAAAGGAGTGCTCTCCACTCCAAGAAGTCCCTGAGCGATAATCATGTGTCCGGTTGAAGACACAGGCAGAAACTCAGTGAGTCCCTCGACGATTGCAATAATTATAGTCTGTAAAAGATCCATTTATTATAGTTTTTGCTCTTCGTTGTCCAATTCAATCTCGTTTTCAGTTCCGTTATCCTTCGGCTTGCGCATTATGGCATATACCATCGACACAAAGCCTATGAAGCATATCACCGGGGCAACCTTTATGCGCATTGCGCTGAATATTTCCGGATTAAACGTGTTGTCGTCGGTACCACCGCCGCTCATAAGGATAAAACCGATGATGACAACTACCATTCCCACAGCAAGGAGAATGAAGTTCATGCGGTCAAAAGCTAAATTCTTTCTGTCCATTTTATAGTTTTATATTTTTGTTGTGTAACAAACTTTCCGTCCACTTGGGCCACGTGAAGCAGCCTCTGAAAAACAGCATTCACTTTATATTTTATACAGGTCGCCGGCCTTCATCCTGAGGAATTTGTTGACCGACACGAATGCGCACAGCAGCGTGATGACGATGCCGAACACGAACACCGAACCTCCCGTAACGGCCATCACCTGCCATGTGATAACAGTGAGCACTCCGGGCTCGTATGTATACAGGGCATATATGCCTCCGCCAAGCACGAGGTTGGCTATGACTGCTGCCAGAAGTCCTATGCCGATGGCATTACAGAGGAAAGGTCTGCGGATGAATCCCCATGAGGCTCCGACGAGCTTCATGGTATGAATAGTAAAGCGGCGCGCATATACGCCAAGCTTTACGGTGTTGTTGATAAGCGAGAACGACACGCACGTGAGCAACACGGCCAGCACGAGCAACACCAGGTTGATTTTCTGCAGGTTGGTGTTCACGCTGTCCATGAGGTCCTGCGGATAAGTTATGTCAGTAACCTTAGAGTCGCGCTTCAGGTCTTTCGATATCCATTTCAGCGAGTCGCTGTTGGCATACTGCGCCTTGAGCTGCAGCTCTATCGAAGCGACAAACGGATTGGTGCCCAAGAACTCGCTCGGGTCCGTGCCCATGGCCTCGGTCTGTTCCTTCAGGGCCTGCTCCTTGCTTATATATGTCAGATGACTTATGTAAGGGCGTTTCTTCAAGTCGTTGCACAACTGCCGTGCCTCCGGATTAGTTATATCCTCGCCAAGCATCATCGTAACTGTGAGGTTTTCTTTCACATACGCTGAAAGATTGTGCGCCGTGAAAACGGAGAACACTACCATTCCTAACAAAATCAGCACCAACGCGGTGCTTATACATAAAGTTATGCCCTGCAGTCCGTGGCGGACGCGGGTCTTGTTTCTTTTTTTACCCATTATTTTGTGGCTATAACACACCTAATTTGGTGCAAAGTAACAAAAAAATATTCTCACTCACAACAGTTTAACGACTATTAACAGCATTATGGCTATTATATAGCCGTATGCAGAGCTATACGACATGACATTTTGAGAAGCATTGCCTAATTAGACTTTCTTTCTGATTTACGCAAAGGCTTCCATACTGCGGAATTATAAAATTATTTATCTCTGGACGCAAATATCGCAGGCAGAAGTGTGCAAAGACTATAGCTTGGCAATCAGCAGGTTAAGAGCTTATTTTGGCAAAGTGTGCAGCGAACACACGCCTATAAAAGAAGAAATATACTACATTCGCAGCATAAAAGGCCGTATTTCGGCATGTAATCCTATGCATTTCGCATTGCAAAACAATGCTTTCTGAAATGCAAAAGGCCATGTTTTGCAATGTAAAAGGCTTGATTTCAGACTTTAATATGCCTGTTTCTGCATGGCAGGAGGCTATTTGCCATTCTAGAACGAGCCGCAAAACGTACATTTCTTAAATATCATATTGACATATAAAACCGCAATAATGCTTTCAAAGAGACATATACAAAATTTATTTCCGCATACACAGCATACAGTTTCTGCAACGCGCTGCCCGCAACAACGGCTGCATGCAGGCAGACGCCCTGCACAAGAAGATAATATAACTATTTCTTCAGCAACGCGGCATAGCCACTTTAAGCAGCAACAGATGCCAAGAAAGGCACGGCAAATGTGGCAGGATATTGACAAAAGAAAAATAAAAGCTGACTTAACGGCTTTTTATTTTGTTATTACCAAAGGTTACACTATCTTTGCATATATGAGCACAGTAATATATCCATCGCCGATATTCGGCCCGGTTCACAGCCGCCGTCTCGGCATTTCGCTAGGCATAAACCTTATGCCGGCAGACGGTAAGGTCTGCACATTTGACTGTATTTATTGTGAATGCGGCTTTAATGCCGACCATCGTCCTAAGCTGCGCCGCCCCACACGCGAGGAGGTTGCAGAGAAGCTTGAGGCAAAACTCAAAGAGATGAAGGCCGAAGGACAGTTGCCCGACGTGCTTACGTTTGCAGGCAACGGCGAACCTACGGCGCATCCGCACTTCGCCGGAATAATAGACGACACCATAGAGCTGCGCGACAAATATTGCCCCAAGGCCAAAGTGTCGGTGCTGAGCAACACCACAATGGCAGACAGACCGGAAGTACACGCAGCACTGCTGAAGGTGGACAACAACATCCTGAAGCTCGACACTGTTGACCCTGACTATATTAATAAGGTGGACCGTCCCGTCAGCAAGACCTACGACGTAAAGAAAATCATAGAGACCATGAAGTCGTTCAACGGCCATGTGATTGTTCAGACGATGTTCATGCGCGGCAAGACCGGCAGCGAAGACGTCGACAACACGGGAGAAAAATATGTTGGTCCGTGGCTCGAGGCATTGAAAGATATCAAGCCACAACAGGTTATGATATACACCATCGACCGCGAGACACCAGACCACGACCTGCTGAAAGCATCTCACGAGACTCTCGACGCCATACGCGACAGGGTTATTGAGGCAGGAATAAGCTGCACGGCATCTTATTAACGAAGGGACAAGACACAGGCATACAACGCCTCGCATATAACACAAAAGGATATGATGCAGAAAAGCATGATAAGTTTATGGGCAAAAGTTTCTGATTATCTTGCATTTACGCAAAATATTCTTTACTTAGTAAACAAAGAAATGGCGTATGAGTCCAAAGTTTAAAGAGGAAAATGGATTTGTCTTCAAGATATATTCCAACGAGGAAGAACGGAAGCATGTCCATGTAATAAAAGCCGAAAACGAAGCTAAATTTTGGCTGGAACCCAACATAACGCTGGCAAACAACTATGGGTTCAGCGACAAAGAAATAAAAAATATCACTAAAATTGTATTGAAATATGGAAACGAATTTAAACGACAATTTGAAGAACACATCGGTAAGCGTCTTGATGATTAACTCTCAGGGGATGATGCTGTCCGTCTTGGGCAACGACTACTTTGTGTCGTACAATCGCGTTCCATGGCTTCGCAATGCACGAATAAGCAGCGCGCTCAACGTCAGAATGGCAGGAAAAAACGCAATAGAATGGCCGGAACTGGATGTCGACCTCGAAATAGACTGCCTGAAACATCCTGAACGCTATCCGCTCGTGATGAAAAGGTCTCCTCTCGACGTGCTTTAAATTATACGCCTAACTTGTTTTATCAAACAGCTATAAACTGTACGGCGTCTTATTAACGAACAGCCTACAACACCTATACCAGGCGACATTCCGCTGCTTTCATTCAGACAGGAATGTCGCCTGATTATTTAAAACGAATATATCAGAAACACCGTTAAGGCAAAGCCATACACTTGCCTTTTATCATGATGGCACAAGCCTTTTAACTACTTTAACCCGAAAAGTAATCGGCAGTTCCTTATTTTTGCATAATTTTGCACCCCGAAAAAAGGATAACAGAATTATGGCTAACATTAACGACATGACCGTGGGCTCGCCCACGCGCGACATCATACACTTTGCGGTGCCGCTGATTTGCGGCTACATACTGCAACAGATGTATCTAATAATCGACGCAGCCATCGTAGGTCAGTTTATAGGCGTAAACGCCCTGGCTGCCGTAGGTGCGTCTTCTTCAATAATGTTTCTGATAATGGGCTTCTGCAACGGCTCGTGCGCAGGCTTCGCCATACCAGTGGCACAGGAGTTCGGGGCCAAAGACTACTCAAAGATGCGTGCCTACGTGAGCAATGCCCTGCGCATAGCGGCTGTGATAGCCGTGGTGATAACCGTGATAACATGCATATTCTGCGAGCGCATACTGAAGATAGTCAACACGCCGGCCGACATATTCCACGACGCATGGCTGTTCCTAATGCTCAACTTTCTGGCCATACCGTTCACCATAGCGTATAACATCCTGTCGGGATTCATCCGTGCCCTGGGCGACTCCAAGCAGCCATTCTACTTTCTGATAGCCTCTTCGGTGGTCAACATCCTGCTCGACTTTCTGCTCATCATCGCCTTCGGCATGGGCGTTGAGGGCGCAGGCATCGCCACCATGCTGTCGCAAATATTTGCCTCGGCACTGTGCGCGCTATACATAAAGAAGCGCATGCGCATACTCATCCCGCAGGGACACGAGCGCGCATACAACGATAAGATGGTGGGAAAGCTGCTCAACAACGGCATACCCATGGGGCTTCAGTTCTCCATCACAGCCATCGGCACCATAATGCTGCAAAGTGCCAATAATGCCCTTGGCACGGTCTACGTGGCTTCGTTTACGGCGGCAATGCGCGTGAAGTATCTGTTCACGTGTGTGTTTGAGAATATCGGGGTGGCCATGGCCACATATTGCGGACAGAACATAGGCGCACGCAAGCTGGAGAGAATAAAACTCGGAATGACTTCGGCAGTAAAGATCATGCTCGTTTATTTTGTGTTTACCCTCATTGTCATCGGGCTTTTTGCCGACGAGATGATGCTGATGTTCGTAAAATCCACCGAAAGCGAAATTATATCAAACGCAGCAATGTACATGCGAATATCAAGCTATTTCTTCCCCGTTCTCGGCATTCTCACCATATTCCGCTACAGTCTGCAAGGCTTAGGCTTCTCTAATCTGTCAATGCTTTCAGGCGTAATGGAGATGATAGCCCGCTGCGGCGTGAGTCTGTGGCTGGTTCCGGCATTCTTGTTCCTTGGCGTATGCTACGGCGACCCTACGGCATGGATAGCCGCCGACCTGTTCCTTGTGCCGGCTGTAGTGATTGTGTATAAAAGGCTCAAAAAGCGAATGGCCAAGGCATGACGTCAGACAGCGAGGCAAAAGTGTAAATGAAGAAGAGCCAACGGCAAAAAAGCATGAAGGCAGAAAGCAGAAGGATGCAGCCAGATCAGTTCTTACGGAAAATCATATACAGCATAAAAATAGCATAAATGCCGCCAGACAGGCCCTTAATTCAAGCCTTATCTGGCGGCATTTACAATTTAGCAATGCATCAATATTATATTATTTGCGGGCAGACTACTCTTTCAGGATGTTGTTAATGATTCCTGCTATTTTGTCAACAATGCCCTTCACGGTCCTTCGCTGTGGCGTATCAACACCGGGCTCAACACCTTTTAAGTCTATTGCCGTTATCTGCTGTTCGTTGTCATTATGCTCTACGACCGGCTCTGCACAGCCTACATGCACCGCTTCTTCTACCTGATCAACAACAGACTCGGCAGCAGGCTTTACGGCTTCTTCATCACATGGCTTTACTTCAAGCTGTATCGTGCCCGGCATATCCGTATTCTCGCTATCCGTCCCTGCTCCATTATCAGGCAGAATGGCGTCTGACGGCGAATCAGCCTCAGCAACATCAGCCACCGGCACATGATACGGCCTGCGCATTTTGCTGTTCTTAGGCTTATACAGTTTCTTTATTAACTCATGATAATGCTCATCGTCTGAATACTGGCGCTCTGTCTCCGTGCGGCAGAAATCACAGCTTTCGTCGTCCATGCCCGTTGCAAGGATGGCAATCTTGGCATCTTCACCCAGCGAATTGTCGTCTGAAACACCCCATATAACGTCAAGGTTATGCCAAAGCTTGTCCATAAATGCATCAATCTCCTCAAGCTCATTGACAAGCAGGGGATGCTCCTCGCTGGTGTATATATTCAGCAGTATGCGCTTGGCCTTGCTCACGTCGTTTCCGTAAAGCAGAGGTGAGTCGAGCGCATTGAATATGGCTTTCTCTACCCTGCGCTCGCCGCCGGCACGCCCGATGGCCATGATGGCTTCGCCCCCGTTCTTCATTGTCGACTCCACATCGCAGAAGTCAAGGTTTATGTTGCCTTCAACGGTTATCAGTTCGGCTATGCTCTTAACGGCATTGCACAGCACGTTGTCGGCATACTTGAATGCCTCCTTCACCGGAATCTTCGAGTCGGCATAAACGTCGCACAGGCTTTCGTTGTTCACTATGAGCAGCGCATCAACATTCTTGCGCATCTCCTCAACGCCCTTAAGGGCCTTTATTATCTTTTTCTCTTTCTCAAAAAAGAAAGGAATGGTAACCACGCCTATCGTAAGAAGACCCATAGAGCGCGCCACACCGGCCACCACCGGGGCTGCACCCGTGCCGGTGCCGCCACCCATTCCGGCCGTTACGAACACCATCTCTGTCTCGTCTGCAAACAGGCTCTTTATCTGTTCAAGGCTCGACTCGGCCTCCTCGCGTCCCTTTTCGGGCACTCCGCCTACGCCGAGACCGCGCTTGCCGAGAAGCAGCTTAACGGGAACGGCCGACCTTGCAAGCGGCTGACTGTCGGTGTTGCACACGGCAAAGCTTATGCCGTCGATGCCTTCTTCATACATGTTCTGAACGGCATTGCAGCCACCGCCGCCCACGCCGACAACCTTGATGATGTTCTGCGACAGGTCTACAGGTTCGCCAAAATCTATCGTACCAAACTTTCTTTCTTCCATATGCCTTGTGTTTTGCGACAGCAAAGATAATCATCTTTTATATAAGGCGCAGCAGAGCGCAAGGCTTGCAGAGATAAAAATGCCGAAAAAAATTATTACACAATAAAAATATTAAAGTATTTTTGCAGTGTGAATGACATGGAAACAAACAACGACAAAGCGCAGGCTATTGCTAATGAGGTGAAGAAAATGGTAATAGAACTGCAGCGCATGGGACGCACAGACCTGCTTCTGCGTGCCATATCGGTGCCTGTGCTGGAAGAACTGCGCATAGAGGCAGCCAAAACGAGCCTGAGCCGGCTGAGAATTACAAGCGACTACCACTTCATACTGACAGACTACGGCAAAGAGGTTATTATGACGCCCGTGCACAAGGCTCTCTATCTGTTCTTCCTTAATCATCCCGAAGGTGTTGAGTTTAAAGACCTCGTCGACCACAGCGAGGAAATAACGCGCCTGTATAAGGCCACGACCAACGGCAGCCTGGACATAGAAAAGATAAACGAGACTGTGAGCAGGCTGGTGAATCCAACGGACAACGCCATAAACGAGAAATGCTCAAGGATAAAGGCCGCATTTGCCGAACACATGGACGAGTATGCGCTAAAATACTACATGATAAGCAGCCACGTAACGCGCTACTTCAACAATTCGGCAAGAGTGTGGTTCAAGCGGCTAAAGGTGATAACGCTGCCGAGGCATCTGGTTATAAAGGAATATGAATAAGGCAGATGCTCTGGCGGAAGCATGATATTGGCGGAAAACCAAGCAGACAATGCATTTGTGTAAACCAACGATAAACACTGACATGGCTAAGCCGGACAAGTTTTGGCATGTAGCACAATTTTATTGATAATAATTTTTAAAATACTGACATTTTTGTTAACTTTGCTCACCATAAAAAACATTTAAATACGTTCCTGCCCGCTGCAAAAGGCGGCAAAACAAGTTGAAAAAGAAAACGCCTTTATTATGAAAAAATTATTCACGCTAAGCCTTATCCTGATATTATTTGCAGGATGCAGCAACAAGAAATCTGCCGAAGAGCTGTTCAAGGAGACATCTTCGGGTGTGGTAGTGGTGTTAAACGAGTTTTACTATGAGGTGCAGCTTCCTAACGGCAACTCGCTTTACTTCAAGGGACTTGACGAAGACGGCGACATAACCGGACTGACGGCCGACGCTGAGGAAGCCAAGAAAGACCGCAACATGATAACGGGTACGGCATTCTTCATCGACAAGGAGGGCACGCTGATGACCAACCGCCACGTGGCACAGCCCGACATCGACGCCGTGACGGCACGCCGCAGCATGATAAGATTCATGAAGACGCTGAAGCAGTTTTTCACTGAGCAGATGGCGGAACTGTCGCAGCAGTATGACCAGCTGGAGAGCCAGAAGAGCAGCTGCTCTTACTTCGACTTCTACGGATTTATACACACCGACCAGGAAAGGCTGGCACAGATAAACGCGCAACAGGCAGAACTGAGCGAGCAGTTTACGGCACTGAAGCAGTCGCGCGAAGGCATCGACGACAACATTGACCCTGAGGGCATTAAGATAAGGACTATATCGGAACTGGGCATTGCCTACAACAACACATACGTAACCAGCGAAAGCGACTTCATAATAAAGAATCCGTGCGTGGTGGTACGTACATCTGACAAAGAGAACATCGACCTCGCGCTGATACAGCTAAAGAACAAGAAGACGCCTGAAAATACATATATATTTAAACTGAAAGGCGACGACTCTGAGCGTTCGTTCACCGACAAGCTGGCAACCCTCTTCTCAAGCAGCGACGACGACAAGCTGAAAATAGACCAGCAGCTGTATATGATAGGATATAACGCCGGACTTGTGCTTGCCAACACCAAGCAGGGCATAAAGGTGCAGATGACGAGCGGCAAGGTTACGCAGCTGTCTGACGGCCAGCGCCTGCTCTACAGCATACCTACGCTGCAGGGCTCAAGCGGCAGCCCCGTGATTGACGAATACGGCAATCTGGTGGCCGTAAACTTCGCCAAGCTGGGTACTACCGACAACTTTAACTTCGGTATTCCTGAGGAAAGCATAAAAGAATTTATGAGAAAATAATCTTTTGCACAAGAAACATAAAATACGCACTCCCTGTTGCCTGCCATAACAGCAACAGGGAGTGTGCTTTTATATACACTGCCTCCTGTTTCACTGCCATAAGTTTCAGACAAAGGCCTTACGGCATTAAATAATACAGGCTTTCGGCATCTGCCTGCTCGCCCTACGCATAGATCTAGATGCCCCGAACTTAACATCTATGTCTGCCGATAGCGGCTTGTTGCCATACAGGCAGGAAACAAGCATGACAATAACAGCCTTAAATCTAAACGGAGTAAACTTTAATCCGTGAAAGGTCTATTTGAAGTCAACCGAAATCAGAAAGGGTAAAAGGAATTTGTTGTATAAATATTTTCATAAAAAACTCATCACTCGTCACATACGGCCATAACGCACTGACAAGCAAGATGTTACGGTGTGACGAGTTACAGTTTCAACTCATCACATCATGCTCAATAAAGGACAAAACATTATTTGTTTCCCGATTTTTGTTGACTTCAAGCAGGTATTTTCCTTGTTAAGTTCGGCTAAAATGGCATCTTCAGTCTGGATGTGACGAGTTGGAGCGGCAACTCGTCACGCTATAAACATTTGTCTGTCAAGGACTTATGTGGCATTGTGACGAGTGATGAGTTTTTAAGAAAAACTTTTTATGTCATCATCCTGCATAAAAGCATACCTTTCATGGTGCGATAGGCCGTGTTTTAGTCTCCATTTTGCCGTCTTTTGCAATGCAATATGTGCCCTTTCGCCTATATGCCTAATATGTTGTCGCCACCGGCAGCAGGGCAAAGAAATCATCCATCTCCGCATATATTCTGCTTAAACCCAAATCTGTCTTTAGGATTCGGGATAAAAAGAAAGTGGGACGAACCTCACGGTCAGTCCCACGAATGATAAACCTAAAATGATATAAACTTAGAAATCATTATAATTTACTGATTATACCCAATTTTGTTCCGTTAATGAACTCAATAATGTGGCGTATCTCTTCGCCATCAGGTACCTGTTCCTTAATCTGCAATACGGCATCAAACACACTGGTCTGACCATGGAACACCAGACGGTATGCATTGGCGATATGGCTCTGCACCTTCTCTGAAACGCCATGGTTGTTAAGGATAGTGGTATTGACGCCACCATACTTCACCGGATTATCGCTTGCCACGATATACGGAGGAACATCCTTGCTGAAGCGGCATCCGCTCTGCACCATAGACGCCTTGCCCACACGTGCTCCCGGATTGGCAATAACGCCAGAAGAGAATATCACAGCATCCTCTATGACGCAGTCGCCGGCAATCTTCGTACCATATCCGAACACGCAGCCGTTGCCAATCTTTGTGTCGTGAGACACGTGAACGCCTTCCATAAGGAAGTTGTTGTTGCCTATCACGGTCTTGCCGTCGCTGAACGTAGCACGGTTGATAACGACATTCTCGCGTATGATGTTGCCGTTTCCGATAATAAGATGAGAAGGGTCACCCTTATAGTTGAAGTCTTGAGGAACAGCTCCAAGCACAGTGTTCTGGAACACCTTGTTGCCGCGTCCCAGGCGGGTACCGTTCATTATGCTGACGTAAGGATAGATGACGCAGTCGTCACCGATCTCAACATCGCCTTCTATATAAGCAAACGGATAGATAGTAACATTCTTTCCGATTTTTGCTTTAGGATCTATTTCTGCTTTAGGACTAATCATATTATCAATTCTAATTTATGTTATAACCGTCATCATCCCGGCGCAATGTCATCGTGCTGTCAGCATCGGCACAGCGCCGGCAATGACTTAAGAAACTTAATCTCTGCCGCCGCCGAGCGCGTAATAAAGATTTACAACGGCCTGCATCTTATAGAAGTCGTCCTGTACCTTAGCCAGCTCCGCGTTAAGCAGTGACTGCTGGGCACTGATAACCTCGAGGTATGTGCTGTTGCCCATAGCAAAGAGGTCTTTGGTGTATTCAACGTTCTTGGTAAGGCTCTCTATCTGCTTCTGCTCCAGCTTGCTCTTCTCATCTGAAGAATTATACAGCACCAGGGCATTGCTTACCTCGCTGCCTGCAGACAGAACGGCATTCTGCCATGTGTTGTATGCCTGCTCCTGCTGAGCCTTGGCCACCTTCAGACCTGCCACGAGCTGACCGTTCATGAATATCGGCTGAACAAGACTGCCGACTGCGCTGAGCAGCCACTTGCCGGGATTGACGATGCCGGCACCTGAGCTGTTGGTGAATGCTCCTGAGGCGCTTATCGTTATGTTAGGATAAAACTTAGAGCGGGCTGTCTGCACGTCGTAGAAGCACTGTGCGAGAGTCATCTCGGCATAATGCACGTCAGGACGGTTGTTGAGCATCTGTATGCCTATGCCCGTGCTGAACTCAGAAGGAAGCGACTGGTTGTCGAGCTTGCCGCGACCGATGGTCTGCGCCTGCTGGCCTATCAGCAGCGAGAGCGAGTTCTCGGTCTCGCGTATCTGGCGCTTCAGGTCGGCAGCCTGTGCAAGCACTGAATAGTAGTTGGCCTCAGCACTCTGCACGCTTGTCTCCTTAGTGTTGCCAAGCTCCTTCTGCAGTTTCATCATGTCCCATGTATCCTTTGTCAGGCCGGTCATGTTGTCGACAATCTCAAGCTGCTTGTCGAGCATCATCAGCGTGTAATACATGTTGGCTATGTTAGCAATGAGATTTGTCTTAACGACGAGCTGATAGTCTTTTGTGGCGAGCAGTGCCATCTGTGCGCTGCGCTTCTGGTTGAGCAGATTGCCGAACAGGTCGATGCTCCAGCTTGCGTTGATGGGCAGCGAGTAGGTCTTTGTGGCCTTGCTTCCGTCCCAAGAACTGATGGTTCCCTGCGGTGAGAATGTGAACGAAGGCACAAAAGCCAGCTTTGCAGCAGTGAGCTGAGCCTCAACCATCTTGACGTTCAACGCGGCGTTGAGCATGTCGGTGTTATTGGCAAGACCTTTCTCTATGATAGACTGCAACTGCGGATCAGTGAACACGCTGCGCCAAGGCAGGTTGCCGAAGCTTGTGGTGTCTGTTACAGCCAGAGTGTCTGTGGCAGAAGCTACATCGCGTACAAGTCCCGTGGTGTTCACTTCCGGGCGCTCATACTTGTTGTAGATTCCGCAGCTGCTTAAAAGAGCAGCCGCAGAAATCATTATCAATATATTATTCTTTTTCATTTTTATCATCATTTTTCAGCATTTCAACAGGACGTGTGTACTGTAACAACTCTGTATCGACAGAAGTAACCTCGTCTTCAAACTCGAGCGGTCTGATCTTCTCCTGCAGATATTGGAAGATATAGAACAGAGCAGGCACAACCAGAAGCTGGCAGACCATACCGATAAGCATACCTCCGATAGCGGCTGCACCAAGGGTCATGTTTCCGTTGTATCCTACACCAATCGGGATGAGCAACGGAGCAAGACCGATAATCATAGCCAACGAGGTCATCAAGATAGGACGCAGACGGGCGCTTGCACCGAGAACTGATGCCCACGACAATGCCATACCGGTGCGGCGGCGCTCAAGGGCGAACTGCACGATAAGGATGGCGTTCTTGGCCAAAAGTCCGATAAGCATAATCAACGCAATCTGCATGTAGATGTCGTTGTTCTTTCCGAACAAGTCTGTGAAGACGAACGCTCCGGCAATACCGAACGGAATAGAAAGGATTACTGACAGCGGAACGAGATAGCTCTCATACTGTGCACTCAAGATAAGGTAAACGAATGTCAGACAGAGTGCGAAGATAATCATCGTAGAGCTGCTCGACTCCTGCTCTGAACGTGTCAGACCAGAGAACTCGTAACCATATCCTGTAGGCAGAGTCTGCTTAGCCACTTCGTCGATGGCACGGATAGCGTCACCAGAAGAGTAGCCGTCTGCTGCCGTGGCGTTGATGTCAATAGATGTGAAGAGGTTGAAACGTGCAATCTCCTGAGGTCCGTAAACCTTGGTCATTGTTACAAACTCGTTGATAGGAGCCATGCCGCTTGCAGTTCTTACATATACATTGTTCATACTCTTGATGTCCTCACGCATCTTCGGATCGGCCTGAATCATTACACGATAAAGCTTACCGAATGAGTTGAAGTTTGAAGAATACAGACCTCCGTAGTATCCCTGCATTGCAGTAAGCACTGTGTTCGGGTCGATGCCGCTCTGCTTACATTTTGCAACATTAACATCAATCATATACTGCGGATACTGAGAGTTGTATGACGTCATAGCCGTAGCTATCTCAGGACGCTGGTTGAGTTCTGCAAGGAACTTCTGAGTAATGTTAAAGAACGCATTCACGTCACCACCGGTACGGTCGAGCATAGAGAATGTCAAACCGTTGGTTGCAGAGAATCCCTGCACCATAGGCGGTTGGAAGGCCAAAATCTGTGCACCCTTGATTGAAGCAGTCTGCTTGTAAATCATTCCGAGCACCATCTTAGAACCCATGCTGTGTACATCGAAATACTTCATGAATCCTTCTTCTTTGTCACGGTCCTCAAATGACTTCAGCTTGACAATGAACGTACCCTGGTTTGAACCTTGTCCTGAAATGAAGTTATAACCGGTGATACGGAGGATGTTCTCGATGGCCGGGTTGGTAGTAAGCATGGAGTCAACCTGATCCATAACGAGGTTGGTCTTCTCAAGACTGGTTCCAGGAGGCGTTGACACTGTACAGAATACAGTACCAGTATCCTCGTCAGGCACAAGACCTGTCTTGGTGTTCATAGCAGTAACTACCAGAGCAGCAACACCTATGAGCACAGCTATTATTGCGATAACCGGTTTTTCTACAATCTTGCGGACACACTTGGTGTACTTGTCCTGCACCTTACCGTATGCGCCATTGAATGCAGTATGGAAGCGGTCAATCATTGACATCTTACGCACTGTGCCGTCTTCGTTCTTCGGCTTCAGCAATATCGCACACAATGCCGGTGAAAGCGTAAGCGCGTTGATAGCCGAAATTACGATTGAGATAGCCATCGTTATACCGAACTCCTTGTAGAACGTACCTGAAGTTCCGCCGATGAACGACACAGGAATAAACACGGCCGACATCACAAGCGTAATAGAAATAATGGCTCCAGAGATTTCGTTCATCGCGTCGATAGAGGCCTGGCGTGCCGACTTGTATCCAAGGTCGAGCTTAGCATGGACGGCCTCGACGACCACAATCGCGTCGTCGACCACAATCGCGATGGCAAGCACTAACGCAGACAGCGTAAGCAAGTTGAGCGAGAAGCCAAATACATACAGGAAGAAGAACGTACCGACCAATGACACCGGCACCGCGATAAGCGGAATAAGTGTTGAGCGGAAGTCCTGCAGGAAGAAGTAAACCACGATGAACACAAGCACGAATGCCTCGAACAGAGTATGAACAAGGTCGGCCATTGATGCATAAAGGAACTCTGTAACGTCCTGCATATATACAATCTCAACGCCCGGAGGCAACATAGTGCGCTGTTCGTCGATAACCTTCTTGATATCGTTTACAATCTGAGTAGCGTTAGAACCAGCGGTCTGTGTAACCATCATCATGACGGCCGGCTGACCGTTAACCTTTGAAGTAACGTTATAGTAAAGTCCGCCAAGCTCTACTCGTGCAACATCCTTAACACGGATAGTGTTGCCGTTTGCGTCGCTTGAGATAACCATGTTCTCAAATTCGGTAGGAGTCTGCAAACGTCCTTTATAACGTATTGTATATTCATACTGGTTGTCGCTTTGCTCACCAAACTTACCGGGAGCAGCCTCAATATTCTGCTCGGCAAGTACATTAGAAATATCTGTCGGCATAAGGCCGTAGTTCTTCATCTTTACGGGGTCAAGCCAAATACGCATTGAATAAGTCTTGGCACCCATAACTTCACATCCACCTACACCGCTTACACGCTTAACGGCAGGAATGATGTTGATGTCGGCATAGTTCTGCAAGAACTTCTCGTCGTATCTGCCTGCGTCTCCCTTGATGGCCATAAGGAGCACGGTTGAAGTCTGTCGTTTTTCAACCGTCACACCGGCCTTTGTAACTTCGGCCGGCAGCAGGGCTGATGCTTGCGACACACGGTTCTGCACATTTACCTGACACATGTCGGCGTTCATACCCTGGTTAAAGAACACCGTAATTCTGGCCGAACCTTCGTTCGTTGCCGTAGATGTCATATATGTCATGCCTTCCACACCGTTGATCTGCTCTTCAAGCGGCACGATAACCGAGTTGAGCACGGTCTGGGCATTGGCTCCCGTATAGTTGGCACTTACCTGCACCGTTGGCGGCGCAACGTCAGGGTATTGCTCTATAGGCAACGACACCAATCCGATAAGACCCAGGATGACTGTCAATATTGAGATAACCGTAGACAGCACCGGGCGTTTTATAAAGTTATCTAATCTCATGTTTTTTCTGTTTTACTTTTGTTTATGAGGTTGTAAGGCTGAGGGCAAGTGGCGTCATAAGCATTCACTCTGACGCCTGCATACGCCACAGAGCCCGGCGACCTGATTTACTTTGTAAGGTCTTCTTTCAGTTTGTTCAGGTCGTTCTGATGCGAGCCCATCTCGCTTGTCTTCTTCAGTTTCTCCTGATATTGAGCCTCTGTTATCGGTGTTATCTGCATACCGTCCTTCAAGGTGGTAACACCCTTAACAACGATCTTGTCGCCGGCCTTCAGACCACTTTCGATAATATAGTTCTTACCGTCGTTGTTGGGGTTTACGGTAACGGCGCTATACTTAACCTTGTTGTCTTTTCCTACGATATAAACGAAGTATCTGTCCTGAACCTGTACAACAGCTTCCTGCGGAACAACGATGGCAGAAGAGCTTGCATGAGGCACGACGATGCTTCCTGAACCGCCGCTCTTGAGCAGGTGCTCAGGGTTGGGGAAGTCGGCACGAATAGACACAGAACCTGTGCTCTGGTCGATTACTCCGCTGACAGCAGCCACGCGTCCGTCATGTCCGTATACTGTACCGTCGGCAAGCTGCAGCTTAACAGGAGGATAATCCTTTATTGCAGCGTGGAGTCCGCCGGCTGTCTTTGTCATGTCGAGGAGGTCTTTCTCTGTCATTGAGAAGTAAACCTGCATTGAGTTAATGTCAGACACTGTTGTAAGCGGCTCTGCATTAGAAGAGCTTACAAGCGCACCGACTTTATAAGGCAGGTCGCCTACTACACCGTTGGCCGGACTTGTAACATAGCAGAAGTCGAGATTCTGCTTTGCAGATACATAGTTGGCCTGAGCCTGTGCAAGAGCTGCCTTAGCAGACTCGTAGCTGTTCTTGGCAGACTGCAGTTCGTAAGAACCGATTACGTTGTTCTTGAACAACTTCTGGCTATTCTCGTATGTAAGAGTTGCTGTGTTGAGCTGAGCCTTGGCTGAGTTAACGGCAGCCTTAGCCTGGCGCACTGCTGCGGCGTAAGTTACGTTATCAATCACGAACAGCAGCTGACCGCGCTTAACGGTCTGTCCTTCTCTTACGCAAAGTTTTGTTATGAATCCTGAAATTTTCGGGCGGATCTCCACGTCCTGGACGCCCTTGATAGATGCAGGATAAGAAGACTGGAGATTCGCGGTCTGCGTCTCTATTGTCCTCACAGCGAACTCATTGTCGCCCATTTTTCCTCCCTGCTTGCCCCCGCACGATGTTAACATTGCGGCAACAGCAAATGCAAGCAATAAAAATTTGTTTCTTTTCATACCTATTTTCCTAAAATTTTTATACTATTATTTCTAATTTGCTTATATCATATTCTGAAAACTATTTTCACACCGGTAGTTTTCGAGATGCAAATGTACATATTATTATTGAATATTGCATTAAGGTTAAATGATAATTATTGTGTTTTAACTCTAATTCACTGTAAGTAGCATTAACAAAAACATTTTGAACAGTGTGCGCGTCAAAATTTAAAGCTATGCACGCAATGCGGCGCGCAAGGTCTGAAAACAAAAAATAATTACAAAACTAACCATACATGCAACGCAGCGCATGGCAACGCTTTCCACATAATTATCGCGCTATTCGCACAAAATGCGCTGCCGGCACGCGGCACAGAAAGCGGTAAAAAATCAGGACATTTGTTTTTGACGAAACAGAAAACAGATAACAAAAATATGTTAAAACACACAACGCTGTAGGACCAACAATTTAAGATTAATTCACATCAAGCACGATTTCGTATATAAAATCAGCCTGTTTTGGAGACACAAACGGGTGAAATTAGAACGCAAAAGGCGACATTTTGACCTCTAAAAGGATAGGTTTTACACTGCAAGATGCCACATTTTGCATTTTTGGAAAAGAAAACTCATACTGCATAAAACATTAAAATGCTGCCCGTCAGACACTTAACCAAACCATCGTTTTTAGACCGTTTTCTGTCAGAAATACCTTTGCGTCGCGGGCGTTGGCGATGTAGAGGCGCCAAACGTCTGCGAAAAATAAAAAAGATTTACATTCAGCCGATACCTTCAGCACCGGCATTGCATGGCAAAGCGCAAGGCCGGTCTACCGGAAACGACAGCACCTTTGTCAAGCCTTATCCTGACAAAGTCCCATTTCACGTGCCTTCTCCATAAGCAGCTGCATCAGCGGCTCGCGCTCGTTGGGCACCTTGTTGTCAAGCACGGCATCCTTCAGCACCTTCTTCAGCTCGCCAACCTCACGCGAAGGCTTAAGGTTGAACATCTCCATTATCTCTGTTCCGTCGATGCAGGGCTGCAGCAGGCGCTTATAGTCCTTCTCCTTCAGGTCGTGGAGCTTAGAGCGCACGATGCGGAAATTCTCGAGGAAATGGCGCTTGCGCACCTCGTTCTTGCTCGTTATGTCTGCCTCGCACAGCATCATCAGGTCGTCTATGTCGTCGCCGGCATCGTTAAGCAGTCGCCTTACAGCACTGTCCGTAACCACGTCGTCGGCAATAACGATAGGCCGCATGTGCAGGTTTACGAGCTTCTGCACATACTTCATCTTGCTGTCGAGCGGCAGTTTCAGTCGTCTGAATATCTCGGGCACCATCTTTGCGCCTATATAATTATGGTTATGGAAAGTCCATCCTATCTTCTGGTCCCATCGCTTGGTCTTCGGCTTGCCTATGTCGTGCATCAGCGCAGCCCATCTCAGCCACAGGTTGTCAGAGTGCTTGCATACGTTGTCGAGCACCTCAAGCGTGTGATAAAAGTTGTTTTTGTGCGCCCTTCCCTGCCTTGTCTCCACCATATCCATGGCAGCCAGCTCGGGCAGTATGCGCTGAAGCAGACCGCAGCGCTGCAGATCAACGAAGCCCTTGCTCGGCGTCTTGGTCATCATTATCTTGTCGAGCTCCTCGGCAATGCGCTCTCCGCTGATTATGCCTATGCGGTCGGCGTTGCGCTCAAGGGCGTCGAACGTTTCCTCTTCGATAAAGAAGTTAAGCTGAGTGGCAAACCTTATGCAGCGCAACATGCGCAGCGGGTCGTCAGAGAACGTTATATCGGGGTCGAGCGGCGTGCGTATTATGCCGTCTTCCATGTCGGCAATGCCGTCGAACGGATCTACAAGCTCGCCGAAGCGCGGCCCGTTAAGACACACGGCAAGAGCGTTTATCGTAAAGTCGCGCCTGTTCTGGTCGTCCTCCAGCGTGCCGTCTTCAACCACCGGCTTGCGCGAGTCGTGCGTATAGCTTTCCTTTCTTGCGCCGACAAACTCCACCTCAAGGTCGCGGTATTTCACCTGTGCCGTTCCGAAATTGCGGAACACCGACAGCTTTGCCTTGCGCCCAAGTTCCTTTTTCAGTGCGTCGGCAAGCTGTATGCCGCTGCCCACCACAACCACGTCGATATCGTTCGACGGTCTTTCAAGAAACAGGTCGCGGACATATCCGCCGACAACATAACATTCGAGGTTAAGCGAATCGGCGGCAGAAGAAATCTTATGGAATATATCTTTATCAAGCAGGCTTGCCAATTCGGCGTTTGTCAGTAACTTCATAATCAAAAAATTTCTAAGCGGCTGCAAAATTACAAAAAAACAATGACACAACAGCCGTTTTCTTACTCTTTATTATTCATACGAGTCCACTATTATCTTATTTACATTTTTAGTATAAACTTATATTTAACATGATACCGTCCCATGGCTAAAAGTTGTTAAATTAAATTTATTTTAAGGTATTCGGAATAGAAACTATATTATTTTTTCCTATATTTGCGACAATTAATAAGACTTAATGTTTAACTAATTAAAAACTTAAAATTATGAAAAAGTATTTATTAAAATCGTTGTTAGCTGTTGCAACATTGTTTTTGGGTTCTAATGCGGTTTCGGCAACAAACAGCAACATTGCATTCCAATCAACACCTGAACTTGAAATGCAGGCACCCCTTCAAGACGTACCAGACATTTATATTGAAACAAATTCTACAAGAACAAAAGATGGCCTACTTATCATGGTTGTAAGGACTGTAATACGAGTTAATGGTACAATCGTTAAAGACGAAACAGAAATTATAGTCACGAAATAAGTTTTAAGCACCTAAGTATATTTATATTATGAGGTTTCTAACAATAATAGCAATACAATTCATATCCCTTTGGGCTTTTTCACAGCCCAAAGGGATAAAATGTATATATTCATCATCAATGGAGGTCAACAAGGGTGTTTATGAGATGGAAAATGAGATTGCAAAAAAGATGGTTATACGCGATATTCAGGAAGACAAAAAGATATATTCGCTAACAGCCGTCGGCAACAAATATCTTTTTACGAAAGAGCCCGAAAGTGTTGACAAAGTGCCGCTTATGGTTGATGAAAGGAATATTTACGTAGACCTTGACGACAGCATAAAAGTTACCCAGAGTGAATTCGTCAACAAGCTATACCTTGTAAAGGGACATGCCAACAGACTCGACTGGGACGTAGAGGAAAAAACTGAAAACGTACTCGGAAAGACCTGCTATAAGGCAACGCTCAGGCAAGACCCGCGCATCACGGCGTGGTTTACGCCCGAAATTCCTTTTGCGTGCGCCCCTCTCGGATATTACGGACTGCCCGGACTTGTGGTAAGGATAACCACACCTGCATACACTCTCAGCCTTGAAAGCATGACGGAAGTTGACAACATCGAACTGAAAGAGCCTACGGAAGGAACGGCCATAACTGAAGAAGAATATTCAGAAAAAGTTGACCACAACTACAAAAAGCTGTTAGACAGCGCGGACAAGGTGACATACATGAAATAAATTATTGTTTAAGCGCATCACACCAAGCCTTGTGGCGATGAAAAGAAAACTTTTGCTTATTATCATATTTTATATATGCATGTCGGCCCATGCCCAGACTATAATCAGCGGTCACGTCAAAGACTTGCAGGGAGAGGCCGTGGCCGGCGCCACGGTGCTGCTGTATTCCGACAGCCTGCTGACGCCGCCGATGAAGGGCTACGCCATAACCCGCAAGGACGGCTCTTACAGCATATCGCCAAAATCGGGCGGCGACATGTGGGTGCAGGCAAAGTGTCTGGGATATAAAGACCGCAAGGTAAAGGCAAGAGTCATGCCCGAAAGCACCGACATTGTGATGGAGCACGACGAAAGGTCACTGAGCGAGATTGTCGTGAAAGGCACTTACACGGGAATAAAGATGGCCGGCGACACCGTGAAGTTTGACACAGGCCACTTCAGCAACGGCTTTGAAAACAGCGTAAGCGACATACTTGAAAAGCTGCCGGGCGTAAGCGTGAGCGAAGGCGGCAACGTGTCTTACGGCGGAAAGGCCGTGGACAAGCTGCTGATAGACGGGCGCGACCTGTTTACGCGCGAGTCTGACGGCCTCGTGATAAAGAACATGCCCGCCGACGTTGTTGCAGGAGCAGAGATAATTAAGAACTATAAAGACGGTACGCCGGGCAGCAACTACGGGCGCAGGGACAACACCGCGCTGAACATCAAGACCAAGGGCCTGGGCCGACTGTCGGGATATGCCGACGCAAGCGGCGGCTACAAGGACAAATACAACGCAAAGTCGTTTACGCTCGGTGCAGGCAACAGGCTCTCGCTGACGGCCATTCTGTCGGGCAACAACACCGGCACACCCGTATTCTCGCTCAACGACTACCTGAGCCACATGGTGAGCGGCGGCAACGTAACGGCATCGGGACAGACCAGCATAAAGATATCCGGCGCGGAGACATCGCTGCTGTACAGGCCCGACAACCTGTGCAAGGACATGAACAACATGGCCACGCTCAACGCGAAATACAAGGCGTCAGACCGGTTTGAGATAAACGGCAGTCTGCTCTTCAACCACTCTGACACCCACAGCCGGACGGAAAGAGACGAAACTTACCTATCGGCCGACACGCTGGTGAGGAGCGCATCGACGACCGACAACCGCGGAAACTTTCTGACGGCGAAATTGGCGGCCGACTGGCGCCCAACGGACAAGGCGCAACTGCGCTGGAACATAAAGGCCGGCATGACCGACATCAGCCTCGGCACAGCAGCCACCAACAGCGGAACAAGCGGAACCAAGTATGACAATACGGCAAAAAACAACGGGCGCGACATAGAGAGCAATGTCTCGCTCAACGTGTCGGCAGGCAAAGGACTGCTGTTTGTCAACGGCAACTTTGCATGGAACGACGACAAAGACCGCAGCATGCTGACAACCAACCGACGGCTTCTGCCCGTTGACTACGGCACGGCAGACAACGGCGGCAACAACTTCTACATAAGCCAGCACCGCACGACACGCCGGCTGAGCATAGGCTCTGAGGCGGGCTACAGCCTCAACCTGATGAAGTGTGTCAGCCTCAACGCATCGGTGTCGCAGCAGCATGAGCAGAACACACTGAGGCTGACATCGGAACAGACAGCGGGAGGTGAGGACAAGATACAGACCGACGAATATTCCGCCAACATATTTGCACGCAACACCAAGGGCGCGCTGAAGGTAAACGCCGGCGCATCGGTGACGGTGGAGCGCAGCAGCATAACCGGCCGACAGAGCGAAAACAGGGTTAAGGTGTACCCGTCGCTTAGTCTGAGCTACGACTTCAGCAACGCACACAGCCTATCGCTCAGTCTGTCGAGAACCAAAAACCGCACCGAAACCGCCAAGATGTCCGCGCTGACGCTGATCGACTCGTACAACGAAATGACGGCGACATCGGCCATAGACACGCCGTTTCAGACCGGCACAAGCCTGTCGATCAACTATAACAACTACAACACCGCAAGCCAGACCTACCTCACCGTGTATGCCAACATGCAGCGGCAGGACCATGCGCTGACGCCCGTGGTGAGTCAGGAGGGCACAACAAGCACCGTGGCATATGCCTACGGCAGTCATGCCGACAACATATACGCAATGGCAAACCTTGAGAAAAGGCTGTCGGCAATACCTCTCAGCATAAAGATCAACCTGATGGCAAACTACGTGGAGTCGCCATCGGTGCTCAACGGCATGGACAACACCTCAACGCTGAAGTCGCTGAAGGCCAAAGCCGTGGTGGCGTCAAACTTCCGCTCGATGTTCAACGGCGAAGTATCGCTGGGCTACTCACGCCGCATCAGCGACATTGCATCATCACGCACAAAGACCGGCATAAGCGGAATTGATGCCGGAGGCAAGCTGTATGTAAAGACAGGCCGCCTGAAGTTTACGGCAAGCATGGCCTACAGCCACAGCAAGACAGACACATACAGATATGACATTTACGACCTCGGACTCAGCGCCGAATACAAAATCAGGCGCCTTACGCTGAAGCTGAGCGCAGAGAATGTGCTGAACCTCGACAGCAACAGCTGGATAAACACGCTTGTTACTCCATATTATTCGGCAATAGAAAGATACAACAGAATGCCCGGCTGCCTGATGGCCGGACTGAAATGGACCTACTGACGCCGCCCTGACATCACGGCCGGAGATACCGACCAAAGCAAACAACACGACTTGCCGGGCATACACTGCACGACATCCGGCAGACAAAAAAGACGCATATCATCATGCAAAAGACCACATACGGCAACACGAAAGATGCCTTTTTGCAACACGAAAGGTGGCATATCAGGACGCAAAAGGTGGCCTTTCGCAACGTAAAAGGTATGCTTTTACAATACAATATGTGTCATCTGATATTATAAAAAGGATATGGTTGCTGTAAAGTCGCAGTCTGTTGTCATCAACGCAAAAAGTTTTTTAAAAAAACTCGTCACTCATCACATTCGGGTTTAACCTACTGACAGGCAACATGTTATGGTGTGACGAGTTGAATTTTCAACTCATCACATCCGTCATCTGCAACAAAAAAATGTTGATGTTTCCTGATTCTGGTTGACTTCAAACAGCCAATTTCATGATTTAGATTGACTTCGGCTCATCTTATTACTGCCGTCGGTTGACGTAAATACGCACATTTTTACCATACACACCCCTGTAAGGACACACCCCAGGTGTGTCCAAATTACGCATTATCGAAAAAATCCTCCGCAATATATAATCAGACATAAACATCTGTTATATTGTCAGTTACATTAAAACGCCGACAAATCCTTGGGACAGCAATATATCCGCATTATTCATCAAGATGATATTGCCGGCTATAAAATTTACACGTAATCGGGCTGCGGGCGCACCTGTGGTACGTCCCTACGTTTACTATAAACAAGACTAATTACTTTAACTCCTTACTCACCCCAGAGAGCGATAACTCCTTTAACTACTCCAACTCCCAAAAAGAATCTGCTTTAACTCCTAAAAAATGTCTTACCCTGAAAAAAGTTGACTCATAAATAAAATAATTATGAGGAAAAATAAATCACAAAAGGGTCAATATCTTCAAAAAGTGATAGATCTTCGCTCTTCAGGTGTAAGTTTTT
>NZ_UYXY01000006.1:0-50830 GCF_900625065.1 Prevotella marseillensis | reverse complement strand
ATTCCCAAAAAACTTACACCTGAAGAGCGAAGATCTATCACTTTTTGAAGATATTGACCCTTTTGTGATTTATTTTTCCTCATAATTATTTTATTTATGAGTCAACTTTTTTCAGGGTAAGACAATGTCCTCTTCTAAATTTTAAGAACTTAAACAGGGTATATCTTGATAAAGCCCAAATTGGGTATTTGATTTTTGAGTGAAATCTCTTCGGTTAAGCAGACAGCTGTTGAGGCTTGGCTCTGTTATTCGATGAATAGAATATTATTGTGAAATTTAAGGCATGCATTTTGTACTTGACGTATGCCGGTATGCACATATTGCTTGTATTGCTGCGTGCTCGGTTATGCCATATTGTGGCTGAAAATATTAATATGTGATGAGTTGTGATGAGTTGAGAATGCAACTCGTCACACTGTATGTTGTTGAATACGAATGTGTTACGTGCAGATGTGATGAGTGACGTTTCTCTTTGAAAAACTTTTTCTGTTGCGTGTGCGTTGCGAGTTTTGCCGTGTAAGCCACGCGTTATGCATACGGGACACATAAGTCAGACTATTGTTTTTTGTTCTTCTTGTTATGTTCCTTATGTTCTTTATGCTTTTTGTTTTCCTTATGTTTCTTGTCTTTTGGCTCCTTGCCTTTGTGCTCTTTGCCTTTCTTGCTGTTCGTCTTGCTTTGCTCTGTGCTGTTTCTCATCCATTCCGGCGTGAAGTCGTCGTCCTTCTCCGTTATCTCATAGTCAAGTTCGGGCAGCTCAATTTTTTTCTCGTTTCTGAACGGAACGCCCTTCTCCTCTTCATATTTTTCCACCCTGACCATGGCCACGCCAGCCCTTATGATGCCTATCTCCTTTGCCGCGGCGTATGACAGGTCGATAATGCGATGACCGCTGCATCTGTCGGCCACTCTCACGACAACGCTTTTGCCGTTTTTAATGTTTGTAACCTTCAGCATGGTGCCCAGTTCGTATTTCTTGTGGGCGCAGATGAGGCTGTCTCTGTGGTATCTTGTGCCGTCGCTCATCCTCCGTCCATGCAGACGGTTAGAATAATAGCTGGCCATACCTTTCTCCTGTGCCGGGAGAAAAGTATGGCCAAGCCATAAAAATGTAATTATGAGAATTATTCTGTTTATCACTTATATCTCTAAGGTATTAGATAATACCCTGCTCGAGCATAGCCTGAGCCACCTTCATGAAACCTGCGATGTTAGCACCCTTAACGTAGTCGATAGTGCCGTCGGGCTGTGTACCATATTTAACACAAGCCTCGTGTATGCTCTTCATGATGAAGTGGAGCTTAGCGTCAACCTCTTCAGCTGCCCATCCTAAGTGAGCTGCGTTCTGTGTCATTTCAAGACCAGATGTTGCAACACCACCTGCGTTAACAGCCTTACCAGGAGCGAACAGTATGCCGTTAGACTGGAATTCGTGGATAGCTTCAGGTGTACATCCCATGTTAGATACCTCGCAGCAGCACCATGTACCGTTAGCGATAAGTTCTTTAGCGTCGTCACCGTTCAGCTCGTTCTGGAATGCGCAAGGAAGTGCGAGGTCACACTTAACAGACCATGCTTTCTTTCCAGGAGTGAATATAGCCTTGCCAGGGAATTTGTCTGCCATCATAGAAACCTGGTTGCGGTTAGAAGCGCGCATTACCAACATGTAGTCGATCATGTCCTTTGTGATGCCTTCAGGTATCTCGCATACGCCGTCCGGACCAGATATTGCGATAACTTTTGCACCGAGTTCAACAGCCTTTGTTGCAGCACCCCATGCTACGTTACCGAATCCAGACAATGCAATTGTCAGACCCTTGATGTCTTTGCCAGCCTTGTGGAGCAAGTGCTGTGTGAAGTAGAGAGCACCGAAACCGGTTGCCTCAGGACGAAGGATAGAACCGCCCCATGTAGCACCCTTACCTGTTAACACACCTGTGTTGTATTCGCGAGCGAGCTTTTTGTACATTCCGTACAAGAAACCGATTTCACGTCCGCCAACACCAACGTCACCTGCAGGAATATCTGTGTCAGGACCGATGTTCTTCCAAAGTTCGAGCATGAATGCCTGGCAGAAACGCATGATTTCAGCGTCAGACTTGCCTACCGGGTTGAAATCAGAACCACCTTTACCGCCACCCATAGGCAGAGTGGTCAATGCATTCTTGAATGTCTGCTCGAAGCCTAAGAATTTAAGCATAGATACGTTTACAGCCGGGTGGAAACGCAAACCGCCTTTGTACGGGCCGATAGCGCTGTTGAACTGAACGCGGTAACCGAGGTTGTTCTGTACCTCACCTTTATCGTCAACCCATGTTACACGGAATGTGATGATACGCTCAGGTTCTACCATTCTTTCAACAATCTTGGCTTTCTCAAACTCAGGATGCTGATTGTAAGTGTCTTGAATTGATTCCAACACTTCTCTTACGGCTTGTAAGTACTCTTTTTCGCCCGGATGCTTCATTTCCAGGTCTTGCATTATTTTCTGGACTTCCATAGTATATGTTTTTAGTTAAACTAACATTGTGTCGTTTTCTTGATGACAAATGTAGTCTTTTCTTGTGTAACTGCCAAGGAAAATCCAATTTATTTGATATATGAAACTTACTTTTTGTACTTTTTTACATTATAATTGGCATTTTTGCCCCCTAATGGCTAAAAATAAGCGGAGGCAACATGTGTTACAATGTCGCCTCCGCTGTTGTCGCTATATGAAAAATGTAACTTTTAGTCGATTTTCGACAGAGCCTGCTTCAGGTCGTCAATGAGGTCGTCGGCATCCTCGATACCTATCGACAGACGTATCAGGTCGGGGGCTATGCCGGCTTCTTTCAGCTGCTGTTCGCTCAGCTGGCGGTGTGTGTGGCTTGCCGGATGCAGCACGCATGAGCGGGCGTCGGCCACGTGTGTGGCTATGTTTATAAGCTCGAGCGAGTCCATAAACTTTATTGCTGTGTCGCGGTCGCCCTTCAGTCCGAACGACATTACGCCGCATGAGCCGTTGGGCAGGTACTTGCGGCCCAGCTCGTAGCTTGCGTCATCCTTCAGTCCGCAGTAGGTTACCCATGCCACGTGCGGGTCATTGTGCAGAAACTCTGCCACCTTCTGGGCATTGGCGCAGTGCTGGCGCACGCGCAGCGCGAGTGTCTCGAGCCCGAGGTTGAGCAAGAAAGCATTCTGCGGCGACGGTATAGAGCCGAGATCGCGCATCAGCTGTGCCGTGAGTTTGGTCATGTAAGCCATCTTGCCGAAGGCCTTTGTGTATGTAAGTCCGTGGTACGACTCGTCGGGAGTGGTCAGTCCGGGGAATTTGTCGGCATGTGCGTCCCAGTCGAAGTTGCCGCTGTCAACCACGCAACCGCCCACCTGTGTTGCGTGTCCGTCCATATATTTAGTGGTAGAGTGGGTAACTATGTCGCATCCCCATTCAAACGGGCGGCAGTTTATTGGTGTAGCAAAGGTGTTGTCTATGATGAGAGGCACGCCGTTCTTGTGGGCGATGCGTGCAAACTTCTCAATGTCGAGCACCTTGCAGCCCGGGTTAGATATTGTTTCGCCGAACAGAACCTTTGTGTTAGGTCTGAAAGCCTTCTGTATTTCCTCCTCGCTGCTTTCGGGGTTGACGAAGGTGCACTCTATGCCGAGCTTCTTCATCGTTACGCCGAACAGGTTGTAGGTTCCGCCGTAAATTTCGTTTGACGTTACGATATGGTCGCCTGCCTCACAGATGTTGAACACGGCGTAGAAGTTGGCAGCCTGACCTGACGATGTAAGCATAGCGCCGACGCCGCCCTCAAGGGCAGCAATCTTCTTTGCAACATTGTCGTTTGTCGGGTTCTGCAGGCGTGTATAGAAATATCCTTCCTTTTTGAGGTCGAACAGCATTGCCATCTCTTCGCTGTTGTCATATTTGAATGTGGTGCTCTGAACTATCGGCGGCTGCACCGGTTCGCCGTTTTTAGGTTCCCATCCTCCGCGCACGCAGAGTGTAGACGGTTTCAGATTTTTCTTCATCTTTCCAGTTTTGTTAGTTTATATATGTTATGCTTTTTTGTTATCCTCTATGCAGCGGCCTGTTGCTGAGGGCCTGTCTTCAGCGGCATAATGATGTGCCGCTCATGTCCAGGGGCCGTTCTGCCGGGTTGTTACCTATTGTTTGCTTTGTCGTCGCCGTTGCCTTATTGTCAGCATAAGTGTGCTTATGTCTGTCAAAATGCCATGTGCGTTGCTTAAAATACAATGACATTTAAACGGTATGCACGCTTTGTCTTACATGGCTGACAGCTGAGTTAAGTGTTGCAAAGTTAGCATAAAATTTTGATTGAACGAATATTCTATGGCTTAATTGACTTTTGTTATGATGCGTTTACGCATTACTAATATTATAATAAGGTGTAAATGCCGCCGCATGAACTTTTCGCTGCTTATGGCCGGATAAAATAAAAAAAGCAGAAAATAATCTCATATTTTCCTGATTTTTCAGATTGTTTTCAGATTCGGTTGCTTTATTTGCAAAAAACAAAGGGAGAATATATGCCGCGCGGCGATGTTGCCTAGGGGCAGACAAGGCTCCTCTGAGAAAAATAAATGTAAAAAAGAAACAACAGTATAAACAGAAAAAAGGATTATTATGAGAACAATTGATTTTTTGAAGATGACAGCAATCTGCGCTTTCGGCGCACTGGTTACAACATCCTGCAATGACGACGACGATGACGACAAGGTTCAGGTGCCTGGCGTTGTGCAGGAAGCCTTCAGTCAGAAATATGCCGGAGTGCAGCATGTAGAGTGGGAGATGGAGGCCAACGGATATCTCGTTGCCGAGTTTATCAAGGACAGCAAGGAGCATGATGCATGGTATATGGGCGACGGAACATGGATGATGACCGAGGTTGACCACGGCCGCGACCTTACGGCTCTGCCGCAGGCTGTGCAGGACGGATATGCACTTACGGTGTATGCGCAGCAGCAGTGGACTGTGGACGACATCGACGAAATACAGCGCAAGGGCTATGAGACAATTTACAAGATTGAGGTGGAAAAAGCCGGACAGCCCGACCACGACCTCTACTTTGACATAGCCGGAACACTGTTCAGAGACGTTCAGGACCAGGACGACGACCGCAACGAAGGACTGCTGCCGGGACAGATGCCAGCCGAAATACAGGCTTATGTAGACGCCAACTATGCAGGAGCCATGGTGGTTGACTTTGAGAAGGAGCGCAACGGATACGAGCTTGACATCCGCCACGGCGGCAAGAGCATAGAGATACGCTTTGACAGCTCATACAACTGGGTGCAGACTTCAACCGACTGCAAGAGAGACATTCCTGCCAACATTCTTGCTGCTGTCAACGCCGCATATCCCGGAAAGGTTATAGACGACTGCGACTATATCGAGACAGCTGCCGGAGAGGCTTATTATCTGATTGATCTCGACAACTATGACAAAGACCTTAAGGTTACCGCCGACGGCGCTATAACCGAGGTGATAGATTACTAAATAATTTTAACGCTGCGGGCGGGGGCACATGTTTGTGCCTCCGTTCGTTTTTTAGTGGGATAATGTCAAAAAACTTTGATATTGTTTCACTCTTTTCTTACTTTATTAGTATCTTTGCGGAAAAAGACTTTTAACCCAAATCGTTATTAGTATTCGGTCAGGATTTTGCTTAATATAGAGCGGCTTTTCGTTAGATTTATTTCAGGCATAGCGTGCTATGTCAAGAAGAAGCCGGCAAAAAGACGCCAATAGAGACAAAAATACGGGCTGAAAGCATGAAAGCACAAAATAGGTAAAGCTATGTGCGGTCTAATGACCGGTTGGGGTTTAATCTTGTCTAATCTGAGAAAGACTGTAAAGTATGGGCTTGTTTAAGTTTTATTCGCATTTAGCCAAGCCGGTGGCACGTCGCCGTGAGCTGTTCCTGCTGCTTTTGGGCGCAGCCATGCCAGCCCTGTTGCTGCTGCCTTTTGTCGGCAGTTTCAGCCTGTTTGTCATTATTCTCATGTTCTGGTGCATGCTTGTAGCCACGCTTTATTGTCTTTATAAGGAGAAAAAACATAATAACTGACATAACGATATGAGCGAAAACGAGCCACAGCAGTGGAAAAAATTTTATCTGAAGGATGTGTCGTTCATGAACCTTATGACACATCGCATATTCAATGTGCTTATAGTTGCCAATCCGTATGATGCCTTCATGCTTGAGGACGATGGCCGTGTTGACGAAAAGATATTCAACGAATACACCGAGCTAGGTCTTCGCTATCCGCCGACGTTCACCCAGGTGAGCACCACGGAGGAGGCTGCCGAGGTGCTGGCCTCTACCAGCATCGACCTCGTGATATGCATGCCCGGTAATGCAGACAACGACGCCTTCACGGTGGCACGTTCCGTAAAGGCAAAGTTTCCCGACATTCCCTGCGTCGTTCTTACGCCCTTCTCTCACGGCATAACGCGCCGCATGGTCAACGAAGACCTGTCAATCTTTGAGTATGTGTTCTGCTGGCTGGGCAACACCAACCTGATTTTGTCCATCATAAAACTGATAGAGGACAAGATGAACCTTGAACACGACATTGCCGAGGCAGGCGTGCAGATGATTCTGCTCGTGGAGGACAGCATACGCTTCTACTCGTCTTTGCTGCCCACTCTCTACAGTTTTATCCTCGCCCAGAGCCAAAGCTTCGCCACGGAGGCACTCAACCCCCACAGCGCCGCGCTGCGAATGAGGGGCAGGCCTAAGGTGGTGCTGGCAAGAAACTATGACGAGGCTATGGAGCTCTACACGAAATACCGCGACAATACGCTCGGAATAATCTCTGACTGCCGCTTCCCGAAGGGCGAAGAGAAAGACCCCGAGGCCGGACTGAAACTGCTCCGCGAGATAAGGAAGGACAACGAATACATACCGCTGATACTGCAAAGCAGCGAGAGCGAAAACCGCAAGAAGGCCGAGGCCGAACGTTTCCTGTTTATTGACAAGAACTCAAAGAAGATGAACCTCGACCTGCGCAGACTCATGGAGGAGCACATGGGCTTCGGCGACTTCATATTCCGCGACCCGAAGACGCACGAGGAAGTGATGCGCGTGCGCACGCTGAAGGAGCTGCAGGACAACATTTTCAAGATTCCTTACGACTCGATGCTCTATCACATATCCCGAAATCACATGAGCCGATGGCTGTGTGCCAGGGCGATATTCCCCGTTTCGGAGTTTCTGAAGAACGTTACGTGGCACAAACTGCAGGACGTTGACCTTCACCGCAAGATTATCTTTGAGGCCATTGTGCAGTATCGCCACATGAAGAACATAGGCGTCGTGGCCGTGTTCGACCGCGGAAAGTTCGACCGCTACGCCCACTTTGCACGTATCGGCGACGGCTCTCTTGGCGGAAAAGGCCGCGGACTGGCCTTCCTCGACAACATAATAAAGAGCCATCCTGAGTTTAGCGAGCGCGAAGGCGTCAAGGTGTCGATACCCAAGACGGTGGTGCTCTGCACCGATGTGTTCGACAGGTTCATGGAGAGCAACAACCTCTATCAGATAGCCCTGAGCGATGCCAGCGACGAGGAAATACTGCACCACTTCCTGAAGGCGCAGCTTCCGGACAAGTATATATCAGACTTCCTCACCTTCTTCGAGGCAACCGACCGTCCTATAGCCATACGTTCGTCGAGCCTGCTCGAAGACTCTCACTATCAGCCCTTTGCCGGCATATATTCGACATATATGATACCGAAGCTCGACGACAAGTATCAGATGCTGCAGATGCTTGCCGCCGCCATAAAGAGTGTGTATGCCTCGGTCTACTATCGCGACTCGAAGGCATACATGACGGCCACGAGCAACGTGATAGACCAGGAGAAGATGGCTGTCGTGCTGCAGGAAGTGGTCGGCAAACAATACGGAGACCGCTATTATCCTAATATATCAGGCGTGTTGCGTTCCATCAACTATTATCCTGTAGGCAACGAGACATCAGAGCAGGGCATTGCGAGTCTTGCGCTCGGACTGGGTAAGTATATCGTAGACGGAGGACAGACGCTGCGCGTAAGTCCGTATCATCCTGACCATGTCATGCAGACAAGTAAGGTGGAGCTTGCGCTTAGTCAGACGCAGACACAGTTTTATGCTCTTGACATGAAGGATGTAGGCGACGACTTTAAGGTTGACGACGGATTTAATATTCTCAAGCTTGACGTGTCTGATGCCGACAAGGACGGTGCCCTGACATACATAGCCTCTACTTTCGATCCTTATAACAACATGCTGCGCAAGGGGGCGTATGATGAAGGCTGGAAGGTGGTTTCGTTCTGCGGCGTCTTGCAGAACGGGGCTTTCCCGCTGCCCGAACTGATGCAGATGGCTATGAAATACGGAGCCGAGGGCATGAGGCGTCCGGTTGAGATAGAGTTCGCATGCAATATAAACAACGACCGCACGGGAGAATTCTATCTGCTGCAGATGCGTCCTATCGTAGACTGCAAGCAGATGCTTGACGAAGACTTGACCAAGATTGACGACAAGCGATGCCTGCTGCGTTCTCACAGTTCGCTCGGACATGGCGTCAGCAACGAGATAATGGACATAGTATACGTTAAGGCAGACGAGAATTTCACGGCGGCAAACAATCCGCTCATTGCAAGTGAAATAGAGCATATCAACCATAAGTTTGTTGAAGAAAACAGGAACTACATTCTTATCGGACCGGGCCGCTGGGGCTCGAGCGACTCATGGCTTGGCGTTCCCGTAAAGTGGGCATACATCAGTGCTGCCTGTCTGATTGTTGAGGCCGGACTGGCAAACTATCGCATCGATCCGAGTCAGGGCTCACATTTCTTCCAGAACGTAACAAGTCTTGGCGTTGGCTATTTTACCATTGACGATTACAAAGACGACGGTATCTACCGTAAGGATTTGCTCGACGCCATGCCGGCAGTGTACGAAACGGAGTTTGTGCGCCACGTGCGCTTCAGCCGTCCGCTTAAGATAATGATGGACGGCATGAAGCAGGAGGGCATCGTTCTGCTGCCTGAAGATGACTGACGCTTACTTTTTATTATTATATCGCGGCTGTTCCACTTAGCGGTGGGGCAGCCGTTTTTTTTGTGCTGTCATGTGTTATGGAGGTGCCTGTATGCACATTTGTTAGACGGTTGCGTATTTGCTTCTGATAAGTTCCATGTGTCGTGAGAACAGAAAACTTTGCGGTCTGAACAAACCGGTTGAGCCCCTGAGACGGCAGTATTTGAAATCGGAATGCATTTTGGCGTGAAAACGGCAGAAAATGTGCAGTTTCTGTAATTCTCTGATATGTAGTGCTTTACGGCGTTTATTGTGGCTTGAGAAACAGAAATTCTGCCTATCCCGTTGTGAAATGCAGTCTTTTACATGGCAAAACATGGCCTTTTATGTTATGAAAAGCAGTGGATTGCAGTGTGAAAACATATCTTTTTGAGCGTAAAACGTCTTTTATGTGTTAAATACATTAACCTTTCTGCCTTTTGATGTCAAATGCCTTAACATTTCGTAAGACTTGAATTTCTATTTCGTCAGAAAACTTTGTAAAAGTTTTTCTTGCCCTTTCTGTCAGCCTGCTCCTGTATGTTCGGTGGCACGTATTGGCTGTTTGTAGTGTCATGGCATGACGTAACGCTTTCATTAAGTAAACGTCAGGCCGGATAAAGGCTGTTGTAAGTCTGCCTGAATGATGCTGAAAGACAAATGAAAGCATTATGGCGCCTGGCGGATGAAAACAATATTAGGCCGGGAGTGCAGATAGGGGTTTAACTCTTTTTACGTAGGCAGATGCCCCGAAAGCCGCGTTAAAGCATTATTTTTGCAGTGAAATTAACGCCGTTCTGGCAAAACCGAAGACATAATAATAACAATAAAAAGAAAAAACAGAATATGGACAACAGACAAGAGTTTTATTCGCGGCAGGTAGAAAGCCTGTCGGCCATGATACAGCGGCTGAAGCGCAAGGGGCGCACCTATGTGGCAATGGAGCTTGTAACGTTTTGCCTTGCCGTGCTGGCCTTTGTGTTCTTCTGTCTGCGCGGACTGCCCTTAGGTCTGCTTTGCCTTGCCGTGGCGTTTATGGCAGCCTATGTAGTGGCTCGCCGTGCCGACGTGCGCAACAGCGAGACCACCGACATGCTGCGCCGCCGGCGCCAGGTGTATGAGAAGGAACTGAGCTATCTGCGCGGCGACTACAGCTGCTTTGGCAGCGGAAGCCGCTACATCGACTCGTCGCATGTGTTCACTTACGACATGGACGTGTTCGGCCGCGACTCGCTCTTCAACCGCATTAACCGCACGGTAACCACCGGCGGAAGCGACTTTCTGGCTTCATCGTTCCAAAGTCTGCTTAAAGACAAGGCTGAGATAGAGGCACGCCGCCGCGCCATAGCCGAACTGGCGGGCATGGAGAGCTGGCGCACGGAATTTCTGGCGCTCGGTCAGCGCCTGGCGTCGGACACAAAGAAGAAGGGCGAAGCCATAGACACGGCGATGATAAACCGTGTTGTAAGTGAGATTAGCGCCATGAACATTGCTCCTCAGGCAGGCAGCATGCTTGCCCTCGTGGTGGCATGGGCCGCCATAGCAGGCTTCATTGCCGTTATGGTATTGGCAATAGTGGGCATTGTCCCGTCGTCGCTTGCCGTCATGTGGGGCGTGGTGCAGATGTTCCTCGTCATAGCCCTCAACATGAGGTCGCTGCGCCAGATAAGTCGCGCCGTCGAGAAGCTGCACGCACATCTGCACGACTATATCGGACTGATACGCCACATAGGCAGTGAAGAGTTTGAGAGCGAATGCCTGCGCGACTTGCGCAACAGGCTGACATCGGGCGGCGACGGCGCGCTGACTTCGTTTGGAGAGCTGTCAGATATTCTGAAAAGTCTCGACCGCCGTGGCAACTTCATCGGACTTATTCTGTTCAACATGTTTGCCCTGAGCGACTTTTTCCTCGTGCGCCGTTTCCTCAGATGGCAGCGCCACTATATGGAGCGTATAGCCGACTGGACCGGATGCGTGAGCCAGATCGACGCTCTTGTGTCGATGGCCGTATACAGCTACAACGAGCAGCAGGCTGTGGCGGCAGAGGTGGTTGAGGCAGACGGAGTGGTGTATGAGGCCAAGGGCATTTATCATCCCTTCCTCGGAGCCAAGGCCGTGCGCAACGATTTCACCATTGATGACGGCAACTATTATATCGTAACCGGTGCAAACATGGCCGGCAAGAGCACCTTCCTGCGCTCTATCGGCGTCAACTACATTCTAGCAATGAACGGAATGCCCGTGTTTGCCGAGTCGCTGCGCGTGTCGGTGTTCAACCTTTTCAGCAGCATGCGCACCGCCGACGACCTGAGCCGCGGCATATCCTACTTCAACGCTGAGCTGCTACGTCTGCGCCAGTTGATAGAGAGCTGCAAGCATGCAGCCCGCACGCTGATAATACTCGACGAGATTCTGAAGGGCACCAACTCGCTCGACAAGCTCAACGGTTCGCGTCTTTTCCTTCAGGAGATATCCCGCCTGCCCGTGTCAGGCATAATAGCCACCCACGACCTCGAACTGTCGAAGATGGAGGACGACGCCCCGTCGCGCTTCCACAACTGGTGCTTTGAGATAGAGCTGGGCGGCAACATAACCTACACCTACAAGATAACGCCCGGCGTGGCACGCAACCAGAACGCCACGTATCTGCTTAAGAAGATAATCGAGGAGATATAGTTCCGTTTAAGGAGTTAAAGTAGTTAGAGGAGTCAGAGTAGTTAAAGTCATTAGTATTCAGGTTATGTCCGGTTTGTAAAGATAGCAGAAAATTTATTGAAATATATCAACAAAACCAATGACTTTAACTACTCTGACTCCTCTAACTACTTTAACTCCTCGCCTTAAATATTGATTTAAATCAACAAATCACTGTTATATTGCATTTTATACACTCAAAATATTGCATATTAGTAAAAAATCCGTACCTTTGCATCGTGTTTTTCATAGTATTAGATTTAAGGTTAACAAGGTTGGAGTACAGCGGTACTCCTTTTTTTATGCCCTTATCTAAATAACCGTCTTTTAACAGTTTTGCTTCCTTTATGTTTTTATGCCGCGGCACATGTCTGGCATTCTGCAATTAATTGTAAAACTCACATTGCAAAATATTATGCCGTTTTTGGGCAATGTACAATTAATCTGAAAATTCACCGGAATGCAACACTAAAAGTTGGATTATTCTTTTGTATTGAGAAATTAAAATACTAACTTTGCGCTGTGTAACAGAACGTTTATTTATAAAACATAAAAAAAGGTATTATGGTAAGTTATAAGACACTAGGCTTGGTAAACACCCGCGAGATGTTTAAAAGAGCCATTAACGGCGGTTACGCCATTCCGGCATTCAACTTCAATAACATGGAGCAGCTTCAGGCTATCATCAAGGCTTCTTCAGAACTGAAGTCTCCGGTAATCCTGCAGGTTTCTAAAGGTGCGCGCAACTATGCCAACCAGACACTGCTCGAGTATATGGCTCAGGGTGCTGTAGAGTATGCTAAGGAACTTGGCTGCGCTCATCCTGAGATAGCACTTCACCTTGACCACGGTGACAGCTTCGAGCTTTGCAAGAGCTGTGTAGACATGGGCTTCTCTTCTGTTATGATAGACGGTTCTGCCCTGCCTTATGACGAGAATGTTGCTCTTACTAAAAAGGTTGTTGAGTATGCTCATCAGTATGACGTTACTGTAGAGGGTGAGCTCGGTGTGCTCGCCGGCGTTGAGGACGAGGTTGCTTCTGAGGTTTCTCACTATACAAAGCCTGAGGAAGTTATCGACTTCACAAGCAAGACTGGCGTTGACTCTCTCGCTATCTCTATCGGTACAAGCCACGGAGCTTACAAGTTTAAGCCGGAGCAGTGCACACGCGACCCGAAGACTGGCCGCCTGGTTCCTCCTCCATTGGCATTCGATATTCTTGATGCTATCATGCAGCAGCTTCCCGGATTCCCAATCGTGCTCCACGGTTCTTCTTCAGTTCCTCAGGAGTATGTTGACATCATCAACCAGTACGGCGGCAAACTGCCTGACGCTGTTGGTATTCCTGAAGAGCAGCTTCGCAAGGCTTCTAAGAGCGCCGTTTGCAAGATTAACATCGACTCTGACTCTCGTCTGGCTTTCACAGCTGCTGTTCGTAAGACATTGGCTGAGAAACCTGCTGAGTTCGACCCGCGTAAATACTGCGGACCTGCACGCGACCTCATGGAGGAAATGTACAAGCACAAAATCACAAACGTGCTCGGTTCAGACAACAAGCTGGCTCAGCTCGACTAATTCTGACATTCGGCACATTAAGAAATATAAGTGCATAGATATTTATAAAAGTGAAAATTCCATAGTGAATTTTCACTTTTATTGTTTTCAGCCCTACCTCTCATCCCATTTCCCGACATTTATAATTGTTGATATCTTGCGGGATATGCCGTAATGCTGGCATTACTTTCATTTGTATATATGCTGCTATTGTTTGTAAAAGGCGCTAAACCGCATTGTGAAACGTGTGCTTTTGCATGCCGGAATACGTCCTTTTGCGTTGCGAAAGCTATGCTTTGGCATAGGCTGTGGCCAGTGTCGGTTTAATTGAAAAATATTTTTCTTAGAAACTCATCACTCATCACAAGCGCCATTAACGTTTTGACAGTCAGTGAGATATGGTGTGATGAGTTGAGGCTTCAACTCGTCACACTCTAAGATATTGAGATCCAATATGTTAAGCACTTATGTGATGAGTGATGAGTTTTTAAGAAAATTTTTTTAGTTAAAGTCTGTCCTGATTCTTGTTTCTGAGAAAATATAAATGCGGCATCACGTACCTGTTGTGCGTAATGCCGCATTTGTTGCTTTTATAATATATTTATGCGCATATAGCCTCGACGGCTTGTTGCCGTGGTTATAGCGGTTTTCTGCGTTATGTCCTTATCAGGTTGCGTCCCGCGTCAATTCTAAGGAAAATGAACAGCAGTATGGTGAAGCCCCATAATGACGAGCCTCCATAGCTGAAGAAGGGCAGGGGGATACCTATGACAGGCGTAAGACCGAGCACCATGCCCACGTTGATGAACACGTGGAAGAGGAATATGCTCAGCACGCAGTAGCCGTAGACACGGCCAAACTTGAACGGCTGCCGTTCGGCCATCTTTATAAGGCGAAGTATGAGCGCAAGGAACAGCAGCAGCACTCCTGCCGAACCGAGGAAGCCTTCTTCTTCTCCCACGGTGCAGAAGATGAAGTCGGTGTCCTGTTCGGGCACGAATTTCAGTTTGGTCTGTGTGCCGTTCAGGAATCCTTTGCCTTTCAGTCCGCCCGAGCCGATGGCTATCTCGCTCTGGTGGACGTTGTATCCCGCTCCGGCAAGGTCTTCGTCGAGGCCAAGCAGAACGTTGATACGCACCCTCTGGTGGGGCTCCATGATATTGTTGAGCACATAGTCGGCCGAATAGAAGAAGGCTATTGAGCCGATTGTGAAAAGCAGAATATAAAGATAGTGCTTTATGCGCCTGTTCATCCATAGGTAGACCAGATATCCCACAAGACATGCGCTGACAGCCAGCTGCACCCATACGATGTCGAACGGGATGACGAACACGGCGAAAAGAAGCGCAAGGAGAGTTATGCCTACAGAGTAGACAAGTATGGTCAGGGCCTGCTGCTTGTCCTTGCAGTAGACGTAGACCATGCCCGACGTGAATATCTGTACGAGCAGCAATACGGCAAACTTGCCTATTGATGTCGTAGTGTCGAACATCAGAGCTTCCTCGTAACGTATGCCCACAACGAAATAGATAACCATTGCAACGCCCGTGAACAGTACGCTGCCGGTCATTCCCTCGCGGTAGAACATGAGGAAGAAGGATATGTAGACCAGTGCCGAGCCTGTTTCTTTCTGTGCCACGATGAAGAGCATCGGCAGCAATACCACCGCGAAGGCGGCCGCCATGTCTTTCCATCTGTGCATGTTGAAGCCGTATGTGCTCATAAGTTTCGACACGGCAAGGGCTGTGGCAAACTTGGCAAACTCGGCAGGCTGCAGTCGCAGCGGGCCAAGCACGAGCCATGAGCGCGAGCCTTTTATCTCGTGGGGGTTGAATATCGTTGCAAACAGCAGCAACAGCAGTATGGCGTATATGATATAGGCGAACGTGTCGTAGAAGCGGTCGTCGAGCATCAGCAGCACGAAGCCGAGGCAGATAGACGTGCCTATCCACACTATCTGCATGCCCGAGCGTGTGCTCAGACTGAATATGTCGGTGTCTCCGTAGGTATAGCTTGCACCGCACACGCTCAGCCAGCCGAACGCCAGCAGAGCCAAATATATGCCTATCGTCCACCAGTCGAGCGAACGAAGTACGCTTGGTTGTTTATCTGTTTGCTGCCCCATAACTTATACGTCTGCGCTGGAAGTCGGTCGCCCTCTTCTCTGATTCGGGCGAGAGCTTGCCTTTGATATACTGTTCCATCATAAGTGCGCCGATAGGCACACCATAGTCGGCGCCGAATCCGCCGTTTTCAACATACACGGCGATGGCTATCTTAGGATTGTTCATCGGCGCGAAGCCCATGAATATAGAGTGGTCTTGTCCGTGGTTCTGTGCCGTACCGGTCTTTCCGCACACCTCATAGTCGGCCCTGTCGGCGGCGCGGCAGGTTCCTCCGGTTACTGCACGCCTCATGCCTGCCACGATATATTCGTATGCCCTGCGGCTGGCTTTTGTGTAATGTTTCTCTCTGAACTTGGCTTCAAGCTGTTCGCCTTTCACCTTCTTCACCACGTGCGGTGTGTAGAAGTATCCGCGGTTGGCTATCGTTGCCCCAAGGTTGGCTATCTGCAGCGGCGTAAGCAGCACCTCGCCCTGTCCTATGGCGATGCTGATTACGGTCAGGGCATTCCATGAACCCCTGTATGCCTTGTCGTAATATTGTGCGTTTGGTATCAGGCCTCGTTTCTCTCCGGACAGGTCGATGCCCAGTTTGTAGCCGAATCCCATGCTCACCATGTAGTCGCGCCATGTGTTCATGCCTTCCTGTACATTCTTGTATTTCTTCCTGTTGCCGAGCATATAGTAGAGTCCCCAGCAGAAGTAGCCGTTGCAGGATGTTCCTATTGCTGGTACAAGGCTTATGGGTGAGGCGTGGCCGTGGCATCCTACGTGGAGTCCGCGGCAGTAGAATCCGTGGTGACAGGGGAACGATGTGCCCGGGCCGATTATGCCTTCGGTAAGGAAGGTGAGGCCTTGTGTGGTCTTGAATGTTGAGCCCGGAGGATACATACCCATGATTGAACGGTTGAGCAGCGGCTTCCACGGGTTGCGTGAGAGCATGGCGTGCATCTTTCCGCGCTTGCGTCCAGTTACCGTCCTCGGATCGTATGTAGGCGATGATACCATGCACAGCACCTCGCCGGTGGACGGCTCGATGGCCACGATGCTGCCTATCTTTCCCTCAAGGAGCCTCTCGCCCAGTGCCTGCAGCTTTATGTCGAGGCTCAGAGTGAGGTCTTTGCCCGGCACAGGCCTGCGGTCGAACTTTCCGTTCATGTAGCTGCCCTGTATCCGTCCGTGGGCGTCGCGCAGCATTATCTGCACGCCCTTCTCGCCGCGCAGCTGCTTTTCGTATGACTTCTCCACGCCCATCTTGCCTATGTAGTCGCCGGGCTGATAGTAGGAATCTTCCTCTATGTCGGCTGCCGACACTTCAGCCACGTCGCCAAGTACGTGTGCGGCATACGGCATGGTGTATTGTCTTACGCTTCGGCGCTGTACGTAGAAGCCCGGAAAACGGTAAATCTTTTCCTGGAATACGCTGAACTCTTTTTCTGACAGCTGGCTCATGAAGAGCTGCTGCGTGAAGCGTGAGTAGCCGGGATTCTTGTTGCGGTCTTTTATCTCCTCCATTCTCTTGATGAAAAACTCTTTTGTTATGCCAAGAGAATTGCAGAATTCGGTGGTGTCGAGTCTTCCTTTCTCCTCGTTCATCACCACCATTATGTCGTAGGCATTCTGGTTGTATACGAGCAGTTTGCCGTTTCTGTCGGATATGACGCCACGCGCCGGAAACTCAACTTTCTTGAGGAAAGCGTTGCTGTCGGCGTTTTTCTTGTAGTCGTCGCTCATTATCTGCAGCGTGAAAAGGCGTATGATGTAGACGGTGACTATGAATATAGCCACTCCCGCAATGACATAACGTCTGTATTCAAGTCCGTATTCCTTGTCCATAATCCGGCCTTTCCTGCTTTTAGAACATTATCTTTTTCTGACGTTTTCGATTACAATTATAAGGATTACGGTGAGCACGGTGCTTCCACCGATGTTTTTGAGCCATTGCAGCCAGTTGAAGAAGTTGAACGACTCAATGGTGAAGAATATGATGTTGTAAGCGAAAACGCATATTATTGTGTAGTAGATAAATTTTGCCATGCCCAGCGATCTTATCGTAGGCTTGAGGTCTTCAGGCGAGTCACGCTGTATGAACAGGTTGAGGACGTATGGCTGCATCAGGCCGAGCAGTGTGGTCGACGTTGCCGCCACGCCCGGAGTGTTGGAGAAAATGTCGATGCAGAGGCCTGTGAAGAAGCTCCAAAGCAGTGTGCCCCATCGGGGATAGTCGTGTCTGAACAGCAGTATGAAATATACATACAGCAGCGGCGTGGCGCAACCGAACAAGTTGATGTGGTTGAGCACCAGGGCCTGTGCCAGACATAGGATGATGAATGTGAGAAACTGTTTTATTATTTCTATGTTCATTCTGTTGTCGTTATCCTTAGTTCTGCTTTATTTTTAATGAGTCTTCAGCCGAGCGGAGCAGGTTGATGCGCTCCTCCATTGCCGAATTGTCAATGATGCATACGTCGCGGATGTTGCCGAAATCAGTTGTAAGACGCACCTGTATTCTGTAAGAGAGTCCGTCGTGCGAGTTGTATACGTGCAGTATCTGTCCTACGATAATGCCCGGAGGGAATATCGAAGAGTAGCCGCTCGTCTCAACAAGGTCGCCGAGGCGGAAGTGTGCGTGGCGCGGGATGTCGTCTACATAGGCCAGCTCTGCCGCACCGCCTGTCCAGTGCAGATATCCGTAATAGCCGCGCTTCTTGATGGTGACGCTGATGTTCGACTTGGAGTTGAGCACCGGTATGACCACAGAATAATGCTCTGACACCATGTAAACTACGCCCACGACGCCGTTTCCACAGGCCACGCCCATGTCCTTGCGCACGCCGTCGGCCGAGCCTTTGTCAAGGGTTATAAAGTTGTCTCTCTTGTCGATAGAGTTGGTTATAACCTTTGCCGGTATGAGCTTGTAGTCTTTCAGTATCTCCATCTGTGCGCGCTGAAGGCGTGTAGAGTCGCCCGTGTTGCTCTTTATCTGTTCAGACAGCTTCCTTACTGTCTGCTCGAGATAAAGGTTGCGCGTATTGAGTTGCTGGTTTATCTTTGTCAGGTTGAAGAATGTCTTCACTGCAGCGTCCCATTCGTATACCTTTCCGGTTACGGCATTGGCCGACGAGAAGAACACGCTGCCCTGATAGCTGTTGAATCTGAACAGCAGCGTCAGGCTGATAACTTCAAGTATGACAAAGAGAAACCAGTGGTTATATTTCGCAAGAAATTCCAGTAGGTTGCGCATGGCTTATCTCATCAAGAACGAGAAGCGGTCAACGTTCTTCAATGCAATACCCGCTCCTTTTGCTACGCTGTGCAAAGGATCGTCGGCCACGTGGAACTGGATGTTAATCTTGTCGGTGAGACGTTTGTCGAGACCTCTGAGCAGTGCGCCTCCTCCGGTGAGGTAGATACCGTTCTTTACGATGTCGGCATAAAGCTCAGGCGGAGTCTTCTCGAGAGCAGAGAGCACGGCGTTCTCTATCTTGGCGATGGTGCGGTCAAGACAGTGGGCTATCTCCTGATAGCATACGGGCACCTCCATAGGCAGGGCCGTAATCTTGTTAGGTCCGTGTACTACATAGTCTTCGGGAGCTTCTTCTCCAAGGTCTGTCAGTGCCGATCCTACGTGTATCTTGATGCGCTCGGCCATACGTTCGCTGACCTTGACATTGTGCTGGCGGCTCATGTACTCCTGAATTTCGGCAGTGAGGTCGTCGCCGGCAGTGCGGATAGAGTTGTTCGACACGATGCCTCCGAGAGAAATTACGGCAATCTCGGTGCTTCCGCCGCCGATGTCGACAATCATGTTACCTTCGGGAGCTTCAACGTCGATGCCGATGCCGATGGCAGCAGCCATAGGCTCGAATATGAGGTAGACGTCGCGTCCGTCGGCATGCTCGGCAGAGTCGCGCACGGCGCGCAGCTCAACTTCGGTTGAGCCAGACGGCACGCCTATCACCATGCGGAGTGAAGGCGAGAAGAAACGTCTTCCGGTGTGTACCATCTTGATAAGTCCGCGCATCATCTGCTCACAGGCAGTGAAGTCGGCTATGACGCCGTCGCGCAGCGGGCGTATCGTGCGGATGTTGTCATGAGTCTTCTCATACATCATCTTAGCCTTTTCGCCTACGGCTATCATTTTGTCTGTGCGGCGGTCGAGCGCTACTACAGACGGCTCGTCAACAACAATCTTGTCATCACTGATAATGATGGTGTTGGCCGTGCCGAGATCCATTGCGATCTCCTGGATAAAAGAAAAAAATCCCATTACTTGATAAAGTTTATAGCTATAAATATAATTTTATTGTCTCTTCTTGAAGTCTTACGTCTTTCGCCCTGCAGGGCGAAAGACGTCGAGCGGATTGTCTTGTCTGTGTCTTATTTTTCAAACCATTCGTGAATGGCGGTGTCGTAGTGGCTGCTTACGCCGAAGGCGCGTGTAGCCAGCATGCGGCGGTCTTCGATGTCGGTCTGTGCGCCCTTCTTGTTGAGGATGTCGAGCAGCACGCCATATTCAGCCTTGCTGGGCACGATCACCACGTCTTTGAAGTTCTTTGCTCCGGCGCGTATCAGAGATATTCCGCCAATGTCTATCTTTTCGATTATGTCGGCCTCAGAAGCTCCGCTTGCAACGGTCTGCTCGAAAGGATAGAGGTCTACGATAACCAGGTCGATTTCAGGTATTTCATACTGCTTCATCTGCTCCTGGTCGCCTTCGTTGTCGCGGCGGCCGAGGATGCCTCCGAATACTTTGGGGTGAAGAGTCTTCACGCGTCCTCCCAGGATAGAGGGATATGTCGTTACGCTCTCTACGGCCTGGCATTCATATCCGAGCGACTCGATAAACTTCTGTGTGCCGCCTGTAGATAAAAACTTTACTCCTTCTTCGTTCAGCTTAGCCAGCAGCTCGTCGAGTCCGTCTTTGTGAAACACGGACACGAGTGCGGTCTTGATTCTTTTTGTTTCAGCCATGTCTTTAAAAATTATCTGTTTTTTAGAGTGCAAAGTTACTAAAAAACGTTGATTTTACAATATATTTCAACCAAAAATTATAAATGTTTTGATTTAGGACAATAAATGCGGGCAGTGCATGGTGTTTTGGCGTTTGAAATGTGTCTCGCCGGGTTTTGCCGGGCCTTTCCGGCTTTGGCTGCGCCGGACTTGTCTTTTTGCGGTATGCTGCGTCATGTCCGTATCGTGTTTTGCGTGTATGTTATGGCACGTTGCTGTGCGTCTTATGGCCTGATACCGAGTGATTTGGCAGTCTTCCGTCCGTGTGCTTTGATGCTTGATTCTGCTCCGGCTGTTGTCTGCCTGCGGTCAGGTTCTGTGTCGTAGGGTGTAAGCATTATGGCTGTTTTATGGTGCAATGTGTCATTGTGATTTTGTACGCGTTTCTGCTCGAAATAGAATTTGTGCAGCCGTTGTTTTGCGGCTTGTTCGGAATTTTCTTTACGAAACAATGCAAAAGCATAGGTTTCACATTTCCGTTTGATGCCTTTCGCTTTGTAAAAGGCAAGTTTTCGCGTCCGTATTGACCGGCTTTTGTTGCTTGAAATGTGGATTTTCGTGCTGCTTTCCGGTGATTTTTTGTTGCACATTTTATCTGTGTCATTCGTATCGTCCGGTATTACAGTGCTTTATGATTGCACACGATTTGCGCGTTATTTTAAGCCGTATGCGTGTCTGTTTCTGAAAGGCTGAGTTCTGGAGCCTTATTGTAAATCAAAATGCAAGCGTTTTGGGGCTTATTCTGTCAATGTGTCGTGTGCTGCCGTGGCTTGTCTGATAGTGATTTGCCTGTTACTGCTTGATTTGGTTGTCTGTTGTGGTCGTCTTGTCTTGTTGTCTATTTTGTGCTTTGTCTGCTTCGGGGTTTCTTTTGTGTGAGCGGCAACTTGTTTTACGTGCAGGCTTTGTCTGTTCATGCGTTGACCGGTTGCCGGCCTTTTTTTGTTGGTGCGTGTGGGGATGGTTGGGGCTTAAATCGGCTTAAGAGAATATAAAATAAAAGAGCCGCAACGTCTGTTGCGGCTCTTGTTGTAGCGGGGGTGGGACCCGAACCCACGACCTCCGGATTATGAATCCGACGCTCTAACCAGCTGAGCTACCCCGCCATCATTTTTCTTTGCGGTTGCAAAGGTAATACAATTTCTTTAAACACCAAAAAATATTTCAACTTTTTATCAAAATCTTATGCGAAAGACGTAAATTTGTGGCAAATAACCAATGAAATGCCTTTAAACTATGGAGAAAAACAAAGTAAACATTGAACATGAGCTGCGTTCTAAGTCGGCCGGATTTATATGGTCGATGCTGAGCACGCCTGAAGGATTGGCCAAATGGCTTTCGGATGAAGTGAGGCTTAATGGCGATTTGTTTACCTTCACATGGGGTAACGTGTGGAGCGACCATGAGATAAGAACTTCGGCTGTGATAGACAAGAAGAAGTTCGACTATATACGCTTCAGATGGTGTGGCGAGGAGTATAAGGACACGTATTGGGAGCTGAAAATGAACAAAAGTGACGTAACGGGTGATTTTGTCCTGATGATAACCGACTTTGCCCCCGAGGGCGAAAAGGATACCGTGGTGGATATCTGGCAGGCAAATCTCAGTGCGCTTAGACGGGCTACGGGGCTTTAGAAGCTTCGTAGCCTTTGTTTTTTGCGTGTCCGTCATCCCGCGTAGCGCGGCTTCGCGGCTCTCGCCGGCATATTGTTTCATGCCGGTGTCCGTGGCTTTGGCATGCCGTTTGCATGCGCTTTTAGGGCGCGGTGCTGTGCCTTGTGCTGTTGACTGCTTTGCGTTGCGGCATGGCAGGATGGCGGTGCCATATACATCTTTTATTAAATAAAAAACGCAAAACGTTGTGGTTTGTGATATTTTTGTGCTAATTTTGCAAGCTGGTAAATCTGCTGTATAAATGTCAGAATTAGCATAAAAATGATTCTTAGAGTCAAAAAATTAGATAAATTTATCGCAAAACAGTTCGGACTCCTCTTTGTCGGAACGTTCTTTATATGTCAGTTTGTGCTGATGATGCAGTTTCTTTGGCGCTATGTCGACCAGCTCATCGGTAAGGGTCTGACCATGGACGTGCTGGCCCAGTTCTTCTGGTATATGAGTCTTATGCTCGTGCCGCAGGCGCTTCCGCTGGCCATCCTGCTTTCGTCGCTTATCGCCTTCGGTAACTTGGGCGAGAGCAGCGAGCTTACGGCCATCAAGGCTGCGGGCATATCGCTTATGCAGGCGTTCCGCTCGCTTGTGGTCATCGTCATATTCATAGCCTTGGGCTCTTTCTATTTTCAGGACGTAGTGGCTCCGAGCGCCAACATGTCGTTCTCGAGACTGCTCCTTTCCATGAAGCAGAAGAGTCCCGAACTGGAGATTCCCGAGGGTATATTCTATGACGGCATTCCGCAGTGTAACCTGTATGTGCAGAAAAAGGACATAAAGACAGGCATGCTCTACGGTGTGATGATTTATAAGATGACCGACAGCTATGACGATGCCGCCATAATTCTGGCCGACTCGGGCATGCTGCAGTCTACGGCAGAGAAAAAGCATCTTGTGCTTACGCTGCACAGCGGCGAATGGTTTGAGAACATGAAGTCGCAGGAGTTTTCGGCAGGCGTAAGCGTGCCTTATCGCCGCGAGACCTTTGTCAAGAAGAGGATAGTGCTCGATTTCGATGCCGACTTTAACGTTGCCGACGCAAGCGCGCTCTCGAACAACGCACGCGGAAAGAGCATCGGACAGATCAACCGCGACGTCGACTCGCTTAACCACGTGTACGACAGTGTCGGCCGTGTGTTCTACAAAGATGCCAAGATGTCGTATTATTCTCCCGTGGCTGTGTCAAAGAAAGACTCTCTGAGAGCCGTCAAGATGGCCGGGACAAAGACTTACAGCTTCGACTCTGTCTATTCGAGACTTTCTGCCGACAGAAAGCTTGAGGCTGTTGATGCGGCCCTCAGCAAGGTGCAGCGCGAAATGAACGACCTCGACTTTAAGGGCATGATAACGGCAGACGGCGACAAACTTATACGACAGCACAAGATAGAGGCCATCAACAAGTTTACATTGTCGCTTTCGTGTCTGATATTCTTCTTTATCGGTGCGCCCCTGGGCGCCATCATCCGTAAGGGCGGACTTGGCGTTCCGGTGATTATCTCCGTGCTGGTGTTCATCGTGTATTACATTTTCGAGAATACAGGCTACCGCATGTCACGAGGCGGTATGTGGGCAATCTGGTTCGGTAAGAGCATCGCTACGGCAGTGCTTACGCCGCTCGCAATATTCTTCACATACAAGGCCAACAACGACTCTGTCGTGTTCAATCTCGATCTCTACCGCAACTTCTTCATGAAGATATTCGGACTCAGGATAAAGCGTGCCGTGTTCAAGAAGGAGGTTATAATAACCGATCCCGACTATGCGGCCGACTCGGCAACTCTGACCGAAGTGAACCGTGAGATTGGCGACTATGCCCGCGAACACAATCTTTGGCTTGCGCCTAATATAATTAAGGTGTTCTTCAAGTACAGACCTGACCATACAATCGAGGAAATCAACGAGAAGATTGAGACTGTCATCGAGGATTTGTCGAACACGAAGGACAAGGTGATACTTTCATGTCTTAATGCCTATCCTTTCATGGCAGTAAAGGCGCATACGCGCCCGTTCGACCGCAAATGGATGAATGTGGTTGCGGCAATCATCGTTCCGGTGGGCCTGTTCCTCTATTTGCGCATGTGGCGCTTCCGTCTGCGGCTCATGCGCGACCTGAAGGTCATCAGACAGACCAATGATGCCGTGATAGCACGTATAGAAGAGTTAAATAGCTCAGGCACGTCAAAGGCCTGATATATATAATAAGGTAAACGCTGTTTATGGAAAATTTAAAAATTAATACAATCGAAGAAGCTCTTGAGGACTTCAAGAGAGGCGAGTTTGTAATTGTCGTAGACGATGAAGACCGCGAAAATGAGGGCGATCTTATTATTGCCGCTGAAAAAATTACAGCAGAGAAGGTTAATTTCATGCTGAAGCATGCTCGTGGCGTGCTCTGTGCGCCGATAACGATAAGCAGATGCGATGAGCTTGACCTTCCGCGTCAGGTTGTAGAAAACACATCTGTGTTGGGCACTCCTTTCACTGTTACAGTGGATAAGCTCGAAGGCTGCTCTACCGGTGTGTCGGCTCACGACAGGGCCGAGACAATCAAGGCTCTTGCCGATCCGGAGGCTACGCCAAGGACATTCGGACGCCCTGGCCACGTAAATCCGCTTTATGCACAGGACAACGGCGTGCTCAGAAGAAGCGGACACACGGAGGCAACAATAGACCTCTGCAAGCTCTCTGGCCTTTATCCGGCAGGTGCGCTGATGGAGATAATGAACGACGACGGTACGATGGCACGTCTTCCGCAACTCGTGGAGTTCGCAGCAAAATATAATCTTAAAGTCATAACAATTAAGGACCTCATTGCATACAGACTGCAGCGCGAGTCGCTGATAAGCGTAGGCACTATGGTGGATATGCCGACTGAATACGGACATTTCAAGCTTGTTCCGTTCCGTCAGACCAGCAGCGGACTCGAGCACATGGCCCTGATAAAGGGTGAGTGGAAAGAAGACGAGCCTGTGCTCGTGCGTGTTCATTCTTCATGCGCCACCGGAGATGTATTCGGAAGCATGCGCTGCGATTGCGGACAGCAGTTGCACAAGGCAATGCAGATGATAGAGAAAGAAGGCAAGGGCGTGCTGATATATATGCAGCAGGAAGGACGCGGCATAGGACTTATGAACAAAATTGAGGCCTATAAGCTGCAGGAAGAAGGCCTTGATACCGTTGATGCAAACATACATCTCGGATTCAAGCCCGATGAGCGCGACTACGGCTGCGGCGCGCAGATGCTGCGCAAGCTCGGCGTGCACAAGATGCGACTTATCACCAACAATCCTACAAAGCGTGTAGGCCTTGAGGCTTACGGCCTTGAAATTGTTGAAAATGTTCCAATCGAAATAACGCCTAACGAGTACGATTATAAGTACTTGAAGACCAAAAAAGACCGCATGGGACATACTTTACATTTGTAATTGTAAAAAAAACATTTGTAAAAAAATCATTTTAATAATTGGAATAAAAATATAACATCATTTATTTTTATAGAACGAATAAATTGCTTAAATTTGCAGGAGCATAAATTTAATATATGACAATGGCACAATTATCAGACCGTCTTAATCGCTTGGCACCTTCAGCCACTCTCGCCATGTCACAGAAAAGTGGCGAGATGAAAGCACAAGGTATTGACGTTATTAATATGAGCGTGGGTGAACCAGACTTTAACACGCCAGACCACATTAAGGACGCTGCCAAGAAGGCTGTTGACAACAACTTCTCAAGATATTCACCTGTTCCGGGATACATGGATTTGAGAGAGGCTATTGTTGCAAAGCTTAAGAATGAGAACGGCTTAACATATACAGTCAATGAAATATTAGTGTCTAACGGCGCAAAGCAGAGCGTTTGCAACGCTGTGATGGCACTCGTTAATGAAGGTGACGAAGTTATCATACCGGCACCATATTGGGTTAGTTATCCGCAGATGGTTAAACTGGCAGGAGGAGAGCCTGTAATTGTAGAGGCAGGGTTCGAGCAGAACTTCAAGATGACTCCGCAGCAGCTTGAGGCGGCTATTACACCTAAAACTAAAATGCTGATATTGTGCTCTCCGAGTAATCCTACTGGAAGCGTCTATTCAAAGGAAGAACTCGAAGGACTGGCTGAGGTCATAAAAAGACATGAAGACCTGTATGTCATTGCCGACGAGATTTATGAGCATATCAACTATATTGGCAAGCATAACAGTATAGCGCTTGTTCCCGGAATGAAGGAGAGGACAATTATCGTAAATGGTGTGTCAAAGGCTTATGCAATGACCGGATGGCGTATCGGATATATTGCTGCTCCCGAATGGATTGTGAAAGGCTGCAACAAGCTTCAGGGACAGTACACCAGCGGTCCTTGCTCAGTTAGCCAGAAGGCTGCAGTTGAGGCATACACTGCTTCGCAGGAGTGTGTCGAGACAATGAGACAGGCGTTCCACCGCCGTCGTGACCTTATAGTAAAACTTGCAAAGGAGATTCCGGGCCTTGAGGTTAATGTTCCCGAAGGAGCTTTCTACCTGTTCCCGAAGTGCAGTAATTTCTTCGGCAAGAGCTATGAAGGACATGTAATAAATACTTCTACAGACCTTGCGATGTATCTGCTCGAAGTGGCTCACGTAGCTACAGTGGCAGGCGATGCTTTCGGCGATCCTGCTTGTTTCAGAATGAGCTATGCCACAAGCGACGAGAATATTTGTGAGGCTATGAGGCGTATAAAAGAGGCGCTGGCTAAGCTTAAATAACAGCCGAGATAACGATTGCACAAATATATTTTAATGTAAAATACAGAGGAAACGCTGTTAAAACTTATTAATAAATCTTCTTATTGATCATTAATTGTTATCTTTGTGCAGTCTTATTTGGGATCTTGTTTGCAAATATAGGGAAAAACTGTAATTTCATTAATCGGAAACTTTATAACTTAAATTATTAATAACTAAAATTTAAATTCAAAATTATGGCAACTACACAAAAAGCAGCAAGCCCTACAAAGAAAAATCAGGGCTTCCAAGGTATTAGAGCAGCGATCTGGGTTATCGTTGTATGTTTCGTTATTGCGCTTTGCATTTTCAAGTATCTGCTTGGTAATCCGGCAAACTTCGCAGGTAACGATCCCGCAGGTCACCCGACAAACTTGCTCGGTACAATTTACAAAGGTGGTGTTATCGTGCCTATCATCCAGACACTTTTGCTTACTGTAATCGCTCTGAGTATCGAGCGTTGGATCGCTCTTCGTTCTGCATTCGGAACAGGCTCACTTGCTAAGTTCGTTCTTAACGTTAAGGCTGCTGTAAGCAAAGGCGACTTCGCTGAAGCACAGCGCATCTGCGACAAGCAGAGAGGTTCTGTTGCTAACGTTGTTTCTGCTTCTATCCGCGCTTACAAGGAAATGGAAGCTACAACAGGTATGAAGAAGGCTCAGAAGGTTTCTAAGATCCAGCAGGCTCACGAAGAGGCTACTCAGCTCGAGATGCCTACACTGCAGATGAACCTTCCTATCATCGCAACTATCGTTACACTCGGTACTCTTACCGGTCTTCTCGGTACCGTTATCGGTATGATTCGTTCATTCCAGGCTTTGGCTGCCGGTGGTGGTGGTGACTCTCTGGCATTGTCTACAGGTATTTCTGAGGCTTTGATCAACACCGCATTCGGTATTTTGACTTCTTGGGTTGCTGTTATTTCTTATAACACATTCACAAACAAGATCGACAAGCTGACATACGCCCTTGATGAGGTTGGTTATTCAATTGCTCAGACATACGAAGCCAATCACGCAGACGAAGCTTAATTTTACTAACCCTTTAAAATTTTATTACTATGGGTAAAGTAAAAATTAAGAAAAAAGCGATCTGGATCGATATGACTCCGATGAGCGACGTGATGGTCCTCTTGCTTACATTCTTCATGTTGACATCAACATTCGTTAAGAATGAGGCAGTTAAGGTTCTCACGCCGGGTTCGGTATCGGAGCTAAAGGTTCCGGAGAATAACGTCTTGAGCATACTGATCGACAGTAGGGGCAAGGTGTTCTTGGGCTGGGACAAACCTGGCGATATGGAGGCCGCGCTCAGCACTATGGCTGATCAGTTTGGCGTAAGCCTTAACGGCACTCAGATGAAAAACTCTCGCAGCGCAACCAATATCGGTGTGTCTATGGAAGATATGGGCGCATTCCTGAGTCAGGATGCAGCTCACATGAACGACTATCAGAAAGATAAGGGCGTTCCTACAGACAGTATCGACGGCGGTATGAGCGAGTTCCAGTTGTGGGTTAAGACAGTTACAGACAATAACTCAGATATGAAACTGGCTATCAAGGCTGACGAGAAGACACCCTATAAGGTTATCAAGAAAGTAATGTCTGAACTTCAGGACATGAATCAGAATCGTTACTATCTTATCACTTCTTACAAAAAAGTGGAGGAATAAGTCATGGCAAAGCAGAAAGAAAGCAAACAGAAGAAGATTGACCTACGCGTAGACTTTACGCCTATGGTGGACATGATGATGCTTCTTATCACATTCTTCATGCTGTGTACGTCATTGAGCAAGCCTCAGACAATGCAGCTGACGATGCCAAGTAACGATGAGAACGTGCAGAAAGAGGACAGAACTGCTACCAAGGCTTCGCAGACTATTACAATCTACGTTGCAGGTAATGACAAAATTTACTACGTAGCAGGTATTCCTAATTACAATGATCCTAATTGCCTTAAAGAAACAACTTGGGGCAAGGAAGGTATCCGTAAGGTCCTTATCAACCATGTCACTGAAGACGGTACCATACCGGTGTCTACGATTATGAAGGCTAAGGCCGAGCTCGACAGCAAAAAGTTGAGCAATCCTGGAAAATACCCAGATTCTGTATATAATAGAGAATTGGAGAAGCTGAAGAATGGTGAAGTTGACGGGCAGAAGATTCCTACCCTGACAATCATTATCAAGGCAACTGACAATGCTTCTTATAAGAATTTGGTTGATGCTCTGGATGAGATGCAGATTTGCAGTATAGGTAAGTATGTCATCGATAACATTACTCCTGAAGACAAAGGCCTTCTTACTAAAAAAGGAGTGAAGTAATCGTTGAGTAACATTTAAAATGAAAAGACAATGTCAAAAATAGATCTTATATCTAATGCATGGTGTGACCTCGTGTTCGAGGGAAAGAATCAGGCATATGGAGCATACAAGCTCCGTAAGGGTACCGCAAAACGTAACCTTTGGTCTATCATTATCGTACTTATTGCTGCAGTTGCTATTTTCTCGGCTATAGCTATTAAGAATGTTATTGAGGCGAACCAAAAAGTTGCGATTGTCACTGAGGCTAAATTGTCTAAAATAGACAAGACGCCGAAAGTTGAGAAGAAAAAGGTAACTCCTAAAATCGAGCAGCCCAAAGTTGTAGAGAAGGTAAAGAGCTCTATCAAGTTTACTGCTCCTGTTATCAAGAAGGACTCTGAGGTAAAGCCTGAGGAGGAAATGAAAACTCAGGAAGACCTTCAGAAGACAAAAACTACTATCGGTGCGTTCAACGTAGTTGGTAATGACGAATTTGACGGCGAAGTGCTCAAAGCTAAGGAAGAAATTGCCCAGCCTGAACCTCCAAAGAACGAGGAGGAGAACAAGGTGTTTGACGTGGTTGAAGAGCAGCCTTCATTCCCTGGTGGACAGGGCGCTTTGATGGCTTGGCTGAGAGACAACATCAAATATCCGGTTGTTGCTGCTGAGAACGGTATCCAGGGTAAGGTTATTGTACAGTTCGTAGTAGGTAAGAATGGTTCTATTTCTAATGTGAAAGTCCTGAGGTCTGTTGACCCGTCTCTCGACAGAGAGGCTGTGCGTGTTGTTAGCAGCATGCCTAACTGGACTCCTGGAAAGCAGAACGGTACGTCGGTTAACGTAAGATATACGTTGCCAGTAACATTCAAACTGCAGTAATTACGTGATATGAGAAGAAAACTATTCTACAATTTGGTAGGATTGATGCTGCTGTCGGGCATGTTGGCCGCTTGTGCCGACAAACCCAAAAGCGGCAGAACAGATACTTATTCGTCAGGAGCGATTTCGTTCGCTTCTGACGAAAGTTTTAGTCCTATAATCGACGAAGAAGTTCAGGTCTTCGAAAGTATATATCGGGATGCCAAGCTTACTCCGATTTATACAAATGAGTATGATGCTATAAAGATGCTGATGAATGACAGTCTGCAGCTGGTTATTGCATCAAGAAATTTCACAAAAAATGAGTTGGAGAATCTAAAGTCACGCAATTATTTGCCCGTGGCTATACCTTTGGCTTATGATGGCTTGTCGCTTATCATAAACAGAGAGAATAAAGATTCTTGTATTTCTGTCAAGAACATAAAGCGTGTTCTCAGCGGAGAGGCAAAGAAATGGAGCGATATAGTTCCCGGTTCAAGTCGCGGCGAGATACTTGTGGTGTTTGACAACAGCAAGTCGAGTACGGTTTCATTCTGTGTTGACTCGATATTGGACGGAAAGCTGATAAACAGTCCGAACATTGTTGCCACAAACACGAGCAAGGAGGTTATCGATTATGTCGAGAAAACTCCTAATGCCATTGGTATCATCGGTTCAAATTGGCTTAATGACAAGCGCGACACAACGAACACTACATTCAAGAAGAATATAACTGTTATGTCGGTAAGCAGGTTTGACTCGGCTACAGCCATGAATAGCTGGAAACCATACCAGGCATACTTACTTGACGGTCGTTATCCGTTGGTAAGAACGATATATGCATTGCTTAATGACCCTATCAATGGTCTTCCATGGGGCTTTGCCCATTTTATAGAGCAGCCTAAGGGACAGCTGATAATATTCAAGTCAGGCTTGTTGCCTGTACGCGGTGATATTACAATAAGGTCAGTAAATGTAGGTGATGATTAAACCTTTGCATCCTGAGGCAGTCAATATTAATAAAGGCTGCCTTGTTTATGCAAACGGTTCTGAGTGAGAAAACTTAAACTATTTACAATTTAATTATAGCGATTATGAATGCGATTAAATATTTATTGGCTGGAGCCGCTCTCACATTGTTTTCGGCTCCTATGATGGCGCAGGACGTACAGTCTCAGATTGACGCTATTACTAAAGTTATTGTTAACAGCAAGTCTAATCCTGATGCTGCAAAGGACCAGGTTAAGGACTTTATCAAGGAAAACAAGAAGAATGCAGTTGCTATTGCAGGTGTTGGCCGCGCATATCTCGACATTAAGGACACTCTTAATGCCAAGAAATATGCAGAGATGGCTATCGACCGTGACAAGAACAACGCTGCCGGTTATCTCCTTATGGGTGATATCGAGGTTGTAAACAATGATGGCGGTGCTGCTGCAACATGGTATCAGCAGGCTACTCTTATGGATCCGAAGAATCCTCAGGGCTACATCAAGTATGCAAATATTTACCGTAAGCGCAGCCCGGAGCTTTCAGTCCAGATGCTCGAGAAACTTCGTACAGTTCAGCCTGATTATCCTGTAGATGCTGAAGCAGGACACTTCTTCTATACAGCTAACCGCTTTGACAAGGCCATTGAATATTTCTCAAAGGTTGATCTAGGCAAATTCAATGAGAACTATCTGACAGAGTATGCAACTGCCACATATCTTTCTTCTGATTCAAAGAAGAGCCTTGAGATTTCTCAGTATGGTGTTCAGAAGAATCCGCGTGACGCAGCCATGAACCGTCTCTGCTTCTATAACTACACAGACCTCAAGGATTATCCTAATGCCTTGAAGTATGCTGATGCACTTTTCAACAAGTCAGACAGCGCTAAGTTCTCTGCTCGTGACTATCAGTATTACGGATATGCACTGATGGGTGACAGCGCTTTCGACCAGGCTATTGCTCAGTTTGAGAAGGCACTTGAACTTAACTCTTCACTCAATGATGTTAAGAAGCAGCTTTCTGATGCATATATTGCAAAGAAAGATTATGTTAAGGGACTTGCTCTTTATGATGAATATCTGAAAGCTGTTGAGAAACCTTCTGTAGGTGATATCGACGGATTGGCTAAACTTTATGCTGATCAGGCTGCAAGTATTGCAACTCTTAACGAAGAGAAGATTGCTGCTTTGAAGAAGGCAGATGAGGTTTATGGCATGCTCGGAGAGAAATATCCTACCAACCTGCTTTATGCAACAATAATGAGGGCACGTATCAACTCACAGCTTGACCCGGAAACAACTCAGGGCTTGGCTAAGCCTTATTATGAGCAGTATATCGAGTTGGCTAAGAAGGAGAATCCTGATAATCCGAAGCTTCTTATTGAGCCTTACTCATATCTTGGATATTATTATTACATAAAAGAGGACAAGGCTAATTCTGATAAGTATTGGAAACTTATCCTCGAGATAGATCCTAATAACACTACTGCAAAGCAGGCATTGGGTATCTAATAAAGTAGTAACAACAATACGTAGTTTACATAAATATAGCCTCTGGCGCATTCTAATGCACCAGAGGCTTTTATTTTGTATTGTATGGGAATTTCTATATATGGCAGCTATTTGGCTGATACAGAAAAGGAAATCCACCATTTCCTGAAAGATGGGAAAATGGTGGATTTTGTTATATTTATACCTTAATGTGTATTCTAAAGCCAATCTTGACTTTTACTCCAAATTGTCTTTATGTCTCGGCCGGATTGCCCGTTTTATATTGATTTTATTGCCATTTGCTTATTTCAGACGCAAACCATGCCAAGGCGATGCAGATTGTATGCCCGCTATGTGGGATAAAAGCTGTATGAAACTTCTTAAAAACTGAAAAATCAAACTATAGATGCCTAGATAAACTCTTAGTTTGCAGAGTGAAGCGTTCGGACTTAAACTCCTTTTAGGTATTTAGGTGCCCTATGTTCAGCGCTTTGATATCTTCAGTCCTATGTCCGAAATGCCGGGCATAATCTCGCGCTTCATGATATGGCGGACGCATATATGAAGCGAATCGCCTTTGCGCAAGTCTATGTCAGAAACAATGAAACTATACTGAAAGCAGCTTACACCACGTCCGAGCACGTTACCTTTGTCATCAGCCAGCCGGCAGTTCACGGTGTCTGTATATAGCATGTGTCCCGGTTCTACGGTGCGGTCGACAACAAGGCTCAGGCCGGTGAAGGGGAACGAGGTGCTGGTGCGAAGTCCAAGTTCAAGACGGTAACGGCCAGATTCCTTCATTGGAGGTACGTCGAAGGCTAGAGTATCGTTCTTTTCCCATCCTGTCAGCTGAGTATGGTTGTATTTGTCGTACACAACATCGCTGTTACATGAGCACAAAGCCATGGCCACACAGGCCACGGCTGTAAGAATATGTAATCTTAATCTCGTCATTGCTTGTCTGCCTTCTCTTGCTTTTCGGCTCCATGAGGCTTCTGCTGTCCTTTCTCGGCCTGAGCCTTGCCGCGTCCTTTTGCTGAAGCCTGTCGTGCCGGGCGGTTCTTTGAACGGCGTTTCTTCTTGCTCTTGTCAAAACGCGTAAGACTCTCGTTGGCCAGCAGGTCTGCAGGATGACTGCTCTGCTCCTTTATGTTGCCGTCGCTCTGCAGCGACATGGGCTTTTCGCCCCTTCTGTTCATGTCTATTATGTCGAGCGCTCTCTTGGCTGTTATTGTCTCGAGGTTGGCCGGCACCTTCTTGTCTGATGAATATGTTACAAGTCCGGCAAGGATGTCAGACTTGAACAGATAATATTCGCCGTCTTGTGTCTCAAGCACAACTTCGCGGCTTGGCAGCCTGCGGCTCGCCTCGATATAGTTGTCAACCTCGTAGTTAAGACAGCATTTCAGTTTTGCACACATACCTGCCAGCTTCTGCGGGTTGAGTGATATTTCCTGATAGCGGGCTGCACCAGTGCTTACCGACACAAAGTTTTTCATCCAGGTGGCGCAGCACAGTTCACGGCCGCACGGACCTGTGCCGCCAATACGTCCTGCCTCCTGACGCGCTCCGATCTGTTTCATCTCTATGCGCACGTGGAATGTCTCTGCCAGCACCTTGATAAGCTGGCGGAAGTCTACTCGCTCGTCTGCTATATAATAGAATATAGCCTTGTTGCCGTCGCCCTGATATTCAACGTCGCCAATCTTCATCTGCAGATTAAGGTTCTTGGCTATCTGTCGGCTCTGTATCATCGTAGCATGCTCGCGGCTTTTTGCCTCGCGGTATTTTTCCATGTCCACGGGCTTTGCTATGCGGTATATGCGCTTGATGTCGTCGGCCGATTTCAAGTTGGCCTTCTTTATCTGCAGCTCTACCAGTTTGCCGGTAAGCGTAACTACGCCAATGTCGTGCCCCGGGTTAGCCTCTACGGCAACGATGTCACCCTTTCTGAGGTCAAGATTGTTGACGTTGTGATAATATCCTTTGCGGGTGTTCTTAAACTGCACCTCAACAAGGTCAGTACTTTGGGCGTTGCCCGGTACGTCTGCCAGCCAGTCGTAGGTGTTCAGCTGGCGGTCCTGCCGGCCACATCCTCTCAGGCACAGACCACGGTCGCACCCGTTGTATATAAAGAATTTCTTGTTTTTATAATCCATCTGCTGTTGCAATTAAAAAATATATATGTTATTTCGGCATAAAGCCTACGGTTTTCTGATAAGTGAAACTATGATGTGCGTTGCCATATCGAAGAACACTATTTTCGGATTTGCGTTTTGTCCGATGTCTCTTATGGCGCGGCTCATTAGTTCTGAGAGCTCAATTACATTGGCCTCGTTGACAAAGCGTGCAAAGTTTCGCGCAAAGTTTTCCTCGTCCTGCGTCATATAGTTGAGTTCGCCTATGCGGAAGTTGTAGACAAAGTTTTCGCGAATCAGGTGTACAAAATATGTGAGCATCCTGCGCTGGCGTTCACGCCCGTATGCCGCAGCCGTATCGCTCCATTTGCGCAGCTCCTTGATGTTGCGCGTATAGGCAAGTCTCATCAGGCTGACAAACATGTCGAGAAATAGCTTTTTCTCACTGTCTGAGTTGAGAGCCTCAAGAGCGTTAAGCCAGCTTCCGTTTGCGGCTCGTGCTATGCGGCGTGCTGCGTCTGCATCTATGCCCCTGCGGTCAATGAGAGCAGTCTCGATGCTTTCTGTCTCAATTCGCTTAATGTCTATGCGCTGAGCGCGACTCCTTATGGTGTCCAGCAGCTTTTCGGGCTCTTCGCACACCATTATGAACACTGTCTTGTGTGGAGGTTCCTCTATAATTTTCAGCATCTTGTTGGCGCATTCGGCGTTCATGCGTTCAGGCAGCCATATTATGCACACCTTATATCCGCCCTGACTCGACTTCAGACTAAGCGCACGCATCACCACATCGCTCTCGCCCACACCCATCTGAGCCTGCTGGTTGGCCGCGCCCATGGCAGCAAGCCATTGGTCCATTGTGAAGTATGGCCCCTGAGACAGCAGATGACGCCACTCGCCCGTAAAGTCCTCACTCGACATCTTGTGTTCAGAGCCGGTGCCCGATGGGCGTATGACAGGGTAGGAGAAATGAAGGTCTGGATGAGCCAGCTTGTCTGTCATGACGCACTGTCGGCAAGATCCGCAGCAGTCGTCGCCCGAATTGTTCTCGCACAACAGATATGAAGCAAAGGCAAGGGCCAGAGCCATTTTGCCGCAGCCTTGCGGGCCGCACAGCATAATGGCATGAGGCACACGGTTTTCTGCAACCATCTGCCGAAGACGCTCTTTGGCGTCGTCCTGTCCGATAACTTCGCTGAACTTCATGTCTACAAAATATGCAATTTGGTGCAAAAATACAAAAAACCGCCGTAATAAACGAAAAAAATAAATTAATAATGAATAATTATGACAACCGGTAGCGCTAAATTTATTACCTTTACAGGCAGAATAAACACAAGTGGTACGCCCTTCTCCTTGCAATACACCGTCTGCCGATAATCGGCAAGATGCTGTGTCAAATACAAAAATGCATCGAAACACACAATAAAACATAGGGATTAGGGTTTTATAAACGTAATAAAACGGAATAATATTTATCTTTAACTATAATTAAAATCTAATCAAACAATGAATCAAGACAAAGGCGGTAGCAAGGCCTACCTATTTTCAATTGTGCTTGTGGCTGTATTGGGAGGACTCCTCTTCGGATACGACACGGCTGTAATTTCAGGAGCCGAAAAAGGACTTCAGGCTTTTTTCTTAGGAGCAACTGACTTCAGATATACTGATGCCATACATGGCTTTACATGTGCCAGCGCTCTTATTGGCTGTATCATCGGAAGCGGAATATCAGGCTATCTGGCATCAAACTGGGGACGAAAAAAGTCGCTCATCTTTGCCGGAATAATGTTCTTCATTTCTGCGTTAGGCTCAATGGAGCCCGAGTTTCTGATTTATGAGCATGGCGTACCGACATACTCACTTCTCGTAACATTCAACATCTATCGTGTCATCGGCGGCGTGGGCGTTGGTCTGGCTTCAGCCATCTGCCCTATGTATATAGCCGAGGTTGCTCCGTCTAACATCCGCGGAACGCTCGTTTCATGGAACCAGTTTGCCATTATTTTTGGCCAGCTGGTAGTATATATGGTCAACTTCTGCATCCTCGGCGACCATACCAACCCCGTAATTGAGTCTATCGGACAAGGTTTCAACGCCGTTGCTCCGGGCAGCGATCCCTGGACAATCTCTACAGGCTGGCGTTATATGTTCGGAAGCGAGGCTGTGCCGGCAGGACTTTTTGCCATATTGATATGCTTCGTACCCGAGACTCCGCGCTATCTCGTTATGGCAGGACGCGACAGCAAGGCTCTGTCTGTACTGCAGAAAATCAATGGTGTGGCTGAAGGACAGAAAATTCTTAATGAGATAAAGAATACTATTACAGAAAAGACCGAAAAGGTGTTCACCTATGGTGTGCTGGTTATCTTTGTCGGCATCATGCTCAGCGTGTTCCAGCAGGCTGTCGGCATCAACGCCGTGCTTTATTACGCGCCACGAATATTCGGCGACATGGGTATGGAGAATCCTATGGTGCAGACCGTCATCATGGGCGTTGTGAACATCCTGTTTACGCTTGTTGCCGTGTTCACTGTTGAGAAGTGGGGCCGCAAGCCGCTGCTTATCACCGGTTCAATAGGCATGGCCATTGGCGCTTTCGGTGTTGCCCTCACATTCGGCAACATGGACATGGCCGTCGTAACAATGGTCAGCATCATGATCTACAGTGCATCGTTCATGATGTCGTGGGGCCCTATTTGCTGGGTGCTCATTGCTGAGATATTCCCCAACACCATCCGCGGCGCAGCCGTAGCCATAGCCGTTGCATTCCAGTGGATTTTCAACTGGATTGTCAGTGCTTCGTTTGTGCCCATGTTCAACATGCAGCTCGAGAGCGACGCCAACTTCGGCCACTGGTTTACTTACGGCCTTTACGGCACAATCTGTGTTCTCGCTGCTCTGTTCGTATGGCGACTTGTGCCTGAGACAAAAGGCAAGACGCTTGAAGATATGTCTAAACTCTGGAAGAAGGAAGACAAATAAACCGGTATCAGTTGGTTTGTATCCGAATCTGATAATTTATATATGTGGGTTGCTTAATCATTTTAAGCAACCCTATTTTTTTTATTCAGCATGACGATTTCGCGTTGATTTCATAAGAGGGAATCGGTATTCAGCTTTTATTCGTCTATATGTTTTCCGTTATCGTCTTGCCGTCTGATTTTTCTTGATATACTGGTAGAAGCCGTACAAAGTTTTTCGTTTATCGTCTTTTTCATCCCGGCTTGCACGGCAAGACTGCGTCAGACATAAAATAAACCTATGGTTTGCGTGTAGAAAACAAGCCACTTTCATATAAAAAGTGGCCGAGTTTTGGGTCGTAACTCGGCCACTAACAGTTTGAAAGTAAATGAATGTGATTGCCTTAATAGATTGCTGCTAAATACCGTGCAGACTTTCAGTATAAAACATATTAAGGCATATAAGTTACGGTTTTCAGAGCCTTTTGACTTTCATAGGTCATGATGCCATAAAATACAGGCTGATTTGGCCTTTTGGAATAATGAATTATTATGGCCGGCTTTGCCGTGGGGATGGCTCTAGACTATCTATTGACTTGCGCCTTACCGCGTTTCTCAGTCATCACGTAAAGCCTTAAATCCGCTCATGGCTATCGGCACTGCAAGGCCGAAAGACAATACGTCGGCCCATGCCTGGCACATCTCTACGCCAAGAAGACCGAAGAAATGGGGCAGGATGATTATCAGCGGAATGAAGAACAGGCCGCTGCGGGCAGATGCGAGCACATTGGCCTGCCATGGCTTGCGGATGGTCTGCATCATCATGTTGGTGTACATGACTATGGCACCCAACGGAAGCGTGGCCAGCTGCCAGCGCAAGGCAACGGTGCCGATAGAAACAACGTCGGGGTCGCGGCGGAACACGTCGATGCATTCCTCGCTGAAGAAGAAACCGAGCACAGCGCATACGGCCATAAACAGAAAGCCTACACGCACTATGAACCAATAGCCTTCGCGCACACGTGCGTATAATTTTGCGCCATAACAGAAGCCGCACATAGGCTGAAATCCCTGTCCGAGGCCAATCATGGCGGCAAATATCACGAAGGCTATGCGGTTGACGATAGACATGGCAGCTATTGCTGCATCACCGTAAGCTCCGGCAGCCACGTTGAGCAGTGCAACGCTGATGCTGGCCATGCCCTGGCGCGTCAGCGAAGGCGTGCCTCCGGCAAATATCTCTTTCAGCATAGCCACGTTTGGCGTAAAGTTGCGGTGGCTGATATGTATGTTGCGCTTCATGCGGCTCATCCACAACAGCACAAGCATGCTGCACGACTCACCCGTAAACGTGGATATGCCGGCACCGGTTATGCCCATGTCGAACACAAATATAAGGATAGGGGCCAGCACGACGTTGATGCATGCTCCCGTAAGTATGCCGAACATTGAATAAGCTGCGTTGCCCTGAAAGCGCATCTGGTTGTTCAGGCATAAGGCGCCGCACATGAACGGTGCAGCCATAAGCACAAACGACAGATAGGTTTCGGCATAGGGCAATATTGTCGGCGTTGAGCCTAGGAGCAGCGCGAGCGGACGCAGAAATATCAGTCCGATAAGGGCAATGACAAATCCTGTCCCAACGGCAAGAAAGAAGCCCGTGGAGGCCATGCGGCATGCGTTGTCGTGTCGCTGCGCGCCAAGTTCGCGCGATATGTAGTTGCCCGAGCCCTGTCCGAAGGTGAAGCCTATGGCCTGTATGATGGCCATAACCGAGAAGGCTATGCCCACGGCGGCAGTGGCCTGTGTGCTGATGCGGCCAACGTAGAATGTGGTTACGATGTTGTAGATACTGGTAACGAGCATACTGATAATGGTCGGAACAGCCATTACTAGCACTACATGATGAACAGGTGCAGAAGTTAGAAACGTAAAATTATCCCTGTCTTTCATAAAACTTGCAGCATTCAAAATAGACAAGAGCGCACGCAGCCAAAAATAGAGAATATGTATCAAGGACATGCGCTTTGACACTGCAAAATTAAGAAAAACAAAGTTATCTGCAAAATTTTACTGACAATTACCTTCCCTGATGCAGGGTTAAGTTGAGTTAAAAGCCCTTTGCAGAATATATGTCAAACAGTTGTAATTGTCAGTAAGACAATCAGTTATTTAAGTTATGCACAATAGGAACACAACAGTGGATAAACCACGTTACAGAAAAGAACATAACTCAAAAAGCAAGAAAAATGGCGCATAGAAACAACACGCATAAGCAATGCCGGGCTTATGCCACATAAACATAAACCGCAAACACAAACCGGCTGCGCCCAGGCAGCCGTTATTTGTGTTTGCGGTTGGCGCGTGCTTCGCGGTATTTGGCTTTCTGTCGTGCCGAGCCGCTGCCATGAGCGCCGGTGATATATTTCTTCTTCTTGGCCTTGGTCTTCACCTTGCCGTCATTGCCGTTGTCTGTCTTTGCCTTTCGGAACACTATTCCGCCACCGGCAATTATGTCGTCGATATCGCTCATAAAATGTAAAAAACTAATTATGCTTAATGAGAAAAAGAGCCGGGAGACAGACTCTTGATACGGGGCAAGCCTTGTGCCGCCCTTGAGAATGATGACTCCCGGCGCTGAAAAAAACAGTTTATCAATGATGGAACAGACGAACGCCGGTGAAGGCCATTGCTATTCCGTATTTGTCGCAGGTCTCGATGACATTGTCGTCGCGTACAGAGCCTCCGGCCTGAGCTATATACTCAACGCCGCTCTTGTGTGCGCGCTCAATGTTGTCGCCGAACGGGAAGAATGCGTCGCTGCCCAGAGCCACCTTGGTGTTCTTGGCTATCCATTCCTTCTTCTCCTCCATGGTCAGCACTTCGGGTTTCTCCTTGAAGAGTCTCTGCCATGTTCCTTCAGCCAGCACGTCGTCGTGCTCGTCGCTGATATACACGTCGATGGTGTTGTCGCGGTCAGCGCGGCGTATGCCGTCAACGAAAGGCAGGTTCATCACTTTCGGATGCTGGCGCAGCCACCATATGTCGGCCTTGTTGCCAGCCAGACGTGTGCAGTGTATGCGGCTCTGCTGTCCGGCACCGATGCCTATGGCCTGTCCGTCCTTCACGTAGCATACAGAGTTGCTCTGAGTATATTTCAGCGTGATAAGACTTATTATTAGGTCGCGCTTAGCCTCTTCGGTGAATGTCTTGTTCTGTGTGGGTATATTCTCAAAGAGTGACGGGTCGTCGAGCTTAATCTCGTTGCGTCCCTGCTCGAATGTTATGCCGAACACCTGCTTGTGCTCAACTGGAGCCGGAACATATTCGGGATTAATCTTTATTACGTTGTATGTGCCCTTGCGCTTGTCTTTCAGTATCTCGAGGGCTTCGGGTGTGTAGCCCGGCGCAATCACGCCGTCGCTCACCTCACGCTTGATCAGCGTTGCGGTAGCCTCGTCGCATACGTCGCTCAGAGCCACAAAGTCGCCGTAGCTGCTCATGCGGTCGGCGCCGCGTGCGCGTGCATAGGCACATGCCAGGGGCGAAAGCTCAATCTTTACGTCGTCTACAAAATAAATCTTCTTCAAAGTGTCGCTGAGCGGCAGACCTACTGCGGCTCCTGCGGGCGAAACATGCTTGAAGCTGGCTGCTGCAGGCAGTCCTGTTGCGGCTTTAAGCTCCTTTACGAGTTGCCAACTGTTAAGTGCATCGAGGAAGTTGATGTAGCCCGGACGGCCATTCAGCACCTCAATAGGCAGTTCACCTTCTTCCATGTATATGCGCGAAGGTTTCTGATTCGGATTGCATCCGTACTTTAATGCTAATTCTTTCATGCTCGATAAAATTTCTTCTTCGGCTGCAAAGATAGTGCAAATTGGGCGCAATACAAAATAAATGTCGATTAAACCCCTGCCGGCGGCCGGCTTTTTGCCGTTTCTAGCCTTGCCGGATGTGAATAAAAGAACATACGGCACATGTGCCCGGCGGCAGTCAGGCGTGCGGATATATCAATAAATCAGGCATATAGCATCTGTCTGCCAGGCATGGCAGATGTGCGCCGAGGCGACAAAAAGAACAGAAAATGCGCCAAAGTAGTTAAATAATGAAAGACTTATTTCTTAAAGAATGTAAAGAAAAATGGTTGAACCTTTTTTGCAGTTATTTTGGTCTAAATTACACTATAACAATACTTAACGGCTTGCGGAGCTTTGCCGTGGCATGCTTTTTGCTTATCCCAAAAGATGTAAACAAACTTTGATTTCCGGCATTTTTTCGTTAACTTCGCAATCGTAAAATCAAGAAAACCCCTTCATTATACTATTACAGAAAACATCGAACATGAAGAACCTGAAAATATTTGCCGTTGCCATGATGCTGTTGACCGCAGGAACGCCTGTGATGGCCGACAACGAGAAGGACGGCGACAATAAGGAACAGCAATGCGAAGAAATAGATAACTACGATTTTCTTTATAACAACGAGAATTATGACGAGGACTTCGAGTTTGAGCCTATAAACGACGTGCTCGACGAGGCCTTCTCGCACATGGGCGCACGCTACCGCTCAGGTCAGGCAGGTCCTAACGCCTTCGACTGCTCAGGATTTACGAGCTATGTGTTCAAGAACATGGGCATAGACCTCAACCGCTCGTCGCGCGCGCAGTTTAATCAGGGTGACCCTGTTGACAAGGACAAGCTGCAGATAGGCGACCTGGTGTTCTTCACCAGTCCGCGTTCGGGCCGCTCCATAGGCCATGTAGGCATCGTGGTCGACGTTGATCCGATAAGCGGAAGCTTCAACTTCATACACGCAAGCACCAAGGGCGTAAAGGTAAGCAACTCTAACGAAAGATATTATTCACGCAGATACGTAGGAGCACGCCGCGTAATGTAACATGAAACCACATATTTTTATTATATCTTTGCTTATATGCGGGTCGGCTGTGGCCTGCACTACAACGGGTACCGGCAAAAAGCTGCCGGTGCCCGTTGTCGATATTGACAGCGCAGAGCAGAAAGCTGAGGACAGCATACTGAGCCATATTCAGGACACGTTCACAATAGCCATGGCCGGCGACATCATGATGGGCACCACTTACCCCAAGCCTGCGCTGCCGGCAGACGAGGGCAGGATGCTGTTCAGAGACGTAAGGCACATCCTTCACAGGGCCGACATCGCCGTGGGAAACCTTGAGGGAACGCTGTGCGACAGTGCCGAGAACAAGAAGGAGAAGTCGGTTTACAACTATTCGTTCCGCACGCCGCTGAGCTTTGCGCCACGCCTGAAGGAGGCCGGGTTCGACTTTCTGAGCATGGCTAACAACCATGCCTTCGACTTCGGCATAGAGGGAGTCAGGTCAACGGAGCGCGCCTTAAGGGATATAGGCATAAAATATGCCGGACTGAGGGGCAGGACAGACGCCGCCATAATAGAGCGCAACGGCATAAGATACGGCATGTGTGCGTTCGGCCACAACTCTTACACGCTGAAGCACAAGGAACTGTGGACGGTGAAGGGCATACTTGACAGCCTGCGGGCCAATGCCGACGTGGTGATAGTGTCGTTCCACGGCGGAGCCGAAGGCAAGCAGTACAGCCATCTGCCATACGGCAAGGAAGAGTATCTTGAGGAAGACCGCGGCTCGCTGCGCGACTTTGCACACTTCTGCATAGACAACGGCGCCGACATAGTTTATGGCCACGGCCCGCATGTGGTAAGATGTGTCGAGGTGTATAAGGGCAAGTTTATAGCCTACAGCCTAGGCAACTTCTGCACGCCTTACGGAATAAGCATAACAGGAATATCGGGCTATGCGCCGGTGATAGAGGCAAAGGTGAACCGCAGGGGCGACTTCATTGAAGGCAAGATCCACTCGTTCATACAGCGTCGCGGCCTCGGTCCGCGCAAGGACACGGCCAATGCCGTGGCCCAGCAGATAAAGCGGCTCACACAGAGCGACATAAAGGACAGCAAGATAACCATTGGTGCCGACGGAACGATAAGGCTGAAAAGAAATTGATAAATGAGAGAAACTAGGTTTGGCTCAGACCGTTTGTGGCTTGCCTTATCGTCAGGGCTTTGCTGTTGATTGAGCCAATGTCCGGAAAAAGATTTTGTTAAAAAACTCGTCACTCGTCACATCGCATTATAATGTTTTGTAAATCAGATAGTTACGGTGTGACGAGTTGGCGTTTCAACTCGTCACACCGTAATGTGTTGTCTGTAAGGGGGTTATGCCCGAATGTGACGAGTGATGAGTTTATAAGAAAAACTTTTTATGCTTATTGTCAGCCTGTTTTCCTTATTTCGGTTGACTTCAAACATACATTTTCCTGGTTAAGGTTTACTCCGCTTAGGCTTATGCCTGCTGTAAGCCGGCTTTTATGTTCTTGCGATACATGCCCTTTCATGCTGCGAAAGGCCTTCTTTAAGCGTGCAAAAGCATACCTTTCGCGATGTAATTAGCCATGTTTTACAAAAGTTCGATATTATGTATTGTTACAAATAACAAAGAAGCAGACCTGACACAAGGACAAGTCTGCTTCTTTATTTCTTAAAGATAAGATTTCAGAATTAGTTTTTCTTCTCTGTGATAACCTTCTTCTCAGCGATACGAGCTTTCTTACCTGTAAGTTTACGGAGGTAATAAAGTTTAGCGCGTCTTACCTTACCGTGCTTGTTAACCTCAATGCTGTCGATGTTCGGAGACTCGATAGGGAAGATACGCTCTACACCTACTGTACCTGACATCTTGCGCACTGTGAAACGCTTCTTGTCACCATGACCAGAAATGCGGATTACTACACCACGATAGAGCTGGATACGCTCTTTTGAACCCTCAACGATTTTGTAAGCGACAGTGATAGTGTCACCTGACTTAAACTCAGGGAACTTCTTGCCGGTTGCAAATGCTTCTTCAGCAACTTTAATTAAATCCATTATTATTTGATAATTAAATTTGTTTATCGTTCCGGCGTAACATAACTAGGCTACTCTTCTTCCTGTCAGCGATTACGCGGAAAGCGGTGCAAAGTTACTACTTTTTCGTTTCTCTTCCAAATATGCGAGGTTTTTTTTATCTTTTTCTTTGACTTAATAGCGTTTTTAACTAACTTTGCATCACTTTTCTAAGATTATCCTTATGTATAAGAAGTTGATTTTATGCGAATTGGCATCACTTGCGATGCTTCTTGCATCATGCTCATCACACTATCAGCTCACAGGCGTGAGCCGTTCGAGAATACTCATTGACAGCACTTACGACAGTAGGCCCGACGACAGGGCGTGGAGTTTCATAGCTCCCTACAAGCTGAAGGTGGACAGCATAATGAGCCCCGTGGTGGGCAGGGCTGCCTCATATCTGAATGCCGAAAGGCCCGAGAGCAAGCTCTCCAACCTGCTTGCCGACATACTCGTATGGTGCGGCGGCAGCTACGGCGAGAAGCCCGACTTTGCCGTCTACAACATCGGCGGCATGCGCTCGGCATTTGCCAAGGGCGACATAACATACGGCGACGTGCTCGACGTGGCGCCGTTTGAAAACAAGATATGCTTCGTAACGCTAAAGGGCAGCAAGGTGATCGAGCTGTTCGGCCAGATAGCATCAGTGGGCGGCGAGGCCGTGAGCCACGGCGTCAATTTGGTTATCAGCAAAGACGGCAGGCTGCTGTCGGCCAAGCTTAACGGAAAGGACATCGACCCCGAGGCCGACTACCGGGTGGCTACGATAGACTATGTTGCGCAGGGCAACGACAAGCTTGAAGCCTTTAAAAGCGCCACCGGGATGAAATCGCCCTCTGGTGCCGATGACAACGTGCGCCAGGTAATAGTGAAATACATGAAGGCTAAGATGGCTCAGGGCGAAGACATCGACTCAAAGATTGAAGGACGAATAATAATAGCAGACAAATGAAACGCATACTTACAATACTGACAATAGCCGTGGCCGTAACCCTTACGGCGGCTGCAAAGGGCAGACAGCTGCTCATTCTGCACACCAACGACACTCACAGCTGCGTGCTTCCGCTCAACCCTAACCTTGCCGACACAATGCTTGCCGGCCGTGGCGGCTTCTTGCGCCGTGCAGCCATGATTGACCAGATGCGCAAGGAGGACAAGGACCTGCTGCTGCTCGACAGCGGCGACTTCTCGCAGGGCTCGCCATATTACACCATGTTCAAAGGCGACGTTGAGACAGAGCTGATGAACATCATGGGATATGATGCGGCAACGATAGGCAACCACGAGTTCGACTTCGGTCTCGAAAACATGGCAAGAATATTCAGAAAGGCAAAGTTCCCCATCGTCTGCGCCAACTACGACTTTACGGGCACCGTGGTAGAAGGCCTTGTTAAGCCCTACGTCATAATAAAGCGCAAAGGAGTGAGGATAGGCATCTTCGGACTTTCGCCAAAGCTTGACGGTCTGGTCATGGCAAGCACCTGCGCCGGAGTCAGATACAGCGACCCGATAAAGACGGCAAACGCAGTGGCCGACAAGCTGAAGAACGAGGAAAAGTGCGACGTGGTGATATGTCTGTCTCACCTCGGATGGGACGAGGCCGGACTCAACGACATGGAGATGATGGCAAAGACACGAAACATCGACCTCGTGCTGGGCGGCCACTCTCACTCTTATTTTAAGATGCTCAACCATGTGCGCAACCTCGACGGCAAGGACGTTCCTAACGACCAGAACGGCAAGCACGGCATATTTGTGGGCAAGATAACGCTCAGCCTCGAGAAGAGATAACCCCCGCCGGTGCACTTACGTCATGGCTTATGACATGTGCCGGGATGTCATTTTTATGCCTTTTTCACACAGCCGGATGTAATATCGGCGTCAATAAATCGTTATATTATCAAATGAAAAGACTGTTCACCATAATAACCGTCCTGACAGCTGCACTATGCGCCATGGCACAGGGCAAGACCGTTCAAAACAGACCTTACACCGACCTGAGGCCGTTTCACTTCGGAGTGGTGGTAGGCATGCACCTTCAGGACATCGAGTTTATGAACGTCGGTCCGCAGATTATTACAGGCGCCGACGGGACAACGGCCGAAAAAGTCATCACCTGCGACCAGGACAGATGGGACCCGGGATTCACCGTGGGCGTGCTGGGCGAGTTCCGCCTGAGCAATAATTTCGCGTTCCGCATAGCTCCCGCCATGTATTTCGGCAACAGACACATCACCCTGACAAACCTCACCGACAAGCTTGAGAACGGTGAATATGTCACGCAGAGACAGGATCTTAAGACGGTGTATATATCATCGGCACTCAATCTGCTGTTCAGTGCCCCCAGACTCAACAACACGCGTCCGTATCTCATGGCCGGAATAAACCCCATGATAAACCTTTCGGGCAAGGACAACGACTACATAAAGCTGAAGCGTTACGACGTGTTCCTCGAATTTGGTCTGGGCTGCGACTTCTATCTGCCTTATTTCAAGCTGCGCCCCGAACTGAAGTTCTGCTATGGACTTATCAACAGTCTCGACACCAGCCATCCCGACAAGTTGAAAGACCAGAACATGATCATGTATGCCAAATCGGTCAAGGAGGCACGCAGCAAGATGATTGTATTGTCGTTCTATTTTGAATAGACAGACTGCAATCGTTAAATAAATTAAAAACAGATACCTAAAATTAGGTATTTAAAATAAAAGCACTACCTTTGCAATGTACGAAAATAGGTACAAAAACATTATTAATTAAATAAAAACAAGATTATCATGGCTTACGTAATTGGTGACGATTGTATCGCTTGCGGTACATGTATCGACGAATGTCCGGCAGGAGCTATTTCTGAAGGCGAAAAATATTCTATTAATCCTGACATGTGCACAGAGTGTGGCACTTGCGCAGATGTTTGTCCTTCAGAGGCTATCAGCCTTCCTTAAGGAATTGCTCCAGGAAATTCTATTAAGGCGGTCCGTTTATTACGGCCGCCTTATTTTTATTTTATGCCTTTACACGGCCGTCAACGCTTAAACCAAATGGGATAGGAGTCGGTCTGTATTTTTCTTTATATTGAGCGGATTTACGTTAGATTTTTTGCAGGCATAGCGGGCTATGTCAAGAAAAAGCAGACTAAAGAACGCCAATAGAAAACAAAAAGACAACTGAAAGCATAAATACACAAAACGATAAGACGATATGCGGTATAATGACAGATTTGAGTTTAAATTACGGACATAGAATTATTCGTCTTTTAGCACAAATCATCGTGACTGCATGCTGATTGTGCCGATACAAATATCTGACAATCAGCCACATATAATTTTGTAGACTTTTGTAGACAAACAATATTATAAAAGTTTCGCAACAAAGTCGAAACTTGTTATATTTGCACAATGGAATAAGAGACAGAGATGTTTAGCAAACAACACATTACATAATAAAAAAGGCACAAGCAAAAATACATTGGTATTTTTTACTTTACGTATTACTTTTTTGTTTAATAATTTATCCTTTTAAATTCTTACTTTTGTAACATGAAGAGTTTGTTTTACATCATTGCAACCTTATTCCTTCTCTTGTTTTCGTGTACCGACAACAACCGACAAACAGCCATGCTTGTACAGGCCGACAGCATTGCCGACAGGAACCCTGACTCTGCACTGATTATGTTAAAAAGCATAAAACCGCTGATAGATAACTCGCCTGCCCCTGTGCGCTATCGTTACTTAATGATTGAAGCAAAGGCAATGAACAAGGCATACGTGCCGTTCACGTCCGACAGCACAATGAAAAAAGTTGTAAGATATTACGACAGACATGGTTCTGACAACGAACGCATGCTTGCACATTATCTGCTGGGATGTGTATATCGCGACTTAGACAGCATTCCGCTAGCATTACAATGCTACGAAGACGCTGCCGAAATGGCCGATACCACAGATGAAGACTGCGACTATGCAACGTTAAGTCGTATTTACGGACAAAGTTCTGAACTATTTAGCAAAGAATGGATGTCGCAAAATATCCTAACGTCATCAAGAATGTGTTATAAATATGCTATGAAAGTAAAAGATACATTAACAGCATTGATAGCATATCATTCAAGCGTAGAAGCTTACAACTTACTTGAAGAATCCAATAAACAAATTGAGATATGCGAAACTGTATCAAAATTATATTTCATGTACGGCTATAAAAACTATGCAGCAATGGCTTTAGGAGCTCTCGTCCTGACTTACTCAAAAAATAAAGATTTTAAGAATGCATTAAGATGCATAAAACGCTACGAATGTGAATCAGGATATTTCGATGAAAAGGGAAATATAGAGAACGGTAGAGAGATTTATTATTACTATAAAAGTATATATTTCCTTGGTATTAATAGAACTGATTCTGCAATAATATATTTAAAGAAATTACAACATGCAGATAAGCAGACACTAAACACAAAGATTGCTATTGCTCATGGCTTATCACTATATTATAAAAAGTTAGGTAAATCAGACTCTACCGCAAAATATGCATTACTCAGCTATGAACTTGACGACAGCCTATGCACCCATCTCATGAGGTCAAGTTGTTCAACCATACAAGCACAATATGATCATAATAAACTTCAAAACGAAATAAATAAGAAAGAGATAAAAGCCCAAAGGGCTACCAATACAGCATTAGTAATCGCTATAATATTGATAATCGTTGTGTTTTCATCATTTCTGATTATCAGAAGAAAGCGTGAATTAGCCTTAAAACAAAAACAACAGTTAGAAAGAGACAACGAAACATTATTGCAGGCACAAATGTCACTACAGGCCATGCTCGCACAAACACAGGAAGAGCGAAACACAATAGCTGAAGAATATAAAAAGACTATCAGTGAACTGACCTTAAGACAGAAAAAAGTTGATACTGCCACTGTGGAAGAAAGACTGCACAATTCTGAGATAGCAAAAAAATTCAAACAAATTGCAGACACCCCAAATCTTTCACCAGATAAAAACGAATGGCATGAGTTGCGATCAATGTTTAACAGAGAAATTCCACAATTTTATTCTACTGTAAACAGTCGACATACATTAAGACCTGACGAATACGACCTGTGCATGCTAGTGAGACTTAACTTTAAGACTCTTGAAATGAGCAATCTTATGCATTGTTCAAAACAGAACATTTCTGCCATGAGACGGCGAATGCTGCAAAAGATGCTCGGACACGACGGCTCACCAAAAGAATTTGATGAATTTATTATGGGCATAATAGAATGAATCCTAGCATATAATAATTTGATAATCAATAAGATATAAATTTGTAGACTTTTGTAGACTGAGAAAGGTTAAAAAGTTTTATGAATAAAGAGAAACTTATTATTTTTGCAACAAAATAATTATTATGAAAACAATCATTATTATATTATTGGTATTATTATGCAGTTCAAACATAGAGACCAAAGCACAAGATTTTACAATTGGTGACGAATATAACCAACTTATCTTTAATATTAAAAATTTAAGCAAGGTGAATCCAAATGACTCAAGAGGGAAAAATTCACGGACGATATATGAAATGCCATCAATGGTACAAATTGGACATACTATATATATACATAACATAACATCTTGTTCTTTATACCTTTTAGACACAAACGATAACATAATTTATGAAACGCCATTAGAAGGAAACGAAAAAGAAGTACAGTTACCAAGTAATATTGAAGGTAATTTTGAATTACAAATTATTATAGAGAATATTTGTTATTACACAAACATACAACTTTAATTGAAAGATATGAAAACATTATTAAATTGGTTTCCACCAGCAAATCCAAATATGTCATCTGCATCAATGACTATATTACAAAATTTTCTATTATCAAATGGATATGAAACAAAAGTAATATATTGGAATATTATCCTTCATGATATTTTAAGTGAATTTTATAATAGAAAAAAATTAACGATTATGAACGTGCTGAGTTGGCTCTATTTAATATAATATTAGCAACTGAAACATGCGATAAAGATGTGATAGAGAATTACAAAATAATGTTTATGTCATTACACCCCAATATATCATATCTAAATTTAAATTCTGATAAATATATTAAACATCTCACTAGTGTCCACTAAAAATTAGAGGACGAATTAAAAATTATAATTACTAAATAAATTTGGTCCATCAAGACCGCTTTGTTCTTTGACATCATTGAATTTAGTTTTGCTGAATAGATTTCTTAATG
>NZ_UYXY01000019.1:0-2790 GCF_900625065.1 Prevotella marseillensis | reverse complement strand
TCCCGATTATTCCCGACACATTCACGCTCGTCCCCCGTCAGGTCAGGACGGAGAAAGGTTACAAGCCCGACAGCGGCGTGGTGTCGCAGATAAAAGTCATCAAAAGACTGTTCGACACAAGCGAACAAATCATCGTGGCGACCGATGCCGGACGCGAGGGAGAGCTTATCTTCCGCTACCTCTACCACTATACGGGTTGCACCACTCCTTTCGTGCGTCTGTGGATCAGCTCGCTCACCGACAAGGCTATCCGTGAGGGACTGCGCAACCTCGAAGACGGCAGCAGGTACGACAACCTATACCTCGCCGCCAAAGCGCGGAGCGAATCCGACTGGCTCGTGGGCATCAACGGCACTCAGGCGTTATCCATAGCCGCCGGACATGGCACGTATTCGGTGGGGCGTGTGCAGACACCCACGCTGGCGATGGTGTGTGAACGCTATTGGGAGAACCGCCGTTTTACGTCCGAAGCATTCTGGCAGCTCCATATCGCAACAGACGGTTGCGACGGCGAGGTCGTGAAACTCTCATCCTCCGAGAAATGGAAGTCGAAAGAACCGGCAACGGAGCTATATAATAAGGTAAAGGCGGCAGGCAGCGCAACGGTAACGAAAGCAGAGCGTAAGGAGAAGACGGAGGAAACTCCCTTGCTGTACGACCTGACCACGCTCCAAAAAGAAGCCAACGCCAAGCACGGCTTCACGGCGGAACAGACGCTTGAAATCGCGCAGAAGCTCTACGAGAAGAAGTTGATAACCTATCCGAGAACGGGAAGCCGCTACATCCCCGAAGACGTGTTCGCTGAAATCCCCAAGCTACTCGCCTTTATCGGCACGCAGCCCGAATGGAAAGACAAGGTGCGGGCAAAAGCCATCCCGACACGCCGTAGCGTGGATGACGGCAAGGTAACAGACCACCATGCCCTGCTCGTCACGGGAGAGAAACCGCTCTTCCTCTCCAAAGAGGACAGCACCATTTATCAGATGATTGCCGGACGAATGATAGAGGCATTCTCCGAAAAATGCGTCAAGGACGTGACTGCTGTCACGGCAGAATGTGCCGGAGTGGAGTTCACCGTGAAAGGCAGTGTCGTGAAGCAAGCCGGATGGCGTGCCGTCTATGGCGAGGAAAAGGAGGAAACTACCATCCCCGGCTGGCAGGATGGCGACACGCTCACGCTGAAAGCCACCTCCATCACCGAAGGAAAGACCAAACCCAAGCCGCTGCATACCGAAGCCACCCTGCTCTCGGCAATGGAAACAGCGGGCAAGGAAATTGAGGACGACGCGCTGCGGCAGGCGATGAAGGACTGCGGCATCGGCACTCCCGCCACACGAGCGTCCATCATCGAAACGCTTTTCAAGCGCGGTTACATGGAACGCTGCAAGAAGTCGCTTGTTCCCACCGAAAAGGGACTCGCCCTCAATTCCGTGGTGAAGACGATGCGCATCGCCGATGTAGCCATGACGGGCGAATGGGAAAAGGAACTGGCACGTATCGAGCGCGGGGAACTGCCCGCCGACACTTTCCGCAAGGAGATAGAGGCGTACACACGGGAAATCACCTCCGAACTGCTCTCGTGCGACAAGCTCTTCGGCAGCCGTGATTCCGGCTGCGCGTGTCCCAAGTGCGGCACGGGCAGGATGCGGTTCTACGGCAAGGTGGTACGTTGCGACAACACGGAGTGCGGACTGCCCGTGTTCCGGCAGAAAGCGGGACGCACCCTGTCCGACGACGAAATCAAAGACCTGCTCACCGACGGGCACACCAAGCCGCTCAAAGGCTTCAAGAGCAAGCAGGGCAAGAACTTCGATGCCATAGTCGCCTTTGACGGGGAATATAACACGACGTTCGTGTTCCCGGAAAAGAAATGCAAGTCTTCCTATCCGAAAAAAAGGAAATAATCACTAACTTTTGATAAGTTAGGCTGCATCTCAACAATAGAAACAAACAAGTTTTTTTCGTATTGTCTTCGATTTGCACTAACTTTGCCACTTGTTCAGAGTAATGAATTGTTCTTCGATACCGGATTACACTCATACTTTGGATTTAGTGGTGGCATTCGGAGGGATACCGAGTGCCTTTTTCTTCCTTTTTCCAATCAATTATCCCGTTAAATATCAATCCACTAAACTCCAAAGTAATGAACAACAAGAAGAAAAACGAGGGTCAGACCGACTTTTCCTATTACGGTCTGTACCTGCTGGACTACCTCCGCACGAACAAGTTTGAACAGGCGACTGACACCGCTTTCATACGGGAACGGGCCGACCGTGCCGCCGAAACGTATGAAAAGGCGCGGCTCGAAGGCTATCCCGCCGATGGCGCGCAAGAGCAGGCGATGGACACGCTGCTGCGCGGGCTGCGCTATTCCCGGTACGCCATTCTCCGTGAAGTCGTGGAGAGCGAGTTTTTCGACGAAGTGCCGGAAGAGAAACAAGAAGCCTTTATTCTGAAACTCATGCCGCTTGTCGGCAACGTGTTCTCCGTCTATGACCTTTCGGACGACAACTTCGCCCTGTCTTCCGATTACGACCTGCTCTACACGGAGCTGACGGGGGCAACCGTCCTTTACATCGGGGAATATGGCGTTTAACCGCAAACAGAAACTGCGGGACAACATCGAGGCGATACGGACGGCATTCATCCTTGACAGGGAAAACAGGACAGCGACAACCGAAGAGCGTGCCATACTTCAAAGGTACTGCGGTTTCGGCGGTCTGAAATGTATCCTCAACCCTGCAAAGGAACTGACGGATGCCGTCCGGTGGGCGAAATCCGACCTCGAAC
>NZ_UYXY01000007.1:0-50171 GCF_900625065.1 Prevotella marseillensis | reverse complement strand
GTTATAAGTTCAACAGAAGGTATTTGGGCTTCAGACTCTTTGACAGGCTCGAACTTTGCGCATGTACGTATAGGGCGAACTTTAAACATCGAATTTATTGATTGGCAACTTGCGGACATTCATTAAAAATAATAGCATGGTTTCGATTATTATTCCCGTATATAATTCCGAAACAACGTTAAGACGTTGTTTGGAAAGTGTCATTAACCAATCAATATCTGATTGGGAACTTATATTGGTTGATGATGGAAGTAATGATAAATCTGGTGAAATCTGTGATGAATATGCAGAAAAGAATCAACGAATTAAAGTCTTTCATAAGAAAAACGGAGGTGTCAGCTCTGCTCGTAATATAGGACTTGATAATGCGAAAGGAAAATGGATTGTATTTATAGATGCTGATGATTTTGTAAAAGAATCTTATTTGGCAAATCTATTGGAACATTCACAAAAGCAAGTTGATTTGGTGATATCTTATGCTGAGATTCATAATGGTGATGATATCAATAAAGAATCGTATCCACCTAAATTGATAGACGATACGAATTTTGAGTCCATGTTTATAGAAAATGATATGAATTGGCATACCTCTCCTTGGAGTAAATTATATAAAAGAAGTATTATAGAGGAACATCGTTTACGCTTTTGTGAGGGTATGCATATTGGGGAAGATGCAGTATTCCTATATTCATATATGTTGTGCTCTAATAGAATTTATATATCTAATGATACGGATTATTGCTATTTTGCTTACAACGAAGGTTCATTAACAAAGCGTGTGAATTCTTTAGATTCAGAGACTCTCGCTTACAACCAAATTTTGGCAATCGTAGAATCTATGATTGCCAAAAAATCAATAAAGAATTTTATTGCTTTGAAGAATCTCAATTGGTTGATTGCTTCATACCAAAGACGTATTCTAAATGCACTGTACCACAATAAAGTACAAAAGCCAAAAAGATTATCGATTTTACTAAATATTAATTGGGGGTATTATATTAAACATATTAATTCAAATTCTATAAACGAAAAAATACAAATAGCTTTATTAAAAAAACATCATTATAGATTGTATGATTTTATTAGAAGTATTGTAATTCTAATAAGAAAGATAAAATTATCTATGTGAGAATTATTTTCTTGATCAGGTAGCATATTTACACAAAATCTTAAGAAATTAAAATAAATGGAATATACAGCTGTTATCCGCACATTAGGCACTGCCAAAGAAAAATATCAAACTTTATTAGACTCTTTAAAGCGGCAAACTGTTAAGCCTTCAAAAATATTAGTATATATTGCGGAAGGCTATACAATACCGAAAGAGACTATTGGAAAGGAACAATATATTTATGTAAAAAAAGGTATGGTGACACAACGTGCTTTGCCTTATGATGAAGTAGATACAGAATTTGTTTTATTCTTAGATGATGACGTGTATTTACCTGAAACAGCGGTAGAGCAGTTGTATGGGTATTTAATTGATTATGATGCTGATGTTATTTCTCCTGATGTATTTCCAAATGCAGAACGTTCTTTCTTAGGTAAATGTTTGATGATGCTTTCTGGGAGAATGTTAGCAAGAAAGGATGATGGCAAATGGGGATATAAGGTGATGCGTAACTCTGGTTATTCCTATAATAACCATCCGAGTCCCGGAGTTTATTGGTCTCAGACAAATGCCGGTCCTTGTTTTTTCTGTAAAAAGGCGGATTTTCTAAAAATTCATTTTGAAGATGAACTTTGGCTCGATAAAATGAAATATCCTATGGGTGAGGATCAGGTTATGTTTTATAAAATGTACCTGTATGGGTTAAAGCAATTAACATGGTTCCATAGTGGAATAAGGCATCTAGATGCGGGATCGACCATGCTAAATGAAGATAAAGAAAAAATGTTGATATATTCTGATTTTCGTTTTAAAACGATATTCTGGCACCGTTTCATATATATGCCTGACAGAAACTTTTTTAGTCGGTTATTGAGCTTAGTTTCTATTGGATATGCCTTTGGCTTTACGTTATTTATATCTGCTCTAAAATGTAATTTTAGCATTTTAAGATTGAAGTATAAAGCAATAAAAGATGCTTGTCAATTTATAAAGAGTAAAGAATATAAAAAACTTCCATTAATAGAAAATTTAATTTGATATGAATATTGTACCTATAGTTTTTGCCTTTGATAATAATTTGATTTTACCAGCATGTGTTTGCATATCATCATTGATGATGAATGCTAATGAAGATACATTTTATGATATTTTCATCTTACATTCAGCCCATATAAAATTAAAAAAAGAAGAATTGGATAAACTACCGTTGTATTACAAAAATTGCCGTATTCAATATAAGCAGGTAGACGATACATTTGATTCTTCTTTTGAAATCCGAGGAATAACAACACCTGCATATTATCGCTTATTAATCCCAGAATTGATTACAGAGTATGACAAAGTGATATATTCAGATGCCGATATTATTTTTAGGATGGACTTGTCAGAGTTGTATCATTCTGATATATCGCAATATTATTTAGCTGCAACCAAAGATGTATGGTTAAATTTTAGCGATGACGGAATGAAATATATTTCTTCTGTAAATGGTTTGCGGCAAGGGCGATATTTGCAGTCAGGATTTATTATGATGAATTGCAAAAAAATGTTGGAAGACAAATTGGTTGACAAATTCCGCAATTTTGCTAAAGAGAAACTGAAATATCAAGATCAAGATATTCTCAATCTCACTTGCGGTGAGAAAGTATTGTTTCTATCCATGAAATATAACATGACAGATAATTTATATTACTTTCTCAATAAAGAGAGAGATAAAATAGCCTCCATTCTGTCAGGAGAAGATATTTGTAAAGCGATGAATAATGGAAACATACATTTTAATGGTCATAAGCCATGGAAAAAATACAGTATAAACTTTGATGTTTGGTGGGAGTATTATCGAAAATCACCTTTCTTCGATGAAAGATTTTATTTCGACTACTTTTATTATCGATTGAATATATTTGACCAATTGTCTTTATGGAAAAGAATTAAAATATTGGTGAGATATTTTGTATATGGAAAACGTATAATTTAAACTAGGAAGAATGAAGATTGTTTATTGCTTACCGTCTACATACCTTTTAGGAGGAGTGGAGCGGATTGTATCAAGTAAAGCTAATTTACTTTCTGAAATGGGACATGATGTATCAATCGTTACTACCGATCAACAAGGAAAACAACCATATTTTAAGATTAACAATAACATAAAATGTTATGATTTAGGTATCAATTATTGTTTAAATGGTCAACGCAGTTTTATAAAGAAATTATTTTATTTTTTTTATAACTTCTATCAACATAAAAAGAGGTTAAAGAAATTGTTGTTGGAATTGAGGGCAGATATAGTCATATCAACTTTTCGTACCGAAATGGGATTTCTACCAAAAATAAAAGATGGTAGTAAAAAAATTGTTGAGTTTCATGTATGTAAACCTATGTTCCGTATTACTAGAAGAAAGGGGATAATGGGTTATGTAGATGATTTTATGATGCCTAAAATGATTCATTCATTACGAAAATATGACCGCTTCGTAGTTTTAAGTCATGAGGATGCAGACAATTGGAAAGAATTAAATAATGTTTCTGTTATTAACAATTTTTGTTCTAAGAACTTTGCAGAAAAGGCAAAATTAGAGAAACATCGTGTAATTTCTGTGGGCAGATATGAATATCAAAAGGGCTATGACCGATTGATCAATGCCTGGGCTTTGATTGCCAAACAAGTTCCTGATTGGACTCTTCATATCTTTGGAGAGGGAAGTTTACGGCCTGTGTTGACAAAACAGATATATGATCTAAATTTAGAAAAATCTGTCTTTCTTGATGGGGCGACGAATAATGTTGGCAAAGAACTGTCAGAATCTTCTATTGTTGCTTTTACTTCTAACTATGAAGGCTTTCCCATGGCTATAGTAGAAGTAGAATCAGCTGGTCTCCCTGTTGTTAGTTTTGATGCTCCATGTGGTCCTAAAGATATTATTAGAGATGGAGAAGACGGTTTCTTGGTAAAAAATGGGGATATTGAAGATTTCGGAAAGAAACTTCTTTCTCTTATGCAGGATGAAGAATTAAGAAAAAAAATGGGCGAGAAAGCCCTTGAGAATTCGAAAAGATTTACGCAAGAAAATATTATACCACAATGGATTTCCTTGTTTGAAACCATATTAAAGAAATGAAAATATCTGTAATTGTTCCAATTTATAAGGTTGAGCCTTTTATTGCCCGTTGCGCAAAGTCATTGATGGAACAGACGCTGACGGATGTAGAGTATATTTTTGTTGATGATGCCTCACCAGATGGAAGTATTGCGATGCTACTTAAAGTACTTGCAGATTATCCAAAACGGAGTAATCATGTTAAAATCTTGACTCATACGGAGAATAAGGGGTTGCCTGCAGCACGCAACACAGGTCTTGCCGTGGCTCAAGGAGAATACATTTTCCACTGCGACAGCGATGATTTCGTAGAGCCGGATATGCTTGATCAACTTTACCGCAAGGCAACTGATATTGATGCGGATATAGTGTGGTGTGATTGGTGGTTGTCGTTTGCTAAGAACGAGCGGTATATGAAACAGCCGGAATTTCATACACCTATTGATGCACTGAAAGGCATGTTGAGTGGGGTTATGAAATTTAATGTGTGGAATAAGCTGATACGTAGATCCTTATATGTGGAAAATAAAATAGAATTTCCTGCTGGATACGGTATGGGAGAAGACATGACTATTATGCGTCTTTTTGCTCGGGCTTCTAAAGTAGCTTATTTACCCAAAGCCTTTTATCATTATGTGCAGCTTAATACCGGAGCGTTCAGCAAGACATACTCTAATAGGCATTTGGAGGAATTGCAATATAATGTATCATTATTGTTAAATGATTTACAAGGGATGTTCGGAGAACAATTGAAGAAAGAAATGGCTTTCTTTCAACTGGATGTGAAATTCCCATTCTTGATTACTGATGATTTTTCAAAATATAAATTATGGCAGTCTTGGTATCCAAATGCAAACAAGTATATTCTTAAGAATAAACAACTGTCATTGCGAAGCCGTTGCCTGCAATGGTTGGCATGGAAGAATCAATTTTGGGCAGTATGGCTCTATTACAAATGTGTACATAAAGTGATATACGGACTGATTTATAGATAAAGAACTATGTGGATATTGCGGTTGGTTGGAATGGTGATACTTACCATATTAACCAGTTTTTATTTTTTCCCGTTTGAATTTACCTTTTTGCCGGGAGCCAATACCAAGATGGTTATGGCAGGTATAGGACTAATAATATTGATTGTTCAATTAGCACGTCAAGGCCAATCTTTGATTAATAAGGATATTTTTAACCTTGCCATAATGGCTGGAGTTGTATCATTAATCGGATTTTTTTCAGTAATATGGAATGACACTCATGATTATACATACGCTACTTATATTGTATCAATGTTGGTTTGGCTTTCAGGTGCATACGTGGTTATTCAAGCCATCAAAAAATTTCATGGACATATTTCTGTGGAATTGTTATGTAATTATTTGATTGTGGTATGTGTTACCCAATGCCTGATAGCCTTTGCGATGACACAGTCTCCTCCTTTGAAAGCCTTTGTAGATAGTTTTTTAGGAAGTACGGGATTTATGGGAAAATTAAAAGACAGAATGTATGGTATTGGTGCCAGTTTAGATGTTGCTGGTTCACGTTTCTCTGTCATTTTGATGATGATCGTATATTTTTTGACAAAGAATGCCAAAACAGAAAAAAGTAAATATATTGGATTGTATATGGTAGCTTTTGTGATTGTTGCTGTGATAGGGAGTATGATTTCTCGTACGACTTCTATAGGAGCAATATGCGCTTTGGCTTATCTGATTTATATATCTCGCATTTATACCTTAAGGTTTGATTCAAATATGGCTCATTTATATAGCTGGTTTCTTGGTATAATGTTTGTCATGCTTTTGTTGATGATTTACGGATATAATACAAATATTGCTTTCCGTGAGAATCTACGTTTCGGTTTTGAAGGATTTTTTAGCTTGGTTGAAGAAGGTAAATGGGATGTTCATTCTAACGAAATCCTAAAAAATATGTATGTTTTTCCAGATAATCTGAAAACTTGGATTATTGGAGACGGCTATTTTGATAATCCGAATGGTATAGAACCTTATTATATAGGTCCGACATGGCATGGATATTACCAAAATACAGATGTAGGATACTTGAGGTTTATATATTATTTTGGGTTGGCAGGACTTATTGCTTTTATTCTTTTTATGATTAAAGCAAGTAAAGTTTGTATGAACCGTTTTGCATCATACCGCAGTCTATTTTTTGTAATATTATTATTGAACTTTATTGTATGGTTTAAAGTTTCAACAGATATATTTTTGGTTTTTGCCCTGTTCCTATGTCTTGATAAAGACGATGGCCAAATGGCTGTGCAGAAATCATTATAGAATAATGTAATATCATGAAAATAATCTATTGCACTCATTCAACATACAACCCCGGTGGAATGGAGCGTGTGCTGCTGAACAAGGTAACGTATCTCTCGCAGATTTGCGGATGGGATGTTTCCATTGTAACTACAGACCAGCATCAGCGGCCGCCGTTCTATCCGTTTCCTGATAATGTGAGGATGACAGATCTGGACATAAATTATTCGGACGACAACGACAGGGGAGCATGGAGAAAGATAGCAGGATATCTGCGCAAAAGGAAGGTACATAAACGTAAGCTGGCGGAGTTGCTGAAAAGGGAGAAGGCAGACATCGTGGTGTCGCTATATCCGTCGGAATCGTCGTTTATCCCCGATATAAAGGACGGCAGCAAGAAGGTGCTTGAGTTGCATTTCTGTAAGTTCTTCCGTCTGCAATACGGACGAAAGGGACTGTTGGGATGGATAGACAAATGGCGCACACGGCAGGATGAACGTATTGTAAGAAGGTTTGACAAGTTTGTTGTGCTGACATACGAAGATTGTAGTTATTGGGGCAATTTGCCGAACATTGAGGTGATACCTAACGCGGCAATGCATGTGAGCGACCGCTATTCGGATGTGACAGCGAAGCGGATAATTGCCGTAGGCCGACTTGACTATCAGAAAGGCTTTGACAGATTGATACGTGCATGGGAGATAGTTCAGCGCAACTCTTATTTTGCCGACTGGCGTCTCGACATCTTCGGTCAGGGAGAATGGCAGGAGATGCTGCAGCAGATGATAGACGAAAGAAATCTACAGGGTACAATGCGGATAAATCGTCCGACAAATTCAATAGGTTGTGAATATGCTAAAAGTTCACTGATTGTGATGACGTCAAATTATGAAGGTTTTGGTATGGTATTGGTTGAAGCAATGGCTTGTGGGGTTCCTGCTGTTGCTTTTGACTGTAAGTGCGGTCCAAAGGACATCATCAAGGATGGTGAAAACGGTTTGCTGGTCAGAAACGGAGACATTCAGGCACTGGCAGATGCCATGATGAAGGTTATGGTTGACCAGGAATATAGAAAGAGACTATCGAAAAACGCTCTAAATGTTGTTTCCACTTATTCAGAAGAAACGGTAATGAATAAATGGATAAGCATGTTTACTTCTTTGACTGAGAGATGAAAAAGCTACTTCAGATAAATCCTGTGTTACGTGTCTCAACATCAACGGGACGCATAATGCAGGAAATAGGCGAACTGGCCCTGCAGAACGGGTGGAAGAGTTATATCGCTTACGGCAAGGGACGCGACGGAATAAAACCTTGTAAATCGGAAATTATTCCTGTTGGCGGTATATGCAGCACTCTATGGCATGGCGTTCAGACGCGTTTGTTTGACAGGCATGGCCTGGCTTCAACGCACGCAACTCATGAGTTTGTCAGACAGATAGACCGGATAAATCCGGACATAATACATATACACAACATTCATGGCTACTTCCTGAATTATCGTGTCTTGTTCGATTACCTGTCGCAGTGCGGCAGACCTGTTGTGTGGACCGTTCACGACTGTTGGCTTTACACAGGGCATTGTTATTATTACTCTTATGCCGGATGCGACAGATGGCAGACAGGATGCGGAAATTGCCCACAGCGGAAGGATTTTCCTGCAAGTCTTGTATTTGACAGAAGTAAGCGAAACTTTGAGGATAAAAAGGCTGCTTTCACATCAATGCCCAGGGACAAGTTTGTCATAGTGCCTGTTTCCGACTGGATAAAGACGGAGATGTCAAAGTCGTTTTTGAGTGAATATCGTTTCCGGGTGATTCATAACGGCATAAATACCGATATCTTTAATGTCTGTCCCGACAAAGAGGTTATTGAGAAATATGGACTGAAAGGAAAACGCATATTCTTAGGTGTGGCAAGTATATGGAGCAGAGAGAAGGGGCTGGATGATTTTATGCAATTGAGCAAACTGCTGAATGATGATGAGGTTATTGTGCTCGTAGGAATGAAAGAAGAGGAAAAGAAGAAACTTCCACGGAACATAATCGGAATAAGCAGGACCGAAAATATTCATCAGCTTGCTCAGTTGTATTCAGTTGCCGATGCCTTTGTCAATCCCACGTGGCAGGATAATTATCCAACGGTGAACTTAGAGGCTATATCATGTGGCACGCCTGTGGTGACTTATCGTACAGGAGGCAGCGTTGAGGCTGTAACAGACTCTACGGGACTTATAGTTGAACAGGGGGATGTGAAAGGACTGCTTGAGGCTGTGCGTGCCATCTGTCAGCGTGGAAAAGACTTTTATCAAAAATCATGCAGGCAATATGCCCTTCAGAATTTCAAGAAGGAAGAACGCTATGCCGATTATTTTTGTTTATACGAGGAATTGATGAATACTTAAAAACCAGATCGGTTTAAAGGGTTTAAGTATACCGTTTTTTACAGCTTATTCAGATATTTATTTTTTCCGTTTTATTTCCTTATGGTGTCTGTATTGCATGTCTTGCTGCACCTTGGATAAAACGGACAGAAGTTTATTTTGCGTAAACTGATGAAACGACTGAACTCTTTTCTTGAGTGACCGGTGAAAAATAATTTACTATGAATACACTGAAAAACTGTCAAGAAGACCTGGTGTCATTGACAAAGAGAGAAAAGTCGGTTGTCCAACGCCGGCAGGCTTTACATAAGAAATATGAGGAGGCGGTGAAGCTATATGCCGAAACGGACAAACCTTTGAAAGAAATAGCAGAAATCTGTAATGTTTCTGTAGGTGGATTAGGCAGTTATCTGCGGCGTTACTGGCGTGAACTGGTCTTTAGACACCACGGAATATCTGTGAATAACAGCAGTTTGCAGAATGTGAAAATAATAGAGACGGGAAAGCAGAACATTAATGCCCACATGAAGTATAAGGATGCTGTAGCTGCATGTGATTCATTGACATTTATTGACCTGAATATTTCTCAAATTGCACGCAAGTATGGTCTGGATGCAACAGCGATGGCCAATTTTATGCGTATACATTATCATGACACATTAGTGTGGCGCGAAAAAGTGCGCAAGCAGCTTGGAATAAATGACAATACGGCTCATGGCGCCCGTAAGAAGTGCATCAAGCAATATGCAGAGGCTGTGAGAATGTATAAAGAGACAGACATGACAATGTCGGAAATTGCCGAGGCGTGCAAGGTTTCGCTCAGCGGCTTCAGTCAGCATATGAGATTTTATCATAGCGACATCCTCAAGCAGAAACGGCAGCGGCGTAAAGTGGCAGAGGCAACCAAGACTTTTGGCAAACTGACAGGCAACGGAAGGATGTATAAGCCTGCTCCTGCAACGGAAAAGAAATATGCTGAGGCTTTAGACTTATATAAAAACACGACGATGACCATGAAAGACATTGCGAGGCATGCCGGCGTTTCGTCAGAAGGCTTCCGGTCTTATTTGCATAAATGGCATAAGAACTTGGTTCTTGAACGTTTGGGCGTTGCAGGCGATGTAGATGAAAATATCGATTTGCGTAAGGCGAAAAGACGTTTAAAGACCGTGGCTGTGAAATATGAAGGCGCAATAGAGAGCCTCAGGCAAAATCCTCGTCCGATAGCTAAGGTTGCCGTTGAATTTGGCTTCCGGCCAGATGTCTTCAGAGAATATTTGAATAAGCATGAGCCGGAGCTGGCAGCCAGACAGGGTATGACGTGTTCTGCATCAGGAAAGAAAATATCCCGAAGGAGTGAGGAAAAATATTTCGTCGCGATGAAGCTGTATGAAACAACGCCGGAAAGTCTGAAATCTATTTCCAGACGGCTGGGCTTGACATATAATAGTCTTGGAGGCTATATCCGGCGTAATTATCCGGAAGTGATTAGTCGTCATCGTGATTTACTTTGACGTATGTTTGTTACCAATCAAATTAACTGAACTTAAATTAAGCAGACGCTGATTCTGCTTTTCGGCAAATGTCGAAAGAGAAACTTATATGATTAACAATAATTTTAGAGTATTACAGTTGGGTAAGTTTTACCCGATATGTGGTGGTGTGGAAAAAGTCGCATACGACCTGATGTCTGGATTGTCGGAGCAGAATGTGTATTGTGATATGATGTGTGCCGCCACAAATGGTGAAAGTAGAACTATTTCTGTGAATGAGCATGCAAAAGTCATCTGTTGCCATACGTTGGCGAAGATAGCAGCCACGATGATTTCTCCTGCAATGATTTTTGCGTTAAAGAAAGTACAAGACCAATATGATATTATACATGTGCACCATCCTGACCCGATGGCCTGCCTGGCTTTGCTGTTGTCTGGATATAAAGGTAAGGTCGTACTGCATTGGCACAGCGATATTCAGAAACAAAGGATATTGCTGAGATTATATTCTCCGTTACAAAAATGGCTGATAAGAAGGGCTGATAAGATTGTCGGCACGTCACCGGTATATTTGTCTGAATCTCCGTTCTTACGGAAAGTGCAGCACAAGACAGTGTGTCTGCCTATAGGCGTCGACCCTATGTGTCCGGATGCTGCCGGTGTAAGGAAGATAAAAGACAGATATAAAGGAAAGAAGATTATTTTTTCTTTAGGACGTCTGGTAACCTATAAGGGCTACGAATTCCTTATTGCGGCAACAAAATATCTTAAAGACAATTACATGATACTTATCGGCGGTACGGGTGCCTTACGCGAGAAGTTGCAGGAAGAGATAAACTCAATGCATTTGCGTGGAAAAGTCAAGCTGCTAGGACACGTAAGCGACGAGGAACTGCCTTCATATTATGGAGCCTGCGATGTGTTTTGCTTGAGCAGCGTGCAGAAGACAGAAGCTTTCGGCATCGTTCAGATTGAGGCGATGTCATGCGGAAAGCCTGTTGTTGCTACAAAAATTCCTCATTCGGGAGTGTCTTGGGTAAATGCACACGAAGAGTCTGGCATCAATGTCGTTCCCGGTAATGCTTATGCCTTGGCAAAGGCTATTGAGGCCATTGCCGAGAATGGTGCCGCTTATGACAGATACTCAGAAGGAGCCTTAAACAGATACCAAAAGCTATTTACTAAAGAGAAAATGATAGCTAAATGCAAAGAACTTTACGACGGATTAATGAAAGAAACTAAACAATAACTGAAAACTAATAAACATGAATGATAAAAATAATTGTCAGCACAAGAAAATGTCACTTGGGGCATGTATGTTAAAACGTATTTTTGATGTAATATGCAGTCTTGGAGGCTTGATAGTTACATCGCCTGCTTTTTTGATAATATATTTCTTTATAAAACGTGAAGATGGTGGTCCGGCTATTTTTAAACAGGAGCGTGTCGGATATGGAGGCTTGCCGTTCACGTTGTACAAGTTTCGCTCAATGAACGTCATGTCTGAGGCAGACGGAAAGCCTGCCTTATGCCAGAAAAACGACATGAGACTTACGAAGGTCGGCAACTTCTTGCGTGTACATCATTTAGACGAACTCCCCCAGTTGTGGAATGTCCTAAAAGGAGACATGAGTTTTGTGGGGCCGCGTCCGGAGCGTAAATACTTTGTCGACCAGATAAGGGCTATCAACCCTGACTACGAACTACTCTATCAGCTAAGGCCGGGACTTTTCTCTCCGGCTACATTATACAATGGATATACAGATACGATGGAAAAGATGCTTGAGCGTCTCAGAATGGATCTTAAGTATCTGCGTGAACGTTCATTATGGCTGGATTTAAAGATAATCATACTTACAGTGTCATCGATAATATCTGGAAAGAAATTCTAAATATATTAATGTAATGAATAAAATGGTATTGAACCCTAAAGCAGGGGTTAAACTTAGGAAAGTTGGCAATCAGTATATGATTGTTGAGGCTAATGAAGAAAATGCAAACATGAGCGATGTCTACAGCTTGAACCATACGGCTGCGCTTTTGTGGCAGCAAGTGGAGAAAGGCGGCACCACTCCGGATATGTTGGCTGATTATTTATGCGAGAATTTTGAGATAGACAAAGAAGTGGCAATTAATGACATAGAACGGCAGATGGCCGAGTGGAAGTCTTTTGGCCTGTTGCTTTGAATTTTATATTTGAATGGAGATAAAACAGGACGGCGCCCGACAAGAAAAGCTGCGAAACGTGCTGCTCTTGCTTGTTAGACTGGGGCTGTGGGGCGACCGGGAGGAACACAATACAAGGTTAAATCTTACAGAAGAAGATTGGAACGATGTGTTTCGCCTTGCCATGCAGCACACTGTAACGGGACTTGCATTTCAGGGAGTTTCGCATTTGCCTGACAGTCAAATTCCGCCGCAGTCTCTTCTTGTGAGATGGATGGCAGAGACTGATGCCGTTGAGCGCCGAAATAAAAGAATGAATGGCGTACTTGGCCAGCTTTATAACATATTTCATGAGAAAGGCCTTAATCCTATATTGCAAAAAGGACAAGGCGTGGCCAATTATTACGAGAGTCCGCTGTTGAGGGTATGTGGTGATATCGACCTGTATTTCAATAATAAGAAGGCATGGGACGATGCCTTGGACTTCTTGCGAAAAAACAATATAACGTTTACGAAACAGGCAGATGAGGGCATATCATACAGATGGCAAGGTGTTGACATAGAGCATCATAGCCGCTTGTTTGATTTATATAATCCTTTTCTGCAAGGTTTTGTTGGCAAGTTAGAAGGTCAAAAAGGATACCGGCATACTGCATTGTCAACATATCCGTCGGTCATAGTAACAACGCCGTCTCCATTTTTGGATATATTGTTGCAAAGCCTGCATATCTTGAAGCATTCTGTCAGCCGCGGTATCGGGCTCAGGCAGATGTGCGACATGGCTCGCTCATGCTATAAGCTGCATGGAGAAATAGATTCAGAAGAGATGAAGGCTGTATGCAAGAAAATAGGACTCCACAGATGGTGCCCGTTGTTGCATACTTTCCTGATAGATTATCTTGGCCTTCCTAAAGACTGTCTACCTTATGAAGACACAGCGCCGTCGGCAGCTCCTCTTGCTGAAATCGTATGGCGTGGAGGTAATTTTGGCCAGTATGACAGTATGCTTGTTTCCGAATCTGTTGCTTACAGGCGCAAATTAAATACAATACGTTCATTCATGCGTAATATGCATTTTGCTTCATACTATGCACCAAAGGAAACTTTTTGGTATTTCGTTCAACTGTTGAAGGGGCAATTTAAATGACAGCTACTTATTATTTCCGGGTGGCAGGCTTTCCTTTTTCCGTGTCCTTGCCAGAGGAGTGTGATATTGAAGAGCTCCTCCCGTCATTCTTTCCTTTTTATGAGACAAGTCTTGGTGCTGAAGAGCCTTTGTTCCGGTTCTTTGCCGTGCCTTTGAGCCAGCTGCCTTGTTCAGAGACAAAGGAACTGATAGACGAGACAGACAATGACATGGGGCACCTTGTTCTATACGCCTTGTCAGACGGCTATTATATAGAAATCATCAATAACGGTCATTTGCACAGAATGTTTGCCAAGTCTGATTTTTCATCAGTAGAGGCACACATACAGTGGGATGACGTTAATGCCGGAAACGCTCTCTCGTCTCTTATCCGTGTGGCATACGCTCAGGCTATATTGCGCCACGATGCCGTTTCGATACATGCCTCGGCTGTCTTCTGTAACGGACAGGCATATTTGTTCTTGGGAAAAAGCGGAACAGGCAAGAGCACACATTCAGCTCTTTGGATTGAGAACATTCCTGGCACGGAACTGTTGAACGACGACAATCCTACTATAAGGATTCTGAACGGTAAGGCATATGCCTACGGCTCTCCGTGGAGCGGCAAGACGGCATGCTATAAAAATGTTTCTTTTCCCGTGGGCGGTATGGTGCGCTTGAATCAGGCACCTGAAAATTCGTTTCAGCTGCAGGAAGGAGCCGATGCCTTTGTAGCACTTTATCCCGGCTGCTCTTTTATTGCCAGAGACGAGCACCTACGCAACAGCCTGTATGACACGTTGACCGTATTGGCCGGAAGCGTAACGGTTGGTACTCTTGACTGTCTTCCAGACAAAGATGCAGCACTAATGTGTAATAGAGAACTTACAAGGAAACAATAAAAACAGATAAATCAAAAAAAAAAATGAGCAAAAACTTTTTATGGGCAAGTTTGCTTGCCGTATTGATTCTTACGTCTTGCGCGTCACGAAAAAGTTTCGTTTACCTGCAAGACATGCAGATGGGTACAAAATATCCCATTGAGACAAAGTATGAAGCCGTTATCCATGATGATGACAGGCTTAGTATAACAGTCAGCAGTAAAAATCCTGAGTTGGCAATTCCTTTCAACATCAACGGCGGAGCTGTTCAGGTGGGAACAGACGGAAATGTTTCTGCCGCAGCTTCAGGCGGTGCCAAGCAGATGGGCTATCGTGTGGATGTCGACGGCAACATTGATTTCCCCATCCTTGGCAAGATACATGTATCCGGAATGACGGTCAATGCAGCCAAGCAGCTGATAAGAGACAAAATTATTGCCGGAAACTACATCAGTGATCCTATCGTGTCAATAGAGTTTCTCAATTTCAAGTACACGGTATTGGGTGCCGTAGGACACAACGGCACATTCACAGCCAACGGCGACCGTGTTACGCTTATTGAGGCCATAGCTAATGCCGGCGACCTTACCGCCAAGGCGCAGACCAATCGCGTGGCTGTCATCAGAGAAGTCAACGGCGACAGGCAGATGTTCATGCACGACCTTACAAGCAAGGACATCTTTGAGTCACCCTGTTTTTATCTTCAGCAGAATGATATCGTATATGTAGAGCCTAAGTACCGCAAGAAGGACACTGAAGACCGCGGCTGGCAGATCGGTACAACCATACTTTCTGCAATTACGGCAGTTTGTTCAATCTTATGGGCTATTAAGTAAAAAAACATCATCTAATTAAGTTTTATGCAAACTAATAATTCTCCCAAGAACGAGCAGAGCGTCAATTTGGTTGACCTGTTCGTTTACTTAGCCTCAAAGTGGAAATGGTTCTTGGTTTCCATTGTTGTATGCGTCGGGATCGCATGGTATAAGTATGCCCGTGCGCCTTTTGTATATTTCCGTTCGGCTACAATTATTATCAAAGACCCTTCAAACAAGACAGCAACGTCAGGATTGGACCGCTTTGATAATATCATCAACAAGACCAACGTGGCCAATGAGATTCTTCAGTTCCGCTCCAAGCGGCTGATGCAGGAGGTGGTAAAGCGTGTGCATGCTGATGTCAGCTATCAGATTGACGACGGGCTCCGTACCAACGAGCTCTACACGCAGTCGCCTATGCTTGTGCGCTTCCTTGATGTCATGCCGGAGCATAGCATCAGTCTTGTGATGACGCCAAAAGACAGAAACACCGTCGTGCTGTCTGATATATCCGGATTTGACGCCAAGCCGAGCTACACTCTTCACATGAACGACACTGTGACGCTGGCAAAGGGCGTTCGCGTAGTGGCAACCCGCACCAACTATTATAATGCTTCGTGGATAGACCAGCCAATCCATGTGCACAAGCGTCCGCTCAACTCTGTCGTAAACTATTACAGGTCAGTGTTCGGCATTCAGCAGGAAGATGAAGAATCGTCTATACTCACACTCTCGCTGAAGGACAATTCGGCCACACGTGCAGAGGATGTGCTGAACATGCTTATCACGGTTTACAATGAAGAGGCAATCAAGGACAAAAACCAGGTGGCTGTAAACACCGCCAACTTTATCAGTGAGCGTCTGATCATCATCGAGAACGAACTCGGAAACGTTGAGTCAAGCCTCGAGTCGTACAAGCAGCGCAACCAGGTTGTTGACATTTCGTCTTCGGCAAATATGTATATGAACGAGTCGCAGAAATACAATGCCGATGCCCTGGAACTTGAAACGCAGTTGCGTCTTGCTCACTTTATCAAGGACTATCTGACCAATCCTACCAAGGAAACCGACCTCATCCCGGCTAACACCGGTATCGGAGACATGAATATCGAAAATCAGATAAGCTTATATAATAACACTAAACTTAAGCGCGACAGGCTTATAGACGACAGTAGCGAGAACAACCCGGTGGTGCAGGAGCTGAACAACTCGTTGCGTGCGATGAAGCAGAACATCATACGTGCCGTTGACAATATGATTGTAAGCCTGAACGTGAAACGCAACGATGCCCAAAACCGCGAGATGAGGGCACAGAACCGCGTAACGTCTATTCCGCGTAAGGAACGTCAGATCCTTTCTATCGAGCGTCAGCAGAAAATCAAGGAAGCCCTGTATCTGTTTTTGCTGAACAAGCGCGAGGAGAACGCTCTCTCTCAGGCTATGGCCGACAACAATGCGCGCGTCATCGACAGCGCCGACGGCAGCGGCGCGCCTATAGCTCCGCAGCGCAACCGCATCATCCTGCTTGGACTGCTCGTCGGTATAGCTCTTCCCGGCGTAGGCTGCCTGCTCGTGCTCTTTATGGACACACGCGTTCACGGACGTAAGGATGTTGAAAAGGTTATTAGCGTGCCTTTCCTCGGTGAGATACCGATGGACAAGGAGACAGACCGCAGTCAGCACGGCTATCAGCTGATAAAGCCCGATGACGACAGCGTCGTGTCAGAAGCTTTCCGCATTTTGCGTACCAATATGTCGTTCATGTCGAAGAAAGACCACCCGACTCAGGTCATCACCTTTACCTCGTTTAACGAAGGTGCCGGCAAGACGTTCATCTCTTTTAACCTTGCCATGAGTTTTGTCTTCGCAAAGAAAAAGGTGGTGATGGTCGACCTCGATATACGTAAGGCCACGCTGAGCTGCCATTTTGGCGACCATCGTAATGGTGTTACCAATTATCTGGCTGACCCGACAGTGGCGTTGGACGACATCATACGTCATCAAGACTCTTTCGACCTTATTCCTTCAGGCGAAATTGCTCCAAACCCTGCCGAGCTGCTTATGGACGAGCGTCTCGACCAGATGATGGCAGAGCTGCGTAAGCGTTATGACATAATCATTGCCGACAACGTGCCTATGGGCATCATTGCCGACGCAAGCATCGTCAACCGTATAGCCGACCTGACAATCTTTGTTGTGCGTGCCGGCAAACTCGACCGCAGACAGCTTCCTGACATCGAGGCTCTCTATGAGGACAAGAAGCTCAAGAACATGGCCTTGGTGCTCAACGGCGTAGATCCTGACCGCCGCGGTTATGGCTATGGTTACGGATACGGCTATGGCTACGGTTATGGTTACGGCAAGCATGGAAAAAAGAAAAAATGAGATCTTAAAACTATAGTTTAATTATTAAAAATTTTATTGCAATGAAAAAAGAACAGAAAGAAAAGTATGAGTCTCCGTCAACCCGGAAGACTCAGGTAAACCTGGAAAACGGGTTTATGACGGCTTCGATATTCGAAGACGATAACAATCAAGACGACGGAGTGACCATTACTGGGCATGAAGTCGGAAACACTGGAACTTATACAGATTGGGACTCCGATTTGAATAATAGTACACAACGGACTTGGAGTAATTAACAAAAATAATCAGTTATGAAAAAAATTGTATATTATTTATGTGCAGCCGTAATGATTGCTTTTAGCGGTTGTCAGGACGATATTGTTGATAATCCAGTGGTTCCTGCACAAACTGGTGAGGAAATCATGTTTGGCTCGGAACTTACGAATATTGGCACTCGTACAATATATGGTGACAATCCTGTGGACGGAGCATATCCTGTATATTGGGAAGATGGAGACCAGGTTGCAATTTATTGCCCCCAGGCAGCTCAGGGAAAGTTGGTTAATTATAAAATTACACCGGCAACAGACAATGCTTCTCATTCATCTGCAGTAACGAAAGTAAATACCGACGAAGCTGGTTTGCAATGGGGAACAGAAGAAGTACATAAGTTTTATGGATTCTACCCTGCAAGTGCCGTTACTGGTACAGAGGATGGTAAAATTGTAGGAGAAATACCTACTGTTCAAGATCCCGTAAAATGGAATAAAACATCTAATGACCAGGGGGGTACAACCTATACAGGTGTTGCCAACACTGACTATGCTTTTATGTGGGCTTATGGTGCTCATAATAAAAAGGATGGTGGCGATGTTGCCTTGATATTCCATCCATGGGTTACCATTCTTGATATTGAAATAAACGGACCTGCAAATGATGGTGAGAAGATCAAGATGTCTTCAGTACAGGTTCGTTCTCTAAATAACGAAGTGTTGAACGGTAAGTTTATTTGTGACATGAATCCTGTTGAAGAAGACCCGTCTAAAGCTCCTACCTATACAGGTCTTGAGAATTTGGCTTCAACACGTAACCAGATTTCTATTGAATTGTATGATAAGGAGACAAAGGATTTTATCACACTGGGACATGGCGACAAAATTGTGGTTAGAGCTTATTTGCTTCCTTCTGATGATGATTATGATACAGGTGGAACCGGTGCAGACCATTCTCAGCTTCAGATACGTGTAGCACCTTTTAACTCTGCAGTGCTTACCCGTACGTTGAATGGTGGTTCGGAAAATGCTTCTGGTATTGTTGCCCACAAAATTAATAGGGTTGTTCTTCCGTATGTAAGTAAGGCTGGTCCAAACTATTGGATGTCTTCTCTTGATCCGGATATCTTTGTTACAGAGCTTTCTCTCCCAGGAAGTAAGATGTCATATCAGACTATTGCTAACGGTGCAAGTGTGCCTTATCAGGGACAGTCTATTGCTGAGCAGTTTACAAATGGTATCCGTGCTTTCCAGATACAAACAGCAAGTACAAACAATCATGGAACTTGGGACACAGGAAGTGCTGAAGACCAAATACTTTATATGACAGTTGCTGGAAATAAAACAGGAACACGTTTTAAAGAAATTGTTGAGGAAATTGCAAAAGGCTTGCAAACAGCAGAAGAAGCAGGTAAGAAAAACGAGTATGCTTTCATTTTGTTGACGGCGGCATTGGGTGAATGTGATAGTTATGGTAGCTATCTCGCAGGAAGTCATGTGGATGGTAATCAGGCATGGATGGATGCTATCAGAAATGAATTAGCAGAAATGACAGCAGACAATGGTACATACAGAATTTATACAGGTGAAATAACACCTAATACCACTATTGCCGATGTTGCCGGACATATTATTATTAAGGTGAACTACAATACAGACGCCATGGGTAATCACCTGTCTACTACTGACAAAATACCAGCTATGTTTGCCCAATGGGGAACTCTTGATGATGTAAGTACAGACTTTACAGAGACTAATGCTTATGCTATTAATACGCTTCGTTGGGGTACATCAAATCATAGTGTTAATTCTAATCTGCAGTGGTTCTATCACGAGGCTACCAGCGTAGGTTATAATAATAATGGTGGTGAGGAGACTTATGATCAGAAAACGGGTAATATTGAGGATATGTGGAATAGGAGTATTCAATATTACAAAAACAGCAATGACCATAGCATGTGGTTCTTGAACGACCTTGGTGGATGTTATGTAAATGGTGGATATGACAGTGGTGAATCGGAGAGAGGTGTAAATGCATGGACACAGGTAGTTGGTCCGTATGCGACAAACTTACTTCAGAATAGAAATGAAGATGCTACATTGGGAATTGTTCTTATGAACTATGCAGATCCTAATGATGAATATACCGGTAACCTGATTCAGACCATCATCAACAACAACTTCAACTTCCAGCTGCGTAAAAAATCAGCCACTACGACAAATTACAATGCCACTTATTCAAATGGCGGAAATGCCGTTGGTTGGGATAAGTAATCACTATTTGACAATGAAACTTTCGCTGAAAGACTCAGCGAAAGTTCATTGTTGAAGAATGTATCATATAAGATAAATGAGTTATCCTATACGAAAATATGCGGCATTAGTAATTGCGTTAGCCTGCTTTGTTTCATGCCAGGACGAGTCTTTGCTCGGCGGCGACGCTGCCGGCAACGTGAAGATTCTTGCACGCATGAGCGGCTCAACACCTACGCGTACTTGTGTTGACGGAGTTACGACAGACGGTTCGGTGGGCATATTGTGGTCGCCGGGCGACCGTATCGGCGTGTATGGAAGCGCCGGAACGGCAAACGCCTTGTTCGTATCTTCAAATACGAGTGCCGCGCCTGAAGCCGTCTTTGCAGGCAATCTGAAGCAGGGCGAATCTCCCTATTACGCCTACTATCCCTATGACGAAGGCAACACTTCGTCGGATGTCTCGGCTATTAAAGGAAACCTGAAGCTTGTTCAGGCATACAATATGGCCGACGGAACGTTAGAGGCCGACTATAAAGTAGGCAAGCCAACGTTCTCATCAGCTGATGGCGGACAATATGAGTTCTCGTTCGAGCATCTGTTCTCCCTTATCAGGTTCAGCATCAACGCCACGGGTACTTTTCTCGAAGGCGATAATCTTGAAAGCATCATCCTGACTTTGCCAGACGGACGCAGGCTCGGCGGCGAGTTTACGTTCGACGCAGCTTCGAAGGCTGTGACATGGACAGGTGCTGCCGACGGGGTGAACCAGCTGACCATGAAATGGAGCGATGCTCCGGCGCTTACGAGCGGACAGGAGCTGACGGGATATATGACCTGTGCCCCTGACATACATCAGAACGACGATATAAAAATCACCATTCTGACACATCAGTACAAGGCAGAGTTCACCCGCCGTTCGCTTGCAGACTTCGCTGCTAACACATGCTACACGTTCCCGCTGACGCTTGCCAACTATTCTGATATGGTTGTAACCAAGCGTCCTGTGTTCAAGAGTTTCTCATTCGATGTAAGTGCCAACAAAGGCAAAATTCTTGGCACCAAATTGGTGTATGAGAACGGAAAGACACAGCCTGTGGCTAATAAGGCAGAGGTGATGACGGTAGGTACTGACAGCGTTACCGGCTGCATACCTTATCTGTTTGACTTCAAGCTGAAGCCCACGTTCACCATACCTGAAGGCATGACCGTAACAGTGGACGGAAAAGCACAGACGAGCGGAGCCGACGAGCAGGACTTCAGCAAGCCGGTGACATATGTCGTGTCTAACGGCGAGGAAGACCGCGCCTATGTTGTTGAGGTTACAAACACCGGGCTGCCGGTGGCTGTGCTTGAGCAGGAAGGCGGCAGCGTCTATTGGGATGAGGCCGGCATAAATGTGCGCGCTAAGGGTGAAGACTGGAGCGTAACCGACCATTTTACGCTCTACAATGCAGATGGAACGGTAGATGTGGAAACTGCTTTATGCGGTTCGCGCCTTCGCGGCAACTCCACGCAGAACTTCCCGAAACTTCCCTTTGCGCTTAAATTCGACAAGAAAGTAGGTATACAAGGACTGCCTACCGACAAGCGCTGGGAGCTGCTTGCCAACTGGATGGACCGCACTTCGCTGCGCAATGCAGTTGCTCTCGACATAGCTCATCGCACGGCCGGTGCACATACTGACGGCCTGGGATGGAGTCCTAATGGTGTGAATGTGGAACTGGTTATCAACGGACGTCATGTGGGAAACTATTTCCTGTGTGAGAAAGTGAAGATTGATGCCGACCGCGTGAACATCAAGGACTGCTATGAGGACGTTGTGGACGGTGGCAACTCCAATCCTTCTGTTGCCGACTGCGGTTATCTGCTCGAGTTTGACGACGCGATGGATGAGGTCAACTGTTTCCGTACAGACCGCGGACTGCCTGTCATGTTTAAGGATGAAGTGCCGGAAAACGGAACGCTGTTTAATGCCATAAAAGATAAGATTGAGGCAATTGAGCAGAATCTGGAAAACGGCAACTACTCTGAAGCCTACAAGCAGCTGGACATCAACTCCGTCATTGACTATTTCTTTGTGCAGGAACTTACGTTCAACGATGAATACAAGCATCCTAAAAGCGTATATATGTACATCGACGGCGAGGATAAGCTGACAGCGGGCCCGGTGTGGGACTTCGACTGGCAGACGTTTATCATTCCGGATCAGGTGCGTGCCTACGGCGGAACTTACGACTGCCGTAACACGGACGAGTGGCTGTATGGGGCTTCGGCGTTGGCCGAAAAACAGTGGCCATGGGGAAATCCTGATTATGTCAACGACAAGCCCTATATGTGGTATCCGCTTCTGTTTAAAGACCCGACGTTCAGAAGTAGCTTACAGACGCGCTGGACGGCTGTTTATGCAGCCCTGCAGGCTGTAGTGGCAGAGATAGACCGGCTGGCACTTCAGAATCGTCTTTCAGATAAGTTCAACTCGGCAATGTGGCCTACCACACGCACTCTGAAAAACGAGTGTGGCGCTGCGTTCAACGGTGATGAGGATATGACCTTCGACCAGGCAATACAGTCGATGAAGAAGGCATATACAGACCGTCTGAACTGGATGAACGCGCAGATAATAAGTGGAAGTTTCGTGACAGACGCAGACTAATGAAAATATCTAACGAATAAAAATTCATAATATGATTAAAAGAACAATCGCGGCAGCCATTGTAGTATTGGCTGCAGGTTCAGCCTTTGCCCAGGCTGAACAAAAGACCAGTTCCACAGAATATGTGGAATACAGCTCAAGTAAATATAAAGTGGAGACAAACGGCTTCTGGAGCAACTGGTTTGTCAGTGTTGGCGCAGGTGGCCAGGTCTACTTTGGCGACCATGACCGTCAGGCTTCGTTTGGCGACAGAATTTCGCCGGCTCTCGATGTAGCTGTTGGCAAGTGGTTCTCGCCGAGCATAGGCGTAAGGCTTATGTATAGCGGCCTTTCGGTTAAGGGTGCTACACAGAAGGGATCTTTGGCTCACAGCACCGGTGAGGATGTGCCCGGAAAGGGAGGCAACGGCTATTGGCTGGAGAAGCAGAAGTTTAATTACTTCAACTTCCATGCAGATGTGCTGTTCAATCTCTCTAACATGATATGTGGCTACAATGAGAAGCGCCTGTATAACCTCAGCGCTTACGGAGGTCTCGGCGTGATGCACGTGTCAGAAGAACCGTCAGCCACAGACATATCAGCACACTTCGGTCTTCTTAACACCTTCCGTCTGTGTTCAGCTCTGGACCTCAACCTTGACCTGCGCGGAACGCTGGTTAACGATGAGTTCGACGGCGAGGGCGGAGGCCGCGGCGGCGAAGGTATGTTCACCGTTGCAGTTGGTCTTACCTATAAGTTTAAACCGCGCGGCTGGGAGCGCAGCAAGGTCGTTACACGTACTGTGTATAACAACGACGAAATCAACGCCATGCGCGAGCAGCTCAACCGCATGAGCGAGGAGAACGCACGCCTGCAGGAAGCTCTCAACCAGAACGACAAAGAGAAGGCTGAGACCATAGTTAAGCAGATAACATCTGCCAACCTCATCGTGTTCCCGATAGGCAAGAGCACCTTGTCTAATCAGGCTCGCGTGAACCTCGGAATGCTTGCAGAGGTAATCAAGCAGGGCGATCCTTCAACGGTTTACACCATCACCGGATATGCTGATGTCGGAACCGGAACCAAGGCCGGCAACGAGCGTCTGAGCAAGAAGCGTGCTGAGGCTGTATATAACTGTCTGGTAAAAGAGTTTGGTGTTAACAAGTCACAGCTCCAGATTGACTATAAGGGCGGTGTGGACAATATGTTCTATGACGACCCGCGCATGAGCCGTGCCGTAATCACCAAGACAAAGTAAATATATCTGTCTGACTTGTTGCGATGCGTACCTGCGTCAGCAACGCAGTGGCGCGAGGGTGTGGCAAGGAGTCAGGGCTGGTTAGCTCATTTTATTGCAGTCGGATTTGCTCTGCTGCCTGAATGTGTTTTCGGGCATACAGCGTCAAGTCTGGTATGAGTTTGTCTGTTTCAATAGCCCCTCTTCGTACACATCCTCGTTTTCTAATTGAAAGTTTTGTGTTCAATCCCATTTGCTGTCTTTTTGGCAGTGAATGGGATTTTTTGTTTTCGGGAGTTTCATCTGTCCGCCATGATTCTGATGAGGCATGCCGAGAACATGATCAAACTGCAATGGAAACAAAACGGCTGGCTGAAAGCATGGACGCACAAAACATATAACGCTATCTGCGGTCTGATGTCAGATTCGCGTTTAAGGGCCAGCATAAGGCTTGTGTGCCTGATATGCTGTTGCCTGGCGGAAAGGCCGTCAGAAGGCGCAGAAATGCTCCGTGTGGGCATGCAGCATAGGGAAGCCTGTGCCGGCCATGCGTGCTGAGGTTATGTCATTGTGCATATCCATGCCGCGTCAGAGCTGCTCATGCTGATAAAGTTGCCGGTTGAACTGCATTATGCTTAATGATTTTTGAGACGTGCCTTGAAGGTATGCCGGCGCCCTGTGTAAAAAAGTCAGTTGCTTTTCTGTTGTTTTGGCTTAGCTGCATCGTAGGTTTTTCTGCACGATTAGACGGTGGAGTATATGCAATAAAAAAGGAGTACCGTTTGGTACTCCTCTGTGATCCGTTTGGGGCTCGAACCCAAGACCCCAACATTAAAAGTGTTGTGCTCTACCAGCTGAGCTAACGGATCATCTTATCCATTCGTTTTGTAAAGCGAGTGCAAAGGTACGGCTTTTTTCTTAAACTACCAAATTATTTTTCAATTTTTTTTAGTTTTTCTTCGTTTTGCACCTTTTCATGGCCTTCTTTGGTGATGTATCGCTGATAATAGGCTATGAGGATGGTGGTGAGGGGCAGGGCGATGATGAGGCCGATGAAGCCCAGCAGGGTGCCCCATACGGAGAGCGACAGCAGCAGTATGGCAGGGTTGAGGCCCATGGCCTTGCCCATGATTTTTGGCGTTACCACCATGTCGCTTATTATCTGTACGATGCAGAACACGGCCACGGCTCCTGCCAGTATTATCCAGAAGTTCTGTCCTGTGTCGGCAGCCTTGAGCAGGGCAAGGAACACTGTGGGGATGAGCGCGAAGGTGTGCAGATAGGGCACAAGGTTCATTATGCCTATCATTATGCCGAGGCCTATGGCCATGGGAAAGTCTATTATGGTGAAGCCTATGCAGAACATGATGCCCATGCAGAGCGACACGAGCGACTGGCCGCGTATGTAGTTGTTGAGCTCGCGCTCCACGTCGCCCATCAGCTCCTGCCAGAACGGGCGCACCTTCTGCGGGAATATCTTTATCCATTTGGTGGTGAGCGCCTCATAGTCGAGCAGGATGAAGAACATGTACATGAGCGTTATGAGCGATGCCACCACGCTTATGATGATGTTGGCCGTCTGTCCGAGCACGCTGAATAGCTTTGGCATGGCACTCCTGATGGCCTCTGTTACGTCTTTCTGCTTGAAGAACTGGTGTATCTCGTGGCGGTTGTCCTCAATCCATTGCCTTATGGTGCTGGGAAAGTTGTTTATGTGCGTCGTCTTGTGCAGATAGCGCGAGAGTACATCGCCCAGCTTGTCGAACTGTTCGATCATCGGCGGAACTATGAGATAGAATATGCCCCCTATGACGGCAATGACGAAAATCAGCGCGACGATGATGGACAGCGCCCTTGTGGGCACGTGCATCTTGTACTGGACAAACTTTACGATGGGGTAGAGCAGATAGGCCAGCAGCCATGCCACGAAGAACGGCAGCAGCACGTTGCTCAGATAGTTGGTTATGAACAGCACGGCGCCGACAAGCAGGGCTATGAGCATCCAGCGTATGAATTTGTCGAAAGTGATTTTCTCTTCAAGCATATTTTATCGTGTCAATGTGTTTTGTCCTTGTTTTTGTCTTCCTCAAGCGCCTTGCGGTAACATTCGCGGCAGAGCGGCTCATATTCGGCCTGCTCGCCGAGCATCACGCGCTTCTCGTTGTTCACGAGACGGTGGCTGACGTAGGCCAGCGCGCCGCATCTTACGCAGATGGCATGCACCTTAGTCACTTCGTCGGCAATGGCGCACAGGGCGGGTATGGGGCCGAAGGGCACGCCCTTGAAGTCCATGTCGAGTCCGGCCACGATGACGCGTATGCCCTTGTTGGCAAGTTCGTTGCATACGGCCACGAGTCCGTCGTCGAAAAACTGCGCCTCGTCGATGCCCACCACGTCGATGTCTGACGACAGCAGCAATATCGACGAAGACGAGTCGACCGGCGTGCTCATTATGGAGTTGCGGTCGTGGCTGACCACCTCAATCTCAGAATATCGCGTGTCGAGGGCGGGCTTGAAAATCTCCACTCTCTGCTTTGCAAACTCGGCGCGTTTAAGCCTTCTTATAAGTTCTTCGGTCTTGCCCGAGAACATCGATCCGCACACAACTTCTATTCTTCCAGGGCGGTGTGCCTCGCCTGCCAGATTGTTGTTCATTATGGCGCAAAATTACAAAGACGTTTTAAAAATTGCAAAGAAATATAGCGTTTTTTTGCACTCGTGAATTATTTAACTTATATTTGTGGCGAATTATGGGCTTGTTATATATAGTACCCACACCGGTGGGAAATATGGAAGATATGACGCTCAGGGCCATACGCATCTTGAAGGAGGCCGACCTGGTTTTGGCAGAGGACACCCGCACGTCGGGCATACTTCTCAAGCATTTTGAGATAAAGAACCAGCTCTATGCCCACCACAAGTTTAATGAGCACGGCACGTCGGCGTCGATAGTGGAGCGGCTTAAGGCCGGAGCCACGGTGGCTCTGATAAGCGATGCCGGCACTCCCGGCATAAGCGATCCGGGATTCTTCCTGGTGAGAGAGGCTGTCAGTGCAGGTGTAACGGTGCAGTGTCTTCCCGGCGCCACGGCTTTTGTGCCGGCTCTGGTGTCATCGGGACTGCCTTGCGACAGATTCTGTTTCGAAGGCTTCCTGCCTCAGAAGAAGGGGCGCGCAACCAGGCTTGACAGTCTGCGCGAAGAGACCCGCACGATGATATTCTATGAGTCGCCCTACAGAGTGCTGAAGACTCTCGAGCAGTTTGCCGAATATTTTGGCGAAGACCGCAGGGCAAGCGCCTGCCGCGAGATATCCAAGATACACGAAGAGAGCGTGCGCGGCACACTGGCTGAGCTTATAGCCCATTTCAAGGAAACCGAGCCGCGCGGCGAGTTTGTCATCGTGGTGGCCGGCAAGAACGTTAAAGAAAGGAAACCTAATAATTAATAGCATTATGAAAAAGGTATTATTTTTCGCGGCATGTTTTATGGCTTTGGTCGCATGTAACAACGAGAAAACAGGTTCTAATCTGCCTCAGGTAAGCCAAACAGACTCTTTACAGAAGATTATAGAGCAGAAGGACAATGAGATAAACGACATGATGGGAATCCTGAACGATATTGATGAGGGCTTCCGTCTGATTAACGAGGCTGAAAACAGGGTGAGCGTGGCCAAGGACGGCGAGGGTGCCGACAAGAAGCAGCGCATACGCGAGAACATCCAGTTCATACAGCAGCGCCTGGCACAGAACCGCGAGCTGATAGAGAAGCTGCGCAAGCAGGTCAGCGAGAGCTCTGTGAAGGGTGAGGAAATGAAGCGCACAATAGAGAATCTGGTTAAGCAGCTTGAGGACAAAGACCACCAGCTGAAAGATCTCCGCGCACAGCTCGAGGCAAAGGACATACATATCGAGGAGCTCGACATGACAATCAACTCGCTCAACAAGGATGTAAGCAACCTGAAGGGTGAGAGCGAGCAGAAGTCGCAGACAATAAGCAATCAGGACAAGCAGCTCAACACAGCATGGTATGTGTTCGGAACAAAGAAGGAGCTGAAGGAACAGCAGATCCTGGTTAACGGCAAGGTGCTGCAGGGCAACTTCAACAAGAGCTACTTCACAAAGATAGACATCAGAAACTTCAAGGAGCTGAAGCTGTATTCTAAATCGGCAAAACTCCTTACGATGCACCCGTCAAGCAGTTACAAGCTTGAGCGCGACTCTAAAGACCAGTATGTGCTGCGCATAACAAATCCGCAGATATTCTGGAGCACAAGCAAGTATCTCGTGGTGCAGGTTAGATAAATATAGAATATATGTTTCGGAGGTTATACTGCTAATGCCTCTTTGACACGACATAGTTGACGGACAATATCTTGACCATGAGATATTGTCCGCCGTTTTTTATGTATTTCAGATTAGTGGTCTTATATATTCTTCTAGTGTTGTTCACTTGTAATAATAATACGTGAGTTCGACGACTTCGGAACAAATCCAGCTGTGTGTCAATCGTTCTCGTAACATGGATACAAGGTTTCTTAAGAAAATAGCAATATGAGGCATTTGCATCCAAAAGGTTGAAAATTAAATTATCAAAACTCCTGTGCTTGGAAGCGAAGATCACTATTCGCAAAGCTTAGAAAAGTAATATGTTCGACCTGCGCCATATTCTTGAGTTCGCCATTGACAGATTCGATAATGGCCCGTATCTTGAGAAGTGTTTGCTTGAGAATGACATCAATGCTCCTTTAATGTTGCTTTTCAACTTGGTTATAAGTTGTATACCATCCACGAACAATCTCTCAAAAAGATTATTGCTGATGTATTCCTTGTCTCCGACAAGCTTTCCATGGATGAATTCCATAAAAGCTTTGTATTCAAGATGTTTACGGTAATCCACATTTCCGGGGATAATCATGAAATTCAGAAGTTCTCCATGTTCGTTGTATATCAGGTGCAGCATGAATCCGGAGAACCAACCCATGGGGCATTTACCACTTTGTGTTATTCCTTTGAACGTCTTATGAATATGTGTCTTTTGATTCTTGCATATTCGTAAAGGAGTGCTGTCTATGAAGAATATACTGGTATATTTGCCACAAAGCACCTTTTTGATGAACGGTGTCAACGGGATGACTACTTCTTTCTCTAATTCTACAAAGCGGTTATATGAGACAATCTTTGGAAAAATATGGCGCATATCCTTGTATATCTTTTTCTGATAGAAATGCTTAAGACAACGATAGCCCGAATCATGGAAAAGTATAATAATAAGCATGATTTCCGCCTTAAATAAGGTTGAGACACGGTGATATTTGCGCTTTTTAGCAGATTTAAGCGTCTATTTTGTCGTTATGACATCAAAAAACTTGCAAAAATCATCTGCCATATAAAATAATTCTATAACTTTGCTCTCGGTAATCATAGTGATTATTGTTTGTAAATCTTTGTAATTCAGCACTATAAGATTACAACAATTTTTGCTAATCACCAAATTCACAAGAACTTATAATTCGTCGAATTCACGTTAAATATGACGGCAATGACAAGAGTAGAAGCAGAAAAAAGATTGAAGACTATATTCGGAATAGAACATTTCTATGACGAACAGTGGAACGCTATTGACAGGATACTCTGTGGAGAACGTATCCTTATGATTGAGCGTACAGGATTTGGCAAGTCTTTATGCTACCAGTTCCCGGCAACTCAGTTTTCTGGGATAACTGTAATATTTTCTCCATTGATTGCTTTAATGCGTGATCAAGTACGTAGTTTGAATGAAAAAGGAATATCAGCAGCATATATTAATTCTGAACAGTCGCAGGAAGATAATACACTTGTTATAGAAAAAGCATTAAAAGGAGAAATTAAAATACTTTACATCGCTCCCGAAAGACAGGAAAATCAGGAGTGGATTGAAGCTACAAAAAACATGAACCTTTCAATGGTTGTCATTGATGAAGCTCATACTATTTCTACATGGGGACATGATTTTCGCCCGGCTTTCAGAAGAATAATTAATTTGATACAGTTGCTTCCGAAAAATCTTCCGGTATTGGCAACTACTGCTACCGCAACAAAGAGGGTTCAGAAAGATATAGAGGAGCAAATCGGTGGTCGTCTTACAACCATCAGAGGGAGCCTTTCAAGGAAGAACCTCTATCTTCAGGTGATAAGAGTAAACTCTGAAGATGAGAAAATGATTTGGCTTGCATCAAATTTGGGGAATCTAGATGGAACAGGATTGTTATATACAGGTACCAGAGTTGATACAGAAGTATATGCGCATTGGTTGCGGTATTGTGGTATCGATGCCATTGATTATAATGCTGGCTATGACGCTGACACACGTAAGGAAATAGAAAAGGGTTTGATGGAAAACAGATGGAAATGCATAGTCTCTACTAATGCTTTGGGTATGGGTATTGACAAGCCTGATATACGTTTTATCATTCATACTCAGATTCCAGCTTCACCAATACATTATTATCAGGAGATAGGAAGGGCAGGAAGAGATGGATTACCTACAAGGATTATCTTATTTTTTAATGAAAATAAAGGTAAGGAAGATGAACTTCCAGCTGATTATTCATTGCCATATTCATTTATAGAAAGTTCACGTCCAGGGATAAAAAAATATGAAAGGGTAATAGATTTGCTAAAACAAGAACCTCTTTCGGAAAGAGAGATTATGAAGAAGGCAAATCTTAAACAAAATCAGATAAGAGTAATTAAAGCAGATCTTGTTGATCAGGGAATTATTAAGGAAGTTCTGTATGGAACAAAGCAGAAAAAGTATGAATATCAGTATAATGCTAATGAACTTGATGTTTCTAAGTTTGAGGAATTACGAAAGGCTAAAATTAAGGATTTAGATTCTATGGTGGATTATGTCTATACAGATATGCCAAGAATGGAATATTTGTGTAAATTCCTTAATAGCGACGAAGATAGTAAATATACTAATTGTGACAATACGAATATTGAAAAGTTGGAAGTGGAAAATGATGTAGAAATATCTGCAAATTTAGAAGAATTCAGAGACTCCTATTTCCCAAAACTTGAATTGGCCAGTCATACTCTGAAATCTAGAACAGGATTGAAGATTAGAATGCCATATCCCAATGCGGTAGAAGTATTGAGGAATAATGACGTCGTGGGTGAATATATTAATAAAATTAATTATAGTGAATTCAGTGAGGAAGAAGCGTGTGTTTTACGTGATTTGTTAGAAAAACATCTGCATAACGCGTCGAGACTGACTGATGGGTATGCTGCATCTTATTATGGGGTGTCTAATGTAGGAGCAGCTCTGCATAGATCGAAATATGAAGGAGGTGGCGATTTCCCTGATTTCTTATTAAAAAAGACTCTTTCTGTTTTTGGCAAGAAATATAGAGAAATAAAATTCGATCTCGTATTATATGTTCCGCCGACACATTCCGGTGACCTTGTGAAGAACTTTGCGATAAAGTTTGCAAATACTATAAAAGTTCCAATTTCTCATAGCTTAATTAAAACAAGAGAAACAGAGGAACAGAAAATATTTCAGAATTCGTATGGTAAACAAGATAATGTGAAAGATGCTTTTACGATAGAATCTGAGTTGGTAAGAGGTAAAACAATTCTTCTTATAGATGATATTTATGATAGTGGCGCTACATTGAAAGAGATAGGAATAACATTGACAGAAAAAGGCGCCAAATGGATTGTTCCAATAGTAATAGCAAAAACAGTAGGAGGTACGTTATGACAAATCAGGAATTGACATATTGGGTTACTTTGGCACTTATGCCGAAAATATGGACCAGAAGGAAAAATGAAATATATGTAAAATGTTTTAAGCATAATCCTCGAATATCGGTAATTGATTTATTTGAGAACAGATTATGTTGGGATGAATTATTCTTGACGGACGAAGAAAAAGAACTTTTCAGTGCAGCTTATAAACAATTGCCAAACAATTCATTTATTGTAGAAGACATGTTGTCACAAGGATATGAAATCTTGCCCATTCATTGTGATGAATATCCTAAAATATTAAAAAAGAATCTTGGTAAAGCTGCTCCAACTGTAATATTTACTAAGGGTAACAAGGAACTTCTCAATGAATCATCTATGGCAATAGTAGGCTCCAGAAATGCAGACAAAATATCATTACAGTTTACTGATAATGTGGCAAAACGTATTTCTGCTTCAAATGGAGTTGTTGTGAGCGGATTTGCAAAAGGAGTTGACAGACAGGCTCTTGACTCGGCACTCGCAGCGGGCGGTAAAAGTATAATTGTTCTTCCACAGGGAATCATGACGTTTGCATCTGGATTCAAACAGTATTATAAACATATCATTCAGGGACATGTTCTTGTTATGAGTTCGTTTGCTCCTAAAGCACCATGGAGTAAAGAGTTTGCTATGGCAAGAAATCCTATTATATATGGTATGGCTTCGCATATTTATGTGGCACAGAGTGATGATAAAGGAGGAACATGGTCTGGTGTATTGGACGGGTTAAGGAAAAACAGATCCATTTATGTGCGTTGGCCTGAGACGGGAGAAAAGAATGCTAATGTACAGCTTGTTCAAAAAGGGGCTGTGGCTGTAGATATAAATGGTAATACTATCAAACTTGATGCGGAAAAACTGAAAACAGAGGAGCAGAAAAAAACAGAAATACTGAATGATAAGATTGTAAAAATATTGTCATCAGTAGAGTATTGTTCTTCTAAAGATATTCTTATTCGACTTAATATAGGCTGGTCTGATGCAAAGATGAAAAAATTTCTTGAGACTATGTCGCAGGTTGAAAAGAATAAAATAAAGAATAGAGTGTATTACAGTTTAAAAAATAGTAAGTCTAAAAATCTGACTCTTGATTTTGAATAAGATTTTTGTGGCAATAAATACATTGGTATTAAAGACTGTTATAAGTCATTCGTTTGCGATAAAAAACTCGGCCACTTTTGCATCAAAAGTGGCCCATTTACGGGTCGTAAACGATAGGTTAATGATTTGAAACATATATGCATCGTTTTGCTTAATATCCGTGTTGAATTAATTGGGAATTGTGCGGGATGTTAAGTAAAACGGCCCATTTTCCTTTCAGATTTTTGCCCTTTTTAAAGTCAAAGCCTTTTTGACCTCCACGGATTCTGATTTTTATTTATATTATGTTTGTGCACCTCGTCATGATGTCGCAGATAATGCCGTTGTTTATACTTTTGCGCGTGTTTTATATCTGTTATCAAAAAAAACGGGTTTCTGTATCAAAAATTATGGTTTATTGTTGGCAGCTTTAGAAAAAATGCTTATCTTTGTAAAAAGCTACTTGGCTTAAATGTAATAAAATGAAAAACCTGCATATATGACAAAATGTGGCCAACACCGGATCAGCCTACCAGTGATGTTCATCGTTTTGTAGAGGTGATAACCATAAGCCTCTGTGCAGAAAGCACCACATTAAGCAGCATTGGCTTTGTTGCCTGATGAAGGTGCTGTGGAATACAAAAACTTAAAAAGATAGCAATATGGGATAAGGAAGTGTTTTTGAGTAATGCGAAACAGTAATTATGGCGTCGATGTATAAAAGTTTATCAGTTAAAACTTATCGACCATGAAAGGCAATATTTTTATCAGTAAGCTGCTGTTGGCGGTGCTTGTTTCCATGCAGGCTTTCGGCTGCATTTATGCACAGGACAGCGGATTTAAATTGAAAGGCCGTATATGCGAGAAAGACGGCAAATCGGGCATTGGATATGCCACAGTGAAAGTATATAATGACACCGACAGCGCGTCGGTGTATCGCGGAGTGGCCGACGAGGCCGGAGCGTTCAGCATAGGCAGCGTGGCAGCCGGCAGCTATCGTGTGGCTGTTACATGTGTAGGCTATGAGGATTATGCCGCACGCGTAAATGTAGGTGCTGACACCGACATGGGCACGATAACGTTAAGCGAAGACAAGAACATGCTTGACGGAGTGACGGTTATGGCCGACTACTCGAAAGTGAAACCTACGGGCGACGTTGTCGTCAAGGTGAAAGGCAATCCTATGGCCAAGGGCAAGACCCTGATCAACTTTATGCGCTATCTGCGCGACCTGGATGTTACAAACAACAGTATAAGTGTGCGCGGCAGAGAAAACACCCTTATATATGTAGACGACCGTAAAGTGAGCTTCGAGCAGCTCAAGTCTATCCCACCGTCAATGATCGACCGCATAGAGATAATACCTCATGCCGACGCGTCTTACGGAGTGAATGCCACGGGAGGCGTAGTGAAGGTGTATCTGCGCAGCGAGGGCGGACTGCTCGGTTCGGTGTCGCTGTATGGCGAGGCCGACTATTATTCGCCGGTAAGGTTTTCTCTGGGATTTAATCTTCTTTACTCTAAAGGAAAGATAAGCATCGGAAACTTCTTTAACTCGCGCCCTTATGAGCGTTACAGGCCGGAATATTCAGAGACAAGCATATATGAAGGCGTGAAGGACGAAACGCATATAAAGGGCGTCAACTACGGCAGGTCGCTTGATGAGAATCTTTCGTTCAGATACTCGTTCAACAAGTTCGACCGCATCGACGTTTATGGCGGAGTGGGCGTCGGCAGCGGCGACAGCCGTCAGACCAGCATCGGCAGCGATTCGGAAACGAAGATGAACACCGACAACAATCATAGAGACTATAACGCCGGACTGCAGTTTCAGAAAGGTCTGTCGGACGACGGGCGAAGCTATTTCATGCTGAAGACCGAATATAACAAGAGTTTCGAAAATACCGACAACCGCTATGTGGTAGACATCACGTCTGACAAGGCACACAGCAAGTATAACCTCGACGGCGTTTCGGTTGAGCCTTATGTTTCGGTCGGTCTGACAAAGAGGTCGACGCTTTCGGCCGGATTTAATTATTATTATCTTATAGACCGGCATCAGAACAGGGGCACAGAGACTCTAGGCTATGTTTCGGACATGCACTTTGTCAATAAGGGACACGACTGCGCTGCGTGGGCAAGCTATGGCATCACTATAGGCAAGCTGTTCATGAGGGCTGCGCTGAACTATATATGGGGCGAGCAGATATATAAAGACTATCTTGCTCCTGAAAACAATGTCAGAAATATAGAGAGAGGCTTGTTCCCGACTTTTGTCCTGCAGTGGGACATAAATCGGGAGAAAAGGCGCTTCCTCAATATAGGCTATTTCCGCTATTACTCTTATCCCAACTATAATTACCGTTCGCCGGAGGTGGTATGGCAGAACAGCAAACTTTACAGCGTGGGTAATCCGTCGCTGAAGATGCAGACGTACAACCAGCTGCAGGTATATTTCTCGCTGAACAGGTCGTGGTCGGCAGATTATCTTATGAATTTCGGCAACGACTTGGTTAAGGTGCTGATGCAGCCTGACGGAAGCCGCCCGGGCGTATATTTTACGCGCCCTGAGAATGCTGGCGACAGGATGTATCACAAGCTAAGGCTTACATATTCGGGCCGTCTTTTCGGCTTCTGGTACAGCCGCAACACTCTCGGGGCAGTGTATATGCAGGAGAAGATGCCGGGACGAAAGGTGTGCAACGCCAACATCTCGTTCAGTACTGACAACGATTTCACTCTGTACAAGGGAATAGGCCTTACCATGGCAATGAGTGCTACGAGCAAGACCGAAACGCTGAGCTATGAGAACAACGCGACATATACGATAGACTTCGGTGCCTATGCTTCGCTGCTGAAAGACAAGCTGTCGCTTAACTTTGTATGGGGCAACGTGTTCTACAACAAGAATAAGATGAAAATGTATGGTGACGGATGGGAGGTTACGCGCCTGACGCTGCACTCGAGAACGCGCCTTATGCTTACGGCAACATGGAATTTCAGTCTTGGCGCTAAGATAAAGAAGACCAGTCTGCCTACTTCTGACGGCATGCACAGGCAGACGCCTACGTTGTGATTCCGCCGGGCTTAAGTCATGTAGGGCTTATAATAAACAGCAACCTTACAGTCTTGATATTAACACAAAGAATGTGCCGGCAAACTTATGCCGGCACATTCTTTGTATTTATTGTATGAGATGTTTTTATCTTATTTTTGGCAAGGACAGATGAGACTTGATATGGTCTGATGATGACGGACTGAACTGACGTTTATCTCTTTCCCTTGAAAAACTCCTGCATGAGGGTTCTGCATTCCTCCTCAAGCACGCCTGCAGTAACTTCGGCTTTAGGGTGAAGAGCCTTTGGAGCGTAGATGTGAAATCCGCGCTTGTCGTCGCTTGCGCCGTAAACCACTCGCTTTATCTGTGCCCAGCCGATGGCTCCGGCGCACATGGGGCACGGTTCAACGGTTACGTAGAGCGTGCAGTCGGTGAGATACTTGCCGCCCATGAAGTTCTCGGCAGCTGTTATGGCCTGCATTTCGGCGTGTGCAGTTACGTCGCACAGCGTTTCTGTAAGGTTGTGGGCACGCGAAACTATGCGGTCTTTACACACGATGACGGCTCCTATAGGTATTTCGCCGGCCTCTCCTGCCGCCTCGGCTTCCGCCAGAGCCTTGCGCATAAACTGTTCGTCCTTCTTCTGTTGTGTCTCCTGCTTGTTGTCTTCGTGGTTGTTAAAGCCGTTGTTTGTCATATCTTTGTTTTTGTGCAAAAATACAACATTTCGCAATAACAGCCTTTGGTGTATAGCAGAAAAGTTGTATTTTTGCATTACAGCCGCGGCATTGCAGTTGCTGAAGATGTTGCTGCACGGCGGCTCAACATTTCAAAACAACATGAAAAACTCATGGCAGAGCATAACAATATAGGCCGTTGGGGCGAGCAGAAGGCAGCCGAATATCTTGAGCAGCACGGCTTCAGGATAATATGGCGCGACTGGCGCGACGGCCACCGTGACATCGACATTGTGGCAATCGACGCTGACTGTCTGGTGGTTGTTGAGGTGAAGACCAGGCGCAATGCCGACTTTATGGCGCCCGAACAGGCTGTCGACGCCCGAAAGATACGCAACCTAAGTCTGGCTGCGGCAAAGTTTGTCAGGGCCAACAACATTGAGATGCCCGTGCGCTTCGACATCGTGTCGGTTACGGGCGTGCCCGGAGGGCCGTGCGAGATTAACCATATTGAGGATGCTTTCTTACCCCTGTCTTATTGAAAAATGGAAGATATAAAGATAATAAAGGTTGACGAAACCAGCTCGACAAATGTTCTTATGCGCGAATACTCCGGCGAAGAAGGCCGGCTTATGACCGTGGGCGTTGCCGCCTTTCAGTCGGCAGGGCGCGGTCAGGGCGAAAACAAGTGGGAGAGTGAGCGCGGCAAGAACCTTACGTTCAGCATAAAGGTTTATCCCGTGGCGGTGCCGGTTATGCGCCAGTATGTCATGCTCGAGGCCGAGTCGTTGGCCATACGTGACGCTCTTGCCGGATATGTCGACGACATCACGATAAAATGGCCGAACGACATCTACTGGCGTGACAAGAAAATCAGTGGCACTCTCTCTGAATGTACTATCAGTGGAAGCCACGTAGGCAGCTGTATTCTCGGCACAGGCATCAATCTCAATCAGCGTGAGTTTGTGAGCGATGCGCCAAATCCGGTATCGTTGTCTCAGATATTGGGCCGCGACATTGACGCCGATGAGGTGCTCGGTGTGCTTCTCCGCCGTTTCGAGGTTTATCTCGGCATGGTCAATGAGGGCCGTTATGACGAGGTGGCGTCGCTTTATTCTGCCGCTCTCTATCGCCGCAGCGGCCGTCATGCCTATAAGGATGCCGGCGGCGACTTCATGGCGGAGCTTGAATGTATCGAGCCTGACGGCCATCTTGTTCTTCGGCGCAGTGACGGCAGCCTGAGCAGATATGCGTTTAAGGAGGTGAAGTATGTTTTATAATGAAGTAGTTAAAGTAGTTAGAAGTAGTTAAAGGAGTTAAAGTCATATGCATTGTTGACAAAAACATTACTGGTAGAATAGAAAATATTATTTTTAATGCAGCATCAATTTTTAATTATACAAATATTGCTGACTGCACAGAATAAAGATATTGTCACAAAGCACATACAGCAACAAAGCATATGACTTTAACTCCTTTAACTACTTCTAACTCCTTTAACTCCTAAACGATAAATAATTAATGACTAAATAATTATGGCAAAGTACAAAAGAATTTTATTGAAACTTAGTGGCGAAAGCCTGATGGGAAAACAGAACTTCGGCATCGACCCGGAGCGTCTCGGCGACTATGCGCGCCAGATAAAGGAAGTGCACGAGATGGGCGTGCAGATTGGTATCGTTATCGGAGGCGGCAACATCTTCCGCGGACTCAGCGGTGCCGGCAAGGGCTTCGACCGCGTTAAGGGCGACCAGATGGGTATGTGTGCAACGGTTATCAACTCGCTCGCATTAAGCTCTGCTCTCGGTGCTGTAGGCGTAAAGACAAAGGTGATGACGGCTATACGCATGGAGCCGATAGGTGAGTTCTACAGCAAGTGGAAGGCCATCGAGGCTATGGAGGCAGGATATGTGTGCATATTCTCTGCCGGAACAGGTTCTCCTTACTTCACAACCGACACAGGCTCGTCGCTCCGCGGTATTGAGATTGAGGCCGACGTTATGCTCAAGGGTACACGCGTTGACGGCATCTACACTGCTGACCCGGAGAAAGATCCTACTGCAGTGAAGTTTAAGGACATCACTTACGACGAGATTTATACACGCGGACTGAAGGTGATGGACCTTACTGCCACAACAATGTGCAAGGAGAACAACCTGCCTATCTATGTGTTCAACATGGACGTTGTGGGCAACCTGAAGAAGGTTATGGACGGCGAGGAGATTGGTACGCTGGTTCACAACTGATAGCATCATAAATGCACAAGCCGCTTACGCTGCTGTCTTATTTGCATTTTTTTCTGTACGGCAGACAGCACGATGCGTAGGCGGGCACATCCGTTGAAATTGAGGATGTATCTTCATTAATATAAAAAAGAAACCGTTGCCTCTTTGCGCATAAATGTCTGTGCTTGAGGCAACGGCTTCTTCTTTTTTTTATGTCTTAAAGGGCTTACATGTCGAGAGTAATGCCCTTGTTGTCAATCTTCTTATATTCTTTTCCGTTCACTGTTACGTTTGCAGAGTTACGTGCGCTGAAGGTCTTTCCCTTCGACTTGACGTTGATGTCCTGCAGCTTAACGCCGTCAGTGTTGTTGATTACGATACCCTCTTTGGCGTTGTTTACCTCGAGGTCGGTTATCGTTATGTTCTTCACCGGCATCTCGGGCAGTCCGTTGAAGTAGGCTGCACGGCGTGCTGTGCGGCATATTACATGGTTGATGTTGATGTCGCGGAAGCAAGGTGTTGTCTCGTCTACCTTTATCTTCTTCACGTTCTGCTGTTTTGCCTCGTCGCCGTCGGCAAGAGCCTCTACTGCCGACTTGCCTCCGTAGTAGAGGTCGAAGGTTATTGCGTCTGTCTGGATGTCGAACATTGAGATGTTGTTGATGTAGATGTTCTCAACCACGCCGCCGCGTCCGCGTGTGCTCTTGAAGCGCAGGCCCACGTCAGTGCCGAGGAACTGGCAATCGGAAACATAAATGTTCTTCACGCCGCCGCTCATCTCGCTGCCTACAACAAAGCCGCCATGGCCCTTGAACACGGTACAGCCGTTAATCAGTACGTTCTCGCAGGGTATTCCGCGCTTGCGTCCGTCGGCGTCCTTACCGCTCTTGATGCAGATGCCGTCGTCGCCAACGTCGAATGTAGAGTTAACTACCAGCGCGTTCTTGCACGACTCAAGGTCGAGTCCGTCGCCGTTCTGTGCAAATGCCGGGTTTCTTACCTGCACATCCTCTATCAGCACATTCTCGCACATCAGCGGATGAATGTTCCATGAAGGAGAGTTCTGGAAGATTACGCCGTTGAGCCATACGTTCTTGCAGCCCACGAGGTTTACCATCACGGGGCGCAGGAAGTGCCTGATGCTATGCCATTCGGCGTCGCTCAGATTACCCTTGGGCACGTTCATGTTGCTCATTGAGTCGCCTTTAAGCGCACCTTCAGAAGGGAACCAGAACTTAGGATTCTTGAATGCTCCGCCGCGTGAAGTAAACTCTTTCCATTGCTTGTCGGTAACCTTCTCGCGTTTCACCGGGCGCCAGTATTCTCCGTTGCCGTCTATCACTCCGGCTCCGGTTATCGCCACGTTTACAAGGTTGTGCCCCGATATGGGCGACTGGCAGCGGCGTGTGTTCAGTCCTTCGAACGACGCATCTATAAGCGGATAGAGGTCGATGTCGGGCGAGAACAATATCACTGCACCCTTGTTGAGGTGAAGGTTGATGTTGCTCTTGAGAGTTATAGGACCGGTGAACCAAACACCCTGCGGCACAACGAGCTTGCCGCCGCCCTTTTTCTCAAGTGCCTCAATGGCCTTGGCAAAAGCATCGGTACAGAGCGAAGATCCGTCGCCTTTAGCTCCGAAGTCTTTCAGGTTAACCTCGTTGTCGGGAAACACGGGGGCTGTAACCTGTTCCATCTTGAAGGGCAGATTCTCATACAGACAGCTGTATTTGTCTGTGCCGGTGGCGCTTGCACCAAGTGTAAGCAGGCATGCGCACACCAAAAAGAAGATTTTTCTCATTTATTTTTATTGGTTTAAGTTAGTAGATTCATGTAGTTTTATTATTGCCGGGACGGCCGCAGGAGCTATTTCTCCTCTTCATAGTCGACATATTCTCCTTCGTTTTTCGAGAATATCTTGCGGTTCATCTCGTCGGGCGTGCGCCGGTCGATAATTATTTCGTCGTCGCCTGATGTCTGTCGGTACTGCTGCCGGCCCTGTCCGTTGCCGTTGTCCTGGCCCCTGAAGCCCTTAAACTGTTTCTTCACACTGTGGAAAGTGCGGTATATCTTGTAGGCAACCACGCCTACGACGATGAATATTCCGAGCAGTATTATGAATAAGAAGTTTAATAAAGCAGCAATCATTATTTGTTCTTTGAATTAAGATAAACCGATAATATTACATACCATGCGATTATTATGGCGAAGGCAGAGATGCCGAAGATGATGAGCAGCGGCACGCAGGTTATAAGGAAAATGTATTTAACCTCGTTGCCTTTCCATCCCCATTGCTTAAACTTAAGGGCAAACATCGGAATCTCGCTCACCAGCACATAGCTGCAAAGGAAAATAAGCAATATTACGGCCGGCACCATCCACGGCGACGACTCGAGCACGTCGGCAGCTCCCACGATGAGCGAGCCCCAGAACAGGGCGTTGGCCGGCGTGGGCATGCCTATGAACGATGTGGTCTGACGCTCGTCAAGATTAAACTTGGCAAGGCGCAGCGCCGAGAACGCAGCCATGACGAAGGCCACGAAGGGCAGCACCGGGCGCAGCGGCTCGAGAAACGACGGATAGTCCATCACGCCGAGCTGATAGAACACCATCGTGGCCGGCGCCATGCCGAACGTGATGTCGTCGGCAAGCGAGTCGAGCTCCTTTCCGATGGGAGACGACACCTTTAGCAGGCGTGCGCTCATGCCGTCGAAGAAGTCGAACACGGCACCCAGGATGATGAACGTCAGCGCCATCTTGGGCTGTCCGCCGAAGGCGTAAGCCGTGGCTATGCAGCCCGAGATAAGGTTGCAGCACGTGATAGTGTTCGGAATATTTCTTACTATGATGTTTGCCATAACGTAGCGTAGTTATCGGCCGTGTACTTTCATTCGCAGAAAGGGCGGCTGTTATGTTTATTTAAGCCGTGCAATAATCGTGCGGTTGCCTGTTGTAGCCTGTCCCATCTTCACGCAAACCTCAGTTCCGAGTGGCAGATACACGTCAACGCGCGAACCGAACTTGATAAATCCGAGATGCTCGTCGATGTAGCAGTCTTCTTCAGGCTTGGCGTAGGTTACGATGCGTCGTGCCACCGCACCTGCTATCTGGCGGCACAGCACTTCGGTGCCTTCGGGAGTCTCGAGCATCACGTCGGCGTGCTCGTTCTCCTCGCTGGCCTTTGGCAGCCATGCCTTGTGGTAGTTGCCGTTCTGATGATGAACGAATTTCACTTTGCCGTCAACCGGGAACCAGTTGGCGTGAACGTTGAACAAGCTCATAAAGATGCTTATCATGAGACGTTTGTCGTGAAAGTACTCATCTTCAAAAACCTCCTCGATAACCACCACTTTTCCGTCTGCCGGAGCCACTACCACCTTCTCGGTCTCGCCGTCGAAGTAGCGCTTGGGGCATCTGAAGAAGTTTACCACTATGGAATAGATTACGCCGAAGACGACGACAAAGCTCCAGAACGGAATTTTGTTGTCGACATAGAACCACAGAATCAAGGCTATGGCCACAAACGCAGTCAGTCCGTAGACCAGCGTGTCAGTGCCCTCTCGATGAAGTCTTACATTCTTAAGTTTCTTTATTCTTTTTCCCATAGTAAAGTTTGAAGTGGAAAATTATTTGCAAAGGTACGCCTTTTTTGTGTAATTGGCAAATTTTTTGCATTATTCTTTAATAAATACACATTGTCCGGCAGCTGCGGCTTAATCGGCTGATAGTTCGATTTTTATTGTTTGCTCTGCTGTCCTGTTGCGGTTTTCGTTCTCGTTTGCTCCTTCTGCGGGTGTCCTGCTGAAGCGGCCGGGGCATGTCCTTGTTTCAGCTTTCGTGTGTCATGCCTTTTATGCTTGATGTCAGGTGTCGCCGATGTGTAATGTGATGCTGCGCGGATTCACATTGTCGCAATATTCGCCGTGTTGCCTTACATTCTGATTTTGCCTGACGCTCTCATTCTGAAGTATTTGAAAATAAAAATAATTCGGACGGAAATATGGGCTGAAATCGTGTGCAAACATAAATGCGTTGATGTCAGAGTGTTGTATGGTTATGGCGGTCTGTGTGCATAAAATTTAGCCTGAAAACGGCTGAAATACCATGAAATTCGGGTTAAAACGGCTGCAAACCATAATGCCGGACGAGGCTTTTCAGCTTATAAAAGCTGCCCTTTCGCTGTGTAAGAGCATGCTTTTCGGTGAATTGTCTGCCGCTTTACGGTCTTTCGGGCATGTTTTTATGCCTCGGCGTTTCTATTTCGTCTGAAAATCCAGACATAATCATGATGACACAATGCAATGATAATGGCCGGTTTGCCTGTCAAAGTAACATCTCCGTAAACGCTCGTGGCTGCTGCCGTGCGTGTGTCCGTGCGGTTGTCAGGGCGTGTGCATGCATGTCGTATAAACATAAAAAACAATCTGCATAAGATAATTTTCACATTATTATTTTGGCTGTTTCAGTTTTTCAGAATAACTTTGACGCTCTAAAAGCGCAAATGTAGTTTATGCAAGATTTCGTCCATTTACACGTACATACTTATTACTCCATTCTTGACGGACAGTCGAGCGTGCAGAAACTTGTAGACAAGGCTGTGGCCGACGGCATGAAGGGCATGGCCATAACCGACCACGGCAACATGTTCGGCATAAAGGAGTTTTACAACTACTGCAAGAAAGTCAACGGCAAGCTGAAGGCCGAGGGCAAGGAGCCTTTCAAGCCCATATTCGGCTGCGAGATGTATGTGGCACGCCGTACAAAGGACGACAAGGAGAAAGAGAAGGGCGACATGGGAGGATACCACCTCATAGTGCTTGCAAAAAACTACAACGGATACAAGAACCTTATTAAGTTGGTTTCGCGCGCGTGGGTAGACGGCTATTATATGCGTCCGCGTACCGACCGCGCCGATCTTGAGAAGTATCACGAAGACCTCATCGTCTGTTCGGCATGTATAGCCGGCGAGGTGCCCGCAAAGATTCTCAAGGGCGACATGGAGGGGGCACGCGAGGCCATAGAGTGGTATCACCGCGTGTTCGGCGACGACTATTATCTCGAGCTTCAGCGCCACAGAGTCACCAATCCGCATCAGCGCGCCAACCGCGAGACTTATCCGCTGCAGGTGCGCGCCAACAAGGCTCTGATGGAGCTGGCGGAGGAGTATGGCATAAAGACCGTATGCACAAACGACGCCCACTTCGTTGACGAAGAGAACGCCGAGGCCCACGACCATCTGCTCTGTCTGTCTACGGGCAAGGACCTCGACGACCCTAACCGTATGCTCTATTCAAAGCAGGAGTGGTTTAAGACGCGCGAGGAGATGAACGCCGTGTTCAGCGATGTGCCCGAGGCACTTAGCAACACGCTCGAGATACTCGACAAGGTTGAGACCTACAGCATTGACCATGCACCTATCATGCCGTTCTTCCCCATACCTGAAGAGTTTGGTACGGAGGAGGACGTGCGCCGAAAATATTCAGAGAAACAGCTCTACGATGAGTTCACTACCGACGAGAACGGTGAAAATCCGCTGCCGCCCGAAGAAGGCGAACAGAAGATAAAGCGCCTCGGCGGCTACGAAAAGCTGTACCGCATAAAGTTTGAGGCCGACTATCTGGCCAAGCTTGCCTACGACGGAGCAAAGCGCCTGTATGGCGACCCGCTGCCCGAGGAGGTGGCAGAGCGAGTGAAGTTTGAGCTGCACATTATGAAGACGATGGGTTTCCCCGGTTACTTCCTTATCGTGCAGGACTTCATCAACTCGGCGCGCGACGAGCTCGGAGTGATGGTTGGCCCGGGACGTGGTTCAGCCGCCGGTTCGGTTGTTGCCTACTGTCTGGGTATTACGAAGATAGACCCTATTAAATACGACCTTCTGTTTGAGCGTTTCCTCAACCCCGACCGTATATCGTTGCCCGATATCGATACCGACTTCGATGACGACGGACGCGGAAAGGTGCTCGAATGGGTGGAAGACAAATACGGACACGACAAGGTGGCGCACATCATCACCTACGGCACCATGGCCACAAAGAACTCCATTAAGGACGTGGCGCGCGTGGAGAAGCTGCCGCTCGACGTGTCTAACCACTTGTGCAAGGCCATCCCTGACCGTCTGCCCGACGGCCTGAAGATGAACCTGCCCAACGCCATTAAGTGCGTGCCCGAGCTGCGCGAGGCTGAGGCAAGTCCCGACCCGCAGCTCAGCAATACGATAAAATATGCAAAGATGCTTGAGGGCACCGTGCGCGGAACGGGTATACACGCCTGCGGAACCATCATCTGCCGCGACGCCATCAGCGACTGGGTGCCCGTCAGCACGGCCGAAGACAAGTCGGACCCGGGCCACAAGCTCCTTGCCACACAATACGACGGACACGTCATCGAGGAGACCGGACTGATAAAGATGGACTTCCTCGGACTCAGCACTTTGTCCATACTTAAGGAGGCTGTAGAGAACATACGCTTCACGCAAGGCATAGAGGTAGACCTCGACAACATACCTATCGACGACGAGCTTACCTATAAGCTCTATCAGGAAGGCCGCACCGTGGGCACATTCCAGTTTGAGTCGGCCGGCATGCAGAAGTATCTGCGCGAGCTTAAGCCTACCGTATTTGAGGACCTCATAGCCATGAACGCCCTCTATCGCCCCGGACCTATGGACTACATCCCCTCGTTCATTGCCCGAAAGAACGGCAAGGAGGAGATAAAGTATGATATTCCCTGCATGGAGAAATATCTGAAGGACACTTACGGCATCACGGTGTATCAGGAGCAGGTCATGCTTCTGTCGCGTCAGCTTGCCAACTTCACCCGAGGCGAGAGCGACGCTCTGCGTAAGGCCATGGGTAAGAAGAAGAAGGACATCGTCGACGCCATGAAGCCTAAGTTTATCGAGGGCGGAAAGAAAAACGGACACGACCCGAAGGTGCTCGAGAAGATATGGGCCGACTGGGAGAAGTTTGCTTCTTACGCCTTCAACAAGAGTCACGCCACGTGCTATTCGTGGGTGGCTTATCAGACGGCCTATCTCAAGGCCCACTATCCGGCAGAATTCATGGCAGGCAACATGAGCCGATGCCTTAACGACATAACGAAGATAACCAAGCTGATGAACGAATGTCAGGCTATGGGCATAGCCTGCATGGGTCCTGACGTTAACGAGAGCCGCCAGAAGTTCAGCGCCAACAAGAAAGGCGAGGTGCGCTTCGGCCTCGGAGCCATCAAGGGCATGGGCGACGCCGCTGCTCAGGCCATCATCGACGAGCGCGAGAAGAACGGACAGTATAAAGACATATTCGACTTTGTGCAGCGCGTCAATCTCTCGGCCGTTAACAGCAAGGCGCTCGAGAGCCTTGTGCTCAGCGGAGCGTTCGACGGCTTTAAGATCAAGCGCGAGAGTTTCTTTGCGCGCAATCCTGACGGCCGCACGTTCCTCGAAACCCTTATGCGCTACGGACAGGTGTATCAGCAGGAGAAAAACGAGTCGCGTCAGTCTCTGTTCGGAGCGATGGAAGAAGTGGAGATTGCCACTCCCGCCATACCTCAGGCTGAGTCGTGGAGCGCCATAGAGAAGCTTAACCGCGAGCGCGACCTCGTGGGCATATACCTCTCGGCACATCCGCTCGACGAGTTTGAGTTTATCCTCAAGAACCTTTGCAACACCCAGTGCCAGGAGCTCAACGACCGCATCGAGCTGTCAAAGAAGCAGGAGGTGGTGCTGGGAGGCATCGTCACGGCCGTTAGAAGCAAATACACCAAGACCGGCAAGCCGTGCGGCTTTGTCACCATTGAAGACTTCGACGGCTCGGGCGAACTTGCCCTGTTCGGCGAGGAGTGGGGTAAGTGGCGCGGAATGCTTATCGAAGGCTGCACGGTCATGGTCAAGGCACAGTTTGTGCAGCGCTTCCGCAACAGCGACATGATGGAGATGCGTATAACCGACATACAGTATCTGCAGACCGTAAAGGACACACAGATAGAGAAGATAACCATATCGCTTGAGGCTGACAAGCTGGACGACACCACCGTGTCTGACCTTGTTACGATAATAAAAGACGCGCCGGGCACCACGCAGTTGTTCTTCCAGGTGCGCGAGACGAGCAACAGCAAGCCCTTTGTGCTGCGCAGCCGCAAGGAGAAGATAGACATCAGCAAGGAACTGATATCCTTTATTAAAGGATGCGAGGCGCTCGACTATAAAATAAACTGACAAATATGATTGCCCGCCACGATGTGTGACAATTGGCCGCAAAGGCTCTGTCAGAGAAAATATGGCATAATGTTTGTTGGCAAAACAGTAGAAGACAAAACCTAATTATTAACATAATAAATTACAAAAGAAAGATGGAAAAAATTACAACAGAGAACTTTGAGAGTCTGAAGAATGGCGCACTGCCTTTAGTAGTTGATTTCTGGGCTACATGGTGTGGTCCTTGCCGTGCCATCGCACCTATCGTTGAGGAGCTGGCTAACGAGTACGAAGGCAAGATTGTTGTTGGTAAATGCGACGTAGAGGAGAACGACGACATCGCCATGGAGTTTGGCATCCGCAACATTCCTACAATACTGTTCATCAAGAACGGTGAGGTTGTAGACAAGTTTGTAGGTGCAACAACAAAGGCAAAATTGCAGGAGAAGTTTGAGTCTCTGCTGTAATAACACGCCTGAAGATATTTTTTAGTGCGGAGCGGCTTTAATGTTATTAATGCCGCTCCGCATTTTTTGTATGTCATAGCATGGTTGTATGCATGGCACGTGCAGGTGGCGGCGCTTTGTGATTTTGTGTTTTTCTGAAAAAAAACAACCGCGGCATGCAGTATTTTCGTCCTTTTTATATCATATATAAAGGGCACCTGCGGCGCCCGGTACGTAGATATGGAAACAGAAGAACTTGTCAGAAGATGTAAGGATGGTGACAGAGGCGCCTTGGCGCTTCTGTATCAGACCTATTCCGGCAGGTTATTCAGGCTTTGCGCAGATATCGTTAAAGACAAAGACGCAGCCCGGGACCTGCTCCACGACGGCTTTATCATAATATTCTCGTCGATAGGCTCGCTGCGCAGTCCTGCCCGCCTTGAGGTATGGATGAGCAGGGTGATGGCCAATCTTGCCGTGAAATATCTCAACGACAGAAAGAACCGGCCTGTGGCCGGAGCTGTGGCAGACGTGCCGGTTGAGGCTGAAGAAGGGCAGGGCGGGTGCGACATTCCGTTTGATGAGCTTATGCGCATGATCGACATGCTGCCCGAGGGCTACCGCAACGTGTTCCGCCTGTCGGTGCTCGAAGGCCTGTCGCACGACGAGATAGCCCGTATGCTAGGCATCAGGCCGCGCACGTCGTCTTCACAGTTGCTCAGGGCACGTGTCAGTTTGCAGAAGATGATAACGGCCTACAGGGCCCGCCTCGTTCTGCTGTTGGCCGCAGTGGCCGTTTCGGTAGTGACGTTATTGCTCCGGCAGCCGTTCAGACGGACAACCGGAGTTGACGTGGCGTCTGTCGGAACAGCCTGCCATGCAGCCGGTGGCAGCTGCGCAGGCCCCGTGGCAGATATGCATGCCGCACCGTCGGCAGAGGGAAATGTCGTGCGGAGGCTCCATGCCGAAGACTCTCTTGGCGCAGGGCTTTGTCTGTCTTGTCCTGCCGACACCTTGCGTGCTGATGCCCTTGCCGAAAGTGTTGACGCCCTGTGCCGCATTGCCGGCAGCGGATCGGCCGTAGCCGTTGAGCCGTCGCTTGTCATGGCAGATGTGGCTCCTGCCGACACTTCATGTGTTAATGTCACAACAAAGAGCCATGACGGCTGGCTGCTCGGATTCAGTTCGATGATGGAAAGGGCGTCGGACGTGATAATGCCGCGCATAATCGAGGTTATAGAACATGCTGTAGGCTCGGGCACGAGGGTGGAGATTGAAACCTGGGAGCAGCTCGTACATTATCTCACTTATGATGTCGGCGAGAGTCTTGACCCGATAGAGCGCGACGTTCTTCTGCGCATAGCGCTTATGAACAGTGGCAAGATTGTTACGCACAAGAACTATGAAAAGCCGCTGCAGCTGGGGCTCAACTTCAACCGGCGTCTGTCTGACAGATGGAGCCTTGACATGGGACTGCGCGTTACACGGCACACCACCAACATGCTTACAGGCAGTTCTGACACGACAAACATCAGCGAGCGTCAGCGCATATTCTATGTCGGCATGCCCGTAAATGCCACTTACACGTTTATGAGGCGCGGCCGTATGTCTGCCTATCTGACTGCCGGCATGGCTATTGACGTTCCGTTCAGTGCAAAGTCAGACAAGCTTTACAACATCGACGGCAAGACAGAGTTCAGCAGGTCTGTTAGCCTTGGCTTCACCGGACTACAGTGGTCTGTGGGTGCTGGCGTCGGCATGGCTTATGAGATTGCGCCGCATCTCGAACTGTTCTTCAGTCCGCGTATAACGTGGTATATCCCTAACGGCAGCAAGGCCGAAACCCAGTGGACCGGCAAGCCCCTGCAGCTATCCCTGCCTTTCGGTATCCGCATCAGTTACTAAGCGCTGTCGGCTTTGAATAAAAAGTTTTTTAAAAAAAACTCGTCACTCATCACATTCCGGTATAACACGCTGACAAACAATATATTATGGTGTGACGAGTTGAAAATCCAACTCGTCACATCCGTTACATCTAGTCATATGAATATGTCGTTGTCCTTATTCCGGTTGACTTCAGACAGGCAATTTCCTGATTAAAGTTGACTCTGATAAGACTTATTACTGCCATCGGTTAACTTAAATACCCAAGTTTTCATCATATACAGCCCTGTAGGGACACACGCCAGGTGTGTCCAACTCACGCATTATCGAAAAAAACTCCGCAATATATAATCAGGCATAAATATCTGTTATATTGTCAGTTACATTATAACGTCGACAAATCTTTGGGACAGCAATAAATCCGCATTATTCATCAAAATGATGTTACAGACTATAAAGTTTACACGTAATCGGGCTGTGGACGCACCTGGGGTACGCCCCTACGTTTACTATCAACAAGACTAATGACTTTAACTCCTGGCTCACCCTAGTGAGCGATAACTCCTTTAACTACTATAACTCCTAAAAAGAATCTACTTTAATTCCTAAAAAATGTCTTACCCTGAAAAAAGTTGACTCATAAATAAAATAATTATGAGGAAAAATAAATCACAAAAGGGTCAATATCTTCAAAAAGTGATAGATCTTCGCTCTTCAGGTGTAAGTTTTT
>NZ_UYXY01000009.1:0-42017 GCF_900625065.1 Prevotella marseillensis | reverse complement strand
GTAAAAGTCAACTTTAATCAGTAATTAAAAGTAGAGTCAACCAATAACAGTTATAAGTTTAACCAGAGTCAACTTTAATCAGGGAATGGCTTGTTAGAAGTCAACCAATTTTAGGAAAGGACACATCAGGTTTGCGACGCTTATGTGACGAGTTGGATTTTCAACTCGTCACACTACAAAAGACTGACTATCAATGTCTTGCACACAAATGTGACGAGTGACGAGTTTCTGTTCAAAAAAATATACGAGATTCATCGTCCGATGCGTTCCAAAAGCCGAAAGCGTCTGTATAGAGTTATGCACATCCTGCGGGCACGCCTCAAATCTTTATGCCTATAAAGATGCGTGCGCGCCACTTGGTGATGTTCAGCAGCAGCTCATCGCGGTCGCCAAGCTGCGAGGTGTTTACGACAGAGGTAAACCCGGCGAAATAGCGGCCGAAATGCCTGATCACGGCAATGCGTCCCACGGCTATTATGTTGGGAAACCTGTAGGGCATCCTTGTGCGGCTGCCGCCTGTTGTCAGCCTGCTTCGGCTGTAGACCACAAGTTCGGGCAGCGCCGACAGATGTATGAGCCAGCCGTGACGCAGCACAAGGTTGTAGCCGTAGCCCGCGCCTAAGCCGACGCAGAGTATGCTTAGCCTCGACTCAGGGTTGCCTATAACGTCGTCGTGGCGCGCCTTGAGCACTCCGCCCATGAACGAGGCGCCGAGCATGAGGCTTCCGCAGCTGCGCTTCTGCATCCACGACTGGCTGAACACGGCTGGATAAGAGAAGCGGCGGCCGTTGAAGGCATAATAGGCGTTGAGCGTCAGCATGTTCTGGCTTATCAGTCCGGCCGGTATGCTGATGTCGCCGCGCTGAGTGCGGACACTGCCCTCGAAAGTCTTTGCCGAATGGAATATCACGTCGGCGCCCAACTTGTTGCCGTAGGCGTTCATGTTCAGCTCATAGTCTTTCTTCTCGCCCGCAAGATGTGCCGGGTTCATGGCCACGCTGAGCGACAGTCCGCGGTAAGCGGCGCTGAGACTTACGGTGTATTTGTTCTGCGCCTTCATCTCCGTATTGAAGTTGCCGTCAGCGTTGACGCCCCGCGTGCGTATGTCAGAGCCCGAGGCGTTGAGCGTGAGCCTGAAGCGCAGCCGCTGCGGCGTGCGCTCAATATAGCTTGTGTCAACACGGCTCCGCGCCCGGCTGTCGCGCATGTCGAGTATCTTGTCTATCTCGCGCTTAGCCCGGTAAGCCTCGGCCTTAAGTCTGTCTTTAGCCGCTATGGTGTCGTCTGCGGCAACCGAGGTGCTGTCGTATGGCGCGGCCGTCAGTGCGACCGCCAGCAGTAGTGTTATCATATATATTATATGAACGGCGGCAGGGCGTTTTTATTTCATTCCTGCGCCAATGATTTATGCCCGCGTAGAAGCTGTCATACAATGAAAATAAACGTTACGCCATTGCAACACGTTTGTCAGTCTTTCATAACATGGCGTTAACCTTATTGCAACATGCCGCATATAACTTTGCAGCCGTAAACGATAGAAAGCATTTCAAAGTATGATTAAAAGGTTAAGATTAGCCGTGGCGCTGATATTCATCCTGACAGCATTCAGAGCATACGCGGCAGACATTAAGGGAAAAGTTACAGACAGTACGACAGGCGAGGCGCTCATCGGAGCAACCGTGCAGATTGAAGGAACGGCCAAAGCGGCTGCAACAGACATCGACGGACTGTTCACGTTCAGCGGACTCGACGAAAACGCAAATTATACTTTAACCATAAAATACATCTCTTACAAGACTAAAAAAATTGACGGGGTTCGGGCTGAAGCTCAGCCACAGGTGTTAGAGATAAAGCTCACACCCGACGAACAGACGCTGAAGGAGGTTACGGTTACCGGCGTGGCTAGGAAGAATACGGAGATCGCGGTAATACAGATGACCAAGAGCAGTCCCGTCATAGTGAGCAACGTATCGGCACAGGAAATAACAAAGACACAGGACACTAACGCAGGAGAGGTGATACGCCGAGTGCCGGGCGTGAGCCTCATCGACGACAAGTTTGTCATGGTGCGCGGACTCTCGCAGCGCTACAACAACGTTTGGATCAACGGCGGAGCCGTGCCTAGCTCGGAAGCCGACTCAAGGGCTTTCTCGTTCGACCTTATTCCAAGTTCACAGATAGACAACATGCAGATTGTGAAGACGCCGTCGCCCGAATATCCGGCTGACTACACCGGCGGATTCATCACCATAACGACGAAGGACATTCCGGCGGAAAACACAGCCGAGCTGTCTGTCGGCGGCAACTGGAACGACATTTCTTCATTCTCCGACTTCAAGTATGCCAAGGGTTCGGGCACCGACTTCCTCGGTTTCGACAGCGGCATGCGCGGACTCAACGGCGGCATAAACGCCACGATGAACAGCATTGCCGGCAACGGTGTCGACCTGCTGAACAACGGTCTTAACAACGACTGGCGCGTAAGGACGATGAGTCCGCTGGGCGACCTGAAGCTGTCGGGCTCGCTGGGACGCCGCTGGAAACTGGGCGACCGCCAGCTCGGAATGATTGCAGCCTTCAACTACAGCAACGAATACCGCAAGTATGAAGACATGCAGAACAACCTCTACGGCGTATATGATGCCGACAAAGACCAGTCGAACTATCTGCGCTACTCTGTAGACGACCAGTATAACCACAACGTGCGACTGGGAGCCATGCTCAACTTCACTCTTCTTTCTGCCGACGGCAACAGCAAGTATCAGCTGAAGAACATCTTCAACCAGATTGGCAACGACCGCTACACATGGCGCGAGGGACTGAGCGCACAGTCGGACAACGAAAACTCGGCTGAATATTACTACCGCAGCCGCACCACATACAACGGACAGATAACCGGAAAGCACACCTTTGCGCTGGATGAGCTCGACTGGAGCGCAAGCTACTCTTATGCCAACCGCAACGTGCCCGACCGCCGCCGCTATCTCATCAACGACGCACTGGAGCCGGGAGTGATGCAGCTGACAAGCCCCAACGACATATCGCGCGAATGGACAAAGCTCGACGAGCACATCGTTTCGGCAGCAGTGAACGACAAGCACGAATTCAAGTTCGGATCGTTCACACCGTCGCTCAAGTTTGGAGCCTACGGCGAATACCGCACACGTAAGTACACCCCCCGCGACTTTATCTACAACTGGAACGCTGCCAGCAACACGCTGCCCGACGGATTCCGCCAGAACGACCTGTCGGAGATGCTCAGCGACGAGAGCTACTTCGGTGCCGACCGCCTGTATCTGCTCGAGGAACAGCACATGCGCAACAACTATAAGGGCAACAACTATCTCGGAGCCGGATATTTCGCAGCCAACATTCCGCTCGGCAAACTGAACATCTACGCCGGACTGCGCTACGAATATGACCACATGGAGCTGATAACAAACACACGCGACAACGCCGAGAGCCCCTTCAGCCACAACTATGAGTACAGCGACCTGTTCCCCTCGGTGAACACCACCTACAAGATTAACGACAAGCACCAGCTGCGTCTGTCATACGGCAAGACGGTCAACCGTCCTGAATTCCGCGAGGTGTCGCCCTCAGTGTTCTACGACTTCGACCTGGCATCAGACGTGCAGGGTAACACCGACCTGAAGCCATGCTACATACAGAACGTCGACTTCCGCTACGAGTTCTATCCCTCTAAGGGCGAGCTTATCTCAATAGCGGCATTCTACAAATACTTCGACTCACCTATCGAGTGGACCTACACCGTTACGGGCGGAACAAGTCTTGTGTATTCTTACATGAACGCTAAGCGCGCCAACAACTACGGTATAGAGCTCGACATACGCAAGGATCTCTCGTTCATAGGCCTGCCCGGCTTCAGCTGGTCGTTCAACGGAGCGCTGATTAAGAGCCGCGTGAAGTTTGAAGAAGGCTCAAAGGAGGAGAACCGCCCCATGCAGGGTCAGTCGCCTTACCTCGTAAACACCGGAATATTCTACAAGAACGACAAGATGCAGCTTGACATAGCACTGCTATACAACCGCATAGGCAAACGAATAATCGGAGTAGGACGCAGCGAAGGAACAACAAGCGGCAACGAGACTCTGAGAGTGCCCGACAGCTACGAGATGCCCCGCGACGTGATAGACCTCTCGGCATCGAAGAAATTCGGCAAGCACTGGGAAGTGAAGCTAAGCATACGCGACCTGCTGGCACAGAAAGTCTACTACAAGCAGTTTGCCGACGTTCACTACTCAAACGGAACAAGCCGCGAGGTAGAGCAGATAACAAGAGTATACAAGCCCGGCCGCAACATAGGAGTGAGCGCCGTGTATAAGTTCTGATAAAGGGATAAGGCGGAACATCTGCCCCATCACTCCCATCAGTCATATTACTCCCATAAAAGAAAAATAAAAAATTATTCACTATAAGATGTTTAACAAAAAGATGAAAATGGACAAGTTTAAACTTTACGGATGCTTAGGCATCATGGCAATGGCGCTCACAATGAGCTCTTGCAGCGACGACGACAATTCAGGCACTACACAGAGCGGTGTCAACTGGACCACCAACGGCGGTATCAAGGCCTGCGACCACCTGCTGTTCACGGCAGACGGCGACGCCAACGTAAACGACAACGGTACACAGATCGGAAACGGTGACCAGGAGTTTGTTTTCACAGGAAAGCAGACTATCAAGAAAGGCACATATATCCTGAAAGGATGGGTTTACATAGCCGACGGAGCCGAGCTTACAATAGAGCCGGGAACCGTAATCAAGGGCGACAAGCAGACAAAGGCTTCGCTCATAGCTGAACGCGGCGGTAAGCTCATCGCACAGGGAACAGCAACAGAACCTATCGTGTTTACATCAGAAGAGGCTAAAGGCAACCGCCGTCCGGGCGACTGGGGTGGCATCATCCTCTGCGGTAAGGCTAAGAACAACAAGAGCGAAATGCAGATTGAAGGTGGTCCGCGCACCAAGCACGGAGGCAACGACGACGCCGACAACTCTGGCGTGCTGAGCTACGTGCGCATCGAGTTTGCAGGCTATCCTTTCCAGACTGACCAGGAGATCAACGGTCTTACACTCGGTTCTGTAGGAAGCGGCACAAAGATCGACCACGTACAGGTGTCATATACCAACGACGACTCTTATGAATGGTTCGGCGGAACAGTAAACTGCAAATATCTTGTAGCATACAAAGGCTGGGACGACGACTTCGACACAGACAACGGATTCAGCGGAAAAGTTCAGTTCGGTCTGTCAGTACGCGACTCTAAGATTGCCGACGTATCACAGAGCAACAGCTTCGAGAGCGACAACAACGCCGACGGTTCTAACAGCGAGCCTCACACATCTGCCGTATTCTCTAACATGACACTCGTAGGCCCGATGGCTACAGACGCTTCGTTCGTAAACGACGCTTCTTACATCAACGGCGGCAGCTACTATCCCAACAACGGCTCAAGCCTCGGCAAGTTCCAGGCTGCAATGCACATTCGCCGCGACACTCACCTCAACTGCTTCAATTCTGTTGCAATAGGCTGGCCTATCGGTATCATCATCGACAACGAGAAGGGCGACACACAGGGCGCAGCAACAGCAGGCAACCTGAAGCTCGAGAACATCTGGCTGGCTAATGTCAACGCCGTTGGTACTGACTTCAACAAGATTTATGTAGACGGCCTCTACAACTACGAGACAAAACAGGTTGACGAATCTCAGCCTTCATTCTCAAGCACATTCTTCAAGGCTCAGAGCGGCAACAAGTTCTATGAGGCTGCTACAGGCTGGTTCGACACAACAGGATATATCCCGACATCAGGCAGCCCGCTGCTCAGCGCTGCAGCATTCACAAACTCTCTGCTGAGCGGTTTCGACCAGGTTTCTTACATCGGAGCTTTCGCTGCAGGCGACACATGGCTCGACGGATGGACTAACTTTGACCCTCAGAACACAGACTATTAATTCCTAGATTTAAAGACCCTATAAGACAACGACGCCCCGCAGGAATGATTCCTGCGGGGCGTCACTTTTTTTGTGCGTTATAGCAATAATGACCTTACCGGCATGCCGCGCTGACTCTATGTCGAAAAAGTATCGTCCGGCACACGGCTGTCTGCCGTCGGCCACAACTTAATTATTCTTCCTCAAGATACCACTTAGAGTATTCCACATAATGCTTGGCAAAGCTCTCTGCCTGGTCGGGACGTGTCTTCTTGATAAACTTGGCAGGCACTCCGCCCCATATCTCGTGCTGACCAATCTTTGTGCCCTGCAGCACCAGTGCGCCGGCAGCTACTATTGCGCCCTCGCCCACTTCGGCATTGTCGAGCACCGTTGCGCCCATGCCTATCAACGCTCCGCGGCGTATCGTGCAGGCATGCACGGTGGCGTTGTGGCCTATGCTCACGTCGTCTTCAATAACAACCGGACCGGTGGTGTTGGTAACATGCACGCAGGCACCGTCCTGCACGTTTACACGGTTGCCTATGGTTACGGGAGCCACGTCTCCGCGCACAACGGCGTTAAACCATATTGAGCACTCGTCGCCCATGTTAACCTCGCCAACAACAGTGGCGTTCTCGCTGAAATAGCAGTCCTTGCCCCATTTGGGTGTCAGACCTTTTATTGATTTTATTAATGCCATAATGTTATTATCTTTTTTATGTTCACGATGCAAAGTTAGTTTATTTTATATTGCAAAACAAAAAATCGGCACTTAATAGCTTGCACGTAAAGTAAAGATTATGTATTTTTGAACATTGAAAATAAAATCATCTATAAATATTATGCTGGAAACAGGACTTACACACACAAGCAGCCTGACGGTGACCGAAGCTCTCACCGCCAAGGCCATGGGTTCGGGCGACATGCCCGTGTTGGCTACGCCGGCCATGATGGCGCTGATGGAGAACGCCGCAATGTTGGCAGTTGCCCCTGAACTGCCCGAAGGCAGCACCACCGTAGGCGGACACATAGAGTCATCACACCTGAAGCCTACGCCATTAGGAGCTGAGGTCAAGGCAGAAGCCATGCTGACAAAGGTAGACGGCCGCAAACTGTATTTCACCGTCAAAGCCATGCAGGGCGACGCCGTGATAGGCGAAGGCACTCACCTGCGCTTCATCGTTGACCGCGAAAAGTTTATGAGCAAGCTGTAAGAAGATACAGCCGAAAGGCATATCGAACAAAACAACAAGACTAAAACCTTTTTGTTGACAAGCTGCGGATCGCAGATTCTTATATTCCATGCTGTCAGATTATAAATCTGACAAAACATTAGCTTAGTTGCTTCATTAGATTCATAAATACCAACAAGACTAATGTGCCGGCAGATTTGTAATCTGCCGGAATTAAATATCAGGATCTGTGATCCGCTGATGTTTTGAAATAACAAACACCATAAATATTAATTGTTTACCAATTTATTTATTACCTTTTGTATTTTCGCGCAGTTTCAGTTCGTCCATAAACGAACTGATACAAAGCTACGGCACCATAATGCCAGAGTTTCGTGTTAAAAGCAATACACATCTTTATACCATTGCATCCATTCCTGCAACTTAGAATCTTGCGTGTTTACAGCATTCAACACATCATAGTTGGTGAAAGAATTGAACATCTTATTTCCGTTGATTAATGCCTTATATGTATTTATCGAGTTGTTCAGATGCGTATTATTGGCATGATGGCATACTGAGAAAGTCACTGCTTTATATGTTCCTGTGTCCTGCAAGGCGAAAGCAAGCATCTGATTACGCCAAAGCTGATTAAGTCCATCCCTAAACGGACAACCTTTGATATCTACCGAACCTTGATATTTATCCCGATGTTTCTTCAGAATCTCCCAATATTTATAGCCTATCATGTGATAATGGCATTTTTCAGGCTCATTTAATATGCTTGCGAGAATACATTGAGTGCAATTATCTTTATGTTCATTTGCTTTACTTTTATATGCGCCACATGTAGTAAACTCCTTCTCGCTAAGTTTATGCTCGATAAGCCACAGGCACAAATTATCTTCTTTGTCATAATAGGCAATAGCCACGTCTGCATCTGTTCCTGCTCCATTGGAGTGGTCGTTAAGGACACCTTTACCTGACTGAATATCCTGTCCCCAATATTCAAAACAAAATCCATGATGCAATCTGTCTCTTGCTATCTTCTTAAAGTCGGAAGGGCATCCGGGAATAAGCGGCAATATATTATCAGCTTCCTCTGAAAGGAGCATAGGCATGAAAAGATTTATACAAGCCGTTTGAGAACTTACGGCATGCCAGGCAAACTTATGAGGCTTAAAAGCAAAATATCCCTTTTGCATTTCCTGCAAGTATGGGATAATTGGTTTATACATCATTTGAGGAACCTCTGAATTTTCCGGGAAAAGGGCATCGTATTCATGTCCTCTATACAAACCTCTATCCATCGTTATGTTTTTGCGTTTCCAGTCTATTATGTGTACATAAATAGCCTTTTGTTCCAAGGTTAAATTGTTTGGCATATAGTATTTCATCCCATTAATAATCTCTTCCATAGGTACCATTTAAAATATTGTAATGCATGATTTATCTAAAAAGCAAATATACAACAAATTTCGAAGTTAGATAATACAAGCTAAAAATATTTTTAGCTTCCGCTTTTACAGATATTCACCAACAAGAATAATAATCAGTAAAATTAATTTCAAGCCGTTATTACGTCATCTTATTAATGTATGAGTTGCGGATCGCAGATCCTTATATTCATCGCTGTCAGATTTTTCGCTGCGCTCAACAACTCGTGCAAATCTGACAGAACATTAGCTTTGTTGCCTTATTACTTCCATAAATACCAACAAGACTAATGTGCCGGCTGATTTGCACGAGTTGTTGAGCGTAGCGAAAAATCTGCCGGAATTAAATATTAGAACTGAAAGTCAGCGAAGCTAATCTGTGATCCGATAACTTCCAATAATATATACCCTTTTAAAAAAACAACAAGTCATTTGCCTTGTAACCTCCCCTTCAATAACACAAAAACCGTCCCTTTATCCTTTATATCACATTCCGTCTTTCCTATTCCATCAGAATCCTTGAAAAAAGGCTATGAGTTAGGCTTGAAAAGTGGGCCACTTTTGCATAAAAAGTGGCCGAGTTACGATGCGTAACTCGGCCACTAACAGTTCGAAAGTAAATCGGTAAATATTTCTTAATAAATAGGCTTATTTTAAAGTTTAAATATTTAATCTGAAAGAAAAAATCATATAAAATGTTACGATTTTCAGGGGCTTTTTCTGACGACGGCTATTTGCGCCCCGTTATCGTGGCCACAACATACTCTGAACAGGTGCCTATGCGGAACTTGCCGCCCCAGATGCCAAGGCCCGAACTTACATAATATTGCGTGTTGCCGCGTTGCCACGGACCGTAAGAGCACTCGTAGATGCGGTCGGTTATCCACGATATGGGCCATAGCTGTCCGCGATGGGTGTGGCCGCTAAGCTGAAAGTCAACGCCGGCACGCTCGGAGCGGTCGAGATGATAGGGCTGATGGTCGAGCAGAATGGTGTATCTGCTTCTGTCTGCACAGCGCATAAGCTCCGCCACGCTGCGGCGGCGCGGGTTGGTGCGGTCGTCGCGGCCAATGATGCACAGTTGCCCTACGTTTGCTATGCTGTCGCGCAACAGCGTTATGCCGGCGTCGGCAAAGAACTTCTGCGCCTGCGGCTCGCCGCTGTAATACTCATGATTGCCAAGACAGGCATACACCGGAGCGTTGAGACGGCGCAGCTCTGACGCCATGTTCTCCTCGATGAGCGGACGCATGCTGATGTCTATCATGTCGCCGGCAATAAGGATAAGGTCGGCATGCTCGGCGTTAATCATGTCCACCCAGCGCGCCAGCTCCTTGCGGCGGTTGTGATAACCGAGATGAAGGTCGCTCATCATGACCACCTTGACGGGAAGTCCGAGATGCTTGTCGGTGGTGAGTTGTATGGTATGACGCACCTTGTTGTTATAATGAATGTTGCCGGCAATGAACACAAGCGCTACGACGGCAAACAGCACCGTGGACACGATGCAGTTGGAATAGAGCCATGAGCGCGGCACTATGTGCAGAAGCCGCCCGAGGTCGAGCAGCAGAAAGGCGATGACGAGATAAAGAAGGATGAATATGGAGGAGTTGCCCACCTCGTAACATGCCGAAGCCAGATTGAGGGGAAGGCCGTCGATGGCACGCGAAAAGTTAAGAAACAGGGTGAGAAATGCCGCCAGACCAACGCCCACCACGGCCCAGCGCCAGCCCGCCGACAGCGGCAGGAGACACCACACATGCCACAGAACATAGGCAAGGCCGACGAACGGCAGCACGAAGAAAAGAACAAACCACATTGTTTTCATTGTTTTAAGTATGGCTGCAAAGTTACATCTTTCGCCGCACTTACGGCACGGCAGCAGCACGAAAAACGGGATAATGGTAATATTTTCGGTAAAACATGCACAACTGACAGGCAAAAAAAACACGCCCGAAGATTTCTCTCCGGGCGCAAGTCAAAACAATACTATCTACCTGTTAACTGAAGATATTGAAGAGTCAGTATTTTATAATTGCAATAAGTTTCAACGAAGCGGTCGCGGCTCTGCGTGTATTGCGTCTGAGCCTTCAGCAGGTCGGTCATGGTGGCGGTTCCGGCGCGATAGTAGCTGTTGTTGAGCCTCAGGTTTTCGGCAGCCTGCTCTATCGACTTGCAGGCTATGCCCAGCTGGGTGTAGGCCGTGTTGAGGTCGTTCCATGCCTTCTGCATGCCGATGACGAGCAGCTGCGACTTGTCCGTAAGCTCGGTCTGCGCGTCGGCAACCTCCATCTTGCGGCGCTTTATGGCGTGGCTTCCGCCCCACCATGCCGACAGCGGCACGTTGACCGTGGCAAACACTACGCCGAACGAGCGGCTGCAGTCGAGCAGATCGTGATACATATATCCGGCGCCTACGCTCACCGTAGGCATGTTCTTGCCCACGTCGAGCTTCTGCTTCAGCCTCGTAGCCTCAACGTTCTTTTCGAGCAGGCGGTATTCGGGCGTAAGCTGCAATGCCGACCGGTGGTCGCTCTTCAGCGAGGCGGGCGACTCGGGCATCTCGCCCACCCTGATGTCTGACACGAGGACAAAGCTGCTGTCCTCGAGTCCGAGATATTGCGCGAGCAGCATTCTTGCCACAGCGATGTTGCCCTCAAGGCTTACGCGGTTGCTCATGTTGTCGTTCTTCTCGAGCTGCACCTGCAGCAGGTCGTTCTTCAGCGCCACGCCGGCATTGACCGAGTTGTTCACATCACGATAAATGCGCGTGAGCATGGTGTCGGCCACGTGCAGCGTGTTGAGTTTTTCGTTAAGAGCCACGAGCTGCCAGAAATACTGTTCGGCTGTAAGTTCCACGTCGTTTTCCGACTTCTCGAGCTGCAGCTTGCTAACATCAACGCCAAGTCCGGCAAGCTTGTTGCCGTTGACAATCTGTCCGCCGGCAAACAGGGGCTGAACTGCCGTAACGCCTCCCATGAGTCCGTTTTTGCACATCTCCATGGCCATGTCGGGCTGAAGCTGCATCTTGGCCATGCCCTTGTCGGCATTGAAGCCCATGCCGGTGGCACTGACAATGGGAAAATAGTTGGTGAAGGCCTCTTTCTTTGTCTGCTCTGCCTCAGCCACTGCGTTCTTGGCGTTGACCATCTTGGCATTATGGCTCACGGCCATGCTGCGGCACATCTCGGGCGTGAGGCCCGTCTGAGCCTGCACAGCTGCCGGACTAAGAACGGCAAGCAGACCGCAGAGGGCGCGCCCGATTAGTTTTATATCATTGTTCATAACACTTTCTTATTTTTACTTTTATCATTCATTTTCAAGTTTCAGTCCTGCCTCACGGCGCTTTGTCGATCCGCTCATCATCAGCCAGTAGGCCACGGGCAGCACGGTGAGTATGAGCAGCATCGTAACCAGCGTGCCGTAACATATAACAGAACCCATGGGCATCCACAGACCGCTGCCGCCGAGAATCATCGGGATGACACCCATTGAGGCAGCCGCCGAGGTAAGGAAGATGGGACGCATACGACGCTTGGCCGAAAGGAAGATGGCCTCGTGGGCGGTCAGTTTCTCCTTTTCGCGCAGCTCTTCGGCATAGTCATACATTATTATGGCGTTGCGCACCAATATACCCATCAGGCTGATTATGCCGAGGAAGCACGTAAGACTGAACGTTACGCCTGAAATAACAACACCCAAGCTCGTACCAAATATTGTCATGGCAAGCGACACGAGCAGCAGGACGGCGGTGTTGATGCGGTGGAAGTGCCATACAAGAATGAAGAAGATGATGACCACAGCCACGGCAAGAGCCGACAGAATCTGCGGCAGCGACTCCTGCGACTCGGCATACTCGCCGCCCCACTCGGCCGTAACGCCAGAAGGAAGGCGCGACGTGTCGAAGTTTTTCTGCAGTTCGGTGGTCAGCTCCATTACATTCTTATCGTTGACAACATCTGCCATCACGGTGATGGTGCGCAGGCCGTTGCGGTGGGCTATCTGACTGTCAGCCCATACAGGCTTAATATCGGCTATCTGACGCAAGGGCACCACGGAGAGTCCGCCGCTGACGGGTATAAGCTCGTCGGCAACGTCACGGATAGCAGACGAGTCGGCATTAGTGCCTTTAAGGCATACGCCGTAGTTATAGTCGCCGTCCCATATCGTGCCGAGACTTATGCCGCTGCTGTTATAGCGCGTGGCGAGCGTGGCCTCAACCATGGCGTTGGTTACGCCCATGCGGCCGGCCTTGGTTTCGTCGAGCACTACGTCGGTGGTCAGCAGAGGCTCATTGACGTCGTTGCGCACAAGCATTAGGTAAGGATTGTTACGCCACAGGCGCGTTACGGAGTCAGCAACCGACTTAAGCTGCTGCCAGTCATCGCCCGTAAGCCTTAGCTCAACAGGATTGGCATCCTGCGAATAAGACAGCTGCTTAAACCTCACATAAGCGTCGGGGAAGTGTGTGGCATACTTCATGCGGTAGTCTTTCAGCAGGGTCTCAGTATCGTGGTTACTCTTCGTATTGACGATAAACTGTGTATAGTTAGATCCGCCAAACTGCGGCGCATAGGCTGCATGAAAACGCGGCGACGAAGTGCCCTTGAACGATGCCACCGACACCACGCGGCTGTCTTTGCGCAGAATATGCTCCAGACTGTCGGCAACGGCAGCGGTGCGCTTGAGCGACGTGCCGTCGGGAAGGTAAATCTCAACGGCAAACTGGTTGCGCTCGGCCGTAGGCATCATCTTCTGCGGCAGCTGTGACACCATGACTGAACCAATCACTATGCTTGCCACGCCGACAGAAACGGTGATGTAAGGATGGGCAAAGCAGCGGCCTATGAGCCAGTCGTAATAGCGCTGAACGAGGTCGAGGAACGAGAACTTCTTCTTACCCCCTGTGCCAACAGGCTTGCGTATGAAGTAGAACTGCAGGAACGGCACTATAAGCTCTGCCACCAGAAGCGATATGAGCAGCACGATGGTGATGGACCACGGGAAATAAAGCAGGAAGTCGTGATACATTCCCTTCGTAGTAAGCAGAAACGGGAAGAACGTGATGCTTATGGCAAGCGTGGCCGAAAATATCGACTTGAAGAAATGGGTGGCACTGCTGATAGATGCCGTCCAGCGCGATTTGCCCTCGGCAAGCATCTCCATGTAGCTGTCGATTATCACGATGGAGTTGTCGACAATCATGCCAAGCGTAACAATAAGAGCAGCCAGCGTAACCGTGTTGAGCTCTATGCCGAACGCATAGAACAAACCTAATGAGATGAAAATAGAGATAGGGATGGTGGACGCCGCCACAAGAGCGACGCGCATCGGCAAGAACAGCATTATCACTATTACGACGGCTGCTATGGCAATGAGAAGCTCACGGAGGAAGTTTACGACGCTGTCGTTTACCACTTTGGTCTGGTCCGTTATAGTAAAGATGGTTACGTCTGACGGCAATGTCGACTTAAACTCGTCCATCACCTTTTCGATGTCAGCTCCCATGGCCGTTATGCTGCGGCCCTTCTTCATCTCCACACTCAGCACAAGACACTTCTGTCCGTTGTTGGTTACATACGACGACGGCTGGGGATACTCGCGCCTTATCTTGGCAACGTCCTTCAGACGTACCACGTTGCCTGACGGATCGGAGTAGACAACGAGCTGCTCAACATCGCCCACCACGTTGAGCGAGCGCTCCACCTGTATCGGACTGTCGTAGCCGTTGCCCTTCTGCGTGCCGGCAGTGGTAACGAAGCCCTTGGCAAAGAGGCTGGCGGCAATGGTGTTGGAGCCTATGCCGTAGTGGGACATCTTGTCGCTGTCGAGATATATTGATATCTGCTCCTTCTGCATTCCCAATACGTTCATGCGGCCGATGCTCTCAATGCGGCGCAGCCTGTCTTTCAGGTCGTCCATATAGTCGTTGAGCTCGCGGTAGGTCTTGTCCTTGCTCTCCATGGTTATGAGCAGGGCCGACGTGTCGCCGAAGTCGTCCTGAACCATGAGCGCAAGCACACCTGAAGGCAGCTGAGCCTTGAACGTGTTGATGCCGTGCTTGAACTTGCTCCAGAAGTTGTCCTTGTCGGTGCCCGACACATCATCGTTAAGCTCTATCTGTATTATGGCCATGCCGTTGCGGCTGTACGACTTGGTCTTCTCTTTCTTTACTTCCTTATATGAGAATATGTAGTTTTCGAGCGGCTTTGTGAGCTGTTCCTCAACGTCCTGTGCCGACACGCCCGGATAGACGGCTACAACCACACCCTGGCGCACCGTGAAGTCGGGAAACTCGTTCTTGTTCATGTCAGCCAGACCGTATACGCCGAAGGCCACGAGACAGCATGCCACCATTATCACTATCTGGCGATAGTGCATGGCCCACTCTACGATGTTTCTTTTCTTCTTTGTCATAGTTCTGCTATTTTAGTTCCCTCGCTGACCTTCTGCTGTCCGCCGACAATGACCTTGTCGCCGGCGCTTATTCCGCTGTTAATCACCACGCGGCTGCCTACGCTCTCGCCCACCTCCACATAAGTCTTGTGAGCCTTTCCGCCTACGGCAGTCCACACAAAGGTGCGGTTGTCGGTGTCTATCAGTATCACATTGGCAGGCAGGGCCACGGCCGTGGCTGAAAGATTGTCGCCCACATAGGCTTCACACACCATGCCCGGCAGCAGTTTATGGCCAGAGTTAGACACTTCTATCTTCACCTCGTAAGAGCGCGACAGCGGGTCGGCAGCCACACCCTTCTCGGCCACGCGGCCGCTGCAGCTCATGTTCTGCAGTGCCGGCACGCGCACGAGGGCGCTCTGACCGACTTTTATGCCAGACATCTCGTCTTCGGGCACGGCAATCTTTATCTTCACCTTATTAATACTTACCAGCTTTATCACGGGCATGCCGGGGGCGGCGTTCTGTCCTGCCTCGACAAGTTTCTCGGCCACGTATCCGCTGTATGGGGCATAAAGACGGCAGTCAGTCAGACTCTTGCGGGCAATGTTCTCGGTTGACACAGCCTGGCGCAGCTTGCTCTGCACTTCAATCCACTGCATCTCGGTAAGGCTTCCCTCGTCGTGCAGCTGCTTCATGCGCCTGAAGGCATCCTCAGCCTGCTCTCTCACGGCCTTGGCTGCATTGTAGGCATTGCGCACGCTGACAGGATCAACCTCGGCTATGAGGGCACCTTTCTTTACCATATCGCCCACAGACACATATACCTTTGTTACGGTTCCGCCCGAAGCAAAACTTAGAGCGGCATCGTCTGAGGCCTCTACCGTGCCCGAAAATTCCTGACTTCCACTTACGGGTACCGGCTCTGCCTTCTCTGTCTTCACCTTAACCGGCATCACCTCTCTCGCCTTTTCCTTGCCGGAGCATGATGCAAGAAGCACCACCGACAGCGCAAGGATTGCTAAATAACTTGCTTTGTTCATTTCCTTTGTATTTGTTCAAAAATTTTTTTGCAAAATTACGGATAAAGGCTTTTACTCTTGTGTTCTTATTTCCTAAACAAAAAATCCAAAAGTGGAGAATATGAACACTGCAAAGAATTTAGGAACACTATTATCTACTTTTAGATAGTTGCACTGTTTCAGTTAATATCTATCTTTGCACCCGAAGAACAAATTTTGACGCAACTTATGACAGATAACGAACTTAAAGTAGACATCGAATCAATAATCAACGAAGCCCAGACCGACTATTACGACGGAGACATCGTGGTAATGGAAAGCCTGAAGAACATCCCCACGGACAACCCCTGTAAGCTTGAGTTGCTGATAGTTATATATTGTGCCAGAGGAAGAGTTGAGTGCTGCATCAACGACTCTTACCACAGACTTGAAAAAGGCAATATAATGATATGTCTGCCTAACTCGCTCGTAACCGACATAAATACATCAGACGACATCGACCTGAAGATTCTCGGACTCTCGAGCAAGGCTCTTTTCAGAAGTCTTGACCTCAGCAAAAACTTTTGGAACATCGTATTATACGCATCTCATCACCCCGTGATAAGCCTCAACAGCGAAAAACAGATACTGATGAACAGATTCTACAGTCTGTTGCAGTTTAAGCTGGAAAGCATGGACGGGCTGTTTCACAGGGAAATAATGCGCTCGCTCTTTCAGTTTGCGTTCTATGAACTGGCCGAACTTATAGCATCATGCACAGACAATACTATATACAACGGGGTGATAAGGCAGGGCGACCTGCTGTTCAGGCGCTTCATGGAGCTGCTGGCCGAGAACGGAGGCATGGAGCGATCGGTGAGTGCGTATGCCGAAAAACTGTGCATAACGCCCAAATATCTTTCGTCGCTGTCGAAAAAGGTCAGCGGAAGGACTGCGCTGAGCTGGATTCACCAGTTTACCATTGACGCGATAATAAAGAGACTGAGATATTCAAACATGACAATAAAGGAAATTTCGGACACGATGAACTTTCCTAACATATCATTCTTCGGAAAGTTTGTAAAGTCGCAGACTGGCATGTCGCCAAGCGAATACAGAAGAAACATGTACTCGTTTGACAGAAGACCTATAAGATGAAAAACGGATACTGCATGCCTGACTTCATCATATATCTCGGGAAAATGTACAGGTCAAAGCAGCAGAAAGACTGCGGCTGAAAATATAAAAGACCTTACATCACATACAAAGAAAAACACAAAAAGACAACAGCGCGTCGCCGTGTGAACGGCAGGCGCGCTGTGTCCTTATATTCATTAGCCAACAAAAAAATCAGAAATTAACTGCCGAGAGTATCTTTCCCGTTGCTCCGGCCTTGCTGCTTACATATTGCGCAGCCTTGTCGCCGTCTGCCTTGCGGAGGCTGTCGTCGGCTATATAGCCGTTCATCAGGCTCTCAAACTGCTGATAGCCGTCAATCTGACGGCCGCCGCCCGATGCGAGCAGGTCTTGCGCTTCCTGGAAACGCTCGTTGTTAGGACCGAATATCACCGGTATGTTCCATACCGCCGCCTCGAGCACATTGTGTATGCCGACACCGAAACCGCCGCCAACATACGACACATGGCCGTAGCCATAAATGCTGGAGAGCAGACCGAAACAGTCGATAATGAGAATCTTTGCATCGGCAACGCTCTCAGGAGTGGCCTCGGTATACCTCACGGCCTTGCCCTTCAGCTTAGACAATATCTGCTGAAGATGGTCCTCGCCGATAACGTGCGGGGCAATAATAAGCTTCCAGTCGTCGCGGCCGTTGAAATATTTGATGAAGATGTCCTCATCGGGAGGCCAGCTGCTTCCGGCCACAAACACTTTATAGTCTTGTCTGAAGGCCTCAACTATAGGCAGACTCTTGGCCTGGCTCTTTATCTGCAGCACACGGTCGAAACGTGTGTCGCCCGTAATCTCAACATCAGTGATGCCGAGCTTGGCTAACAGCTGCCTGCTGACTTCGTTCTGAACGAAGAAACGTGTGAAGCACTTAAGCACATTGCTGTAGGTGCGGCCATACCAGCGGAAGAACACCTGATTGGGCCTGAATATGCTGCTCACGCTGTAGACAGGCACATTGCGGCGCTTCAGTATGTGCAGATAGTTCCACCAGAACTCATACTTGATGAAGAAAGCCACTTCGGGATGCACCAGATTAAGGAATCTGCGCGCATTGAAATATGTGTCGAGCGGCAGGTAACATATTATGTCGGCTCCCTCATAGTTCTTTCTGACCTCATATCCTGAGGGCGAGAAGAATGTAAGAAGAATCTTAAGCTCGGGATGCTCGCGGCGCAGGCGCTCCATGATGGGGCGGCCCTGCTCAAACTCTCCGAGCGACGCCGCATGGAACCACACATAGCGTGAGCCGGGGTCAACGCTGTTCCTTAGCACTCTGAAGGCCTCACGCTCGCCCCGCCACATCTTCTTTACCTTATCGTTGAACAGGCTCATCACGGCCACGCCCAGCGTGTAAAGGCTGATAACAATTTCGTACACGGCTTATGCTTGTTTGTTAGGTCTATTTAAGCACCTCGATTGCACGGCGCAGACGGCGCAGCGTCTCTTCCTTGCCGAGGAAAGCAGAAATGTCGAACATGCCCGGACCCTTGCCTTCGCCCACAAGAGTAAGACGGAAAGCATTCATCACGTCGCCCAGCTTGTAGCCCTTGCTCTCGACCCAAGCCATGACGATGTGCTCCTGATTCTCGAGCGAGAAATCGTCAATGCCCTCAAGCACCTCGGCAAGCTCGCCCATAACCTGAGCCGAATTTTCCTTCCAGCGCTTACGCACGGTCTTCTCGTCATACTCTGTAGGAGGAATGAAGAAGAACGAGCAGAGCGGCCAAAGCTCCTTGACGAAGCTTACACGGTCTTTCATCATAGAAACGACCTTGGTTATGCGCTCCATAGACTCGTCGATGCCGTTGCCTGCAACGATAGGTGCAAACAGCTTAGAAATTTCCTCATTGCTCTTGCGCAGGATGTATTCGTGATTGAACCAGATGCCCTTCTGATAGTCGAAACGCGCTCCGGCCTTGCTGCACTTCGTTATGTCGAACTGCTCAACAAGCTCGTCGAGAGTGAACATCTCCTGCTCTGTGCCCGGATTCCAGCCCAGCAGCGCAAGGAAGTTGATGACTGCCTCGGGGAAATATCCCTGCTCGCGGAAGCCGTTAGACACCTCGCCTGTCTTAGGATCGTGCCACTCCAGCGGGAACACGGGGAAGCCCAGGCGGTCGCCGTCGCGCTTGCTCAGCTTGCCCTTTCCGTCCGGTTTGAGCAGCAGAGGCAGATGCGCAAAGCGCGGCATAGTGTCTTCCCAGCCGAAGGCTCTATAAAGAAGCACGTGCAGCGGTGCGCTCGGCAGCCACTCCTCGCCACGGATAACGTGGCTGATCTCCATCAGGTGGTCGTCAACAATGTTTGCAAGGTGATATGTAGGAAGTTCGTCGGCGCTCTTATAAAGAACCTTGTCGTCAAGAATATCGCTCTTTATAACAACGTCGCCGCGTATCATGTCGTTAACGTGAACGTCCTCGCCCGGCTCAATCTTGAAGCGCACTACATACTGGTTGCCGTCGGCTATCAGTCTTTCAACCTCTTCGGCCGGCAATGTGAGCGAGTTGCGCATCATCATTCGCGTATGGGCATCATACTGGAAGTTCTTTATCTCCTGGCGTTTTGCCTCAAGCTCCTCGGGCGTATCGAAGGCAATGTATGCCTTGCCGGCATCGAGCAGCTGGTCGACATATTTTCTGTATATCGCACGACGCTCGCTCTGACGGTAAGGACCATGTTCGCCGCCGAAGCTGACACCCTCGTCAAACTTGATGCCAAGCCATCTGAACGACTCTATGATATACTCCTCTGCGCCCGGAACAAAACGGTTTGAGTCTGTATCTTCTATTCTGAAAACGAAATCGCCGCCATGCTGACGGGCGAAAAGATAATTATACAATGCGGTACGTACGCCGCCTATATGCAACGCCCCGGTAGGACTTGGTGCAAAGCGCACCCTTACTTTTCTTTCTGCCATTTATTAATGAAGATAAGATAAATTTTGTGCAAAATTACAACTTTTTTAGCAAAGTGGCGTATTTTTTTATTATTTTCGCAGTGTAAAGCATTTAATACGAATAGAAATGGGCAAATTCAACAAAACTGACAAACATTATTTCAGAAACATCCTGACACGAGTGTCGCTGGTGGTTACAGCCGTGATCATCATCGTGGGCTTCCTTCCGCGCAACAGCGGACCGCAGTTCAGATACGACATAGGCAAGCCGTGGATGTACAGTTCGCTGATAGCCAAGTTCGACTTTCCTATCTACAAGACCGACGAGGCCATTAAGGGAGAGCAAGACAGCATAATAAAGGCCTTTGAGCCTTACTACAACTATAACACGGCTGTAGAGAAGGAGCAGATCGGCAAGTTTCTGAGCAAATACAAGGAGGGCATACCCGGACTGCCCTACAACTATGTTACGACCATTGCCGACAGGCTTCACCGCCTGTATCAGGCAGGAATAATGGACACGCCCGAATACTCAGAGATAAGCAAGGACACCACAAGCACCATAAGGATTGTGAGCGGCAAGAAGGCCACCAACGCCGAAATAATGTGCATCTACTCGACGATGACGGCCTATGAACAGCTGTTCACCGACCAGAAGCTGGCCGAACAGAGGCAGATACTGCAGAAATGCAACCTGAACGAATATATACAGCCTAACCTCAACTATGACGAGGAGCGCAGCGAGACCGAGAAGGCCGACCTGCTCAGCACGATACCGCTGGCAAGCGGAATGGTGCTCAGCGGACAGAAGATAATTGACCGCGGCGAAATTGTGGACGACCACACGTACAGGGTGCTCAACTCGTTTGAGAAGGAGACGCAGAGGCGCAGCGCAACGGTGAGCGCCATACCGTCGACAATAGCCGGACAGATACTCTTCGTGGCCACGCTCATAATGCTGTTCACCACGTATCTCGGCCTGTTCCGCAAGGACTACTTTGAAAAGCCGCGCAGCATCACCATGCTCTACACGATGATAACGCTGTTCCCGATACTCGTGTCGGTGATGATGAGCCACAGCATACTGAACGTCTACGTGCTGCCGTTCACCATAGCACCGATATTCATACGCGTGTTCATGGACTCGCGAACGGCCTTCATATCGCACGTAACGATGATTCTGATATGTGCCGCCGCCGTGAAATATCAGTATGAGTTCATCATAGTGCAGCTTGTGGCGGGCCTCGTGGCCATCTATTCGCTGCGCGAACTGTCGCAGAGGGCGCAGCTGTTCAAGACGGCCGTGCTCGTGACGATAGGCAGCAGCGCCATGTATTTCGCGCTGCAGCTGATGCAGGACAACAACATCACGTCGATGGACCACAGCATGTATAAATACTTTATCGTGAACGGCGTGCTGCTGCTCTTTGCCTACCCGATGATGCTCATCATCGAGAAGGCGTTCGGGTTCATATCAAACGTTACGCTCATTGAGCTGTCAAACACCAGCAAGGACCTGCTGCGCCAGCTCAGCGAGGTGGCTCCGGGCACATTCCAGCACTCTGTCATGGTGAGCAACCTTGCCGCCGAGATAGCCAACAAGATCGGAGCTAAGGCGCAGCTCGTGAGAACAGGAGCCATGTATCACGACATAGGAAAGATGAAGAACCCGGCCTTCTTCACCGAAAACCAGGTGGGCACCAACCCGCTCGACAAGATGCCGCGCATAGAGGCGGCACAGATCGTGATAAGCCACGTAACCGAAGGACTGAAGATGGCTGAGAAGTTTAACCTGCCGAGCATAATCAAGGACTTTATAAACACTCACCACGGAAGCGGCAAGACAAAGTATTTCTACATATCGTACAAGAACGAACACCCCGACGAACCCGTGGACGACTCGCTCTTCACATATCCGGGCCCCGACCCGTTCACGCGCGAACAGGCCATACTGATGATGGCCGACACGGTGGAGGCGGCATCGAGATCGCTGCCTGAATACACCGAGGAGAGCATATCCAACCTGGTGAACAGGCTCATAGACCAGCAGGTGAGCGAGGGATACTTTGTCTACTGCCCGATAACCTTCCACGACATAGCCGTGGCAAAGCAGGTGCTGACGGAGCGACTGAAGTCGATATACCACACGCGCACAAGCTATCCGGAACTGGCAAAGAAAAACAACAAGACCGAAAACACGCCGCCCGCAAAGCAATAAGGGCCGACGGCACAGCTGAAAAAGGTCGCCAACGCTGTTGTAGATGCAGCGCCGGCGACCTTTTTGTTTATGCACGTGTATGACACAAAAACTTGCACACATCTATATATTTGTGCATTAACATGCCGCTATCTTGTTAACAAAAATTAAACAAAAGACCGCATTTTAGGAAATAAAGGACAAGAATGATACCTTTGCAGCCAATTTATTTAAGGTTATTAAAGATGAATAAAACAAAATTAATCTGCGCAGCTCTTGCACTGTCAGCAGCCGCAACGGCCAGCGCAGGCGGTATTCTTACTAACACCAATCAGAACATTGCTTTCCTGCGAAATCCGGCTCAGGATGCCGTGATTGGCATTGCCGGCGTGTACAGCAACCCTGCCGGAGTGGCGTTTATGAACAACGGATTCCATCTGTCGCTCAACATCCAGAACGCTCACCAGACGCGTGAGATAACCTCAACGTTCGCTCCGTTTGCCTATGGAGCCAAGAACTTCGGCAACACCACCAAGACTTTCAAGGGCGAGGCCAACGCCCCAATCATACCGTCGATACAGGCGGCATACAACAAGAACAACTGGAGTTTCCAGTTTAACTTCGCCATCACGGGCGGAGGCGGCAAGTGTGTGTTCGACGACGGTCTGTCGTCGTTTGAGGGCAACATAGCCCTGCTGCCGCTGCTGTCGCAGAACCTCGACGTGCTGACAAACGAACTCGGACTGGGCTCGCTGGGCCTGCCCACGGTGTCGCAGTATGACATGGACACATACATGCGCGGACGCCAATACTACTACGGCTTTACGCTCGGAGCGGCACGCAAGCTGAACGACAACTGGTCGGTGTATCTGGGAGCACGTGTGCTATACGGCAACTCTAACTATTACGGCTACGTGAAGAACATCAAGGCCAACATAAACGGCGAGATGGTAAGCGCGCCCGAGACGTTCAAGAACCTTTCGGCACAGGCTGCCGTGGCTGTGGGCACATACACAGAGATGGCCAACATGTATCAGCAGGCAGGCGACATGGCCAACGCAGCCAAATATGCACAGCTGGCAAAGGACTATAAGGTGAAGGCCGTGATGCTGGGTGCGCTCGGCTCTGCCACAGAGGACGTAACGCTTAACTGCGACCAGACAGGATGGGGCATCGCGCCGATAATCGGTGTTGACTATAAGACGGGCGACTTTAACTTTGCCGCAAAGTATGAATTCAAGACGCGCATGCGCCTGAAGAACCGCTCTGCCAACAGCGAGAGTGCCAAGAACCTGGAGCAGCTCAACCGCTATACCGACGGAATAGAGGTGGCTGAAGACTCGCCGGCTCTGCTGACGCTGGGCGCACAGTGGTCGCCGCTGCAGCAGCTGCGCATCTCTGCCGGATGGCACCACTACTTTGACACTGACGCAAAGCAGTTTGACAACCACCAGGACAAGCTCGGAGGCAACACCAACGAGTATCTCTTCGGTGCAGAATATGACATCAACAAGAGAGTGCAGGTGAGCGCCGGAGCGCAGTTTACGGAGTATGACTTCACCGACAGCTACATGGAGGACATCAGCTTCAACGTAAGCTCTTGCTCTGTGGGCCTGGGCGTGGGCATTAAGCTGACCGAGAAGATGAAGCTCAACCTGGCTTACTTCCAGACATTCTACAAGGACTACAAGCGCGAGACCAACGACTACTACAACATCTCCGGACTGGCCGGAAAGGTTATCGGCAACGTGGCCAACGAACTGCTGGGCCCGGAGGCTGCACAGGTGGCCGTAGACAAGACCACGGCACTGCTGACCACGCCTGACCCGTCGACAGGAAAGAGCATGCTTTACGGCGCCGACACGTTCACACGCACCAACCGTGTGTTCGGCATCGGACTTGACATCGACTTTTAATTCCTACGCAATGTAATGCAACTGATTATCAGTGCGTTACGAGCATCATAATCTTACTTTTGCAAAAGGCCGCCTTTTATCGTCTAAAAGGTGGCCTTTTACGTTCCAATATGTGGCCTTTTGGAAGGCAAAAGACCACATATTGGAAATACATATATAATCAACCATTTTTTCAGCGGCAACAGCAGGCTCTGCAGCCGGTTAAGAATGACGTGGTTAAGCCTAAACCGGCATCATTATTCTGCCTGTTGTTTTGCTTTATTCAGAGCGTATTTCCATCTGTTATTTAGCAGGCATAGTACGCCATGTCAAGAAAAGCGGACGGAAAAACGACAACAGAAAACGGAAAGACGGCAGAGAGCCAGAATACACAAAACAGACAACACAATGTGCGGTCTGATGTCCTGATCGGGATTAAAGGGGGTCGACATCGAAATAAATCTGAACAGAACGATACTTGGCGTCCTGCCCCATCATGGCCTGTGCCTTGCGCAGATAGAGGCGCACCTTGGCAAGGTCGATGCCGTTTTCGAGCTTCAGCATAATCTTGCGTATGTTGAGCGTCTTAACCTTCGACACCGAAGGCTTGTCGGGACCGAGCACACGGCTGCCGAACCAGCCGCGCAGTATGTCGCCGAGACGCATGGAAGCGGAGGCCACCACGGCGTCGTCGCGATGCTTCAGAAAGACATATATCAGATGGCAGAACGGCGGATAGCAGAACGCCTGGCGCTCCTCGAGCTGGTCGGCAAACAGTCCTTCGCAGTCGTTGCGCACCACCTGCGTTATGACAGGCAGCTGCGGACTCTTGGTCTGCAGTATCACGAGGCCCTGCTTGCCCTTGCGCCCGGCGCGTCCGGCCACCTGCGCCATCATCATGAAGGCATGCTCGTAGGCACGGAAGTCGGGATAGTTGAGCATGCTGTCGGCATTCAATATGCCTACCACACTCACCTTGTCGAAGTCGAGACCCTTGCTCACCATCTGCGTGCCTATCAGAATGTCGGTCTTATGCGCCGAGAAGTCGCTTATCAGCCTCTCATAGGCGTTGCGCGTGCGGGTGGTGTCGAGGTCCATGCGTGCCACGCGGGCATCGGGAAACAGCTCCATCACGTAGTCTTCCACCTTCTCCGTGCCATATCCGCGCCCACGCAGGTTGCGGCTTCCGCAGCAGGGACACACCTCGGGCACGGTGTATGTCGTGCCGCAATAGTGGCACGTAAGCTGTCCGAGGCTCTTATGGTATGTGAGCGACACGTCGCACTTGTCGCAGTGTGGCACCCATCCGCACTCGCGGCACTCTATCATCGGCGCGAAGCCGCGGCGGTTCTGAAACAGTATGGCCTGCTCGCCGTTGTCCAAGGCCTTGCGCACGGCTGCCATCAGGCGGGGCGAGAACGGACCGCTCATCATCTTGCGGCGCTGCAGGTCTTTAATGTCCACCACCTCAATCTCGGGCAGGCGTATATCGTTATAACGCTGCATAAGGCTCACCAGGCCAAACTTGCCCGTATGGGCGTTGTTCCAGCTCTCGAGCGAAGGCGTGGCAGAGCCGAGCAGCACCTTTGCGCCAAACTTGCGCGCAAGCATTATGGCCACGCTGCGGGCATGATAGCGCGGGGCGGGGTCTTGCTGCTTGAACGACGTCTCGTGTTCCTCGTCGATGATGACAAGGCCGAGATTGGTGAACGGCAGGAGCACGGCCGAGCGCGCACCGAGTATCACGTCGTAGGGCGCGGCAGACAGCTGCTTCTTCCATATCTCCACGCGCTCGGCGTCGGAATACTTTGAATGGTATATGCCGAGGCGGTTGCCGAACACGCGCTGAAGGCGCTGGCGTATCTGCACGGTAAGCGCTATCTCAGGCAGCAGATAGAGCACCTGCTGCCGGCGCTCGATGGCCTGGCGGATGAGATGTATATAGATTTCGGTCTTGCCGCTCGACGTTACGCCGTGGAGCAGCACCACGTTTTTTTTCAGAAAGCTGAAAACTATATTGTTGTAGGCCGTCTGCTGAGCCTCGTTGAGCGGCTTTATCAGCTCTGGATGCGGCTCTCCGGCATTGTTCAGCCGGCCTATCTCGCGCTCGTAGGTGTTCAGGAATTTTCTTACGACAAGATTTCTGAACACTGCCGAAGTGCAGTGTGTCTCGTTCATAAGCTCGTCGCGGCTCACCTCGGCCACGGGTTCGGCACATGTGTCGCCGCTTATGGTGTCCCAGTGAGAGAGCGTGAGGAATGTCTCAAACACCTTAAGCTGGGCCGTAGCACGCTTCAGCACGTCGAGAGCCACACGTATGGCGCGCTCGCTGTGATATTCGGGCGCAAGCGACACATAGGTCTCGGTCTTTGCCGTGTATCCGTCCTCGCTCTTGAGTCCCGACGGCAGGGCAGCATTCATCACGTCGCCAACAGACGACAGATAGTAGTCGGCCATCCATCGCCACAGCTCTAGCTGCACGGCATTGACCACGGGAGCGTCGTCCATCACGGTAGATATGTCCTTAACATTGAAGTCGGGCTTGTTGTTGTGTGTCCTCACCACCAGCCCCACGTATGTCTTGCTCTTGCCAAACGGCACGAGCACCCTTATGCCCTGCCCCACGCGTCCGGCAAGACTGTCGGGCACGGAGTAGGTGAACAGGCTGTCGAGCGGCAGCGGAAGTATGATATCTGCGTAAGTCATCTGTTGTGCAAAAATACAGAATTATGCCCAAATGCACAAAAGATGAAAGTGCTTGTTTGCACAAAAACCATAAATGGCGGAATAAAGAGGAACAAAAAAAGGAGACATTTCATGCCGACGCAGAAATGTCTCCAATGGAATTATTCTATGCTTTTAAAGAATTTGCCCGGATCAGAAATAGTAGGCAGCAGAAATCTGCCATGTGTTTGAACGGCCGCGCAGCACGCTCTCAGCACCGTCGAGAACGGTTATCTCGCCTGTCTTGCCGCAAACGATGTTATAGTTGGCACCAACCTGCAGATGGCCTAACAGCATTACGCCGGCACCCACGTTGACACTGAAGTTAGAGGTATTAAGTCTCCATTCTGCCACGTCCTTATACAGGCTCTGGTTCTTGTCGCCGACGTTGAATCCAAACTGAGGTCCGGCTGCGAGATAAACTGCAGCAAGGCTTCCCAGACCGATGTCGTAACGGAGGTTGATAGGAATATTGATTGACTTCTGCTTCAGTCTTGTTGACACCAGAGTGTTGTCGTCTGCCTCAACATTGACCTCGCCTTCACGCTGGTCGTAGAGCGCAGAAGCATCGATGCCAAGGCCTATGATGGGGAGTGTGAACTTGATAGTCGGACCGATGAAGAATCCGGTGCGGTTTGATGTCTCGAATACATCATTACTGAGCGACATGTCTGTGATGTTAAGACCACCCTTGATACCAAACTTCAGCTGTGCGTTTGCCGGCACGGCGAAATAGGTTGCCGCTACAAGAACAATCAGTGTAAATAACTTTTTCATAAGCTTTCATTTTAAGTGTTTATAAATTTGGCTGCCCCGTCGTGGGGCAGTCGTTATCTTGTATTATATCAGTGTCTCTGTCTGCGCACCGTAACGCGTGCTGCCGATGATGAACCTGAAGAGCTCTTGCTCGACGAACGGCTCTTCTTCACCGTTGTAGACGAGCGGCGGTTCTTCTTCACCTTCTTGCCCTTCACCTTCACTTCGGCCTTTGCAATGCTGTCGAGCGAGTCCTTGCGTGCCTGGTCGCCCCAGATGTTTTTCTCAAAGGCGGCAAGCTCTCCCTCAATGCGCTTCTGCTCCTTGATCATGGCAGAGTCAGTGTGGCAATACTGGCTGAGCGTCTTGCCAAGCATGTTCGTGGTCTTGTATATCTTGCCCTTATACATGTTGCGCGTAAAATAGTCGTCCATGCTCATCGTGGCGGCATTGTTGAGGTTGCTCGTCATTATTATCTGCTTGCTCAGATAAGGAGCCAGGTCGTCGTATTTCACCCAGAAAAGAGGATACTTCTGCGCTCCGTCGCCGAAGTCGTCCTCACGCGACATGATAGGACACAGCGCCAAGACCTTTGTATGGAAGGTGGCAGAAGCCTGGTCGTAATATGCGCTCTCCTTTACATAGAACGACTTAACCTCGCGCGACGGAATGTCGCTGTTGTCCAGACGCACGCGGCCTCCGTTGCGTTCGTAGTATATGTGATAGTTGTCGAGAAAGGCCAGGGGCTTTACACGGGCAGAGTCGGTGAACACCTCGTTGCCGTCCAGACGGTACTCATACGCCTTTATGTCGCCACGCATCATCAGCTTGAAGATGTATGTGAACAGGTTCATCTGCGAACCTACAGGCTCTACCGGATAATAAAGGCCTGCATTGGCGTCCTCCTCGAGATTAATCTCACGGTAAATGTCGCGGCGCCACACCACATCCTCAGACATGCGGGCAGCCGTCGGATAAGAGATACGGGCACGGGTGGTAAGCGTCTGTGCGTTCGACTCGTTTTTCTGCTGCTGTTGTCTGCGGCGCGCCGCCGGCTGTGCAGACGCCTCTGCCATGCATGCTGCCAGCAAAAGCAGCACTGCGCACACACGCAAGGTGGGTCCGCCAGCCACCGTCTTGTGGCCATTTGCTATCTTCTTAAAGAACATGAATCTTGTCATACTTATGTTTTTATTTTTATCTCAGCCCGGGTCTGCTGTCCGGCCTCGGGCAAGAGAACTATTTCACAATAACTTCCATTGTCGACGGCAGCGTGCGCTTAATTCCGTCGGGACCTACGGCTGTGATGCGGGTGATATAGAACCGCTTGTTGCGCGACAGTCCGCGGAAGGTCTCCCGCTGGCGTTGCGTGAACGAATCGCCATTAGAAACCATTGGCACAGCGTTACCCATGTTGTCGTAGAACACGGTCTCAAAGCTCAGCACCTTGAACGGAATGTCGAGCAGTCCGTCGTCTATGGCGGCCTTGATGCCTCCTACCGACATGAGCGAAGCCTTGGCCAAGCCGCCCGTACGGAAACGGTTGTCGCCGATGGCGATGTATGGTGTAGGATCAGGAAGCTTGCGCACATGGAACGTAAACTGGCCTACCGGCTTTGCGCTGCCTGTCTGCAGCGACATTACGTTTATCGTTACATCCTTTCCTACGGCTGTCGGACGGGCTATATACTTGCCCGGACCCACTGGCTGAAGCGTGCCGCCGCTCATCGATGCCGATACTTTGTTGAGCGGAACGCCCGGAATACTTATGCTGATAGGATTGCTATAGCCTGCATAAAGCACATTCATGAGGTCGGCAGAAACCGTTGCGCTGGGGTCAACCACTGTGTACTTCTGTGAGAAATCACGGCGAATCACATCGCCGCTGCCGTTGCGCATTGTGATATAACCAGTGAGATTAAAGTCGCCGGTGCGTCCGGTTACAATCTCATAGGTATTGTTGCGCAGGTTCATCTGCCTTCCGCCGATGTATATCTGTGGCTGCTGCGTAGTGTCTACAGCTGCCATCACGATCTGAGCCGAGAACTTGTCGCCGCGCACTATCGTCTGTGCATTGGGTATCACGAAAGCACTTAGCTTGTTGACGCGTATGTCTTTCATGTCGATATTGGCCACAAGAGTGTGCAACACCTCGCCTTCTGCATAGCGGACATCGCTCTGCAGCTTGGTCAGAAGCGTAACAGCCGCTGCCACAGGCATATCCTCGAACATGTATTCCTGCCAGTTTTTACCCATTGTCCGCGCGTTCTTGGGCAATGTCGTGGTAAGATTGCTGGCTATGATTGCTTTCTGACGCTCGTCGGTAACCATCTTCAGGATGCGCTCACGGAATGAGTTGATGGCGTTGAAGAGCTGTTCGCCCTTGCCCGAAGCAGGCGAAAGCATTATCTGGTTGGCAGCTTCGAGGTTTTCTTTGTTCTTTATATTAAGCACGTCGCCTTTTTCTCCGTCAGCCTCTTTCACAATAGCCTCCTTCAGCTGCTGTGCAAAGTTGAACAGCGAGTCGCTCATCTGCTTGACGGCAGTGGCCTTCTCAAACCATGCCTTCACTTTCTGAGGGTTCGATTTCATCTGAGTCTCGAAGTCGCCATAAAGCGATTCGTTCTCTGACGAAGCGTTTGAGGTGGTGCGGTGAAGGCTCTCCTCCACAATAGAGAAGCCCTCGAGCACTTCGGTCGAGACGTTAAGCGCAAGCATGGCCATGAGGACGACATACATGAGGTTTATCATCTTCTGGCGTGGAGATACCGGTCTTTTCTTTATTGCCATTGCCTTGCGTTTTTATACTTCTGCGTTGTTTCCGTTGTTTGTTGCTGCGCGCATGTTTACGGTCATGGCCTCTATCATGCGGGCATAAATCTTGTTAAGCTGTTCTATCTGTGAAGCCATCTTGCGCGACTGCTCGTTTATCTGGTCGATAGTGCCGATCTGAGAGCTTGCGCCCTTAAGCTGCATCTCGTAAACCTTGCAGATACCGGTGAGAGTGCGGTTGAGATTTTCCATCTCCTCTGAGTCGCGTGTAAGACGTGCGCTCTGCTCCGACACCTTGGCCAGCATGTCTGTAAGTTTCTTGAGTTCTTCAACATAGTTGCTTGTGGCTTCTTCCATCTCAGGCGATACCTGCTGCTGGGCTGTTATCCAGCCTGTAGAAGGCTGCTGAGCGGGCATTCCCTGCGGAGCAGTTCCTGCTGCAGCGGCATATGGCTGGCCTGCAACGAACTCGCCACCGGCAGACGACTGGCCTCCGGCTGACGGCTGAACGCTGTCGTCAGAAGAAGCAACAGCTGCCGAAGCGGGCTGCGGCTGAGCACCGCCACCATTGATATAAACCACATTTCCGCCCTGAACGCCACCACCGGCAACACGCGGAGCAGCCGCAGGAGAGTCAAACCCGTCAGCATCAGCCATGTCAAGTTCTTCGTCGCCATACTCTTCCTCAGCAATATGAGTGGGTATTTCCTTACCTATGGCAGTCTTGTCGAAAGGACGGTCAAAGGCCGAAATGAAGAACACTATAACCTCAGTGCCCATACCGAAATACAACATGATGTTGGCTCCGGGAAGGTGAGTGAGCTTGAACAATGTACCAAGGATAACGATAGACGCACCCCAACTGTAAGCGTAGTTCAGGAACGTTTGTCCCGGTACGCTGTCGAGCCACCTCTGCAGGCGGTAGATGATATTATATTTGCTGTATTCTGTCATGTCTTACTTCTTTTTCTGTTTTGAACTTGTTGTGCTTGCCAGACTTCTGACACAGCGGAAACCGATATAGCAACGGGGCTGATTCTGATACTCCCATGTACGCCATGCCGAACGGATGTACGACTCGGGGTCTTTCCAAGAACCTCCGCGCACGCTCTTCTTCTTGAGCTTGTAGGGGTCTTCCTTGGCCGCGTTGTAGCGCAGCTCGGGGTTAAGGTCGTTCATGGCGTCGATACCTGCCTCGGTATATGTGGTGCTGGTCCACTCCGCCACGTTGCCCGCCATGTCAAACAGTCCGTTTGAATTAGACGAGAAGATGCCCACACGGCTGGTTATAAGGTTGCCGTCTTCGGTGTAGTTGCCGCGGTCGGGCTTGAAGTTGGCAAAGAAACAACCCTTGTCGTTCTTAACGTCGACAGTCTCCCAGGGGAACTCTGTGCCTTCCTTACCGCGTGCGGCATACTCCCACTCTGCCTCTGTGGGCAGGCGATAGCGCTGTATGTAGCGTGCCTCTCCGCCAAGACCCTTGAGCAGATAGTCGGTGCGCCATGCGCAGAACGCGTTGGCCTGCTCCCATGTTACGCCCACAACGGGATAGTCGTTATATGTAGGACTGCTGAAATAAAGGCGCATATAGGTCTCGTTGTCAGAGTTGACAAAGTCGTTGACCCAGCATGTTGTGTCAGGATATACGTTGACGATGTATGTGTTGAGGAAGTCCCACGGGCCGCTGAGAGGGCGGTCGATGGTCTGTCTTACGATGCGTCCTTCGTCGTCGATGTAAGCAGTGTCCTTTGAAATCATCACCACTTCGTCGGGATTAACCGGTATGTCGGTGTTTAGGTTGCGCTCAGCAGGATTAAGTCTGTTGCGGCGCAGCGCTGCGGCTGTATAGTCGTAGACCTCATAACGATAGTTCATCTGGCTGGCATCGAGCATCTTCTCTCCAGTAACGGGATTTGTAACGTAGAGGCTCTCGATGGCTCTCAGCTCGTCCTCGTTGGGCTTGCGCGGCAACGGTTTCTTCCAGTTGAGGTGCGGGGTTACTGGGTCGCCGTTCTTGTCTTCTGTTATCATGTAGCTCTCGTCGCCGCCATAAGACGGGTCGGCAAGACGAGTGCGGAGGATAGAGTCGCGCACCCAGAACACAAACTGCTTGTACTCAGAGTTTGTAACCTCGGTTTCGTCCATCCAGAAACCGTCAACCGATATTTCCTTTACCGGAGTCTGCTTTCCCCACAGGCTGTCTTCTTTCTCCATACCCATCTTGAGGAAGCCTCGCTTTATAAGTGTCATTCCGTAAGGCGTAGGCTCGGTGAAGGCACGCCCGCCTACTCCTACCACCTCGCCTCCGCGTCCTACCGATGCGGAGCGTCCGCCGAAGCATGCAGAGAGCGTGGTGAGCACTATCACGCCAAGGGCAATTATTGTATTTATCTTTTTCATATCTTATAATATTCTCACGCTTTTATGTTTATTCTTTCCTTTTTTATAAAGGTTGAGTGTAGTCTGATATCCGATGAAAAGCTCGTGGCTGCCGTTGCCCATGTTGATGGCCGAGGTGTACACCTCATAGCTGTAGCCAATGTTGATGCCGTGGAAGCTGCCGCCCACCAGCACCGTAACCGAGTTTGTGGGGCTGTAAGATACGCCCCCGTAGAGCATTTTCTTGTCGTTTGTATAGACCAGCCGGCCCGACACGTCGCCTCTCCAGGCCACCCCGTCGGTGCGCAGCAGCACAGACGGATGTATTGTAAGAAACGGATTTCTTAGTTTAATATTGTATCCGCCGGTCAAATAAAATGTAGGATCTATCTGCAATTCGTTTGTTTCGCCCAGTTCAACCAGCGGAGCGGTGAGGTGCTGGGCCGACACGCCCACATACCAGGGGCCGTGCGTGTAATAAAGTCCGAAGCCCACGTCGAAGGCGCTTCCGTTGACGTCTGATGTGGTGAAGGCCGGGTCGCTCGAGTCTTCAATGTCGAGCTTCGATCCGTCGAAGCCCTCGCTGAGCAGCCCCAGCTGTACGCCCGCACTTATCATTCCGCCGAAGAGCTTGTGCTTGTAGGCATACTGCAGCGCCAGGCGCTGGTGTGTGAACAGACCTATCTGGTCGTTGAAGAGCGAGAGGCCCACGCCGTGATAGTTCTTAAGGAAATACAGCGGCATGTCGGCGCCCACGTACATTGAGCGCGGATTGTTCTCAAATCCTGCAAAGCTTAGGGCATACACCGCCGCAATGTTTAGCTTTGAGGCCTTGCCCACCGAGCCCGGGTTATAGTAAGGCTCAAGGTCCCAGTAGTGACTGAAAGACGCGTCATACTGCGCGCTGACCCTTGCCGAGGCCAGCATCATCACTGTTAATATGGTTAAAAGACGTATTCGCACGACAATATAACGCAAGTCATGCAATTTTATTGTATGCAAAAGGGCGGCTCTTTTTCTCTGAGCTGCCCTTTTTTATCAAATTAAATCAATATTCGTCTTCATTAAACAAGAAATCCTCCTTGGTAGGATAGTCTGGCCATATATCCTCGATGCTCTCGTAAACATCGCCCTCGTCTTCTATTTCCTGCAGATTTTCCAGCACTTCCAGAGGAGCACCCGAGCGGACTGCATAGTCGATTAACTCGTCTTTTGTTGCGGGCCACGGTGCATCTTCGAGTTTTGAAGCTAATTCAAGTGTCCAATACATAACCTTTAAAATTTACGTTTTTAATCACCCACAAAAGTACTATATTTTTTCTTATTTGCAAGGTTTCTTCCAGATTTTTTCTCTCACTCCGTAAATAAAGTTTAATTTTCTCGCCAATACGAAAAGATAATCCGACAAACGGTTCACATACTGCAGCACCTCGGGGTCGAGCTCGGTCATCTCGTTGAGCTTGAATATGCGGCGCTCTGCCCTGCGGCACACCGTGCGGCACACGTGGGCAAGGGCTGCTCCGTGTGATCCTCCGGGCAGGATGAACGTTGTCTGCGGAGGTATGTTGGCCGTGATGATGTCAATCTCCTCCTCGACGGCTGTAACTTCTTCCGGATTAAGCGTGTACGACGGCGCAAGGGCTGTCTGTGTCTTGTCGGTGGCCAGATACGAGCATACGGTAAAGAGGTTGCGCTGTATTCTGTAGATAAATTCCTTGTCCTCGCCATCCTTCAAGAAAGAAGCCAGCATGCCGAGATGGGCGCTGAGCTCGTCGACTGTGCCGTAGGCCTCAATGCGTGCGTTTGTTTTCTCTACTCTGACACCTCCCACCAAGCTTGTGGTGCCTTTATCGCCGGTCTTTGTATATACCTTCGTCATCTTCATAGCCATAATGGATTTAAAAGTTAATTATGTAATTTTGTTTATAACGTTTCTCGTCGAAAAACACAAGTCCGCAGTAATACAGGTCGAACGTAACCACGCCGGGGTCATCGCTCACTATGCGCCGCCATACGCCGCGCGCATTGCTGTCGGAATGTATGCCGTGACCCATCACCGCCGAACCGGCACGGGCCGCACTGCATATAGAGGCCAGCTGATCGGCAAGCCCGCTGCAGGGAACGAGCCTTGCCACGAAGCGGCCGCCGCAGCCGCCAATCATGTCGGAAAGGCGCACGGGCGACAAGGCCGAACTGACGCTCTCGATGCGCGCCTTGCGGCATCCGGCACCGAAATATGCGCCGTAAGCGCCGCCGGCATCGTCGAAGTTGACAACGAGCGAGGGCTGCACGCTGTTGGCAAGCCTGAGGCACAGCTCGCACATCTTGCGCTCCACCACGCCCAGGCCGGGATAGCTCAGCGCCAGGTCGTCGTAGGCGTAATAGGGATAATGCTCGTTGATGACATAGCGCACCATGCGGTAGGCCCACGGCGACTGCACGCCAAAGCCGCGGCTATGGCGCATGCGGCTCAGCCACACAAGCATGCGCCGCAGCTTGCCGCATGAACTTGCCGCACTGTATGTCGTCTTATCTGTAGTCATCATGTTATCGCCTTTGCCAAAGTCGGACACATTATATAATATACAGCATGCATTGGCGCTAACCTGCCGCCGGCAATAATGCCCGGAGACACCGGTGCCATACACTGACAAAGCATAAGCCACCCAACAGCAAAGTTGTTTTTCATATTGCGCCGTTGCCGTGTTGTAATATGCAAATATATATATTTTTATTCGAAAAAAGCATTTTTATTCAAAAAAATGCGACATTCTGTGATAATACATCACTTTGCAGCCGTCTGACCTCACCAAAAGTCACTGAAAGCATCTGCAAGGCCGCCGGCTGCGCGACGTAACGCCACTGACATGGCGCAGGCTGCCCCTGTCGCCCATCAGTCCGTGCACGGCCCAGCCAAAAGGCCACCTTTCAGCTCCTAAAAGGTATGCTTTCAGCCTCTAAAAGACCGTCTTTTGCACGCTAAAAGGTAGCCTTTTGCAACGCGTTGAATATCAAGGCGTTACAGCGGCAGTATCTTCCGTCATCCCAAACAGCCGTCAGGGCGTGCCGGTTGCATCGCTTACGCTGTTTTCATAGCCGGTAAAAGTGCCTCTCCGGGCATGGTGACGGCCTTTCTGTTTGCATCCGTACAGCATTTCATTTTAACGCAGGCTAAAGATATTAAGTATCTGTATGACACCTATAACACACCATATCCGACATTATGTCGACAATAATGGCAATATCACTTGCCAAATTCAGAATAATTGCATATATTTGCCGTATGTAAGTATTTTACCGGCATAAAGATACAGACATATTTTATGTAGGTTTAACTAAAAACGGCAGACTATGAACGACGGCAACACAGGCATACGCCCACATGAAGGCGGCTGACACATGGCAACAGCGAAAGGCTCTGACTGAAGCAAGGCAACACAAACTCAGCTTGCAGCCAAAAGCTGACGCCGCGCTAAAGCGGCAGCGGCAACACATGTTTACCGTAGCAGACAACACATCAAGCAACCCCACAAAATCGTAATAACATGAGAAACATAATATTAATACTGTCCCTTATGGCATGCACGGCCGGAACAGCCGCGGCTCAGACCGACTCGCTCGAGGTGGACACAACGCTGACACTGGGCGAAATAACGGTGAAGGGCATGAGAGTGATAAAGAAGGTTGACCGGCAGCTGATAATACCTACGAAGGAGATGGTGAAGGCGTCGTCGAACGGATTTGAACTGCTCAACCTCATGACGCTCGACGGCATAAGGGTAGACCCCGTGATGCAGACCGTGTCGAGCATGGAGGGCGGCTCGGTGCAGGTGCGCATCAACGACATCGTGGCCAGCACGCAGGACATCATGGCGCTCAGGCCCGACGAGGTGGTGCGCGTAGAATATATCGACAACCCAGGAATAAGATACTCTGACAGCGGACTGAAGGCCGTGATCAACTATGTGGTGAAGCGGCGCAGCGCGGGCTACGTGGGCGGGGCAAGCACGATGCAGGCCTTTGCCACAGGATTCAACAACAGCAGCGCTTACTTTAAATATAACTACAAGAAGTCAGAGTTCAGCATTAACTACGGATTCAGCTACCGCGGCTACGACGAGCGCAGCATCAGCAACAACAGCACTTACTATCTGCCCGACGGAACGCAGAAGAGCGTAAACTATATAGGCTACAACTCTGATTTCATGTACACGATGAACAATCTGCAGCTGGGCTACAGCCTGGCCGACCCCGGCAAGTATGTGTTCGACGTGCGCTTATTCTACAACAACTACAACAGTCCCAACAGAGACATGCGCCAGCTGGTGCAGGAGACGGGGCAGCCCGACAGGTATCTCTACAACAAGGTGGTGAACAAAGACCGCACGCCGTCGCTCGACATCTACTACTCGGTCAACCTGCCGCACAACCAGAACATCATGGCAAACCTTGTGGGCACGTACATCGGCACCGACTACAAATACCTGATGAGCAACTATCTCTTCAACGAGTCGCCTGAGCAGTCGGTCAAGTCAGAGCCGCTGAGCGACTACAGCTACATTGCCGACGGACGCAAATACTCGTTGATAGGCGAGGCAATGTATACCAAGACCATGAAGAAGACAGCCTTCACGGCTGGGGCGAGATACTCTGTGAGCAGGACCGAAAACGACTACTCGGGCACCAATGAGACCGACGCACACCTCAACTCGGACAACCTGTATATGTTTGCGCAGCTGCAGGGCAACCTCAGCGTGATAAACTATCAGGCGGGCATAGGTGCCAGCTACACATCGATACATCAGGGCGAGACAGGATTCAACAAATGGACGGCAAGGCCGCAGCTTAGCCTCTCGACAAGTGCGATAAAGAATGTATTCATCAGATACAGCGGAAGCATGGGACAGAACATGCCGTCGCTGTCGCAGCTCACGGAGGTAAAGCAGTATATGAACGAGGCTGTGGCCTACGACGGCAACAGGGATCTGGCGCCATACAACTCTTACAACAACAGCCTTATGGTAAGCTGGTCGATGCCCCTCTTCGACTTCCGCCTTACCGGCAGCTGGTATTATGCGCCCGACATCATCATGAACACCTACAGCCCGGTGATGCAGGAAGACGGAACATACGTCATAACAGCAAGACCTGAAAACCAGGAGAGCTTCACACAGAAAACCGTTGCGGCCAACCTGATACTGCGCCCGATAAAGAACGTGCTCAACATAGCGCTGTATGGCAGCTATAACAGATACGAAAGCCGCGGACTTAGCTACTCGCATAACTTCAACGCATGGCGCTGGAGGGCTTCGGCTTATCTGATGCTGGGCAACTGGAGCGCGTCGGCCGACATATACAATGCTCCGAAAAGTTTCTTCGGCGAGAGCATGACGGGAGGCGAGCGCAACTTCAACCTTAACGTAAGCTACAAATACAAGAACCTTCAGGTGGGCGTCGGCGGCATCCTCGTAGGCTATGCGCAGGGCAACATATACGAGAGCAGCACCACAAGCCGCTATTATAAGAACACGGGAGTTACGCAGATAAAGGACAACGGCAACATGATCTATTTCACTCTGTCGTACAACTTCAGCCACGGACGCAAGTATAAGGCCGACCAGCGCAGGCTGAGCAACAGCGACAACGACAACGGTATCAGATAATCTCCGGCAAGGTGTCCTTACAGTCTTTAGCCGCCCTCGCAGCCACGCCATTCCGTTTATGCCGTTCATGGCAAGCTAAGGCGGTACGGCTGCCGGACAAATAGTTTAGCACGAAGCGTTATTAGTATTCCGTCCGTATTTTTACTTTATATCGAGCGGATTTTCGTCAGTCATTTTGCAGGCACAAAGGGCCAAGTCAAGAAGAGTCTGACGAAAATCCGCTCAATAGAAACAGAAAGGCTGACTGAAAGCATGAATGCACAAAACAGATAAAGTCATGTGCGGCCGAATGACAGATTTGGGATTAGATACAGCGCCCCTGCATGTCAGCGTTTTCGGGTTTTCACCTGCATAAAGCGCCGTGCAGGGGCACATTTTCGTACCGCATGAATAGCGGTTGGCCCTAACCTCTGTCATGATTCATGTCAAGACCGTTGCATAAAAACGCCGCAGGGCTTTGCCGTTAACGTGTTTTCTTATTATATTTGCAAAGACATTAAGAAAACAAAGATATGAAATCATTAAGGGAATTATACAGGATAGGTAAAGGCCCGTCGAGCAGTCATACAATGGGGCCGCAGAAAGCAGCTAAGATTTTTTTGGAGAAGAACCCTTCAGCCAAGCAGTTTAAGGTTACTCTATACGGCAGTCTGGCAGCCACAGGCAAAGGCCACATGACAGACACAGCCATCATAGAAGTGCTGTCGGCAGCGGCTCCGGTAGAAATTGACTGGCAGCCGTCGGTGTTTCTGCCCTATCATCCCAACGGAATGAAATTTGTTGCTTATGCCGATGAAGATAAAGTGGCAGACGAGTGGACCGTCTACAGCATCGGCGGAGGCGCCCTGTCTGAAGGTAAGGGCCGCGACGACATGTTCAATACGCCCGAGGTGTACGACATGAACACCATGAGCGACATCATGAACTGGTGTTACGAGACGGGACGCAACTATTGGGAATATGTCGACCAATGTGAGGATTCAGGCTTCTGGGACTATCTTCTCGAGGTATGGCACATGATGCAGCAGGCCGTAGAGCGTGGTCTTAACCACGAAGGACGTTTGCCCGGTCCGCTCAATCTCACCCGCAAGGCTCCCACTTATTATGTCAAGGCTTCAGGCTACAAGCAGTCGCTGCAGTCGAGAGGTCTGGTCTATGCCTACGCGCTGGCTGTAAGCGAGGAGAACGCTTCGGGCGGCACCATCGTAACAGCTCCCACCTGCGGCGCCAGCGGTGTGCTCCCTGCCGTGTTGTATCATCTTTCGAGAGGCCACAACTTCAATGACACCCGCATACTTCATGCTCTTGCCACAGCCGGACTTATTGGCAACATCGTAAAGAAGAATGCCTCAATCTCAGGAGCCGACGTAGGTTGCCAGGGAGAGGTAGGCGTTGCTTGCGCCATGGCATCAGGAGCAGCATGCCAGCTGTTCGGCGGCAGTCCGTCGCAGATTGAGTATGCAGCAGAGATGGGTCTTGAGCATCACCTCGGCATGACGTGCGACCCAGTGTGCGGACTTGTGCAGATTCCATGCATCGAGCGCAATGCCTACGCTGCAGCAAGAGCCCTCGACTCTAACCTGTATGCAGCATTCTCAGACGGCATCCACCGCGTTTCGTTCGACAAAGTAGTAGACGTGATGAAGCACACCGGCCACGACATCCCTTCTCTTTACAAGGAGACAAGCGAAGGCGGACTGGCTAAGGGCTTTAATATCGTTAAGTGACAACATTAAGACTGCGGAGCTATGAACAAGCCATTAGCTTTATGTGTCATGCTGCTGGCGGCCATTGTGCCGCATGCGGCAAATGGTGGCAACGTAGAAGAGAATGTCGTTATCAGTCAACCTAAAATGGCAGACCAAGCAACTATATCAGAAACCGTCAAGGTAAACGAAGTTACGGTTACCTGTATCAGGGACAACAAGGCTGAGCGCACAATGCCGCTGAGTCTTTTTGGCGACATACCAGAAAGCCTTATAGACAGCCTTGGCATACGCAACGGCATCAAGTCGTCTGTTAATGCCATATTGGTCAAGACAGAAGAAGCAACAATACTGTTCGACACCGGACTCGGAAAGTCGGACAGCCAGTTGCTTACGGCCCTGAGCAATAAGCCTGAAGACATCAAGTTCATCTATCTCACACACTTTCACGGCGATCATATCGGCGGCATGATGAAGGGCGACAAGCCTGTGTTCACGAATGCAGAAGTCTATGCTTCGCTTGAAGAATATGAAAGTTGGATGAAAATGCCGGATGAAGCAAAGGCTCAGGTCGTGAAGACAATGAAGGCATACGAAAAGCATTTGCACCTTTTCGAGTTTGGCGACACTCTTCCCGGCAACGTCATTGCGCTTGATGGCAGCGGTCACACTCCCGGCCATACCATCTACAATGTAGACAATGAAGTATTGGTTGCAGGCGACATAATTCACGGAATGGCACTCCAGCTAAGCCATCCCGAATATTGCGCGTCATACGACATGGATAAAGAAAAGGCAATAAGGACACGCAAGCGCATCCTGAATTACGCCAGAGAGCATAAAATAGACATTGCCGGTATGCATATTCCCCTGCCTGGTATAATCCCGTTGTAATGCGTTTAGAATGCCTCAGAAAGAAACAAAACTATCGTATTGAGGATATCAAACAGCAATATTCGGACAGAATAACAGAACGGAGAGAAAACAATAAAGTAAATCCGCCGTAAACAAAATATGATTAAGGCCCAAGGACAGGCATAAATCTAACCACAATAAGCAATATATCAAAATATAATCTTCGGCGCATAAGCCAAGAGATATAATACAGAAAAGAAATACGCTTCCGCCCGCCTGACTAATAAAGCATTTCTGCATAAGGTCAGGCGGGCGGAATCATTTATGAAAATCTGCCAATAAGCATCCTCGATAATTGTATCTTTATATTGAGCTGTTAGTCTGACTTCAGTTGTTTTATCACTCATATATTCCTTTATGCACAGCCAAGGCAACCTCAAACGTCCTTCCGCCTAATTATTTGCTAGTATAAGGAATTATCAAATGTTGTCTAGATATATGCGGTATAAGCGTCAAACAGCGCAAGAACTAACTATCTTTGAACAATTCTCATTTCTATTCCGCCTAGCCATCTGCCGCCTAAGGCAGAAACATTAATAAAACCTCATTGGACTCACCATTTCACCTGCACTCACGCATATCCTATTTCCATGGCCTGTAAGTGCAGCACTTCATGCATTGGATATCCCTACAGAAAACCTTCCATTTCTAAATATCGGATATCTGCATAATTATAAAAATGACGGTTAAAATATTTAGATTTGAACATAGAAAGCGATTGGGGGTAAAATAATGATTTCCATCATCATATCATTCCGATCCGTGCCATAAGTCACATTAGTCTTATTAGTCTCATAAGTCCCATACTCCGTGGAACCAAACAAAAAAAGAGTCCCTGACATCACGACTGACGTCAGGGACTCAACTCTGAAAAAAAAGGCGGCCTCCTACTCTCCCGCATTGCATTGCAGTACCATCGGCGCAGGCGGGCTTAACTTCTCTGTTCGGAATGGGAAG
>NZ_UYXY01000020.1:0-2339 GCF_900625065.1 Prevotella marseillensis | reverse complement strand
CAGAGCGCATCGATAGTGTGCGCAGTCTTTTAGAGGATAAGGAACGACAGATGTTCCAGATAGTCCGGTTAATGGATGAACAACAATCTATTAACAAGAAGATAGCCAATCAAATTCCGGTTATTGTGCAGAAAAGTGTGCAGGAACAGTCCAAAAAGCCAAAACGAAAAGGTTTCTTGGGCATCTTTGGCAAAAAAGAGGGAACGAAGCCAACGACAACAACGACTACGCTCCGTTCATCCAATAGAAACATGGTCAACGAACAGAAAGCGCAGAGCCGTCGATTGTCAGAACAAGCCGATAGTCTTGCTGCCCGTAATGCAGAACTTAACAGACAACTGCAAGGATTGATTTGCCAAATCGAAAAGAAGGTACAATCTGATTTACAAAATAGAGAAAGCGAGATAACAGCGATGCGTAAAAAATCATTTATGCAGATAGGCGGCTTGATGGGATTTGTTCTTTTGCTGTTGGTCATTTCCTATATCATCATACACCGTGATGCAAAGAACATTAAACGATACAAACGCAAGACAACGGATTTGATCGAGCAATTGGAACAGTCCGTGCAACAAAATGAGGTACTCATAACCTCCCGAAAGAAAGCGGTACATACTATTACCCATGAGTTGCGTACACCACTGACGGCAATAACTGGCTATACCGAACTTTTGCGGAAAGAATGCAATAGCGGTAATAATGGGCAATATATCCGAAATATACTGCAATCCTCCGACCGTATGCGGGATATGCTCAACACTTTGCTTGACTTCTTCCGCCTGGACAACGGCAAGGAACAGCCCCGTCTGTCACCCTGCCGGATTTCTGCAATCACGCACACACTTGAAACGGAGTTCATTCCTGTTGCAGTGAACAAAGGGTTGTCCTTGTCCGTGAAGACTGGACACGATGCCATTGTATTGACCGACAAAGAGCGAATAATACAAATCGGGAATAACCTGCTGTCAAACGCAGTCAAGTTCACAGAAGAAGGCGGTGTTTCTTTGATTACTGAATATGATAATGGAGTTCTGACACTGGTCGTTGAAGATACAGGTACAGGCATGACAGAAGAGGAACAGAAACAAGCGTTCGGTGCGTTTGAACGTCTATCAAATGCCGCCGCAAAGGAGGGTTTCGGGCTTGGGCTTGCCATAATGCGTAATATTGTGTCGATGCTTGGCGGAACAATCCGTTTGGACAGCAAGAAAGGGAAAGGCAGTCGTTTCACAGTTGAAATTTCTATGCAGGAAGCTGAAGAACAGCTTGGATATACAAGCAATACACCTGTTTATCATAACAATAAATTCCATGATGTTGTCGCCATTGACAATGATGAGGTATTACTTCTGATGCTGAAAGAGATGTACTCCCAAGAAGGAATACACTGCGACACTTGCACCGATGCTGCGGAACTGATGGAAATGATACGCCAGAAAGAATACAGCCTGTTGCTGACAGACTTGAATATGCCCGGTATAAACGGTTTCGAATTACTGGAACTGTTGCGTTCGTCCAACGTGGGCAATTCACCAACAATCCCGGTGGTTGTGGCAACCGCTTCGGGCAGTTGTAACAAAGGGGAACTATTGGCAAAAGGCTTTGCCGGATGCCTGTTCAAGCCGTTCTCCATATCGGAGTTGATGGAGGTTTCCGACAGGTGTGCCATAAAAGAAACACCGGACGGGAAACCGGATTTTTCAGCTTTGCTGTCTTACGGCAATGAAGCCGTTATGCTGGAAAAGTTGATGACGGAAACTGAAAAAGAGATGCAGACAATACGGGAAGCGGCAACAGAAAAAGACCTGCAAAAGCTGGATTCCCTGACACACCACCTGCGCAGCTCGTGGGAGGTGCTACGTGCCGACCAACCGCTAAATGTACTTTACAGATTGCTTCATGGCGATGTACTCCCGGATGGTGAAGCGTTAAGCCATGCCGTGACTGCCGTGCTGGATAAGGGAGCGGAAATAATCCGGTTGGCAGAAGAGGAAAGGAGAAAATACGAAGATGGATAAGACAACAATAATTGTGGTAGAAGACAATATCGTGTACTGCGAGTTTGTCTGCAACATGCTGGCGCGGGAGGGCTACCGCACCGTGAAGGCTTACCACCTCTCAACCGCGAAGAAACATCTACAACAGGCGACAGATAATGACATCGTGGTTGCCGACCTGCGCCTGCCTGACGGTAACGGCATTGACCTTTTGCGCTGGATGCGAAAGGAGGGAAAGATGCAGCCCTTCATCATTATGACCGACTACGCCGAAGTTAATACCGCCGTGGAAAGCATGAAACTCGGCTCGATAGACTATATTCCCAAACAGCTTGTGGAGGA
>NZ_UYXY01000010.1:0-23946 GCF_900625065.1 Prevotella marseillensis | reverse complement strand
ACCCAAAAAGCCCCATGTGACGAGTTGAATTTTCAACTCGTCACACTTTAACCGTCTGTCAGTCAGCTAATTAAACGGCATTGTGACGAGTGACGAGTTTTTATAAAAAACTTTTTATGATTGTCTACGGCTATAATAGACAATACACAAACGCCACAAAACATACGGCCGGCAACAGGCATAAGAAAATAAATATATCATACAACACTATGACCCGGCCATAGCACGTAAACATCAAATAATAAGCCGTTTAACGGGCATTTATTTTGCATTTCGCCCGACTTGCACTATATTTGCACCCGATAATACAAAACAGAAAATGAAAACAAACAAGATAGCAACGCTCTGCGCAGCCATAGCCATGATGACGGCAATGGCAGGATGCACAGGCAACGACATGAAGAAAGAGGCCGAAGGGCTGCTCGACAACGCACGCGAGCAATTCGGCAAAGGACAGTATAAGGAGGCTCTCGCCACGATCGACTCGCTGCGAAAGAAATGCCCCGAGGCGATAGACGAGCGCAAAGCCGCACTGCGCCTGTATCAGGAGATAGAGCTGAAGCGCGCACAGCTGAACGTGGAGAACACGGACAGGGCGCTGCAGAAGATAGAAAGCGAGTATGAGCAGATGAAGAAAACCGTGGAAGACCTGAAGAGCAAGGGCATGGCCACGGCAGAACAGCTGAGAAACCTGACGCTGACAAGGGTTAAGCGCGACTCGCTGAAAACGGTGTTCGACGTGGAATGCGCCAAGATAAAATACATAAACAAAAGAATGAAAGAATGACGCCGCCGGCTCACCTTTTTTATTAATTAATATTTTATATTGGCCGTATATCGTGTAAAATTAGTAACTTTGCACCCGATTATTCAGAAAATATGTCAAAAGACAATCAGAAAACAGAAGAACAATTCAGGAGCGCCATGGCAGAATGCCGCTCACTGTTTGCCAAGAAACTTCACGACTACGGCCCGTCGTGGCGCATACTGCGCCCCTCGTCGCTCACCGACCAGCTGTTTATCAAGGCCAAGCGCATACGCAGCCTGGAGATAAAGAAAGAGTCGCTCGTGGGCGAAGGCATACGCCCCGAATTCATAGCGCTCATCAACTATGGTATAGTTGGCCTGATACAGCTCGAGATGGGCTTTGCCGACACGCCCGACATATCTGCCGACGAAGCACTGGCCATATACGACAAGAAGGCCGACGAGGCACTGCAGCTGATGATAAGGAAAAATCACGACTACGACGAGGCGTGGCGCTCTATGAGAGTGAGCAGCTACACCGACTTCATACTCACAAAGATACAACGCGTAAAGGAAATAGAAGACATACACGGGGCCACCCTGGTGTCTGAAGGAATAGACGCCAACTACATGGACATAATCAATTATGCCGTGTTCGGGCTGATAAAACTTTCTTAAACATTGACGATGCACGCAAGAAAAGCCATAACGGGAATATTGGTCAACGTCTGCCGCCTTGTAATATCGCTGACGTTTATCTTTTCGGGATATGTCAAGGCTATAGACCCATTAGGCACACAATACAAGCTGCAGGACTATCTCAACGTGGTGCAGCTGAGCCAGTATGTGCCCGACTATCTCACGCTTGGCGCATCGGTGCTGCTTGGCGGACTTGAGTTCTGCCTCGGCGTGTTCATTCTTTTTGCCATACACCGCCGCCTCATGTCGAGGCTCGTGCTGCTGTTCATGGCCATAATGACTCCGCTGACGCTGTGGCTCGCCGTTGCCAACCCGATAAAAGACTGCGGATGTTTCGGCGACGCCATAATCCTTACCAACTGGGAGACTTTCTATAAAAACGTTGTTCTGCTGGCGGCAGCCATCGTGCTGTGCGTAAAGCCGCTGATGATGCCCCGCTTCATCAGCCGCACCAACCAGTGGATAGTGATAACCTACACCATTATCTTCATCCTGTTCTCGAGCACCAGGAGCCTCTACACCCTGCCGCAGTTCGACTTCCGCCCCTATCACATAGGCGCAGACATAAAGAAGGGCATGGAGATACCCGAGGGGGCAAAGGGTCCGGAGTTTGAGACAACGTTCATACTTGAGAAGAACGGACAGCGCAAGGAGTTTACGCTCGAGAACTATCCCGACTCTACATGGACATTCATCGACAGCAAGACCGTGCAGATATCCGAGGGATATGTGCCGCCTATACACGACTTCTTCATACAGACCACCGACGGAAGCGAAGACCTTACCGACAGCGTGCTCAGCCGCCGCGGCTACACATTCCTGCTGATATCGCCACATCTCGAATATGCCGACGACTCCAACTTCGGCGAGATCGACCAGATATACGAATACTGCCAGAGCCACGGCTATCCGTTCTACGGACTGACGGCAAGCACCGACGAGGGCATACAGCACTGGCGCGACATAACGGGAGCCGAATATCCGTTCTATCTCACCGACGAGACCACGCTGAAGACCGTGATAAGAAGCAACCCCGGACTGCTGCTGCTGAAAGACGGAGTGGTGATAGGCAAATGGAGCCACAACGACCTGCCGCAGCTAAGCTATCAGACGGGCAAGCTGGAGACGACAGAATACGGACACCTGCCCGAAGACTCCGTGACGGGCAAGATATCAAAAATACTGCTGTGGTACATACTTCCGCTGCTGTTGCTTACCTTTGCCGACCGCACATGGAAGTTCACGCAGTGGCTAAAAGAGAAAGAACATTCAAACAGAATATATCAACTTTTTAAAAGAAAGAAAAATGAGAAAGAAAATTGTAGCAGGTAACTGGAAAATGAACATGAACTTGCAGGACGGTATCGCCCTGGCAAAAGAACTTAACGAGACTCTTAACAGCAACAAGCCAAACTGCGGCGTAATCATCTGCACACCGTTCATCCACCTGGCAAGCATAGCACAGTTCCTCAATCAGGACGTGATAGCTCTCGGCGCTGAAAACTGCGCAGACAAAGAGAAGGGCGCTTACACAGGCGAAGTTTCTGCTGAAATGGTAAAGAGCACCGGTGCTCAGTATGTTATTCTCGGCCACTCAGAGCGCCGCGGATACTACGGAGAAACTCCTGAAATACTGAAAGAGAAGGTGCTGCTCGCACTGAAGAACGGCCTGAAAGTAATCTTCTGCATCGGCGAGAGCCTCGAGGAGAGAGAAGCAGGCAAGCAGAACGAAGTTGTTAAGGCTGAGCTCGAAGGCAGCGTATTCAACCTCACAGCTGAAGAGTTCAAGAACATCGTTATAGCATACGAGCCTATCTGGGCTATCGGCACAGGCAAGACAGCCACAGCTGAGCAGGCTGAAGAGATCCACGCTTACATCCGCAGCATCGTAGCAGAGAAGTATGGTAACGAAGTTGCTGAAGAAACATCTATCCTCTACGGCGGAAGCTGCAAGGCAAGCAACGCTCCTGAGCTGTTCGCTAAACCTGACATCGACGGCGGACTCATCGGCGGCGCCTCACTGAAGGCTGCTGACTTCATGGGTATCATCGACGCATGGAAATAATCTGAAACATTAAACGGGATGGCCAAGGGCAAGGCATTAACGACCTGCCGCGGCCAAATCCCGTTTACTTATTTAACCTTATAAAACTCATAATCCGAAAAAAGAATGAAACAATTCGCCGTTTTATTATCACTGACATTGGGCTTCAGCCTCAACACTGAGGCGCAATCATTCCTCAATGACCTAAGAACAGACAAGGCCGGACAGGGAACCGTGACCGTGAGTCAGAGCAAAGACATCGACGAATTGGTAAACAACGCCAAGCTGATTAAGTCGGCTCCGACAACGGCCACCAACGAAAAAAGCAACAACGCGACAGCCGCTACAGAGCACAAACAATCGCAACATAAGGCTCAGGAAAAAAGAGATACCGTTGAAGAACCACTAAAGGAACAGCACTATGCATCAGGAAGCACAAGCCCGTCGACAGACGCACCTGCAGTGAACACGGCCAAGAAAGTGATGCGCAACAGCAGAAGAATCACAGGCTACCGCGTTCAGGCTTATTCGGGAGGCAACTCAAGGGCAGACCGCCAGAAGGCTGAGAGCATCGGAAGTGCAATAAAGATGAGATTTCCGGACCTTCCGGTTTACGTCCACTTCTATTCTCCGCGATGGATATGCCGCGTAGGCAACTTCAGAACCTACGACGAGGCAAACAGCGTGCTGAAAGAGATAAAGAGCATGGGCTACAGACAGGCATGCATAGTGAAAGGAAAAATCACTGTAGGATATTGACACCGGGCCACGCCGACATCAGATATGCGGCATAACTGAAAGGCAACATAATCAGCACGGCATGAAAACAGATTATGCCGGCAAACCATTTATTATAAAAAAACACATATAAGATAATGAATCCTGAAACAGAATTCCGTGAAGGTCTCGACGACCTGGCATCACATTACAAAAGTATTCTAGAGCTTCTTGGCGAAGATCCTTCGCGCGAAGGTCTGCTGAAAACACCCATGCGCGTGGCAAAGGCCATGCAGATACTCACCAGAGGCTATACGCAAGATGCCCACAAGGTGCTGCTCGACGCCCTGTTTGAAGAGAAATACAACCAGATGGTTATCGTGAAGGACATCGACTTCTTCTCGCTCTGTGAGCACCACATGCTGCCGTTCTACGGCAAAGTGCACGTGGCATACATCCCCAACGGATACATCACCGGCTTGAGCAAGATAGCCCGTGTGGTAGATATATTCAGCCACAGGCTGCAGGTGCAGGAGAGAATGACGCTGCAGATAAAAGACTGCATACAGGAAACGCTGAAGCCGCTGGGCGTGATGGTGGTTGTAGAGGCTAAGCACATGTGCATGCAGATGAGAGGCGTAGAGAAGCAGAACGCCATAACTACCACAAGCGACTTCTCAGGCGCATTCAACCAGGCCAAGACAAGAGAGGAATTTATGAATCTCCTGCATAGCGAGGGAAAACATATATAAATAGCCAAGAAATAATCGCAGAGAGCATTATCTTAAACTTTTTTAACAACAGGCGATGCAAGGTTTGCATCGCTGTGTTATTTATGAAGTAAAAAATCATAAATATTAAAAAACAAAAATTAACTGAAATGAAAAATTTATCAAGATTGTTCGCATTACTTATGTGCTGCACAATGGCAGTTTCACTTACATCATGTCTTGGCACTGACGACGACGGAGGCATCGATCCCGAGACATACAAGACATGGCTGCAACAGATGAGCGGCAACTATTACGGCGGCTCGACATGGCAGACTCAGAACAAAATCTACTTCTTCAACGATACTATAACAGACAAGAACAACGAAAACAAGGTTGACTCTATAACCGGCATCACCGCAAGTTTCTATAAAGGCGACTCTACTCTGGTCATCAACGGCATCCCCGGAAGAATACTTGCTAAGGAGATTAAGGAAAACGACGCCCTGAAGCAGGCCATTGAAAACGCTAACATGCAGTCTCTCAAGGCTAAGTTCATCCTGTCTAACGTAAGCGGCAACGTGGCTTATTATCTCACTTATCCGTATGACATAACATATCCGGCACTCCAGTACAACGGTGAGACTCACAAGGTAACACTCAAATTCTACGGTCCGTCATTCGGAGGATATCAGTACAGCCAGGCATCAGAACTGCACATGATCGACCTTTATCTGATGGGAGTTTACGTAGACGACAAACTGACTTACACCATTTGCGACAGCCCGAACAACGAGGAGCAAATGAGAAAGGCCATACTTCAGGCTATCGTAACACGATAAAAAAGCAAAAAGACATAATACTTGGTTCAATTTCTATTTAAGGGAATCCACGGCAGAGATAAAAAATGCCGTGGATTCTTATTTTATCTGCACGCATTTTATATTTCCAAACTTTGACTTTAACCAAAAATTTGCTAACTTTGCAAAGCCCGTTGCGCCTGACATTGCACAACGAAGGCATCCATGCACCGTGAACGGACGGAAAAACACATAACGAAAAATCTTATAATCAACAAATTACAGAAATGATGAAGACCATATTTACCCTTATCGTCGCGCTGCTGACAACGCTGAGCGCTGCAGCACAGAAACTTGACGGCAGCTGGACCGGCAAGCTGAACGTGGGACAGGCCACGCTGAACATCGTGTTCAACATAGCAAAAGACAAAGACAACAAGCTGTCGTGCACGATGGACAGTCCCGACCAGAACGTGAAAGGCATACCGGCCGAAATAGCCGTAAGCGAAGAGACAAAGGTGAAAATAAGCATACCGGCAATAATGGCCGCCTTTGAAGGCGAAGAGAAAGACGGCATGCTGAAAGGCACGTTCAGCCAGAGCGGCATGTCGTTTCCGCTGGAAATGAAACAAGGAAAGGTGGAGCGCAACAGGCCGCAGACGCCAAAGGAGCCTTATCCGTATAAGACAGAGGAAGTGACATTCAGCAACACGGAAGACAACGCCACGCTCAGCGGCACGCTGACCTACCCCACGGGATACGAGAAGATGAAGAAGGGCACGGTGCCTGTTGTGGTGATGGTTACCGGAAGCGGACTGCAAGACCGCAATGAGGAAATATTTGAGCACAAGCCTTTCCTCGTCATAGCCGACTTTCTGGCACGCAACGGCATAGCATCGCTGAGATATGACGACCGCGGCATGGGCAAGTCGAAGGGCGACGTAGCCAATGCCACCACCGAAAACTTTATGAAAGACGCGCTTGCCGCCGTTGAATATGTGCGCGGAACAAAGGGTTTCGGCAAAATCGGAGTGCTCGGCCATAGCGAAGGAGGGTGCATAGCATTCATGATTGCAGCAACTGGCAAGGCCGATTTCATTGTAAGCATGGCAGGAACAGGCGTCAGGGGCGACAGCATCCTGATGGAACAGAACCTCATACTCCTCAAGATGAGCGGTTATACCGACAATATGTGCGCCGGATATACAAAGGTTCTGCGTGGTGTTTACGACTTCATTATAGACAAAAAGACAACCGATGACGCCAAGGCTGCGGTGAAAGAGATTGCCGCGAAGGCAGGAGCCAACCTGCCCGAAGCTGCCACTGACAACATGGCAAAGATTATAGAAATGAATAATCCGTGGCTAAACTATTTCATTGCCTTTGACCCTCGCCCGTCTATATCCAAGACTAAATGCCCCGTTATGGCCATAAACGGCAGCAGCGACACACAGGTTATAGCCTCAACCAACATCGGAAGCATAGAGAAACTGCTGCCTAAGAACAAGAAAAACATGATTAAAACATACAGCGGACTTAACCACCTGTTTCAGCACTGCACAATGGGTACTGTGAACGAATACGCAAATATCGAGGAAACCATATCGCCCGAAGTGCTCAACGACATTGCTACGTGGATCAATTCGGTGAAATAACTCACCATGACATACAGACATAAAAAGAGCGACAAGCTACATAAGCTGTCGCTCTTTTTTATGTTTATAACTTCAATATAATGCAACGGTCCGTAAATGTCAATTGCATTAATCTGCCAGATAGCATAAAAGAAATTGGGCTAACATGCTGAATAATCAACATATTAGCCCAATTTCTTGGTCGGGATGACTGGACTCGAACCAGCGACCTCACGCCCCCCAGACGCGTGCGCTAACCAACTGCGCTACATCCCGTCCTTATTTGCGGGTGCAAAAGTACACACTTATTATGACATCTGCAAACTTTTACGCGTTTTTTTGCACTTTCAACGTAAATATTTATTAAATATCATCCTTTTAAAGCCCTTTCATGCTCAATAAGGACACATAAATATTGATTAAAGATAATGCTCAAAACCAACCATTATGTATGACTAAAAAAGGAAGATATGCACATTTTTACAACGCAAAACCAATAATATAAGCTGCATCATTCTATCCGCAATAATCATGAAATGGAACATCTATTATAAACAAAGTTTAACCATTGAGGTCTTTGCATTAACACAACAGAAATCATTATTCTACAAAAAACAATACACCGACAATCATTCAAAACACCTAATGACAGCGCAAAATGATGCCGTTTAACGGCAGTTATCCACAGTTTTTCAATTGTTTTCATGCCAAAACATGGTTATCAACGATGCGAAACACGGCTGAATAACATCTAAAACACGGCCTTTTAGCCTGCAAAACGTGGCCTTTCGCAACGCAAAAGGGCATAAAGCACAACTTTTAGAACGGCAAATCATGTAGCAAAAGGCATAACCACCTATGAATCAGCGCATTGCACAAAAGCGTCACTTTTAGCATAATATTTTGCCAAATGGCCGTCAAGAATGAAAAATCGGTATTATTCGGCACTAAGAATTAACAAATAGAGTATCGCATTAACACAAATTTACAATAAAAATATCTCATAAAAAGCAATGATAAACCCGAACTAAAGCCCGCATACAAAATAAGATTTTTTATTTCTTTTTATTTTGTATTGTGTGCAACATACATTACCTTTGCATTAATAATAACACGCCCGCACGGGCGCATAGGCAGACATGGCCATACAAGACACGACCATGATGCCGAAAGAAACAACAAATTACAGATTTTTCTGACAATGCAATATATTCTTAACGCACCAAAAACTATCAATGCCACAATAAACCTGCCGGCATCGAAGAGCATAAGCAACCGCGCGCTCATAATAAACGCACTGGCAGGAAGCAACATAATGCCCGACAACCTGTCGGACTGCGACGACACAGAAGTGATATTAAGCGCATTGCGCGACATGCCCGAAGTAATTGATATAAAGGCGGCAGGAACAGCCATGCGCTTTATGACGGCATATCTTGCCGTGACACCGGGCACACACATACTGACTGGTACCGACCGCATGAAGCAACGCCCTATTAAACTGCTTGTAGAGGCTCTGCGGTATCTCGGCGCCGACATAAGCTATGAGGGCAACGAAGGCTATCCTCCATTGCTCATAAAAGGCAAAAAACTTGAAGGCGGAAGCATAGAAATTCCGGGAAACATCAGTTCGCAATATATATCGGCACTACTGATGATTGCGCCGGTGATGAAGAAAGGACTTGAACTTAAACTGACTGGCGAAATAATCTCACGCCCGTACATCGACCTAACTCTCTGCACAATGATAGACTTTGGCGCCGAGGCAGAATGGATTGGCAGCGACACGATAAAAGTAGAATCGAAGCCATACACACCGCGCCACTATTTCATAGAGAACGACTGGAGCGCAGCGTCTTACTGGTATGAGATGATTGCAATCAACGGTAAAGAAGAATCAGAAGTTAAGCTCACCGGACTGACCGACGGCTCACGACAGGGCGACTCTGCCGTGAAATATCTCTTCAGCATGCTCGGCGTAAAGACATTCTTTCAGACACGCGAACAAGGAGTGCCAACCACGGTGACGCTGAAACGCATAAGTCTGATTTCAGACAGACTCGACTACGACTTCATCAACCAGCCCGACATGGCTCAAACCTTCGTTGTATGCTGTTGCATGATGAACAGACCGTTCTGCTTCACGGGACTTTCATCGCTCCGCATAAAGGAGACCGACCGCATAGACGCACTGAAGACCGAAATGAGAAAACTCGGATACGTTATAAGTGAGCCTCATCCCGGCGAACTGTGCTGGGACGGAACACGATGCGAACCAGAAGCAGACGCTGCAATAAGCACATACGAAGACCACCGCATGGCTATGGCCTTCGCTCCTGCTGCCATAAAAATACCTGGACTGAAGATAGACAATCCACAGGTGGTAAGCAAGTCGTATCCACATTTCTGGACTGACCTCAAGAAGGCGGGATTCACCATCGGAGAGGAGGCCGGAGCCTGATATGGGACTGCTCGTTATCTGTCTCGCAGCCATGGCGCTGCTTTACATTCTGCTTCAGGCCGTTCGCCATCGTCTGCCAAAAGCCGAACAGCCTGAAGGCGGCACATCGTGCGCAAACGAATCAGCGTGCGCACAGGCAGGTGCATCTTGCATGCACGACTGCGTGATGGAACAGGCCGTTAAAGAAATAGAATATTTTGACGACGAGGAACTCGACGCATACAAAGGCCGCAAATCCGACTCTTACACAGACGAAGAGGCGGCTCAGTTTGCCGAAGTGCTCTACACCATGCGCCCCGAAGAGGTGAAAGAATGGACGGCAAGCCTCACCCTGAGAGGCATCAACATGCCTGACCAGATAAAAGACGAGGCAATAATGCTGATGGAGGGCTGACTCTTTTATCATGGCAGACAATAAAATCGATCCCGGTAAGTTATATAAACATGGCATGCTCACTTGTGCCGCCACGTTATGAAGACAATTAAGACAAGACATATAATCCCCATTGCCGCCTTGATAGCACTGCTCATCACGGCCGGCTGCTCTACGGAGAAGAACACTGCGCAGAGCCGCTGGTGGCATTCGTTCAACGCGCGCTACAACACTTACTACAACGGCACGCTGGCGTATATCGACGGATCGCTCGAAAAGGAGACCGGCAACAAGGACAACTTCACGGAGATGATACCACTCTACACCGTGGGCAACAAGGCGAGCCGCGACCTCGGCAAGAGCAACTTTGACCGCGCCATAGAGAAAAGCCAGAAGGCAATAAAGCTGCACAGCATAAAGAAGAGACCACAATGGACCAAAAGCCGCAGGAAAACGGAGAAAGACATAGAGTGGCTTAACCGCAAGGAGTATAATCCCTTCTTGTGGAAGGCATGGATGCTGATGGGACGTTCCCAGTTTATGAAAGGCTCGTTCGACGAAGCCGCCTCCACATTTGCCTACATGAGCCGCCTCTACTCTACTCAGCCAGCCATATACGGCCGTGCAAGGGCATGGCTCGCAAAATGTTACATCGAGGAAGGCTGGATTTATGATGCCGAAGACGTGATAACGAAAATCAAACGTGACTCGCTCCACTGGCGCGCCGTGAAGGAATGGGACTACACCTACGCCGACTATTATATCCACACCAAGCGCTATGCCGAGGCAATTCCGTATCTGCGTAAAGTCATAAAGCACGAAATGAGGCGCAAGCAGCGCGCACGAGAATGGTATCTTATGGGACAGCTCGAAGCAGCTCTAGGACATAAGGAAAACGCATACAAGGCATATAAGCGCGTGATAAGACTCAACCCGCCATACGAACTTGAATTTAACGCACGCATAGCAATGAGCGAAGTTATGGCAGGCACGCAGTCGAAGAAGATGATACGCCGACTGAAGCGCATGGCGGCGTCGGACAACAACAAGGATTATCTCGACCAGGTTTACTATGCCATCGGAAACATATACATGCTGCAGAAAGACACCGCCAACGCCATTGCCGCCTACGAGAAGGGCAACACCAAGTCGACACGCAACGGCATTGAGAAGGGCGTGCTGCTGCTTACTCTCGGCGACATTTACTGGGACAAGGAGGACTATAGCAACGCAGGCAGATGCTATGGCGAGGCAATAGGACTGCTCGACAAGGAGCGCGACGACTACGAACAGCTGTCGGAACGCTCTAAGGTGCTGGACGAACTAGTGCCATACACCGACGCCGTACACCTGCAAGACTCGCTCCAGGCCCTGGCAAAGATGCCTGAGAAAGAAAGAAACGAGGCCATCGACCGCGTGATAGAGGCTCTGAAGAAGAAAGAGAAGGAAGAACGCGACGCACAGGCTGAGCTTGACGCGCAGCAGCAGATGGCGCAGCAGGGCGGAATGGGCAACATGAACAACACCAACAACATGACCAACAACGCCACTGACAAGTCGGGCAAATGGTACTTCTACAACCCGACGGCCGTCAGCCAGGGTAAGGCTACGTTCCAGAAGATGTGGGGACGGCGTGAGAATGTGGACGACTGGCAACGTGTCAACAAGACAGTCGTGTCGCTCGACAACAATCCTGCCGAAATGACCGACGAGATGAGAGACTCCATCGCGGCGGCAGAGGCTGCTGCCGACTCGCTCGAAAACGTGATGGACAGCGCGCAGAACAACCCGCACAAGCGCGAATATTATCTCAAGCAGATACCGTTCACGGAGGAGCAGGTGGCCGAAAGCAACAAGATCATTGAAGACGGACTATTCCATGCCGGCATTATATTCAAGGACAAGCTCGACAATCTGACGCTGAGCGAGAAGACCCTGCGGCGTCTTACAGACAGTTATCCCGACTTTGAGAACATGGACGAGGCTTTCTATCACCTCTACCTGCTCTACTCGCGACGGCAGGACAAGACGCAGGCAAACATATTCCTCGACAAGCTGAAGCGGAGCTACCCCAAGAGTCAGTGGACCATTCTGCTGTCTGACCCCTATTTTGAAGAGAACGCCAAGTTCGGCGAACATATAGAAGACTCGCTCTATGCTGCCACATACAACGCCTTCAAGGCTGGCAAATACGAGGAGGTGAGCGCCAACACGTCGCTGTCGGCAAAACGATTCCCGCTTGGAGCCAACCGCGATAAGTTTATATTCATCGGCGGACTGAGCAAGCTCAACAGCGGCGACAGCAACGGCTGCCTCACAGACATGCAGGAGGTGGTTAGCAAGTATCCGCAGAGCGACGTAAGCCCCATGGCCGGAATGATTATCAACGGAGTGAAGGCCGGACGACAGCTGCGTGGCGGAAAGTTCGACATCGGCGACGTGTGGGAACACCGCTCGGTGGTGCTGAGCGACAGCGACTCCATCGCCGCGCGTAAGTTTATAGCCGAACGCAACACCGACTTCACGTTCATGATGGTCTATTCGCCCGACTCGCTCAACGAGAACAAGCTGCTCTTCGAGCTTGCGCGCTTCAACTTCTCTAACTTCATCGTGCGCAACTTCGATATCGTCATCGACGAACTCAACGGCATGCACCGCATGATGGTGAGCGGATTCAGAAACTACGACGAGGCTCTGCAGTATGCACGCCAGCTCTACAAGAACCAGCAGGTGATGAAGCTTGCACAGAAAGGGCGCGCCATAATCATCAGTGACAGCAACATCGAACTGCTCGGAACGCAATACAGCTACAACGATTACGACAAGTTCTACGAGCAGCACTTCGTTCCGCTGCGCATAAGCACCGTCAGACTGCTCACGGAGCCTTCTACCATAGAGTTTGAAAAGCCGGACAACGGCGAAGGCGGCGAGACCGACGGACTGTATAACGGCGGCGTAATAGAAGAAGGTCTATACATCAACGATGATCAGCCTGCAACAGGAGAGGCCGACAGCGGAATATCCATACCTGTTGAACCTGAGAACACGCCTGCAACAGGCTCTCAGGACGACAACACGATAGCTATACCTGTTGAGGAAGAAAAAGCCGGCGGCAACGCTGACGACGGCGGCATAGTGATACCAGACATGCAGCAGAACAATGCCACAAACAACGGCAATGCGCAGCAGGGCACTACTCAGACCGACAACAACAGCTTCATGATTGAGCCTGAGCCGCAGACTGATCAGCCAGCTACGCAAGACTCACAGGGATTTGAAATAAGCACAGATGTCTACGACACGAATGCCAACGGCAACGCTGCCGGAAGCCAGACACAGCAAGGCAACGCACAGACAGACGTTATGACAGACGCCGTTGAGCCGCAAAAGCAGCCCGAACAGCCGCAACAGACTAAGCAGCCTGTGCCTGCCGTTCCGCAGAAAGAGGAGCCGGCAGCCAACGATACCGACGAGCTGATATTCGACTTTGGCGACGACACCGGCACCGGAAACAGCAATGCTAACAGCAGCACTAACAACAATAACGGCAACGACAGCAACAACAAGCAGAACGGATACGACCTTGAGGACGAATATTACGACCTCGACGGCTTCTGATGCAATACCCGGACTGCCGCAACACTGCTGCGACATATGTCATGAAAAGGACACTGCGACCGTCTGCCTGACAAGGGCAGCATAACAAAAAGAAAGGAGTAACATGAGCAACGGATTATTACTTTGGGTTGACGACGAGATAGAACTGCTACGCGCGCATATCATTTTTCTCGAGAAGAAAGGTTACGAAGTGGTTACAGTCACCAACGGCACCGACGCCATAGACCAGTGCCGTCAGAAGACCTTCGACCTTATTCTGCTCGACGAGATGATGCCCGGCCTGAGCGGACTGGAGACCCTGCAGAGCATCAAAGAAATATCGCCCGCCACGCCGGTGGTTATGGTAACCAAGAGCGAGGAGGAAAACATCATGGATCAGGCCATAGGCTCAAAGATTGCCGACTATCTGATAAAGCCGGTAAACCCGAGCCAGATACTCCTTACGCTCAAAAAGAACATTCACCGCAAGGAGATTGTAACCGAAATAACGCAGAGCGGCTATCAGCAAAGCTTCCAGGACATAGCCCTGCAGATAAACGACTGCAAGACATACAACGACTGGATGAACGTCTATAAGCGCCTTGTCCATTGGGAACTGGAGCTCAGCAGCACCGACAGCAGCATGACCGAAATGCTCAACATGCAGAAGGAAGAGGCCAACAACGGCTTCGCAAAATATATAAAGGCCAACTATATGAACTGGGTGGCGCCACAACAGGCTGGCGCATCTTCAGCAAGCCGCGGCACGCTAAGGCTAAGCCAGATGAGGCAGACGCCAAAGAACACTCAGGTCGACAACGAAGACAAACCGCTGATGAGCATGGACATATTTAAGAAAAAGATATTCCCCATGCTCGACAACGGCGAAAAGGTGTTCATGATTGTCATCGACAACTTCCGCCTCGACCAGTGGCGCATGCTCTCGCAGGAGATAGGCGACATGTTCGACATCGACGAACAGACCTACATGAGCATTCTGCCAACCGCGACACAATATGCCCGCAACGCGATATTCAGCGGACTGATGCCCGTGCAGATAGCGCAGATGTTTCCCGAGCTGTGGGTTGACGAAGACGAGGAAGAAGGCAAGAACCTCAACGAAGAGCCGCTGATAAGAACACAGATAGAAAGGTTTCGCCGCCGCGACACGTTCTCTTACCATAAGATTAACGACTCGGCTGGCGCCGACAAGTTTCTACAGAAGTTCAATCAGCTTGAGGCAAACGACCTCAACGTGGTGGTAATCAACTTCATCGACATGCTGAGCCACGCCCGCACAGAGTCGAAAATGGTGCGCGAACTTGCCAACGACGAGTCGGCCTACCGCAGCATAACGCTAAGCTGGTTTCGCCATTCGGTATTGGCAGATCTGTTCAAGTTGCTGTCGCAGAGCAACTACACCGTCGTGATAACCACCGACCACGGTAGCATAAGGGCATCTAAGCCGGTGAAAATCATAGGCGACCGCAACACAAACACCAACCTGAGATACAAGTTGGGCAAGAATCTCAACTACAACGCCAAGGAAGTGTTCGTGATAAAGGAGCCGCACAAGGCACAGCTGCCCGCCCCCAACCTTAGCACATCATACGTGTTTGCCACGGGCAACTCGTTCTTTGCCTACCCCAACAACTACAACTACTACGTGTCTTACTATAAAGACACGTTCCAGCATGGCGGCATCTCTCTCGAAGAGATGATTGTGCCGCTGATAACCCTGAAGGCGCGCAAGCGCTAAACCAGGCAGCCGGACAGGAAGGCAAGCAAGGGAACAAGGTGAAAAGACAATATAACGAAACGTAAAAACACCAACAATATGGAGATAAGAATTGAAAACATTGAAAACATCAAGCATGCGGCAAAACAGTTTGTCGACAACATGGGACGCAGCAACGTTTTTGCCTTCTACGGCAAGATGGGCGCCGGCAAGACAACATTCATCAAGGCCGTATGCGAGTGTATGGGGGTTGAAGACGTCATAACGTCGCCCACCTTCGCCATCGTCAACGAATACACGTCAGAGACAACCGGCGACACAATCTATCACTTCGACTTCTACCGAATAAAGAAAATTGAAGAGGTGTATGACATGGGATATGAAGAATACTTCTACAACAACAGCATCTGCTTCATAGAATGGCCCGAACTGATAGAAGACCTGCTGCCCGAAAACGCCACAAAAGTAACTATCGAAGAGCAGGAAGACGGCAGTCGCGTGGTTAAGTTCTGAAAAGACAACAAGAATAAAGCATTTCGCAACATAACGAAATCCGGTGAAAGGCAAACATCATTAATGCCTTTCACCGGATTCTGTTATATTATCAACCACACAAAAATATTTTCTATAAATCCTTCATCTCCTTAATCTGTCGTATCACTATGTCGTTAGCCTGCTGCATCTTGCGGAGCATCATCAGTCCGAGGATTATTCCTACGACAAAGCCTACACACAGACCTACAATCATGCTCCGCGGACTGCCGCCCCTTGCTGTCTCAAAACTAATCATCTCATAGCCGTACCATGCAGCCCATGCCAAACCAAGCGGAAGGTTAATCATCATCAGACGCACACGCTGACGCTTCATCCTTACCAGCTTTTCGCCTGTTTTCAGCAAGTCGCCCTCAAGCAGTTCGCTCTCCTTTATCCTGTTGATATAGGCAGAGGACACCAGGCACCAGCTAAACAGCACAACGCTCACCACAAAGAACAGCAGCGACAGGCCGAACAGTTCCATGAAAGCATACATAGCTGCAATGCACACTATCACCATAACCACATCCAAAACCACCATACGCCTTACCAACGACATGCGGTCGTTCATCGCCCGCCTCATCAGGCGCTCGTTAAGCATGGTCTGCCCTTCTATCTTGTTTTTCAGGATGGCCATCTGCGCCTTCATTTCCTCAAGTCCGTTGTTGTCTATAATATTCTCCATAACAGAATCCTTTCTTTAATCGTTTGACATTTTTTTGAGCAACTCTCTTATCCTTACGAGCTTAACCGAAACATTCTTTGCCGATATACCCATCACCGCCCCAATCTCGTCGTAGCTCAGGTTTTCGAGCCAAAGCAGCACCAGAGCCTTGTCGAAAGGTCCGAGGCGGTTAATTCTTTTATACAGCAACTGCACCTGGCGCGTGTCGGCATCGTTGTCTTCAAACAGGTTGATGCTCATCGACAGCGGCACGGTCTTGTGCCTTTTCTTCTTACGGTCGACCGAAATACACGTGTTAAGGCTCACGCGATAGATCCATGTCCTTATGTCGCTCTTGCCCTCAAAGGCCGCAAAACCTTTCCATAGGTTGATAAGCACCTCCTGAAACAGGTCGCTCACGTCGTCGGCATCTTTCGAGAACATATAGCACACTGTGTATATCGTGCTGCGGTTTTCCCGCACAATCTGCGCAAATTGTTTCTCCGTTGTTTCCATTATCTTATCCGAATAATTAAGTTACTTTTAACCGTTAGACGCAGCTACGGCCAAAAAACTACACAAAACTAACATTTTATTCGAATTTATACGCAGAAAATAAAGAAACTATACTGCGAAACTTATACACTCCTCAAAACAACCATCAAGACATTGTCACAAGAATATGCTTAAAATATAAACATTCTGCGAACTTTGAACAAATAAAATTAAATCTGCGTTGCCCGAATATAAAAAAATCAGTAAATTTGTAACAAACTATCAAAAGCACAAAAAATATGATAAGCACAAAAAGGTTAATAGCCATACTTACGATAATATTTTTAATGCTGACATATACATGCAATATCTCAGGACATCCAAATTTCTATTCAAGATACATAAAGATGCCCTCGGACAAATTACTTCAGATAGGAAACGGATATATCAGCAAAAGCGACAAAGCCGACAGCGCCCTGGTATGCTTCTCCATTGTTGCCAACCGCTATTCAGACAACATGGACAGACATGACAAGGAAATGACAATGAACGGATATATAGGACGCTGGTATGTCTATTTCTTTAAATTCTTCAACTACGAAAAGTCATACGAGAGTCTTCTAAAAGCCAAACACATCGCAGAAGATATAAACTGCGGTCTTGCACATATCGACCTGAACTTCGGCTGCATGTTCCAGACTTTAGCCGAGCAGTGTAAGGACAAGCCGCTTAAAGAAAAGGCTCTGAACTATTATAAAAAAGCATTCTATGAGAGTCTGAAAGAAAACGACAACAATTCATTAAACATGGCTTTCAGCAACATGGTGTTTGTGTCTTTCAACCTCAACAAGCTGCACACTATACGCAACATGCAAAAACACTACGCAGCAAAAAAACAAAACGGAAATGACTTTATACGCACATATAATATAAATATGTATAAAGGTCTGAACTATCTTAATTCAAAGGAATATGACAAAGCTCTCAACATATTTGAAAAACAAAAACAATCAACAAGCCACACCGCAGAAAACATGCGATATGTCTACATTGCACATATAAACATTGCCCGTACTCTTGCGGCAACAAACAAATACGAACAGGCTATCTGCGAGCTGAAGGATGCAGGCAACATAGCCTTTAAATACGACATGAAAGACGCCATTCTTGACATTTACAACCTTCAGGCCCAATATTATTTAAGAAGTGGCAATACAAAATTGTCAGACATCTACCGTAACAAGTATTACCAGCTTAAAGACACACTGCTCAACTATAATCAAGTGGCAAAGGTGAGCCAGATGCAATTTCTCGACCAGATAAACGAAATGGACAAACGTATGGCGGAAATCATACAAAAACACAAACAGGAAGAACTGCTTACACGCATCGGTTTTATCGTAACAACCATCATCATGGTTCTCGCAATAATGCTTTATATAAAGAACAAAAATCTTAAACGCAGCAATGAACATCTTTACAACAACACACTTGAGAGCCTGCAGCGAGAAGAAATAGAAAGGAACATGCGCATAAATTATGAAAAAATGCTGGAGGAAAAAGAAAATAACGAGAATAACGCCGCCGATGCAAAATCACGCTACAAAACAAGCGGACTGAGCGAGGAAGACAAAGGAATACTCCTGAACAAGATCATCAATATCATGCAGACGTCTGAAGAAATCTACTCTCCCGACTTTAAAGCCGACCGTCTCGTTGAACTTGTCGGCAGCAACAACAGATATGTATCGCAGGTAATCAACGAAAAATTAAACTGCAACTTCACCACCCTGCTTGGCGAATACCGGGTAAAGGAAATATGCAAACGCATGAATAAAGTTGACGAGTATGGCAATCTTACAATCAACGCCATTGCCTCCAGCGTTGGTTTTAGGTCTCATTCTGGTTTCTTTTCCATGTTCAAGAGGGTTACCGGACTTTCTCCCGCTCAGTATCAGAAACTTGCACGCGAAAATTATCACAAGAAATAACAGCGCCTTACGGGCTTTTTTATCCCAATTTATAAATCAGGACTTTATCAGGTCCTGATTTTTTTTGCTTTTGACCGTTATCACATATATTTGCAGCAGTTCGAGTACACACGTGAGTACAAATTTAAACTATGTCTAACATCAAAGCAATAAACACATGAAAAAACTTTCCATCTTTGCAGTCATAGCCACATTGATTTTCTGCGGCATGACAAAAGCCATGGCACAAGAGTCTAATATGGCAACAAAGACACTATCTTCAAGACAGACAATGAAAGTAAGACAAAACACCAGCATGGCCAAGTCAGCAACAAGAAACCTGCTAAAGGCCAACACTGTCGGATCAACCGATCCATATTGGGCCACAGCCATGTCTTTTTATAATCCCAAATATGGATATTTCTCATATACAGACCTGTCAGAAACCGACTATAGTATTGAAGTGACTATTGACGGAGACAAAGTTACATTCTATAATATTGTTGACAACAGCAATTACGCAAGTTCCGGATGGCAGGGATGCAACCCTGTAACAGGAACATATGATGCAGAAAAACGTACCATAACCATTGAAACTCCACCTATAAACGAACAAAACACACGTGAAGACTACACCGTACTCGGTGACCTGTACAGCGGAAGCGAAGCCGTATACGCCGTTCTTGTTGCCGGCGATTTCTCTACTGTGCCAGATGACAAAGGCGATTATCAGCTGTACCAGGAAAAGAAACTCGTCTTCGACGTATCTGAAGACGGAACAGAACTAATACCAAGAACTGGTTTCGGATCTTATGCACTGTTTGCAGAAGACAACTCTCACGCCGGTTTTCTCAACTTCTATAAATCTGCCATAATAACAAAGATGACCAACGAGCCCCAACTCGAAGTAAGCCCAGAGACATTAGACCTGTCTGAAAAGAATCTGTTTACAGGCATACCTTATACACAAGAAATCAAACTGAAAAATAAAGGTCTGTCCAACACAAAATACACAATATCCACAAGCACTGACGAACTTTCAGTTGAGGGAAGAGAAGAAGTGCCCGGAGGCAACATCTCACTGCTGCCAATAACTCTTACTGCAAAGAACAGCGGCCCATTCAGCGGAACTGTCACATTCACTGACGAAAACGGAAAATCTACAACTTTAACCGTAAAGGCTAATACCAACGAAGTTTGCGACTACTCAAGTGTCATAAAGAATGGTGACATCAAGATATATCCCTACGAAGAGTCAACATCATCGATGATTGTCACAAGCGACATAACCGGTTTCCCCGTACTAGCCTCTACCAATGTCGGCGATGATAGCCAGAGTGGCGTAAATATCAGCATCACTGTACCAGAAGGCAATGTTGCCACATTCTCTTGGAAAGGTATGGCCACTGGTCTGTATCCTAACCAGGCAATGATATATCTCAACGGCGATCCTGTGAACAAATCATTGGACGGCTCTGAGAAATCCAACGAACACGATCTCTCTGACAAAATTATCCTGAAAAGCGGCACATATGACATGACATTCATATACAGCATCATACTAGACTGGTATACAATGGGGGTTGCCGAAACAAAGCTCCAGGCTTATTTCTACGACTTCGACCTTACACTCTATCCTGTACAGGAAAACGGAACTGATGTTTCAACGCATGAAGTAAATTTTGCCAAATCTTATTTTGACAACATTGAAAAAACAGACACAGCTGAGATTAAACTATACAACCTCGGCAGCAAGAATCTGGAAATAAATTCAGTTACAGGCGACGGATGCTTCTCTTATGTAGGCGACGTCAAGACAATAGAGCCATATCAATACGGAATTGTAAAACTGACCTTTACACGTAAAGACATAGGCGAACACAGCGGTGACGTTGTGCTTCACACAAGTGCCGGCGATGTAACAATCCACTGCAATGCCACTACAGAAAAGATAATTTACGACTATTCACCGATAGTTGAAAAAGGCGATTTCTCGTTTGATACCAGCATTGAGCATCCTTGGACCCTCGACGGCAGCAAAGCATGCAGTTCTACATCAGGACTAACAAGCGACAGCACTATTGACTCATGGCTCGAAGTAAGCTTCATCGTACCTGAAGGCAAAACCGGCACACTGACATGGAGCGGACGCAACAGCTCTACACCTTTTGGAGCATTTCTTGACGAAATTCTGTTCTCAGACGGAACTGTGATATATTCAGACGGAACTGAGATAACCAAATTTGCCGGCACATCATCTGCTGGTTCTGACGAGCTCGAAGCTCCTATGACATTCTCTGCCGGATTACACAGAGTATGCTTCCTTTACACCAAATCGTCACGCGAGCCTGAAGGTGAAGACCGCTACGTACTTTACAACCTGGCACTCGACCTCAGCGATGCTTCAGACATAAGCACCATGACAGGCACCAAGATGATAACAAACAGAGAGTATTATTCTGTCACAGGCGAAAAGCTGTCTGCACCAGCAAAAGGCATCAACATTATAAAGAATACTTATGATGACGGAACTACATCCACAAGCAAAATCATCATAAAATAACCATGAGTAACGGACAACACATAAAAACGCTGCCCTTATTGGAAGAAAAAAATTAATAAATTTTAGTTAGCATAAGAATCAGAGGCTGCACCTATATATTCAAAGGAGCAGCCTCTTTTTATCATGAGTAATTTACACGTGCTTTTCCCATTGGCAGTAATCATAGTTTTGTCCAAACCGTCGCTATTCTGCCATTTTAATGAAAAAGATACCGGAAAACACCAATGAAATGCAAATGGACGACTTAGAACATGAATACGACTTACTGAATAAGTTCAAACGACGTATCAATGACAGATTACTCTTTACATGAGTTTACAAGAACAGGAAGCCATCTGCGACATCTGATTTTAAAATAAATTATCGTCATTATTAGCTATTTTTCACCTGCCGCAATGCACGTTTTCGTGGTTTTACGGGTTATTATAATAAAAGACAAACTAAAAAAACTTATACGTCATGAGAACAATAATAACATTCATAATGTTCGTGGCAGCAGCGTATGCAGTCATGGCACAAAACGGGACACAGGACAGGAAGCTCAGCAAAAAGGAGAGAAAACTGATGGAGGCACGCATAGACAGCGCCCTGAACGCCGAAGCCGTGCAGGCAATAAACGACACAGCGTTTACGATAGAGGCCGACAAAGTGGAGTTTAAGCGCGGATATACGGCACACGTAACCGCAAGCACCAACTTTGTGGCAGTCAGCGGCAGCAATGCCATCGTGCAGGTGGCGTTCAACGTGCCGGTGTCGGGCTTCAACGGCCTGGGCGGAATAACGCTCGAGGGCATCGTTACGGGCTATAAGGTAAGCTCCGACAAGAAGGGCAACACCTACGTAAGGCTGAACGTATCGGGCAAAGGCATATCGGCGCAGCTGTTCATTTCGCTATGGAAGGATGCCAACAAGGCTACCGTCAGCATACAGCCCAACTTCAACTCTAACAAACTGACGCTGAGCGGAATGTTGTGGAAGCCTGAGCGGAGCAATATCTTTAAGGGCACCACGTTCTGAACCAGCCACTAGCGCCGGCAGCAGCGTCAGCTGCGGCGCAGCACATAGAAGCACGACGAGGAAAGAAAGTTTCTGACATACGGCAGCATGCGCAGCAGCGAGGGCAACATCAGCGGCCTGAGGCCAAACTTGGTTTCATAGTGAGGATTTATCATCCACAGCCGCATGTCGGCCACGGCATATCCCGCCCGCGCCGCAATACGGCTGAAAGCCTCTACCGTGCAGCGCGTCTGCCTTATTGACATCAGTTCACCTACGGTGAAGTCGTCTTCGCCAAAGAACCGGAGCACTTGCCCATAAACGGCACGAGGCAGGAGATGGACAAACGGCATGCGCGACAACAACCGGCTGCGGGCTATCTGCTGATGGCCGCCGAAAGGCATCTGCCACGGCGGAAAGGCTACGAACACCACACCATGAGGAGCCAGCATGCAGCCGAGCTTTGACAGCAGTGCGGCCTTGTCGGGCACATGCTCCACCACGTCGTGCATTATGATGAGGTCGAAGCTGCGGCCACGGCAGTCGTAGTCTAGTATGTCGCAGCACACCAGCTCAGCCGCGGCACCTTCTTCCCTGAAGTAAGTCTGCGCCTGTCTGATTCTCAGTTCCGACATATCCACACCTGTAACACGGCACGCCCTGCGCGCAAACGGCAGCAGATTGCCTCCCTCACCGCATCCCACCTCAAGCACTCTAACCCCACTCGTAGCTATAAAACGGCTGAGATATGGTATAAAATATTTTTCTGTCGTTGCCGCCTCTTCCATGAAGTAGCGGCGCCTGTCCAAATGTCTTGCCTGCATATTTTCTGTCTTTTTGTTCTAATCATAATGAGTGCTGCCGGCAGAAAATACTGCACGCATTTCCCGATTTTATAAAGACAAACGGCAATCCGGCCGAATCATAATAACAGATTTGGATTTAAAAGCACTGCAAAAGACGGCCTTTCGCAATGCAAAAGGGCACCTTTCAGGCTCCAATATGCGGCAAACGACAATGCGAAAGGTATGCTTTTATATAAGAGTATACACCAAAATGTACCGTCTACATCGCCCACCGCATAACGGAAAAAGTTTTTAATAAAAACTCATCACTCGTCACAATGCCGCTTAAGCTCATGAATATCAAGGCTTTATGGTGTGACGAGTTGAGATTTCAACTCGTCACATGGGGATTTTTTGGG
>NZ_UYXY01000023.1:0-1446 GCF_900625065.1 Prevotella marseillensis | reverse complement strand
GTCATATCATATACGTTTTTATTGTCCATACATCTCGCATCAAGCATAAAGTGTTCCAATACACGCCTATCGGACATCTTGGCGGTTTAAACTTTGCTAATTTGGGAACATGCGGACATTCATTAATGTAAATAGCTTTTTCATAACTTTTTTATTTATAATCTTTATATATTTCATGTATCTTAAGGTAAGTATACTTACCTGCATTGTCTATTTTACTTTCTAGTTCAACCAGATTTACGAGGTTATGAGCAGTGCATAGCCTAAGCATAAAGTCACTTGCGGTTTCCGTAGATACGATTGTTGTTCCGTTACGTCCTACAGATTCCACTTTGACATTAGGTGTGGCAAAAAGGTCGGGCAAGGCTGCCTGCATAACCTCAATACGGGCACTTTCTTTAAATTCCTCGTTGCCAATAGCGGTAAGCAAATCAATTGCAGTAATGTCTTCGCTATCAGCGTTTCCTGTTGCCGTATTTTCTGGGGCTTGTACCGTATGGACCGTTTCTGTAGGGATTGTAGATACACAAACTACTGGTGTATGTTTTGCCTTTTCTTTTGTAATGTCTGTTGCTGCTCCGAATATTGTATTCCAGTCCGCATCGAGTCCTTGCTTTACAACGGCTTGTAAGGCACTAAGAAAGTAAATTGTAAAAGCACCTCCAGCTGGTGAACCGTCATTGTAAGATAAGGTAATAGAGTTTTCGCCTTTTTTGCTTCCTGAAGCAATTATAAAACCTTTATAGTTCATGAAAAGGTTTGTGTATGTATTGACAGGACCTTTCGTAAGAACTGTAAAGCCTTTTGATGCTGATTCTTTTGACGTCACACCGGGAGAAATCGAATTGCAGCAATCCCCCAAAACAATCTTTAGTCGTGCATTTTGCGCTTTCAGCTTATTTAGAACTGATTCCAAAGGAAAGAATTCACTTTCACGGCGGCTGCCTAAACACATCTGGGGATATTCTGATCTGTCATTTAATGAACGTGTACCATGTCCGGAATAATAAAATATAATAACGTCATCATTATTAGTGTTAAGACCGTCAAGTACTTTTATCAGTTGAGCTTTTGAACAGTTCTCTCCCGAGAAAAAATGCTTGTTTAGTTTCATGCCGGTAGCAGACGCAATCGTGCTGACCTCCATGGTCATGTTTATATAATCCTGTTTGTCAAAAATTCCAATGTTAGGATCATTTGTGTCTGCAAAAATAATAGCATGCAATGTTTGTGCCCGTAGTAGGGTGCAGCTATAAGATAAGGGTAACAGAATTACCGAAATCAAACATAACAAAATTCGTTTCATAAATATTACTTGTTTATAGTTAAAAAGAAATGGTTTGCGAATTACACAAACGAAATTTGAGAGTTAGAAGTGACTCCAACTCTTCTTTATAGTTTCCGATATTGTCGAAGAAATCCTTGATGGCCTGTCTGAATTTCTCT